>CAVSSS010000010.1:0-174236 GCA_963730555.1 uncultured Alphaproteobacteria bacterium | reverse complement strand
AAAGGCCCTGCCTTTCGATCAGCTGCGGGCGCCGAGCTGGCCAGCCGTGTCCGCGGTAAGGGGACCAACGCCCCTACTGCGGGTCGTCCGCGCGGCGAAAACTTGTGACGTTTGAAGCCGCACTCGTTCGGCGGCCGCAGGGAGGCTGGCCATGTCACGCCGGGATGATTACCTGAATGCCATGCTCCGGCACCTCGGTGCCGCGTACTACAAGTCGGGGCAACCGCCGCGGGCCGCCCGCTCTGACGTGGCCCGCGCGCTGGACAAGGTTGAGGAGCACCTGAACGAACACGGCGAGCGCTCCCAGGCCGCGCCGCCGGCCCCCGGCGCGCAGCCTGCTGATCACGGATGGCGGCATGGCCGGTAGGGCCCGCCAGGATGGCGACGTGATGCCGACGTCGGTGGTGACCGTTGACCGGACCGCCGAGTACCAGGAGATCGCTCGTCTGCTGACCGAGCACAAGATCGGCGGAGTGCCGGTGTTGACGATGGGCAGGCAGGTAGTCGGCGTGGTCACCGAATCCGATTTGCCCGCCGCGGAGGACAAGGCGGCGCGGGATGCCCGGCTGGACGCGGAGACCCCCGGGCACTGGCGGCTACATCGGCCGCACCGGCCGCGCTGACCGCTGACACGCTGATGAGCAAGCCGGCCATCACCGTCCGCCCGGACGCGACCATCGCGGGCGCGGCGCGGATGATGAATACGCACGGCGTCGGGAGGATCCGGGGCCCGCAACGTGGGCCACAACGCGGCGATCGCGGTCGGCGGCTACGTGATCCTGGCCGGGCTGTGGGCCAGCCCGGTGAGCGGCGCGTCGATGAATCCCGCCCGCAGCCTCGGCCCGGCCCTGGTCAGCGGCGAGCTCGGCCAGGCCTGGATCTACCTGGCCGGGCCGCTGGCCGGGGCCCTGCTCGCGGTCGCCCTGGCCTGGGCGCTGCGCGGCCCGCCGTCGCCCGCGGCCGATCTGGCCGCCCAGGGTGGTCGTCGATTCAAGCGGCAGAAAGCCGACCTCAGCCGGACTAAGGAGACAGGACGATGAACGCTGCGGTCAAGGATGTCATGACCACCCGCGTGATCTGGGTCAGGAAGGACGCGTCGTTCAAGGAAATGGCCGCCGCCCTCCGCGAGCACCGGGTCAGCGCCTTCCCGGTCCTCGATGAGCACGGCAGGGTGATCGGCGTCGTCTCCGAAGCCGACTTGCTGGCCAAGGTCGCCGCCCTCGACAGCGCGCCCACAGTGCTCACCGGCATCCGGCGCCACCGGGAGCAGGACAAGGCACGCGGGGTCACCGCGGGCGACCTGATGACCCGCTCCTTGGTGACCGCCGCCCCCGACGACACGGTCGAGCACGCCGCCAGGCTGATGTCCCAGCGCAGGCTCAAGCGGCTTCCGGTGGTCGACGCGGACGGCCACCTGGTCGGGATCATCACCCGGACCGACGTGCTTGCCATCTTCGACCGCTCCGGCCAGGACATCCGCAAGGAGATCATCACCGAGGTGATGCAAAACGAGTTCCTCATCGACCCGAAGAAATACAAGCTGACCGTCAAGGACGGCGTGGTAACGCTTTCCGGCGTGCCCGAGACCGCCGAACTCGGCCGCGACCTCATCCAGCGGATCTGGCACGTCCAGGGAGTGGTCGCCGTGCGTGACCGCCTGGCCTACCCGCCGCCCGACCGGGACGACGTCCCGTTCATGCCCCCCCGTTTCCCGCGGGCTGACGCACCAGGAAGGACCAGGCTGGCATGGTGACCCCGTAAGGCAGGCCGGCGACCGCGGTGCCGAGGCATCGCGCGCGGGTTCGGCGATCTCGGATCCTGCGCGGCGCGATCACCGGGCAAGCCGGCGTGGCCAGCGCCGGCGGTGGGCTGCCAGCACGGCTGCGCAGTCCGGGTCGGTGGCCGGGAGCCGGCGACGATCAGGTCTGCCTCCTCGGCAAGCCGGCCGCCTCCAGGCGGGCGGCGGCGGCCGGGTTGTCGGCGGTGACCAGCTCGACGGTGTCCGCGCCTACCTAGGGGACGGTCATGGGACTTATCAGGAAGGCCGCGAGCATCTTGACGCTCGGCGGCGTGAGCTACCCAGCATGCGCGGGTCGCAGGCGACGGCCGCAAGGGCCCAGGCCAAGGCCGCCGAGGCTAAGGCGAAGGTTGCTCAGGAGCAGGCGGCGGTAATCGCCAGGGCCTTGACCCTGCAGCACCATGATCGGGTCTTTGGTCCCGCAGCCAGTCAGCCCGCCCCGCCAGCCACATCGTGACCGTGCGCTCGCCGCACCGGCTTGAGGCGTCCATGGCGGTGGCCACCGGACTCCGTTTCGGCCGGGCAGCCGGGAAGCTGCCCCGACCCGGAAGGGATCGTCAGCGAGGCTCCCGGCGAGCGTGAGCGCCGGATCGTGGCCGTGGTGGACGGTTCGGTCCCGTCCAGGGCCGCGCTGGCGTGGGCGGTCAGGCAGGCCCGGCTGACCGGCGCGGTAGTGGAGGCGGTCATCGCCTGGGAGATCCCGTCTACCTACGGTTTGACCATGCCCGTGGGCGGCTTCGACTTCGAGGGGACTGCGGCGCAGGTAGCCGCCGACGCCATCGCCGAGGTCTCCAGCCGGACGAGCCGGCGAAGATCAGGACCAAGGTGGTGCAGGGTCACCCGGCGCAGGTGCTACTGGACGCGTCGGCCGGAGCGGAGCTGCTGGTGATCGGCAGCCCCGGGCACGGCGGGTTCGTCGAGGCCATGCTCGGCTCGGTCGGCCAGCATTGCGTGCACCACGCCACGAGATGCGGCAGCAGCTCCGGGCGCCCTGTGCCAGGTTCCACCAGCAGATCCCTCCCGGCGACGACGCACGGCAAGCATAACCAGCTGGGCGGCACCGCGGAAGGTTAGCCTCCGGGGCTCGCTAAAGGCGTTCCGATGACCGTCAGCCGCGGTCCTCGGGCGGGACGATGACGACCGGGCAGCGCGCGTGCTGAACCACCTGGCCGGCGGTCGAGCCCAGCATCAGCCGGGTGAACCCGCCCACGCCGCGCGAACCCAGCACGATCATGCCGGCCTCCTTGCTCGCGTTGATGAGTTCCTCGGCCGGGAAGCTGTGCATTGCCGTGACCGTGACGGACTCCGGGTGCGGTCCGTTCAGCCCGGCCAGCACCTTTTCCGCTTCCGCCGTCACCGCCGCCCGAACCTGCTCGGTGAGCTCCAGGTCCTGCGGGGAGGTGACGACGCCGCCGAAGTAACCCACGATGGACGGGTGGACGGTGAGGACGGTGAGCGGCAGATGACGAACGGCTGCTTCGTTCATGGCCCACTCCAGGGCCCGCTGTGAGTGGCCGGATCCGTCTACGCCGACGACGATGCCAGGCATTTCCGTTCTCCTTCTGTTAGAGCTCCCTGCCGCACTCTCAGTACCGACGCTGGGCCCCGCACGGCCCGCAGCGGCAGGGTCGACTGGATCGCTGGCCCGGGACTTTGGTCCTTTATTTCGAACGGGCCACCGATCTGCGGCGACACGCCGGGGCCGTGTCCCGGGCGTCAGCGCGGAAGGCGAGATACGGGAGGCCAACTTCGGGCACATCGCCCGGGCCATCCTGCACGCGGCTCAGGACCACGACGCGCGCCTGGTGGTGCTCGGCTCGAGCAGCCGCACCGACCTGTCCCGCCTTCTGCTGGGCAGCGTGGCCAGCCGGCTGTTGCACATGGCTACCCGGCCGGTCCTGATCGTGTCCAGGACGGACGCCCACGCCGAGCCGGCCTCCTCGTCGGCCGTCGCCGCGGCCGCTGGCGCGGATCAGGGTTAGCGCGCCGCCGGGTGAACGACGGCGACCGGGCAGGGCGAATGGTGCAGCAGCGCCCCGGCGACCGAGCCGAGGCTCATGCCCTCGACGCCGCCCAGGCCGCGTGATCCCACCACGAGCAGCTGAGCCTCGGCTGCGGCCGTCAGCAGTGCCGAGCGCGGCGCGCCGAACGCCACGTGCCGCAGCACCGTGATCTCTGGGTGCTCCTTCTCCTGAAGGGTCATCTGGCGGCTGAAGTCGTCTTCCATTCGCTGCGCGCCGCCGACCATGCCGGGCGCGTCCGCCAGGGCGCACACCGCGACGAGCGCCACGTGGCGTAGCGCTGCCTCCTCGAAGGCGAACGTCAGCGCGTCCTGCGACGCCGGCGATCCGTCGACGCCGGCCACCACCAGGCCGGGGGCCTGGTTGACCGGCCGCCACTGCCCGCGGACGACCACGACCCGACCCTGCCCGTGGCAGGCTACCTGCCAGGAAACCGATCCCAGCTGCGCGCCGGCCAGCCCGCCGTGCCCGCGGGAACCGACCACGACCATCTTGGCGGCGCTGCTGCGCTCGCACAGCACCCGCGTGGGCGACCCTTCGGCCAGCACGGTACGGACTTCGGTGAGGTCGGCGACCGACCCGGCGTATCCTGCTCCGCAGGCAAGGATCTCATCGGCCCGCTGCCGGGCCCGATCATGGAGTCCCGCGTCGCCGAGCACCGTCAGGTCATCTGGCGGCCAGGCGAGGCAGATGGTCAGCACCGTCCCGCGGGCCCAGGCTTCCCGGGCCGCCCAGCGCAGTGCCTTGTGACTGCCTGCCGACCCGTCGTACCCGGCAATGATCCCGTCAGTCATCCCAGTCATGGCGACCTCCTTGCCTACTGGATGTGACCTCGGCGGTCTGTCATCGCCTAATCTCGCCGCCACCAGGCGCCGGCTATAGGGAAGAAGGTCCGAGTAAGGTCCTACACGATAGGAGCTGGCCGCCTCCTGGCGATGCGGGAGGCGGCCCGGCGACCGGCGAGGAGGCGTCGGTATGGCTAGAAGTACGGGCCCGGCGCGGCGACTATCGGGGGAACCGGGTAGACGAGGCGGTCATGGACGGCCACCACGCCTTGAACGTGACGGATCTGGGCGAGGACCTCGTGGCCGATCGGGATGGTCTCCGGGGTGCCTTCCACGGTCACGACGCCGTCCTTGACGATCACCGAGTGCCGGCTCGGCTCGGACAGGCGCGGGATCACCTGGCTGATGATCTCATCGCGGATCTCCTCATCCAGGCGGTCGAAGACGGCCAGCACGTCGACCCGGCTGATGATCCCGACCAGCTTCCCGGCCGCGTCGACCACGGGAAGCCGCTTGAGCCCGCGGTCATACATCAGCGCCGCGGCGTGCTCGACCGTATCGTCAGCACCGACGGTCACTGCCGGGCAGGTCGTCAGGTCGCCGGCGGTCACCCCGCCCGCCTTGCGGCGCTCCGTGCGGTGCGTGGCGGCGGAGATCATTCCGCGCAGGCCGTGGTACCCGTCTTGCAGGGCCTCCTTGGCCAGCATGTCGGCCTCGGAGACCACGCCGATGACCTTCCCGTCGCCATCCACAACGGGAAACCCGCTCACCCCGAGCTCGAACAGCCTGGCGGCCAGCTCCTTGAACGACGCGTCCCTGGTCACCGAGATCGGATGAGGGGGACATCACGTCCTTGACGACGGCGCTCATTGTAAGCCTCGCTTTGCTCGCTAGGTTCCATTCACGAGTCTGGTGCCTGGCATGGGAAACGAGCAGGGCCGTTGGTCTCGAGCGAACGGATGAAGGTCAGACCTGGCCGGGTTCGGCTCCGGCGATGCCCGCGGGTGCGGTCCTCGTCACTGCTGGCTCGGTACGCCACTGGCCTGCCTGACGGCTGACGGGCTTCTTCAGCTTGTACGCGCGGTCACTGGCGAGAACACCGCCGCGAATCTGCCGAAATAGCGGTCGATCGGGCCGCTATAGACCACGTGGGCGAAGGGCTCGGTCAAATCCTCGAATCGCGCGCCCAATCGCAGCTCGAGGCGGGGCGTGTCCAGGATGGCGGCCACCAATTCCGTGTAGCCGCGCTCCGGCATCGCCTGATGGGGGTGTGCGAAATAGGAATCATCGAAGTTGAAGCGAAGCGGCAGGCGTTTGAGGATGGAAGCGGGCAACCGGTCGGGATCGAGGCCCCATTGCTTGCGGGTATAGCCGCGGAAGAACGCCTCGTAGAGCTCAGGCCCGATCATGCTGAGAGCCTGCTCCTCGAAATTGGCCGGCTCAGGGATTTTCCGGGTCTTCGAGGCGACGAAGGCGGCCGCCTCCTCGGGTCTCATGGTCTTGCGGAAGAACTGGTTAATGGTCAGGAGGTTAACCGGCAGCGAATAGACCAATCCCCCGGCGACCGCCTGCACGCGATGCCGGTAAGGGCGCATCACGCCAAACCGCTGGACATAGCCCCAGACCCGCTCGTCGCCAGTGTGGAAGATGTGGGGACCGTAGACATGAGTCATGACGCCGGTCTCGGGATCGCGCGCTGAATGGCAGTTGCCCGCCACGTGCGAGCGTTCATCGACCACGAGCACGTTGTGCCCGGCTTCGGCGAGAGCGCGACCGATGACCGCGCCGCTGAATCCAGCGCCGACGATGCAATATCTCATCTCGTCCATTTCCGGTTATTTTGAGGAGATTGACGCCAACTCTAGCAGGGTCTCGAAGATGTGTCCCGTCTGGCGACCGACGCGCCGCCTCCGCCAGTTGCCGAGGTTGGGCAAGCCAAAAATTGATGGCGTTATCCAGTCCACGCGCCGCGCCCGACCGAGTCTCGACTCAATTCCCAAAATGGCTGTAGAAGCCGTGCCGGAGCCTTGCGCTGGCGGGCCCCTGAAACAATGTACTCGGCGGGCCGAAAGGTCTCCTATCCGAGCAAGATGGAATCCCCCACAAATGAAACGCTCCCCTTTTCGCCTGAGCCTGTCGGCGCCCTTCATCGCAGTCGTGCTCGCCCTTCTCTCCTTAAGCGCGATCGCCTCGCCAGCTGAGGCGCAGAGCGCGGCCGCCCGGCGCATCGAGGCCTATTATCAGCAGCTGATGCCGACGCTCAAGGCGGCCGGATCGCTCAGCGTTCGCGAACGCGACCGGCGCTTCGGGCCCGCCATCACCTCCGCCTTCGACATCGGGACCATGACGAGACTGGCCTCGGGTCCCGCCTGGGGCAAGTTCTCAGGCGCTCAGCAGGCTGCGGTTCGCGAAGCCTTCGCCCGGTTCCTCGTCGCCGACTACGCCCATCAGGTGACCGACTATTCCGGGGAGAGCTTTGTCGTTGATCCGCAGACGAGCCCCTCCCAGGGCGGCGGGGAAGTCGTCAGGACCAAGCTGCTTCAGCCCGGCGGCCGGACGGTGCAGATCAATTATCTTGTTCGCGGCGGCCGCGTGCTCGACGTCTACCTCAATGGCACGGTGAGCGATCTGGCGACCCGACGCGACGAATTCGCCTCGATCCTCGCTGGGGGAGGGGGCGCGGACGCCCTCGTCAAGACATTGCGCGAGCGGACCGATAGCTTGCTCGCAAGCTAGTCCTTCACCCGAGCCCCGCAACGGCATTTGCCGCCGTCCGCAAACATTCTGATCGTCTGCGGACTGAAGCGCGAGGCGGCGATCATGGGCGGCCACGGGCGCACAACGCTGTGCGGCGACGCGCCAACCTTGCGCGCCGAGCTGGCGGAAACGGCGAGTCTCAGGCCCTCGCTCGTGGTCAGCTGGGGCCTGTGCGGCGGGCTTGATCCGAAGCTTCGTCCAGGCGACCTCATTCTCGGCGCGGAAGTCGTCTCGAATGGGGGCGCCGTCAGGACCGATGAGGCCGTTACAGCGTCGCTTGCTGAGCGCCTCGCCAGCGCCGGAGCGCGCGTCGTCGTCGAGCGCCTGGCCGCGTCCGACGCTCCTGTCGTGACCGCCGCCGCCAAGGCGGACCTCCGCCGCGCTACGGAAGCGGCCGGGGTCGACATGGAAAGCCTGATCGCCGGCCAATATGCGCTGAAGCAGCGCGCCCCGTTCGCGATTTTGCGCGCAGTCGCCGATCCCGCCGAGCGCGACTTGCCGCCGCTCGCGTTGAAGGCTCTCGATTCCCACGGTGCAATCGATGCTCGAGCGGTGATCAGAGAGCTTATCCGCTCTCCAGTTCAGCTCGCAGGCCTACGCGCTCTCGCCGCCGACAGCAGGGCCGCCTTCCAGGCGCTAAAGCGCTGTCGCAGCCTTCTTCCTGGCCTTTTCCTCGGCCTCGGCGCGGCGGATCTCTGACAGCTTCTGGGCGACGTTCTTGTCGAACACGTACCGTGCCTCGCGCTGGCTGCCGAGCGGGATGTCGGGGGCCAGGGGACCGTCGGTCTTCACTCCCATGAGCGCGACGCGGGCGGCCTTCCAGGGCTTGGTCACCGTATCTGCCACCGCGGTCGCCTCGAACCCGCTGTGGACCATGCAGTCGGCGCATTTCTCATAATTGCCGACGCCGTAGGCGTCCCAGTCGGTTTCCTCCATGAGTTCCTTGAAGGTCTTCGCATAGCCTTCGCCCAGCAGATAGCAGGGCCGCTGCCAACCGAAGACGGTCCGTGTCGGGTTGCCCCACGGGGTGCAGTGATAGGTCTCATTCCCGGCGAGGAAGTCGAGGAACAGGCTCGACTGGTTGAAGGCCCATTTGCGCCCGCCGTCTCCCTTGCGGAACACCGCGCGGAACAGCTCCTTCGTTGTCGAACGATTGAGGAAATGCTTCTGGTCCGGGGCGCGCTCATAGGCGTAGCCGGGCGAAACAGTGATCCCATCCACCCCGAGCGCTGTCACCGTATCGAAGAAGGCGGCGATGCGTTCGGGGTCCGCACCATTGAAGAAGGTGCAGTTGATGGTGACGCGGAAGCCTTTCGCCTTGGCCGTTTTGAGCGCCGCGACCGCGCGGTCGTAGACGCCGGGCTCGCAGACGGACCTGTCATGCATCTCCTGGTCGCCGTCGAGATGGATCGACCAGGTGAAGTAGGGGCTCGGCTTGTATTGATCGATCTTCTTTTCAAGCAAGAGCGCATTGGTACACACGATCGCAAATTTTTTGCGCGCAATGACGCCCTGGACGATCTTCGGCAGGTCCCGGTGCAAGAGCGGCTCGCCGCCCGCCATGACGACCACGGGCGCGCCGCACTCATCTACTGAGGCCAATGCGTCTTCAACCGAGATGCGTTTATTGAGAATGGCGTCGGGATAGTCGATCTTGCCGCAGCCAGCGCAAGCGAGGTTGCAGCGAAACAACGGCTCCAGCATCAAGACCAGCGGATAGCGCTTGCGTCCTGCCAAGTGCTGCTGGACGATATAGGCGCCAACTCTGACAATCTGTCTGAACGGTATGCTCACGATCGATCGATCCTTGAGATAGCAAACGCAACGGAAGGGCTTAACTCCGGGTCAATTCCGAAGTTCCGCCGGAAGACGAAAGCTAACCGTCTCGGCCGGACCGTCTAGGACCGACACTTCGGACGGCGTGAG
Organism: uncultured Alphaproteobacteria bacterium; assembly: GCA_963730555.1. Taxonomy (GTDB): domain Bacteria; phylum Pseudomonadota; class Alphaproteobacteria; order Rhizobiales; family Beijerinckiaceae; genus Roseiarcus. The sequence continues at coordinate 164,949 of CAVSSS010000010.1, read as the reverse complement.
CGCCGACAAAGCTCGAACCACCTCTTCGACGACGACCTCAGGCGCCGAGGCGCCGGCTGTCACGCCGACCACAGCGGCGTTGCGAACCCATTCCGGGTCGATTTCGCTGCTATCCGCGACAAGGTGGCTTGGAATTCCGACCTCTTCGCCGATCTCGCGCAGACGGTTGGAGTTGGAGCTGTTGCGGGCGCCAACGACGATGATGACGTCGGCGACCTGGCACAATTCGCGCACGGCAGTCTGTCGATTCTGTGTCGCGTAGCAGATGTCGCGCACATCAGGACCCACGACGTCGCTGAAGCGACGATGCAATGCGGCGATGACGCCGCGCGTGTCGTCGACACTCAATGTTGTTTGAGTGATGTAGGCGATGGGGGTGTCCACCGCGATGGGCAGGTTCTCGACGTCCTCTTCGTCTTCGACGAGGTGCACCTCGCCGTCGATCTGCCCCAGCGTCCCTTCGACTTCCGGATGTCCGTCGTGACCGATGAACACCAGTACGCGACCCCTGGCAATGTAGCCCCGCCCTTGGTTGTGCACCTTGGTGACCAGTGGGCAAGTGGCGTCGATGGTCGGAAGCGACCGCGCCTTGGCTAGGTTCTCGACGTCACGCGAGACGCCGTGGGCGCTAAAGATGGTCACGGCGCCCGCCGGCACGTCCTTCAGCGTCTCGACGAAACGCGCGCCTTTCGCTTTCAGCGATTCGACCACGTGGCGATTGTGAACGATCTCATGGCGCACGTAGACTGGCGCGCCGTGCTTGGCCAACGCCCGCTCGACAATATCGATAGCCCTAACGACGCCCGCACAGAAGCCGCGCGGTTGGGCAAGAATGATCTTCATTTCACTTGCCTTCTCGACGAAGCCTCGACGGGCTAGCCTGATGACAGGCTGTCCCAAACCTGCGACGCAGCGACGAGTTCCGAAACCCATCCATACGCGGCGAGCGGGGCCTGGACAAGAGACTCGCCCGGGCCCGCTACCGCATCGCAGCATGTGGGAGCGCGCCTCGATTTGTCCAAGCCTCTGCCGCCTCAAGGCTGGGAAGCAATCTGCGGGGCGGAATGCAACTTGAGGGCGAGCTTGGCGCAGCTAGGCGAAAATAAATAAAAGCAAAACTGCTTTCATTTGCTTTGCTTTACTAGCGTTTATTTTTGCGAATCCAGACTTTTCGATCCGGCCGGCGCGCGGATCACACGCGTACGGGCGCCGCCTGAGCCGCCCACTTCCGGTTGAGCGCCAAGACGGCGGCGATGGCGGCGAGGGGACCAATGTCGCCCATGAGCCGATCACGGCGGTGGTCGTCGCCACCGCCCACAGGATCGAGAGCAGGTGCTCCATCATGCCGACGAGTTTCGACTGGGAATGACGGCGCAGAACGAGGCCGCGACGGGACGGCGCTTGTCGCCAGAGGTTGATCAGCGCGGCCGAGGCGATCGCTCCGGCGCCGAACAGAAGCGCGCAAAGCCCTGCCCAGGGCGAGGCTAAGGCCAAGGCGGCGAGCGGGAAAAAGAGGATGAGCGCGATCGGCTGGCCGATTGCAGCGATCTTGGCGCGTTCGATGACGGCCCGCGACAAGGGAGCGGTCGTGAGAAAATCCGGCGCATCCTCAGCCGAGAGCGCAATCCACGAGAGCGCGCCCGCGAGTTGCGCGGCAATCACCACGAGCGCCGGCGTGAACGCGACTCCGACGGTGCCCGTCGGGCCGCCGCCGCGCCAGAGAATGACGGCGAGCGGGGTCGTATAAGCGGCCTGCAGAAGAAGTTGCGACATCAGCCAAGGATCGCGCCAAACTACGCGCCGCTCCTTGATGCGCAAGGCCGTGCTCGCGCTCGCGCCAAAGCGCGACGTCCGGGTCGCGGCGACCCCTACAGGGGCAGGCGCCCCGGCGGAGGCGAGCGCCGCGCGCGCGAAGCGCTCGCCGAACAGCACGCAGGCGAGCGCGAAGACGGCGGCGCCAAAAGCCGCCCAGATGAGAACCGCTTGCGGCTCGCCCGCCGCCGCCCGCACCGGCGCCATCAGGAGGCTTGGCGCCGCGCTTGCGGCGTTTGCAGGCGCTGCCAGGGCCCCAAGCATCGTCGTCCGCACGCCCTCGGGCAGCATGGCGACGAACCTGCGCCCCAAGCACGACGGACGCGCCGACCGCCGTCGCAGCGATCTGGCCGCAGAGGCGCGCGCGTCTCGGGCCCGCCGCCAAGAAGAGGCCCATCGCCACGATGACCCCCAAGCCGGTTCCCGCGAGCCCCGCCGCAATCAGGGCTGGATAGAGCGCCAGCCAATGCGCATGGCCACGAAGAGCCGCGGCGTCGGCGAGCGGTCCCAACAAGAGGCCGACCGACGCGACGGCCCCGACCGAAATCGACAAAGCGCGGGCGGCGAGCAGAGCGTGAGCGTCCACGGGCGAGGCGAGGATCAACTCAAGATCCGAGCGCCCGAACAGTGTCCGGGTGAAGTCCGCGATCGACTGGCCGACGATCCAGGGGAAAACCAGCGCGGCTCCGCTGGCGAGAATCGCCATGACCCGGGCGCGGCCGTCGGGGCCGTCTTCAATGCGGATGAGCCAGCCTGCGACCTGGTAGGCCACGACATGGAGCGCCAAGACCAATAAGGACGATAAGAACCGCGAGTCGCCGAAGCGATAATGCGCCGAACATCGAGGCGAGCGTCCGCGCGCTCAGGCGCAAATCGTGCAGGATGAAACGGGTAAAGGCGGCGAAGGACCGAATCAACCGACGAATCATGCGGCGCGTCCGGCCTGAGAGGTCAAATCGAGGAACACCGTCTCCAGCGTCGCGCCGCTCGCGCCAATGCTGGCGCGCAGTTCGTCCAGCGTCCCTTCCGCGATCATCCGCCCATGCGCGATGATGCCGATGCGGTCCGCGAGCCGCTCAGCGACCTCGAGAATATGCGTGGTCATGATGATGGTCGCGCCCGCCCGCACGCGATCTGTCAGAATATCCTTCACCTGCCGCGCGGCGGCGGCGTCGAGGCCGGTCAGCGGCTCGTCGAGCATCAGAAGCCGCGGCTCATGGATGAGCGCGCCGGCGAGGGCGAGCTTCTGCCTCAGCCCACGCGAAAACCCCTCGCAGCGATCGCGCCGATGCGGCCAAAGACCTAAGCTTTCCAGCAAGTCTTCCGCCAGCCGCTTAGCCCGGCGCGCCTCGACTGACCAGAGGCCGGCGACGAATTCGAGATACTCGAGCGGGTTGAGTTTGTCGTACAGCATCGGCTCGTCGGGGAGCCAGGCGACGATGCGCTTGGCTTCGATCGGCGAGCGGCGGGCGTCGATTCCGAAGATCTCCACGTCGCCATCGTCAGCCGGCAGGAGCCCCGCGATCAGGCGCAAGGTCGTCGTCTTTCCGGCGCCGTTCGGGCCGAGCAGAGCGTAGAATTCGCCGGGGGGAATTGTGAGGTCGAGCCGATCGACCGCCGGCCGGCCGAAGCTTTTGGCGAGGCGCCTGAGGACAAGGGCCGGAACGTTCGGGTCAGGCATCGGGGATGTCTCGGCGGCTTGAGAAATGCAACCGAGAGTAGAGGCCGACGCTTGATCGGGGCTTAAGATCGCCCCTTCAACCTTGAGAGCAATCGCGAGCGCCGAATGAGCCCGCAGACTGGCTGGGCGGGCGACCATTTGGCGGGGCAAAGTCTACGCCGCAGCGCCAAGGCGACATCACGCGCAAAAAAAAGCCGGAAGAAGGTCGCCCTTCCTCCGGCCAAGATCTTCGGAGTTCGAAGCTACAATGGCTCAGAACTTGTAGTTTACGCCCGCGCGGAAGATTGAAGCGTTGTAGTCGACATGCCCGGTCACCGCCACGCCCGGGAAGTTTATGACTGCGGCGGTGTTCCCGAGACTGTTGAAGCTGCTGCTGCCGAGGTCGGCATACAGATATTCGCCTTTGATCGTGATGTTGTTGGTGACGGCGTATTCAAGGCCGCCACCGATTGTCCAGCCGACGCGGGTGGAGCTGGGGTTGCCGCTCCAGAAAGACCCGGTCGCAGCGTCGAAGGCGCTGAAGTTCGAGCTGCCGCCGCCGTAGGCGACACCGCCCGTGGCATAGATCATCAAGCGATTGTCAGGCGTGACGACGAAGCCGACGCGGCCCCGCGTGGTTCCGAGCCAGCTCAGGCTAGTCTTGGCGTGAACTGACAATGTATCGCCCAATAGGACCCCCGGGACGCCCACTCCTACGAAGGGAGTGCCGGTGCTGTTGAACGTTTTGCTGAGGGTCGTCCCATCGAAGTCGGTTTCGACGCCGAGCACGAAGGCGCCAGTCTGCCAGTTGTAGCCGGCCTGGCCGCCGCCGAGGAAGCCGGCGCTTTGCGATCCGAGACCGCCTGGGAAGAAGGTTGAAACCGGGAAAGGGAAAATCCCAGGGGCGACAAATGTCGCGCTACGGCTGCCACTCGGCCAGATGCCACCAGCGTTCACACCGATATAGAACCCGGTCCAAGTAAACGGCGGCGGCACGAACACCGGCGCCGGCGCCTCTTTTCTAGTCGGAAGGTCCGCCGCCTGGGCCGCAACTGTCCCCACAGCGGTCAGCGCCGCAATCGCGACACCCTTTAGCCAGCGATTTATCATCTTGTTGTCTCCGTAGATGTTACGCGACGCTATACGCAACACGCTCGCGCCCCGCCGCCAATAACAATTCCTGGACTATAGGATTCGGCGCCGCATGAGTTTATCAGCCATTTTGCCGGGACCGGCGTTTATCGCCCAATGTGGCAAAACCGCCACAGATTGGTAATGAGCTATTCATCTTCTGTCCACGACCAGGCTCGCCAAAAGCACCGCGATGACGCCGGTGAGGAAGATTCCGTCGAACGTCCCGGCGCCGCCGATCGAGGCGACGGGGGCGCCGAGGCTTTGCAGCCGCCCGAGATTGAGCAGATCGGCGCCGACCAAGACGCCAAGGCTGCCGCCGATATAGGCGATCGGCGCAGCGAACCGCCGCGACAAAACCAAAGCAACGCCCGCCGCCAAGAGCGGCGGCGCAATCGTCGGCACCGATATGCCCACGCCAGGAATTGGCGTCGCCATCCGGTGGACCACGAAGCCGACGACCGCCGTAGCGACAGCGCCTGCCGCCCAAAGGTCGTAGCGCATGAGGAGATAGAACGACAGCAGGATCGGGATCACCGCGCCGCCGACGTTGATCGCCAGGATTGTGCCCGGCCAGTCGACGGCGACCGGGGCCAGGAACGGGATGCCGAAGATCTCCACCACCTCCCGCGAGACGACGCGCTGCTCGGGCAGTCGCGCCAGCGGCAGATTGACATACGAGCCGAGAAGGGAGGCGAGTAGCACCAGCATCGCGACCCGCGGATCGAGGCCGAGCGCGGAATAAGCGTGGCCCAAGAGCCGGAGCTGGATGAAAAACAAAAGGCCAAGCAGAATCCCGAAGAAGAGGGTCGCGACGCCGACGTCGAGTGGGAAGTAGTGCATGTGGGTCATAGGCGGCGGCGTCCGCAGTTGGCGCGCCGGCAGGCGGCTGGCGGATGCTTACACGCCCGCCAGCGCCGCGACGATCTTTTCCGCGTGTGGCGTGAGAGCCTCGGCGCTTTGGAACGGTCCGCCCGGCGGACGAATCGCGACGCCCGTCCAGCACGGCAGAAGATGAAAATGCAGATGGAAGACCTGCTGTCCGCTCGCAGGTTCATTGAACTGCTGGAGCAAAAGCCCCTCGGCCTGCATGCCGGCCATGACCGCGCGTCCGACCTTCTGCACCGCCGGCATGAAAAGCGCCAGATCTTGGGGGTCGAGATCAAAGAGCGTGCGCGCGGGCGCCTTTGGAATGACCAGCGTGTGCCCCTCGGCGCGCGGCATCACGTCCATGAAGGCTAGCGACACGTCGTCCTCGTAGACCTTGACGCATGGCGCTTCGCCGCGAAGGATCTTGGCGAAGATGTTGTCGGGCTCATACTTCGGCGTCAAAGGCTTCTCCCATTTCTTCCGCCCCTTGCGCGCCGCCATCGCTCCGCCGGAAGGGCGCGTATTCCTCATAATGGGCGATCGTGCGCTCGACCGCGGCTCGCTCATGTCCGAGATAGTCGGCGATCGCTCGGCTCAGGCGCGCGTCGGCGAACTCATGCGCCGAATAGGTGAGGGTCGGCCGGTAGCCGCGGGCGAGCTTGTGCTCGCCCTGGGCGCCGGCCTCGATGCGGCGAAGCCCATGTGAGAGCGCGAAGTCGATCGCCTGATAATAGCAGACCTCGAAATGCAGAAAGGGGTGGTGCTCGATCGCGCCCCAGTTGCGGCCGTAGAGTGCGTCGTCGCCGATGAAGTTGATCGCGCCGGCGATATAGCGTCCGGCCCGGCGCGCCATGACCAAAAGCACGCGGTCGGCCAAGGTTGCGCCAATCAGATCGAAGAAAGCGCGGGTGAGATATGGGCGCCCCCACTTTCGCGAGCCCGTATGGATGTAGAACTTGAAGAAGGCGTCCCAATGCTCGGATCGAATCGATGGGCCGGTCAGCAAGTCAACCGCGATTCCGTTCTCCAGAGCGTCGCGCCGCTCGCGTCTGATCGCCTTGCGCTTGCGCGAGGCGAGCGCGCCGAGGAATTCATCGAAGTTCGCGAAGCCGTTGCAGGAGAAATGGAACTGCTCCCCGGTGCGGATCAGGAATCCCGCGCCGGCCAGCCGCTCGGCGTCATCCGCGGTGGGGAAGGTCGCGTGAATGGACGAAGTCTTCGTCTGCTTGCGCAATTCGCGCAACGCCCCGATCAGCGCGTCACGCGCGCCCTCCGGCGCATCGGCGGCGACGAGGAGCCTGCGTCCGGTGACCGGCGTGAACGGGACGGCCACCTGAAGCTTGGGATAATAGCTGCCGCCGGCGCGCTCGTAAGCGTCGGCCCAGGCGTGGTCAAACACATACTCGCCCTGGCTGTGGCTCTTGAGGTAGCAGGCCGCGGCGGCGACCATGCGCCCGGCGGCGTCTTCGACGGTCAGATGCGCCGGCGCCCAGCCTGAACGACCGCCAACCGAGCCCGAGGCCTCGAGCGCATGCAGGAAGGCGTGCGTGATAAACGGATTGAACCGTTCGCCCTCAGAATCTTCAAACGTGCGGCCGGGTGGATTGGCGCAGGCGTCCCACGCGGCCGCGTCAATGGTGGCGATGGACGGGACAGCGCGCGCGGTGAAACTGGAGGACATGGGCGGTCAGGCGGTCCGAGCTGGCGGGATTGCCCATCTTAGCACGCACGACGCCGTTTTCGTGATGAAGGCGCCTCAAACCTCGCGTGAGGCGCGAATCGCCCCGAGCCGCGATCCCGCTAGTGGGCGGACCCCTATTTTTAATTTGCACTCCTATCAAGGGAGCGCAATAAAGATGGCGGGAGAGGAAACGCGGATCGCAGAAGGAGACGCCTGCGATGGCAAGCGAGGCGCAACGCGACCTCTATCATGCGGTCAAGGCGCATAGATCCGAATTAGAAATTAATCGAGGGGCCGCGGCGGGTCTCGATCTGGAGGTCCTGGATCGCCGGATTGAGGCCGCGCAGTGGCTTTTAGAATGGCTCTCGCAAGCTCTTGAGCCTCAGCCTCTAGCTTTCCCAGCTGCTCAAACGCCGCCACCATCAAGGTCTCCAACTGATCGGCATCAAATTCCGATCTCGGCACCCGATCCTCCAAGGCGTCCTTGCCCAGTGATCAGCCATTCTGGCGAAGGACCTGGGCGAACATAACGACCTTCTAGTTGTTTGGTTCTTCCGCAAAGCATTAATCCGCGAACCTGCATTCGCGATTCGCGATGGCCCAACTCCCCACATAACGCGGATCCGCGGGGATCCGGAGAGCTGTCGCGCTCGTCAGGGCCGCCGCTTCAACTCTTCTGCTTGAGATCGACAATCACGCCGAAATCGGCGGATTTCGTTTTCCCGTCCGAAATGTCGAAGCCCTCCGCCGTTAAACCCCGCCGCAACAATTCGCGAACCGCCGCTGCGCGGCTCGGCATGTGACGGCTGAACCGCCACTGATCGAGGGCGGCAAGCTCCTCTGTTGTCAGCATGATCTGGAGACGCTCGCCGCGAGGGTCCGCCGACATGGATGCTCTCCTTCCGAAAAGCCTTTGTTTGCTCACCTTGTGTTAGTTACTCATAATTAGGTCTTTATGTCAAGTGGGTATGATGAGTTAATTCTCAATGTATAGCTGATTGTATAGGAGGCGCATATTGAGGCAATGCCTTGTTTTACCTAGGTTAATTAAGTAATAATCCTTGTTATCGCCCAAGTTGTGTCGTACGCTTTAAGCGAAATGGTGGTTCGTATGCTAACATTAGTTGAAGCGGATATTTCCGCCGGTGAACGTTCTCAGTTTTGTCGAAAGGAGGCGGAGCATCGGATTGCAAATAGTCTGCAAATAATAAGCGCGCTTGTTCGGCGGAGAGCAAAGGCCGGGGACGTATCCGATCCCCGGACGTTTCTTCTCGAGATTGCCGATCGCATAGAAACGGTCGGAAAGCTTCATCGTTTCTTGGGTGAATCCCCAACCGGGACAGTCCAGCTACGAAAATATCTGGAAGAGATATGTAATCGTCTGCGAGGCGCTCTCACGCCTGCGGCGACATCATTTTCTTTTGCCTGCCCGGCGGATTGTCACGTGCCGGCAAAGACAGCGCTATCGCTCGGACTGATCACCGCCGAGCTCATCTCCAATTCGTTGAAATACGCCCATCCAACAGGTTTGCCGACAAGGATTTCTCTTTCGTGCCGCTCAGAGGAAAAGGGACGCCTCATGGTCGGGTATGAGGATGATGGGGTGGGGTTTCCCGAGGATTTTGACGTCACCGAGGCCGGCCATATGGGGATGAGCTTCATTCGTCTTCTGAGCGAAGGCCTTGGCGGCCAGCATGAATGGCATAGCGACCCGCTCGGAATCCGCTTTGAACTCGGGCTCCCGATAGACGCCTAAGCCTTCTCTTCACGAAGCTTCGTCAGTTCGCACAGCGACTGCGTCGTTGGCACGCCCGCGCCGGGAGAGCTCGCAGTGGGAAGGGGACTCGGGTTCCCGTTTTGACGCCTCTGGTGTTAGTGTTCTCGTGCAGGCTTAAGCGGCAGAGGCCGAGCCTGTCCATGAGACCCGAACGTGAAGGGGAGCCCACCAGCGATGCAGCCAATGACGCGCGCCGATGTCGCGGGACGCCTTTGGAGGGCTGGGTTCCTCATCGTGATTGCCGGGGCCGCTGCGATCGCCGGCGCGACTTCAGTCTTCGCCGCCGACGCCTGCGCCGCTCTCAAGGACCTCAAGATCGTAGACACGATGGTCACGGCCGCGGAGAGCGTCCCGGCAGGGTCGTTCACCGCCTCAGACACGAAGAGCTACGCCAACCTGCCTGCATTCTGTAGGGTGACGGCGACCCTGTCGCCTGTGCAAGACTCGACGATCCGCGTCGAAATGTGGCTTCCGCAGGAGGGATGGAAGGGCGTCTTCGAAGGAACCGGCAACGGGGGTTACGGCGGCCGGTTCATCTATCCAGTCCTGGCGGCCGGCCTTCGCAGGGGCTACGCCGTCATCAACACCGATCAGGGAACGGCGCCCGCCACGGCGCTGAACGGCGACGCCATCGTTGGCCATCCGGTGAAATGGCGCGACTGGGGGTTTCGCGCGACCCATCTCATGACCGTCGCCGGCAAAGCAATCGCGCAGGCCTTCTATGGCAAGGAGCCCGCCCGCGCCTATTTCACCGGCTGCTCGACCGGCGGCCAGCAGGCGCTGATCGAAGCTGAGCTTTTCCCATCGGATTACGACGGCATCGCCGCTGGCGCGCCGGTGATCAATCGCACCCACCTCCACGCGGCCTTCGTCTGGAGCCGCCAGGCGGCGGACCGCTCGCCGGGCAGCGTGCTCGGGCATGAGAAGCTGATGCTGCTCAAGAAGGCGGCCGTCGCGGCCTGCGCTCCCGGCGCTAGCGGCGCGGTTTCGGATACGTTCGTCGCCGATCCGCTCCATTGCGCCTTCGATCCGGCCTCGCTTGTTTGCAAAGCCGGCGACGCACCCGACTGCTTGACTCCCGAACAGGCCGAAACGGCGAAGCGCTTCTACGCGGGCCCGACGAATCCGCGCACCGGCGAGCCGATCTATCCGGGCTGGGCGCGCGGCAGCGAGGGTCCCGCCTTCGGCTGGGCGGCTGAAGAGGGCGACCCGCCCTTGTCGCTCAAAGAGCCGGCCTTCGACGGCCTGTTCAAGTGGGTGTTCGGCCCGAACTGGGACTGGCGCGAGTTCGACTTCGACCGCGACATGGCGGAAGTGGACGCGGTGCTCGGACCTGATGTGAATGGAGCGACGGTCGCCAACATCGACGCCTTCAAGGCGCGTGGCGGCAAACTCTTGATCTACCACGGCTGGGCGGATTCGATCGTCAATCCGCTCGCGACCGTCGCCTTCTATGACAAGCTCGCCAAGGCTCAGGGAGGAGTGGACCAGTTGCAGGGCTCGGCGCGGCTCTTTCTTCTGCCCGGCGTCGAGCATTGCGGTCTGGGCGGCGGCGAAGGGCCGGATGCGGTCGGCAGCGAACATGGCCTGCCTGCCCCTGAGGTCGACGCAGAGCATGACGTCCTGGCGGCCCTCGCCCAATGGGTCGAGACCGGAACGGCGCCAGAGAAGCTGATCGCCACCAAGTACCAGGGCGACGACCCGACGAAGCCTATCGTCATGCAGCGCCCCGCCTGCCCCTATCCGAAGAAGGCGCGCTATACGGGCTCGGGAGACACGAACGCGGCCGCGAGCTTCGTCTGCGAATAGCGGGCGAAGGCCGGGTAGGAAATTGCCCTCGCTTCAGGCGTTCGTGCCGCCGTCGACCGTGAGACTTCGCGCCGGTGATGTAGGCGGCTTCCGGGCTGGCGACGAAGGCGACCAGGGCCGCGACCTCGTCGACGGTCCCATAGCGATTGAGCGCTGTCAGCGCCTTCTGCGGAACCGCCCAATCGCCGGAAGCGGGATTGAGGTCTGTGTCGATCGGGCCCGGCTGGATGTTGTTGACCGTGATGCCACGATCTCCCACTTCCCTGCCCAGCCCTTGCGCGAACATTTTGATCGCGCCTTTGGTGGCCGCGTAGGCAGCCAGGCCCGGCGTCATCATGCGTTCGCCGACGCACGACCCGATGAGGATGATGCGCCCGCTTTCGTTCATATGCTTGAGCGCTTCCTGTGTCGCGACAAACGCGCCACGCAGATTGAGGTCGATCACGCGGTCGAGCTCCTCGAGCGTGGTCTCCTCGAATTTCTTTGGGATCGCGGTGCCGGCATTGTTGACGAATACGTCGAGCCTGCCCAAAGCGGCGACCGTCTTGTCGATCGCGGCCTTGACTTGGTCCGCAGCCGTCGCGTCCGCCTGCACGGCGATCGCCTTGCCGCCCACGCGCTTGATGGCCTCGACGACCGACGCGGCCGTGTCCGCCCCCTTTGTATAGGTGATGGCGACCGCGGCGCCGTCGGCAGCCAGGCGCTTGGCGATCGCAGCGCCAATCCCTCGTGAGCCGCCGGTCACGAGCGCAACCTTGCCTTCGAGCCTCTTCGACATGGCAGTTCCTCTTCCAATCTCACGAGAGCGCGGGGCAGGCGGCAGTTGCTATACCCATAAGATTAAGCTGAAGCCGTGCCTCGGGTGCGCCAGCGCAAGGCTCGGCGTCTGCGCTGCCCAGGTTGTTCTGCCCGCATAAAGCCAGACGGGCCCGCTTGAAAAAGACTTTGTAAGTTTACGGATATGCCTGTGAGATATAGAGCTAAGGGATGGAGCTGAGGCATCTTCGTTATTTCGTCGCCGTCGCGGAGGCAGGCAGCATGAAGCTTGCGGCGGAAAGCCGCCTGCATACATCGCAACCATCCCTCAGCCGGCAGATGCGTGACCTCGAGCATGAAGTCGGCGTTGCGCTTCTTGTCCGCAGCGTGCGCGGCGTCGAATTGACGGCGGCTGGCCGCGCCTTTCTGGATCACGCCCGCCTGGCGTTGATGCAGGTGGAAGCCGCCGCGGAGGCCGCGCGCCGCGCATCCCGCGAAGGCGATTTTCGCCATCGGCTTCCTGGCCGGACAGGAATCGGCATGGCTTGCCCCCGCGACTCGGATCCTCAGCGACGAATTGCCCAATATCGAGATCAGGGTGTCGAGCGGTTTCTCGGTCACGCTCGCCGAGGACCTCAAGCAGGGAAGGGTCGACATCGCCTTCCTGCGTCACGAACGGGACCCGGAACTCGTATTCAAACTGGTTTTGCAGGAACCGCTTGTCGCCATCTTGCCCGCCGATCATCGACTTGCGGCGAGCAAAACCTTCGATCCTCGCAATCTTAAGGGCGAGACCTTTATCGGCATATCCGAGATTCCCCGCGTGTTGCGCAGCGCCGTCAACGGCTACCTCAAACGGTCGGGAGTTAAGGTCGAGCCTCGTTTCGGGATCGACAATTTTGCTATGGCGATGTCGCTGGTTGCGTCAGAGCGGGGCATTGCGCTCTTGCCAATTTCGATCGAGGACTATCTGCCGCCGTCCATCGTGAGCCGGCGCCTTAAGGGCGAGCAACCAACCGTCGATCTCATGATCGGCTACCGCAAGGACAATGCCTCGCCGATTCTGAAGACGTTCCTCTCACGCATCGATGCCCTGATAGATCGGACGCCGTGTTTCGGCGCCAAATGACACGGTTCCCGGACCCGGAAAGGGTCCTTCTTGGCTCGGCAGTGAGCGGAGAAAGCCGTCACCGGCGGCCACCCGCCCCGTGGTTGAAAGACTCGATATTGCGATGGTGACACTGTAAAATGAAGCTGTTTGCAAACAAGCCTGGACCCGTCAAGATGAACCGGCAAAGTGCGCACGCTTCTCCTCAAGTATAACGACAGGAATACAAATGGCGGCTGGCAATTGCGCGGACTACCTCGTCGAAACGCTGACTCAGGCGGGGGTGGAACGCATCTACGGCGTGGTTGGCGACAGCCTGAATGGGGTGACGGAGGCGCTCAGGACCCAGAAGGCGATCCGATGGGTCCATACCCGCCATGAGGAAGCGGCCGCCTTCGCCGCCGCCGGCGAATCCCAGGCGACCGGAAAGCTCGCGGTCTGCGCGGGCTCCTGCGGCCCGGGCAACCTGCATCTCATCAACGGCCTCTACGACGCCCACCGCACCCGCACGCCCGTTCTCGCGATTGCCGCGCATATTCCCTCGCCCGAGATTGGAAGCAGCTACTTTCAGGAGACGCATCCGCAAAATCTCTTCAGCGAATGCAGCGCGTATTGCGAGCTCATTTCCGACCCGGCGCAACTCCCCTACGTCTTGGAGAATGCGATACGCGCAGCCGTTGGACTGCGGGACGTGGCCGTCATCGTGATTCCCGGCGACGTCGCCCTGAAGCCCGAGCCGGCGCGCGCCATCTCGGCGGCCGCCGCGCTCCTTCCCAGCAGTCCTGTCGTCCAGCCGGCGGAGCGTGATGTCGAGGCGTTGGCAAAGCTCTTGAACGATGCGGCGCGCGTAACCCTGTTCTGCGGACGCGGCTGTGCGGGCGCGCATGGCGTGCTGATGCAATTCGCGGAGGCGCTCAAAAGCCCGATCGTCCATGCGTTCGGCGGCAAGGAATGGGTCGAATACGACAACCCATACGACGTCGGAATGACCGGCTTTATCGGCTTTTCGTCCGGCTACGCCGCCATGCACAGCTGCGACGTCCTGCTCCTGCTCGGGACAGATTTCCCCTACAAGCAGTTTCTTCCGCAGAAAGCGAAGATCGCGCAGGTCGACATCCGCCCCGAAAACCTTGGCCGTCGCGCCCCTCTCGAGGTCGGCGTTGTCGGCGACGTCGCCGCGACGATCGAAGCGCTGTTGCCGAAGCTTCAGGCCAAACTGGACCGTCGCCATCTCGACCGGGCGGTCGCGCACTACAAGAGCGCGCGGCAGGGCCTCGACGACCTCGCCAAGGGAACGCCCGGCCGCAAGCCTATCCATCCGCAATATCTCGCCAAGGTCGTGAGCGACGCGGCGACGGACGACGCCGTGTTCACCTTCGATGTCGGCACGCCGACTATCTGGGCTGCGCGCTACGTGCGCGTGAACGGCCGCCGCCGCCTCATCGGTTCGCTTGCGCATGGATCGATGGCGAATGCGATGCCGCAGGCCCTCGGCACAGCGGCCTCTCAGCCGGGACGTCAGGTCATTTCGCTCTCCGGCGACGGCGGATTCACGATGCTGATGGGCGACCTCATCACTTTGAAGCAGGAGAAGCTTCCAGTGAAGGTCGTCATCTTCAATAACGGCGTGCTCGGCTTCGTGGCGCTTGAGATGAAGGCCGCGGGCTTCGTGGAAATGGGGACCGACCTCGAGAACCCGGATTTCGCCGCCATGGCGAATGCGATGGGAATCTTTGCCCGCCGCGTCGAGGATCCCGGCGACCTTCCTGCCGCCGTCGAAGCCGTTCTCGCCCACGACGGCCCTGCGGTGCTTGACGTGGTCACCGCCAAGAACGAGCTCTCAATGCCGCCGACGATCAAGCCGGAGGAGGTCAAAGGCTTCAGCCTCTGGGTGCTGCGCGCCGTTATGAGCGGCCGCGGCGACGAGGTTGTCGACTTGGCGCAAACAAATCTTCTCCCCAGGTGACCCCGGAGACAACGTCCAATGACCTCTCTCACCACGCACGAGTTGCGCTCTCTTGTCACCTCAGACGGCCGGCTGAAGCTTTCCATCGAGGAAGCGCCAGTTCCCGCCCCCGGCGCGGACGAGGTGGTCGTCCGAATCGACGCCGCGCCCTTGAACCCGTCCGACATTATCAATCTGCTGGGAGCGGCGGATCTTGCGACGCTCCGAGCAGGGAGCAGTCCGAGCGGCCCATCGGCGGAAGCCGACGTTCCCGCAGCGCGATTGGCCAGCTTGGCTGGGCGGCTCGACCGCTCCATCCCCATCGGCAACGAAGGCGCTGGCGTCGTGGTTGAGGCCGGGGCCTCCGCGCAAGCGTTGCTTGGGCGCACGGTGGCCATTGCTCCTTTCGGAGGGAGCTATGCGACCTTGAGAACGGTGAAAGCGCGCGACTGCGTAGTGCTGCCCGCGGGAACGTCGGCGAAAGACGGCGCGTCGGCCTTCGTCAACCCGCTGACTGCGCTCGGCATGGTCGAAACCATGCGGCGAGAGGGCCATAAGGGCTTGGTTCACACCGCCGCGGCCTCCAATCTCGGGCAGATGCTGAACCGCCTCTGCCTCGCCGACGGCGTCCCGCTGGTGAACGTGGTCCGCAGCTCCGCCCAGGTCGAGACGCTGCGCGCTCAGGGCGCGACCCACATCCTCGACAGCTCCACTGAGGGTTTCAACGACGCTCTTGTTGAGGCGATTGCGGAGACCGGCGCCACGCTCGGCTTCGACGCCATTGGCGGCGGTCGAATGGCCGCGACCATCCTGGCGGCGATGGAACAGGTCCTGCGCCGCAAGTTGCCCGCTTACAGCCGCTATGGGTCGCCGGTGCACAAGCAGGCCTACATCTACGGCAGACTTGATCCTGGTCCGCGCATCATCGAGGGCGACCTCGGCATGGCGTGGGGCGTCGGCGGCTGGCTCTTGACGTTTTTCCTCGCCAAACTCTCTCCCGACGAAGTCGCGAAGCTTCGCGCCCGCGTCGCGCGCGAGATCAAGACGATCTTCGCGAGCCGCTACACGGCCGAAATCAGCCTTGCCCAAGCCGTCTCCCCGGACGTCATCCGCGCCTACGCCAAACACGCGACCGGCGAGAAGTATCTGGTGGCGCCGAATTCCCCCGGCGGTTCGAAATGATTGACCCGCCATTGGCGGATTGGCAGGATTGGAGAATTCACGGTTCCAGTCCCCCTCGTCTACCAACAAGTTATGTCGATAGCGAATTAAGTTGTCCGGTTTTGGCAACGCGTGAATTGTCCGCTGCTTCTGGTTCTGTTCCGCTGTGGGCGGGGTGGGCAAGCCGGAGGCTTGTCCATGCCGTCCACAGGTCCGCCGCCGCCGAGCGGATTTAAGCGGCGCGTCGAGCGTCATCGTTCGTCCTGAGCCTTCCTTCCTCGTCGTAGCGGCCGATGCATCTGGGCCCATGGAAGAGGGCGTGCGAGCCGTCGGGATAGACGTGCACCTTGACCCGCGCCTTGACGAAGTGCGGCCGCATCGGGCTTTCGGGCATCTGCAGTTTCAGTGTCCGGTAGGCGACGCAATTGTCGTTGCCGACCTGGCGCTCCTCCTGAACGCACAGGATCTCGTCGAGATCGACGCCGGGAATTGGGGTGAAGGCCGAGCCCTCGCCGGCGGGCTCGACGGCGAAGCGTGCATTGTGCTCCGGCAGATAGCGGTCGCGGATGAAAGCGTTGGCCGCCTCGATCTCGGTTATGCCGGCGAGCTTGAGCTCCTTGACCAATCGGTCCTGAAGCGTCTGGAACGCCCGTTCCGACCGGCCTCTCGCCTGGGGAGAGAAAGCCCCGATAGGCTCGACGCCAAGCTGGCCCAGAGCCCGGCCGACCTGGGTCGGACAGCCGCGGTCGATCTCGCCGGCCTTGGTGGTGTAAAAGTAGTGCGAGCCGCGGTCGGTGTAGAGGCTCATCGGCAGGCCGTGCTCGGCGAAAACCTCCTTGAGCGCCCGGAAGGTCGAGGCCGCGCCCTCGTCCTCGACGAGAAAGGCCGAGTAGATCGCCCCGGTCGCGTCGTCGAGCGTCACAATGAGATCAAGGGCGGGCTCTCCCTCGAGCCATGCGTGCCGCGAGCCGTCCTGATGCAGCTTCATGCCCGGCAAGCGCCGCCGCTCGCGCTTCCTGCGGTGGGCGCCCTTGCGCGGCGCCTTGGGAACGACGCCCGTCCACTGCAGATGCAGCTTGAGCCGGGTGTAGCCCCAGCCGAAGCCGTGGTCCTTGATGAGATGCTCGTGGAAATGCTTGACCGCGAAGCCCTGGTAGCGCTCGCGATAGAGCCGCTCCACTTCCTCCGACCGGTCGGCTGGAACCCGTTTGCCCGACGCCTTGCCGAGCCGGCGATCGGCGAGCCCGGCCTCGCCGTCCTCCTCATAACGGCGCGTCCAGCGCCGGAATGTCCGCTCCGTCACCCCGAGCAACTCGGCCGCCTCTTCCTGATTGAGTTCCGCCGATTCCCAACGGCGCAGAAGATTTCAAAAACACCGCCATGCGCACCCCCTGAAGGGCTTCCGTCCGGAGCATCCAACCCCTCCAAAAGGGGCCGGACCTACCGGACAGATCGTGCGCTACCTAAACAGGACATATCGTCTGCTACCGACACGCGGACGACAGTCTCCTGCGGAAAACCAGAAACTAGGCTAAGCTTATCCGTTGGACCATCCTGCGCTTCCGCATTCCAAGACTGCGGGCTCCTGTTCCCGGCGCCTCTCAACGCCAGGGAAAAGGCCTGAGAAAAACTCTTTCCGCTAAAATCCGCGTAACCATTGAAAAGTCTCGTTTCGGACGAGAGAATCCAAGGAAATCCAAGGGAATCCATCACTTCCGAGCGGGGCATTCGTAGCGAAACGGCGGCGCGCCAAGAAAACCCAAATGGACGGACCGGGCCAACGCCCGCGGCCGAGAAGGAGCCACTCGACTCCATCCAATGCAAAGCGCCCTAGGACCGGGCCCAAGGAACCTGAAGGCGTCTGAGCCGCACGTAGAGCGCGCCGGAGCCGCCATGCGCGCGTCCCGCTTCCTCGAACCCGAGCACGACCGAGCGCAGGTCGGGCTCGCGCAGCCATTGTGGGGTAAGCCGTCTCAGCACGCCGCGCTCGTTGGGCCACTGGCCCTCGTCCATGGGACCGCCTTTGCCAGTTACGATGATGACCAGCCTTGCGCCGCCCGCCTGCGAATGGCGGAGGAAACCGCGCAAAGCCTGATGCGCTTCGGCCTGGGTCAGCCCATGCAGATCGAGCGCCGCGTCGATCGCGGCGCGTCCGCGCTGAAGCTCACGTTTGAGCCGCCGTTCGATCGGCGCGAGCGGCGGGGTGGAGCGCTTCGCCTGTCGGGCGGCGGGAGGTTCTGCGGAGGTTGGAGGCGGCGCAGGAGGCCGGGCGGGCTTGAGCGGCTTTGAAGGCGTCGGCAGCGCCGCGCCGCGCCGCCGCGCGACGCTGCGCGCGACCTCGGTCCAGAGCGCGATCTCCTCGTCGCTCAGGCGCCTCAAACGTTGCGGGCGCGGCGGCATATCCTTCAAGGGTCATCCCCTTCGCGGCAGAAACACGACGAGCTCGGACGCATGGCGAATGGCGCCAGCGCGCACGCCCGCTTTGTCGCCGCTGCCGAAGAAGAGATCGGCGCGCGCCGGTCCGACAATCGCCGAGCCGGTGTCCTGGGCGATCATGAGCCGGCGGAACGGCCTGGGCGTTTCGTCAGCCCAAGGCAGTTCGGCGTCGATCCAGAACGGCAGGCCATAGGCCCACATCGTCCGGTCGACTGCGATCGAGCGCAGCGGGGTGAGTGGAACGCCGGCGCCAGCGACCGGACCGAGGTCAGGATCGAAATCCTCGACGAGCTTGAAGAACACGAAGGAGCGATTGCGCCGCATCACGTCCAATCCTCGGGCGCTGTCGTCGCGCAGCCACGCCTTGAGGCTCGCGAGCGACATGGCGCCTTCGGCGATCTCCCCGTTCTCGATCAATATCTTCCCAATCGAGGTGTACGGCAGGCCGTTGCGTCCATCATAGGCGAGGCGGGCGCGCGAGCGATCGGGAAGCTCGATCTGCGCGGAACCCTGCACCTGAATGAGGAAGGCCTCGACCGCATCGCGCACCCAAACGATCGGGTCGCGGCGCTCAGCCTCGATCAGAGCGCGATCGGCGTAGGGAACGAGTGAGCAGTCGCTCAGCCGCCTCGCGCCGGTGAGATCCTTTGGAAACCCGGTGGAGGGAGGGTCGAGACTGAAAGTCACGAGATCGGTCGGCCGCGCGAGGATCGGCCAGCGAAACTCCTCGGTTTCGACCCTCGAACCCGGGACGCAGGGCTCGTAATATCCGGTCAAAAATCCCCCGCCATTCTGGAGAACAACGCGGAAGGGTCGAAACCTTTTCTCGAAAAATCCGCGCGCGTCGCGCTTGGCCGCGGCGTCCGCGCAAAGCGCCGCGCGCGCGGACGCCATCAATTCGGGCGGCGCGGACTGCGCGGGCCTGGGATCGGCTTGACCCGTGCTAATCGCGCGCGCCGAGCGCTCGAAAGCGCGAAACGCCGCCTGATGGTCGTCGTCGGCCCAGCCCGCCAGGCTTTCGAAATCCAGAGGCTCGAGGCTAGGCTGCACGGGCTCGGCTTGGCGCGGCTTAGCGCTCCGACTCCGTCGCCATCAGCTGCCAGTTGGGATCACGAGAGCGAATATCGCGCGCGAAGGTCCAGAGGTCGATATGATCGACCACCGCATTGGGCGATCCGTCGACGACTTCGCCTTGCGCGTCGCGGGTTACCGAAGCGAGCTTTGAGGCGAATCGCACGCTGACCCGCGCTGTCTGGCCGGCGAGCCCGGCGCCGGCGATCGTCGCATTGTCGATCGAGACGACCGTGGTCGACATTGTGTGTCCGGCGTCGGCGCGGGCGTGGATCGCGCTCTCGAAATTGGCGAAGGCCTCTGGCGCCATCAGGCCTTTGAGGGCGTCGGAATCTCCGGCCGCGAAAGCGTGGACGACCATGTCATAGGCGACCCGGGCGCCGGACAGGAAGGCTTCCGGCGAGAAGCTGCGATCCGCCGAGGCGATGGCGTCGAGGCCGCTCCAGACCGCCGGGTTGGGCTCGGCGACGCCTTTCCAACGATCTGTGGAGGCCTGTGAAACCGGCCCCGAGGGTGCCGGGTCCGGCTGCGCGACCGGAGCGCCCGCTGGGCCTGGAGCACGGCGCAATGGGGCCATCAGCTCGCCAGGCCGGTCCGAATCCTGGCGCATGCCCAGCACAGAGCGCAACTTCCAGGCGACAAACAGCGCCACAAGCGCAAATATGACGGTCGGCAGATCAATCTCCGGCATCGTCGTTAAGCTCCTCGCTGCCTAAGCAAAGTCACCCGGCGGCCCGCTCCAACGCCATAACTAGGCGCGGCCGAGCGTTTTGGCTAGGAGCATGGCTTAGCAGCCTTGCCAGGATTGAAACTGGCGAGTGCTTGCGGAGAGGCGATTTCTTGGGTTTTAGAGGGCGGCGGATGCGGCGTGAAGTGACGTGAGGCCCGCACATGTCATCGGCGTCGCCGGCGCCGGGGCCTGGGGCCTGGCGCTCGCCAACGCGGCGGCGGCTGCGGGTCGCATAGTCGTCCTATGGGGCCGCGATGACGCCCGGATGCGCGCCATCGCAACGACACGGCGGAGCGATCGGCTGCCCGGCGTCGATCTGGCGCGCCCGGTCGAGGCGACGTCCGATCTTATGGATTTTGCCCGGTGCGACGCAATTTTGGTGGCGGCGCCGGCCCAATCGAGCCGCGAGATCGCGATGCGGCTGGCGGCGGTCCCGGGAACGGCGCCGCTGGTCACCTGCGCCAAGGGCGTCGAGCGCAGCACGCACGCGTTCATGACCGAGGTCCTGGCCGAAGCCGCGCCCGACCGAGAGAGGGCCATTCTCTCCGGACCGTCCTTCGCCGCTGACGTTGCGGCTGGCCTGCCGACCGCGGTGACGCTCGCGTCGGCCGACGAAGATCTGGCGCGCGCGCTCTGCGACGCCCTGCGGGGGCCAACTTTCCGCCTTTATCACTCGACCGACGTTCGCGGCGTCGAGATCGGCGGCGCGGCCAAGAACGTGCTGGCGATCGCCTGCGGCGTCGCCGCCGGCCGCGGGCTCGGCGCGAGCGCAGTCGCCGCGTTGATCGCCCGCGGTTTCGCCGAGCTTCGCCGTTTTGGCGAGGCTTTCGGGGCGAGGGGATCGACGCTGATGGGCCTTTCGGGGCTCGGCGATCTCGTTCTCACCTGCTCCTCGGTCCATTCGCGCAACTTCGCCTTCGGCCATGCGCTGGGACGCGGCGCGGGCGCAGCGGAAGCGGGAGGGGGCAGGCTGGTCGAGGGCCGGTTCACCGCCCTCGCGCTCACCGAATTGGCGCGCGAACGCGGCGTCGAAATGCCGATCGCCAATTGTGTTGAGGCGCTGATCGAAGGCTCGCTTGACGTCGAGGGCGCGGTCAGCGCGCTGCTGGCGCGCCCTCAGAAGGGAGAAGAATGAGGCCAAGCGCTTTTGCAATTTGACTCCGCCTTGCTTAAGGCTTGAAGGCGCGGGCAAACTGACGTGAGTTGGCGATGGCGCACTGGCTGTTCAAAAGCGAGCCCTCGGCCTGGTCGTACGAGAGCGTGGCCGGACTTGGCGCTGTCGGCACCGATTGGAGCGGCGTGCGCAATCATACCGCCAAGCTCAACATGCAGGCGATGAAGGTCGGCGAACAGGCGTTCTTCTACCATTCCAATGAGGGAAAAGAGATCGTTGGGATCGTCGAAGTCTGCAAAGCGTATCGGCCCGATCCAACGGACGCGACTGGGAAGTTCGGAATGGTGGACATCCGTGCGGTCCGCCGGTTGCCGCGGCCGGTCACGCTGGAGGAGGCGAAAGCGGATAAGCGGCTGGCCAAGATGGCGCTCGTCACCCAGTCCCGTCTCTCCGTCCAGCCGGTGACCGACGCCGAGTGGGCTGTTGTTTGCAAGCTTGGCGGCCTTTAGCGCACACGCGTTCGACCAAAGCATCACGGTGTACGGGCTTGTCGCTCTTTCCCTCGTTAGGGCATAGTTACGTCTTACCTTTGGCGCGAGAGCTTAAACTCCGCGCGACCTTTTGCTTGGGAGGAGCCCATGTCTGACAAGGCCTATGACGTTTCGGCCGAGTGGGCGAAGCGCGCCTGGGTCAATGCGGCGAAGTACGAGGAGATGTACAAAAGCTCTTTGACCGATCCGCAGGGCTTTTGGGCCGAGCACGGCAAGCGCATCGACTGGTTCACGCCGTTCTCCAAGGTCAAGAACACGTCATTCGACGTCCACAACGTCTCGATCAAATGGTTCGAGGACGGCGTGACCAATGTCGCTCACAATTGCATCGATCGGCATCTGCCGAAGCGCGCGAACCAGACGGCGATCATCTGGGAAGGCGACGATCCCTCGAAGTCGAAGCACATCACTTATGCCGAGCTGGCGCGACGCGTCGGATTCTTCGCCAATGTGCTGAAGGCTCAGGGCGTCAAAAAGGGCGATCGGGTCACGATCTACCTCCCAATGATCCCCGAGGCGGCTTACGCGATGCTTGCTTGCGCGCGCATCGGCGCGATTCATTCAGTGGTGTTCGGCGGCTTCTCGCCCGAAGCCCTCGCCGGCCGAATCACGGACGCCAAATCCGAGATCGTCATCACCGCCGACGAAGGGCTTCGCGGCGGTCGGAAGGTGCCGCTCAAGGCCAATGTCGACGCCGCGCTCGAAAAGTCCGAGGGCGTCAAGACGGTGATCGTCGTCAAGCACACCGGCGCCGAAGCCGGATGGAAGGAAGGACGCGACATTTGGCTGCATGAGGCCGAAGAAGGAGTGACCGCGGACTGCCCCCCCGAACGCATGAACGCGGAGGATCCACTGTTCATTTTGTACACATCAGGATCGACGGGCGCGCCGAAGGGCGTTCTGCACACGACCGGAGGCTATCTCGTCTATGTCTCGATGACTCACCAATATGTCTTCGATTATCACGAGGGCGACATCTATTGGTGCACGGCCGATGTCGGCTGGGTGACCGGCCACAGCTACATCCTCTATGGGCCCTTGGCCAACGGCGCGACGACGCTCATGTTCGAGGGCGTTCCCAACTATCCGTCGATGAGCCGGTTCTGGGAGGTCATCGACAAGCACAAGGTCAATACCTTCTACACCGCGCCAACCGCCATCCGCTCGCTCATGGGCGCGGGCGAGGAGCCGGTGAAGAAGACGAGCCGCGCCTCTCTTCGTCTTCTCGGTTCAGTCGGCGAGCCGATCAATCCAGAAGCGTGGGAATGGTATCACCGGGTCGTGGGAGACGGGCGCTGCCCGGTCGTCGATACCTGGTGGCAGACCGAGACCGGCGGAATTCTGATCTCTCCACTGCCTGGGGCGATCAAGCTCAAGCCTGGATCGGCGACACGGCCATTCTTTGGCGTCATTCCCGAGATCGTCGACGCCGGCGGCGCGGTTCAGGAAGGCGCGTCAGAGGGAAACCTGGTGATCGCCGACTCCTGGCCGGGTCAGGCGCGCACCGTGTTCGGCGACCACGAGCGCTTCGTTAACACCTATTTCGCCGCCTATCCGGGCAAGTACTTCACCGGCGACGGCGCGCGACGCGACGCGGACGGGTACTACTGGATCACCGGACGCGTCGACGACGTCATCAATGTGGCGGGGCACAGGATGGGCACGGCGGAAGTCGAGAGCGCACTCGTCGCCCACCCAAAAGTGTCGGAAGCTGCGGTCGTCGGCTATCCGCACGACATCAAGGGGCAGGGCATCTACGCCTACGTGACCTTGATGAGCGGCCTCGAGCCGAGCGAGGATCTGCGTAAGGAACTGGTCGCCTGGGTGCGCAAGGAGATCGGTCCGATCGCCTCGCCTGACCTCGTTCAATTCGCGCCGATGTTGCCGAAGACGCGCTCGGGCAAGATCATGCGCCGAATCCTGCGCAAGATCGCGGAGGACGAGTACGGGTCCTTGGGAGACACGTCGACCCTGGCCGATCCCGCCGTTGTCAACGATCTTATCGGCAACAGGCAGAACCGGGGGAGGGGGTGAGGGAACGCCTACGGCCTGATGGCCGCAGCTGGCCTAGAAGGCTGGAGCGCTTTGCAACTCGTTGAACCGCCATTGTCATCGTGAGCCTAGCGAAGCGATCCAGAGATGACGGGAGAAAGCTGCGGCTCTGGATCGCCGCTTCGCCCTTCGGGCTCCTCACGATGACGACCGTGAACATTTCCTGCTTTTACGATGCGATGAGCAATTCTTGCGCCGTCTCGATCTTGGTCGCGAGAATGACGGCTTGAGTTCGGCTCTCGACCCCGAGTTTCTGGAAGATTGCGGAGACATGCGCTTTGACGGTCGCCTCGGAGACGCTGAGCTCGTAGGCGATCTGCTTGTTGAGCAGGCCTTGCGACAGCATCATCAGCACTCGAATCTGCTGCGGGGTGAGCGACGCGAGCCGCCGCGCCATCGCGCTCGATTCGCCGTTGGGAGCTGCGCTCAAATCAAAGTCGGGAGGGGTCCATCGGCCGCCGTCCAGGACCTGGGCGATGGCTGCCCGCATCGTATCGAGGGAATTGGTTTTTGGAATAAAGCCCGCGGCGCCGAATTCCATGCAATGGCGGATGACCGCGCGCTCTTCGTTGCCCGAAACAACGATCACCGGAGTGGATGGACGCTCCGAACGCAGAAACAGGAGCCCAGAAAATCCGCGCACGCCCGGCATGGTAAGATCGAGCAGCACGAGATCGGTGTCTGGCGAAGCGTCCAACGCTGCGACCATGCTGTCGAAATCGTGCGCGACCGCGATTTCAGCATCGGGCGCCGCCGCCAGCACAGCCTGACGCAAACCGCCGACCATCAGTGGATGGTCATCGGCGATGAGCACGCGAACGGCGCTCTGTTCGCTTATCGTGTCCTCCCGGCCGATCTCTAACGGCGCTACAGAACGAGAATCGCTCGTCCGCCGGTCGTTGTCACGACCGCGTTTTTCGCCTTGGGCGCTCCTCACCGTTCACCTTTCCGTGAGGACGGCAAGCGTCCAAGCTGCCGCAATCCTTCAGTCATCGCGATGGTTGCGGCGATCCCGACGTTCAAAGAACGCAAGTGAGGTTGGATAGGAATATACACTCGAACATCAGCCGAAATGTGCACAGCCTCGGGGACGCCGGAGGAACTCCCGGCCCACTAGGATAATATCCTTTTCATGAAAAGCGAAATCCCACAAACACGTCTCGCCCTTTGTCGTTAACAAGACCAGCCGGCGCTGACCGACAGCGCGCCATGCCGCAAAACTCGCCCACGAATTGTGGCTCTCGATGGAGAGAGAGTTGGTATAGTCCATTGCGGCTCGGCGGAAGCGGCTGTCGCCGATCCGAAATCCGGCCGGCTCGATGATCGCCGCGTCGACGCCGAGGCACGCGCAGGTGCGCGTCATGGCGCCGGTATTTTGCGCGATGTCCGGCTCGAACATAGCGAGCAGGAGGGGAGCGACCGGGTTCGTCATATTGCGCGCGAAAGCAAGAGGTTGACGGCGGAAAGAGCTATTCGGAGAATGCCCCGAGCCTGAGAGAGAAGCGTGAAGCTTCGGGCTATGGACATCCAATTGGATCGATGCGAAAAGCCGCCTCGAACCAATTCAAGGTCGTTACCCTGGGGGCGCCGGGGAACGCACGTTGGGGGTTGAGTTGACCATCAATGGACCGAATCGTCGATGTTCCTCCCGTCCAACGTCGGGGCGTTCGGGCTTGAGACGTCAGCATTGGTGGTGGCCCGCAAAATGCTTTCCTCGCCCACGCCAGGGTAAAGGTTGACCGACCGCGACGCACTCCTTCCTCACCGATCTTCGCCTCCACGTCCATCAGAGATCCACGACATGAGCGGTCCTTCGACCTACGTTCCCAAAAGCGCGATTGGGCGCTGGTTTGAATCGCGTCTCCCGATGTTTGGCTTGGTCCATTCCTCGTTCATCGCCTATCCCGTGCCGCGCAATCTCAACTACATGTGGACGTTTGGCGCGATTCTGTCCTTCATGCTGGTGGCGCAGATTCTGACCGGCGTCGTTCTCGCCATGCACTTTATCCCCTCGTCGACCCAGGCGTTCGTTTCGGTCCAGAACATCATGCGCGACGTCAATTACGGCTGGCTGATCCGCTATCTGCACAGCAATGGCGCCTCGATGTTCTTCTTCGCCTGCTACATTCATATGGCTCGCGGCCTTTATTACGGGTCCTTCAAGGCGCCGCGCGAACTCCTTTGGATCATCGGCGTCATCATCTACGTCCTGATGATGGCGACGGCTTTCTTCGGTTATGTTTTGCCCTGGGGCGGGATGAGCTTTGCGGGGGCGACCGTCATCACCAATCTTACCTCGGCAATTCCGGTGGTCGGCAACACAATTGCGCACTGGCTCTGGGGCGGATTCGCCGTCGGCGGCCCGACCTTGACCCGGTTCTTTGCGCTTCACTACCTGGTGCCGTTCATCATCGTGGCCTTCGTGGGCCTGCACGTGTGGGCGCTGCATGTCTCGGGCCAGAACAATCCTGACGGAATCGAGGTGAAAGACCCTCAGCGCGACACGGTCGCATTCACGCCCTACGCCACGATCAAGGACGTCTTCGGCCTGTCGGTATTTCTCATCCTCTACGCCTGGCTCGTGTTCTACATCCCCAATTATCTGCTCGACGCAGACAATTCGGTTCCCGCCAATCCGCTGGCGACGCCCGCGCACGTCGTGCCGGAATGGTATCTCTTGCCATTCTACGCCATGCTGCGCGCGATCCCGAATAAGCTCTGGGGCGTGATCATCCTCGTGGCGGCGATCGTGGTGCTGGCGTTCGTTCCCTGGCTCGACCGCTCGCCGGTCAAGTCGGCGAAATATCGCCCCTCCTTCCGCTTTTTCTTCTGCGTCTTCGTCGTGATCTGCATAGGGCTCGGCTACCTCGGCTCGCAGGAGCCGACCGAGGGGCTCGCGTTGATCGCCCGCATCTTAACGTTCGGCTATTTTGCGTTCTTTCTCATCATCATGCCCATTCTGAGCTTTACGGAGAAGACGAAGCCGATCCCCACGTCGATCGCCGATGCGGTGCTGACGAGGACGAAGACCGCAGTGGCTGCGGCTGAATGATGCGGACCGCTTGCAAGGAAATTCAACGATGATCCGTGTCAAGTTTTCCGCGCTTGCCCTTGCGGGCATGACGCTCGCCTTCTCGAGCGGACTGGCCCTCGGGCAAAGCGACGAGGACCAGCCGAACCCTCCGCGTCAGAGCTGGAGTTTCGGGGGCATGTTCGGCATCTACGACAAGGCGCAGCTTCAGCGCGGCTTCCAGGTCTACAAGGAGGTCTGCAGCGCCTGCCACGCGCTCAGCATTCCTTTCCGCACGCTCGCCGAGCCCGGAGGGCCGGGTTTCAGCGAGGATCAGGTCAGGACGCTCGCCGCCACTTATCAGGTCACCAACGCCGAGCCCAACGAGAAGGGCGAGATCTTCAAGCGCCCCGCAACGCCGGCCGACCTCATTCCTCGCCCTGAAGCCTATCCGAACGACCAGGCCGCCGCGGCGACACTCGGCAAGGCGCCTCCAGATATGGCGTTATTGGCCAAATCGCTCAAGTTCGAGCGCGGTTTTCCATGGTTCGTCCTCGACGCGCTGCCGGGCCTGGAATATCAGGAGATGGGGGCGGATTACATCCATGCGATCCTGACCGGTTATACGAAGGCCGATGACCCACAGTGGAACTTATATTACCCAGGACATAAAATCGCGATGCCGCAGCCAATCACCGACGGCGCGGTCGATTATAAGGATGGCACGCGCGCCGACTTTAGAAAACTACTCCAAGGACGTTGCAGCCTTTCTCAGTTGGGCGGCGGAACCAAATCTTCTTGAACGCAGGAGAATTGGCCTCCGGGTCATGATCTTCCTTATCGTCTTTGCGGTGTTGCTCTACTTCGTCAAGAAGCGGATCTGGGAGTCCGCGCACTAGAAACCGAGCGATATCGAGGGCGGCGGAATTGATTGCGCCGCGGCCGTTAGGAATGGCGCCGCTCGATGGGGCGGAGGGAGCATGGCCAAAGCAGTTGTCGGGGTCATCGGAGGTTCGGGAGTTTATGATCTTCCCGGCCTGGCGGGCCTGAGCGAGGAGAAAATCGCCACCCCGTGGGGCCATCCCTCGGACGCTCTTCGCTTCGGGCGGGTGGGCGAAACGCAGGCGGTGTTCCTGGCGCGCCATGGGCGCGGCCATCCTTTCTCTCCCTCAACGATCAACTATCGCGCCAACATCGACGCTCTCAAGCGCGCCGGCGTCACCGATATCATCGCGCTCTCGGCCTGCGGTTCCTTCCACCGCGAGCTCTATCCTGGCATGTTCGTGATGATCGATCAGTTCGACGATCGCACCTATAAGCGCCAGACGAGCTTCTTCGGCGACGGTTGTGTCGCGCACGTCTCGATGGCGCATCCGATCGCGCCGCTCTTGCGCCGCCGCCTCGTGGCCGCAGCTCAAGCGGAAACAGTCGCTTGCCGCGACGGGGGGACCTACGTCTGCATCGAAGGCCCGCAGTTCTCGTCGCTGGCCGAGTCGCTCCGCTTTCAGGCGGGCGGCGCGGACGTCATCGGCATGACTGGCGCGACCGAGGCGAAACTGGCGCGCGAAGCTGAGATTTCCTACGCAACGATCGCCATGGTCACCGACTATGACTGCTGGCACGAGGAGCACGGCGCGGTGGATGTGGCCTCGGTGATCAAGGTCATGGCCGAGAACGCCAACAAGGCGAGCGCGGTCGTCGCCCGGACGCTGCACGAATTTCCCGCGGAGCACGAGCCGTGTCCGGCCGGGTCGGACCGCTCGCTGGATTTCGCCATTATCACATCTCCCGCCCATCGCGATCCCGAACTCGTGAAGAAGCTCGACGCGATCGCTGGACGGGTGCTGCGCGGCGGTTAAAAACCGGGGAAGTTTGCCGCCGTTCCCTGCGTGGGATCGGGCAGACCAATCGGCGTCTCAAACGAGGGTCGCATACTCTCCGCGCCGACGCATGAGGGCGGGTTCGTCGGCGCCCTCCTTGAGGCTCACGACGGCGCCGAGGATGATCGCATGAGAGTGGCGCTCGATGACCTCCTCGACCAGGCAGTCGAACGCTGCGATCGCCTCGGCGAGGACAGGGGCGCCGGTCGAGAGCGTGACCCAGCGGCCCAAGTCGAAGCGGCGAGCTCCATGCGCGCCGCTGTGCCCGCTGAAGCGATGGGCGAGCGCCTGGTGGCGCGCGGCCAGCAGGCTGATCGAAAATGCGCCCACCTCGCGCAATCGGGCGAGTGTCGACGACGACCGCGCGAGGCAGACGATAAGCGTCGGCGGCACGAGCGACAGGGACGCAACCGATATGGCCGTGCAGCCGGCGCGCGCTTCGTCCTCTCCGCAAGCGACGATTGCAACCCCGGAGGAAAGGGTCCGCATCGCCTGACGAAAGGTGACGCTGTCGACGTGGTGCAGTCGCCGGTCGCTCACGCCCGCGCCTCGACAAGCCGCTCGCGCGCGCCTTGCGTGCGGCCGATGAGCCGCACCGCGGCAGCCATGGCGAGACGCGCGACGCCGGCAAGGCCAACGTCCTGCGGCTTGTCGGCCAGGAAGAGAACGACCAAGCTCGCGACGAAAAGCGGGGCAATTATCGACGGCGCCAACGCCAGGTGGACGCCGCCGCGCGCAAGCCGGTTCGCCAAGGCCTGAGCGAACATTCGGAGTCCCCTCAGGGCGCGCTTTCGACTTGGCGCCGATCGTCAGCAAAGTGGATCGGGCCTTAATTGGTCGCGCGCAGACCGCCTGTCAAGCAACCGGAATTCGCGTAAAAGGCTCAATTCATCACGATGACCGACATCAACCGGCCATAGTCCGGCTCCCTCCGATGCGTGGCGCGGCGATAGCTGAAGAAGCGGCGTTCGTCGGCGTAGGTGTCGAGGCCAAGATCCTCGAAGCGTCCGACTCCCGCGCGCGCGGCCCGTTCGGCGAGATAGGCGTTGAGGTTGAACATCGAGTGGCCTTCTCTGACGCCTGAAGTGAAGTAGCGGCGTGTATCTTCCCCGATGTTTTCGAAGGCGGCCACGAATTCTGGGCCAACCTCGTAGGACTTGGGCCCAATGCACGGGCCGAGCCCGGCGACAATGTCGCCGCGCTTGGCGCCAAGCCGCTCCATCACCGTCACCGTCGCTTCGATCACTCCCGTCAGCGCTCCTTTCCAGCCCGCATGCGCCGCTCCGATGACACGCGCGCGCTGGTCGGCAAACAGGATCATGCCGCAGTCAGCGCCCGTCACGCCAAGCGCGAGGCCAGGGGTCGCGGTCACCAGGGCATCGCACCGCGGGCGCGCATCTGCCGGCCAAGGCTCGCTTATGGCTACTGCGTCGGGTGAGTGAATCTGGAACGGCACGGCGAGGCGCTCCGGCGCCGCTCCGAGCGCCGCAGCGACCCTGGCGCGGTTCTCGGTTACCGCTTCTGGCGCGTCGCGCGAGCCGACACCCGCGTTCAGCGATGCGTAGACGCCTTGCGAGGCTCCGCCGACACGGGTGAAAAAGCCATGCGCTACGCCAGGAATCCGCAGCAATTCCGCAGCCAGGAATTGAGCCGCGCTCACGCGGATTTCGCGGCTGCGGATTGGAACCCGGGAGGCGGGCGCAGCCTGCGGTCGGCGACCGCCATTGCCTTGAACACAGCGCCCATTTCACCTTGACCCTTGCCCACCAGGCGCGCCCGCGCCCGCTCAAATTCCTCTGCGTGGTCAAGAGTGGCGCGCTCGGCAAGCGCTTTTGTCCTCAGGTCGATGCCGATCGCGCGCAGGAAATCGCCTTGGTCGATCGGCCCATAGACCACGGCCCCGGCTGCGCTCGCGCTGCGCGCCATGGCCGCAAAATCGACATGCGCGGTGAGGTCGCACTCGCCCGGCGCAACGAGCGGGTCGACATAGCGATGCGCGCGCAGGGCCTGCAACGTGTCGCCAAATTGGGTGACCACGTGGCCATAATCGATCAGTAGCGCCGCGCCGCCCTGCTTCGCGAGCCGAGCGCCGAGTTCGAACATCAATCGATGCGCGGAAGGATTCACTTCAAGCACTTCGCCGTTCGCCGCGTTGGCTCTGATATAGGGCTCGTGCTTGTCGGCGACGCTAAAGACAAGCGCGCCGTCGCCGTTGACACGCACCGTGCGCTCGCGCCACTGGCCGTTCACACGCACGAACTGGCGTACGGGTAGCGCGTCGAGAAACTCGTTGCCGATCACGATCGCTGGCCCGTCAGGGACTTCCTTTAGGGTCTGGGCCCAAGAGACCGCCACGCCCGAATTGACTAGCAGTTCGTGCTGCATCGCCGCCAGAGCCGGACTCGTCTCGACGAAGCGGACGTCGAGTGCGTTACGGAAAGCCGGAACAATGCGTGCGGCGCGCAGCGCATCGCCCATCAGCGTGCCCCGCCCAGGGCCGAGTTCGATGAGGCGCACCGGATCGGGCGAGCCCATGCTTGACCATACTTCGGCCGCCCACAGACCGATCAGCTCGCCGAACATCTGGGATATCTCCGGCGCGGTCGTGAAGTCTCCCGTTGCGCCGAATGGATCTCGGTTCATGTAGTAGCCGAGGTCCGGATGGGCGAGCGCGAGTTGCATATATTGCTCGACCGTGATCGGCCCACGCTCAGCGATCATTGCTTTGATTTCGTCGAGGAGCAGCGTCATGGCGACACGCCCCGCCGATAACTCCACGCCAGAACCCCGATCCCCGCGATGATCAGAGGGAATGACAGGACCATGCCCATCGTCAACCCCCACTTGAGGTATCCGAGCTGCGGATCGGGTTCGCGAAAGCATTCGCTGAAAATGCGCGACGCGCCATAGACGATCGCGAAGACGCCAGTGAGGAGGCCGGGACGGCGCAGAGCGCCCGTTTGCGCGAGCATGTAGAGGATGGCGAACGCCAGAAGCCCCTCGAGCAGAGCTTC
This sequence comes from uncultured Alphaproteobacteria bacterium, assembly GCA_963730555.1. Lineage (GTDB taxonomy): Bacteria > Pseudomonadota > Alphaproteobacteria > Rhizobiales > Beijerinckiaceae > Roseiarcus. Next base: position 133,381 of record CAVSSS010000010.1, on the reverse strand, counting down.
GTAAATCTGGCTCGGATGGCGCGGCTGGCCGTCCGTCCCCGGAAATATGACCGCCCAGGGAACATTGGTGGGGCGACCCCAGAGCTCGGGGCGAATGAAATTAGCGATTCGGCCAAGGAAGATGCCAATCGGCGCGACGAGCGAACACAGGTCGAGCACGGTCATCGCCGGCGTTTTGTAGCGGCGGCAGAACAGGAGAATGCCGATCAGCGCGCCGATCAGCCCGCCGTGAAAGGACATTCCGCCTTCCCAGATTTTGAAGATCTCGACCGGATGGGAAAAGTAATATTGTGGATTGTAGAACAGAACGATACCGACCCGCCCGCCCAGGATGACCCCGAAGGCGCAATAAACCAGGAGATCGTCGATGCTCTCCGCGCTCGGGCGCTTTTTCCCATTCCAATACCGGTCGTCGGAGACGATCCGGCGAATGATGAACCAACCGAGCACGAGGCCGGCGATATAGGCGAGCGCGTACCAGCGGATGGCCAGCGGCCCCAATTGCACAAGAACAGGATTGATAGCTGGAAAAGGCAGAACGAGTGTCGGCATGCGGGGCATGCAGATGCGCTGGCGCTGCTACGTCGTCAAGTCGGGGCGCCGGTTCATGCCTGCGAGCCATCCGGTGATTGCCCTTGAGTTGTTCTAAACGGGTTAGATGCATCGCAAAGCGTATCGAATCCGCGGCGCTGACGTTGCCATTGAGTAGCCGAGGTCCTCCGGCGCGTGTCGAAGCCGGAGACGCAAGGTCAGGCACGATTCGCTTCTTTCTGTAAAGCTCGCGCATGGGCGCCCCGTCCGACGATGCTGGCGGTTGCCTACCGAGATCATCCCTTAACGTCATACCTGTTAAACCTTGACATCATAAGCCGATGCATCGGAGCGTTGGCGACACGATAGTAACGAAAGCGACTTTCTCGAGTGTCGAGAGAGCAACCAAGGGCGGAAACATCATGACGATACCATAGACGTCAAGTATTGCTGGCCGGCGCCGCGCTGGCGGCTAGCGTGTTTATTGCGCCGCACGCGCTGCGAGCGGACATCGTGCCGACAAACGGCACGGAGGTTGATTGGCCGGCTATAACAACGACTATGCGTCGCAACGCTTTTCGCCTCTGCACCAGATCACCGCGAAGAATGTGGGAGCGCTGAAAGAGGTCTGCCGCATCAAGGTCAAGGACGGCGGATCGTTCCATGCAGGCCCGATCGTCATCAACGGCGTGATGTAGGTCACGGCGGGACGCGACACGATCGCGATTGATCCGCGGACCTGCCAGGAGAAATGGCGCAACACTTACACCTCGTCCTACGAGGACGTTTGGAGCGTCAATCGTGGCGCTGCTTACAACAATGGGGGCGTCTTCCGGGGCCTTCCGGACGGGGCGTTGATCGCAATCGACGCCGAGACCGGCAAGACCCTGTGGAAGGACCAGGTGGGCGATCCGGGAGTGGGCGAGTTCCTGTCGGGCGCCCCGCTGGCATGGAACGGCGTCGTCACGCGGGCACGGCCGGCAGCGACTGGGGCGTGCGCGGCCGATTGATGGCGTTCGACGCCGAGAACGGGCGCGAGTTGCGGCGTTTCAACCTGATCCCCACTGACAACGAGCCCGGCGCCGACACCTGGCAGGTGAAGAGATCGGCGCTGACGGGCGGCGGCGGCACTTGGACAGTGCTCACACTCGACGTCACGCGCAACGAGGTCCTGGTGCCGGTCGGCAATCCTGCGCCGGATCTCGACGCCGAGTACCGCCCTGGCGACAATCTTTACACCGACAGCGTGGTTGCGCTGGACGCCCGCACCGGCGCGCTCCACTGGCATCACCAGTTCAAAGCGCACGACGGCGTGGATCACGATCTCGCCGCCGTGCTCGTGCTGTACCGGACGCCGGACCTGCAGGACATTGTCGCCGCCGCCGGCAAGGACGGAATGCTCGTTGGCCTGGACCGGGAATCGCACAAAGAGCTGTTCCGCACGCCGATCACCACAGTCGAGAACGAAAATGCTATCCCGACCGAAAAGGGCGACCATGTGTGCCCCGGTCTGCTCGGCGGCGTCGAGTGGAATGGCCCGGCCTACGGCCGCAAGAACAACGCGCTCGTCGTCGGAGCCGTCGACTGGTGCGCGATCTTCAAGAAAGGACCGCCGACCTACATTGCCGGCGAACTCTTCTACGGCGGCGAACCGATCCAGGACCCGACCGATAAGGCGCACGGGTGGATCACGGCCGTCGACGCAGGCACCGGCCAGGTGAAGTGGAAAGACGACATCGGCGCGCCGGTCATCGGCGGCGTGACGCCAACCGCGGGCGGGGTCACGTTCGCTGGCGACATCAAGGGCAATTTCTTCGCCCTCGACAGCGCCACCGGCAAGCAGCTCTTCACCACGCAGACAGGCGGCATGATCGCCGGCGGCGTCGCGACGTTCGAGCTGCACGGCAAACAATATATGGCCGTCACGTCCGGCCACGTCTCGCGCGTCACATTCGGCCTGCTCGGCGATCCGACGGTGATCGTGATGGCCGTGTCCGACGACTCCAAGGACGCCACGAGCAAGTAACCGCGGCGAATCAACAGCAGTGGGCGCGTCTGCGACGAGCGGCGCGCCCCTGTCTTTTTGTCGCATTGGAGACCCTCGACGTGCCATTTGCCTTGCGCCTGCTCACTGCCTGCCCGCTTCTGTTCGTTCCGTTTGTCGCCGATGCTGACCCGAGCGGCGAGGCGGTCTTCAAGCGCAATTGCGCGATCTGCCATTCGACGGAGCCGGACCACAATCGCGTGGGACCGAGTCTCGCCGGCGTCGTCGGACGCCATTCCGGCGCGGTCCCCAATTTCAATTATTCCTCCGCCAACAAGAACTCCGGCATCGTCTGGACGCAGGACAAGCTGGAGCGTATCTTGCCAATCCGCAGGGCGTCGTGCCCGGCACGACGACGTTGTTCCCCGGCGTGAAGAACGACGCTGACCGCCACGCGCTGATTGATTTTCTTGCGACGCTTTCGGGCAGCTGAAATCGCGTCGGCCCACAGGTCGGCGCGCCGACCTTGCGTTCGGCCCTTGAGGAAATGTCGTCGCCTGACTGCCTTTCCGGCTTCTCCCGCCTAAATCCTGCCGCTGACATTCGCGCCGATCGTCGGTTTGGACTATGAGCGGAAAGGCTGTTCGGCGCCTATGGCGATGACAGGAGCGATCCCAATGGCGAGGCCAATCTCTATCGATGACCGCGACGTCCTCCTCGCGATCGACCTGCAGCCCGATTTCATGCCTGGCGGGGCGCTGGCGGTCGAAGGGGGCGATCAGATCATTCCGCTCGTGAATCGACTGGTGAGCCGTTTCGACAACGTCGTCGTCACGCAGGATTGGCATCCGCCGACGCACGCCTCTTTCGCGGCGAGCCACGAGAACGCGAAGCCTTTCGACACGAAGCGCCTGCACTACGGCGACCAGACCCTCTGGCCCCAGCACTGCGTGCAGGACACGCCCGGCGCGGCGCTGCATCCAGACCTCGTGGTCGATCGCGCCTTCCTCATCCTGCGCAAGGGCATGCATTCGGCCGTCGACTCCTATTCCGCCTTCCTCGAGGCCGACCGCAAGACGACGACCGGCCTCGCCGCGATGCTCAAGGCGCGCGGAGTGAAGCGGATCTTCGCTTGCGGGCTCGCGACCGACTTTTGCGTCGCCCATTCGGCGCTCGACGCGCGCAACGAAGGCTTCGAAACCTTCGTGATCGAGGACGCCTGCCGGGCGATCGACGCCAACAATTCCCTCAGCGAGGCTTGGGCGCGGATGAACGCCGCCGAAGTGTGGCGCATTCAGTCGGGGGAGATCCTAGGCTAGCGGCCTCTGGAAAAGTTCGTATACAACCAATGCGCGAGTTCACGCCAAGCAAATGAAAATAATTGAAAGCAAAATCGCTTTCATTTGCTTTTTTTATTTTCATCTATTTTTATGAATTCGGGACCTTTCAACGGGTTACGACCAAAAAAATAAAAAAAGTTTCGCTTCCCTCCGACTCGCGTTTGAGGTTGTGCGCGAGACGCCTCGCGCGCGCGCCCTCTCTCCTTTTCGTGAGCTCTCTTCTCACCCGCGGGACGCTCGCCAAATTCCGGTTCGACCAGGAAGTATACGGAGGGATCGCGGATTAGCCAAGGATTTGTCGGCTGCAACCGAAGACCGCAGCGAAATATCTTGCTTTACCAATGACTTGTAGGCGGCGAGGCTGAAGATGGCGGGTTATGGGGGACGACGGTTGTGGGGTCGGATCTCGCGATGCCTGGGCGGGCTCTCTTATTACCGCTTTTCGCAACATTTCGTCTGGGTGAGTGCTCCCGCGCGCTCGGTCAGCGCCACCGGCTTCCATTTGCGAATGAAGTCTTGGCGGGGTCATCAGAGCAGGGCGGGCCTCGGCGAAGCGTCCGCCCCGCTTAGCATGAGTCGGAGCCGCCAGGGCGGGGTGGCGCGCGGCGTTGAACGATTGTCCCCGATGAAACGGCGGCCGAGAGCCCCGCCCGCCGGTTAACCATCGGTTAACCGGGAGCGCCGCATCTGATGGCGTCCGAGGATGAAATCCGACGGGCGCCGCGGCTGCTCCCGTCTTGCCGCTCGAACCGGGCCCGAATGATCACGCTTTACCACCATCCCTTCTGCCCTCATTCCCGCTTCATCCGTCTTGTGCTTGGGGAAATGGGAATCGAGCCGCGCTTGGTCGAAGAAAGGGCATGGGACCGTCGGCGGGAGTTCCTGCTGATAGCGCCCGAAGGGGCGACGCCGGTCATGCTCGACGAGGAAACGGCGAGCCTCTCGGGAGCGGCGGTGATCGCCGAATATCTTGACGAGACGCGGGGCCTGGGTCTCGGCGACCGCCGTCTGATGCCCCAGGATCCATTGGCGCGCGCGGAGACGCGCCGGCTCGCGCACTGGTTCAACGTCAAGCTCTTCAACGAAGCCAGCCAATGGCTCGTGCGGGAGAAGATCTACAAGCGGTTCATGAGCAGCGCCCAGGGCGGCGGCGCCCCGGACATGGACGCCGTGCGCGCCGCGCGCGCCAATTTGCGCTATCATCTGCGTTACATCGGCCATCTGATCGGGGCCCGCAACTGGCTCGCCGGCGACCGGCTGACCTATGCCGATCTCGCGGCCGCGGCGCACCTGTCCTGCGCCGATTACCTGGGCGACGCGCAGTGGGACGAAAGCGAAACCGCCAAGACCTGGTATGCGCGCATGAAATCGCGCCCGTCGTTCCGGCCGCTCCTGGCCGAGCGGCTGCCGGGGATGATTCCGAGCGTCGCTTACGCCGATCTGGACTTCTGACGTCCATACGGGAAAAGGCGCGCGCGCTCGGCTTCGACGCCTGCCGGGTCGCGTCGGCCGACGCGCCGGCGCAGGCGCGCGAGCGTCTGGCCGCCTGGCTCGCGGACCGCGCGCATGGCGACATGATCTGGATGGCGGAGACCTTCGAGCGTCGGGCCGATCCGCGCAAGCTCATGCCCGAGGCCAGGAGCCTCGTCATGCTGGGCCTCAATTACGGCCCCTCGGTCGATCCGCTGGCGGCGCTTGGGCGCCCCGACGTGGGAGCCATTTCCGTCTATGCGCGCCATCGCGACTATCACGATGTGATCAAGGGCAAGCTCAAGCAGCTCGCAACGTTCGTCGTCGCCGCCGCGCGGCCGGAGAAGACGGGGGTCAAGGTCTTCGTCGACACCGCGCCGCTCATGGAGAAGCCGCAGGCCGCGCGCGCGGGGCTCGGCTGGCAAGGCAAGCACACCAATCTGGTGTCGCGGGAGTTTGGCTCCTGGCTGTTCCTGGGCGCGATCCTTACGACCCTCGAATTGCCGCCCGACGCTCCGGAGCCGGACCATTGCGGGCAATGCCGCGCCTGCCTCGACGTCTGCCCGACAGGCGCGTTTCCGGCGCCCTACCAGCTCGATGCGCGGCGCTGCATCTCCTATCTCACGATCGAGCACGAGGGGCCGATTCCGCGGGAGTTTCGGCGCGCGATCGGCAACCGCATCTATGGCTGCGACGACTGCCTCGCCGTCTGTCCCTGGAACAAGTTCGCCCGCGAAGGACGGGAGGCGAAACTCGAGGCGCGCGCCGACCTTAACGCCCCGCCCTTGGCCGAACTCGCCCGGCTCGACGATGCGTCCTTCCGGTCGCTGTTCGCTGGCGGCCCGATCAAGCGCGTCGGCAGGGCGCGCTTCGTGCGCAACGTTCTGATTGCGATTGGGAACTCGAAGGATCGCGCGCTCGCCAAGGTCGCGGAGGAACGATTGCGCGACGAAAGCCCTCTTGTCCGCGGAGCCGCCGTATGGGCGCTGGCGCGACTGAGGTCCCGGGAGGACCTTTTATCCTTCGCGTCGGAAAGCCTGCGAAGGGAGGGTGACGCAACGGTTATCGAGGAGTGGCGCGATGCTCTCGCCGCGCCGCTCTGACGGTAATCGTTGTTTGCGCCGGGCTTAGTGCGCCGGTTCCGTCTCGGCTTGCTGCTTGAGCCTTTCGATTTCGTCCTTGAGGTGCAGTTTCTTACGCTTGAGTTCGTGAACCTTGATGTCGTCTGACGCCGGATGGTTGATTTCGGCTAGGATCGCTTCTTCAATGGCCTGGTGCCGACGCACCAGTTCGCTGAGATGCGAATCAATCGACATGGGACAGCTCCCTCATGTTTTTAACGACGAAATTGTGACATATCCTGCGAATGGCGCAAGCGACAAAATGTCGTCGGCGCCATGAATTCGTTGGACTGCGCCCCCGACATTTTGGGGGATCATTCGTCGCTTTACGCCTCTCGAACCGAATAGCGGATATGAAAGGTTAATTTTTGGCGAGAAGGCGACGCCAAAGCGGAAACGCAAGTTTTTGTGCGTATGACGCAGCGCCGCAGCAGCTCACGGACATCGAGACGTCCACGACGCCGTTGAGGGCGCGAGAGGGCCTAGCGTAGAGTGACGCGAGAATGGACGACAAGGAGCTTACGCCCGAGGAACGCGCGGCGCTGGTCGCCCAAATCGAGCGGCTGCGCGAGGAGCACCGCGACCTCGACGCAGCCATCGACGCCTTGCGGCGCGCCGGCCAAGCCGACCAACTGCAATTGCAGCGGCTCAAGAAACGAAAGCTTCTGTTGCGGGATAAGCTGGCGCGGCTCGAAGATCAGCTGACGCCGGATATTATCGCCTGAGGGGCCGGCAGGGCGCGGTTGCCGCGTCTCAGCGAGCGCCTAACTCGAGATCCGAAACGCAACGGAGGTAGCCCATGCCCTACGACGTGAACGCCGATCTCCCGCCGTCCGTCCGTTCGCACCTGCCCGAGCACGCCCAGGACATCTTTCGTGAAGCGTTCAATCACGCCCACGCCGCCCATGCGCATGACACCCGTCAGGAAGCCGCTTTCCGGATCGCCTGGGCGGCCGTCAAACGAGCTTACGAGAAGGTCGGCGACGAGTGGGTGGAGAAGGGATAGCGCAGACTACGCCAAGCTGGCGGCCTAGAGCATTTTTCTGTCTGATTGAATCGTATGGGATTCCCGAATCGGCTTGGTTCTGATTCATGCTTGTGGCCGGCGAAGGAGGCTGGCGTGCATGGCCAGATCCTTGTCTGTTGACCTTCGTCAGCGTGTCGTTGGCGCGATTGAGGGGGGATTGTCGTGTCGAGCGGCGGCGCAGCGATTTGGCGTCAGTGCGTCGAGCGCGATCCGATGGCGGGCACAGGAACGGCGCGAGGGCGATGTCAGGCCCAAGCGCCAGGGCGGGGACCGCCATTCGCAACGGATCGAGGCGCATGCCGAACTGATCCTTTCGGCCGTGGCCGCCAAGAGCGACATTACGCTTTCAGAACTGCGAGAGCGGCTGAAGGAGCGCGGCATCGCCGTCGCCATCGGCACACTCTGGCGGTTCTTCAAACGCCGCAAGATCACGCGCAAAAAAAGACAGCGCACGCCGCCGAACAGCGCCGCAGCGCGGTGAACGCGGCGCGGGAGGCATGGTTTGAGGGACAACTCGACCTCGATCCGACGCGGATCGTCTTCATCGACGAGACCGGCGCGAACACCAAGATGGCGCGCCTTTACGGGCGTGCGCCCAGGGGCGAGCGATGCCGCGCTCCCGTGCCCCATGGCCATTGGAAAACCACCACCTTCACCGCCGGGCTGCGTTACGACGGCATCGCTGCGCCGATGGTCCTCGACGGCCCGATGAACGGCGAGGCCTTTCTCGCCTATGTCGAACAAGCGCTCGTTCCGGAGTTGCGGCTAGGCGACATCGTCATCATGGACAATCTGCCGGCTCACAAGGTTCATGGCGTCAGACAGGCGATCGAGGCCGCGGGCGCGACCCTGCGCTACCTGCCGCCTTACAGCCCCGACTTCAGTCCCATCGAAATGGCCTTCGCAAAGCTCAAGGCCCTGTTGCGCGCCGCCGCCGCCAGAACAATCCCAGACCTCTGGCAAGCCATCGCCGACGCCCTTCGCCGCTTCACCCCGCAAGAATGCGCAAACTATCTCGCCGCCGCAGGATACGATGCAACATGATCGGAAAATGCTCTAGGTTTCCTCATCCAGCATAGAACGAAAAAAGGCCGCCCGAAGACGGCCTTTCCCGATTTTGTCCTTGCGGGCTTTACGCCGAGGCGCGGGCTTTTCCGGCTTGGCGGTAGCCAAGAAAGCCAAGACCCGCGAAGCCAGCGAGCATCATCGCCCAGGTGGCGGGCTCGGGAGTGGAGCCCGTGATCGGGGTAACCGTGACGGAGCCCGCGCCGCTGTTGGGGAGATCTGTGAAGAAATAATTTGAATTCGGCGTAGCGCTGCTCGTCGTGTAGCCGAGCTGCTGGAACGTCGGAGTCGAACTGTAGGTAAATATGTGCAGGTAAAAATCATCATAGACGGTTGGGGAGAGAAAAACGCTGTCGGCGCCGTCCTGCAACCCGCCTACCACAAGTTCGTCCGCGTCGCCATGGGTGTTGCCGGTGGGGCTATAGTCGAAGGCCAACGCCGAACCCAACGAAATGTTCAGACTGTTCAGCGTGATTCCGACCGTCTGGTCGACATAGGTCTGTGTCGGATCAAAGGTAATCGTGAACGACCCGGTGACAGGGTCGGTTGGAACAGGCTGGCCAAACGCCGACGTAAAGCCCGAGGCGGTGAAGGTCACCAAGTCGTTGACCAAAGCCGCCTTCGCCGCCCCGGCGGCGAACACGACCGCGCCCGCGACAAGCGGGCCAAACAAAAGGATCGATTTGTTCACTGGAAAACCGACTGCGAGTTTTGTCTGCATGATGTTGTTCCCCCCTGGGGTGAAATCCGCACCATCATCTCTGTACAAATCATCGCGCACCAACGTCAATTGACCAGAGGTCCTAAGTCAATAGACCAGAGGTCCTAGGACCTGGCGACGATTCCGCTGTTCAAGCCGCCTCAGCGGCCCGTCGTGATCTGGCCGGTCCGCTTTTCTCAAAGGCGCGCTCGAAGCGCGCGCGTTAGCCCTCAGAAAATGGGTGCCTGAGCCGGGGCTCACACGCCTCTCGGTTCCCGCGCCCGTAAGCGCTCCGCCACTTCTTCGTCGGTGAGCCGGGCTTCATAGACCGAGCGCCACTCGATCAGGCGCGCGGTTGCGGTGGCGAGCACGATCGCGGCGATCATCGGGAGCGAGAAGTCGCGGGCATGGCCGGTCAGTTCCATCATCAAAACCAGCGATGAGATGGGACCCTGGGTGGACGCGGCCAGCATCGCGCCAGCGCCTAGAAGCGCGTAAAGGCCGATGTCGCCGCCCGGATGAACGAAGAGCCAAAGCTCGCCTAAGCCTGCGCCCGCGAGCGCGCCGGCGGCGAGCGAGGGCGTGAACAGGCCACCGGGTGCGCCGCTCGCGACCGAGGCCACCGCCGCAATCGGCCGAACGAACACCAGCGCCGCCAGCAAGAGCGGTTCGAGCGGATGCAGGAACAGGAGCTGCGCTACGTCCTGTCCGTTGCCGAGCAGTTCGGGAAAGACAATCGAGAGGAGGCCGACGACGACGAGGACGAACGGAGGCGCGATGAACCGGAGCCAGCCCGAGGGGCGCGCGCCATAGGCCCAGGCGATCGCGCGGACGAACGCGACCGACCACAAGCCGATGATCGGCGAGGCGATGATCGTCCAGAGGTAGACGTCGGGCGAGATCGGGTAGGCGGGAACGGAATAGAGCGGCGCATTGGGCACGATGAAGCTCGCCGTCGTCGTGGCGATCAATGCGGCCGCAAGCGCGGGAATGACCAGCCGCAGAGCTAGCGCTCCGCGCAGCACTTCGAGCGCAAACAGCGCCCCGCCCAGCGGCACGCTATAGACTGCGGCCATGCCGGCGCCGGAGCCGATCGCGACGATCAGACGCCGTTGTTCGTCCGAAAGCTTCTGAAAGCTCGAGAACAGGTTGCCGAACACCGCCCCGAACTGCTTGGGGGCGCCTTCACGCCCGAGCGGAGCGCCCATGCCGACGATCACGATCGACAGGACCGCGGTGCCGAGCGTTCGCCACGCCGGCACCCGTCCGGCCTGAAACCAGATCGCGGAGGTCACGTCGATGCTGTTGCCGGTGGTGAGCTGGGTTAACACCCATTGGCCCAAGCTGGTCAGGAGCCCGGCGCCGAGCAGCAAACCGATATGGAGTTCCGGGCTTGCTTGCCGCACCGCCTCGAGCAGCGCGGAAGGCTCGTAGGCGCCCCAAGCGAGCCCTTGCGTCGCTTTGAACAATAGCGTCAGCAGCGCCGCGCCGACGCCGGCGCCGAGTCCCGTCAAAATGACGGCGATCCAGAAACGAATCGCACCGGGATCGCGCAATGTCGCGGGAACTTTGGAGTCGGGCGCCCGCTCAGTCGCTCCCGAGGCCGCGGCCTCCGGTCCCCTTTCCAATGCTCGCCTCCGGATGGCGGGCGCTGGTTCGGGAGACGCGCCCTAACCAACGCCTAGCGCGCAAGGGCGCCATCGCCAAGGCTGAGGTCCGGTCGGCGTCGCTCAAACGGAGACTTTGCCTATAGTGCCAAAATGAGCCGGCTTGATCCGACTGCCTTTATTCGCATGAACCTCCCGGTTTCGCCCGTGCCCGGCATTCCCGAGATTGAGCTGCACAAGGCGTCTCCGACCAGCGGTCTCTGGCGCCTGGCGCGAGAGGACAAAGACGGGTTCGGGGCGCCCTATTGGGCGCATTATTGGGCCGGCGGCCTGGCGCTTGCGCGATATGTGCTCGACAATCCCGGCGTCGTCGCAGGCCTGCGCGTGCTCGACCTTGGCGCGGGGTCGGGCCTGGTCGGTATCGCCGCAGCAAAGGCTGGCGCTCGCGAAGTCGTCGCGGCGGAGGTCGACGCTTACGCCGTGGCCGCGCTCAAGCTCAACATAAAGCTCAATGCGGCGTCGATTTCTGTCCTGCACGGCAATCTCACGGACGGCGCGCCGCCCGAGGTCGACGTGGTTCTTGTCGGCGACTTGTTTTACGCGGCCGACCTTTCGGAGAGGGTCGCAGCCTTCCTTGACCGGTGTTCGAACTGCGGAATCCGGGCGCTGATTGGCGATCCCTGGCGGGCGCACCTGCCGACCTCGCGGCTGACGGAACTGGCGCGCTATGTCGTAACGGAAGGCGGGAGCCACGGCGTGGGACCAAGCGGCGTGTTTGCATTCGTCCCGCGCTCAAGCGGAGGCGGACAATCGGCCTAAGCCGAGATGCGATCGCGTCCTCGCGCTTGCGCGTCTGGCCCCCTTCCTTTAAGCGCGAGCCCCATGAATCGCGTCGAACTCAGGGACCGGCGGGGCCTCATGAGCGGGACGTCGAAGCCTGTCGCCATCATCATGGGCAGCCAGTCGGATTGGGCGGTCATGCGCGCCGCCGCCGAGACGCTGGAGGCGCTCGGCGTCGGCTATGACGCGCGGATCGTCTCCGCCCATCGCACCCCCGACCGGCTGGTCGCCTTCGCCAAGGGGGCGAAAGCCGAAGGCTTCAAGGTCGTCATCGCTGGCGCGGGCGGCGCCGCGCATCTGCCGGGCATGACCGCGGCCATGACCGCGCTTCCGGTATTCGGCGTGCCCGTCCCTTCGAAGGCGCTGTCGGGCATGGACAGCCTTCTGTCGATTGTCCAGATGCCGGCGGGCGTGCCGGTTGGCACCCTCGCGATCGGGGAGCCGGGCGCGGTCAACGCCGCGCTGCTTGCCGCTGCTGTGCTGGCGCTCGGCGATGAAGGCCTCGCGGCGCGGCTCGAGAGGTGGCGGGCGAAGCGGACGGCCGATGTCGCCGCGCGGCCCGAAGACGCGCAGCGCAAGGCTGAGACCGCCAATCGATGATCTTAAGCCCCGGCGCGACCATCGGCATACTCGGCGCCGGCCAGCTCGGGCGCATGCTGGCGATGGCTGCGCTGAAGGTCGGGCTTCGCACGCACATTTTCGCTCCTGAGGCGGAAGCGCCTGCCTATGACGCGGCGGCGGCGCGGACCGTCGCCGCCTTCGAAGACGAGGCGGCGCTCGCCCGTTTCGCGCAAGGCGTCGACGTCGTTACCTTCGAGTGGGAGAACGTGCCGACGTCGACTGTCGAATTTCTCGCTGAGCGCGCGCCGGTCCGGCCGGGCGCCCGTGCTCTGGCGCTGACCCAGGACCGGTTGACGGAAAAGACGTTCCTGCGCGACCTCGGCCATAAGGTCGCGCCGTTTGTCGGCGTCGAGGATGCGGGCGCCCTCGTGCGCGCGGTCGCCGAGCTCGGCCGGCCCGCCATCCTCAAGACCCGGCGGTTCGGTTACGACGGCAAGGGCCAGTCGTTGATCCGCGAAGGCTCGAACGTCGCCGCGGTCCACCGGACGCTCGGCTCGGCGCCGATGATTCTCGAAGGCTTCGTCCCGTTCGAGCGCGAGGTGTCGGTGGTTGCGGCGCGCAGCCTCGAAGGCGAGATCGCGGCTTACGACCTGTGCGAGAACGAGCACGAGCGCCACATCCTGGCCCGCACCCGCGCGCCTGCGCGCGTCAGCGGGGAGACGGCGGCCGAAGCCAAGCGCATTGCAGCGTCCGTGCTCGAAGCGCTCGACTATGTCGGCGTGCTGGCGGTCGAGATGTTCGTCACCCGCGACCACATCGGCCGCGAAGCGCTCATCGTCAACGAGATTGCGCCGCGCGTCCACAATTCCGGCCACTGGACTCTCGAGGGCGCTCAGACCTCGCAGTTCGAGCAGCATATTCGCGCCATCGGCGGCTGGCCGCTCGGCGCGACGACGCGTCGCGGCCGGATCGAAATGCACAATCTGATCGGCGAGGACGCTGAGGACTGGCGCGACATCCTGGCCCAGCCTGATCTTGGCCTCCATCTCTACGGCAAGCTCGAGATCCGCCCCGGCCGCAAGATGGGCCATGTCACGCGCGTCTTTCCCGAAGCGCCGAGCCGCGACTGAAGTCACGGCTCGCGTCCGCGGGGATCGTGCGGCGAGTTTGGGCTTTGCGCCCGCACCTTGCGGCTTGCATCGCGGCTGCGAACGCGCGACGTTTTCGCTGGGGTTTTCGAGGGCCGCTCATGTCTTTGATCGACCAGCTCCTGCCAGCCTACCAGTTCAGCGAACGACATTCCTGTCGTGTGGCTGCCGATCCCGCCATGGTCTTTGACGCCGTCGTCGCCTATCGGCCCGACAATGATCGGTTTTTCCGGTTCGTGATCGGCTTGCGCGAGCTGCCCATGCGTCTTCTGGCCAAGGCGGACAGCGCTCCAGAGCCCTTCGGGCTGGACAATTTCACGCTGCTCGCCCGCACGGACGAGGCCATAGTCTACGGGCTCATCGGCAGGTTTTGGCGCCTGAACTACGGGCTGACGCCGGTCGCCGGCGGGGAAGCGTTCAGGTCCTTCAGCGAAAACGGCGTGGCCAAGCTTGCGCTCGGCTTTTCCGTGGAGAACGTGTCGGGGCAAACCAGGCTCGTGACCGAAACACGGGTGCATTGCCCAGACCGGCTGTCGCGTCTCGCGTTCACACCCTATTGGCTCTTGATCCGTCCGGTTAGCGGCCTCATTCGCCGTCGGATCTTGAGCTCCGTGAAAGGCAAAAGCGAGGGTTCCTCGTCGCCCGCTCGTTCGCCTTGACAGGTTCGTCCGCCCCTCCTTATAGGGGCGGCTCGCCGGCGCTGGGCTTATTCGGGCGTCGATAACGGCGGGATAGCTCAGCTGGTTAGAGCGGCGGAATCATAATCCGTAGGTCCCCAGTTCAAGTCTGGGTCCCGCTACCACCGATCCCCCCAAAATTTGTCCTTGGGGGAAAACCACCGGCTCGGTAGCAGTGATTTCAAATAGTTAGATCGTATTCTCTCGGCAGAGTATGTGGTGTGGGAACGATATGGGGCTAGAAATAGCTGCCGCACCAGCAAAGGCGAGCTACGCCGCCTACGCCGTCAGCGTTTTTGCTGCGTCGAACGGTACCTTCGCGTGCTGCAGCTCACGCGCAAGTTCCGCCTTCCATCGGTCGTGAGTGTCGAGGTTGATATACGCAATTCCGTTGAAGTCCGAGGGCTTCTCAACATCACCCTTCAAGAGCGCGGCTACTCTTTCAGGTCCGAACTGTCCAATGAAGAATCCGAGCTCAAACACGACGTTTTGCCGAGCTCGGGCTCTACGCTCAGCGCTGGAGATGGGACCGCCTTCATCGTCAGGCGTCATCAAAACAACTGCGAAGCTTGCACCTTCTGATTCTTCTCGGAATTGCGTAAGCAGATCGCGTCCGCCATTTGGCCTGAGGTGGAGGATGATCGGTTCAAGGCCAAGGCCGCTCAAGTAGAATGCCACTGCATTTTTGGCACCTTCATCGTGCCCGTGCACAACGAAAACCTTGTTAGACATGACCACGCTCAGAGCTTTCGGCGCTGGAGAGGAAGTTGTCCGGGTCTCATCCAGGAAGTCGTGTCCCCGCGGCGTTAGGCCCGAAAACGATATCCCGATTGCCGGTTGGGAGCGGGAATTTTCCACGTATCCCATCTCCCGCAACTGTTCGAGATGGTAGTTAATCTGATCGCTGGTCACTCCGTCGATCGCAAGACGGGGATCATCGCCATTCAAAACGAATACATCTCCGTATCGTGCCGGAAGCGCTTCCAGCATCTCAAGCAATTTTCGAATCAACAGCGGATCACGTCTCAAGCCGCCCTCCTTCTTTGCAGGGTCCGGGCCGCGGGCAGGAAATGTGATGGTTCTCCCCGCCCAAGACCCGTGCTCCACAGCGCTGGACCCATTGACCGTTATCCTCGCAGCGCCAATGCGAGGGCCCTGGCCGATGTAGCCTTGCCACTCGATCAAGCCCAATTGAGAAAGCTGCCGACACACGCCTTCTATAGCACCGGAGGGTACTGGCTCCGCCCCGGCCAGAATGATGTCCTCCACGGGCACCCATCCGCCGTTGCTGTGTCTAAGACCGTAAAAATGAGTGAGCAGCCGACCTCTGATTTCTGCGTCAGTCATTGCTGTTCCGCCCCTACGCCTCGCACGGATTTACGACCTGATTGGGATGCCGGAAATGACTATACGCTTCGCAGCATCCGGCACTCCTTTTTCCGCTAGCGCG
Organism: uncultured Alphaproteobacteria bacterium; assembly: GCA_963730555.1. Classification (GTDB taxonomy): domain Bacteria; phylum Pseudomonadota; class Alphaproteobacteria; order Rhizobiales; family Beijerinckiaceae; genus Roseiarcus. Next base: position 117,860 of record CAVSSS010000010.1, on the reverse strand, counting down.
CCCACGAACGCTTCATACATGGGCAGTGCATACATCGATGGGCCAATAATCAGCCGGTCGAATATCTGGGCAACGTCGATGTCGGCGAGATCATCTGATACCGTGCGATCCAGCGGTATTTTGTGAATGATCTGGGGAACACCCCCGATGGCTTCGGTTGCCGTTTCCATCAGAGGCGATGCGTTGCGCTTCGGCCCGTAGACAACTCGCCATTCCCGTTCCTCGTGAAAACCTTCATGTTTCATGCATACGACACCTGCCATGAGCATGGAATAAACACAGGACACGATAAAAGCCCTATCCGCCGTGTGAAGGTATCCGCATAAGGTCCCGATGTTTTGAATGACTCCTCAGCGTATTGCTGGAGATGCCGACTTGCCTGGCCAGCCTGCGCGTTTGTGTTTGCAGTGGCGAAGCGCTGCCGAGAGCCCTGGCGGAGCGCTTTTACGACGTTCTGCCTCACGCGGTCTTATGGAATTACTACGGGTCGTCTGAGGCCAACGGCGACAGCCTGGCAGCCCAAGTCGAGCGCGGCGATACAGCAGTGAGCATTGGCCGACCCATCCGGAACACGCAAGTTTACGTGCTGGATGCTGCGCTGGAGCCGGTTCCCGTTGGCGTTGCGGGAGAACTGTATATCGCCGGGGTAGGGCTAGCGCGCGGCTATCTGAACCGGCCTGGGCTGACGGCCGAGCGGTTCGTGGCCGATCCGCACGGCGCGCCGGGCGCCCGGATGTACCGGACGGGCGATCTGGCGCGGTGGCGGCCTGATGGCGCGCTGGACTTTCTCGGCCGCGCGGACCAGCAGATCAAACTGCGCGGCTTCCGGGTTGAGCCGGGCGAGATCGAGGCGGCGCTGGCGGCCCAGCCGGGGGTCGCCCAGGCGGCCGTGGTGGCGCGTGACGACCGCCCCGGAGGCGACTATCTGGTGGCCTATCTGACAGCCGGCGCAGGAGAGCCGCCCGACCCCGCGCAACTGCGCCAGGCGCTGATCGAGCAGCTGCCGTCCCACATGGTCCCGTCGGCCTTCGTGGTGCTGGAGGCGCTGCCGCTGACGCCAAACGGCAAGCTCGACCGTCGCGCCCTGCCGGCGCCGGACGGCAGCTTGTTACGCCAAGGGGATGAACCGCAAAGCGAGCCGATGACGCCCACCGAGGATGCGCTCGCTGCAATATGGGGCCGCATTCTGCGGGCTGGTCCGGTCCGGCGGGTTCACGATTTCTTTGATCTAGGCGGCCATTCGCTGACGGCCATGCAAGTGGTGTCGCAGGTGCGCGACGCCTTCGGTGTCGAACTGCCGCTGAAGACCGTATTCGATGCGCGCACGCTGGGAGACTTGGCAGGCCGAATCGACCTGGCGTTGCTGGAGGGCCGTTATGCTCCGCGGATGCCGGCAATCGAAGCGACCCTCCAACAGGGGCCTACTCCGCTCTCGTTCTCGCAAGAGAGGATGTGGCTGATCCAGTCGCTCGATCCCGCAGCCACCGCGTACAATATCGCACTCGTATTGCGGGTCGGCGGGCAGTTGGACGTAGCCGCGCTATCCGACGCGCTCCGGGTACTGCACGAGCGCCACGCGATTTTGCGCACCACGATCCAACTCGTGAATGATCTTCCGCAGCAGGAGATCGGAACAACGCCCGAACGGCCGCTGAAAATCGTCGACCGGCGCAACGGGGACAGCAACGAAGCGATGGCGGAGGCACTTCGGCTCGCAGAGGCAGATGCCAGAACGCCGTTCGATCTAGCGCAGGGACCAGTGTTGCGGTCGCAGCTGTTCCGCACCGGAGAGCAGACAAGCCTGCTGTCGTTGGCGCTGCATCATGTCGCCGGCGACCAGTGGTCAATTGGTGTCTTGGGTCGGGAGCTTGCGGTTTTGTACAACGCCGCTTTGGGCGGCATCGAGGCCAAGCTGCCTCCGCTCCCGGTCAGTTACCGTGACTATGCGCTGTGGCAACGCACTGGGCTGCTGGCGCCGGAGTTCGAACGGCAATTGGCCTTCTGGCGCCAGAAACTGGCCAACCTCCCTCCGGTGGAACTGCCGACGGACCGCCCACGGCCGCGCCTGCAGAGTCAGACGGGCGGACTTTGCCAGATCGCGATTCCGCCGACACAGCTCAAGGTATTTGAGCAGCTCGGCCGTGGCGCCGGCAGCACGCTCTTCATGACCCTGCTCACTGCGTTTGCGTCCCTCCTGCATCGGCTCACCGGGCAAGAGGACATCCCGATTGGCGTACCGGTGGCGAACCGTACCCAAAGCGTGACCGAGGGCCTGGTAGGCACATTCGTCAACACTCTGGTGTTACGGACCGATCTGTCGGGCGCTCCCACGTTTCAGCAGGCGCTGCAACGGGTGCGCGCGACCGCCTTGGAAGCCTTTGCTCACCAGGACATCCCGTTCGATTGGCTGGTGCAGGCACTGGGACAACGTCGCGACACTAGCCGTGCGCCACTCGTCCAGATCATGTTCAATGTGACCAACGCCCCGATGCACGGCATCGCTTTCGACGGGCTCGATTTGGAGCCGATAATCCTGGACCGAGGCGGCGCACAGTTCGAGCTGAGCCTGGCGGTCGATCCGATCGTCACCCGGAAATTGTTAGTCGAGTACAACACAGACCTGTTCGACCGGCCGACGATTGAACGGCTGATTGACCAATATTTCACCATCCTTGAGGCTGCGGCGGCAGCGCCGGCGACGCGCTTAGCTGCCCTGCCATTGCTGCCGGCCGCAGAGCGAAGCCTGCTTCGCAACTGGAACGCCACCGACGCGCCGTATCTGCAGGATCGGATCTTCGTGCGCTTGTTCGAGGATCAAGCCGCCCGAACGCCCGATGCCGTCGCGGTTTCGTTCGAAGGCGTGGCATTGAGCTACGCGGAGCTGAATGCACAAGCGAATGCGGTCGCGCACCAATTGCGCGGACTGGGGGTTGGTCGGGGCGTCCTGGTCGCGCTTTGCCTTCCCCGCTCTCCTGCGCTGTTGGCGACGCTGCTCGGCGTTCAGAAGTCGGGCGGAGCCTACGTGCCGCTCGACCCCGATTATCCGTCGCAGCGGTTGGACTACATGATGGCCGACAGTGGGGCCAAGGTGCTGGTCACGGCAGGCTCTGCGACCGAGAGGCTGAAAATTCCGGGCGGCGTTGAAACTCTCGATCTGGACGCGCTTGCTAAGGTGGCTTCGGCCGACAATCCACCCTGTGCTGCCGGGCCGCTAGACACGGCCTACGTCATCTATACATCCGGATCGACCGGCAAGCCCAAAGGCGTTGCTGTGCCCCATGGAGCGCTCTTGAATTTCCTCTGCTCCATGCAGGAAACTCCGGGGCTGACGGCCGAGGACGTGCTGGCTGCAGTGACCACAGTGTCTTTCGACATCGCAGCCCTGGAGCTCTATCTTCCGCTCATGGTCGGCGCTCGGATTGAACTGGTGTCACGGGCGACCGCTGCCGATGGGCCGGCATTGGCGCAGCTGCTTATCGCAAGCCGCGCCTCGGTGCTGCAGGCTACGCCCGCTACCTGGCGGATGCTGCTGGAGGCCGGTTGGTCCGGTCGCCCGGGCTTTCGCGCGCTAAGCGGGGGTGAGCCGCTGCCACGCGATCTTGCTGATGCGGTTTTGGCTCGGGCGGACATGCTGTGGAACCTCTACGGCCCGACGGAGACCACGATCTGGTCGACGCTCGACCTTGTCGAGCGCGATGGCGTCACCGTCAGCATCGGCCGCCCGATCGCCAATACGCAGGTCCATATCCTGGACCGAGCTGGCGAGCCGACGCCGATCGGCGTCGCGGGAGAGATTTGCATCGGCGGCGCGGGCATGGCGACTGGCTATCTTGGCCACCCAGGCCTTACCGCCGAACGCTTCATTCCGGATTCCCTATCTGGGCAGCGGGGCGCGCGGTTGTACCGGACCGGCGATCTGGGCTGCTGGGGCGCCGACGGTAAGTTGCGGCACCTCGGCCGGCTCGATCATCAGGTGAAGATCCGCGGCTTCCGGATCGAACTCGGAGAGATCGAGACGCTGCTGCGCGGCCATCACGCCGTCCGTGAGGCGGTGGTGGTGGCGCGCGAGTTCCCAGCCTGGCGACCAAAGGCTGGTTGCTTACCTCGTCTACCGCGAAGGAGAGGACCTTACGCCCAGCGACGTGCGGCGGTATTTGCGCGAACAACTGCCTGACTTCATGATCCCGTCGATCGTGATGGCAATGGAGTCCCTGCCGCTGACTCCGAATGGCAAGGCGGATCGTAACGCCCTACCGGACCCGTTCCGAACGGCGCCGCGCGCCGCTGTCGCCTACAATCCGCCTGCCGCAGGCGCTGAGCAGCTGCTCGCCGAGATCTGGCGATCGGTTCTGGCGATCGAACATGTTTCGGCCGACGACAATTTCTTCGAACTTGGCGGCCACTCGCTGCTGACGCTGCGAGTGGCCCAGGCGGTCGAACGGCGGACCGGTTGCCGGATGGACCCGCGGACGCTGTTCTTCCATACCTTGCGGCAGGTCGCGGCGTTGGTGCCTCTGCCGGCGGATCCCGCCGATCTGCCCCTATCTCTCACGCACGGTCGATGACGCCATTTTACTTCGGCGCCGGGCGACAGCGTCTTTTTGGGGTCTACGAGCCAGCTGTCCTCACGGGTAAGGGTAAGCGCGGAGCAGTGCTGTGCTATCCATGGGGCCCTGAATACGTGCATGCCCACCGCGTGATGCGGCAGCTTGCAATCAGGCTCGCGGGTGCAGGGATTCATACACTCCGCTTCGATTTCTTCGGTACGGGGGATTCGGCGGGCGAGATGGTGGATGCCAATCTCGGTACCTGGGAGGCGGATATCGAACTGGCGATAGAAGAACTGCTCGACATCCTCGGCTCAGCACGATTGACGCTGATCGGCCTGCGGCTCGGTGCGACGCTCGCTGCGCGGGTCGCGGCGCGGCGTCCGACGGACGTCGATACTCTGGTGCTGTGGGACCCGATCCTGTCTGGGCCGGGCTATCTAGCGAGCCTAGGCGCCGCCGCGGCGCCGGCCCCCTCTGGCCCTCCGTTAGCGGTCCGGGGATTTCCGATGAGCGCCGAGATGCATCGTGATCTTCGGGCAATTGCCCTTGCGCCTCCGTTTACCCGCTCGGGCACTCGTGGACTAACCTTGATTACCGACCCCGCCGCTCAGGCGTTGCCCTCCGAGTCTTGGGAGGGCATGTCTGAGCACTCTGACACGGCCGAGTTCATTAAGGCTGTACGTCCTTGGATAGAGGATCCTGATAACATGGGCGCGGTTCCCGTTGGAGTGTTCAAGCGGATTGTAGATTGGCTGGGATGAACCAGAAAATCAGCGAACAGGCGATTCTGTTTGGCGGTCGGACTTCCTTGGTTGGTATCGTTACCCGGGTGGTGTCGGCGGCGTCCGCGGACCGCCCGGCCATCGTCATCCTCAACACTGGGATCATCCACCGCGTCGGTCATCACCGGATGTTCGTATCCATATCCCGCGCCCTCGCGGTGCTCGGCTATACCGTGCTGCGCTTCGACTTCTCTGGCATTGGCGACAGCGACCCCCGCGATGACGGGCTGTCGCCAGTGGAGGCGTGCATGGCCGAAATTAAGGAGGCGCTAGACTGGCTGGAGCGGGATGGCAAAGCGTCCCGTATGATCCTAGTCGGGCTGTGCTCGGGGGCCGACCACGCGGTTTTATACGGCCATACCGACCCCCGGATCGTAGGGCTCGTGCTAATGGATCCGTCGATCCCGCCAACCCCCCGCTATTATGTGCATTACGTCGGCCAGCGATTAAAGCAAGCGAGCAGCTGGTTCAACGTGCTAACCGGGCGCAGCCGCGCCCTGCGGATGCTTATTTGGCCTATGCTGCACATCGCGCAACCGAAGTGGAAGGCGCAGCGCCCTTCGCTTCAGAACCGGGTCCCTCGCGAGATCGTCGAGCGCCATTACCAGAACTCAGTGGACAAAGGCATTGAAATATTGGCGATATTTACCGGAGAAACGACGCGGCAGACCTACCGCGAGCAGATAATCGAGGCGCTTCCCAACGTGTCGTTCGGCGACCGCCTGAGGCTGGAATTTTTTCCGGGCAGCGACCACACGTTCGGACTGGAGTCCGATCGCATCCGGCTGACCCAGCTGATTTTGCAATGGGTCCGTGCGGTAGACAAAACGGCCTAACCGGGCGGTCGGGTCAAGCGTGCGCTCAATCGCCTTGTGGGCGCGCGGAAATCCTGTCCAGCCGCGCGCCTGCTAGTCGCGCTCGCGCGGCGGAAGCCACGCCGACCACTTCGTCGAGCAGCGGGTGGCGCGTCAGCCATAGCCCGCCAAACCAGCCACAGGTGGCCAACAGCGTCGCCAGCGCGGCTGCAGCAAGCGGCATATCCGGCATGCGCCGAGTGGCGAGCGCTACGATGGCGGGGCCGGTCATGCTCAGCGCAGCACAGAGGGCGCTCTTCCGCACTGCGTAGGCGAGGTCGATCCAGTAGAAGCCGACGACAAACCGTACCAGCAGCAGCGAGAGTAGGCTGTTGAGCGGCACAATCAGGAGCATGCTGAATGCCGCTGCCCGAAGGCCCTGCCGGGCGGCAACAATCAGGATGCCGAGCGACACGACACTTTGCACGACAACGACTGGCGGCATGTAGCGGATCGACCCTGCCGCCACCATTACCGGGTAGTGCAGGCTGGCGGGGAAAGAGAACAGCAGCGCTACAGCGAGGATCTCGACCAGTGGCACGACCTCTTGCCACTGCCGGCCGAGCAGGAGGGTGACAGCCGGGCCGGCAAGCAAGGCCAGTAGAATCAGGGCGGGCCACAGGGCGGCGGTGATCAGCTCGATCGCGCGGAAATAACCGTGTCGGAGGCTGCCGCTTTCGCGGACCTGCCGCGCGAGGGCGGGCAACGCGACCGCGCCAACTCCGGCTAGGATGACACGCTCTGGAAATAGGCTGAGCGACACGGCGCGTTGGCACAGCCCCACAGCTTCGACATTGAGCAGCCGACCGAAGATGAAATAGGGCAGCGTCTCAGCGACCTGATACAATACAGCAGTCGCACTGTCGTAAGCCCCGAACGCGATTACGCCGCGGCAACCTCGGATTCGCGCGCGGAAAATCGAACTATCGTTCCAGGCGTAGAGATACAGCAGCATTCCGGCGATGGCGGAAATAGCGCTGGCCCAGGCGAAGCTCATGAAACTGAATCCGAGTGATGCTAGGCAGATGCTGGCTGCGGCATTGATTGTAGCCGTCGCCACGCTGATCAGGGCGATAGTGCCGAACGCCAGTTGCCGGCTCATCAAGGCGGAGATCGGATAAATGAACGGGCCAGTCAGGAAGCCAAGGGTTGCCGCCTGTATATAACGCCCGAGATCAGGTGTCATGAAATAGCTGGTCAGCGGTCCGGACAGCAGCATCAGCGCCGCTGTCATCACGATCGTCACCGCGAGGCCGACGGTGAAGCTGGAGCGGACGTCATCCGACGTGAGTTCTTTTTTCTGTATGAGATAGGCCCCTCCGCCGAGCGCGCGGATCGCTTCAGCCACTGCAAACACTGCTCCGCCGAGCACCGAGATGCCATACTCGTCCGGCGTCAGCAGCCGCGCCATAACAGCCGCGGCGGCGAGGTTGACGGTCATGACGAGGTACCGCCCGACGGAAGCCGAAAGAAACGCGCGCCTGATTTCCGTCATGAAGCGTCACGCTCGCGAATGTGGTGGCGGAAAAGACTACACTATTTTGTAAGATATCGTTACTCCCACGCCGGGCCGAAACCCGCTAGGGCCTATGAACGTTTCCCGCCGCGCGTATCCTCTGGCAGGGTTAGTGATCGTCGTCTAATGCGCGCCGATCGGCGGCGGCGCGGATCGCGTCAAGCCCGTGATAGTGCCATTCGTCGAGGTCGAATAGTTGCTCTGGCGGGATTGGGTCCGTCGCGCCGATCCCGTGAGCCGACAGTCCCCGAGCGATGCGATCCAAATTCGTGTAGAGCGGCATGTCGGCCATAGACGTCTCGCTCATCGCAAATCTCCCCTCAGTAAGGCGCCCGCAAGCGGCCTAGCGTCTGCCGCTCTTTCTCGGCGGCTCGGGCGCGAAACTGAGCCAGCCTTTGGCAGTGAGGCGAACGAGCGCGCCCCCGACATTGGCGCCGTAAGCTCGCCGCTCCTTGAGGGCGTCGCGGAGGCCCGCCGCGAGCGCCTCGATCTTCTCGAGCCCGATGTGGCTCGCATCGCGCCCGCCCGCCTTGGCGACGCGCCGCGTCAGAATCCGGTGCGCAATCGCGATCGGCGCGGCGAAAACCGCGCGCGCGTCGAGCGCCCCCTCCGAGCCGAGACGCGCCTCGACTTCGGTCGTCAGATGCGCCAGCGCCTCTTCCGTCTCGCGCGCGCGGCGCGCGAGCCGGTCGAGCGCCTCCGCGTCAAGGCCCTCCTCGTCTAGTCGGGCGAGAAGCGCCCGCAGCCGGGTGCGCGCGAAGCGCGGGTCGGTGTTGGACGGGTCGTCGATGAACGGCGCTCCGCGCGCATTGGCGAAGGCGATGAGGTCGCGCTTCTTCAAGCGGATGAGCGGCCGGGCGATCGTCATGCCGTCGCGCGCGCTCATGATGTCCATGCCGCGCAGTCCAGCGACGCCCGACCCTCGCAACAGTCGAAAGAGCACCGTCTCCGCCTGATCGTCGGCGTGATGAGCGGTCACGACCGCGTCGGCCCCGATGGTCTTGGCGTGATCGACGAGGAGGCGGTAGCGCGCCTCGCGCGCCCGCTCCTGCAGCCGGCTCGTCGGCTTCACGCCCTTCCATTGAAGAACGCGATGGCCGATCCCGAGTCGCGCGCAGAGCGTAGCGACCGCCTTAGCCTCATCTGCGCTTTCAGGCCGAAGTCCGTGATCGACCGTCGCCGCCTCGATCCGCGGCTTGCCGCGGCGTTTCGCCCATTCGGCCGCCATCAAGAGCAACGCGGTCGAATCGGGGCCGCCGGAGACGGCGATCAGAAGCGCCTTCGCGCGAGCAAATGGGGCGAATAGCGCGTCGATGTCAGCCGACGAGAGAGCGTGCGAGCGCGTGGCGCTCAACAATGATCCTTGGCGCTCTCGCGCTCGGCGAGCTTCTTCACCGAGGCGGAGGCGGTCGGGTAGCGCTTGCCGAATTCGGTCAGCGTGGCGCAGGCCTGGTCGGAATTGCCAAGCTCTGCGAGGGTCTGGCCGAGCCGCACCATGCTCTCCGGGGCCCGGGAGGATTTGGAATAGTCGGTCGTGACCTTGAGATATTGCTCGGCCGCCTCGCGCGGGCGAGAGCGCTGAAGATAAGTCTCGCCGATGTAGAAGATCGCGTCTGGCGTTAGGCGATGCGCCGGATTTGCGGCGAGAAACGCCTTGAACCCTATCTCCGCCTCCGGATATTGCCCGGCCTGAAAGGCGACAGCGCGGCATTGAACTGCTCACGCGGCTGATCGAGCATCGCCACGCCGGAGCCGACGATGGTCGGCCCACTTGCGGGGGGAGGGGCGGCGGGCGCTGGTCCCTTGCCGAGTTCGAGCGGCGGACCGGCGCCGGGCGTATCGCGCGCCAGAGGCGCTGGCGATTCGCGCACGAGCGGCGCGCTCGGCGCCGTGGTTCCGAGTGGGCGCGGTGCGCCGGGCGCGTTCGGATCAGCGTTGGGATCGAAGGCATCCGACCTCCTCGGCCGTGGAGGGACGCCTGGCTGCGCCGGGGCCAAGGGCGCCTCGGCAATGTCAGGCTCGGGCGGGGCGCCCTCGGAGTGATCGCCAAAGCGGTATTCCACGTCCTGGCGAAACTTCTGCAACTGCGCCTCGAGCCGGCGCTCGGCGTTCTCGAGTTCCTCGATCCGGCCGTTCGCCTGGCGAAGCGCCTCCTCAAGGCGGTTGACGCGCAGCACGAGCCCGGCGGCATCGCCCGGATCGCCCTCCGCGCCGCCCGGAATGTCGGCGGGCGGGGGAGCCTGACGGTGGAAGATATCGAACTGCGCTTGGGCTGGCGCGGCGATCGCGAGGCAGGCGACGAACGCCGCGACGAGGCTAGGGCGAAACGACGACGTCACTGGAATGATCCCGATTGCCTTCGCTTGACCCGGCCCATATGCGCGGCGTCTGTCGATTTTAAGTCGCGACGCTTTTCGGCGCGCCATGGCCCACACGCGCTGCTCAACTGCCGGCCGCGCCGTTGAGCACTGTGACGGCGCGACGGTTCTGGGACCAACAGGAGATGTCGTCGCAAACCGCGACCGGCCGCTCCTTGCCATAACTGATCGTCCTCATGCGCGAAGCGGAGATTCCCTTGGCGACGAGATAATCGTGCACCGCCTGGGCGCGACGCGAGCCGAGCGCGAAATTGTATTCGCGCGTGCCTCGCTCGTCCGCGTGGCCCTCAATGGTGAAGCTGTACTTGTTGTATTGATTGAGCCACGCCGCCTGCTTGTCGAGCGTCGCCTGTGCGATCGACGAGAGATCGGTCTGATCGGTGGTGAAGAAGACGCGGTCGCCGACGGTCTGGTTGAACTCCTGCACGCTGCCCGGACCGGCTGCGCCATAGCCCGCCGCAAGGTTGTCGGGGTTATTGTGCGCGCAGGCGCTTAAAGCCAGGCCAAGCGCCGAGCGCCGCAGCCAATGCAATCGAACTCCGGCTCATGTTCGCGAACATGGCTCACGCTCCTGACGACCCCTCGCCCGCCCGCGAGCTAGCCGCCCCAAGAGTTAACGCAAGGTTCCGATAAGCTTACCGGTCCATTGCCAACGGATTACGAACGCTGTCTAACGCGGGTCAGCGTTAACAGCGGATTAATGGCGATATTGCGACGCAATATGCCTTGTGCTCGCCTCGTTCGATCGGCATGGTCACGCGGCTCGTGAACGCGAGTTGCTGCGGGGATTTACGGGATTCTTACTGGGATGAAGCGCTTTAGAGTGAGACGCACAGCTCTTCTCGCGCTGGCGATGGTCTTCTTGGTCCTCGCCTGGATGTGGGACGCCCTGGTCGCGATCGGGCGGACGATCGCCGGTTTCGTCCCTTGGGCGCGGTTTAAACAAGTCCTTCGCCACGCTGGTCGACCGCCTGCCGGCGCCGCTGGTCCTGCTGATTTTTCTGGTGCCGTTCCTGATCGTCGAGCCGCTTCTGGTCGTGGCGACGGTCGCGATCGCCATGGGCTATGTCCTCTCCGGAGCAATCGCATGGATCGTGCTTAAGTTTCTCGCGGTCGCGCTTATCCCGGCGATCTTCGATCTGACGAAGCACAAGCTGATGACCATGCCCTGGTTCGTCCGGGCCTATGAGAAGGTGATGGCGTTTCATGATTACGCCGACCAGATCGTCGCCCCTTACAAGCACGCTGCCGCCGCGGTGCTCCGCCAATGGCGTATGCGCTCCGGCTACAGTGACCACGACGCGTCCCCGGCCTCGCGCATCTTGCGGCGCGCTTCGCCGCCCGCAAGCGCGCAAACGGGCGACTGGTATACCGTCAGGCGGGTAGGGCGGCGCGCCCGGCCGCAACGAAAGCGCCTCCATCAGGCGACGCCGCACGATTTCGCTCAGACGCTTACGCGCTACTGGGGCGGCGTGGCATTAGCGGTCAGCACGTGGAGCTTCCGAAGTCGTCGCCCACTTTGCCGAGCACTTTCGTCCATAAGCCCTTGCCAACCCGACCGCCCGAAGCCGGCATGAACGTGTAGTCGCCGCTGCACAGCGCGACGTCGCCGATCATGCGCGAGCTCGTGAGGGTGTCGACGTCCTTGTCGCCGGGCTTCATGTAGGAAGCGAAGGTCTTGACGAGCGCGTCGTGACCCGAAGCGACCCCCCGAGGCGACACGAGTTGCCCGTCGGGCGCCATAGACCGCCGCGAGCTTGGCTGCATCGCCGCTGGCGATTCCGGCCTCATAGGCGCTGACCGCGGCCTTGCAGACGGCGTCGGCGTCGTCGGCGGCGAGCGCCGGTGCGCTGAGACAGAGGGTCGCGCTCGCCAAGCACAGTGATAAAGTCTGCTTTTGACAATGCACTTGTTCGGCTCCTCTCCATTTAAGAGCGGCAACGGCATGTCGATTAAAGGGGGGCGAGCGAACTCATCGAGCCCGCTCATAACCAACCCGTGCGCGCACCGGGCACATTTCTGTGGAACGCGCTGTGACGGGGATCACTCTTCCGCTATGTTGCCAATCGGCGTGGCGGATTCGTCCGCCCGCCCCTCCAGAGTTGACAGTCCGCGCCGCCAGGACCACATTCGCCTTGCTCGAGGGGCGTCCCAAAGCGGGGCTGAGACGGCGGTGAGCCGAACCCTTTGAACCTGATCCGGGTCATGCCGGCGAAGGGACTGAAGCGGCCTAGCTCCATTTGGACCGCCTGTTCCCGCCGTCATCACTCGTGCGCGAGGAGACGGCCATGAACGAGATTCCCAAATTCGCCGCGCCCCGTAGCGTCACGACGGGAGCGATCGCGGGCTCCCACAAGGTGTATGCTTCGCTCGAGGGCAGTGCCGGCATCCGCATCCCGTTTCGTGAGATTGCGCTCTCCGACCAGAACGAGGCGCCGGTCAGGGTCTACGATCCGTCCGGGCCTTACACCGAGAGCAACGCGATCATCGACCTCGCAGCCGGTTTGCCCTCGGTGCGCGAGGCGTGGATTGAGGCTCGAGGCCTCGCCGTAACGGAGCCGCGCGCGATCAAGCCCGAGGACAACGGCAACGTCTCGACAGACCGTCTCGCGCCGCTCTGTCCTGCGGAGCGCAGGCTGCGGGCGGGCAAGCCAGGCCAACTCGTGACCCAATTCGAATTCGCCCGCGCCGGGATCGTCACCGAAGAGATGATCTATGTCGCCCATCGCGAGAACCTCGCGCGCGAGGCGGCGGTTGCCGGAGCGCGCGGAACGCCTTGCTGACGGCGAGAGCTTCGGCGCAGCGATTCCCGAATTCATCACGCCCGAATTCGTGCGCGAGGAAGTGGCGCGGGGGCGGGCGATCATTCCCGCCAACATCAATCACCTCGAACTCGAGCCGATGGCGATCGGTCGCAACTTTCTGGTCAAGGTCAACGCCAACATCGGCAATTCGGCCGTGAGCTCGGGCGTCGCCGAGGAGGTTGAAAAGATGGTGTGGGCGATCCGTTGGGGCGCCGACACGGTGATGGACCTGTCGACCGGCCGCAACATCCACAACATCCGCTCCTGGATCCTGCGCAACGCGCCGGTTCCGATCGGGACAGTGCCGATCTACCAGGCGCTGGAGAAGGTCGGCGGCGATCCCTTGAAGCTCGATTGGGAAGTGTTCAAGGACACGCTGATCGAGCAGGCCGAGCAGGGCGTGGATTATTTCACCATCCATGCCGGCGTGCGACTCGCCTATGTGCCACTGACCGCCAAGCGCGTCACCGGCATTGTGTCACGCGGCGGCTCGATCATGGCGCGCTGGTGTCTCGCCGGCCATCGCGAGAGCTTCCTCTATGAGAAGTTCGACGAGATCTGCGACATCATGCGCAAGTATGACGTCTCGTTCTCGCTCGGGGACGGGCTGCGTCCGGGCTCGATCGCCGACGCCAACGACCGCGCGCAATTCGCCGAGCTGGAGACCCTTGGCGAACTGACCAAAGTCGCCTGGGACAAGGGCTGCCAGGTGATGATCGAAGGGCCCGGGTCATGTGCCGATGCACAAGATCAAGGTGAACATGGAGAAGCAGCTTCGCGAATGCGGCGAGGCGCCTTTCTACACCCTTGGGCCGCTGACGACGGACATCGCGCCAGGCTATGACCACATCACGTCGGGGATCGGCGCCGCGATGATCGGCTGGTTCGGCACCGCCATGCTTTGCTACGTGACACCCAAGGAACATCTCGGTCTGCCCGATCGCGAGGATGTCAAGACCGGCGTCATCACTTATCGCATCGCCGCCCATGCGGCCGACCTCGCCAAGGGCCATCCGGCTGCGCAGATTCGCGATGATGCAGTGTCGCGCGCGCGCTTCGACTTCCGCTGGGAGGACCAGTTCAACCTGTCGCTCGACCCCGACACAGCGCGAAAGTTCCACGACGAGACCTTGCCGAAGGACAGCCACAAGGTCGCGCATTTCTGCTCGATGTGCGGGCCGAAATTCTGCTCGATGCAGATCACCCAGGATCTTCGCAAGGAAGCCGAGGCGATGGCCGGCATGGCGGAGAAGTCGCGCGAGTTTCTTGAGGGCGGCGCCGCCCTCTATGTGAAGGCGGCGGAGTGAGGCGATGCGCGCGACTGTCGTCGGCGCTGGCGTCGTCGGCCTGACGACTGCACGTCACGCTCGCCGAGCGCGGCGCGCAGGTCACGCTCGTTGAGAGGTCACGCGAGCTTGGCGGCAACGCGTCCTGGTTGGCGGGCGGCATGCTCGCGCCGTTCTGCGAGGGCGAAAGCGCGCCGCGAAGCGTTGTCGAGCTCGGCCAAGGCGCGATCGACTGGTGGGACGCGCGCGTTCCGGGTGTGACGCGCCAAGGAACGCTGGTGGTCGCGCCGCCGCGGGACGCGGGCGAGATCGACCGCTTCGCGGCGCGGACGAAGGCGCATACGGCGGTGGATGAACCGCGCATCGCCGAGCTTGAGCCGGATCTCGCGGGCCGTTTCCGTAAAGGTCTGTTCTTCCCCGATGAAGGCCATCTCGATCCGCGCGTCGCGTTGTCGGCGCTGATCGAGCGCTTGCGCGCGGGAGGCGGCCAGATCCGCTTTGGCGTGGATAGCGAAGCGCTTGGCGAGGCGGATGTTGTCATGGATTGCCGCGGGTGGGCGGCTCGCAAGGCGCTTCCTCAATTGCGCGGCGTGCGTGGGGAAATGATGCGCATCCGTTCACGCGAGGTGACGCTCGCCCGCGCGGTGCGCTTCCTGCATCCTCGCATCCCGCTTTACATCGTGCCGCGCGCCGACAACGAATTCATGATCGGCGCAACGATGATCGAGAGCGCGGAGAAGGGCGCGGTCAGCGTGCGCTCGGCGATCGAACTTCTGAGCGCGGCTTACGCGCTTCATCCGGCCTTTGGCGAGGCTGAGATCCTCGAGATGAGCGCCGACGTCCGCCCAGCCTTCCCCGACAACGAGCCACGAGTCGAGGAGCGCGGCGGCCGGATATTCGTCAACGGCTTCTTTCGCCACGGATTCCTGCTCGCGCCGGCTTTCGCGGCGCGCGCGGGGAGGCTCGCATTCGAACGGTCGAGGGCGCTCGCATGAAACTCGTTGTCAACGGTGAGCCGCAGGAAGTTCGAGCTGCGACGCTTGCGGAAGCTCTGCAATCGCTTGACTTCGGTGGGGCCAAGATAGCTACCGCGCTCAACGGCGAATTTGTGCCTGCGCGGGCGCGTGAAGCAACGACGCTCAGAGATGGCGACCGGATCGAGATCGTCGCCCCGCGGCAGGGGGGGTGAGGCGCATGACTTCATCTTCCGACTTTACCCTCTACGGCGCCACCTTCCGCTCGCGATTCATGCTGGGCACGTCGCAATATCCTTCGCCCGCAATCCTTGCCGAGTCGGCGCGCGCCTCGGGCGCCGAGATCCTCACCGTGTCGCTCAGGCGCGAATCGGCGCGGCTCAAAGAGGGGCAGGATTTCTGGCGGCTGATCCGCGACATCGGCGCCCGCGTGCTGCCGAATACTGCCGGCTGCTTCAGCGTGAAAGAGGCGGTGACAACGGCTGAGATGGCGCGCGAAGTGTTCGGCACACCCTGGATCAAGCTCGAAGTCATTGGCGAAGCCGACACGCTGCAGCCTGACGTGTTCGGCCTCGTCGAGGCGGCGCGGCTTCTTTCCGCCGACGGCTTCGAAGTCTTCCCCTATACGACCGAGGACCTCGTAGTCGCCGAGCGGCTTGTCGAAGCCGGATGCAAAGTCCTGATGCCGTGGGGCGCGCCGATCGGCTCCGGCAAAGGGCTCAACAATGTGTTCGGCTTGAGGGCCATGCGCGCGCATTTTCCCGAGGTTCCGCTGATCGTCGACGCTGGCGTCGGCCTGCCGTCGCATGCGGCGGCCGCGATGGAGCTCGGCTACGACGGCGTGCTGCTCAATACCGCCGTCGCCAAGGCGGGCGATCCTGTGGCGATGGCGCTCGCCTTCAGCCAGGCGATCGAAGCCGGCCGCACGGCCTTCCTTGCGGGGCCCATGCAGCCGCGCGACATGGCGGAACCCTCGACGCCGGTGGTCGGAAGAGCGGTGCTGACGTGAGCACGTCCTCATCCGGCGCTTCGCGCCACCCCCGGGTCGACAGCCCGGGGGGAACAGGGCGCCCCCTCTCTCCCCATACCCCGCCGAAAGACGGGCGTCCTAGCGGACGCCCTATCGGGGAGAGGGTTGGGGTGAGGGCTCGCCTTGATCCGTTCTACCCGATCGTCGACAGCGCTGAGTGGGTCGCGCGTCTGACCGGCGTTGGCGCGCGGTTGATCCAGCTGCGCGTCAAGGACAAGGACGAAGGATCGGTGGCGCGCGAAACGCGCGAGGCGCTGGCGATCTGCGAAAAAGCGGGCGCTGCTCTGGTCGTCAACGACTACTGGCGCGTTGCGATCGACGAAGGCGCGCCATGGATCCATCTCGGCCAGACCGATCTCGATGACGCGGATGTCGGCGCGATCCGCAAGGCCCGGGTGAAGCTCGGCGTGAGCACGCATGACGAAGCGGAGCTAGAGCGCGCGCTCAAGCTCGAGCCGGACTATGTCGCTCTCGGGCCGATCTATTTCACGCGCCTCAAGGCCATGGCCTTCGCGCCGCAAGGTCTTAAGAAGATCGGCGAGTGGAAGCGCCGCATCGGTGCGATCCCGCTCGTCGCGATTGGCGGACTGACTGTCGAACGGGCGAAGCTGTGCCTCGCGGCCGGCGCGGACATCGTCTCCGTCGTGACCGACATCACGCTTCATTCCGATCCGGAGGCGCGCGCGCGCGAATGGGTGGCGGCGACGCGGCCGGCGTGACCCCGAAGCTGCCGATCGCGCTGACCATCGCCGGCTCGGATTCGGGCGCCGGCGCCGGGATCCAAGCGGACATCAAGACCTTCGCGGCGCTCGGCGTCTATGGCGCGAGCGTGGTCACTGCGACCACCGCCCAGAACACGCGCACCGTGCGCAGACTCCATTCTCCATCGCCGGAGATGGTCGCGGACCAGATCGACGCGGTCTTCGAGGACTTCAATGTCGCGGCAATCAAGATCGGCATGCTGGGGACGGCGGCGATTGTCGAAGTAGTGGCGGAGCGTCTCCCCTCTCCCAATAGCCCAGCCTTCATCGTCTACGACCCCGTCATGACCGCTTCGGTCGGCGATCCGCTGAGCGGCGCTGGCTTTGTCGAGACGGTCCGGGCGAGCCTGCTGCCGCTCGTCGACTGCCTCACTCCTAACCTTGCCGAGGCTGCGGCGCTGCTCGGCGAGAGGATTGCGCGAAGCGAAGCGGACATGGCGCGCCAGGGCGAGGCGCTGTTGAAGCTCGGCCCGCGCGCGGTGCTCATGAAGGGCGGACATCTCAAGAGCGAGGAGGCGATCGACCTTCTGGTGACAGAAGGCGATGTTCGCCGTTTCGCGGCGCCGAGGCTTCTCTCCAAGAACTTGCACGGAACCGGCTGCACGCTCTCCAGCGCCATCGCCGCCAATATCGTTCTCGGCGCCCCATTGCCGGAGGCTGTGGCGGCGGCCAAGGCTTTCGTTCGCCAAGCGATCGAGCGCGGCCGGGACGTTGCACTGGGTTCGGGAGCGGGACCGCTGATCCAGATCGGGCTCCGTTCGAAACCCTGACGCATTCGATCCGTATTCGCATTAGTCTGGAGCTTCTCGCGAACAGGCTTTGGCGAATATGGCGGGCGACTTCTACGAGACCATTCCAGTACTCGGCAATTTCGCTGATGCTGTGAGGGCCGAGAACTATAGGCCGCTGCCAGGGGATTGGGCCGTCGGTTTTGCCGATGTCGATGAAATCGCGAAGATCGCGCTCACGACCCCTGCGAGCGACCGGCCGGTCACGGCCGCAGGCCTCAAGCCCGGTGATGCCGCCACGGCCATCGCGCTGGAGACAGCCGTCCTTTCGTAAATTCGACGATGGGCTGCGCATGACGCTCGACTGCACGGCGGAGTTCGCCGACAAGCTCAAGGCGCGACTCGCCGCGGCGGAGAACTACGCGAACTGGGGCGCGTTCCGTCAGGAAGCGCAGGTGACATGCTTCGGGTCCTCCGTGACCGAGCGGGGCCATGTCCATCTCGTTGACGGCGCCGGCGGAGGCTATACGATGGCCGCCAGGCTATGAAGGCGCGGCGGGACTTGCTGGCGTCCGTGGCGTAAGGCCTGTGGCTCAAGGTCGTCATAAGGAGGATGCTCGATGCGTAGCGCATACCGCTCCATTGCAGCTCTCGCAGCAGCGGGCTTGGCGGCCGCGCTCGGCGGGTTCCGCGCGCAGGCCGATGCGCCGCCGCAGCCTGCTGCGCTGGCGGTCCTCAACCTCGACTATGTCGACACGTCCGGCGAGCCGACCGATCAGACGGCGACGCACCAGCGGCGCGCGGCCGATTTCGTCACCGCGTTGCAGCGCGATCTCGCGGCGAATGGCCAGTACCGGATTGTTCCGATGTCTTGCGGGTCGGCGCCGTGCGATCCGGCGATGAACCCTTCCGAGCTTCAGAAGGCGGCGCGCGCCGCTGGCGCAAAGCTCGTCCTGCTCGGCGGCGTGCACAAAATGAGCTCCCTCGTTCAGTGGGCGAAGATCCAGATCGCCGACGAGGAGCAGGGCCGGATTGTCTTTGACCGGTTGCTGACTTTTCGGGGCGACACGGACGAGGCCTGGCAAAAGGCGGAATCCTTTATCGCGCGCGATGTTCTCCAGTCTGCGCCGCCGCCCGACAAACAGGTCGACGTGGCCGCGCCGGTCAAGATTGCCGTCTTCGACTTCGAGCTGGAGGACTTCAGCGGCGGCGCCGGGATTATCCCAGAGAGTGACCAAGATCGGGAGCAACTGAGACTGGCGACGGAGACAGTGCGGCGCCTGCTCACTGAATCTGGCCGATACAGCCTTGTTGACGTCAGCCAGGCCGACGCGCCCGAAGTAATCGCGCACAGCCTTCACAAATGCGACGGTTGCGACGTTACAATCGCTCGCAAACTCGGCGCCGATCAATCTCTTGTCGGGATCGTGACCCGCATCACCCGCACCGATTGCGCTGTCACATTCAAGCTTCGCGACGCCCGAACCGGGGCTCCGATCGCCGTCGAGCAGACTGACCTTCGCATTGGCGCGAACTATTCGTGGAACCGCGGCGCCGCGTGGCTGATCAAGAACCGGCTGCTGGAGAAACAAGCCCGGCAATGAGGGAGCCGCGAAGCCGTCTTTAGCGACCCGTGGATAGCGCGGGCTGCGGCGCTGCGCCGACCGGGCCGATTTGCTAGGCTTGAGGCGATGGACGCCTCCAGCGACAGCCCCGATTCCAGCATTACCAGCGCGCGCGTCACGCCGATGATGGCGCAGTATTTGGAAATCAAGGCGGTCAATCCCGGGTGCCTGTTGTTCTACCGGATGGGCGATTTCTACGAGCTGTTCTTCGACGACGCGGAAATCGCGAGCCGGGCGCTCGGCATTGTCCTCACCAAGCGAGGCAAGCACGATGGCGAGGACATCCGCATGTGCGGGGTGCCGGTCGAGCGCGCCGACGACTACCTCAACCGACTGATCGCGCTCGGCCATCGCGTCGCTGTCTGCGAGCAGCTGGAAGACCCGGCCGCGGCGAAAAAGCGGGGCGCGAAATCGGTCGTCAAGCGCGACGTCGTGCGGCTGGTCACACCGGGAACGATCACCGAGGAACGGTTGCTTGAACCCGGTCGCGCGCGTCTTTTGGCGGCCGTCCAGAAGGTGCGCGCGAGCGCGGGAGGTCAAGTTTACGGGCTCGCCGCGCTCGATCTGTCGACCGGGTCGATTGCGCTAAGCGAGACGGACGAAGCGGGTCTCGCGACGGAGATCGCGCGCCTCGAGCCCAGCGAGGTGGTCGCATCGCAAGGCGTGTATGACGAGCCTTTGTTTTCCCAGATCGTCGGCGCGATGCGCGTTCCGGCCACGCCGCTTGCGCGTGACGGGGGTGATGGCGCGGCGGCTGAACGCCGCGTCTGCGAGTTTTATGGCGTCGAAACTCTTGACGGCTTCGGCGCGTTCACCCGCGCCGAGATCGCCGCCGCCGCCCTGGCTCTCGCCTACGTCAAGCGCACCCAGTTCGAAGCCCGGCCCTCGCTTTCAGCCCCGACGCGGCGCGCGCGCGGGACGAGCCTCGAGATTGATCCGGCGACCCGCGCGAATCTCGAGCTCACGCGAACCTTAAGCGGCGCGCGCGACGGTTCGCTCCTTGCGACGATCGACTTGACCGTAACCCCCGCCGGGGCGCGTCTCCTCGCCGAGCGGATGGCAAGTCCTCTGACCGACCCGGACGCAATCAACCGGCGGCTCGAATTCGCTTGAGTTCCTGGTCGAGGCGGCGCCGATGCGCGACGCCTTGCGCCGGGCGCTTGCGCATGCGCCCGATTTTCTGCGGGCTCTCTCGCGCTTGAGCCTCGATCGCGGCGGTCCGCGCGACCTCGCCGCCATTCGCGACGGCGTTGCCGTGGCGGCGACGCTAGCGACCATTCTCGAAGCGGCCGAGGAACTGCCGCCCGAACTCATGAGCGCCTACGCCCGGTTGCGCGCCGATTGCGCCGGACTTGAGCGTAATCTCGAGGCGACGCTCGCCGACGACTTGCCCCTTCTCAAGCGCGACGGCGGGTTTGTCCGCGCCGGCGCCTTGTCGGCGCTGGATGAAGCGCGGAGCCTGCGTGACGAGAGCCGTCGCGTCATCGCCGAACTGCAGGCGTCCTACGCCAACGAGGCGGGCGTCCGACAGCTTAAGATCAAGCACAACAACTTTCTCGGCTACTTCATCGAGACGCCTCAGGCGGCCGGCGAAACGCTGCTCAAGGCGCCGCATAGCGCGACCTTCATCCATCGCCAGACGATGGCCGGCGCGATGCGCTTCACCACCAACGCGCTGACCGATCTCGAGTCGCGCATCGCCTCCGCGGCGGACCGCGTGCTGGCGCTCGAACTTGGTGCGTTCGAGCAACTGCGTCAGGCCTGCGTCGCGGAGGTCGAACGCTTGCGTGGCTTCGCCGCCGCGCTCGCCGAAATCGACGTCGCCGCCGCGCTCGCCGAACTTGCGGCCAAGCGCAACTGGACGCGTCCGCTGGTCGACGCCTCGTTGAGCTTCAGAATTGAGGGCGGGCGCCATCCGGTGGTCGAGGCGGCGCTGAGAGAAGCGGGCGAGCCGTTCGTTGCCAATGATTGCGATCTTACGGGAGAAGCGGGGGAGGGTGGGCGCATCGCTATCGTCACCGGCCCCAACATGGCGGGCAAGTCGACCTATCTCAGGCAGAACGCGCTGATCGCGCTCATTGCGCAAATGGGCGCCTATGTGCCGGCGTCTCGCGCTCATATCGGGATCGTCGACCGGCTCTTCTCGCGCGTTGGCGCCGCCGATGATCTGGCGCGCGGCCGCTCGACCTTCATGGTCGAAATGGTCGAGACCGCGGCCATTCTCAACCAGGCGACGACGCGCTCGCTGGTGATCCTCGACGAGATCGGCCGAGGCACGGCGACCTTCGACGGGCTCTCGATCGCCTACGCCTGCGTCGAGCACTTGAGCGCCGTCAATCGATCGCGGGCTTTGTTCGCCACCCATTTCCATGAGCTGACGGCTCTCGCCGAGACGCTGCGCCGGCTCGTGAATCTCACCATGCGGGTCACCGAGTTCAAAGGCGCGCTGACCTTCCTGCATGAGGTTGTCCCTGGCGCCGCCGACCGCTCCTATGGCATCCAGGTCGCCAAGCTCGCGGGCCTGCCAGCCTCGGTGGTCAAGCGGGCGCGCCAAGTGCTCGCGAGCCTCGAGGCGTCGCGTTCGAGCAGTTCGCTCGACGCCTTGCCGCTGTTCTCCTACGAGCCGCACGAACCGCCGGCGCCTGCCCCTGACGAGCTGCGTATGGCCGTCGCAGCGCTCGATCCCGACGCGCTTACGCCCCGCGACGCGCTCGAGGCGCTGTACAAGTTGAAGCGGCTGATCGAGGACAAAGGCACATGACCGATCCGAAAATCCTTCTCGCCTCGCTCGCCGCGGCCTATCTTTATGTCGTCACGCCGGGGCCTGCGTTCCTCGCTCTGTTCACACTTGCCGCATCGCGCGGGCGCGTGTCCGGCGCCTATTTTATCTGCGGTCACCTCGTGGGCGACGTAACCTGGGGCGCGCTTGCGGTCGCGGCGATTGTCGGGGCGAACCGCATCGGCCCCGCTCTGTTCGAGCTGCTCGGCTTCGTTTGCGGCCTCTATCTCCTCTATCTCGGAGCCCGGGCGGTCATGACGAAGAAGGACGCGCCGCCGCGCACCATTGGAGCCAAGCGGCCGCTCGCGACCGGCATGGCCTTCGGCCTCACCAACCCCAAATCCTACCCCGTGGCGCTGGCGATGTTCTCGGCCATCGTCGCCCCCTATATCGGGGCCTTGAAAATGGCCGACGCGCCCCAGATGTTCGTCGCCGCTTTCGCGGGCTTCCTCCTCGCCGACGTGACCTTGGTCTTCGCCGCCGGCCTGCCGGCGGTGCGGCGGTTCTTTCTCATGCATGGCGTCGCGGTGACGCGCCTCGTCGGCGTCATCTTCATCCTGTTCGGCGCCCGCTCGATCGCGGATGCGGCCGGCGGGGCGATGCGGCGCACGGCGTGACCGCGCGGCCCTTCTCGAGCGAAGCCTGCATAAGAGCCTGACCCAAAGGTTTGTAGCGCGGGTTCGCTGTGCGTGATTTGCCGCCTGCGAGATGGCTCCGAGGCTTTGATTTGGGATGTGGACGCAAGCGCATAGGGCGACCTACAAGCAGTCGGGCGCGTTCGTCGTCTGGGCCGCAATGGCGAAGCTGAGACATGATTTAGACGAGGAAGAACTGGATTTCGTCGAGCTTGAGAAGCTCGTCAACTCTGAGGGGTCCGACAATGCTCTCTCGCTCGAGCCGTCGATCATCGAAGAGCCAATGGTCGCCGCCGGCCGCCCGCCCGGTAAAGCAGCGCAACCCTCCGATCCGAGCGCGCCCGCACCTGTTCCATACCCGCAAGCCACGCTTGACGTAGTCTTGTATTTTCGAACTGAAGCGCAGCCTCTCAGAGAAAAATGATCAGCTCCGAGTGGCGCTCACACTGACAACGGCGAGCTTCAGCTCAAGCTTCCGAAGTGAGACCGAACACCGCGAAAAGCTGGGCGGGGTCGCTCCAGAGCTTGTCCACTCGCCAGCCAGATCGTTGCGCGGCGTGGGCGAAGCCCGCGACGTCGAACTTGCGGCAGGTTTCCGTATGGATGGTTTCGCCTTGCGCAAACGCGAAGCTGGACCCAGCAACGGAGACAGTCTGAGGCTTGAGGCTCACGAGATGCATCTCGATTGCGGACTCGCGCTCGTTCCATCGCGCTTCGTGCGCGAAGGCTTCGAGCCCGAAATCGCCTTCCAGTTCACGATCGATGCGGCGAAGAAGATTGAGATTGAATTCCGCGGTGACGCCTCGCTTGTCGTCGTAAGCCGCGATCAAGGTCTCGACGTCCTTGCGCAGGTCGACTCCAATAATCGCCTTGCCGCCGCGCCCGACATGCTCGCCCATCCGGCGCAGCAGAACGGCGGCGTCCGATGGTCCAAGATTGCCGAGCGTCGAGCCGGGGAAAAAGGCCGCGCGGGGTCGAGGCGGAATGTCCGCCGGAATATCGAAGTCGGCTGTGAAATCCGTGATGATCGGCCGGACCTCTAGATCGGGAAATCGACCGCGAAAGCGCTCTATCGTCTCAGCGAGGAAATCCGCCGCGATATCGATCGGCGCGTACATATGCGGCGCACGAAGCGCGTTGATGAGGATTTCCGACTTGATCGCCGCTCCTGCGCCATATTCGAGCAACACGACGCCGTCGCCGCAGAGAGCCGCCATCTCTTCGGCATGAGCACGAAGAATCGCCGTCTCGGTCCGGGTCAAATAATATTCGTCGAGGCGGGTGATCTCCTCGAACAGCTCCGATCCGCGCTGGTCGTAGAGCCATCGGCTGGGCAGCGTCTTTTGTTGGTGCGACAGACCAGCGAGCACGTCGGCGCGGAACGCTTCGTGCTGGCCGAGTTTCGATTCGACGAGGTCGAGCATGTCAGAGGTCCCCAGCGAGTCTCAGCCCCGAGAATTGCCATCGTGCGTCGGGCGGGAAGAAATTGCGGTAACTCGCCCGCATGTGGCTCATCGGCGTCGCGCATGAGCCTCCGCGCAACACGAACTGCCCGCACATGAACTTGCCGTTGTATTCGCCGACGGCCCCTTCCGCCGGCTTGAAGCGCGGGTACGGCGCGAAGGCGCTGCGCGTCCACTCCCACACGTCGCCGTAGATCTGACGCAAGCCCGCCTGGCCCACTGGCGCGGGCGCAGGGCGCAGGCGTCCCGACTCGACGAAGTTGCCGCGCAGCGGCTCGCCAAGCGCGGCGTGCTCCCACTCGAACTCGGTCGGCAATCTGCGCCCGGCCCAGGTCGCGAACGCATCCGCCTCGAAGTAGCTCACATGCGTGACCGGCGCGGCGGGGTCGACGGGCTGCGCGCCGCGCAGCGTCATCGACCAATAGCCGTCGTCGCGCCCTTCCCAATAGAGCGGCGCGCTCCAGCCTTCCGCCTGAACAGTCGCCCACCCAGCCGAGAGCCAGATGAGGGGCGTGCGATAGCCCCCGTCGGCGATGAACTCCATCCATTCGGCGTTGCTGACCAATCGGTCGGCAAGCTCGAAAGGCTCGATCAGCGCGCGATGCCGCGGCCCCTCGCAATCGAAGGCGAAGCCTTCGCCATCGTGCCCCACCTCAACGACGCCGCCGTCGAACTTCCGATAGGAAGGCGGCGAGCTGTCGGTCTTGCCAACCGCGATCGGGCCTGGATCCTTGTAAGCCGGATGCAGAGGGTTCTGCGCGAGCAGATGCAAAATGTCGGTCAGCAGCAATTCCTGATGCTGCTGTTCATGATTGCAGCCGAGCTCGATCAACGCTGCGATTGCGGGCGAAAGATCGTCTTGCATGAGCGACGCCATCGCGCGGTCGACATGGTCGCGATACGCGATGACCGTCTCGAGCGTCGGACGGGTGATCATGCCGCGTCGAGGACGCGGCTGACGCGCGCCAATGCTCTCGTAATAGGAATTGAACAGGAAATTGAACTGAGGATCGAACGCGCGGTAGTCGACGAGGTTCTGTTCCAGAATCATTCTCTCGAAAAACCATGTCGTATGCGCGAGATGCCATTTCGCCGGGCTTGCGTCCGGCATCGATTGAACGGTCGCATCGGCGTCGGACAGAGGAGCGCCAAGCCGCGCGCTCGCGGCGCGAACCGATTGATAAAGCGTGCGGAGATCGGTATTTTTCTGCGGCGAACCATGAGGCTTCGGGACACGCATGCGATCCTCGTCCTTTAGGGGCGTCGGCGCGCCGGAGCGCCGCATATGGGTAGCGCTTGGACATTGGCGAGGGGTGGGGACATGAATAATTTTTATTCCCTTCGCGAATGAATGCGCGCCGAGACGCCGCCTTTCAACGCTCGGTTGTCAACCGCCGTATCAGCACTAAGCACTAAACCTCGCTTTGGCCGACAATTTCAAGCATCGCTCGGGATCGCTGCTTTTCGCGCGTACTGCTTCGCCTCAACGGTAACGAGCGACCGCCGACAAAGTTCCGTCTTGGTGGGGCGGCGGAGCGGGACGCCGGAGCGACGTCGTGAAGAGGCGATTGCGCTGCGTGATCCCCGTCACAGCGACCGTTGCCTGGTCGTTTAGAACTTGTGTAGTGTTAACTCTCTAAAATGCGCGCCTCGAGAGAAGCAGCGCTGGGCGAGTTTGGGCCTGAGCGGCCTTAGAATTCATCGGAGAACCACCGATGCCAGCCGTCGCCGAACATGCCGTCGTCATCGGAGCGGGGATGGGCGGCCTCGCCGCCGCGCAAGCGGTCGCGCCCTATTTCGACAAAGTCACGGTGCTCGACCGGGACGCGTTGCCGGAGGGACCCGACGTTCGCCCCGGAACGCCGCAAGCGCGGCACGCGCATGCGCTTCTCACCGGAGGCTCGAGAGCGCTCGAGGCTTTGTTCCCCGGCATCGAGAGCGATTTTCTGAAAGCAGGCGCCATCAAGGGACGGGCGGGCCTCGCCATCCGATACGAGCAGCCGGGGTTCGATCCGTTCCCGCAGCGCGACCTCGGCTTCGACGCCTTCTTTCTCTCCCGGCCTTTGCTCGAAAACATTTGCCGGCGGCGACTCCGCGAAGAGCTTAACGTCGAGCTCCGCCATCAATCCCGCGTCAGCGATGTCGCACCGTCGGCTGATCGGCGCGAAGCCCTCACAGTTTCGTACGAGGCCGACGACGGGACGTTGCAGGCCATCTCGGCGGATTTGGTCGTCGACGCTTCCGGGCGCGCGATCCCGACGCTAACGCTCTTGGACAAACTCGGCGCGTCTGAACCGGAAGTCACCGAAATCGGCATCGACCAGGCATACGCCACGGCCGTGTTTGAGGTTCCGGCCAAAGCATCTCGCGACTGGATAGGACTCGCGCACTACGGGACCCCGCCGGAGCAGAACTACGGCGGCTTGATCTTTCCAATCGAGCACGAGCGATGGATTGTCTCCATCGGCAGAGTTCACGGCGACGCGCTGCCAGGCGAGATCGAGGGGTTCAAGGCCTTTGTCAAAGCCTTCCGCATGCCGACGTTCTTCGATGCGATCAAGGGCGCAAAACACGTCGGGGAAATCGCGCGCTACAACATGCCAGCGAGCATCCGGCGGCATTTCGATCGGCTCGAGGGTTTCCCGCAGGGGATGATTCCGCTCGGCGATTCCGTCTGCCGGTTCAACCCGATCTTCGGGCAGGGCATGAGCGTGGCCGCGCAGGAAGCTTTCGTGCTGAGCGAGCTTCTCGACTTGCGCCGCGATCGGGCGGCGCCGCTGGACGGTCTCGCGCAGGATTACCTCGTCCGCATCCAGGATCTTCTCGAGGCGCCATGGGCCGTGGCGGAAACCGACTTTGTCCATCCGAAGACTCGCGGCGCCCGGCCGCCAGACTTCGAAAAGAGGCTTCAGTACGGGGCGGCGCTCACGCGCCTCTGCGCGGAGGATCCCGAGGCGCATCGGACCGTCATCGAGGTGAGACATCTCATCAGGCCGCAGAGCGCTTTGCGCGCCCCCGATCTCGCGAGGCGCGTCGCCGCGCTCATGCAACCGGTGGCGTAACGCGCGCGAAGGGTGATCACCGTTCGTCGGTGCGTTCGCAAAAGCGGATGATGTTTCCGAACGGGTCGATCGCGCCCGTCTCCAGCGTGCCCCATGGCGTCTTTTCCAGGCCAGGGCGCATGTAGCGATAGTTCCTGGCGCTGATCTCGCGATGGAATTCCTCGACGCCTCGCATCATCACGCGCAGCCGCGCGCCAGGGCTGCCGTCGCCGTGATGCTCGCTCAAGTGCAGAATCAAGTCGCCGCGCGACACCTGGCGATAGAGCGGCGCGTTGTCGTCAAAGCGGTGATCCCAATCAACCTTGAAGCCGAGAAAGCCCTGATAGAACTCGTCGGCCTTGGCGACTTCGAAGATGCGCAGGATCGGGACGATGCTCATGAACTGAATGGCCATCGGGTTGCTCCGGTTCGGCGCCCGATAAATTGCTATGCGCTTTTGTCCGCAGAAGGATGGCGATCGCGGTATCCTCGTCGATCTCCGCCGCCTCAGTCCAAAGCGCCGATCTTCGGCCTTGCGCACAGCCGCGGGAGCGCTTTGCCCGATGACAGCTCAGGGCTCCCTGCAAATCGGCGGCGGCTGCGGCGGCGGAGCGGGATGCGACTCTCGCCATCGCGCAAGGATCGGCTCGAGCGTTTCCTTTCGCCAGAATCTCGGAGCGCCGATGTCTTTCAAGCACGCGCTGTTCCAGTAGAGCCCGGCGCGCGACGGCGCCTCTCCGGCTTGAACCGCCCGCGCGACGGCCTCGATGTCGCGGGACTCCGGATAGATGTAGAGCGTGGTCGGATCGTTCCTCACCATCGCCATGATGGCCGCGGCGTCCGAGGACGACCAGCTGGTGCAGCCGTCGCTGCGGCCGGCCTCGTAATTCACGAGCTTCCCGAACGGAACGTAGCCGTCCGGGTCGGCATGCGGGCTGCTCGGATCCCTTCGGCGGCATATTCCCCTGAGCAGGACCGCCGGATGACCGCCAATTGCGCGCTCTCTGGCGTTACGGGTCTCGCCTTCGCCGTCGAACTTCAGAAACGCGCGCTCAAAAACCGCGTCTCCCACGGCCGCGCGATAATAGCCCTTGAAGGACGCGATCGTCTCGCCCGTCACATAGGCGCCGCCCGCGGTCAGATCGGAGTCCATCGCATTGCCGAAATTCTTCACGCATCGCCGTCCGTTGGCGAAATTCGCTGCGCCGTCCAGATCCCGCCCGCCGCCGTGGCCGGCGGAGATCGCGCGAAACGACCCTTGGGCTTCGCAGATGATATAAAATCTTCGGCCCAAGCCGCCGCCGAGGTCATGGGGACGCGTAGCGTCCATGGCAAAGTAGCAGGGATTGCGGGCCCCCTTGCGCTGATAGAGCGCGCGGGCTCTCTCCAGCACGACGGGCGCGATCTGCCCCTCGCCCTCGCCCACATGGGCCTGAAGCCAAGCCGGAACGCTAGGCTGTCCCGCCGCAAAAGAGGGACTTGCGCCAAGCGCCATCAGGACGGCGAGACCGAGGCTTTCAAGACGGCGCAACCCGAGCGGCAATGACCCTGTCTCCTCTTGCGGTAGCAGAGACGTCCTCAGTCTAGACCGGACGGATGATCGGCGCATGTCGGAACAAGCAAGCTGCGCGCGGTTCATGGCTAGCTTGTCCGATAAGAGCTCAGTTTTTTTGTGGCATTGCTTTGCAGAAAACTGGAAGATGTGCTATATATTCGTATTCTCCGGATTGAGGCCGTGTCGCGGCGCCTGCCCGGGTGGAGAAAGAATGATTGTTTGAATCGATTTGAGACATTCTGCGCACAACCTGAGGTGGCCGGAGATTTTTTTATTTGGATTCCTCATAACCCATTGAAAAGCCCTAATTCGGCCAAAGGAATCCAAGGAAGCCCAAGCAATGGGGGCCAAGACCCTACGCACACACAAACATGGGGGAAATCCCTAGCCAATAGCCGCCGTGGCCATCGCCTTCGGACTACCGGAAATGCGGCTCGTCTATCGCTATACAAACGCCAGTCTTGCTCTTACCTAGCACCTGCGATAGTCTTAATAGCAACTTTGAGTACTATTGCTCACACCGACAATAACGCGACACTAAAACCCGCGCGGCGATCCCCGATCGAAGCCGGGGACACGCCTCTCGATATGGCGAGGCGCGCCGCGATCCCGCTTCTTGCCCCTCGATCAGCCGCGGCCGGGGGGCGTCGGAGCGAGACCCGGCAAGAGTTTAGCCCCCGATCGCACTCGGGACAAGCAGGCGGTCTCGCTGCGGAAGAGGCCGCCGCCCGGTCGCGGTCGAGCTGGCGTCGGAGCCCGTGGTCGAGCTGGCGGAGGCCGTCGAGCCCGTGGTCGAGAGCCGCCGACGGCCTTCTGAAGCCCGGCTGGAAGCCGCCGCCCGGACGGCGAGCGGTCGACCCCGGATCATACCGGGGCAAGACTCAGGCGCGGGTCCAGGGCGGTCATTCCGCCCTCGGGAGGGCAATGGGGAGCCGGCGGCTGCAAAGCCGTCGGCGGCCTTCTGAGGGCTTGGCGGGGCATATGGCCAAAAGGGGAAAACGCGATAGCCCGGCTCGCGTGAAAGTCCGAAAGCGGCGGGACGCCGAGGGGGAGCGGAGCCCAAGGGCGAGGGCCAGGCGAAAGGGGGCGAACGAAGGCGATGGCAGGACCGCGACTGTCATGTCGTCAGACGAATCCCAAGAGCTGACAATGGATCCCGTCGGATCTTCGATAAGCGGCGCTCGGCTGTGGCGCTGTCCACGACTTCGCGCCGTGTGAATTCGATGCGGGTTCTGACCGCGCCGTCGATCCATTTCACCAGAAAGTTGTAGGCGAAAGCGACGGGCTGACCCTTTTCAAGACCGGGCTTGATATCGTGAAAAAAGCGGGGCTGTTTATGAAAAAGTCGGCTCGCGCATGTCACTTCCCCACTCAAGGCGTCGGTCACTTCGAATTCCCCGACGAGCGCCCAATCGCGAGGCCGGTGGGCGTCCGGCCCTCGTAGCTCCATTCCTGTCGCCAGCCCGTCCACGCGAGAGACGAGGACCGGCCCCTCATGTGATCGCGCGAGTTCGTCGAGTTCGCCAGCGCTATGGCCTAGCTCGTGCGACACGCATTGCTGTAGTCGCTTGCCGTCGATGATCAAGACCATGGATCAAAACCCCGCCGACCAATGCGCCTGCTCTTCCTCTTCCTCGACGAGCTTCGCCAATTCTTCGTTTTGCCAGCCATACTTGTACGGATGGCTCATCACGCCCTCTTCGAAGCCGTCGCGGTGTACGACGGGAAGCGGAACCAGCTTCGACGCGCGGGCTTTCCGGTTGCCCAGCGCGTTCGGCGCGCGTCTCTTCCGGCCTTGATCCTGGATATTGAGATGGCGCTTGTAGGACTTCCAATGCCCGCAAAGCTTCCAGTTTTCGCGCGAGCTTAAGGCGACGCCGAGGCTCATATATTGCTTATAATCGAACTCGTGTTCCACTTTGTCGTCGCCCCATGCCCGCGGGATCGTCTCGAACAATTCGCTGAAGATGAACTGGCGATATGCGTCGACGCCGCCGACCGTGTTTTGCGGTGAAAATCCGCGAGTTGCGATCTTAAACTTGCCTTCGCTTTCCCGGTTGAGCCAAATCCCTGCCTGGACGTACGAGCCGCCGAGCGGGAACGTGTTTTTCATCCACGCGCCAAGGACTTTCTCCGCCGCGCATTCGAGATCGAGCGGGCGTTTAGTCTGCACTGCATCGGTCGCGAAGCGGATGACCGCGTACGGGTCTTTGAGGGCGGCTTCGAGCGCCAGCCGCCGAGGCCGGGCGGTGATCGCGCCCGCCAGCCACGGCGACGCGAATTTCGGGGGATGTCCCTTGCGTCCCACGGATTGAGCAAGCTTCCCGTAAGCCGAATTGTAGCTGGCTTTCAGATTGTGGCCGCGCGCGTCCTTCTCGTTCTCTTTCATGATTTGAGCGCGCATTTCGAACAGGCGCGCGATATCCGCGAAGGGTCGCTTGTCGGGGTCCGCGGAGATGAAAAACCATCCCGCAGCGATCTCATGTTTCGGCCCGTGGCCATAAAACCCATGGTCGGCGATTTCCCCGCGCCGCGTGAATTCATCGAACCACGCGAACCCGCCTAGGACCTCATCGCGAAAATAATAGCCGTCAACGCCGCAAGGGAATTTGACCGCGCCGTCTTCGCATCGCCATGGGTACGGGTAAAAGGGCAGGTCGCGATTGCAACCTGACGTGTGAACCTCGAACATGCTGACCGGAGAAGCGCGCTCGATCTCTTCGCGCGTGGGGCGCTCGTTGAAAATCCATGTTCCCTCCATCGAGGGAAGATCGACCATAGCGGCGGGATAGGCCGACGTGAGGTCATGTTCATACGTCGTCCTGTCCGTCTTGCCCGCCATGGGCGGATCGATCCGACCGCCGAAAAACGCGTGACGCGCCCAACGAAGCGGCTCGCTTTCCGTGGTCACGTCGCCCAGAACCTCGCGCCGTTTTTTGTTCATCAGCGCCGTCCATTGCTTTTTTCGCTCGCGCTTCGCCGCCTTATCTTCGCCCGGCGGCTCGGCCGGGCATGGCTCGATCCCCAACATCAAGTCGAGCATGATTTCAGCGGACGCGCCCGGTCCCCACCATTTCTTCGGGTCCAATATAGGACGACCGGGAAACGCATGAGCAATAGCGTCCCTATGGCCTTGCCGCAGGCTCGTCATCACGTCGACGAGGCCGATCAACTCCAGCGAGGTGTATTCGAGCATCTCGATCAGATCGCTTTCCGTGATCCTGTCACGGTGATGAACGCCGCGCTTGTTTTTGCCCGCCACGATTTTCTTGATTTCCTCGTCGGAAAGCCGGATGCGCGGCATCCTGTCGAGCGCGTCCACGAAGCGCGTTCCCCAATAGCTGAAGACATCGAAAATCTCGATCCTCGACGAGGGGATGATTTCCGTCTCGGTGGAAACCCAGTCGTTGCCCGTGCGCTTTATACGGCGACCGGGTTTCTCAGGATCTTTCAGCCGCGCGACCGTGATGCTTTTCCTTGGCATGTACGAGAGCGCGTAACCTCTCCACCATACCCAACGATTGAAATTCGCTTCGCATTTCGGATCGTTTCGCCTGTCCCAGGGTTTGCCATGCAAAAGCTCCCACGCGTCCTCATATGGCATATCGCGGACGATTTGCCCGATGTCATAGCCGAACGCGTAGGAGCCGAAGATCGCCGCTCGCGCGTCCGGTCCCTTTCGCGGGTCAACGAACGCGGCCGGGAGGCTCGTGAGGAACTCACAGATTTCTTTGCCCGTAAAACCATTCACGTTCTGCCGGTGAACGTCTTTGTAGCCGGCGGCCCCGCCCGCCGACAGTTGAATGGCGCGATGCTGCTGATAGCGCGGGTTTTGCTTCGGATCGTCACCCGGCCGTTTGAACGGCTCTCCGAAATTGATCCCTTCGAAGTCGACGGCGACGAAATGACCGCCCTGCTGCGAGCGGTCCACGACGTTGCGCCCTGCTGGGCGATCGGCGCGGGACTTGTCATAAGCCGCGCGCTTGGCGCTCCTGGCGATCCTGTCGAGGCGGCGCTCATATTCGCGCCCGCGCTCCAAGAAGTCATAAATGTCGCTTGCCGCACCTCCTTTCCACCAAGCGCAGGGCATGTCGCGTTGACACAGGCCGTCGCGCGCCTTGCGCAGTATCGGCTTGAACCACCGCCAGAGATCGGGACGTACCCTGAAGAACTTTTCGTCATCGAAGGCAGGGGGCGTATAACCCTGCTGGGCGGCTTTGCGCATGCACAGGCGAAAGAGCGCTTGCAATTCGTCTATTGTCCGGGGGAGGGAGGGCCGCGCGACCGCGGCGACCGCGGCGACCGCGAAGGCGATGGCCGAATTCATCGGGGGCACTTCGACAGGGTCAATTTCTTCCATCTTCCGTTTCCTTGCCTTAAGCGGCGAAGGGGAAGGCTGGCATGTCCGGCGCGTTGTAGCCGAACGTGCCGTAGCCCAGCGCCCGCAGATATGCGAGCCTGCCGTGCGTTTCCCACTTTCGCCCAGCGGATTTGTCGAGTTTGTAAAGCCGGTCCGCCAAACCGTTCAAAGCGCCCTTATGACTTTGTGACAGCGAGCCGTGCTCCCCTGCCGGGCTCAATTCGCCGCCTGCTCTCGCTTCCCACCACGCATAGATCGCCTGACGCTCGCGGCGCGTGAGATTGGGGATGGCTTCGAACTCGCGCTGTCTTTCCCGCGCGATCTTCACGCGCGTTTGCCGCTCCACTGTCTTCGCGTCATAGGCGAACGCCCTGCTTTTGATCCCGGCCGTGTATTGTTCCTTCGTCATGCCCTTGCGGGCTTGAACCGCCTGACGCTGGCTCCACGTCCGCGTGCGTTTGGTTACTCGCTTGAGCGCCGCGTCGACATAGAGCTTTGCGTCATGTGAGACGCCGAGCCTTTTCGCTTCCTCTTTCGTGAGGCGGCGGGTTGAAGCGGGCGGCGGCAGGCCTTGTGGTCGGCGGGCCATCGGGTCAGCCCCTTGTCCAGTCGATCGCGTCGTCCTTCAAGATCGCTTCGACTATGCGATCCCCCGCGCCGCCTTCGTTCGCTTCGCGCCTCTTGGCGGCTTGCGAGAGCGTGATCGGCGGCGCGCGTTGGCCTCTCGCCCTTGCGACGTGTGAGGCTGTAGCCGCGTCGCAGTCGATCGCAGCCATAGCCAGCCGCGCCCCCGCCTCTCGTGCCGCCGTCATGTCGTCGGTTGCCCGGGCGACGCGATTGACTTCGCTCGCCCATCCCCGCCGAGCCGATCGGCCTATGAGGGCTTTCGGCGCGTCGCGGGCTCCTACTCGGATTGGCGACGCCACGGGCGTAAGTTCGCTTTTTGCTTCGGGAAAGTCTGGTCGCCGATCCGAATGGGTTCCCGCGGCGGGGCGAACGGGCGGCGATGTGCGTGATGGTGGTGAGGGCGAGCGCGAGGCGGCGAGGTGGGAACGGTCGCACGTCCGATAACTTGCGCGAAACGGGGTTTTGCCTTATCGGCTTTCATGATGGCTGGCCTTCCAATCTGGTCATTGCGCTTTCGTCGGGCGCGTTCTTTGGGAAAACGTGAAGCCCGCGCGACGCCATCGCGCGGGCCTCATTCTTTCAGGCGGCTTGATCTCCCGTTGTCCGCTTCGGTTTATGTTGGACGGACGCGCCCCCGGGCTCCGGTCCCGGGGGTCGCGCGGCCCGCTCTCTCCACACGTAGTCGACCACGAAACGGCGCATGATCGCGCTGAGCGACTGGCCGTCGGCATGCGCCCGCGCGTATGCTCGCCTCGACATTTCGATTTCGAGCTTGAAGGAAAAAAGCACCCTGTCGGCACGGCGGATCAGCCGCCGCTGGCTTTTGGGTTCTCCCAGGTCGGGTATGAAGGGAACGACGGCTCCGCTTGCGTACGCTTCCGCGAAGTGCCTGAGCACCGTACCCGGCCTCTGGTCGGCGCTGTACGTCAGGTAGAGGAACCAGTCGCGCTCATTGCGGGTGCAGCTGAGCTGCGGAGTAGCGAAGGAAAGCCTTGCCGACGAAGGCGCGACCGAGCGCCAATCCGGAGCAGCTCCCGGCTCAAGTCCGCAGGCGGGCACAGCGTCATTTGATGGAATTGTCCCGGGCATGAACAGGCTCCAGCATCCACGCGCATCGCGGTGGAAAGGTTTGAAGCACTAGTGGCCTCACGGCCACGCCACTTCGCCAAAGAAGCCCTGTTTCGGGAAAGGCCTGCATATTGTATAAACAGGTTTGTTGTCAAGCTAATCAAGTCAAATAGGTGCGTCTTTACTTAGCGCGATGAATTCGGCCGTCCCAAGGACGCTAAGTCAACGGGCTCGATCATCCCCGTCGGCGGCCAACAGCGGCGACAATGTACCCGGGGGACACCAATGACGCCGCCCTCTCTCAAGCCCGCCAGAAGCCGCCTAATCGGGTCCGGCGTTGCGATCAGCGAATTGGAGCCAGAAGCATGGCTACGATCGTCACGACAGACAGTTTGACGATCTATCCCGGCCTCGATCGCGGATCGCCTGGCAGTCCCTTCGCGTGGTAAAAAACCGGTCCATGTCACCTGAGGAACTTCGCGAGCGGCTTAAGCGCGCCGGCCTCACCCCGTACCGGCTTTCATATTTGCTCGGCGTTGAGCCGAACGAAGGCTCCAAGTGGACGCGCGGCGATCGGCCCGTTCCGAAGGGCCGCGTTGCGCAGATTATTGAGCTGACGGATTTTGTCGCCGAGCACGGCGCGGCGGCGGTTCCATTGCCTTCACTAGTGCGGACGGCGAACGCGCGCCCGGGCCTCGTTCGCCCCGCCGTGACCCGGCCGGAGCCGGTTGTTCCGCCACATAGCCCGTCCAGAGACGGGCGTCCTTCGACGGCCAGCGCGGAATTGCGCTCGGAGACTAGGGCGGGCTTCGGCCCGCTTCACTCCGACTTCGTTCGCGCCCATAATCTCGCCGGCCAGCGCGGCTTTGAGAGATGAGGCGCGCGATCCGTTTTCAGGATCGCCTTCCTCCCAGCATAAAGCCGGTGACGCGGTGGGCGAGATTGAGGGCCTGTGAGCACGGCCCCACGGATCAGGGCGATGGCGCGAGAACATCGAGGGCGTGGGGCGACGCCTGCGCCTACAAGAACGCCCGCAATATAGGGTCTCAACGAATCAGAAGCGAACGAGGCTATCTTGGAAGTTTTTTACCTTTGGTGCTTTCCCTCTGCCGTCGACCGCGAAGCCCTCCTTTCTTAGGCGTTCCGCCTGACCCTCTGCGCCGCCGGGAAACCGAGTTATGAGTCCTCCGTTCGCTTTGATGACCCGCCAATAAGCAACTTCGTTGCTGGGGTCATGGGCAACTGCCTGAAGGGCTTTTTGGGTCGTAACGGGGCACGTCCCCTGGACGTTGAATTGCTGGGTAAGTTTCTGGCAAAGAAGATTAGTCGTGATGAGTTTGTGTGCCGGGACCTTCTCAATCAGGGCCGCTACGGTTGCTGGACCGGGTAACAACATTTTGCCTGCGCCGCCAAAAAACTTTAAGCGGTCCTTGGGAATGTCGACGATGGCATCTTCCTTGGGTTCCATATTCTTCTCCTTTTGCCGCTCTTTGGCTTTGGCAGGATGTCCTCTTTCACCGTCGCATCGCTAGAAAGAAGCAACCGGGCAAGGCGTTCGATGCCGCGCCTTCTAGCCTGATCGCCTGCCGCACGCACTGGCATGCTCGCCTCCTCGGCGCAGCAATTCTACCACGCAAGACACGCTCCTGCGCGGTAAGCGTGATGTGACGGCCGCGGGCCACTATGCGGCGATAGCCTGCGAACCGGCTCCGCTCCATTTCCATGGGAGCAGTTCGTCGATCTTCGTGTTGGGGTGATCGGCTATGCGGCTGATGACGTCGCCAAGCCAAGCCTCGGGGTCGACGTCGTTCAGGCGAGCGGTCTCGATGAGCGTGTATATGATAGCGGCGCGGCGGCCGCCTTCATCCGAGCCGGCGAACAGATAGTTTTTTCTTCCGAGGGCCAGAGGCCTCATTGCGCGCTCGGCGGCGTTGTTGGACATTTCGAGGCGCCCGTCACCGACGTAGCGCGTCAGCGCGGTCCAGCGCGATGCTGCGTAGCGGAAGGCGCCGGCGAGACTGCTCTTGCCGCTGATCTTTTCCATCGTCGCGTCGAGGAAGGCGCGCAACTCGGAGAGGATCGGCGTCGCCTTTGCGCGACGCGCGGCGAGGCGCTCGGCCGGCGGTCTGCCCTTGATGTCGGCTTCGATCGCAAACAGCCGCGCGATCATTTCGAGCGCATGCGCCGCCGCGGGCGATTTCGTTTCGACATGGATGTCGTAGATCTTGCGCCGCGCATGCGCCCAACAGGCGACCTCCGTCAGCGGGGCGGGCGCGCCCGTTAGGGGATCGGCTTCATAAAGCCCGGCGAAGCCTGCGTAGGCATCGGCATGGAGATGGCCGCGACAGCCCTTGAGCAAGGCGTGGGCGCGCTCGGCCTTGCGATCGGGCGAGTAGAGGTAGAAGGCCGCCGGCGGCGCCGTCGATCCATAGGGGCTTTCGTCTCTCACCGCCGTCCATAGTCGGCCGGTTTTCGTTCGGCCACGGCCGGGATCGAGCACCGGAACCGGCGTATCGTCGGCATGGAGCGCGGCGCCGGCGCGCACATGACGCGCGATCCGCTCGGCCAGGGGCTCCAGGAGCGCCGCCATATGACCGACCCAGCCCGCCATGACGGAGCGGTCGATCTCCACCCCGCTGCGCCCGTAAATGTCGGCCTGGCGATGCAGCGGGAGATGATCGCAATATTTGGAGACGAGGACGTGGGCGAGCAGCGCCGGCCCAGGGCGTCCCTTCTCGATCGGCAGCGTCGGCATGGGCGCCTGCACGACCGTCTCGCAGGCGCGGCAGCTCATCTTCGGGCGCACATGCAGCACGCGCTTGAAGTGTGAGGGCACATATTCCAGGACCATGCGCTCATCGGCGCCGATCCGGCCGAACTTCGTTGCGCCGCAGGTCGGGCAGACGCAGGGCGCTTCGTGCATGACCGTCTCGAGCGGCAGATGATCGGGCAGAGGCGTGCGGACGGACGGCTTCTTCGACGGCAGGGCGGAAGAAGCCTCGCCGTCGGAAGCCTCGGTTCGCGCCTGCCGCTCGGCGTCGCTCTCCTCGATGTCGCCGAGCAACAGCTCCAGTTGCTCGATCTCGCGGTCGAGCTTTTCCGACGACCGCCCGAAGCGCGCGCGCCGCAAGATCGACAGCTGCATTCGCAGCTTCTCGATCAGCAACGTCTTGGCGTGAACTTCCGCGGCGAGCGCCGCCGCAAACCGCCGCAGTTCGGCGGGATCTTCAGGCAAATCAGCGGCGGAGCGCGACATGCTTACGGCTATCACAATATGTGCGCCGGCGCATTCGAGAAAGCGCGGAATCTAAAGGAAACTCGGGCGTTCCGGCGCTTCAGGCGCAACGGTTCTGCGCCAATCGATTCCTTCGATCAGCAGCGCCAGTTGAGCCGACGTCAGGTGCAGCGCGCCCTCGACGATCGGCGGCCAAACGAACCGGCCTTTCTCCAGACGCTTGGCGAAAAGACACAGGCCGGAGCCGTCCCAGGTCAAAATCTTCACGTAGTCGCCGCGCTTGCTGCGAAACACGAACGCCGCGCCCGAATATGGGTCGGCGCGCAGCGTCTGCGCGACATCCGCGGCCAGCCCGTCGAAGCCGCGCCGCATGTCCACGGGCTTGCAAGCCAGATAGACCTTCACGCCCGGCGCGAACTGGAGCATCAAGCGACGCCCAGCGCCGACAGAACGCGACGGAGCGCCTCGGCGTCGACCTCAGCGTCGAGCGACACCTTGGCGCCGTTCGGCAGGCTGATCTCCATCGCGCCGCGCCTCGCGCCTCGGCGCGTCTGACGAGCCGGCTTCGCTGCGACATCGGAAGGCGGCGGCGCTGAGGCCGCGTCCAACTCAAGCAGCTTCACCGGGACAAAGGCCGATCCGCCCCTCTCCGGTGGAGCGGCCACGACAGGCTTCTCCTTCGCAGGCTCGCGCCGCCGATCGCGCCACCCCTCGCGCGAGCGCCGTATCCACTTGAAAATGAGATTGGCGTTCAGCCCGTGCCGACGCGCGACCGCCGCAACAGAGACGCCAGGCGCAAGAGCCTCCTCGACGATCCTCTTGCGCTCGTCGAGGCTTCTCGTTCGACGCCGCTCCCCAGCCCCGTCCCGTCGCCGCCATCTGGTGTCCACCTCTCATTCAGGTGGACACCTAATCCAATCAAATGCGGGCTCACAGGCGGCCGTCAGATCACGCTTACCCTGCGCGGGGCTCAACCGAAGGCGCGCGAAGTCATTTCTTTATGCGCTGGAGGGATGCGGTTTTTGGATCGTAACGATATTCGGTAATCGTGGCAGGGAACCATCCACTTGGGATTGACGTTGGCGGACCCCTTCGACTTTCGAGACGAAACGGGACTTGGGTTGGGCGCGGACTTAGTCCCCTAGACCTTGCTTGACGGCGTCTTCAATCGTCATTTCCATCCATCGCGCCGCCTCCTCGTGCCTTTCCCACGGCAACAGTGAAACCCGCAGAAGCTCGGCGATGATCGCGCGATCGATCCGATGCGCGTTCCGACCCGCTTGCGGAAAGTCCGATCGCCGGAACTCGCGTGACGCGATGAACTTGAACACCCGCGCATCGATTAAGGGGCGCAGCGGCTCGATCGCGTCCCAAACGAGCGAGTTGCGCCCGTGTTTGTCGCTGTGGAGAAATCCTATCGGCAAAGCGAAGCCGGCCGCCGTCAAAGCTCGCGCCAGCCGCCCAGCTTCGACCACATAGGCGTAGTTGAGCATCGCGTTGATCGGATGCGAGGCGTGCTTCGAGCCGAGGAATTGAGCGCCCTTTTGCCGGTTGGCGAACCTGAGCCATGAGCGCGGGAGATCGCCGCCCTTGCGCTCGCGGAGGCCCAGATCGCGGAAGGCTCGCCAGTAGACCGCTGCGATGCGGGCTTCGATCGTCACGATTTCGGCGACGGAGCGCGCTTCGTTGAGCCTCAAGCTCCAGGGCCGTTTGTCGAGCGCCGGAACGCTCTCGGCGGACGCAATGAGTTTCGCGCTCACAATCGCCCGCGCGACCGGGACCGGATCGGCGAGGGCCTGGGCGCGGACGAGCGAGGGCCCGACGTCGAGGATACGAGCGGCGTGCTTGCCGTTGACGCCCTCGCCCGCGCCGTCCGCTTCGAGGGCGCTTTCATAAAACAGGATCGCGCGGCCGGGGCCGTTCGGCAGGATGAGAGAGATCGCGTATCGGGCGCACCATCTTATCGCCTCGCCGGTCAGGAATTCACCGTGCGCGTCGAACAGGATGGCGGCCGGCTTCGGCTCATCGATGTCGATCCGCACGCGCACGCGATCGGGCTTGAACCCATGCTCGACGTCGAGCGCCCCGCCGCGCACGCGCAAAGCCGCGTTCGGGCCGATGACAAGGACGGGGGCGCCCCTGTCCATCGCTCTCAAGGCCCGAGCTGGCGGACGACCGGGGGGTCGCGTCTCGACGATGGGCGGGGCAAACCGCCTGGCTCCCGTTCTTGCTCGGCTCAGCTTTTGGGCGAAGGTCGCGCGGGCGCACGGACGCACGGCCGTGGCGGCATAGGCCCTCCACGCGTCGGCCGCCGTGATTTCGCTCGTTGCTATTCGCTCGACGATCGCCGCCGCGTCGAACGGATCGCAAACGCTGCCCCTGCCCATGGAGCGGAATCTTGCCGGGGCTCGCGGCCCGCGTCAAATGGGGCGCTATTTGATATTTTGCGCTTGCGCGGCAATCTCCATTGCGCTTGCGCTACAATCTCGAGCTATAAGCGAGCCTCGCTTGAGCCGTGAAACGCGATCCCTGGTTTCGGGCAAAGGCTCATGCGGCTGGTGGCCCCTCGTGGCTCGGCTTGACCACTCCTCGCTTTAGGTCAAAACGCAATCAGTAGGGCCGGTTTCGACCCCGTAGCTGCCTACTGCTCGGTCCCCCTTACGGAAGGAATGCGCCAAATAGTGGCCATTGGCGACTGCCAAATCGACCCAAGCTCGGACGAATTCCGGGTATGACGAAGCACAATGCGAGTCCAGGGATCAGCGGTCCTCAGCCACGTAGGGCGCGACCATTTTTCTCGGATCAACAACGCGATCGAATTCGGCCTCCGTCACGAAGCCCATTTGCAGCGCCGCCTCCTTGAGCGTGAGATCATTGTCCATTGCGAAGTGGGCGATCTGCGAGGCCTTGTCGTAGCCGATGACGGGCGAAAGCGCCGTCACCAGCATCAGCGAGCGATCCATGTATTCCTTGATCTTTTTCAGATTGGGCTTCGTGCCCTCGACCAGGAACTTGCGGAAGTTCACGCAGCCGTCGGTCAGGATCGTGATGGAATGGGTGATGTTGAAAATCATCAGTGGTTTGTATACGTTCATTTCGAGGCAGCCACCGGCGCCGCCGAAGCCCACTGCGACGTCGTTAGCCATCGTCTGCACAGCAATCATCGTCAGCGCCTCGCATTGAGTTGGATTGACCTTGCCCGGCATGATCGAGGAGCCCGGCTCGTTCTCCGGGATTTCCAATTCGGCAAATCCAGCGCGTGGTCCGCATGACATCAGCCGAATGTCATTAGCGATCTTGTAGAGCGACACCGCCAGCGTGCGTATCGTGCCGGAAAGTTGCACCAGTGCGTCGTGGGCACCCTGGACTGTGAACTTGTTGGGAGCGGTTACGAAGGGGAGGCCGGCGAGCTTGGCGATCTCGGCTGCCGCGGCCTCGGCAAATCCCGGTGCCGAGTTGATCCCAGTGCCAACTGCGGTGCCGCCCAGCGCCAGGCGGTACACCCCGTCCAGCGACGCTTCGAGCCGCTCCAGATTGTCCGATAGCATGTCCACGTAGCCCGACCATTCCTGGCCCAGCGTCAGCGGCGTTGCATCTTGCATGTGGGTGCGGCCGATTTTGATGATGTCTTTCCATTCGTCGGCTTTCGCCGCAATCGCATCGCGCAGCGCCTGCACCGCAGGGATCAGCCGCTGCTTCACATTGACCGCCGCCGCGATGCACATGGCGGACGGGAAAGAATCGTTCGAGGACTGCGCCATGTTGACGTGGTCGTTGGGATGGACCGGCGCGTGGCTTCCAAGAGGAGTGCCAGCGAGTTGGCAACAGCGATTGGAGATCACTTCGTTGACGTTCATGTTGAACTGGGTACCGCTGCCGGTCATCCAGACATGCAGGGGAAACATGTCGCTATGCTTGCCCGCCAGGATTTCGTCGCAGGTCTGAACGATCAACTTCATGCGCTGGTCGTCAAGTCGCTTGCCGTCGCGGTTGGCGATGGCGGCGGCCTTCTTCAGAATCGCGTAGGCTGTGATCATCTCCCGGGGAATCAGGTCCTTGCCGATGCTGAAATGCTCGAGTGAGCGCTGGGTTTGAGCACCCCACAGCTTGTCCGCCGGAACCCGGACCTCGCCGATGCCATCGGACTCGACTCTGACGGCTGTCATATCGCTCTCCATTTCCACGGATGTCCCGCAGCGTGCCGGGTTGCGGCCGCGCCCAGCGCCAGCGAGAGGAGCGCAAAGCTGGCCGGCAGCGCCAGGGACCGCAGCCCGAACGCGGGTTCGAATGCCGCACCGAGGGCACAGCCGAGAAAGAAGCCGACAATCGTCGGCCAAGTGCGCCTGGCCCGATCGCGCGCTCTCTCAGCCCGCGCTGGATCGCGGCCGAGCAACGTCTCCGCGACATCAATTGTGAAATTGGTGACGTTGGTGGTCATCACCGCCGTGGAGGGCGCTCCCGTCAACGAGAGCCGCACGAGCGCGTTTTGGACCGCCATGGCGGAGACGCCCAGCATGCCGGCAAAGATCATCCTTGCAGCGTTTGGGTCAATGCGTTCATCGGGTTCAAGGGAAATGGCGAAAAAGGCTAACAGCAGGAGGAACTGAAGGAGGAGCAGAGGCAACAGAGTGGGTATTCGGCACCGC
Source organism: uncultured Alphaproteobacteria bacterium (assembly GCA_963730555.1). Classification (GTDB taxonomy): domain Bacteria; phylum Pseudomonadota; class Alphaproteobacteria; order Rhizobiales; family Beijerinckiaceae; genus Roseiarcus. The sequence continues at coordinate 75,163 of CAVSSS010000010.1, read as the reverse complement.
TGCAGGCCTGCCGCCAATAGTGTAGTGAGCGCAAGTACGGCCACGAACACGGGAACCGAGATCAAACAGGCCAGCGGCGCTTCGTGGCGACCGACGAGCTTAGCGGCGAGAACCACCACATTCCCGGTGACATGGGCTGTGAACAGGCCGTCCAGACCGAGAAAACCAATGATGTCCACGCTGCCGGCGGCCACACTCAGCGCGAAGGGAAGCAATTTCGCGCAGAGGGAGTTGTCAACGGATAGCGCCGGCACCCTAGCAACCTCGACACCATGGGCGGTCGTGACGTGGCACGCGGTTGTTCGTTTTGGGCATCAGCCCGATCACTATCCTGCGCCCCACGCAGCTTCGCGGGCGGGTCGATTTGACGCGTCAGAGCACGAGCTATTAGCGCCAGCGCGGCCCGCTTTGTGTCCCCTGATACTTGGTTGTGTGTGAGGCGAAGCGATTGATACATAATCCGGGCAAGCCTCCGCGCCTGTGTCGCCGCCTGTGCGAGGCGCGATAGCCCCGCGGCGCACATGGGCGCGAACTATCTCCTGATCGGCCCGAGGATCGGCCACCTGAGTTATCCGGCTTACTCCGCGTAAGTGGGACGGTAGACCCGGGCTCGGATCAGCGCCCCGACATCCTTCGGCCGCGGAACCCTCGCCAGACCCCGGTCGAAAATGTGGGCGGCTATCCGTTCGGCAACGTGGATCGATGCCTCGAAGATGTGACTCTGCGGCGGATAGATCAGCCCCACAGATAGGTTCTCTTCGCTGACCTGCTCGGCGACCGCGTGCGCAGCGACGATGAACATCTCCTCAGTCACTCGGCTGGCCTCTGTGGCAAACACCGCCATGCCCATCGCCGGGAAAATGTAGACGTTGTTGCCCTGACCAGGCACGAAACGGCGGCCAGCGATCTCGACCGGCGGGAATGGACTACCGCTGGCGAAGACGGCCCGGCCATCGGACCACTGATAGGCCTCCTCAGCCGTGCATTCCGAGCGCGAGGTCGGGTTCGAATACGGGAAGATAATCGGGCGCTCGTTGATGCTCGCCATTGCCTCAATCACTTCACGGGTGAACAGCTTCGGCACGGTGCTGACGCCAATGATGCCGGTCGGCCGCAGCGCCTTGACCGCCTCGACGAAGGTTGAAACGGGCGTCCGGTTCTGCGCGAACGGCTTTTGAAAGTCAGCGAGGTCGGTGCGCCCGGTCACCAGGAGACCGTTGATGTCAAATAGCGCATTGCGGTGCCGCGCCTCGGCTAGATCCGCGCCTTCCCGCGCCATCGCGAGGCTGATCAGCTCGGCGATTCCGGTCGCGGCCGACCCGGCGCCGAGGAACAGAAGGCGCTGGTCCGTGAGTTTCTGTCCGGTGAGGCGCAAGGCGCCGAAGATGCCGGCGAGTGCGATGCCGGCAGTGCCCTGGATGTCGTCATTGAATGTGCAAATCTTGTCACGATAGCGCGCTAGAATCGGGACCGCGTTGATGTTGGCAAAGTCCTCCCATTGGATGCAGCATTTCGGATAGAGGGTCTCCACCGCATCGACAAACTCGTCGACGAAGGCCGTATACTCGTCGCCGCGCACGCGTTGCTGTCGCAATCCGAGATAGAGCGGATCGTCGAGCAGGCTGTGGGTGTTGGTGCCGACGTCTAGGACGATCGGCAGGCAGTATTGCGGCGGCACGCCAGCGCAGGCGGTATAGAGCGCAAGCTTGCCAAGCGGGATGCCCATCCCGCCCGCGCCGAGATCACCGAGACCAAGGATGCGCTCGCCGTCGGTCACGACGATGAAGCGCACGTCCTTTTCCGGCCAGTGGGACAGGAGTTCCTTCAGCCGACCTTTCGCGCTGATCGGCAAATAGATGCCGCGCGGCTGACGGAAGATATGTCCGAATTTCTGACACGCCTCACCGACTGTCGGCGTATAGACCAGCGGCATGTAGGTGGCCGGGTCTGACATCAAGACGGCATAAAAGAGCGTCTCGTTGCGGGCCTGCAGATCAGACAGCACGAGATATTTCTGCAGGTCGTTGTCGAGACGGGCGATTTCGTCGTGCCGGCGGGCCACCTGCAGCTCGATGGGAAGCACCGCGGGCGGCAGCAAACCTTCGAGACCCCAGGCGCTGCGCTCGGCTTCGGTGAACGCCGTGCCCTTGTTAAGCCGCGGATTGTGCAAGCAACTCATACCCGGTGGCGTGTCGCGGCTTCGTAGTGCTCGACGTCAATGGCGTTTCCGCGGTCATCTTGATCGCTCCGTCCTCTCTGGTTCTGATCGGTCTCCGGGGTCGGGACGCATCACCCGCGCTCGGCCATCATTTCCTTGGTCTTGGAGATCGCGTGCGCAGGGTTGAGGCCTTTCGGGCAGGTCTCGCGTGCAGTTCATGATCGTGTGGCAGCGATAGAGGCGGAACGGGTCTTCGAGCCGGTCGAGGCGTTCGCCAGTGTGCTGATCGCGACTATCGGCCAGCCACCGGTACGATTGCAAAAGGATCGCTGGACCGAGATAGCGGTCGGATTCCACCAATAGCTTGGGCAAGAGGTGGAGCAGCAAAAGCAAAGGATGCATTCCCACAGGCCATCGATCTTGGCGCGATCCTCAGGCGATTGGGGGCGCTCGCGGTCCGGGGGCGGCTGGTCGGACTGCAACCATGGCTCGAGCAGTTCGTACTGCGCGTAAAGTCCGGTCAAATCGGGGATGAGGTCTTTCAGAACCGGCATGTGCGGCAACGGTGTGATCCGGCTCGTCCCCTTCTTGAGGCTATCGATCGGGGTCAAACACGCGAGGTGATTGCCGCCGTCGATGTTCATCGCGCACGAGCCGCACACGCCTTCCCGGCAAGAGCGCCGGAACGACAGCGTCGGGTCGATCTCGTCGTCGATCTTGACCAAGGCGTCGAGGACCATGGGTCCGCAATGATCAAGATCGATTTCGAACGTATCCAGCGTCGGGTTGGCTTTCTTCGCCGGATCCCAACGATAGATACGGAAGCTCTTGACGCGCTTGGCCTGCTTTGGCAGAGGCCAACGCTTGCCCTCACCGACCTTCGAATTCGCCGGAAGCGTAAACTCAGACATATCGTTTGCTCCCTTCTGTGCTCATTCACGAAAGTTGCGTAGAAGCCACTAGTGGGTGCGTACGGCCGGCGGAAAGCTTTGGATCTCATTTGAGAGCGTGTTGAGACGGACCGGGCGGTAGCCGAGGGTCACGTGCCAGTCTTCGTCCTTCCATGCCACCGTGTGTTTGAGCCAATTCACGTCGTCGCGTTTGGGGTAGTCCTCGCGCGCATGCGCGCCGCGCGATTCGGTGCGGTGGCGCGCGGAATGGGCGAGCACGACCGCTTGCTCGGCCAAGTTGGCGAGCTCTAGAGCGTAAATCAGCGCGACATTCCAGAGCAGCGAATCGTCGTCGACGGTGACGTGCTCCAGCGGCTCGCGGAGCGCCTCCAGCTTCTTCACGCCCTCCTCCAGCGTATCGCCGCGGCGGAATACGCCGAAGCTCGTTTGCATCACCTCCTGCATCAGCGGACGGATCTCGCCCGGCTTGTTGCCGCCCTTGCTGTGCCGGGTTCGATCGAAGCGCTGGAGCCCGCGCTCCTGCGAGCGGCCGTTCGCCTCGCGTACGAGCGACCCCGGCTTAATGATCTCCGCCGCCCGCAGCGCTGCCGCCCGACCAAAGACGACCAGATCGAGCAGGCTGTTGGTGCCGAGGCGGTTGGCGCCGTGCACGGAGACGCATGCCGCCTCGCCGACGGCCATCAGACCCGGAACGATAGCTTCGGAATCGTCCTTGGTCGGCGAGACCACCTCGCATTTGATGTTGGTTGGAATGCCGCCCATGACGTAGTGCGCGGTCGGAATGACCGGGATCGGCTCCTTGTGCGCATCGACACCCGCAAAAATGTGCGCAGTTTTCACGATGCCGGGCAACCGCTGATCGACAACATCCGCGGGCAGGTGCTCCAGATGCAGGTAAATGTGATCCTTCTTCTCGCCGACGCCGCGGCCCTCGCGGATCTCGACCGCCTCCGCGCGGCTGACCACGTCGCGCGAGGACAGATCCTTCTCGCGCGGCGCATATTTGGGCATGAACCGCTCGCCCTGACTGTTGGTTAGATAGCCGCCCTCTCCACGGGCTCCCTCCGTGATCAAGACGCCGACGCCATAGACCCCCGTGGGATGGAACTGGATGAATTCCATGTCCTGCAACGGCAGCCCGGCGCGCAGCGCCATGGCGCTACCGTCGCCTGTGCAGGTGTGTGCGGAGGTGCAGGACTGATACACTCGTCCACACCCGCCCGTGGCGATGACCGTCATGTTGGCGCGGAAGCGGTGAATCGAGCCATCCTCCAGGCACCAGGCGAGCAGGCCGCGGCAGCTGCCATCGTCGTCCATCAACAGGTCAATGGCGAAATATTCGACGAAGAAGCGCGCCTGGTGCTTCAGGCATTGCTGGTAGAGCGTATGCAGAATTGCGTGGCCCGTGCGGTCGGCGGCTGCGCAGGCGCGATAAGCCATGTCGCCCTTTGCATATTCGGTCGTGTGCCCGCCAAATCGGCGCTGATAGATCGTGCCGGCCTCCGTGCGGCTGAACGGCACGCCGGCATGCTCCAGCTCGACGACCGCTGGGATCGCCTCACGGCACATGTATGCGATCGCATCCTGGTCCCCGAGCCAGTCGGAGCCCCTGACGGTGTCGAACATGTGCCAACGCCAATCGTCCTTTTCCATGTTGCCGAGCGCGGCGCTGATTCCCCCCTGCGCGGCGACCGTGTGGCTGCGAGTCGGGAAAACCTTGGTGATGCAGGCAGTGCTCAGGCCAGCGGCGACCATGCCGAGTGTCGCCCGCAGTCCGGCTCCGCCGGCGCCCAGGACCACCACGTCAAAGGAGTGGTCGATGATGTCGTAACTGTTGGGCATGGCGGTCCCCTTAACGGCCGAGGAAGAGCTTGAGGACAGCGAGCACGCTGGCACCGCCGAGAATGATCGCGGCGGCGCGGATGAGGAGCTGGGCCGCGATCAGCCAGGCGCGTGTGTGCACATAATCGAGGAGAACCGAGCGCAACCCGACCAGCCCGTGCGCCAGCCCTGCGAGTAGAAACAGAATGACCAGCAGCGCCGGTATAGGCGAACCAAGCCAGGCGGCCGCGGTCACCTGATCAGACTTGGCGAGCCAGAGGATCGACGCAGCGAAATAGAGCGCGAGCGGGATCAGGGCGAGCGCCGTCAAACGCTGCAGCCGCCATTCCCACAGCCCGCTGCGGGCGCTGCCGAGATGTTCGAACTCGCCGTAGCACGGAGCCATCGCGCAAGGCGGTCGAGTTCGCTAAGGAAGGAGCCTTTGCCATCGAAGCCTCCTAGGCCAGGAGCACATACAGCCAGGCGAGCACGGTCAGCACCGCCGTCGCGGCGAGGACCGCGTACCCGCTGCGATACGCGTCGCGAATCTCGAAGCCGTAGCCGGCGTCCCAGGCGAGGTGCCGGATGCCATTCGACAAATGGTAGAAGAAGGCGATCGACCAGCCGAACAGCAGCAGCAGCCCGACCGGCGAGACAATGAAGGCGTGCGTCGCCGTAAACAATTCACCGCCCGCAGCCACAGAGACGAGCCACCACGCCAGCAGGATCGAGCCGACGGCCAGCGCGATGCCGGTGAGCCGGTGAAGAATCGACAGAGCCGAGGTAATTTGGAAGCGATACCAGGTCGGGAACATAAAGGGCGAGAGTGGGCGGTTCATGGGTCTGCTGCTCCTACGCGCTCAAATGGGAATCTGTCCTCTGTGTTGCGGTCCTCGATGTGGCCGGGCGGAGAAATCACGCAGCATCTGCATCACGTCGTGATCGTGTTCCGGGGGCGGCGTGAAGCCGCCGAGAATCCAGTCGAACAGATCGGGGTCGGTGCAATCAAGCAGCGCTTCGAGTCGGTCTAGCTGACTGCTGTCGAAGCCGTTTAGCGAGGTTTCGGCGAACGGGCCGAAAATGAGATCGCTCTCCTGTGTCCCGCGATGCCAGCAGCGGAACATGAGCCGCCGGTACCGGAGATCGAAATTATTCTTCTGAAAGCCATCGGAACCCGCGCGGAAATCTCTCATCGCAAGCCTCTTCCGTGTGGATGACGACGGAGACTACTTCGTCGGCCTTTCGTTCAGAGGGAACGATCGGCTCCAAGGCAATCGTTCGTTTCAAGCAATGGTCTAAAGAAAACCCACCAACGCCCGATTAAGGTCTTTGCGCGTCCTTTTCAAGGCCGGCGTCGGCGGAGGCCTAAATGATAACGTTCAACGTTCGGCCCGCGCGGGCCGCCCAGCCCCCAGGAGGCGCGCACTGCCGGCCCGGCCCCGATCGCCTTCCAGCTCGGCCTTCGCTCGACCGCCTGCCCGCGCCCATGCCCTCGCGACGGTCCTCGGAGCCTCGCTGACGGGTTTCGGCTGTCGCCGGCTCCCCATTGCCCTCCCGAGGGCGGAATGACCGCCCTGGACCCGCGCCTCAGTCTTTCGCCCCGGTATGATCCGGGGTCGACCGCTCGCCGTCCGGGCGGCGGCTTCCAGCCGGGCTTCAGAAGGCCGTCGGCGGCTCTCGACCACGGGCTCGACGGCCTCCGCCAGCTCGACCACGGGCTCCGACGCCAGCTCGACCGCGACCGGGCGGCGGCCTCTTCCGCAGCGAGACCGCCTGCTTGTCCCGAGTGCGATCGGGGGCTAAACTCTTGCCGGGTCTCGCTCCGACGCCCCCCGGCCGCGGCTGATCGAGGGGCAAGAAGCGGGATCGCGGCGCGCCTCGCCATATCGAGAGGCGTGTCCCCGGCTTCGATCGGGGATCGCCGCGCGGGTTTTAGTGTCGCGTTATTGTCGGTGTGAGCAATAGTACTCAAAGTTGCTATTAAGACTATCGCAGGTGCTAGGTAAGAGCAAGACTGGCGTTTGTATAGCGATAGACGAGCCGCATTTCCGGTAGTCCGAAGGCGATGGCCACGGCGGCTATTGGCTAGGGATTTCCCCCATGTTTGTGTGTGCGTAGGGTCTTGCCCCCCGAAGCCCAAGCAATTGTCCTTGGATTTGTTTGGCTTTTGCTTGGTTTTATTTGGCGGTGACTCTCGCTGTGGTTGTATTTGCGGGTGCGGTCAGGACGCTCCGACGCCCAAAAGCGACGGCAGTTCGGCGAGCGTCCGGATCTCGAAGTCGGGGCTGCCCGGCAGCCGCTCGCGGCGCTGGCCATAGCGGTTGCACCAGACGACCCGCATGCCGAAGCCGGACGCCCCATGCGCGTCCCAAGCGTTGGAGGATTGGAACGCGATCGCGCCGGCCTCGAGGTCGAGCGAATCCAGAGCATATTGATAGACGTCGGGGTGGGTCTTGAAGGCGCGGACGGCGTCGGCCGACAGGATCGCGTCGAACATCGCTTGGAGGTTCGCGCGCTTGACCAGCGCGTCGAGCATCATGGGCGAGCCGTTGGAAAGGATCGCGGTTCTGAACCCCGCTTGGCGCAAGGCCGCGAGCACGGCCGGAACCTCGGCGAACGGCTCGAGGCCGAGATAGAGGTCCATCAGGCGCTCGCGCAAGGAGGGCTTCTCAAGATCGAGGCTCTCCAGCGCGAAATCGAGCGCATCGCCCGTGATCTGCCAGAAGTCGGCGTAACGGTTCTCGAGCGTGCGCAGCCAGGCGTACTGGAGCTGCTTGTCGCGCCAGAGCGTCGTCAGCGCCGCGCGGCGGTCCTGCGGAACGTCAGGGCAGCGCGCCGCGGCGGAGGCGAAGTCGAACAGGGTGCCGTAGGCGTCGAAGACGCATGCTTGAACGCCTTCGAGGGATCGCGGTGTTTGGGTCATGGCTGGCCTCAAGGCATGGTCGGAACGAGGCTGCCGGCGCAGCGGAAGCGCGGCGAGCTCAACGAGGTTCCAACGTCTTCGCGAGCTTTTTCTCCAGTATGGCGATGCGCTGCCGCAGCGTGTCGCTTTCGACTTGGGCATAAGCGATCTCGGCGTCGCGCGCGAGGTCCCCGAGCAGGTGGCGCTCGCCCGCGTCAAGATCGGTTCCGACCTCGTGGCCACCATAGAGGACAAGTGCGTAGCAGCGACGCGCATTGCCGACCGGCACGGCGAGAACCGGCCGCTCGAGGTCGTCCGGAAGCTCGGTGGCGGCGACCGAATCGGGGGTGTAGGGCTCTCTATCGAACCGCGCCGAGAGCAGGGGATGGTTGCTGGTGAGCGCATCGGCGTGATCGGCAGCCCATCCCGCGCTGAGGCTTCGGCAGAACATGCCGTCCTGCTCGCGAAACAGCGCCGCCGACGCAAGGCGGAGCGTTTGCATGGGCTCGTTCACCAAGAGGCGCTCGATCTCATCGAGGCTTGTGGAATTCTGAATGGTTTCGCCAACTTCGGCGAGATGGCGCTCGGCGCGGATGAATTTGCGGTCGAATAGACGGTTCATGAGCTCCGTCGCAAACTCGTGTCCGCGTGCGATCAGGTAGACGAGAGCGGAAGCGACCACGACCCAGGCCCAATCGGGCATGTGAATGTATTCGTCGATCGTCTCGATCTGCTTGTGCAGGAACAGGACCGGCACGCTGAGCAGAAGGCCGAAGGCGGTCGCCCGGCGAAGGGGGATCCAGACGTTGACCACCGTCTGGCGCCGCACCGCTTCGACGACGAACAGGCACAGGATCCCGTTGATCAGGAAAAGGGCGCTGGCTGCTTCCTCCTGCGATTGACCGTTTCCGATGAACTCGCCGAACAGCGAGGTTTCCTGAGAGAGCTGGGCGAGCAGATAGGCGGGAAGCCCGATGAGGCAGCCCCAGATCACCCAACGGATGCGCTGGTAGTCGCGGGGCGAAAGATCTCGCCGGCGTCCGATCAGAATCGCCAGCGCGCCGAGGCTGACGGCAAAGCCGATAAACAGCATGCCCCGCGCCCAGATTTCCGCAGGGGAGCTGAAGACGGTCCCTATGCTCGCGAGAGCTACGCCCAGAAACACAATCGCCAGAGCCGGCAGCGCGCGCTCGATGATCCGCCATCGTCCTTCGGTCCGGTCGACCGGAGCCCTCAGCGCGAAAATGAGGAGCCCGGTATAGGCGGCGGCCTGCATCATGAGAAAAATGACGTTTTGCGCGAGAAGCACTCGCGGCCAAAGCTGGAGCCAGGCCCAGAACTGAAACGCCTGGCCGGGATTGAACTGGATCACATAGATGAAGAAGCCCCAGGTCATGGGGCCTGGGCGCGTCCACACCAGCCAAGCCGCGCCAAGCACAACCAAAACCCCGGCAATCGTGTCGAGCACAATGACGATGCCGAGGAGGCGATTGGGGGGCCGCGGCTCGGCGGTGAGCTTGACTTCGCCGCCCGAGCGTTGCGCCGCCGAGGCGAAGGCAAGCGTGGCCTCGCGTCCTGGCATGACGTAGGTGACGCCGCCCCATTGCGACAGCAAACTCGCGCACCCGATGCTGTTGACGGAGGCGCAAGACATAGCGGCAAGATCGAGCCGATCTCCGGCGCGCAAGCCTGCTCGCCAAGCCGGCGAATCTTGCTCGCTTTTGAACGGACCTCGGACGTCATAGATCCGTCCGTCGCCGTCCACGGCGAGACCGAACGAGCCCAATGGATGAACGACCCTGAGCAAGTCCGGGACGATCATCGCGATTGCATAGAGGGTCAAAAGCAAAAGAACGAGGCGGCCGAAAAGGCTTGCGCCATTTCGGTCAGTCATCAGCCGATGCTCCGCGGGGCAAGACGAGGGACCTCCTCCAGCAACGTGGAGGAGTGGAGGCTACCCGCCGCGCAGGTCTTTGTACATAAGCCGCGTTGCCTCGTAGCCTTCTTCGAAGGCCTTCCGCGCGTAGTTCGGAATCGCGCCGGCGAGTCTGTAGCCAAGCGAGCGGTAGAGCGCTTCGGCCGCGTCGCCGGCAGTGTCGAGGGTAAGGAGCCATCGCCCCTCTTTAGCCGCGCGTCGTTCGATCTCCTGCATCAGCGCCCGGCCGACGCCGGCGCGGCGAAAGGACGGATCGACCAGGACCTTGGAAACCTCGGCATGATGGCGCTTGCTCGGCATCGAGTCGAGATCGAGCTGCGCCGTCCCGGCGACGTCACCGCCAAGGGTCGCGATGAGGACGAGCTTGCCGCCGGCCGCGTGCGGCGCCGCGACCCTGTCGAGCCAGTACGCGCGCGCTTCGCTCTGCTCGAAGGGCACAATGAAGCCGACGCTCGCGCCCTCGTGCACGCATGCATGCAGGATTTGGGCGAGCCGTTCGATGGCTTTGGTGAGCGCGGCGGGGTCGAGCGCGGCGACTTTTATCGTTTGCGCTTCCATTCTCTCACCGGAGAACAAGAATGTAGCGGGCTGCCCGCCGCCCGGTCGCCGCGAAACTGCTTGGGCCCATCAGCTTGTAGCGAAGACAGTCGCCGGCGCGCAGACGATGGATGACCTCTTCGATGGTCAGCTCCAAAGCGCCGTCCATGAGATAGAGATGATGCTCGAGACCAACACGCGGCGGAAGCGGATAGTCGATGCGCGCGCCGGCCGGTAATTCGCAAGAGAGAAGCTCGCAGTCGAAGCCGAGCGACGGCGGCGAGACGGAGCGGCGGCGAAAGCCGGTGGCCGGATCGACCCATTCCGGCTGCTCACTCTGCCTGACAAGCGCAGGCGCATCGCCCTCGATGTCGGCGAGCAGGCGCGAGATCGTCGTGCGGTGCGCTCCGGCAAGCCGCCCGAGCACGGACGCCGTCGGGCTCACTTCGCCGTTCTCGATTCGCGACAGGGAAGCGCGACTTCACTCCGCTCAGCGCGGACAGTTCATCGAGCGACCAGCTCTGGGCGCGCCGCAACTTGCGCAAGCGCCCGGCGAGGCGCGTATCGGCGCTATTATTGGAATCGGCGCTGATTTCCATATTCGGGATAATATTCTCGATAATGAGAGAGTCAAGACACACGCCGCCGGCGGAGCGCCGGATTGCCCGCGTCGCCCTTCTCCTGCACACTGGACGCCCTCCCAACGGAATGGATCGATGTCGTCGCCTAGCCCCACCTCCATTCCGGCCTGGGCCTGGGCTACACCGTTGCTCGCGAGCGCTTTGTTGGCGCTGAAGTTGACCCATATCGTCTCTTCCGACGACACTTATGTGCTTGTGCTCGCAGGTCTATTCCTCGGCGCGACGGTGTTCGCCGCCGTCCATCACGCCGAGGTGCTCGCGCTCAAGCTTGGCGAGCCTTTTGGCTCGATCCTTCTCGCGGCCGTGATGATCGTTCTCAATGGCGTAGTGGGTCTCTGCGTTGTCCTTGGCGCGGGCCGACACTTCGAGCAGACTTTCCAACTTCAGGGCGCGGTCTCCGCGCTCGCCGTGCTCGGCACTTTGGCCACACTGGCGCTCATCCTGCCCAATTTCGCCGAGGCTGCATCCGGCCCCTCCTATTCCATTCTGCAACTCGAGGGCGTCGGCCTTATGTCGCTGGTCCTCTGGTGCGTGTTCGTCTTCGTGCAAACCGTCAAGCATCGCGTTTACTTCCTTGACGCCCCGGGCGACGAAGATTCCAACGACGCGTTACATAGCGCTCCGAGCATGCTCGTCACGTTGTTGAGCCTCGGCCTGCTGGTGGTTTCGCTTGCGGCAGTCGTGCTGCTTGCCAAGACGCTGTCCTATCGGATTGGTTGGGGTCTCGGCGCATCCCGCTCGGCCGCTTAAAATCGCTGGAGAGCCTTTATTTTCCGGCAGATATTGTCTTATCGCCTCTCATCGCATATCTCCCGAAGCGAGGCCCTTAAGTGGGACCGAGGGCAAGATTGTGGACCGAAGGACAGAGGACAAACGACGACGATGACGACGACGAGAACGACAAAGAAGAACCTGTTGACCCCGATGGAGGTCAAACACGCGGCGGACGGCTGGCTGAACGACGGCGCTGGCCTGCATCTTGGGTGATGGCGATGCGGACCATCAAATCTACTCCAAGGCCTCGATGGCCCTTTCGCTGAGAGCGGCGGCCTTCGTTTCGATCTGGCCAAGCTGTTCACCCAGACCGGCGTGCTTGCCCATTCGGATCGTCCCGCCCTGCGGCGGGGAGTAGTCCTCACATTGTCCCGCGAAGCTGTCGATCTCGCGTTCGAGTTCAAGAAGCTCTGCAGTCAGCGGGCCGCCCAACCTGACGCAAGCGGCGCGCAATTCCGCGAACGCGCCCTTGGTGATGCACTGGCGAACGGCGAAGGCTTCGGCAGAAGCCCTGTCTGGTCTCGCCGGAAAAAACTGCGGATAGGTCTTTCTGGCCCACGTCGCCTCGGTGATTACCCGCGTCATCGCCGCTGCGAGCATGCCGTGAAATGAGAGGGCTTCGCTGGCTTTGCGTAGCTCTTCCAAACGAATAGTCGTTTCGGTTTGCTTGAAGGTGGCCTCGGTCTGCGCGCGGGTCGCCGCGATCATGCTGTCGGTGTCCGCGCGCGAAGCGACGATCTGTTCTCTTGCCGTCGACCGCGTCGCCCGAATCGCCCATATCGCCGCCACAATGGTGCCGAAGCCCGCTGCGAACGCAAGAAAGCCAGCGATGAGCGTCTGCCAGTGATCGAGCCAATCCCAAAAGTTCGTGTAATGCCACGGCGTCTGGGTGACCTCGACCGGGATCACGCCGCGCCCTGCTTCAAGCGCACGACGTTCGAAGTCAGCGTCGCTCAGGAACTCGCTCCACTTCTCCATCCACACCCGCCGGTCCTCCAGCATCTCCTCGCGGTCATAGGCGGCTAAGGTCGCATCCTTGCGCTGGTGGGCGAGGCATCGCTCGGCGATGTCGTCGGGCATCCGCTTGGCCCGCGCCCATGAGCGAAATGACGATCTGAAGCCATGCGGCGAGGCTTCGCTCGGCGCGCCCTCCTCGCGGCCGGTATAGGTTTGCACCAAGTTCCACAGCGCCCAGTGCCCCACAGGTCGAGCGTTGCCACGACCGGGGAACACGAACTGATTGATCCGCCCCGGCTCCAGACGCTTGAGGATCGCCAGCGCAGCGCCCGACAGCGGGACTTGATGCTCGCGACCGCGCTTCATCCGCTCGGGCGGGATCGTCCACACCGCCGCGTCGAAGTCGATCTCGGACCACAACATGCCGCGCACCTCGCCTGAGCGCGATGCGGTCAGGATCATCATTTCTAGCGCCGGCCCCGCCATCGGGGCCGCGCCCTGATAGCTCCTCAAGCCGGTCATGAAATCGGGCGTCTCGCGCCAGTCGAGCGACGGGTGATGGTCCTTCGGCTTGGCGGGCCGCTGGCCTGGAAGATGTGCTGGAACACGCCCCACGCCGCCGGATTGTCGCCCTTCCGCCAGCCATGCGCCTTGGCGAAGTCGAGCGTGGTCTCGATCCGCTTGAGCAAACGGCGCGCGGTGTGTTCGTGGCCGGCCTCCCAGTGGGGTTTGACGATGGGCTTGATGTCGTCGACTCCGATGTCGCCGACAGCCCGATTGGCGAGCAGCTTGCAGTCTCGTCGGACCAAGGATCGGGTCCAGTCATTGAGGCTCGACGTTCGCCCCTCGTTGACGCTGGTGCGCCAGTTCTTTTTCCGCGTCTCGATCAGGAGCGCCGCGACCTCGCCGAAGGTCTTGCGGCCAGCCGCCGTCTTGGCCTTCTCGCTTCGCGGATCGAGGCCCATGGCCAGCGCGTCGAGATACTGTTCGCGCTTCTCCCGCGCCATTTTCAGCGATACCCGGTCGGCCCCGCCACAGCCGATCTCGACCGCCTTGCCGTCGCGCACATAGCGAAAAACCCATTTCTGGCTCGCCCCTTGGTGCGCAGCCGCGTTCGAGGCGATTGCGCGGACTCTCCCGTTCGGTTCGACCAGTTTCGAGAACAAGACTGATCAGGACGGCAATCGCCTGATCTGGCTTGAGCCGAACGTGGTCCACCGGCTGCGCTCGCTGCGGGGCGCGGGGGAGAGCTTCTCGGACGTGATTCTGCGGATCGCGGCTGACGGGGCTTGATGCCTGTCGTCGCAGCCACGGTCGTCGTGGTGCCGATACGGCAATCATGCTGGCTTTTGCTTTTGAGGCTAAACGCGACATGACCAGAGCGACGAGTTCACCCCCTCGGATTGACGCACTTGCAGAACGGCGAAAGTGGATCGAATTCGCTTCCCGGCTTTTGTTCCCCTGCGTGGAAATTCAACGAACCTCCAATGTTCCGGTCACTGAGAAGGAGTTCGCCGATCCTCAGATACTGGCGTTGGCGCTGTTGGCCCGGACCTACATGAACCTGAAGGGTGTGATTGCCGTCGCGAAGGAAGGGCTGGTCGTCGAGGCCCGCACACTGGCTCGGTCTTGCTTCGAGAACCTGTTCTTCGTTCCTAACCTTATTGAGAAGGGTGATGAATTCGTCAAGGCAATGCATGACCACGAACGCAGAAGCCTTCGTCCCCCAAGGCGAATTTTTGTTGGAGGACCTCGATGATCCTGACCCATTTGCAGCGGAGATGGCCGCTCGGCTGCGGGCGCGTCTTCGAGAGATCAAAGACCTCAGTCCGAACGCCAAGTTGCTTCACGTGAAAGAACATCAGGTCGCGGAATTCGCGCGCGCCGCGAAGAACGAACCGGCCCACAACCCACTGCTGTTTGGACGCGCTGAATTGCGACGCTTCGCGGACGCCAGCTTGGGTTCTTTTGAGGTTGACTATGAACCCGTCCGGTGGGTCGAGGGTGCGACCGATGTCGGCGTCAGTAATTTGAAAGTCGAAGGTCGCCATGGCTCACCGCCTGTCAATCACGTTTCGATTTTCGCCAGCTACCGGCGCGTTCGCGGGCGGCTGCGGTTCCTCCGACGGCCGTCGCAGATCGAGATCGCCATCCCTGCGCTTCAGCGACATCGGCGAGCTAGCGGCCTTGCCAACGTGCGGCGCAATGTGCTTGCCCCGACTGTCGCCAATGCGACTGCCCGCAGGGGTTTTGTGACTTGGCACTGGACGTTCCTTTCAGATTTGAAGCTGAAGCTCACCCGCCCGCCACGCCTTGAACATCGCCGCGTTGGGCTTCAAAATATCGCGGAGGGCTTCCTCCTGTTCGGCGCAGCGCCGCCAGAATTCGACCACGCGCTCGGCCTTGTTGAGACGGCGGGGCGGATGTTGCGCTGGCCGCCACGCCGGCAAGCGATCCTGCCGGGGATAGCTCGGCTTGGTCTGCCTGATCAACTCGGGCGATCCGGCTTCTGGTGCCTCGACCGGCACCGGGTAGGGCACCGGCACGATGATGATCTCGCGGCTGACGCGATGGTGGCGAGCGTCTGACATCGGAGCGGCTCAGCGGTCACGCACGTTTGACATCGGCGGCCCGAACAGAATCTGGCCGCCTTTGCCGACAAATCGCAGCACTCGTTGCGCGGGCCTGGATTCCGTCGCGAAGCGCAACGCGTTTAAGAGAAGCGGATTTGAACGTCCTTTCCAAGCTCAGCAATCAAGGCTTGGAATGGCGTCTTGAACCCGAGGCATTTTCGGGGGGTGAGGTTGGTCGTGAGGACGATCTCTTGGATGTCTTGGTCGGATGTCCGGTCGATATCCAGGTGGCGCGGCAGCCATCGACGTAAGCGTCCATTGGCGTTTTCGATGCCGCCTTTTTGCCATGAGGCATAAGCGTCGCAGAACCAGGTCGTCATGTCGCGCATGGTCCGGAGCAGGGCGTGCTGAGCGAAGGCGGTGTCGTTGTCGAAGGTGATTGATCTTCGCAGGTGAGGATCGATGCGGCCGAACACCGCGAGCATTGCTGAGATGGTTTCTGCGGCGGTTTTCCCTGTGAGCCGCGCGGCGAGCGTGACCCGCGACTTTCGCTCATGCAAGACGAGCACAGGCCGTGCGCATTTGCAGATGATGAGGTCGCCCTCCCAATGGCCGGCCTCGCCGCGGCTTTCAATGGTCTTCGGACGATCATGGATCGACGCTCGATCCTTGATGGTGTCGCGCGAGGCTCTGGCGCGACGCGGGCGACGGCGTTTGTGGCGACGCGTCAGATAACGCCACAAGGCCGCGGCCTTCTGTGCGGTCCGATAGATGAAGGCGTAGATTGTCTCGCAGCCGATGGCCCGCAGCCGCGGTTCATTCCCGGATTTCAACCAACCGGAGATCTGTTCGGGCGTCCATCCCTCGGCGAGCCGGTCCCCCACGAACAGACGTAAGGCGGCCTCTCGTTCGAGGATCGCTTCACGCCGCCTGCGCAATTGATAGGCTCCGGCGGCGTGAAGCGGCGAGTACCCGCCCAAAGGGAGTGCGTTCCGCTGCAGCTCCCGGGAGATGGTGGCTTTCGCCCGACCGAGCGCCCGGGCAATGGCGCCCATCGACCGCCCCGCAGCCCGCAAAACGCCGATCTGGTCTCTTTCGTCCTCCGACAGATGCGAATAGGATCGCATGGCAACACTCCTTAAGGTCTTGAACAACCTTGCCGATATCAAATCGGCGGGGGGTGTTGCACTTCGCGTCAGAACTCAGGTGGGGCGTTCATTTCCTTGATGAAGGAAGTTCTCGCCCGGAATTCGATCCGGCGCTGGCCCATGGCGTCCGTTCGGTCGACTATGGCTCTCGGATCGCTGACCGATAGCGGTAGATTGGCCTCGCAGGGCGAATGAGCTTCCTTGGCCGCTTCGTCGCGAATCATTTTCGAGAAATTGGCCAGCGCCTCCGGGGGCGTGTCGAGGATTGAGGGGTCGGCGAGATCGTTGTCAGGGCTAAGTCTGCGTTGCAGGCCTCGGAGCAATCGCTTCTCGAATTGACCGCTCCATTCGTCCGCGCGTGGCATCGGCGGCTCGACGCCATGCGCGGCGTAGTCGGCCTGATATTCGGCGGCGAGGTCGCGGCAGCGCAAATCGTCCCGTCTGACTCGCTCGGTCCGGTCGGCCCGCGCTTCACGCTCCTCGGAATCGGCGCGGCTGTTGATCATTCGCGCGAGGCGGCGTTCTGCGTCGGCAAGTTCGGAAGTCACTGACATGGCGGCGTCGTCCTGTTCGTCGCGTCCTTTCCCCTCGCCGCAGCATCGCGCTGATCGGTGTGATCGGCAAGACCCCTCGCAAGGCGGCGGGGCCTCGGCGGATTGCTAATCCCATCAAACCGGGGCGGCGGGCCGTGAACCAATCCGAGCGGGGCACGGATTGTGCGGTGGGGATGGGAATCCGTCAGCCGTAGGCGAATCAGCGCCAGAATTGCGAAGCTAATTCCGAGGCCAAGCAAGCCCCTTTCGTTTGTTCATCACGCCCTTTGCCGTGGCAGAGTGGACTGCGCGGCCCAGCTTGGTCGCCTCGTTCAGATGGCGGCGAAAGACAGAAGATTGGCAGGCAATAGCAGGCTTGGCGACGACACCGATGCTAAACAACCCTGTCGCCACTAGACATTTGAAGGACTTTGCACCCGCGCCTTCGGGCAATCGGCAAGCGCGCAAATCGACTTATTTCCTAGGTTAGGGATTGACGACGTCCAGTGTCTTCTTATCGATCAGTAGCTCAATTTCGAGGTAAGAGCCGTCCCTCCTGTCTTCATCGTGGCACATTACACCCTTGCGGTCTTTGCGATGGTTACCGCCGAGTCCGTGAATAACTTCGTGGCAGATCTCTGGGATGAACAGCGTCTTGGCATCCGAATAGCTACCGCCGTTCGCGGTGGTCTTAATCCTCTGCGAGTTGTAATATGTCCACGGGACCCAGACCGAGTAAATACCTGCTTTCGGGACCTCAAATGCGTTTGCACCACCCCCGATAGAGGGGACGACAAAAACCGCAATATTAGCTCCCGATGCAGCCTCGGCACCTCTCACGTCCGCATCGTAATCTACCCCGTCAAATTTATGAGTGAAAATGGGACGGTCGTAACGCATATTGGGGTTTGGAGAAGGCCAAAGCTCTGTTTTCCAATCAGCCACACTCTTTCGCTCAAAAGAAACGTTCGCTTGTGGCTCGAAATACTTGTTAAGGCCCTCAACCAAATACTTAGAATAGGCGTTGCTGTCCAACGCGCCTCCTAACGCAGCCCACTCTTTCTGCATTGTCGTGCCGGTGTACTGGTAAATCCAGAAAGCCAACGTTTTGGTCAGGTGGTTGCGGGCGTAAACTTGAAGCGGGCTTCCGGCGACTGACAACTCGAAATCACCAGCCTGAGACGAGGTAATTGCGATAACGCGTTTCTGTTTGCCGAGTTGCATCGTACTTGCAGCCGAAAGAAGAACCATAGACCTCGCAAACACGGGAGGACTACCGACGAAGTTGGCTATGTATTGGTGGGCTGCGGTGACATTTTTTGTCATTTGTTTAGTGATATCTTCTGCACGCGCAGGACCACCATATTTCCATTTCAACGCGTCGGGATCGGGATTGCCGTCATGAACAATAAGATTATAGTCGTTCACCGGGACCATAATCGAGGGTGGTTGGCCTCCGCCTCCGGTATCAACTCCACAATAATCGTCTAGCTGATAGAACATGTTGCCCACCCTATTTCTGGCAATCGGCACGATAGCCCAACGTGAGAACTCTTCGCCCAAAAAAAAACAACCCTCCAACACCCGCTTAGGAAGCCCGAGCCGCGCTCCGAGCCTGACGCTTCTGGCGTTCGTCGACCATAATCACACCGCCCGTGCTGCGGCGGCGACGACAAGATCGCCCCGGCGCACTGCGGTCAGCGCCAAAGCGCGAATGAAGGCGCTGAGCGGCAAGACCGCTAGATCAGCCGCACGCTGAAGCTCCTGTTTTTCCTTCGCGGTCAGTTGCAGCGCCACGATCTCGGGGCGCTTTCGCTTTACTGGCATTGCATTACCCTTGCATATCGAATGCTGCATCACTACAGTATACAGCGATGGACGTCAAGACTTACCCGAGTCTGGCGGCGGCATGCGTAAGTAGTGACTGATTTTTATACTGTGTAAACAACGCTCTCGCGATTATCTGAGGACGACGACAGGACGAGACGATGACGAGCGACGAGGACCCCATCCGCGAGGCGCAGGCGCGCTACGCCGCCGACTGCGGGCAATTCCATAAGCGGGTGTTCGAGACCAGCGGCGAGGTCATCCCCTTGGTCGGCCTGAAGGTCGTGGCGTTGTTCCGGGGCGACAAGCTGACCGCCGCCTATCGACTGAGCGACGGGGCGGCGGTCGACCTCGATGGGCCTGATTTGGCTCGCCTGCGCAGGCTTCTGGCGAGGCGCAGGGCGCAATCCGAATGAAAGAGAGGACCGAGAAATGACGACGACGACGATGACCGCACTGCGCGAAGCCCGAATGCACGCGATGGCCAGCCGCACAGGGTTCTCGATGGAGAAGGTGCGCAAACCCGGCAGCGCCGGCAGTTACCGGCTGACCGATCTTAAGCGGGGCGCGACCGTCGTGGGCGGCTTGGATTCGGTCGAGGCCTTCCTCATGCGCGAAGCCGAATCCACGTCCGAGCGCAAGCCGTTAGCCAGGACGGGGCGGGGCGGATGCAGCAATTCAGGGCGAAACCCCGCCCCGGCGATCCGAGGAGCGATCGGGTTGGAGGAGATGAACAACGATGGATGACGAGAGCGCAGACCCGCGCCAAGGGCCAATCGCAATCACATGGCGCAGCGACGGCCTGATCGGCCGCCTGACGCTCAACGGCGAGTTCTGGGCCTCCGTCGAATGGAGCGAGAAGCGCCAGCGATGGTGCGTCGAGAACTCGGAAGGACATTGCCTCAGGCATCGCAGTTCAATTCACGGCGCTGAGGCCAGCCGCGAAGCTGCCGCCGCCTTGGCCGAAGCCATGATCCGCGACGGCCGGATGCCCGACCCGGCGACTGCGCGGAAGAATCTTGAAGACGCGCGCCGGGAGCGGCGCAACCGCCCAGAGGCGATCCGCAAGGCGGCTCTGCGCAAGCAGTGGAGCGACGCCAGCACGGTTAAATGGGACGCGAGCGAAGCGGAAAACGCCGCGCCGCCGCTCTACGAGGTTCTCGCCGACGCCTTCGACTTCGCCGACCCCGAGCTTTGGAAATCCAATTCGTTCGCCTCCATGAGGCCGCGCCTTGTGCTGCATGTCCGCGCCGCCATCGCGAAGCTGGAAGAGAGGATCGCTTGGGAACTCCAGGGAGTCCCCCTCGGCGCGTCGAAGAAACGTCGGGAGGCGACAGCGTCGGCGGTCAGTATGATCGAGGCGAAGCTCACTAGGGCGCGGGAGATTCTAAGCCGTCTGATCGAGGCGGCCCCATGACCGGCGGAGCGGGATGGACCCCGGATCGACTGGAGCGTCGCGCGGCGGCCGAGGCGGGTTCATGCGTCGTCGCCAATTTGCGCGGCGATGCGGCCTTGCTCGGCTGGGCGCAGGCTGTCGGCCGTTATGTTCGCATCGACCGGCGGACCCCTTGGGGGAATCCGTTCCTCATGGGCGAGGACGGCGACCACGACGAGGTCTGCGCCAAGTTCAGAGATTTCTATCTGCCGCACAAACCAGGCTTGCAAACCAGGCTCCCGAGCCTGCGCGGCAAGGTTCTGGCGTGCTGGTGCCATCCGCAGGCGTGCCACGGGCACCTGATCGCCGAGGCGGTCAATGGGGCGGACACCCGGCAGTGATCAGCCCTTCGCCTGTCGCCGCGCCTCCTTCAGCGCCAGAGCGCGCAGCCAGACGCTGGTCGGCATCGCCACCGAGGCCGCCGCTTGTTGGACCTCGCGCTTTTCCTCGTCGGTCATCATGACAACCACGTACGCGGGCCGCGTGCGCTTCTGCTTGGGCTTGGCTCGCGTCGCTGGCTTCTTCATCGGCGTCGTCCTTATTTTTCAGTGACGCCTCATTGTATGGTTACTGTACATACACCACGTCAAGCCGCGAAGGAGAATTGATCGTGGGTTTCCGCTTCCAGCGTCGCATCGGCCTCGCGCCAGGACTGCGCCTCAACGTGTCGAAGAGCGGCTTGTCGGTCTCGGTCGGCGAGCGCGGCGCGCGCCTGACCATCGGCCGCACGCCCCGCATTACGCTCGGCGCGCCCGGGACTGGCCTGTCATGGACTCAGACCATGCCGCGCGGGCGCAGGCGGGGCGGGGGGTCATTCATCGGTCAGGCGCTTGGCTGGCTGATCGGCGCGGCCATCGGCGTCGCCTTCTGGGCGGTGGTGATCCACGCCTACAGCGGCTGACGATGAGCAAGCGCCATCGCGGCTTTATCGAGAACTTCCGGCCGCGCGCCGCAACGACCGAGTTGATCGAGCGGGTGCAAGCGGTGCTGGCCGAATACGTCGACCATCTGCCGCTCACCATTCGCCAGATTTTCTACCGGCTGATCGGCGCGCGCACCGAGGACGGCTCGGTCGGCTACGAGAAGACCGAGCAAGCCTACAAGCGCCTGATCGAGGCCATCGGCAAAGCGCGCCGTGGCGGGCTAATCGACTTCGACGCCATCCGCGACGACGGCGTGGTGCGTGAGAATCCGTTCGGCTTCGACGGCGTCGACGGTCTGATGGAGAGCCTCCGCTGGCGCGTCGACCACTACAGCCTCAACCGCCAGATCGGCCAGCCGGTCTATACCATCCTCGGGTGCGAAGCTGGCGGAATGGTGCCGCAACTGGCCCGCGTGGCGAACCCGTTCGGCGTCTCGGTGATCAGCGGCGGCGGCTTCGACAGCATCACGGCGAAACATGATCTCGCCAAGGAGATCGCCGAGAGCGTCCGCCCGGTGCGCTTCCTGCACATCGGCGACTATGACCCGAGCGGGGTGCATGTGTTTAACGCCCTCGACGAGGACGTGCGGGCCTTTCTGACGCGGCTGAATCCAGACGCCCAAGTCTATCCCGAGCGCGTCGCCGTCCTGCCCGAACACGTCGAACGCTTCGGCTTGCAGACCGCGCCGAAGAAGGGAACCGACAACCGCAGCTTCGGCGGCATCGGCGACGACCCCAACGCCACGGTGCAGGCCGAAGCCCTCGACCCGGCCGACCTCGCTAATCTGGTCGAGGCCGCCCTGCGCAGCGGTTGGGACGAGGACGCCGCCGCCCGCCTCGCCGAGCGGGAAGCCGACGAGCGCGAACGCCTGCAACGCTGGCTGGAGCGCAGCCTCGAACAGGGGCCGTAGGCCAATGGCCCGCCGTGGCGCGCTCTCAAACTCCGCGGCGGCGCAGGGCGGTCCCATAGCAGCGGTACTATGGGACCGTCCGAGCCGGGAACGCGGCCCAGCGGCACGACCGGGGCGGCTTACTACCAGTGGTAGTTCTCGCCAACCCCAGCGATTCCAGGGCGGGACGGAATATTACAGGCTGTAATAAACCGGAGGGCCAGTCGGATTGGGGCTTTGAGCGAGTGACCGCGTACTACAACGAGAACAACCCCGCTGACGGCGTCGTCGACGAAAGGAGCATTATCGATGTCAGGGCCTCCGACCTCAGAGGATTCACGCAAGTCCACCTGTTCGCCGGAATCGGCGGCTGGCCCTACGCCCTGCGGCTCGCCGGCTGGCCCGACGACAAGCCGGTCTGGACCGGCTCATGCCCGTGTCAGCCGCTTTCGAGCAACGGGCGTCGGCGCGGCCACCTCGACCAGCGGCATCTCTGGCCGGCTTTCCACCGTCTCGTCACCCAGCGACGCCCCTGCAATCGTCTTTGGCGAACAGGTTGCGAGCGGCGATGGACCTGAATGGCTCGCCGGAGTTCGCGCTGACTTGGAAGACGATGGCTATGCCTTCGGGGCCTCCAATCTCAGTGCTGCGGGCGTCGGCGCTCCGCACGACCGAGCGCGATTATATTTCGTGGCCCACGCCCACGACCAGCATGTCGCAACCCGGCCCCGAGGTCAGCATTACCGGGGTCAGACCGGTGAGCGCGAACAGGCCGAAAGGGGGAAAGACGACTTCCAGCACCCAGTTCGTCGCGCGCCGAATTTCTGGGCTGACTTTGAGACCCGCGAAAGGCGGCGACTTAAACCCGGCGCACAGTTGCTGGTTGATGGGTTTCCCGACCGACTGGCTCAATTGTATGCGTTCGGCAACGCCATCGTCCCGCAACTCGCGGTGCAGTTCATCATCGCGGCGCGGGAAGCCATCGAAGGCCTGTCGCGACGAGAAAGATACCGAGGCCTAGACGCCTTCGACCGGGCGAACCAAAGACCCGCGCACCGCCCCGCCAAGTCGGAAAATGTACACAGTTCCGGCCGCCCGAGCGGCAATTCGGCCGCCGCGTTCCTGCGCCGTCTGCGCACCGCCCGACCCGACCTGCACGCCCGCGTGCTGGCGGGGGAGATCAGCGCCTACGCCGGCATGATCGAGGCGGGATGGCGCACCCGGCCGACGCCGCTGAGAAGAGGCGAGGCATGAGCGACGAGATCAAAGGCGAGAGCCGATGCGGTGGAAAACAGCGGGCGGCCCCGGCCAGAAAGGTCGGCAACGACCCTTTCGCGACCGCCAATCGCAAGCCGCAACCGGAACCGCCCGAGGCAGCATGAAGGCGGGGCGGGATAGGCGCAACTGGTCGCGCTGAATGATGCGGTTGGCGTCGCGGCGGCCATCCTCTGCTAAAATATCAAAGGATGATGTGATCGCCGCTCCGGCAAGGCACTTTGCGCAATGGATGGGTGAACCCCCTAGCGATCAAATGGCGACTCGCAGCCATCGGCTCTCTCACGGGCCGAATGGAATAGAAACGGGGCGCGTTGCGTCGCGCCGGGAACAATGCGCGATCGTCGGCCAAGGCGGGGAAGTCGCACTCACCGTCGACTATTCATCTTGTTTGCGACACCACCGAAATCGACATGGACGCGGCCTGCAATAGACGCCGCACTGAACGCCCCGGTCGCCGTCTTGGCTGGGGATCGTCTGCCGCTAGGATGCGGACCACCGATAGGGACAACCGCCTAACCCCGCCCCGCCGCTCTTGAAGCGAATTCGGTAAGACGGTCTGCCTAAGCCCACGGGTTTAGGCTGGTGTTTGCGCCTCGGAGGGCGGATTCTGCTTGCTCGACCTTAGCTGCATCCATTCCAACCGGCGGTGGGAGCGGGAGCATGGGCAAGCCGGGGCGGGATGGATGCAGGCTGGTCAGCCGAAGCGACACACGTAGCGGTCGGCCGTTTTGAGCGGCGTGATCCACGGGGCGGTCGCAATGGGCGCAGGCGACATCAGATCAGCGATCTCCTCGGGACTCAATCGGCTGCGGCGCTGGCGCTCCACCCGCCTTCGCGGCTGTCCTGGCGGATGATCAGCCCCCTCGACTCCAACCGGCTCAATTGTTGAGACACGGTGTTCGGCTTGCGGCCGACCTTGCGCGCGATCTCGGCATTCCTCAACCCTGGCGACGCGCGCAGCGTCTCGATCACTTTCGCATCCTCCACTTCCGCCCGTTGGGCGTTCGGGTGCGGCTGGCTCCCGCCCGACCGCTGCCGAGCGGGTCGGACGAAAGGGGCCTTCGGTGTTTCCCCACCTCCGCCGTTGAGGACCGCCTTGGCGATCTCGCCCCGGACGGTTTCCAACTCGTCGCTCAATTGGACGAAACGTCGCGCCAGGACGACGAGGTCGCTCATGCCGTCATCCTCCTCGGTCGGGGCGGGGGGTTATCCCAATGCTGTGAAGACCCCCCTTCGGCCTCGATCTCCTCGGCGATCTCGTCGACCAGCCGCCGTTCGATCAGCCGGTCAGTCTGGGAGGCGGGGCGGGGCCTGCCGATCAGCCAGCACCAGACCGCCCCGGCCATCTCCACCGTCGAGGGCGAGCGCCTGACAGGCGTGACGGTCGCATAGCTCACGGAATAGCGCGGCGTTTCCATGAGCGTGCAGCTTTATCGGAAAATCAGCACAGCGGAAGGCCCAATCCGAGACCGTCTCGGATTGAACCGGCAGAGATTCCAAGGCGCGAATTGGCGTTTTGACTGGCGGGGCCATGCTCCCGGCTTCCTTTGATCGCCTCGCCGGCCGCCTTCATCAGCGCCCAGAACACCCGCCGGTTCTCAACCATCGCGGCTGATCGCATGCCGTTCGTGAGATTGCGCCGCGCCCCCGGCGGCGCGCCCTTGGGTCGGCCGGTGCGTCGCTTAGCCATGGCGAATATGATCGAAGCGGATCACGCGGGCTGGCGATAAGCCCACGTTGGGCGTTTTGCCCCGGCCGCCCCGGCGCTCGATGACTTGGGCCAGTTCGACGGCCCTACAGGTCAACTTCTCGGATCGGCTGAGCAACGTCAGCCCCAGCAAGGAATCGAAGCCCGCAATCCTTGCGACGGCGAGGCTATCGAGCGCGGCGGCCTGCATCGCCAGGAATAAACCAGCGAGGCTGGATTCCATCGGGCCGACCGGCTTCATCGCCGCCAGCGTCGCGATCACCGAGGCGGCCTTGCGGTGAAGCTCCCGGTCGTCTGGCGAGGCGACAGCGGAAATGGTCCGGTGCACGATCTCCTCGCCGCCGGCAGCCTCGGCGTCGGAGGCGCGAATCGGCACGACGACGGTGCGGCGACGACGGGTGGAAGGCGGGGCGGGAGGATGTTGCAGCAAGCGGGCGAGCGCGAGCAATTGGTCGCCCGGGGTGTCGTCGACGATGTCCATCATCTCGTCATCCATGGACCGAGCCTAATCGCTTACAGGAAGCTCAGGAACCCCGTCGACGGCGGCGAGGCTCCGACCAAGCCCGAGGGAGCGAGAAGCCAGCCAGCGGGGCTACGGCACGGCGGGATGACGGCATTGCGGGGCCGGGAAGAAGTGCGCAGTTCCGCGCACTAAACGGTCAGTGCAGCCTCGCCGGCACCGGCTCGCTGGCGGCGAACTGGCGCTCGAATCCTTCCATCCGGTCGCTCATGCGATCCAAGACCTCCATGATTTTGCAGGCCGATGTGGCCGGGAATCGCGTCGGCGTCGGGCGGTTCGCCGATCAGGTCGAGTTCGGCCTCGCTCAGCACATCGCCGCATCTGGCGATAATGATCCGCATGATGTGGTCGCGGTCGTCGTCGCTCATTGGGCTTGGCTCCTTCTTCGGCACCGGATTCCGCCTCGCGCTGACAACCGGGGCGGGGTCGATCATCGCTCGGGCCGCCAGAGTCTTCGCGTGCTGGTCATCTCCGGAAGCCACCTACGGATATGCCGGTCAGGCGCGACCCAAAGGCGCATCATCCGGCAACTGGATCACTACCGCTTCGAAGGGTCCCTTCGAGATGACCGCCGTTGTGTGACCGCTTCCGGTCGTGTCCTCCATGAGCCAAGCATCCCCTGCGCTAATCGTCACGGCATCGCCTACACCCGGAGTGACTTGCACGCTCCCAGCCAGACAGAAGAGGATTTGACGGGTCGGCGTCCGGTGACGCTCGCCGCTCCAACCGGCTGGCAACTGAAGCACAACGAAACGTGACGCTGGTGTCGACGCTGAAACGGGAAATGGGTGTGCGGGTGGGGCGAACAGGGTCATTTCGCGTTCGATCTCTAGCGTGTCGAAACGGCTTAGCCCTGACTTAAGCGCGTGAAGCCGTTGTACCTTGACCGGAGCGATCATGACCTTGTTCCCCCTATTTTTCTCCCACCGCGCAACACAGACCCTATCGTAGGCCAGGTTGCCTGTCGGCGCGACGACGAGGTCAGGCCTCTTTGGCGCGAGGGGTGCTGATCTGATGAGCGTGGCCCGGTCGATGACGCCATGCCGTGGGCACAATTAACCGTCGTCCTTTCGTCGCTTGCGGGAACCTAGTCGTCTTTCCCGCCGCAATCCTCGCAAAAATTTCGCCGGTCTTGGCGGAGGTCCTGTCCGCCTCGTCATCGTCATCGTCCCTCTGCTTCGGCCAGCTTGGCCAGCCATTCCCATGCATCGGCTCTGGCTGCGCGCTCGCTGTCCAACGTCTCGGGCGACCACAGCGGCTTGTGCCTAGCGTCAGTCGCGATGCACCACTTCCAGCCGACGCGCGCCGGGAACGTGGTGATGCAATATCCGTCGAGCCTCAGATAGCGGTTGCCCCTCTGACTGACCTGCCAGCGGTCGAGATCGAAGAACGAATCCAGATGCCGCATCGCCCATTCCGGCGGCAGCGGGGTGGCCATTGACGGCGGCGGCGTGGCCAGCGGCTTCCGAAAGGTGATCACTTCGCCCATGGGACCCTCGTTTTAGCACCATCCCGCCCCGCTCCTGCCAACGCCCTTCCAACGCCCTTCCAACCCGGATCTCGCTTTATTCTGACGCCCAAAACCCACAGAGCCTTCACCAGCCTTCACCACCGCCGCCCGACTCCGCCCCGGCTCTTTCCGCCGGGGGCCTTGCTGGGCGGGTTGGGCGCATTGGGCAGGTTTTCCAGTGTGGTGTTTTTCCCCTTCATCACAAATCGTCATTGTTACAGAGCCGCAAAGCCCGCATGCGCGCGAGAGAACCACAGTGGGAATATGCGCCCAATGCGCCCAATGCGCCCAGCTTCAGGTGTCCTGCCTGATGCTGTCGACCGCTGCGTAAGCCTCCCGATCTGTTAGGTTTTTGCGCACATAAACGCCGCTAATCCGGTGACCGTCGATCATCCATCGTCCGCGCTTGTCGAGCGGATTCGACAGCCGCCGGTAGCCGCAATCTTCGAGGATGAGCGCGGTCTGGCGTCCGTTTTTGCCCTCCTTCACCCACTCGGCGAACTCATGGTGGCCGAGCGTTCGCGCCCTGCTGACGATCTGGTCGACGATCAGCGCCGTGGGCCTGTCGAGATGGTCGAGAATGTCTTCCATCTCGCTCTCCTTCTCGGAGCGCATGGCGTTGACCATTTCGTAGAATGCCTGCGTGCGCGGCGGTGGGGCTTTGGGGTTAAAGCCATTGAGGTCGAGCGTCTTGAGATAATGCGCGACCGCCTCCGCCCCGCCGGATTCAAGCCGCGTCCAGTATCGCCCCCAGTAAGTCTCGCCGAATGCGCTCCGCTCGATGGGGGACCAAGCAACGAAATGCCTGCGGTCGTCGGACGGCAGAAACAGGCCGCCGACCTTGTGGTTGGTGGTGATGATCACCCCCGTGACGTTCAGCACAGAATAGGGTTTGACGAATTTCGGATTGACGCGAAGCGTCTCCGGCGGCGCAGCGATCAATGTCTTGGTGCCATCGTAGAAAGCGAAGCGGTCGAGATCGCCGAGGTCTTTGCCTTCGGAGATGCGCAGGACCACCGACTGTCGAAATTCATTGAAGGTGCCCAACGCCTCCTGCGGCGAAATCTCTGCGAAATTCCAAGAACCGACAGCGCGCTTTAACGGCGCGATCACGGCATCCTTACCGATACCTTGGTCGCCGCCGGGGACCAGCGCATGGTTGATCTTCTCCCCCGGTCGCTGCACCCGATGGGCAAACCAGCGCTGCATATGGTCGGCCTCATCGGGCCACAACGCATGCAGATGATCGCGCCAGAACCGGATGTCGCGGCTGGCCGAGGTTATGATCTGGGGCGGCTTGTAGAGGTTGAAGACGCGAGCGCCTGATTTAGGAAAGAACCCGCCCTCGGCCACCAGCTTGTCTTTGATGATCTGCGGTTCACCCGGTGTCCAAGTCCGTTGCTCCACTGGATGGTTGCGGTCGAGCCAGACATTGGCGGGGAGCGGCTTCTCGTCACCAACGTCAACCGGCATCACTCGCGCATTGACCGCCGTCGAGGTCCACTCTTCGCCGGTCGGGCGATAGATGTACGAATGATCTGGCGAATGAGCGATGAAGTCTGAGATCGGAAGCGGGGCGACCTTGGGCTGTGATGGTTCAGGTTCATCATCTTCTTCATCATCCGGCCGAGGCACCCGCTGCGCGCCCACGCTCCCCGGCGGATCGTTCTTCCGGCGCTCCTCGGCCTCGGCCTTTAATTGTTCGCTGTTCCGTTTCGCGGTCTCGCCCACTCGCATCATGGCCGCGTATTCGGTCGAGTTGTATGGCCTTGGACCGGGCGGGAATTGCCGAACGAGGTCGAAGGCGAGGATGTCGGCAGTGTGGGCTTCGCCGGATGGATTGTCGGCGCGAGCTTGTGGGGCTATCTTGTCCATCGTCGGTTCAAAGCCTTCCTCTGGTCGGGGCGGTTCGGAATTGTCGTCGTCGTCCTAGAAAGTCGCCCCGTCGAACTCGTCCTTCGGCGGGGCATTTTCATTCCGCCGGGGCGGCGGGTTTATCGACAATATTTTGCCGATTATCTGCGGGCCGTTGCTCGGCGGGCTTGAGCTTGCGCCTGCCCTTCTTGGTCCAACCGCCCCGGTCCTGCGGCTGGGGCGGATTTCATCCGGCCAGCGTTCTGGGGCAGCACGATCTTGCCGCTGACGATGTCGGCGACGGTCGAGGCTTGCAGCAAGGTTTTTCCGCCAAGCCTCAGCAAGGGGGGGATTATCTTCTGTTTTTCCAGCCTGTACCAAGTGCCCCGGCTGAACGGCAGCGGCGTATTGGTCAGTTCATAGGCGAGCGGCGCAACCGGCACCTTGGTCATTTGTCTTCATCCGCTTTATTTCATTCGCTAGTGTGTCACTCCGCGCAGACGAAGCAATACCTCGGCAGGGCCAAGGGCTTGAAATCATGGCGAAATAATCGCGAGATGTCGGACGGCGTTGATGATAATTTTTTTGCTGTCAGGCGCGGTCAAGCGTCCGCAGGAACGCCGAGCGACGCCATAAGGGCGCACATCTGCGGACTTGTCGGCCCCGGCCATCGACGCCCGAGCGTAAGACCGGAATCGGAAAAGCGCCGATTGCGCTGCAATATCAATGCGCACCACCGGCTGTCCTATCCGGTCGACGTGGCTATCGGCGCTGCGGGGCTGCCGAAGGCCTCCGTCGGCGTCGTCATTGCGCTTATCGTGCTCATGCCCGAAGGGCTCGCCGCAATTAAGTCGGCCCTTGGCAATCGGCTTCAGAACAGCATCAATCTTGCGCTAGGCTCGGCCATCGCCAGCATCGGCCTGACAATCCCCACGGTCGCGCTCGTCTCGATCGTGCTCAACCGTCAAATCGCGCTCGGCGTTTCGCAAACCGACATGACGCTGCTCATTCTGACGCTCTACATCTCTGCTCTCACCCTCGGCACCGGCCGAACGACCGTGCTGCAGGGCGCCGTGCATCTCGTAATCTTCGCCGCGTTCATGCTGGTCTCGGCCGTGCCGTAGTGTGCGTCGGGCGCGCTGAGGACGGTTCGGCGGCGTCTCTATTTAAAGGACAGGATCGGGCGACATGAGAATTCTGGTTGTTGGAGCGGGCGCAGTCGGCGGCTATTTCGGCGGCCGTCTGCTGCAGGCAGGTCGCGACGTGACCTTTCTTGTTCGTCCGCGTCGCGCCGCAGAGCTCGCAAAGCACGGGTTGACCATTCGCAGCCCGGTTGGCGACTTCCACCGTCCCTCGCCGCCGGCAGTGTTGCAGGAAGATCTGGCGGAGTCGTTCGACCTTATCCTGCTGAGCTGCAAAGCCTACGACCTCGAGGGTGCCATAACCTCATTCGCCAAGGCCGCCGGCCCGGCGACGGCGATCCTGCCGCTGTTGAACGGCATGCGACATATCGACCGGCTGACCGAACGCTTCCGGCCCGAGCGCGTGCTCGGCGGACAGTGCGCCATCTCGGCGACCCTGGGCCCTGACGGTGACGTCGTCCACCTCAATGATTGGCATGCGCTGAGCTTCGGCGAACTGGACGGCTCCCGTCCACAGCGGATCGAGGCCATTGCCTCCGCGCTGCTCAACGCCGGCTTCGATGCGCGGCTGAGCGACGAGATCCGCCAGGAAATGTGGGAAAAGTGGGTGTTCATCGCCACGGCCGCAGGCATTACCTGCCTGATGCGGTCGGCAGTTGGCGACTACGTCGCGGCCGGTGCCGTGGATCTCGCGCTTGGGCTTCTCGATGAGTGCGCATCGATCGCGGCCGCTCAAGGCTTCCCCCTTCGCGCCCCCGCGCTTGAGCGCGCGCGGGCGGCAATGACCGCAGTCGGTTCGCCGATCAAGGCCTCGATGCTGCGCGATATCGAAGGGGGCAAGCCGGTCGAAGGCGAACAGATCCTTGGCGATCTTTTGCGCCGCGCCGCGAAGCCGGACGACAGTTCGCTGCTGCGCATCGCCACACTTCATGTGAAAGCCTACGAGTTGGCGCGGAACGGTAGGGAGATCGCCGCCAAGCCGTGACGCTTGCGCCGCGGGGCGCGTTGGTATATCCGCGACCGCTTCGTGAAGATGTGAGGAGAATGCGCCTTGGCGGACGCCGCGCCGATCAACTGGACCAATGCGATGACGTTGCTCAGCGTCGCTATTCTGGTGGGCACGGAGCTCGTGGGCGCCGGCACCGCGGCGGGCTGGGCGATCGGCGGCCTGTTTCAGCTTGGCGAGACCGTAACCCGCGCGTTGGAAGGCCTGCTCATTCTCACGGCTCTTACAGGGCTCTTCTATTTTCTGCGCGCGGCGGTCGCACACGAGCCGATCCGCGGCTAGCCGGTTGCGCTTTTGCCGCCAAGATCGACTTCCCAGACCGTAGCCGACGAAGCGTCGCGCATTGCCGAGGCGCTGACGACGGAGCCCAGTCGACGAAGCGCGCTTCTGGTCGATTTGGACGGAACGCTGACCGACCCGGCTGAGGGCATCGTCGGCTGCTTTCGTCTGGCGCTCGAGGCGTTGGGCCGAAGCGCGCCGCCCGCCGCTGAACTGACTTGGATCATCGGCCCGCCGCTGCGCGGATGTTTCGCCGAGGCGCTGAATGGCGAAGGCGATCCTGAGGAGGCGCTCAAGATCTATCGCGGCCGCTATTCGACCGAAGGTTTGTTCGAGGCTCTCGTCTACGAGGGTGTGAATGAAGCGCTTACTGAGCTTCGCGCGGCGGGAACCCGCCTCTTCCTTTGCACCGCGAAACCCCTCGTCTACGCCGAGCGGATCCTCACCCATTTCGACCTCGAGCGTCACTTCGAGGCGGCTTATGGCGATGAGCTTGGCGGCCGGTTTCAGGACAAGGCGAACCTTATCGCTCACATTCTCGAAAGCGAGGGGCTCGAGGCGGGCGATTGCTGCATGTGGGGCGACCGCAAGCATGACGTCCTGGCGGCGAGCCGGCATGGGATTCCCACCATCGGCGCGCTCTGGGGCTACGGCGGCGCCGATGAGCTTCGCGTTGCGGGCGCAGCGGCTCTCTGCCAATCGCCATCCGAAGTTCCAGCAGTCTTCTCGGCGCTTCCCCGCGCGGACAGGCAAGCGTCATGAGCGGCAAGCGATCGGCGCGCGGACCGGGCTCGCAAGCCTGGATCCCGGCGCCGCCGCGAGCCGAAGTCCGGCCGGCGATGCTTTCGGCACATGGCCTTTCCTGGGCGGATGACTACGGCTGGATGCGGGCGGACAACTGGCGCGAGGTGCTGCGCGACCCGAGCAGGCTACCTCCCGACATCCGCGCGCTGCTCAAGGCCGAGAACGCCTATGCCGACGCGGTTTTGGCGCCGACGCTCGGCTTGCAGAAAGAGCTCAAGCGCGAGATGCGCGCGCGCCTCAAGGAGGATGACAGCGAGCCGCCGCAAATCGACGGGCCGTGGGCCTATTACTCGCGCTTTCGTCCCGGCGGTCAGCGTCGCATCTATTGCCGCAGGCCTCGCGAAGGAGGCGCAGAGACGGTCCTGATCGACGGCGACGCACGCGCCGATGGAAAGGCGTTCTTTCATCTCGCCGCCGCCCGTCATTCGCCCGACCATTCGAGATTCGCCTGGTCCTCGGACGAACTCGGCTCCGAGATGCTGACGATCGCCGTCCGCGACCTTGAACGTGAGACGGACCTTGGCGACCGCGTCGTCGGGGCGACCGGAGACGTCGTATGGACGCGCGATTCGCAGGCATTTCTTTATGTCGAGCAGGACGAGAATCATCGCCCTTGCCGCGTCATGTTGCATCGCCTGGGGACGGCGCAGACCGACGACGTCGAGATCTTCGTGGAGGCCGATCCGGCCTGGTTCATCGGCATTGAGCCCACGCGTCTCGGCCGATCAGCGATAATCTCCGTGCATGGCCACGACGCCTCGGAAGCCCTGGTCGAGGATCTCGATCCCCCAACCGCGCCGCCCCGACTCATCGCGCCACGTCGCTCGGGACTGCACTATGACGTGATGGATCACGGCGATCGTTTCTTTATTCGCACCAACGCGGACGCGCCCGACTTCAAGATTGTCGTCGCGCCGCGCGATGCGCCGCAGGAGGCGAATTGGCGCGACTTCGTCGGCGCCCGCGATGGGCGCTTCATCGCCGACGCAACGCTGTTCAAGAATCATCTCGTTCTGCTCATGCGCGAGATGAGCCGGCCGCATCTCGTCGTCTTCGATTTGGAAAGCGGAGACTCGCACGAGATCGCGTTCGACGAGGAGACCTATTTTCTGAGGCTCGAGCCGGTCTACGAATTCGAGACTTCGCTCATCCGCTTCAGCTATTCATCCCCAGCGACGCCGCAGGAGACCTACGATTACGACGTCGTGAGTCGGCGCCGAACGCTCGTCAAGCGGCAGGCGATGCCGCGCGGTTTCGATCGACATGCTTACGTCGTGCGTCTCGTTTTCGCGCGAGCTGAGGACGGCGAGAGCGTGCCGGTGTCGCTCATCTACAAGCGCGGCCTGAAACTCGACGGTTCCTCGCCGCTGTTCATCACCGGTTACGGCGCCTATGGTTATGCGTCCGAAGCGAGTTTCTCGACCAACCGCTTCTCGCTGGTCGACCGCGGCTTCGTGTTTGCGATCGCGCACGTGCGCGGCGGCACGGACAAGGGCTGGCGCTGGTACGAGGACGGCAAGCTCGACAGGAAGCCGAACACTTTTCACGATTTCCTCGCCGCCATCCGTTTGCTCATCGCCGAAGGTTTTACCAGCAAGGGCCAAGTCGTGGCGCAGGGCGGCAGCGCCGGCGGGTTGCTGATGGGGGCTATCGCCAATCTCGCGCCGGACCTGTTCGCCGGAATCATCGCCGACGTGCCGTTCGTCGACGTGCTGGCGACGATGCTTGACGCAAGCCTGCCGCTCACCCCGCCGGAATGGCTCGAATGGGGCGATCCCATCCACGACAGAGCGGCGTTCGAGACCATCCGCTCCTATAGCCCGATCGACAATGTGCGGGCTCAAGCCTATCCGGCGATCCTGGCGCTCGCCGGCCTCACCGATCCGCGCGTGACCTATTGGGAGCCGGCGAAATGGGTTGCCCGCCTGCGCGCGACAATGACAGGCGGCGGCCCGGTCTTGTTGCGCACCGCGATGGACGCGGGCCATGCGGGCGCGTCGGGACGCTACGACCGCCTTGACGACGTCGCCCGCCAGTACGCCTTCGCTATCGCCTGCGTCGAAGGCGGACTTTAGGGTCGAAGCTCAATCCGCAGGACCGGTTTCGGTGCAAACCGGACGAACAGCGCGATTTACGAAAAGGTCTGCTTGGCACAAAAAGCGGTCCTTGGTCAAGAGGATCAAATCGGGCAACCGGTGGAGCCAGGGCCAAAGAAATCGCCCAGCTCGAAGGAGATATCAGCGCAACTCGGAAGGCGGACATTCCAAAGAAATGCGGAATTCGTTCCAAAAAAATCAGGAGCGTAGCGGCGCTCGAGAGCTGGGCCCGCCACGCCGCTCGTGAGACCCAGAGGGCGGCTCCGCCCGACTTACAGTTGCGCTTGGGAACATGATGGGCGATGGCTTGATTACATCGAAGCGATGGAAGGCCCGCGCCAAACCGGCGCGCGATCCCATTGGCCCGATGGAGTACTCGTCCGGGTGAACAATGAGTGATCGCGACACCATGGTTTCGGGTTCAGGCGTCGATCTTCTCGCCGGCTCAAGCGAGGTCCGCGCGTTGATGCGCGCGCGTGACTGGGACGCAACGCCGCTTGGCTCACCGATCAGGTGGCCTTCAACCCTGCGCGCTGTGGTTGGCGTCATGCTGACCTCCCGTTTCGCGATGTGGATGGCCTGGGGGCCCGAACTGACATTCCTCTGCAACGATGCCTATTTGCCGACTGTGGGCGTTAAGCGCGATTGGGTGATTGGCAGTCGCTCCGACAAAGTTTGGGCTGAAATCTGGCCCGACATCGGCCCGAGAATTGCTCACGTGCTCTCCACCGGCGAAGCGACATGGGACGAGGCCCTGCTGCTCTACCTCGAGCGCCGGGGCTTTGCCGAGGAAACTTATCACACGTTTTCCTATTCACCCCTCGCCGACGACGCCGGCCGCAACGCCGGAATGCTATGCGTCGTCGCCGAAGTGACCGAGAAGGTGATCGGTGAGCGGCAGCTCGCGATGCTCCGCGATCTCGGCAGTCGGCTGGCTGCCGCGTCTACCCGCGCTGAGGTGATGGCTTCGCTTGAGGTCTGTCTCGCAGGCGAGCCTCGAGACTTGCCTTTTGCGGTCGCCTATTTGGTGGAGACCCGCGGCAAAGAAGCCGCGCTTGCCGCCGCGCATGGTTTGGAGCGAAACAGCCCGGCGGCTCCGCCGGTCATCGCGCTCGATGGCCGAGACCCTCTATGGCCCCTTGATGTTGCCGCGACCGGGCCGGCGCTCGTGAGCGTCCCGCGGGATGCCGTCGCGAATCTGCGGCTCGATCATTGGCAGCAGCCGCCGAACTCAAGCACTGATCGCGCCGATCGTATCGGCGCAAGGCGGTTCGCCCCTCGGATTTCTTGTCGCGGGCCTCAATCCGCACCGCGCCGCCAACGCCGACTACCAGGGCTTTGTGGAATTGTTGGCTGGGCAGGTCTCGGCCGCGATTGTTCGCTCCGACGACTTCGAGCGGGCGCGGGCGCGAGCGGAAGCATTGGCCGAAATCGACCGCGCCAAGACAGCTTTTTTCTCCAACGTTAGCCACGAGTTTCGCACCCCCCTAACCCTGATGCTCGGCCCGCTTGAGGATGCGCTCGCTGAGGCCGGGGCGTTGCCGGAAGACCAGCGCCAGCGACTCGACGTCGCGCATCGCAACGCTCTGAGACTCCTGCGCCTCGTTAACTCGTTGCTCGACTTCTCGCGCATCGAGTCCGGACGCGTTCAGGCCCGTTACCGACCAACCGATCTCGGCGCGTTGACGGCCGATCTCGCTGCTTCGTTCCGTTCCGCGACTGACAAGGCGGGGCTGCGTCTCATTGTCGATACCCCGGCCCTTTCAGAACCAATCTATGTCGATCAGGACATGTGGGAAAAGGTGGTCCTCAATTTGGTGTCGAACGCCTTCAAGTTCACGTTTCACGGCGAGATCTCCGTCGAGCTTCGCGAAGCAGAAGGCGCGGCGCGCCTCACGGTGCGCGACACGGGAACAGGCATTCCGCAATCGGAACTGCCTAAGTTGTTCGAACGATTCCATCGGGTTGAAAACGCGCGGGGACGAAGCTTCGAGGGGTCGGGAATAGGTCTCGCGCTGGTTCAGGAACTGGTGAACCTTCACGGTGGGCAGATATCGGTCGTCAGCGAACCCGGCCGCGGTTCCGCGTTTACGGTTTCGATACCGCTCGGATCGTCGCATCTTCCCGCCGACCGCGTCGGTGTTGATTTCGGGCGATCCGCCGGCCAGAGTGCGCGCGCAGACCTATCTCGAAGAGGCGCTTCGCTGGCTGCCAGGAGAGGCGGGCGGAGATCTGCTGGACTCGGGTGGAATGCATGATGTGGTCCCACACATAGCGCGCACCATTGGCGCAGCGCCGGTCTCCGGGCACGTTTTGCTCGCGGACGACAACGCAGACCTGCGCGCGTACATCGCGCGATTGCTCGCAGAGCGCGGCTACCAGGTAACCGTCGCCCCGGATGGAGAAGCGGCTCTCGACGCCATGCGCCGAAGTCGCCCAGACCTCGTGGTCACTGACGTGATGATGCCTCGGCTCGATGGTTTCGGACTCCTGCGCGCCATTCGCGAGGATCCTGCGTTGCGCGATCTGCCGGTCGTCGTCCTATCGGCGCGCGCCGGAGAGGAGGCCAAGGTCGAGGGCCTCGAGGCGGGGGCCGACGACTATCTCGCAAAGCCATTCTCGGCCCGTGAGCTTCTGGCGCGGGTCGCGGCCAATATCGCGCTCGCGCGGCTCCGACGAGAGGCGGCTGAAGCCGTTCGGTCCAGTGAGGCGGTTGCTCGCGAGCAGGCGGAGCGCGTACAGCTCGCGCTTGACGCAGGCGCGATCATTGGCACTTGGGTGTGGGACATTCCAAACGATCGGCTCGTCGCCGACGAAAGATTTGCTCGCTCGTTCAACCTTTCTCCGGAAGAATGCAGAGCGGGTCTGCCGCTAGCGAAGGTGATGGAATCGATCCACGGGGAGGACCAACCCGACGTCGCCCGGTCGATTGCCGACGCGCTTCAAAGCGGCGGCGCTTACCGCTGCGAATATCGCGTGCGCCAGCAAGACGGCAGCTATCGCTGGGTCGAGGCGAATGGGCGGGTGGACTTAGGCCCCGCCGGCGCGCCGCTCCGATTTCCCGGAATCCTCATCGATGTCGACCACCGGCGCGCTATCGAGACGGCTTTGCGCGAGATGAACGAGGACCTGGAACGCCGGGTGCAGAGCGCAATAGCGGAACGTGAGAGCGCGGAGGAGGCGTTGCGCCAAGCGCAAAAAATGGAAGCCCTAGGCCAGCTCACCGGCGGCATTGCGCACGACTTTAACAACCTCCTGACAATCGTTATCGGCAATGTCGACATGGCGCGCCGCGCGCTCACGAATAGCGAAGTCTCGCGAGCCGGCCGCGCAATCGACAATGCGCAGAAGGGCGCCGAACGGGCAGCGACGCTGACCCAACGGCTGCTTGCGTTTTCGCGCCGCCAACCGCTTGCGCCGAAGCCTATCGACGTCGATCGGCTTGTCGCGGGAATGGGCGATCTGCTTCACCGCGCGCTCGGCGAAACCGTGGAGTTAGAGACCGTCTCGACCGCAGGTCTCTGGAAAGTCGAGGCCGACCCGAACCAGCTCGAGGCAACGATCCTAAACCTGGCCGTGAACGCGCGCGACGCGATGCCGGAAGGCGGCAAGCTGACAATCGAGACCGCAAACGTCCGATTGGACGAACAATACGCTGGGGCCCACGCCGAGGTGGCGCCCGGCAGTTACGTCCTCCTCGCCGTTACCGACACAGGGCATGGAATGAGCCGCGAAGTGCTCTCCAAAGCGCTCGATCCGTTCTTCACCACGAAAGAGATCGGCAGAGGAACGGGCCTCGGTCTCTCAATGGCCTATGGCTTCGTCAAGCAGTCGGGCGGCCATCTGAAGATCTATTCGGAGGAAGGCCAGGGCACGACGGTGAAGATCTATCTGCCGCGCCTGCTCCGCGTCGATGAAGCCGTTGATGAGGCCGAGAGCGGTCCGGTCGACCGCATCAAGCGCGATCGTAGCATTCTTGTTGTGGAGGATGACGACGACGTTCGCGCCTATACAGTCGAGATTTTGCGGGAACTTGGTTACCGCGTGCTCGAGGCGCACGACGGACCTTCCGCGCTTCGGCTCATCGAGCATCAAGACCGGCGATTGATCTCATGTTCACCGACGTGGTGATGCCAGGAATGTCCGGCCGCGAGCTCGCTGACAGGGCACGCGCGGTCCAGCCGGAGCTCAAGATCATCTATACTTCCGGGTATACGCGCAACGCGATCGTGCATGGCGGGCGTCTCGATGCGGGCGTCGAGGTTATCGCCAAGCCGTTCACCTTCCAGGCGCTTGCCCAGAAGGTCGGCGATGTCCTGGAAGCGGGTCGCATCGGCCGAATTCTTTTGGTCGCCGAAAGTGCAAGCGCCAGAACATCCGTAGCCCAGGCGCTTGAAGAGCATTGGGTATTCGGTGGACCAAGCTGCGACTGGATCTGAGGCGTTGGGGCGCGCCCGAGCGGCACAGGGACGCTATGACGCGTTGCTAGTCGATGACGAATTGCCGGACAAGACAGGTGAAGCGCTGGTGGTCGAAATGCGAGCCAACTTTGCTGACCTTCCCATCATAATTGCGAGCGCAGAACGAGTCGGCCCCCTGGCGGCGCGTTTTGCTAAGGACCGCGGCATCGCGATCATCGGCAAGCTCGACGACATCTCGGAACTTCAGTCCGCGTTGACGGAACTCGGCGTGGGTTGGGGCTCCGAGGTTCGAAACAAAAGGGCGGGCCGCAATCCTGCCTCGACCACCCCGGCCGGGAACCGTGACGACCGCTAAACGTGTGCGCCGTGAGAAGGCGGCGCGTTCCAGTGGGTGCAAGCCCCACCCGGCAAACGCTCCAGCCGGAAGCAACCGGAGCAGTCATGGAGGTGACGAAATGGCTGAAGCCTTCGGTGTAGCTGGTCACGTATAGGTGACCGCGCGAGTGTGCGGGCCGCAACGCGAGTGAACGCCGAGCAAACCTCGAAAAGGACGATGTGCAGGCCGACCCGACAACGTTATCGGGGAAGGCTGATACGGCTGGGTGAGATGAGCGACGACGACGCCCAGCCGCTGCACCGGGGTAGTGGCGGCAGCACGTACACAAGGAAAGCGTACGCAACACGGGAGGCCCCATGGCGTGGTCAAGGGTGATCAACCGGACGCCCGTGAGGGAGAGGCCGGGCGCTATGGGGTGGCGGAGAGGTTCGTAGTACCGCTGAAGCCGGGTAACGCCGGGGGAGGGAAGGGGCCTCAGTTCAAGGCAGACGCAAGACGCGGTGAAGGACCTGGAGATTGGGCAACCTATCAACTCCGGACAGCGTTCAGAAACTGCAGACGGCGTTGCACGCGAAAGCGAAGGCAGAACCCGGCTACCGCTTCTACGCCCTCTACGACAAGATCAGCCGCGAGGACATTCTGGCGCACGCCTATGCTCAGTGCCGCTCCAACAAGGGCGCGCCGGGCGTGGACCGTCAGGACTTCGAGGCCGTCGAGGCGTACGGGGTCGAGCGATGGCTGGGCGAACTGGCGCTTGCGCTCAGGCAGGAGACTTACCGACCGGACCCTATCAGACGCGTGTACATACCGAAGGCCAACGGCAAGTTCAGGCCGCTGGGCATCTCAACCTTGCGGGATCGGATCTGCATGACGGCAGCGATGCTGGTGCTGGAGCCGATCTTTGAAGCCGACCTTCCACCGGAACTTTACGCCTACCGTCCTGGGCGAAACGCCCAACAGGCGGTGGTCGCGGCGGGAGAGCTGCTGTTTCGCGGCCATCCGGAAGTGGTGGACGCCGACCTCGCGGACTACTTCGGGAGCATTCCCCATGCCGAGCTTTTGAAGTCGGTAGCGCGTCGGATCGTCGATCGACGCGTGCTGCATCTGATCAGGATGTGGCTGGACTGCCCCGTGGAAGAAACCGATGATCGGGGTGGGAAGACGCGCATGACTGAAGCGCGGGACAAGCGGCGCGGCATTCCGCAGGGCTCGCCGATCTCACCCTTGCTGGCGAACATTTACATGCGCCGGTTCGTGCTGGGATGGAAGATGTTCGGGCTCGAGCGAACGCTGGGCACGCGGCTCGTGACCTACGCCGACGACCTCGTGATCCTGTGCAGAAGGGGCAAGGCCGAAGCGGCCTGGCAAAGCCTGCGCGAGATCATGGGCAAGCTGAAGCTGACGGTGAACGAGGAGAAGACACGGATCTGCAAAGTGCCGGGAGGAGAGTTCGATTTCCTGGGATACACGTTCGGGCGAATGTTTTCGGCGAGGACCGGCGAGGCCCGCATCGGCTACCGGCCGTCAAAGAAAAGCATTGAGCGCGTGGTCGAGAAAGTCCACGCGCTGACCGACCGAGCGGGAACATGGCAAGAGACCACAACGCTGGTGGGCAAAGTGAACCGCACGTTGCGCGGATGGGCGAACTACTTCCAAGTAGGAACCATCAGCAAGGCGTATCGGGCGCTCGACGCTTACACAGCGGTGCGGTTGCGCCGGTGGTTGCGCTCCAAGCACAAAGTCAGGCGACGAGGGGGCGGGAGCTATCCACTCTCGCACCTCTACGGGCACTTCGGGCTCGTACGCCTGAGCCGGCTTGGACACGACGTGCCGTGGACGAAGGCGTGAGGTCTTGTCCGAGAGCCGGATGCGGGAAATCTGCACGTCCGGTTCGATGAGGGGGGTGTGGAAACGGAGCTACGGCTGAGCCACTAAGGCACCGCCAGACGAAAGGGGCGGCAAACAGACATGCTCAACCTAACGCCATCGCGCCACACTCCTACTCTACCCGACACCGGACCTTCCTGCGGAGTCAGACCTCGACCGCTTCCCGCCCTTCTTAGACGATCGCTCTTCCCTTCGACGAGCGACCGTCCTCGAGCCTGAGCGGTCGCTAGGCCCTGGAGCAGTCACTTCGACTGAGGCGACCGAGAGGCAACGCTTGGAAGACAAATATTGCGGAAAATTGGAAACTGAGGTAAGCTTTCCCATGAGCAATTCTGTGCATTCGCATGACCTCAACAGCAGCATCCCGTTCCAGCGCCGCTCGCCACGGAAGAAGCGCGCGCGAAAAATTTTTGTTCGGTTTTTCCGAGTAACCCATTGATAAGTCTCGATTCGAACGAGATTGTCCGAGATTTGCGCAATATCAAGGACTTATCCGGAAGGTAAGGGAAAAACCGTCCCTTTGATCCACAAAGGGTTTTCTCCCGCCCCTCCCTCACCCTGAGAGCGCAGCTGCGCCATTGCCGCGCTCCAAGTGACCTGTGGAGCGGCGCTGATGCCTCGATACCCAAAATTAAAGGCTCTCTGATCGGCTTTGACCCTGTTCGATGCATTCGCGGGTACCGCCGCCGTCCACCACAGCAAAGCGATGTGGATGAACCGCAGCCTGAGATGTCGCGGCCCGTCCAAACTATCCCTATCCGCCTGGCTCTGCTGCGGGCGCAGGTGGTCGCCGCGATTGCTTGTGGTAATATGATACCGCACAGTGGTGGCTTGGACCAAGCGTAGCCTCAAACTCATGCCCAAACGCGGAAGCAACGCGGACCGCCGCGGTTTCTTTGACGAGTTCCTGAGCCTCACCGCGTCGGGCCTCAAGGCCTCTGGCGCTATCAGACTTGAGGACCGGCATGGCATCATCGCCTTCGGCGACAAACAAAAGCTCGTCGGCATCGCCCATACCGTTTTCGAAAATAGCGGCGCATGGAGTTATTTCATTTGTCCGCGATGTGGCGGCAGGAAAAAGAAGCTCTGGCTCGTCGACGATGCGCCGCGCTGCCTGAGCTGCTGCTGGTCCTTGGGCGTGCGTTATCGCTCGGCTTACGGATTTGGCCGAGCGGAGCGCCTGAGAGAGCGCGATCGCTACGTTGACAGAGTGCAGGACAGACGATTGCGCGGGCGCAAACGTCGGCTCACGATGACGATGCGCCGGAGCATGATCACTTGCCGCCTCGCTCAACTCGCTCATCAACAGAAGGCCAAGGACGGATCGGACAAGCCATTGCCATTCATGCGCGCCTATCAGCCGCGTAAAGCCGCAGTCGAGGCGATCCCCGATCTGAAGCGACTGTGGAAGGCCCAGACAACGGAAGCCCTCGAACAAGCGCTAGATCAAGCTCAAATAGCTATCTTAGACGCTCTCCAATCAGACGACATTCGAGTTCAAATAATCGCCGCAAGCCTCATGTTGAAAACACGCGCAGCACGACAACGCGGCTGGACCTGAGGCATCCATAGCATTGCACTGGGATGCCGGGGCCGTCCTTCCGCTCACCTTCTATGGCTCAAAGGCCGGCGTCACCTTTCGTTTCGCAATGATTTCAATTGGCAGCGGGTTGAAACCGCGCGCATCGCAACGCTGTCGCAACAACTGTCTGACGGTTGAAATAGAAAATGGAG
This sequence comes from uncultured Alphaproteobacteria bacterium, assembly GCA_963730555.1. Lineage (GTDB taxonomy): Bacteria > Pseudomonadota > Alphaproteobacteria > Rhizobiales > Beijerinckiaceae > Roseiarcus. Next base: position 32,622 of record CAVSSS010000010.1, on the reverse strand, counting down.
CCCGGCAAATTTTCAGGTTAGCCGTGACCCCCCACCGTGGTGTGTCTGGGGAGCGGGGGGATGGCGAGCGATCTCACGGCCCCAAACTGAACAACAATTGATATCCGTTGTACATCATTGCGAGAATGAGGGGCGGCCGTCCCTAACCGCCGAGCCTAAGAGGATGGCGCTTGTCAGAGCCGCGGCGTCGAGACCCTACCTTCTACGCAGTTGGCGACCTGCCTCTATCTTCTTGCGCAGACGACGACAGCCTTTGCGCCTGGGTCGCCATCGCAGGTTGCTCCGGTCGTTCCCACGATGTGCAAGGCTCCTATCCCATCGACGCAGTAAGCGCTGATCAGTATCTCAGAGGCCTCGCACATGGCTGTGCCTCGCTCGATGCCAACCCTCAGATCCAGCGAGGGAGGCCCAGCTGGTCCTCGCGCACCCTGCAAGCCCGGAGGCCCCGCAACGCCAGGATCGCCCTTGGGGCCTTGAGGTCCAACCGGTCCCGACGCACCCCGCAGTCCCTGAGGCCCGGATGGTCCAGCAGCGCCTAGATCTCCCTTGAGTCCCTGCGGTCCTGCTGGGCCTCGCGCACCAGCATCGCCCTTGGGGCCCTGCAGGCCGCCCAACCCAGCAGGTCCGGAATCTCCCTTCGGACCTGGAAGCCCCGGAGGACCAGGGGGTCCCGAAGCGCCGACCGCGCCCGGGTCACCCTTAGGTCCTTGCGACCCGGCGACTCCGTGATCGCCTTGTGGCCCTCGCAGTCCCGCTGGCCCCGGATCGCCTTTCGCGCCCTTTGGGCCAGGGGTTCCGGTGTCGCCCTTAGGTCCCTCCAGCCCAGGAGGTCCCATCGCTCCCGGCTCTCCCTTCTGGCCGTCCGAACCGATGATGCCAATTGGACCAGCGTCGCCGGCGGGACCCTGCGGTCCGGCGGAGCCGGCGTCACCCGGATCGCCTTTCGGTCCCGGCGGGCCCGGGGATCCTGTGTCGCCTTGGGGACCTCGAAGTCCTTGAGGTCCGCGGGTTCCGGGATCCCCCTTCGGGCCGGGTGACCCCACCGGTCCCACGGGTCCAGCCTCGCCCGCGAGGCCTGGCGGTCCAGCTATCCCCGGCGGCCCTGTTCGTCCAGTCTGCCCTCGATCGCCCTTCTCTCCCTTTGCGCACGCGGTCAGCGCCAAAGGCGCCAGGAAAGCCAGAACAGCGATCGAAACGCGCATTCAAGTGCTCCACTCGCCACCAACAGAACCCAGAGAAGGAGCATTCTCCTGCATCATTTCCTGGGACTGCGCTCGCATTGGTGGCGCCCCGGTCGAGACGGCGTTCACCCGGAACGGTGAGTTCGTAGCGTCCGGTCCGGATCCATGTTCGCCTATATGGAGGCGGGCTGACCTTGCTGCTGGGCTCGTAATCTCGAACTCCGACGCCCCAACGGACCGTTCAGTCAACCGGGACTTGTGTCCGAAATTCGCCCTGCGATGTCCTCATCGTGGTCAAGTTGGACCGATTGGGCAGGAATACTCGAGATGTTCTCAATCTCGTGCACGAATTGGAAGAAAAAGGAGCAACCCTCAGGGTGCTGGAGCCCGCCATCGATACCGGCGGCCCAATGGGCCGCATGGTGCTGACAGTGCTGGGGATGGTTGCGGAGATGGAGCTTGGCTTCATTCGCGATCGGCAACGCGCCGGCATCGATGCCGCGAAAGCGAAAGGCGTTTATAAGGGCCGCCCCGTCACGTTCGACCGCGCCCGCATCGTGTCACTTCGCAAGGAAGGAATGGGCGCCACTGAGATCGCCAAGGCCGTCGGGTGCAAGCGGGGAAACGTCTACAAGGCGCTCAAGGTGGTAGGCCTGAACTAGGCTGGCAGGAGCGTTTACCTCAAGCTCGGATCGATGGTTTAGCCGCTAGTGTGCTCGCAACAGCTAGGAGCAACGTGAGTTGCTAGGTTTTCTGGCTGCCGGACGAAATGCCCCCCACCCCTCCCCCATGACAAGCCAGCTCCGGGATAAGGTCCCAGCCACCCTCGAGGCCAGAAAGCAAACGACATGTTGCATGCGTGAAGTTGGCACCAGTCGCGGGAACGTGGCACTCCGGTGTGCCAAGTTTGACGCCCAGGCACTAGTGGCACGGTGCCAGAGGTGCCATGAGGTCGCATGGGCAGCAAAGATTGTCATGGGCTCGGAGTTAACTGGCACGGTAACCGGGTCGCTCAGGCCTCGGAGCGGCTCCTGACGATGGCCTTTTGGAGCGACCGAGGGCGGAATCAACCATTAAAGTCGATCCGCTGCCCGGGTTTGGACAAAACGTCCTGCTCAATTTGTGTCGCAATTCAGCACACTTGAGGACGTCCCTGATCGCCGATTTGTTTCGAACCGTCGGAGACGCTTCGCCTCTACCGAGGCATCGCTACGATAATCGCGGCAGCGCCGGTGCCCTCGTTGGGCGATTAGGCGCGCATTGGCTATAGCATCGACCCTTGCGCGCGATTTGGGCCTGAAACATTTGGCCGCCCCCTTGGCGGCGAAGGCCTAAGCTTGTAGCCAGCCCAGGCAGCCCGCCGACTAGCGCTATGAAAACGCCTATGTCTTCAGCGCGATCCGCCCCGCCCGCGGCGTAGGGGCGGCGTTGGCGTTGCCTAGGCGGACACCGACATGATGCAGCTCCACCTCGACGAAATCTCGCGCAACGTCGCCGACGGGCCGTGCCGTTCTGCTGCTCGACAGGGCCGGATGGCACACGAAGACCAAGCTCGAAGTGCTCGACAACATAATGCCGATCTTCCTGCCTTCCCGTGCGCCCGAGTTGAAACCGGTCGAGAACGTCTGGCAATATCTCCGCCAGAACTGGCTCTCAAACACTGTCTTCGAAAACTATGACGCGATCACCGACGCCGCATCCGCCGCTTGGCGAAACCTCACCGCTAAACCAGAAACCACATCAAATCGGGATGCGAGACTGGCCGCATGTCGAAAATCCGATCCCTCGAACGCGAATCCTTTGCGCTCGCTGCTTCGTAACTCGGGGGCTGGTTCAAGCCAAAATCACAAGGGTCCCCGGAGTAGGGTTCGGTTGCGAACCGCCGGATTGACCACAAGGGAGGAAACACAATGGATCGTCTTCGCGACAAGGTTGTGATTGTCACCGGCGGCGCTCAGGGTCTCGGCGAGGGAATCGCTCGGCGACTCGCTGAGGAAGGCGCCTCGGTCGTCATTGCGGACATCAATGGCGCAAAGGCCAAATCCGTTGCGGACAGTCTGACCCAAGAAGGCAAACAGGCGATCGCCGTGACGCTCGATGTCGCGGAAAGGAAGCAGGTGCAAGAGGCGATTCAGAAAACGGTTGACCGTTTCGGTCGGCTCGACGTCATGTTCAACAACGCCGGTTTCAACAAGCCGCTTCCTTTCATGGACGTCGACGAAGACAACTTCAACAGCATCATGCGCGTCAACGCCTTCGGGGTGCTTATCGGCACACAGGAAGCTGCGCGCCAGATGATGGCCCAAGGAAGCGGCGGCAAGATCATCAACACCGCGTCGATAGCTGGTCGACAGGGCTATGCGGAATTCGCGCCCTATTGCGCAAGCAAGGCGTCCGTAATCTCGCTGACCCAGGCGGGCGCCCGCGAATTCGCCAAGCACAAGATCACGGTCAATGCCTTCGCGCCGGGCGTGGTGGTGACGCCGCTGTGGGACGGGCTCGAGCAGGACATGATCGACAAGGGCGTCATCAAGAACAAGGGTGAGTTCATCGAGAGCTTCTCGGCCAGCATCTTGCTCGGCTATCCGTCGAAGCCCAACGACCTTGCCGGGATCGCGGCCTTCCTCGCGTCGCGCGACTCCGACTATATCACCGGACAGGTCATCATGTCGGATGGCGGCATGGTGCTGGTCTGACTGGCGCCGGCGGGTTGTTGAGCGTCGTCGCCTCGACGCGCTGAAGGCCGCCATGGACGCAGTCGAATGCCTCGTTATCGGTGCCGGTGTTGTCGGTCTCGCGGTGGCGCGCGCGCTGGCGCGGGCTCGCCGCGAGGTCGTCGTCGTCGAGGCGGAAGACGCCATCGGGACGGGGGTGAGCTCGCGCAACAGCGAAGTCATCCACGCTGGAATCTATTACCCGACCGGCCTTGCCAAGACTCGGCTGTGCGTCGAGGGCAAGGCGATGCTTTACCGCTTCTGCCGCGAGTACGGCGTGCCGCACCGGCGCAGCGGCAAGCTGATCGTCGCCGCCGACGAGAGCGAGATCGCCAAGCTTGCGTTGCTCGAGGCACAGGCGAAGGCGAACGGCGTCGACGACCTCCTCTGCCTCAGCGGCGCGGAGGCCCGCGCGCTCGAGCCGGCGCTGAGGGCGAACCGCGCGCTGCTTTCGCCCTCGACCGGCATCGTCGACAGTCACGCCCTCATGCTGGCGCTCAAGGGTGACGCGGAGGCGCATGGGGCGATGATCGCTCTCGCGACGCCGGTCGTCTCGGGGCGGGCGCATGGTGACGGCGTTACGATCGAAACTGGCGGCGCGGAGCCGATGCGGTTCACCGCGACCCTCGTCGTCAATGCGGCGGGGCTGGATGCGCAGGCGGTCGCTCGCGCCATCGACGGCCTGCCGGCCGACAAGATCCCCCCGCTGTTTCTCGCCAAGGGCAACTACTTTTCGCTCACCGTTCGCTCGCCGTTTTCCCGGCTCGTCTACCCGATGCCGGCGCCAGGGGGCCTCGGCGTCCATCTTACGCTGGACCTCGCCGAGCAGGCGCGATTTGGACCGGACGTCGAATGGGTGGAGACGATCGACTACGACGTCGATCCGCGGCGCGCCGAATCCTTCTATGCCGGGATCCGAACCTATTGGCCCGATCTGCCGGACGGCGCGTTGCAGCCGGGCTACGCCGGAATCCGCCCGAAGATTGCCCGCCCTGGGGGGTCGGCGACCGATTTTCTTATCCAGACGGAACGCGACCACGGCGTCCGAGGGCTCGTCAATCTGTTCGGCATAGAGTCCCCCGGCCTGACGGCGAGCCTCGCGATCGCAGAAGAGATCGCGAAGCGGCTTTGATCACAAGGCCTTCAGTTGGTCGACCGCAGTCGCCCGCTATGACTTCGCCCGCCACAACCGTTGCGGCGTGTTCTTTTCGTAGCCGAGCGAGGAAAAGCTCGCGATTTCCAATGACTGGCCCCAGGGCGTATTGAGATAGATCCAGTTGAAGCCGGCGAGCGGCCCCTCTTCGACCGTGTTGGGGCCCTCGAGAAATTCGATGCCCTTGGCCCGCAGCCGCTCAGCGGATGCGAAAACGTCGTCGACCTCGAAGCAAAGATGCGTGCCGCCGACTTCGGACACGCGTTTGGGCCGCGCAGTGCTGTCCTCGCCACTATATTCGAAGAGTTCGACGCTCGGGCCATCGCCACAGCGCAGGAAGACCAGGTCACGAATCCGCGTGTCTGGCGCTGCGCCGAGCTTGCGCTGCATGAAGGCCTCATCGACATTGAAAGGGCCGGTCCGGAACACCGTCACTGCACCGAAGACGGCCTCGAAAAAGGTAATGCCCTGTTCGATATCAGGTACGGTGATCCCGATATGATGCATGCCGTATATTCGTTCTGCCATGACGCTATCCTGCAAAGCTGGTTGCTGTGAAACGCTCACGCCGCAGCGCGCCGGCGGACCGGCAAATCGATGAGGGCCGCGATGACGACGAGGACACCCTAAACGCTACACTGGCGCACTTGTGACATCCCGGGAACGTAGCGGCGCGGAAGGCGGCGCCGCACCTATGAACGCGCCGCAGCGAGGCATTCCATGAGCGCCGGCGCGTTTTTCGGATCGGCTTCTAATGTCCCCTTTTCGATATCGAACGCCATTTCGATGACGCGCTGATTGATCCGGGCTTCGTGGCCATGCTTTCGCAGAATGTCGACGGCGTATCCGTTGACTTCGTCGATTTCCGCGCGGCGCCCCTTGCGCCAATCCTGCAAAGAACACGTCAGCGTATCGGGCCTGGAAAACGTCTGCAGCACCTCGTCGAAAATCCGGTCGACGTAGCGCTCGGGATCGTTCGTCGTAATAGGCGGCAACCCGATGATCGGAATGATCGAGGCCCCATCCAGCATCGCAGCCTGCATCGCCTCGTAACCCGCCTGTCGCATCACTTCGAGAAAGCCGGGGAAGCGCGCCGCGTCGCCGAGCGGCAAGTTGAGAATGGCTGACGGAATCAGTTCGGCGGCGTTGACAACTAGTTTCATCCACTTGCACGACTTGATGTCGCTCGTCACCTCGACCCGGCCGGAGCATCGAAGAAGCTTGGCGACATCTTCAATTCGATATTGCTGATCGGGATCCACCGCCCCGAGCGCGAACCAGGACTCTTCCTGGTCGTTCTGCCGATTGGTGATACCTGGGACGAACATATTGGAAGCGATCTCGATGACGGCGCCAATCGTCCTCTCGGCGCCAACCACGGATGCGATGTCCAAATGCGTCATGCCATTCTGTAGACCGATGACAAATCCGTCCCGCGCGAGAATAGGCTCCACCATCTGGGTCACCCACTTCGTGTCATAGGCCTTGACGACGAGAAAGATGAGGTCGAATTTTTCCTTTATCTCGGCGACCTGGCAGAAATGCAGAGCCGGCACTTTGGCGTTGATCGTTCGCGCCGGCAGATTGACCGTAATGCCCTTCTCGCGGATGGCTTCGACATGGGCGGGCCACTGCTCGATAAAGGTCACGTCGAATCCCGCCAAAACGAAGTCGGCGCCGATCGAGGCTCCTTGAGCGCCTGTTCCAACGAAGGCAATCTTTGGATTGTCAGTCACGCTCGAAGCCAAATTTCCCTCCGTACTTTATTTTAGTCCGACGCCACGCCCTCGGGGCGCGCGAGGCGTCCTAAGCTTGCGACCTCCGCGCTTCATCATGTGATCTCCCGATCTGCGTCACATCGTTTCAAGCTGGGCCGCGTCCGCGCACCGTCGAGTAAATCAGGGCGGCGATCAGGACGAGAACGCCTTGAAACACGTATTGATAGGTTTCAGACAGACCAAGAAAGGCGGCGGCATTGAGTACTTCCGTCAGTAGGAGCGCGCCGAGCACTGTGCCTATGAACGTTCCACGACCGCCGCGCAGGCTCGTTCCGCCAAGTACGACCGCGGTGATGCTCGATAGCGTATAGTTCGCGCCTTGCCTGGGATCGCCGACCCCGATCTGGCCGAACAGCATGACGGCGCCAAACGCCGTCAACAGCGACGAAGCGATATAGCCGGCGACGAACGCGCGATCGATCCGAACGCCGATCCGCCGCGCCGATTCCTCGTCGGAGCCTATCGCCCGAAGCTGCCAGCCGAGCCGCGAGCTCCGCAACGCGTATTCGCCAGCAACGGCGAAAGCGACCAAGACCAGAAACGCCAGAGGTATCGGCCCATACTGCCTGTTGATGACGTCAGCGACAGTGGCGTTGATGTATCCGCCCGGGCCATCACGCAACAGGAAGCTCATCCCCTGAATGCCGATATACATCGCCAGCGTCGCGGCAATCGCAGTGAAATTCGCAAATCTTATGAGAAGTCCGTTGATCGCGCCGACGACGAACGCGCAGCCGAACATCAAGAGGAAGCCTGCGGCGATCACCGATGGAGGCTTGCCATCGTTCACGAAGAACGAGGCGACCACGACCAGAAAGCCCGCGAGCGGGCCAACCGACAAGTCAATTCCACCCATCAAAAGCGCGACGGTTTGCCCGAGCGCGATGAAGCCTAACGCGGTCGCCAACAGGAGGATGTTGGAGATATTGAACGCCGACAGAAAGTTGGGATTTTGGCCGAAAACGTAGAGCCCGAGCAGACCGGTGACAAGAGCAAGGGGAACGGCTGGCGCGTTGTCCGATTGCAGAAAGTGCCGCCATCCGCTGCTCCTCGAAGCGACGCGGTCCTGCAAGCCGGAGTCGCCGACGTGGGTGTCGGCTTTGACAGCGGCGGCGACGATCCTGGCCTCCAAGACTTCGTCGCCGCTCAGTTTTGCGACGACGCGCCCCCGCGACATGACAATGACTTGGTCGCACAACCCTTCAAGCTCCGCCGCGTCCGAAGAATTGACGATGACTGGCGTGCCCGAACTCGATACTTCGCGCAAAATACGATAGATCTCAGCGCGCGCGCCAACATCGACTCCCTGGGTCGGTTCGTCGGCGACGATAAGTTTGGGTTCCGACAGCAAGGCGCGGGCCATTACGACCTTTTGTTGATTGCCGCCGGAAAGCGATAGGATCGGAGCTTCCAGGCTCGCCGTCTTGACCGCCAGCGACTTGAACGTCGTTGCGACCTGTTCAACTTCTCTCTTTCGGCTGAGCAGTCCATACGCGGCAAACCTGTCCAGAGCGGCGAATGTTGCGTTCTCGCGCACCGTCAGGCTTGCGGCCAAACCTTCGGTATGCCGATCCGAAGGCATGAATGCTGCTTCGCGCAAAAGGTCGCCATGATCGAGGGCGCGGCCATCGAGTTGAATCGCGCCTTTGGATTGTTGGAGGCCCGCCAGTGCGCGCATTAACTCGGATTGGCCGTTGCCCGCCACACCGGCGACGCCCACGATTTGGCCCCGCGACACGTCAAAGCTCACATCCGTAAATCTCTTGCCGCTAAACGACTGGACCGCAAAGTTGATGTCCTTCGAGACATTTTGAGACTTCTGCGGGAACGTCGACCCCAGCGTTCGCCCGACGATCATGCTTAGAAGCTCGGCGTCGCTTACCTCGTTGACCAGCCTCACGCCTTGAACCCGACCGTCGCGAAGAACCGTGACCCGTTGGGCGATCTGACGCAATTCCGCGAGGCGATGGGTGATGTAGATCACCGACGTTCCTGTCCTGACCACCTCCCTTATGCGGTCAAAAAGCATATCGGTCGCCGCTTGATCGAGGGAAGCCGTTGGCTCGTCGAGGATCAGCACCTTCGGCTTGATCGCCAAAGCTTTGGCGATTTCGAGCAAGTGCTTTTGGGCGACCGTCAGCGCATCGGCGCGCGTTCGCAACGGGAGGCGCAGGCCGACTGCGTCGAGCGCATTTCGTGCAACGGTCTGTGCGGACTTTCCGACAAACAACGACGGAGGAAGAGCGACCTGGAAATTCTCCAGCACCGAGAGATCGTCGAGCACAGCCGGGTGCTGAAACGAAATCGATATGCCCAACGACGCGGCGGTTTCCGGCGACATCGAGGAAACCCGACTCCCCTCGAATTCGATCACGCCCAGTTCCGGCTGTAGGGCGCCGGAAATGATATTGATGAGGGTTGACTTGCCGGCCCCGTTCTCGCCGAGGATCGCGTGAACCTCGCCCTCGTAGAACTCAGCGCTTACATCGAGCAGCGCGGGAACGCCTGAATAGAATTTTGAAATGTTGGACAACCGGATCGTCGTGTCACCATGCGCCGGCGCGCCAGCTAGACGAGGTTCGTTACTACGAACATTCACGGTGAGTATTCCGCTTAAGACACCCACATCCGGCACTTGCCAAAAAGGTCGCTCCCCGGAGGCTATTTTGCCTCCGGGGCACGTGCGATGCTACTTGGTGCTGACCGCTTTAGTCTGTTCTTCCGGAGACAGCTCGGCCGACAAATAGATTTGACCGGGGAGATCCTTGCGGCACTGGACCGGATGAGGCACGCCAGTCACGGAATTTTCGAAGACAGGGCCCTTGAACGTTTCCTCTTTAGGCGGCGTGCCGCCAGTCGCAGCTGCGACCGCCCATTGCACCGCTAGGCGAACGTTGTCGTTTTCGGTTGAGACGGTGAATAGCTTGAAGTCCGGGTTGTCCTTGTGGACGTCGGTCCAGAAGCAGCCCAGTGAATTGCCGTCAGATGTGGCAAGCGCCGGGATCGACCGACCGGATTGCTTGAACAGCGGAAGCGCACCGACCAGCGACGGCCCGAAATCAGAAACGATGACGTCGATCTTGTTGTTCTTGGCGATTTCGGCGGTCAGAACTTTTTGCGTCAACGCAGGATCCCAGTTCGTCACATCGAAGGGCTCGGGGTTGATGAACTTGTATTCGGGTCCAAGCACGGACTTCAGCCCCTTAAGCTCGTCGAGACCCTGGCTGTTGCCGGCAGGGCCGCTCAGGAACAGGAGGTTGCCGCCCTGAGGCAGCACGCTCTTGATCCAGTTGCCCCAGTTCTGGCCGTCGTTCACGAAATCGGTGCCGATGAATTTGGTGTAGTTCACGCCGGCCTGGCCCCCGGCCTCGACGCGGTAAGGCACAATGACTTTGCCCGACTTGTAGACGGTGGTTATCGCGGGCAGCATCGCCTGTCCGGCGTCAGGGAAGACAACCAGGGCGTCGATGCCTTTGGCGGCCATGGCCTTGATGTCGGAAATCGACTTTTGAGTGTCGCCCTGGCCGTCAGCATATTCGTACTTCGTGATACTGGGGCACTTGAGCGCTTCCTCCTTGCCGGAAGCGGTCGTCACCTGGCGCCAGCTGTTGCCGCCATAGCCGTCGAGCAAAGCAATTGTCGCTTTCTTCGGGCCGCACCATGACGGAGTTTCGGCCTGAGCCAGATTGGAGCACCCAAGGGCGATGGCTGTCGCCGCCGCGGTGATCGCTAGTTTTTGCCTGTTCGAGAATTTCATTTTTTCCTCCACTTACACTGGTTTAGTTTGCCTGTTCATGTTTGCCGTCCACCGGATAGAGTAGACGCCGATACCAAAACCCAAGGCCAAAGCCTGGATGATGGTTTGAGCCGAATACGGCACACCAACTGCGAGTGCGAATTGGCTCAACTGGTTCAGGAAGAACGAAGCAATGACGGTCGAGATCGGAAAACCACGACCACCGAGCAGCGACGTTCCACCGAGAACGACAACAGCAACCGAAGGCAAAAGCAGGGAGTCGCCTTGGAATGCTGTGGGTTCACGAGTGATGCCGGCCACAAGCAGGCCAGCAACGCAATAGAGGAGCTGGGCATAGACATAGGCCAAAAGTTGATGAAGTTGCACGCGAAGTCCCACGGCGCGGGCAGCCAATGGGTTTGCGCCGATCGCTTCGAAGCGCCTTCCAGCCGCGGACTTTTTCAAGATGAATGAAACCACCAGCAACGCGGCCAGCGCGAAATAGAGGGAATTTGGAAGCCCAAATGCGCGGCCGCCAGCGATCGCGGCCAACAAATTGGTCGTTGTTTTGGGCACGCCGCCGGAAACAGCGAAGACGCCGCCATACAGCAGAGCGTTCACGCCGATAGTCGCGACAATGGCGTTGAGGCCGAAGAGGCTGACCAGAATCCCGTTCGCAAAGCCGGCTAGGATCGCGCAGGCGATCGCGATCAAAACGGCCGGGAGGAGCAGAGCGTCATCTCCTTGCGGATAGTGTGTCGAGATGACCACCGCGAGCGAGACGCCTCCTGCCAGACGAAAGGTCAAAACCTCCCTGTTGAACGACCAGCAGCTGCCCCAGGCCGACAATCGCAATGAGGGCCGCAAACGGCAGGCTTCCCTCCAGTGCGCCATATGACAGACTGGACGGCGCAAACAGGAGACAGATGCCGATCAGCGCGATCGTTGAAATCACGACCGTCACAAATCTCTCTCGACAACGGGACATGGAAGCCCTGTCGCGAGAGCGCTCCGGCGCCCATCGGATCACTGCTCGCGTTCATCCAACCCTACTTACGTTCTGCAGTCTCATCCGCAGCGCGGTGCGGCGGGCGGGCGCATCCATGGGGCGATGTCGCGAACTCAGAAGCCTGGCGGCGCCGCGCTCATGGTCGTGTCCCTCGGTTGGGCCCGACACGGAGTTGGTCACGCGATCTCCAGCGTCACCTTGACCGCTTCCGCCGGCTTCTTTCCCTGCTCCAGCGCTCTCAAGCGCATCGTCCAGCGGGAAGCTGTGCGTCTGGATCGGCGACAGATCGATTCCGGTTCGTTCGAGGAATCGAATGGCGGCAGGCCACACGCCTGGCGACCCTATGCAGCCCCGCACCGTGAGGTTCTTCATCTGAATCTTGCCGAGTTCGGCCGGGATCTTGTGGCCGATGTTGATTCCCACCATCGAAATCCGGCCCTCCGGGCGCGCGTAGTCAAAGACGCTCGCGAGCGACGCGGAATGGCCCGACGCCTCGACGACAAGGTCGGCCCCACCGTGGGTCAACTCCCGCACCGCCTCGCCTGAATCGCCCACCGATGGGTCAACGGTCGCGTCGGCGCCCAACCGTTTGGCTATGTCGCGACGCAGCGGCACCGGGTCGACGACAATCACGCGCGCGCCCATGCCGATCGCAGCCGCGGCCGCAACGAGCCCGATGGGCCCTCCGCCCGAGACCACGACCGTCTCGGAAGCGTTGGGCGCGCCATTGCGCAGGACTGCATAGAAGCCGCAGGTGAACGGCTCGATCAGAGCGCCTTTAGCATCATCGACCGCATCCGGTAGCTTGTGGAGCCATTCCGGCCGGGCGGGGAAATACTCCCGGTTTGCGCCGTCCATCGAGAAGCCGAAATGATGAATACGCTCGGGCGTCCGGATCACACACTCGCCGACGACGCGGTCACCGGCCTTGAAGCTGGAAACGTTCTTGCCGACTTCGACGACCTCGCCAACCCATTCATGACCCGGGATAACCGGGTAGGAAATCGGGATGATGTATTGGCCGGCGAGAAGCTCGTAGTCCGAGTGGCAAATGCCGACGCGACGCGATCGGATCATCACTTCATTTGCGGTGATCGCAGGTGACTGGGTCTGCGTGACAACCGGCTTCTTAGGTTCGTCGAAAAACAGGGCTTTCATCGCTCGCTCCCTTTGTCGACGCGGCTCGTCAGGCCACGGTTTCGATTTTGCCGCTCCGGGCGGATGCGAAGACCGCCTCAAGCAACGCGATATTGTTCACAAGGTGCTCAGCGGTGATCCGATAGCGCTCGACGCCGCGAACAGCGCGCGCGAAGGATACGAGATTGTCCTTCACCGGCTCGGCGGCGGGTACCTGTGCTGTCGTGATCGGGCCGCCAACCTTTGCGGATGTGACGACCCAGCCGTCGGGCGCCTCGACATGCGCCTTGTCGCGAATGTCGATCCAGCCTTTCGAGCCAAAAACCGCGAAACGAGATACGAAGGGGTTCGCAAGCGAGGCCGACACGTAGGAAGTGCCGCCGCCCCGAAACTTGATATAAGCAGCGACGGTGTCGCCCTGCGGCAGGTCCGACGAGAGCTGCTCGCAAACGCACCACACACTTTGAGCCGGGCCGAGAAGGCGCACCGACAGATCAAGCAGATGGATCCCTGTGGCTGTCATGCCGCCGGCCGGGGCCTGGTCGGCCTTCAGGCGCCAATTGTCCCGGTCGAGCGTCAGGAACTTGTCATGACTGAAGTTGGCCTCGATCTGGTGAATGCGGCCAAGATCACCCGCGTCGGCTTTGGCCAGCAGTTCTGCGACTGGGGGCTCCCATCGCCGCTCATGACCCATTCCGAGAACCAGGCCAGCATCGCGGCACAGGCGAACCGCCTTTTCGGCGCCGGCCTTGGTTAAGGCCAGCGGCTTTTCGCAGAAGATGTGCTTTCCGGCTGCTACCGCAGCCTCGATCTGGGCGCCATGCAGCGCATGCGGCGTCGCCAGCACGACGGCTTCAACGTTAGGATCCGACAACGCATCAGCGTAATCGGCCGTCAGCGCGACCCCCTTCTCAGCGCAAACGGCGCGCGCCGTCTCGAGGTTCGGCTCGACCGCGCGCACAACGCGGATGTCCGACGGCGCCGCTGCAAGGACGTTGAGCATTTTCTTGCCCCACCAGCCCATGCCGACGAGGGCCACTCCGAGCGGCCGGGTCATCTCGGCGTATCTTCGCGTCTGGAGAGCAGAGACGCACGGCGGCCAGGGCGATCACCAAAGCGCGAGGCGCTGATCGGCACGTCCGCGGTGGTTCGATGAAACGACGAACTAGCCGTGCGGCGAATTGACGAAAGGGGAAGAAAACGGGGACCAATTTTTGCGAACGCGGCGATGAGGTCGAAGACGAGACTGACGTGCATTTTGTCCGACGCTCCTCCCTGCGGCATCGCCACTGCGTTAAGCGCCGAACAGGTATGCGTCAGCATCGCTATGCGTCTGCGCTGGCTCAGCGGTTACGCCGAAGCTAACAAACTTGGGCTCACGGGATCGCACTGATTTGTCCAAAACGGACAAATCCAGCTCAACGACTGGCGGCGCCGGTCATGCCCTAAGCGCCTGCGCCGTCAGCTAGAGCGTTTCGACAAACCACCTGGTCGCGATCTTCGCGGCTGCGTCAACCTTTGACTTGTCGGAATAGAGCGTCATGTGCGTGATATGCGGCAGGACTTCCAGCTTCTTGCGCACGCACGGAATGGCGTTGTAGGCACCGATTTCGAGGTCCCACAGAGTGAGGTCGTCGCCTTCGGCGACAATCATCAATGTCGGCGTATTGTAAATGCGTTTCACAAACGGTCCGACGTCATAGTTCATCAGGAGATCGACAGATTCGACCGTGCTCCGGTTCTCGTACAACGGCGCTTCGCTCGCCTTGATGGCGAGAAAGGTGCGTACGGTCTCTGGGAACGGCCAAGCCGAGACCTCGGCTGCCGAATGCTCAGTAGCGTGGGGCAAGTAGAGTCGCTGGCCGGGCTTCTCGTAGCGCAGATTGCGGTCTTCGAGAATCATGGCCCATAAACGGCGGAACTCCATCGTGCCATGGGCGCGGCGCATGTTTTCGAAGCCGTCAACGACCGGTACCTGACTGACGATCGAACGCACCCGGGGATCGGTCGCTGCGAGCACGAGGGCGTGCCCACCCGAATAGGAGATGCCCCAGACGCCAATGCGGTGAGGGTCCACCGCCTCGTGTCGCTCGAGGAAAGAGATCGCGTTCTGGTAGTCGCGGATCTGCGCCCAAGGATCCAGATGCTGACGGTTGTCGCCATCGCTGACGCCAAGGTTGCGATAATCGAAGACCAATGCGTTCAAGCCGGCCGCAGCGAACGCCGCTGCATAGGTCGGCATCACGACCTCGCGCACGTAACACCAGCCGCCCGCCAGAACGACTGTCGGCCGAGGCCCGGTTGCATCCGCCTTATACAGCCACGCCCGACACGTGAGGCCCTCCGACCTGAATTCGACATCCAAACGTTCAACCATGCGCGTTGTTCTCCCACTTGCTTATCAAGCGATTTGGAAGCCTGCCTGCCGTGAGGGTCGCTTCGAGTAAAGAACTCGCCATGAGGAGGTTCGGCGGGACCTAATAGTACCCGGCGTCTCGCATGACCGCGTCCGCCCTGCTCTGCGCCTTCGCCAGCGCCTCCTTGTCAGACGTCTCCCTTCGCAAAGCGTTGTGAATCTCGTCACCGAGAATGGCTTCGAGAGATAGATACTCAGGCACCGGCGGGCGAGGCCAACCTTTAAGCATATTTCGCTTCGCGAGCCGATCGACGACGCTCACGATCGGCGAGGTCGCCGCGGCCTCGGGGTCAGCCGCGACGCTGAAGCGCGGCGCGACAGGAAAGCCGTTTTGCACGTTCGCCTTCATTGCTTCGGGCGAAGTCATCCAGGCGATCGCTTCGAAGGCGAGTTCGATCCTGTCCGGCGGCAGGTTCGTGGGGATACAAAGCAGGAAGCCGCCGATCGGGTTGTTCGAGGCGCCGCCTGGGCCGCGTGGCTGCGGCAGATAGCGCACGCGGCGCTTAACCGCCGAACTGACGTCGGTTTCAAATCGCGCGGCGCGCACCGTCCAGCAATAGGCAAGCGCGGTTTCCCCTGAAAGGAAGGACGTCGTTCTGCGGTCCCAATCCATTTCGAGAATGTCGGGCGGGGAGAACTCCATCAGCTTATGCAAGTAGTCGAGGACACGCAGGCCCGCTTCGGATTCAATCTGCGGCCGCAACTGTTCGCCCCGCGCCTCATCAACGCCAATTCCAAGGCTGGTCTTGGGAATGCGCAGGATCGACTCGCCACAGCAACTCATCAGAAACATGAAGGTCGAAGCGATTGGCATTCCGCGCCCGCCGTTCCAGGCGATGCCGTACCGACCTTTGGCGGGTGCATGGAAATGTTTGGCGGCGGCGACAGTCTTCTCGAAAGTCGTCGGATATTCGATCTTGTCCTTTTCGAACAGGTCTGTGCGCGCCGCGAGCAATTCGATTGTACAATAAATTGGAATTCCAAACTGCTGACCGCGCCACGAGCCTAGCGACCATACAGAAGGGTGGAAGTCGAGTGAGGAGAGGCCCGCGGATTTGATATGGTCGTCGAGCGGTATCACAAGCCTTTTCTTAACCGCCTCGCCAAGCCATGGCGCATTAATTGCGACGATGTCGTATTCCGAAACCGCTAGGCTGGCGTTGTCGACCAGCCGCTCGTGCAACAGGGGCAATTTTCGCAGGTCGAAATTCTTGCGTGAGGCCATGTTGTTGCGGAAGTCCGCCCACATGTTGCGCATCGACAGGAAGTAGTTGTCGTCGTTGAGCAAGAACTTGATTTCGCGTTTGCCGCGAAACAGGCTTTCGATGAGGCGCGGCGGCGGAATGATTTGGGCCGCGAAATAGGAGCCACCGAAATAAAAATCCTCGTCGTTGTCCGTCTTGGACCGGAGGCCGAAGGTTTCGGCGAGTAAAAATTTGATCCTCCGCGCATACTGAATAAAGCTTTCGAGCAGCGCGTCGCTGGGTCGTAGCTTGAACCTCTTGCTCCCCTCGCCGAGCGGGTCCTGCAGGATGTGACCGCGCTCGATCAACGCATGAATGCGCCGCATCGCCGTGGCATGCGGCGCCTTGGCGACAGAGGCGAGCGTAGAGATGGCGACAGGCGTTCCCGTCAGATGGTTCTTGATAAGGAACAGCAACAGGTTCCACGTCGCGTCTTCTTCGGCGATTGGAACCAGTTCCTGGAAGGGCTGTCTGACCCGTTCGAGAAACGAGATGATCCGCAGGAGTTCGTGTTCGGTCATCCGAATAGCAGGCGGGCCAAGTTGCCGAAGATCCTCCCGATCCTCCCGGCCTTCGTCTCCGGTTAGGCGTCGAGACCTCGATTGTCCAGCCCGACGCTCTACCGCTGCTATCCATCGCGATGTCTCGAGCCTAAGGAATGACCTTGTCGGCGCGCAGGGCCGCGAAGAGATCGTGGAAAGCCTCTTCCGTATTTTGATAGACATGGAAACCGAGTTTGCGGCTCAGCGCCATGTCAGTCATCACCTCGATCGGCCGGCCCATGTCGAGGTCGGTATGCCACGGGGAAGCCACACGTGAGAGATCGGGTTCGACGAGACCGAATTTCGCCGCCATTCTCTTCCAGACCTCCGCGTCGTTAGTCATCTGGTCTTCCAAGGGGACCGGCGCCCCTTCGAAGCCTTCCCAGGTGACGCCGAACCATTTGGCGATGCGCGGCCAAAGCCAGCTCCATCGAAAGATGTCGCCATTGACGATGTTGTAGGCCTCGTTCTTTGCGGCGTCTGTGGTGCTCGCCCAGATGAGCTGTTTGCCGAGCACGCGCGCGTCGGTCATGTCCGAAAGGCCATTCCATTGCGCGGCGCTGCCAGGAAATTTGAACGAGCGGCCGAGTTCTTTGCAGATCGAAGCGTAGGCGGCGAGCGTCGAACCCATGTTCATTGCATTGCCGATCGCTTTGCCGATGATCGTGTGCGGTCGGTGTACGCTCCAGGTAAAACCTTCGCGCTTGGCGGCAGCGTAGAGTTCGTCCTCCTGGCTATAATAGAAGTTCGGGAGGTCCAGACGCGGCTGCTCTTCCCGCAGCGGCGTCGGAGGAGCTAAGCCGCCGCGCACGTAAGCCTCGAAGGGACCAAGGTAGTGCTTGAGGCCAGTGACCAGGGCGACATGCTTGACGCTTCTCGCTGGCGCGACCGCCTCGAGCACGGCTCGCACGATTCCTGCGTTGACTTTTATGTTCTCTACTTCGGTGGCACGGCGAGACCAAGCAGTCAGATAGACGTGGCTCGGCTTCTTTCCGCTAAGCGCCTTGTTGACGCTCTCGGAATCCAGAAGATCGGCGCCGACATGGCCGACGCCCACGACAACGCCATTCGGGTGACGGGACAGGCCATGAACGCGTGCGCCAGCATTGAGAAGTTCTTGCGACACACCCCGTCCGGCAATGCCGGTTGCGCCGATGACTAGCGCTTCGATCTCCATCTCTATCTCCAAACCGATAGTAACGCGCCCTGTTCCCGCGTTCGCCGCAGCCCCGGATCAGGCTCAGACCATATTCACCAGAACCTTCATTTCTCGGCCACCTGGATTGAGGAGCGCGCGGAATCCCTTCTCCACAATAGCTTCCGGTTCGATACGTCCTGTGACGATTTTCTCGACCGGGAGTTTGCCGCTCGAAATCATGCGGATCACGCGAGGCCACATCGTCACCTCGAAACACCAGGTCGCCTCGATGGTGATGTCCTTCAACGCCCACAGCGCGGGATCCACGACCGCCTTTTTTACGTGCAGGCCCGTCTGCACAACAGTCCCGTGGTTGCGCACCGCTTCGACGCAAGTGTTAAGCGCCACTTCGAAGCCCGAGCATTCGATCGCCGCATCGACACCGACGCGCTCCTCGGTGCTGTCGCGGATGTATTCGACGACGTTGACCGATCTCGGATCGAGCAGCACGGCGTTAACACCGAGGCTCTCGATATGCTTCCGACGGTTGGCATTGGGCTCACTGACGAAGATCTTCGACGCCCCCACGGCGTTACAGATCAAGACGACAAGCGCCCCGATCGGCCCGCCGCCCGTTACGAGAACGGTGCTGCCGCCGGTCACCTTCGAGCGATCGACGCTATAAAGCGCCACCGCAGTCGGTTCAACGAGCGCCCCCTGCTCATCGGTGACGTTGTCGGGAAGAACGTTGGCGTTGTAGTCGTTGATGACTGCCAGCTCGCCCATCCCGCCCCAGGCCCAACTCAGCCCTATGCAGCCCATGCTGGGGCTCAGATGGTTGAGGCCGCGTCGGCTGTAGTAGTCGTCGAGCGGCATGACGAGTGGCTGGATTGAGATTCGATCGCCTTTGTGTACTCGTTTCACGTCGCGGCCGGTATCGACCACCTCGGCCGAGAACTCGTGCCCCAGAATCTGCGGCAGCACTGCGCCTGTAAATTTATGTGGAGTGGCTGGCGTAACGATTGGTCCGCCAGCGAATTCGTGCAGGTCCGTGCCGCAGATACCGCATGCTAGAGGCTTGATGAGCACCTGGGAGTCGCCGAGCGTATTCGGCGCTGGAACGTCTTCGACGCGAACATCCTCCTTGGCGTAGAATCTCACCGCTTTCATTTGTTTCCCTCCCTCTTAGTTCATCCGTTGAAGCGCCGCGCCAAAACTTTGACTGCAACTTCGGCAAGGTCACTCATTGGCGGCCTCGCGGGCGACCGAACGAGCTCAAGATTTACCGTCCTAGGGAGGACCGTGAAGCAACCGATCGAGGAGCGCTGTTTTTGCATGTCAGGGCGACCTGCACGACGTTCGCGAGCGGCGGGACCTTCATGCTCGGGTTCGCGGCCGCCGGTGTCGTGAAGGCGAGCAACCCCGCAAATTTCCTCACGGCAACTCTCTGACGCAACCTTCAGACTTGGCGGTTTGCGTACGCCATAGTCCTCCCTGGTCGAAGTCATATAGCACCTCTGTCCTCCCCGGTCGGCCCATTTGTCCAAAATGATAATTTTCCCGTCAGGCAGCCGCTTGAGAAAATCGGACAAGTTCCTGGGTACCGTTCACGAAATCTCCATTTTGAGCATTTTTTCGGACGTGGGGTCGCCGTTCTCTGGCAATTTCCGGCCGCAACGGCGTTGGGTAGGAAACGAACGATATGGCCTCCGTAAAGGATGCGACGGCGCCAAATGACGGGCTTCGGAATGACGACATAGGCCTCGATCGACGTCTGGAGCTGTTCCGCCTTCAAGTTGAAATCCGCGACTGCGAAAAGCGCGCATTCGATCTCTTTCTGCAGAACCTGATCAAGGGGACGAGCCATCTGTCGATCGGACAGGAGGCGGTCGCTGCGGGCTTTGGCGTGGCCATGCGGAAAGGCGACAAGTCGTTTTGCACCTATCGCGGCCACGCGCATACGCTCGCCCGCGGAGCCTCGATGGAGGGCATGCTCGGCGAACTGATGCTGCGCGACATCGGTCTGATGCGCGGCAAGGGCGGCTCGATGCACCTGACTTCGGTCGAGCACGGCGTGTTCGGGTCTTACGCGATCGTTGGCGCCCACCTGCCAATCGCTTGTGGCTCGGCCTGGCGCGCGCAATATCTCGGTGAGAAAGACGTGGCGGTCTGTTTCTTCGGCGACGGCACGACGAATATTGGAGCGTTCCACGAGGCTCTCAATTTCGCCGCCGTGTGGAAGTTGCCGGTCATCTTTGTCTGCGAGAACAACCTTTACATGGAGTACACGCCAATCGGCGACGTGACGGCCGTGAAGCATCCCGCGGGCGATCGCGCGGCGGCTTACGGTCTTGAGCGCATCATCGTCGATGGCAATGACGCCGATGTCGTCTATCGGACTGCGTTTGCCGCGCTCGAAAAGGCGCGCGAGGGCGGCGGCCCGTCGCTAATCGAATGTCTTACCTATCGCCATTCGGGCCACTCGCGCGCCGATCCCGCCAAATACCGGCCGCCAGGCGAGCTTGAGGAATGGCTCAAGCGCGATCCCGTCGACATCTACCGCCAGCGCCTTCAGGAATTCGGCGTCGACGAAGCAACGATCGACACGATCCAGGCGGAGAGCAAGCGCAAGGTCGAAGCGGCGACCGAGGCGTGCAAGGCGTCGCCGCAGGCGCCCATCGAGTTGCTCACCGCGGACGTCTACGCGGATGGAGGCTGGGCGTGGCGGAACTGACCTATCGCGACGCCGTCGCCCGCGGCATTGCGCAGGAGATGGAGCGTGACAATCGCGTCGTCTTCCTTGGCGAGGACATCGGCAAGGCGGGGGGCGTATTCAAAACGACAGTCGGTCTCTACGAACAGTTTGGACCGCTGCGGGTGCGCGACACGCCGATCTCCGAACAGGCGATTCTCGGCGCGGCGATGGGCGCGGCGATGACGGGGCTGCGTCCCATCGCAGAGATCATGTTCGCCGACTTCCTCGCCGTCTGCTTCGACTATTTCGCCAACGAAATGTCGAAGCTGCGGTACATGACGAACGGGCAACTCTCATGCCCCCTGGTGATCAGGACCGGCAATGGCGGGGGCGTGCGCTTCGGGGCGCAGCACTCGCAGTCGATTGAAAACTGGACGATGATGATCCCAGGCGTGAAAGTTGTCGCGCCGTCGTCGCCTATGGACGTCATCGGGCTGATGGCGGCGGCGGTGCGCGATCCCGATCCGGTGATTTTTCACGAACACAAGGCGCTCTACGCCATCAAGGGCGAGGTGCCGGACGGTGAGATCGTCGACAAGCTTGGAACGGCCAAGATCCTTCGCCCGGGCCGCGACTGCACGATTGTCGCACTCGCCCTGATGGTGCCTCGCGCGCTTGCCGCGGCGGAGACCTTGCAACGCGAGCATGGCGTCGATGCGGAGGTGATTGACGTCCGCTCGCTTGTGCCGCTCGACACTCAGACCCTTCTTGGTTCCGTCGCCAAGACGGGCCGCCTGTTCACTGTGGAAGAAAACCCGCGGCTTTGCGGATGGGGCGCGGAAATCGCCTCCATAGTCGCGGACGAGGCCTTCTGGGATCTCGACGGCCCGATTGTACGCATTACCACGCCACACATTCCGCTTCCCGCAGCCGACCATCTCGAAGACCTGGCGCTGCCAAGCGCCGCGCGCATCGTCGACAAAGTGCGTCGTGTTTTGAACGGATAGACTGATGACCTCGACGATCATCATGCCGCAGCTCGGCGAGACCGTTGCGGAGGGAAAAGTCCTCGCCTGGTTCAAGTCGATCGGCGACGAAATCCGGCATGGCGACAATCTCTTCGAGGTCGAGACGGACAAGGTCACGATCGAAGTACAGGCTGTCGTCGAGGGCCGCCTGTCAGAAATCCGTGTGGGGGCCGGCGCGACCGCCAAGGTCGGCGAGGTGGTCGCGGTGGTTGACGGCGACATGACCGCGAAGGCGCCCGTGCTGACCGCGGCCCCCGCGGCAAAGGCTTCGCAGTGGCGTTCGCCCTTCGAGGAGGTGTCGACGCCAAGCGGCAGATTTGGCCCCGCGAAGGGACCGAACGGCATTCACCTCACACCGCTCGCCCGCCGGCTGATTGCGCAGGGCGGCCTCGACCTTGCCGGCCTGGCGACAGAAGCTCAGCGACGAGGCGAAAGAAGAATCGATGGAGCGGCGGTGCGCGCAGCGATCAGCGCACGGCCGGCTACGCCTACGGCGCCATTACCTGCGCCGCTTTCGTCTCCGCCCGTTCCCGCAGGCAACGTCATCAGCTTGAACACGGTGAGGCTGAGAACGGGGGAACGCCTCGCCGAAAACTGGCGGACGATACCGCACGTGTTTCAGGCGATCGAGGTCGATTTCACTGCGGTCAATCGGGTTCGCAGCAGTCGCAAGGCGGACTTTCAGGCTGCGCACGGCTTCTCGCTGACCTTTCTCCCGTTCATCGCCCGCGCAACCTGTCTGGCGATCTCGGCCTATCCCCAAATCAACGCCCGCTTCGATGGCAAGGCGCTCACGCTTTCACGCGACGTCAACCTTGGCATTGCAGTTGACCTCGACCACAACGGTCTCGTTGTGCCCGTCGTGCGCAGGGCCGGCGAACTCACCGGGATTGGGCTCGCCAAAGCAATCCGACGTCAGATCGAAAAGGCGAAAGCCGGTAAGCTTTCCGCTGACGATCTCTCAGAGGGCACTTACTCGATCAGCAACAACGGCGCCTTCGGCACGACCTTTACCACGCCAATTATCAACGCCCCCCAAGTCGGCATTCTCTCAACCGACGCGATCCGCTTGAGACCCGCGGTGGTGTCGACCGAGGAAGGCGACTTCCTGGCACCCCGCATGATCGGGATCGTCGGGCAGAGTTTCGATCACCGCGCGTTCGATGGCGCTTATTCGGCGGCGTTCCTTTCCCGAATCAAGCTGATCCTCGAGACCCGCAACTGGGGCGAAGAGTTTCCCTCAGATCTCTAGCGGCAGACGCACCGTCGAAGGAAGAGTTCTAGGAAGGGCCCATGAAATATAACAGACCGCACTCGACCGCCGCTTGGGGCTTGATGGCCAAAGACTGGGAACAGGGCATCGACTACCATCGACTCTCGATCGAGCGCCTTAAACGTGCGCAGGAAGCGATCCGCTATGCGGGGCTCGGAGGGGTGCTCTGCTTCAACTTCGACAATATCCGCTACGTCACTGCAACACACATCGGCGAATGGGCGCGTGACAAATTCTTCCGCTATGCCCTATGCCCCGCCGAAGGCAAACCGTTCCTATGGGACCCGGCGCCGCCGGCCAAACGCATCTCCTCGCCCTGGATAGCCGACAATGTCGCCGCCCCAATCACAACAATGCAAGGCGCAATCCCCCCGTCGATGAATGTGCAGCACGACTTCGCCAAACAAATTAAGAAGGCGCTCGTGCATTACGGCATCGACAAGGAGCCGCTCGGCATCGACATGATGGAGATCGGCATGTTGCGCGCGCTTGAGGCCGAAGGTATCGAGGTGGTCGACGGCCAGCAGGCTCTCCTCGACGCACGCGAGATCAAAACTGAGGACGAGATCGAGTTGCTCAGGGTCGGCGCTTCAATGGTCGACGCCACTTATGTCGACATCGCCCGAGCGATCAGGCCGGGCACAAAGGAGAACGAACTTGTCGCGATCGCCAACGACAGATTGTTTCGCATGGGCGCCGAGCGCGTCGAATGCGTGAATTCGGTGTCGGGCCGCCGCGGCCGGCCGCATTCGCATACCTTCTCCGATCGCATGATCCAGCCTGGCGACATGATCTTCCTCGACATCATGCCTTCGTACAACGGCTATCGCACCTGCTACTACCGAACCTTCATATGCGGCGAGCCGAACAAGCATCAGATCGATGCCTACGAGACCGCATCGAAGTGGATCAGCGCTTCGATCGACATGATCCGTCCGGGCGTAACCCCAGATGAGGTTGCGTCCGTCTGGCCGGACGCTCAGGAATTCGGCTATCGGGACGAGGCCGAGGCCTTCCTCTTGCAGTACGGCCATGGCGTCGGATTGTCGTTGTGGGAACGCCCGATTTTTTCCAAGCGCTTCCGTGGCCAGAACCGACCCCTGGTCAAAGGCATGGTGTTCGCCCTCGAGACGTGGAAAGGAGCAGACGATGGCTCTGGCGCCGCTCGGATTGAAGAAGAGGTGGTGGTCACGGATAATGGCTGCGAGATCATCACAAACTTTCCATCGGACCGGCTCATATCCTGTGGCCTCCCTGGTTGTGAGGTGTTCTGACCGGTGTCCTCAATGACCGTTGCGGACCCGCGAGCCGACGCCAAGGGTCGGATTCCCGTGACGCTCGTCACCGGGTTCCTTGGAAGCGGGAAAACAACGCTAATCAACTCTGCCCTGCGCTCGGCGGAGCTTGCGAAGACAGTTGTTGTGGTCAACGAGTTCGGCGAGGTGGGACTCGATCACCAGTTGTTCGCCAGCAGTTCCGACTCGGTGGTCGTTCTCGAGAACGGCTGCCTTTGCTGCACCGTGCGAAGCGACTTGGTTGGGACCCTCAACGGCCTCTACCACGCGCGAGAGCGCGGGGACATCCCAGCGTTCGACAACGTCGTGATCGAGACGTCTGGCCTGGCCGAGCCGGGCCCGGTCGTTCAGGCGTTTCTGTCGGAGCCAACGCTGGACGGGCTCTACCGCGTTGCGAGCGTTCTGACGCTCGTCGACGCCGTCAACTGGGCGGGAACGTCGGAAGCGCACGACGAGTCCATTCGTCAGGTCGCCTTGGCCGACCAGATCCGGATCACGAAACTCGACATGGTCTCAGGCGACAGGCAGAACGGCTCGACACGCATTCGGCTCGAACTCCGTCGGATCAACCCGTCAGCAGGTATCGACGAGGTCGACTGGTCGCCGGCGGCAATTGCCAGAACTCCTTTCGTCTCGAGGCTTCGACGCGACAGACCCGCAGTCGGACCCTCGCCCGTGGCTCGACTTCCAGGCCCATCAGAACGCTGCGCACCAATATGATGGATGTGACGACAATCATAGCCATCACGAACACGATCTCGACGGCGGTCATTCCCACAGTTCCCACCTTGAAGGCAGGGGAATTGAGAATTTCGTTCTCACGCGCGAGAGCCCTCTCGCGCGTGAGGAAGTTCAGTTTCTGCTTGGCGGAATTGCGCAGAACCTCGGAACGGGGCTTCTGCGCGTCAAGGGACTCGTAAACGTCGCCGAGGAACCAGGCCGACCAGCTGTGATCCAGGGCGCGCAACATCTCCTCCACACGATGACCTGGCTCGACCGTTGGCCCGATAGCGATCATCGGTCGCGGATTATCTTCATCACTCAAGGCATCCCACGAGACAGCCTCAGGGACATCATCGATCTGCTTGATCGTGTCAGTGCTCGGACCTTTAAGGCGCGAGCGCGCGGCCGGAAGGCACACGAGATCGCGAGATCGATGACGCAGACTGAATGAAATTTGACATCATTGTCATCGACTCTGGGCCCGGCGGCTACG
This sequence comes from uncultured Alphaproteobacteria bacterium, assembly GCA_963730555.1. GTDB lineage: Bacteria > Pseudomonadota > Alphaproteobacteria > Rhizobiales > Beijerinckiaceae > Roseiarcus. Next base: position 7,067 of record CAVSSS010000010.1, on the reverse strand, counting down.
TCGCGGCGATCCGGGCGGCGCAGCTTGGGCTCAAAGCTGCCGTCGTGAAGCGCAAGTACCTCGGCGGAATTTGCCTCGATTGGGCTGTATTCCGACAAAGGCGCTGCTGCGTGCCGCCGAAACTTGGAGGCGACGCAGGAGGAATTGATCCACACTGTTTTCCGCCACCCCACGCTCTCCGAAATGATGCGTGTGGACGCTCACGGCCGCGCAACTCACAAATAGCGTTGCGAAAGATGCGGAGTTTACAGACGCGGGGTGCGAAGGTGCGCCCCTCACGCGTCGCCGCCGAGGAGCCTCAAAATGACGAGGCGTACGCTCAGGGACAAAAAAGCTCTTTGACGGCGCTTCGAACCCTCCCCGTGAAGTACCACGGAGACCTCTCCCGCTAATCCGACCGCTGACTGCTATCTATTGAGGCCCGTGATCATCGTATATAGAGTAGCTTTGACCAAGAACACGAATGCCTCCCGACAAATACTTGCACGTTGCAGTGATTACAACAATTGGCCATCGCCTTATTTTCTCTCCGCCGGTGGACCGATTTTTCGACGTCTGTCTACTCGGCCTGTGTATAACTGCAGGCGTGCCGGGGGTTGGCCAATTCCTATCTTTTCGGAACGTCATTCGTTCCCTCCCTATAATTTCGCCAAATTGGCGAATTATTTGCAGTGGTTCAAGGCGTCTATGCAATATTTGTCGACAATATTTGTCGGCAATTTTTCATCTCACTTGCGAGTTTGACAAGTAAATGTATAGCGAGCTTTGTCTAAAAGGTCTGTCGTTGGGGCAGAATTTTATCCGAAATGATTTAATTGGGGTGATCGTGATGGCCGCCGCTCGCTGCGACCGACGAACGCGGACTATGATCCAATCAGTAGAACTTAATCCAAACAACCGCGCTTGGACCGCTTGAAAGCTCAGCAGAAGAGCCAAACGAAACCGAGAGGTGCTGTTCTGGTGGGCCCGGACGAGGGGCGACTCAAGGGCTTGCCCGGCGCGCAACTCGCATGCAATGCGCGACTTTTGACGTCGACTTCGGACCTTCCTCATCGCGACTACATCGCCATCTTTATTTCCCAGACCGGCTGCAATCGTCACGCCAATACCGTTGACGGCACGCCGGACCGGATCCGCATCCAAATGTGCATATCGTGCGGTTGTCGCCGGCAGCGAATGCCCGAAAAGTTTTCGAACGGTCGGGAGGCCCGGGCCGCTGCCCAGCGCTATGCTGGCAAAGCTGTGTCGGAAAAGCGTCGCCCGACAAGCATTCCCTATCGCTCGAGGACGGTGCTTGATCTAACTCCTTACTTCAAACGGAATTCTGGCGGCTGCGTCATTTTTGGTTGGAACTGCGCCCTCCAAGATATTAGTTCACAGGCAAGCCACACTTCCGCTTTGCGCCGGATTGCTTCGGGCAAATGAGGCCGAAGCGCTGCCACGACCGCTTCGGCGCCATGCGCGTAGCCCCTGCGGTAGGCCCACTCTCGATCAAAATCGTCCGGATGGTCGGTGATACCGCTCATTTAGCCGCCTCCCGTCATTGACTTTATTTGCAGTGCCCGAGGGCCAACCGTATCAGTGCAGGAGGCGAGTTAAGTGCGCAATTCAATTTTGCGGCGTGCGCCGGAGATGTGATCGCTCAGCTTGTGGTGGACTCAACGCGCCTCGGGACGTCACAGCCTTCCGGTAGCGACGACTGTATGCCAGAAGAGCACAGCGAGAAGAGCAACCACAATAATCCGAACGACGAGACCCCGCGTGTCGCGATCAAAGGTCTTGTCGTGGGAGGTCAGCTGGTCGGGATCGCTCATGCGAAACTATTCGGTCGCCCGCCAGCAAGCCAACCTCACCAGACATTAATAAAAATTTCCTAAATCTGTCCTAAAGCCGGCAGAAGCTTCGCAGAGCGCCTTCAGCCCGCGGCCAGACGCGCGTTGCCGGAGTACGCTTAAGTAACGCCCCGCCGCGATCATCGAGAGGAAAACAATGACCACCTACATAGCGCTCTTCAACCTGACCGAGGCGGGCATCAAGGCCGCGAAGGACTCGCCGCGGCGGCTCGACGCCGCCAAAAAGCTACTTGCCGACATGGGCGGCGAGATGAAGCAGTTTTACATGGTGATGGGCGAGTTCGACTTCGTCGGAATTTGCGAGGCGCCGGACGACGCCGTCATGGCCCGTTACGTCCTGCAGCTCGGTGGCCTCGGCTTCGTGCGCACGAAGACGCTGAAGGCGTTCCCAGAGACCGCTTACCGCGAAATCATCCGCTCGCTCGGCTGAGCCGCGTCGCTCATGGCGCTGCGCAGGCCCGGCGAGAGCTACAGCGAAGTCATCCTCAGGCTCGTCGAACTGGAGGCGAGGCGGAGGTGGGCATGAGGTTGCCGCCAAAGATGACGCCCGCTCAGATCGCCGAGGCGCAGCGGATGGCCCGCGAGTGGAAGCACCTCGGTGCGCCTGGGAAGAGCCGTTCTGAGTGCGCGTTGGACGAACGTCCGGCTCCAAGGGAAGGGTCTTTTGGTCGGCCTACGGAGCCCGCTGGCGTTCGTTAGGAAGTTGGGCGTTGCGCTGGCCCAGCCTGTCTAGAGCCGCTTTGATCCGCATCACGGCTTCGATGCCGAGGCGGACCTCTTCCCTTTCGTCCGCGCTAAGCCTCTCAACCAGCTTGTCGGCGCCTGGCAACGGTGGAGCTGGAAAGCGAGGTCCCTCACGTCATGTGCGATATTACGACCCGCTGACTTCTCTCTCGCCTCCCGCAAATCTACCCTCGGCGGCGGCTCTTTGGTTGGCGGCTCGGCGAACCACGATTGCGATAAATTGACGTGCTTTGCGGCTGGCCGCGGCGGTAGCGTGACGGGAGCGCAATCGGCCCTGCTGATCCTGATAGCCGCCTTGACCTCTTCCTGGCTAATAGTCTCACCAGCCTCGGGGCGTCGCATTATCGGGTCACAAACTTCGGCGGGCGCGTCGATCAGCTCGCGGGCCGGTACAAGGCGCTGGAAGCCGCCGTGCATGCTGCGCCGGACAAGCAGATTTCCTTGACCGATCCCGACGCGCGATCCATGGCGACGAGCGGCAAGGACACGGGCACGCGTGCGAATCGCGCGCCAATTGTACATCGCCCTGTGGGTGCTGTTCGTATGGGCCCGCGACGTGGACAACGTCGAAGCGGCATATCAGGCCAGCGAGTTGGTGCTTCTGAACACCTGGAACCTCCTGCGACCGCATATCGGGAAAAAATCGAGCGCCGCCGGGAGGGCGATCACGGCGGTGCTTCACAACGCGATGCAACTGCACCTTCAGATCGCCTCCTCGCTGCTGGACCGAAAGTTATTGCCGCATGTCGGGACGCGGGACGGCATTTCGATGGCTGTTCAAACGCGCTCAGCGGTTGATGTGAACCTTAAACTGTTTGACATTCTGGGGCGCATTGGACTTGCCCGGCATTTGTGGAGAGCGTTTTCGATTTTACGCTGCCCGCCCTTCGAACTGAAGCGGGCTGATGAAGTCGAGCGCCGAATGGCGGCGGACGATTGTAGAAGCCGTCGATGTAACGGCCGATTGCGATCGCAGCTTCGATCGGCTCTGGAAGATGGTGCGCCAGACGAGTTCGGCCTTGAGGGTCTTGAAGAACGTCTCGACCATGGCGTTGTCGAAGCAGTTTCCCTTGCCCGACATCGAGATCGAGATGCCGTTCTTTCTCAGCTCAGCCTGGTACTCGACGGAGAAGAGATTGGCTGCCACGGTCCGCGTGGTGAATGAGCCCGACGGATGGACACCGCACGGCGACGGCCCGGCGTAGGGCCAACAACGCCAGTTCCTTATGGAGCCGGTCGCCGGCGGCCCAGCCGACGACGCGCCGAGCAAAGAGGTCAATGACGACGGCAAGGTAGAGCCAGCCCTCGCGTGTCCAGACATAGGAAATGTCGGCACCCCATTTCTGGTTCGGCCCCGCTGCGTTGAAGTCTTGATTTAAGAGGTTTGGCGCGACCGGAAAAGCGTGCAGGCTGTCGGTCGTTCGTTTGAAGCGCCGCCTCTGCCGCGCCTTCAGGGCATTCTCTCGCATCAGCCGGGCGACCCGATGACGACCGATGGTGATCCCGTCATCGCGAAGCTCGCGCGTCATGCGCGGGCTGCCGTAGGTTGCGTTCGACAGTGCAAAGGCCGAGCGAATATGGGCCAGCAGCACCATGTCCTCATGCTGTCGACGGCAGGCCGGTCGATCCTTCCTGGCAAAATAGCCGCTCTGACTGACGCCAAGAACCTTGCAGAGACGCTGGACGGGGAATTCCTTCTTCGCCGCATCGATGAGACGGAACCTCATCGACTTCCCTCCTTGGCGAAAAAAGTCGCGGCCCTCTTCAGGATCTCGCGTTCCTGTCGCAAGATCTCATTCTCGCGCCGCAACCGCTTCAGCTCAGCCGCCAGGTCCTCCTGCCGTTCGGGCGGCGGCGGCCTCGATCTCGTGCTCGCGGCGCTTGTCGAGCCAGCGTCGCAGCGTCGAAAGGCCGACGCCGAGGTCCATGGCGATCTCCCTTTGCGTCCGACCACTCACCTCAACCAACCGAACGGCTTCGGCTTCAAATTCCTTCCCGAACCGTCGCTGCGGCTTGCCCATGAAATGCTCCTCTTTCCTTCAGAAAGCTCTCCACTTTCCCAAGGCAAGTCCACCCGCCGCTGGGCGTTGACGTCGTTGGCGTCATGACGTCGCGTGGGTCGCATCCTTGAAGGTGCTCGAAACCCTGGTAGCCGTTTCGGCCGGGCTTCACGTCGATGTCGATTGCAACTACGGTCGCGGGCAGCGCCCATGCGCAATCGGCGAACGGCCAGCCCGCCACCACTTTCGAGGACGGCTGGGTCACCGAAGCGTCCTTAAGACCATGGGGGGTTAGCGGCGTCTTATCGGGTCTGACAGGAAGGATAGCGAGACCGTGGTCGGCGTACGCCCGCGCCCAGGCGAGAGCATCGCACATGATGTGGTCGCTCCTTTTTCCTGATCGCTCGCGGCAGCGCGTCGTCGCACCCGACGCGCTCACGCTTGCGATCTAGAAATCGATGTCGTCGTCAGGACCGTCGTAGCCCGTCGCTGGCGGCGGCGCAGACGGCGGGCCCGACTCAATAGGCGACTCCGGCCCCAGCACGGCGTCCGGTGTCGCCGTCCCGGTGGTGAACGTCGTCGTCGCGGCGCGCGGCGCGGCCAGCTTTGGCGTCGTTGCGACGGCCGGCGCAGTGACGGCGGGGCGGCGCACAGCCTCGAGGCGGATCGCCGGGACCGGTTTCCCCTTGAAGTCAGCGAGCGTGCGGTTGACTACGACGTCCTGCCCCACCCAGCTCTCGGAATTGCGGCCGAACGCCGCCATCAGCGTTTTCAGGTTCGTCTGGTTGAGGACGAGACCGCGCTCACCATAGACGTCCAGAAAGAGGACGCCCTTCGTTCCGTCCTCGAACTCGCGCGAGTCAACCGCCGTGATGTGCGCCGTAACGCTAGATCCAGGTTCCAGTTCCTCAGCCTTGAGGCAGCCCTTGAGAAAGTCCGACATCATCATGATTTCAATCTCCTCTACGTTGAAGGGCGCGCATTTTTCACTTCCCGGCGCGCGCAAGGAGGCCGGGATCCGGGACGGACGTTTCCGTCCGCGAATTGGTTCAAAAGGGGAGCGGAGAGGGGGCGCGGCGCTTCGCTCGAAGCGGGGCGGCGGCGCTTGTGCAACCAGGTGATGAGATCGCTTTCGAGGATGCCTCGCCGGCGCGGCGAGAGTTCAATGATGGCCGGTCCTTTGCCGAGCGCGATCAAACGTTCGAGCGTTCTGCGCGCGAGGCCCGTGATCGCGGCGGCCTGATTATAGGTGTAGACGGTGAGCGCGGTGTCTTCCCGCCCGTGCTGCGGGGTCACGTCGTTCGTGCCGGGACAGGCCTGTAGAACATCGAGAAGCAAGCCGCGCATCCTTCCGCCGGGATGCGCAGCGATATGTGCTTAGGGAGGCACGCCTCCCAGACACTGAAGCCCCCTTCGTTTCCGAAGCGAAGCCCCCTTCACTTCGCTCGCTTCGGAAGAGTTCCCGGCTTGCGAAATTGGGACACGAACTTCTCGAGCGTCCGCACGGTAGGGGGGAGAGGAGTTCTAGCTTCCATCGCGTCTTGATTTCGAGCGCAACATCTCCGTCTGAGGCCCAGGGAGCTGAGCATAGATAACTTGCCTGAGCTCGGTCGCGTGGGGGATCCAAGGCCTGTTTTCCCTCCGAGCTTTGCCGCTCTTCTCCCGCCCTTCCGTCCCCCGTCAGACATCGCGCGACGCTTGCGCTTCTCCGCTTCTTCGAGGCCGAGGCGGGCGATCATCTCCATCTTTTGAACGACAGACACCAACCTGATCGCGCCTCTCGCCGCCGCAGAGAGAGGGCAGTGACGGAAAATATCTCGAAGCGCATGACAAACTCCGCCTCCAGGTCCATGATCTCGAACTGATCGCGCTCAGTGAGGTCTGGCCGCGCCCGCGCCTCCTTCAGGGCGTGGATGAACAGCGCGCGCAAGATGACGCCGTCGCGCTCGGCGCGCTCGACCGTCTCGCGCCATTCTGGATGGAGTTCGTCGGCTTTCGCGGCGAAAACTTTCAGGATCGGCTCCGCCTCGCCGGCCGACGCCGCGTAGTACTGCTCCATCAGCGCGCGCAACTCCGAGTCCTCGGTGAGCGCGCGCAGTTTGTCGGTCCCGCCGACAGTCGGCCTTTTCATTGGAACGTCGGTTTTCGTCGCCGGTTGCGAGCCGAGTAATGCGCGGGGCGGATCGAAAGAAACCGACGAAGAAACCCTCGATCGCACGGACCGTCGTCCGGCCCCGCTGGCTCATGAATATCAACGCGCTGCGCGGATCTGCAAGATGGCGCCTTCGCGCTCCGGCAACGGAGACCCTTTATGCGCAAGCTGTTGCGCCGCCTTGGCTTTTCCTGCGCGCCCAAACCAAGATCGGGCCTGGAGGCCAGAGAACCCGCCATAGTTGCGTCGCGTAGCGTCGGCTCCCGTCACATCTAGTCACAAGTTTCGCGGCCCGACTGTCGAGGTTTCATCCCTTTT
>CAVSSS010000009.1:0-273442 GCA_963730555.1 uncultured Alphaproteobacteria bacterium | reverse complement strand
TAAGCGTAGTCGCCAAGGCCCGCCATCCATTGGGCGCCGTCGGTGGTGAAGCGGAAGAAATTGGGCGCGGGATCACGGAGCGTCGTATCCTGTGCGGCCGACGTGCCGTTGATGAAGGTGACGTTGGGCTGGGTCTTGGCGTAGTCCTTGATCGCGAGGCCTTCGTCGCCCGAGAGCGGTCCGATCAGGATCTTAACGCCGTCCTGCTCCACCAGCTTGCGCGCCGCCTTGACCGCGCTGTCGGGAGACGCGTCCGATGACCCCTTGATCACTTCGATTTTCTTGCCGCCCGCCGTATAATTGGCTTCCTTGAGCGCGAGCTCCGCGCCCCGCATGCTGTCCTGGCCGAGCACGGTGAAGGCCCCTTCGAGCGTCGCAAGCAACCCAACCTTGATCGAATTGTCGGCACGCGCCCATTGCGGCGCGAACGCGACGCTGGAAAGCAGCGCCACAGCAATCCAAGACACTTTCACGTTCATCCATTCCTCCCTTGAATTGGGTCGATCTTTAGACCCTTGAACGTCGCTTCATCGGCAGTGCTCAGGCTTCCCTTAGCGCCTTCTGTGCCAGAGCCGGCTGAACGCGCCGCCAGAGCCCCAGAATGCCGTCCGGAGAGACGAATACGATGATAAGAAAAATCGCGCCGATCAGCGTGTTGAACCGGTCGGCGCCGACAAGGTCGATAGCGAAGGTCTTGAGCACCACGTAAAGCGCCGCTCCAAGGAACGGACCAATCGGATGCCGCATGCCGCCGATCACCGAGATGACGAGAATGCCGATGGTTTCGCTGACGCTGACGGTTCCGGGCGAAATGCGCCCGTTGAACCAGACGTAAAGCACACCGGCCACCCCTGCGATAAGGCCTGAGAAAAAGAAGGCAGCGATCCTGAGCCAGGTGACGTCGTAGCCGACCGCGCGGGCGCGGCGCGGATTGTCTCTGCTCGCCATGAGCGCCAAGCCGAACGTCGAGCGCGCGGCGTAGACGGCTGCTGAATAGGCGAGAGCCGCCATGGCGAGGCAAAGAAAGTAGAGCGGGATCGCGTCTCGCCACGAGACGCCGAACACGTTTGGGGGCGCGACACCACGAAACCCGGAATGGCCGTTGAACAGCGAATAGTTCTGCTGGGCGAGATAGAAGAAAGCGACGCCGACGGCGAGCGTGATCATGATCGTGTAGATGCCGGCGGTGCGCACTGCGATGGCGCCGATGAGGGCGGAAACGATGCCCGCCAAGAGGATCGCCGCGGGAACGTAGACTTCCCACGGCCAGTTGAGGCCGAGAACCCCCGTGCCGTTCGGGCCGAGGATCGCAACCGCATAGCCCGCGACCCCGGCGACAGTAAGCTGCGCCATCGAGACCATGCCGCCATACCCGCCGAGGATCGTGAGCGACAGCGCGATCATACCCAGAATGAGAGTTTTGGCCCCGAGCTGGAATACGATGAACGGGGTGGCGACGAGAGGAAACAGGACCAGCGCAACCGCCAGCGCCGCGACCGACGGCGTGAATTCAACCGGCACGATATCGCCAGCCGCCGGCGGTCGTGGCGGATCGGCCAATCTTGTCCGAGCGTTGCCCATGATCCCCTGCGGGCGGAGCGCCAGCGTCACCACCATAATGACGAACGTCAAAACGACGCCGTAGGTCGGAAAATAAACGAGGCCCAGCTGCTCGGCGAGCCCAATCAGGAGGGCGCCGATGGCCGCGCCGGTGATCGAGCCCATTCCGCCCACGATGACGACGACGAGCGAAGCCATCAGGTAGCGCACGTCCTCGCCCGGCGCGATTGAGAGCGCGGATCCACCGATCACGCCCGAAAGGCCGGCCAAAAGACCGCCGATGGCAAAGACCCCGACGAACAGGAGGCGAACATTCACGCCTGTGGCCGAGAGCATTCCGCGGTCGTCGACGCCAGCGCGGATCATCGCGCCAAACTTTGTCTTGTGGAGCGCGAGCCACAAGGCCGCGCCGATGACGAGCGAGATCGCGAGAACGACGAGGCGGTAGAACGGATAGCGCAACATCACAATCTGGCCGTTCGACTTGATCGCCGTAATGATCGGTGTTGCAACGGCGCCGTCGAGCATCGGCGGTATGGAGAACTGGAACGTCTTGCCGCCCCAGATCGCGAGCATGAGGTCAGCGGCTACGATCGAGATGCCGATCGTGACCAGTGTCTGCCGCAGATCGTCCCCGGTCAGTCTTTGAAAGACGAAGATCTGCAGCAAAGCGCCAACGGCCGCGATGGCCAGCGGGCCAGCGGCGACGCCAACAAACCAGTTTCCGCTCCAGGTCGCCGCGTCGTAGCCGATATAGGCGCCAAGAAGGAAAAGCGAACCATGCGCAAGATTGACGTTGCGCATGAGGCCGAAGACAAGCGTAAAGCCGCTCGCAACCAGGAAATAAAGACCCGCCAACGTCACGCCGTTCAGGATCGCGCTGACGAACGTCTTCTTTCCGCCGAGCAGCCCATCCAGCCAGTCCGGCCAGATGCCGAAGATCATCCAAAGCAGCAGAGCGCCGGCCAGAAGACCGGCGCCGATCCAGACCTGTCGCGCTGTAGGGCCGGACGCGGTATTTGTGATGGTAAGGCTCACGCGGTCAGCCGCCGCCGCTGTTCGTTTATTTTGGGCGCCTTATAGAACTCGCCGTCTTTCATGATGGCGAGAATGCGGGATTTGTCCTGCAGCACACGGACGTTGGCGGCCGGATCGCCATCGACGAGCAGCATATCGGCAAGGTAGCCCGCCTTGATCTGCCCAAGTTCGTTGCCCATGCCCATGATCTCGCCGCCTAGTTTTGTCCCCGCTAGGATGGCCTCCATTGGCGAGAAGCCGACCATGTCCACGAAATACTCGAGGTCCTTGGCGTTCGTGCCCTGCGGCGTCCAAGCGAACCCGTAGTCGCCGCCGATCAGCACACGAATGCCGCGCCGATGCATCTTGCGACAAGTCTCGACAGCGTGCTCGAGCTCCCGCTCATAGCTCATCGAGACCGGCGAACCCGGCTTGATGCCGTATTCGCCAGCGTTGCGCGCAGTGTTTATGAGCCAGGCGAGGCCAGGTGCCACGAAGTGCCGGTCTTTGGCCGCTTCGAGCATGTCGAGCGCTTCCTCGTCAGCGAACGAGGCGTGGTAGATGACGCCAATTCCGTGGCGGATGCACTGTTTGATCGAACCAGAGGAGCGGGCGTGCGCGGCAAGCGACTTGTTGCGGAGCTTGGCTTCGCGCACCGCCATCTCCACCTCCTCCTCCGACATCGGCGTTTCTTCGGCGCGCATGCCGGTGATCTCTTCGCCGGAGAGATTGAGCTTGATAGTGTCGACGCCATACTTGATGAGCATCCGCACCGTGCGGCGCACCTCTTCCGGTCCAGAGACGACTAGGCCGAGATTAAGACCCTCATGAGGGATGTGTGAGGGCGCGGAATCCCCTAGGCCTCCGACCGTTGTGATTTCCGGGCCGGCCGCAAGATAACGCGGTCCGGGAATCATGCCGCTGTTGATTGCGTTCCGCACGACGACATCGAGACGCGGCTTCGCTGCGGCCGCACCGCGCCCGGCGGTGAATCCGGCGTCGAGCACGAGTTTGGCCATTTGCGCGGTGACGAGCGTGTGCTCCTCCGGCGGCATCATCTGAATGGGGTCGATGCCCGGAGCGTTGTTCCACGATAGATGAAGGTGCGCATCGCACAAGCCCGGCATCAAGGTCGCGCCCATCCCGTCGATGACCGTCTGGCCACCGCCGGCGCCCAATCCAGGCGTCAGGCGAGACGAGCCTCTGGTGACTTGCCGGATTCGATTTCCCTGGACGGCGACCTCCCCGGTGTACGGGTTTTCGCCTGACCCATCGATGATGCGCACGTTGGTGAAAACGACGCCGTTCGATCCGCCGAATTTGTCATCAGCCATAGGCTCGCTCCTTCATCGCCGGCTCGGTCCAAGCATGGCGAATGTTCCTCCTCACGCGTGCGCCCGGATATGTTCCGAGGCGAAGCGCCCACATTCCTTTGGCTGCTCGATCTGCGTCCAATGTCCACATCTCGGCAGTGTCTTGAGCTTAGCGCCCCTGATCCTCTCCGCAAGCCCCTGTGCCGCGCCTGGCGGGGCGATAGGATCTTCTTCGCCGGTCACGATGAGGGTAGGGCAATTTATGAGCCGGAGGTCCGCGCCTCTCGCTGACGCCAAAGCTTCGCAGGATTCCGCGAAACCCTCCGGGTCCTGGCGAAGATGGCTCTCCCGTACGAACGCTTCCACGGCCGGATTGTCAGCCTTGGTCGACGATGCGAGACCTGCCGCCGCGACAGGATCGGCTATGGCGATCATGCCGCTCCGCCGCGCAAGCGCCGCCCGGTCCCGCAAGCGTTCGCGCGCGGCGTCGCCGGGCTCGCCGATCGGGCCAAATAATGTGAGGGTTGCCACCCACTCGGACGCGGCGACGGCGAGATGCTGCGCCACCAGGGTTCCCATCGAATGCGCAACGACATGCGCTGGCGCGCCGGCGATCCCCTTCACGATGTCGCGAGCAGTCTCACACAAAAAGTCGATTGTCACCGGAACGTACGAGCGCGCCGATCGCCCGGTGCCCGGGAAATCGGCCCGGATGCAGCGAAAACCGTGCAAAGCCGACAGGAGCGGCTGGAACGAACTCGATGTCGCCCCGAGGCCATGCAGGAATACGATCGGCGGGCCATCGCCGTCGATCTCGATTTCAATTCTGCCGAACGAAGCGCCGCTCATCCGGGGAACTCCCGGAATTCGTTCTCGAGCACGCCGATCTTTTCGACTTCAATCCGCGCGACGTCGCCAGAGACGAGATATTTGGGCGGCGTGAAGCCGATTCCCACGCCGGCAGGAGTGCCGGTCGCTATGACGTCGCCGGGACAGAGCGTTACGCCAGCGGAGATGGTGGCGATGATGGTCGGCACATCGAAGATGAGGTCGCGCGTATTGGCGTTCTGCCGGAGTTCGCCGTTGATCCAGCAGCGGATTTGGGTGTCTGCGAGATCGATTTCGTCTCTCGTCACCGCCCAGGGGCCCATAGGACAGAACGTGTCCTGAGACTTGCCGATCAGCCATTGGCTGTGCCGGCCCTGAAGGTCGCGCGCCGTCACGTCATTAATGATGGTGAAGCCCCACACGTGATCGAGTGCGTGCGAAGGCTCGATTCCGCGCCCACCCTCGCCGATTATGACGCCGAGCTCCGCCTCGTAGTCGACCGATTCCGATACGCACCGGTCGATCCGAACAACGTCGTGATGCGCCACTACGGATTCAGGCACCTTCGAAAAAACAATGGGAAATTTTGGGGTGACACCCGCCGCCGCGCTCGAATTGAATCCGCTTGAGGCGAACTCCTTGGCGTGCTCGTGATAGTTCTTGCCGATGCAAAAGACGTTTCGCCGCGGCCTCGGGATTGGCGCTTCGAGTTCGACTTCGCTTAGGGGTGTCGGCGACAGACAGGAAGGGAGAGGATTGCGGCCGACAACAGCGAGAACGCCGCATTCGGCTTCGGCGAGGGAAAGGTCGAACGCGGACACCGTTTTCCGCCGCTCGTCGACGACCCCGACGCGCCGTTCTCCAGCAATGCGATAGGTCGCTACCTTCATCCGGCCTCGCCTCCCTATTTTGGTCCAATAGAGAGCAGGCTGGTTCAAAACGCAAGTCTCGCGTTTCCGCTCTTCCTACGGGAGTTGTCGCGCAAACAGCAGGAGTTGGCGCCTCGGCTGCGCTTCCATGATTCTTGTGGATCCCCCGCTCTCACGCCGCTGGTCCTTCCTCAAAGAATCAGCGGGCGGAATGTTTCGTCTCGCATCCAAGACGGTTTCTGCCCCTTGGCGTCCCCGTGGCGGCATGATAATTGGCTCAAAAATGGTCTAGTATAGGGGGGCGCATGCCCAAGCGCGTGTCGAGCGACATCGAAACGTCCCTGCGCCGGCGGATCGAGGCGGGGGAGTGGAGTGAAGGCCTTCGGCTTCCCAACGAGCGTTACCTCGCGAGCGAATACGGTGTCGCTCGCAACACGGTCCGCTCTGCGATGAAGCGAATTGGCTCCGACGGAGGCCTGCGGCGCGAAGTGGGGCGCGGCACGTTTCTGCAGCGATCGGTCGGCGCCGAGTTCACCGCTGTGATGCGAACGCTCGTCGGCGTGAGCCCCGCGGATACGATGGCCGTTCGGCAGATCATCGAACCGAAGGCGGTTTCACTCGCCGCGACCAAAAGTAATCTTGCTGATCTCAACGCGGTCGCTGCCGCTCACCAGAAGGCTATTGAGGCGGAAGAGTTTGAGCCGTTCGAGCAATGCGACGCGGCGTTCCACGAGCGAATCTTCATCGCCTCACGTAACGAACTGCTAGCGGCTCTGCATGCAATGCTCAGGCTCATCCGAAATCAGGAACAGTGGCTTGGAATCAAGCGGCGTTCCTTCAGCCCCGAACGGCGGGCCGATTATTGCGACGAACACGGGGCGATCGTTCGAGCCCTTCTGTGCCGCGACGCCGATGCGGCCGAGAAGGCGATGCTCGTTCATCTGGACTCAGTCGGCCGGAACCTCCTTAACGCCCTTTGATTGCGCTTCAAAGCGAGCGACAAAATCATGCGCCTGCGCGCGAGGAGGTCGACATCATCGGCCATCGCTTCGAGCAACATCTCGAACGCGCCTTGTCCAGAAACGCCGCTAGCTCAGGGCGAAGTTAGGAACTCGCAAACGCGCGCCGTCAGCGAGAGCGGATTGATGTGCGAGGATACCGGCGCAGGTTATATTTGCGGAGAAGACCGCATTGGGGAACGGATCTCGATCCTCGATGAGGGCCGACACGAACTCGTGCACCAGATGGGGATGAGACCCCCCATGGCCTTCGAGGGAGCCCGGGTCGGCGATTAGGTGTGAATGCGTACCATCAGGATCAGCTCCGCGATGCTCTCCGAGGTGCTTGTACTCGGGCAGGTCGAGAAAAGTCCTGGTGGTAAAATGGCGGACCGGTTCGGGCAGAAGATGCGCGTAGTCTGGCGCCCGTGCGATTTCGGTCGTTTCATCGAGAGGCTTTCTGGCTGTGTGGACCACCAAGCCAGTCCCCTCGATGAGTGGCCATTCCACCGATTGAAGTGTCCCGAAGACGTCGAAACTTTCCCGATACTGTCGCGCTGTCGCGAAAAGAGAACGGTAGACGCGCGCCGCAAGATCGGAATTCCGGAAACAAATGTGTGCGCTCTCGACCGCGAAGGGCGAACCCCACTTTGCGGCTAGCTCCGAACCAATTCGTCCCGAACCGATGCAGGAGACATATTCCGCCTCAGCGTCTGCGATCGCCAAACACGGGGAGACGCAGTGTGTCGCGTAGTACATTGGCGGCAAACCTGGCCAGCCATCCGGCCAACCATCCATGTCCTGATGATGCGACCCCTGCAGGAACTGCAGGTCGCCAAGTTTTCCTTGCTTGCAGAGCTGCCGAATGAAGAGATATTCGCGCGAATAGAGAACCGTCTCGGCCATCATGTATTTGAGGCCGGTTACTCGGACGAGCCGGACAATTTCCTCGCACTCCTCAACCGACAGCGCCATCGGAACCGTAGACATAACGTGCTTCCCAGCCGTAAGCGCGGCGATCGAGAGCGCACCGTGCGTCCCTAGCGGGGTGTTGATGTGCACGAAATCGACGACCGGATCGGACAAAACGTCCTGAAAACGCGTGAAGCGCTTCTCGACGCCGAAGGCGTCGCCAATGGCGACGAGGGCTTCCTTCGAGCGCCGGCAGATGGCGTACATGCTCGTATTGGGATGGCGCTGATAGATCGGCAGGAACTGTGTGCCGAAGCCAAGACCGATGACCGCAGCGTTAAGGACCTTTGTCACGACCGTCTCCGATTAGTCGTTTGGTTAGGTGTGGGCTGATCACTTTCGGCGCAGCCGAATCCATTCCTGGAGGTCGTAATGGAGCTGATTCCAAGTTAGCTCATTTGGCGGAAACATCACCACCAATACGGGGCGTGAACCCACTGGGGATATCAGTCAGAAAGCGAAAAGCAGGCCTCCAAGAAGGCCCTTCAAGCTTGCATCGCGACATTCCCAACCACGACGTCATGCCATCTCATCCAAACGGTCCGCTAACTGATTCAGTCCCCAATCGCGCGCAAAGGTCGATGCTGGGCCCCATGTCGGCTGCTGATCGTCGAGCGAGTGTAGCGGCGCTTTCGCGTCCATTGTCGCGATCAGTCGATAGAGGCGGAGCATCTCAGCCTGTGTTTGAAAGGTACCGGCATCAAGGATCAGATCAAGCGCGCCGTACCGCCTTAGCAATTGAGCGGCGCGTTTTGGTCCGACACCGGTGGCGCCAGGCAGTTTGTCAGAAGCGTCACCTCTGAGCGCGATGAAGTCCGGAACCTGGTTTGGATCGACCCCATATCGTAGCCGGACCTCTGCAGGCCCGATACGCGCACCCTCTCCGCCCCGCGACGGGTAAAGGATCGTAGTGAGCGATGAGGCGAGCTGAAAGAAATCTCGATCGCCGCTGGCCACCAATGCAGACCCGCTCCTCAGCTGCGACTGCGGCGGCGAGAAAGTCGTCCGCCTAGAACCCTTGGGCTTTAGCGTTCACAAACCCAAAGGCGGCGACAAATTCAGGCAGGACATTTATTGCCAACTCGGTTTTTGGTGCTCGGGGATCGGTCGCTAGAACCAGCCTTTCAGCTTGAACCAAACCAGCGGAATGAGCGCGCTGAGGATGATAACCGTCCAACCGTATTGATAGCCCCAAGTCCAGTCGTATTCCGGCATGTTCTTGAAGTTCATGCCATAGATTCCCGCCATCAAGGTCGGGGGGATGCCGACGAGCGTGCTCATGTAAAGAATACCACCTCGGCTTCGTAGGCGGCTGGATGACTCGATCTCGCTGAGCGCCCCCAGGGTTGGCAGCTTCGCGCCGATCGCTTCCTCCACGCTCGTCACTTCGGCGCTGGTCGGATTGAGGAGGTCTACCCAGAGGGCGTCGGTCGTAACCAAGCCTGGCTCTGCAATCTTGTGGTCGCCCCGGGTTGGAAGAATATGCAGCATGGTCAGGTCGAGCGTCCTTTTGCTTGTGCTTGGGATGAGCGCTGCGGACCGCATCCGTAACTAGGCTACCTAGAGCATGGGTAAAGCAAAAGGCATTTCATCAGCTACAGTCTGTGGCCCCTTCCTTGCACGGTCGGAGCCGGCGCGAACCAGCTGGTCTAACGGTGGCCCCGTGCTCCAAGCCAAGGTCGCGCAATTTGGGATATCAGCGATGCTCATTGAAGCAGGGTTCGACATTGCATTTGAATGCCCCGCTCAGACGCCGATGCTCCTTCAACTCAGCGTCCACCCCTCGCGTGATGCGGATTTGCTCACGCCTGACAAGATCAACTGTGATCCCATTCTAGCGACCCGCTCCTATATCGATCACTTTGGCAATCGCGTCACACGGGTTGAGGTTCCCGCGGGCCTCGTCGCATTCTCCAATCGCTTCGTCATTCAGGACTCGGGCCAGCCAGAAGAAACGCCGCCCGACGTGGATATGACCCCGATCGCCGACCTTCCCGATGATGTACTGCTATTCCTACTTCAAAGCAGGTATTGCGACAGCGACAAGCTCGCTGATTTCGCCTGGTCGAATTTCGGGATGATATTGGGCGGCCGCCAGCGCGTGCAGGCGATTTGCGATTTCGTGCACGCGAAGATCCGCTTCAGTTATCCTGATGCGCGCCCCACCCGCAGCGCCAGCGATTCCATGCACGAAGGCATTGGCGTATGCCGCGACTTCGCGCATCTCGCCATAGCGCTCTGCCGGTGCATGAACATTCCCGCGCGGTATTGCACTGGCTATCTCGGCGACATCGGCGTTCCGGTGGATCCCAATCCCATGGATTTCAGCGCCTGGGCCGAAGTCTTTCTCGATGGCCGTTGGTACACCATAGACGCGCGCCACAACCATCCCCGCATCGGGCGCATTGTCATGGGACGGGGTCGCGACGCGGCGGACGTCGCGATGTCGACCGCCTTTGGGATCGCCAAGCTTGCGCGCTTTGAGGTGGTGACCCAGGAGCAGGTTCAGGCTGGCTGATCACGGACGCCCTCTAACATCGCCTGACCGCTGACAGCTTTCACCACCGCACGCCGTCGGCGGGCGCGGCGAGGCACACCAGAAGCAAGGGCCGCGCTCCGAACTTCCCTGCCAGCCGCCAAGGGCGGCGGCATGGTCCGCCTTCTTCGGCGTAAGCGTGATCTGATGGCCGCCTGTGAGCCCGCATTTGATTAGATTAGGTGTCCACCTGAATGAGAGGTGGACACCAGATGGCGGCACGGGACGGGGCTGGGGAGGGGCGTCGAACGAGAAGCCTGGACGAGCGCAAGAGGATCGTCGAGGAGGCGCTTGCGCCTGGCATCTCTGTTGCGGCGGTCGCGCGTCGGCACGGTCTGAACGCCAATCTCATTTTCAAGTGGATACGGCGCTCGCGCGAGGGGTGGCGCGATCGGCGGCGCGAGCCTGCGAAGGAGAAGCCTGTCGTGGCCGCTCTACCGGAGAGGGGCGGATCGGCCTTTGTCCCGGTGAAGCTGCTTGAGTTGGACGCGGCCTCAGCGCCGCCGCCTTCCGATGTCGCAGCGAAGCCGGCTCGTCAGACGCGCCGAGCTGCGAGGCGCGGCGCGATGGAGATCAGCCTGCCGAACGGCGCCAAGGTGTCGCTCGACGCTGAGGTCGACGCCGAGGCGCTCCGTCGCGTTCTGTTGGCGCTGGGCGTCGCTTGATGCTCCAGTTCGCGCCGGGCGTGAAGGTCTATCTGGCTTGCAAGCCCGTGGACATGCGGCGCGGCTTTGACGGGCTGGCCGCGGATGTCGCGCAGACGCTGCGCGCCGACCCATATTCGGGCGCGGCGTTCGTGTTTCGCAGCAAGCGTGGCGACTACGTGAAGATTTTGACCTGGGACGGCTCCGGCCTGTGTCTTTTCGCCAAGCGTCTGGAGAAAGGCCGGTTCTTTTGGCCGCCGATCGTTGAGGGCGCGCTGCACCTGACGTCGGCTCAACTGGCGCTGCTGATCGAAGGAATTGATTGGCGCAGAACCGTTGCGCCTGAAGCGCCGGAGCGCCCGGTTTTCCTGTAGATTCTGCGCTTTCTCGAATGCGCCGGCGCACATATTGTGATAGCCGTAAGCATGTCGCGCTTCGCCGCTGATTTGCCTGAAGATCCCGCCGAACTGCGGCGGTTTGCGGCGGCGTTGGCGGCGGAAGTTCACTCCAAAACATTGCTGATCGAGAAGCTGCGAATGCAGCTGTCGATCTTGCGGCGCGCGCGTTTCGGGCGGTCGTCGGAAAAGCTCGACCGCGAGATCGAGCAACTGGAGTTGCTGCTGGGCGACATCGAGGAGAGCGACGCCGAGCGGCAGGCGCGAACCGAGGCTTCCGACGGCGAAGCTTCTTCCGCGCTGCCGTCGAAGAAGCCGTCCGTCCGCACGCCTCTGCCCGATCATCTGCCGCTCGAGACGGTCATGCACGAAGCGCCCTGCGTCTGCCCGACCTGCGGCGCAACGAAGTTCGGCCGGATCGGCGCCGATGAGCGCATGGTCCTGGAATATGTGCCCTCGCACTTCAAGCGCGTGCTGTATGTGCGCCCGAAGATGAGCTGCCGCGCCTGCGAGACGGTCGTGCAGGCGCCCATGCCGACGCTGCCGATCGAGAAGGGACGCCCTGGGCCGGCGCTGCTCGCCCACGTCCTCGTCTCCAAATATTGCGATCATCTCCCGCTGCATCGCCAGGCAGACATTTACGGGCGCAGCGGGGTGGAGATCGACCGCTCCGTCATGGCGGGCTGGGTCGGTCATATGGCGGCGCTCCTGGAGCCCCTGGCTGAGCGGATCGCGCGTCATGTGCGCGCCGGTGCCGCGCTCCATGCCGACGATACGCCGGTTCCGGTGCTCGATCCCGGCCGTGGCCGAACGAAAACCGGCCGACTATGGACAGCGGTGAGAGACGAAAGCCCCTATGGATCGACGGCGCCGCCGGCGGCCTTCTACCTCTACTCGCCCGATCGCAGGGCCGAGCGCGCCCACGCCTTGCTCAAGGGCTGTCGCGGCCATCTCCATGCCGATGCCTACGCAGGCTTCGCCGGGCTTTATGAAGCCGATCCCCTGAACGGGCGCGCACGCCCCGCTGACGGAGGTCGCCTGTTGGGCGCATGCGCGGCGCAAGATCTACGACATCCATGTCGAAACGAAATCGCCCGCGGCGGCGCATGCGCTCGAAATGATCGCGCGGCTGTTTGCGATCGAAGCCGACATCAAGGGCAGACCGCCGGCCGAGCGCCTCGCCGCGCGTCGCGCAAAGGCGACGCCGATCCTCTCCGAGTTGCGCGCCTTCCTCGACGCGACGATGGAAAAGATCAGCGGCAAGAGCAGTCTCGCCAGCGCCTTCCGCTACGCAGCATCGCGCTGGACCGCGCTGACGCGCTACGTCGGTGATGGGCGCCTCGAAATGTCCAACAACGCTGCCGAGCGCGCAATGAGGCCTCTGGCCCTCGGAAGAAAAAACTATCTGTTCGCCGGCTCGGATGAAGGCGGCCGCCGCGCCGCTATCATATACACGCTCATCGAGACCGCTCGCCTGAACGACGTCGACCCCGAGGCTTGGCTTGGCGACGTCATCAGCCGCATAGCCGATCACCCCAACACAAAGATCGACGAACTGCTCCCATGGAAATGGAGCGGAGCCGCTTCGCAGGCTATCGCCGCATAGTGGCCCGCGGCCGTCACATCACGCTTACTCTTCGGCAACATACCCATCCTTCGCAAATGAAGCGGTTGGCGGCGCGCGGCCGACGCCACCGCGATCGAGGCCTAATCGACATTCGGCGGTACGGTGTCGACAGCGCACTGGGAAGGCCATCGTCGCCTTCGGGCGCAGGGCGAACATCCCGGTCCATATCGTACCTGCGGCGAGCGCCCGGACCAGACGAGCCTGACCCACATCAACAACGTCAACGCCTCTCACGACCGACTTTATGCCAGGCGGCGAGAGAATTTTTGGCCAGGCTCTTGTAGCTATCCCATCCTCTAGCCATCTGTAAGCCATCCAATCGGATGGAGACTGCGAGATGACAGAGGTTCATGAGTTACGACCTAAGACGCCCGACAGCGAAAAAATCACGGTGAACCTGGGCTTCATCGATCTCGGACGCGTGGACCTCATGGTCCGCGACGGCTTCTACGCCAATCGTGCTGACTTCATCCGCACAGCCATTCGAAACCAGCTCGAACGGCAGGACGACGCAGTCCGTCAATCGGTAGCGCGCAGACAACTCAAGCTCGGGCTATCGCACTATACGCGGCAGGATCTTGAGGCCGCCCGTGATGCCGGGACACCCCTCCACATCCAGGTTCTCGGCCTCGCCACCATCGCCAGCGATGTCACGCCTGAACTCGCCCGCACCGCCATCGCATCCGTGCAGGTCCTCGGCGCCTTCCAGGCCAGCCCGGCCGTGAAGGCGGCGCTGGCCGACCGCACCACCTGAACATGTCAACCAACCGCCCGTCCGCCAGGCATCCCGCCTGTATCGACGCCGGTCAGGAAAGCACAATCATGAACGCGTTCTCGAAGATCGACATGGGTGAGGTCACCCGTCTCACACAGGCCGGCAAGCTCGCCGAGGCGATGGCGCTACTTCAAGGTCACACAGCATCAAGCATGGCTCGGGGCAGCCTCGGCTCGGAGGTCCCTCGATTGACCCAGGGGATCAAGCGCCCGTCGCCACCGTTGCCAACGATCGACATGGTCGCCCCGTCAGCTCCAGGTGGCGCCTGGACGGCTCCCACTCAATTCAAGCAGTTGGCTCCTGGCAACTCCTCGCGGCCCTTAAAAGCCGCGGGAGCGCCCGACCTCGCGCAGATGATGCTGGGGTTGCGCGGGCTGCCCAAGTTGGGCGCGCTATCTAGTGTCGGTGACGGCTTAGGATCTGCGCGACAGGCGCCGGTCCACGTGCCGGAAGGGGCTCGATTCGAGGAGCGGACGTTCTCGAACGACGTAGGAAGTCGGACCTACAAGGTGTACGTGCCCAGCGGCTACTCGGGCCAATCCCTCCCGGTCGTGGTCATGCTGCACGGCTGCACTCAGAACCCCGACGACTTCGCCGCCGGCACCCGGATGAACGAAGTTGCCGAGGAGCAGACGTTCCTGGTCGCCTATCCGCGTCAACCCCAGTCGGCAAACATGCAAAAATGCTGGAATTGGTTCAACGCCGGGGACCAGCAGCGCGAGGGCGGCGAGCCATCACTCATCGCTGGCATCGCCATGCAGGTCGTTGAGGAGTTCTCCGCCGACCCGGCTCGAGTTTATGTGGCTGGTCTCTCGGCTGGCGGGGCAGCAGCGGCGATCATGGCGGCCACCTATCCTGATATTTTTGCGGCCGTCGGCGTCCATTCGGGGCTCGCATGCGGCGCGGCCAGGGACATGCCGTCGGCCTTTGCTGCCATGGGCGGGGGCGGGACAATTCGGCAGAGGGGTGAAGGACGAACGGTGCCGACCATCGTATTCCATGGCGATGCCGACCGGACCGTCAACCCTTGCAATAGCGACCACGTCATCGCCCAGGCGAGGCAGGATGCGGCTCTGACCAAGAAGGTGACGCATGGCGAGGCGCCAGGCGGCATGGTCTACACTTCCACGGTCCAACTCGACGATGTCGGCGAGGAGATCCTTGAGCAGTGGGTCCTTCACGGCGCGGGCCATGCTTGGTCGGGCGGCAGCGCCAGTGGCTCCTACACGGACCCGCGCGGACCCGACGCCAGCCGGGAGATGATCCGCTTCTTCCTGGCGCATGCGAGCGCAAAGGCGGCGACCAAGCATTGATGCATGTGAAAGTCGGCCCAACTTGACCACGATAAGGACATACCGGGGCGACTTTCGGAACAAGTCCCGGTTCATCCCAACGGTCGCTGACATTCTCTGTCTTGTTGGGCAATAGTTAGCACGGTCGCCACTATAAGCCGAAAACTACAACATAATTAAAACGTATTTTAGTTTACGGCCGTGAGATCGCTCGCCATCCCCCCGCCCCAGGACACACCAGGGTGGGGGGCGTTGCGGTTCGCCAAATAATTTGCCGGGGCTCCATTTTCCATTTCAAGCGTCAGACAGTTGTTGCGACAGCGTTGCGATGCGCGGCTTTTGAAGCCGCTGCCAATTGAAACCATCGCGAAACGAAGGGTAGCGCCGGCCTTTGAGCCACAGAAAGTGAGCAGAAGGACGGCCCCGGCATCCCAGTGCAATGTTATGGATGCTTCAGGTCCAGCCGCGTTGGCGCGCGGCGCGTGTTCTCAACATCAGGCTTGCGGCGATTATTCGAACTCCCATGTCATCTGATTGGAGAGCGTCTAGGATAGCTCGTTGCGCTTGATCCAGGGCTTGTTCGAGGCATTCGGTTGTCTGGGCCTTCCACAGTCGCTTCAGATCGGGGATCGCCTCGACTGCGGCTTTACGCGGCTGATAGGCGCGCATGAATGGCAATGGCTTGTCCGATCCGTCCTTGGCCTTCTGTTGATGAGCGAGTTGAGCGAGGCGGCAAGTGATCATGCTCCGGCGCATCGTCATCGTGAGCCGACGTTTGCGCCCGCGCAATCGTCTGTCCTGCACTCTGTCAACGTAGCGATCGCGCTCTCTCAGGCGCTCCGCTCGGCCAAATCCGTAAGCCGAGCGATAACGCACGCCCAAGGACCAGCAGCAGCTCAGGCAGCGCGGCGCGTCCTCGACGAGCCAGAGCTTCTTTTTCCTGCCGCCGCATCTCGGACAAATGAGATAGGTCCACGAGCCGCCGTTTTTGAAAACGGTGTGGGCGACGCCGATGAGCTTTTCTTTGTCACCGAAGGCGATGATGCCATGCCGGTCCTCAAGCCTGATCGCGCCCGTGGCCTTTAGGCGCGACGCGGCGAGGGTCGCGAGTTGATCGAAGAAGATGCGGCTGTCCGCGTCGCTTCCGCGTTTCGGCATGAACTTAAGGCTACGCTCGTCCGGTACCTATGTGGTATCATGATACCACATGCAAGTGCCCATCGATACCTGCAAGGCTGCGGCGAATTCCCGGTCATTCGATGACCGCGACGGAACGCCAAGGTTGCGCGACGAGCGGAAGTTCGGCAACAGCTATGCGAACCGGGTGACAGCGGCGCCGTAAATCTGGATTCGATCGAAGCGTTGATTAGTCGGATGAGCAGTCCATTCCGTTCGGCTCGGCGCGGAAGACTCAGTTCAATCCAGCGTCTCGAACCGGCTGCGCCAATGCAGAAGGCCTGGCCTCTTGCCGCCGACGCGGACCACCTGCACGGCGCCGATGACGATCGCATGGGTGTGGCGCTCGAAAATCTCCTCGACGCGGCAGTCCAACGAGGCGAGCGCATCGACGAGGGCGGGAGCGCCCGTCTTGAGCAGAAACCAATCGCCTTCTTCAAATCGCGCCTCACCGTCAACGCCGTCGCGACCGGCGAAACGCGAGGCTAGCGCTCCATGCTGGGCTGCAAGGATATTCACCGCGAAGGCGCCGGCTTGCGTCAATAGGGCCAGCGTCGACGAGGAGCGCTCGAGGCAAATAACGAGCGAGGGGGGCGATAGCGAGAGCGAAGCCGGCGCAGTCGCGGTGCAACCGGCGCGCTCTTTTCCGTTCGCGCATGTGACGATCGCAACACCAGAGGCGAATTCACGCATCGCGAGGCGAAAATTCGCACTTTTGGCGTCCGGAGGCACCGCGCTCATCGCTTCAGCGTCACTACAGGGTTATCGTCAACTAGCGGGAGCGTCAGAACGATCGGCCGGTGGCGCACTTCTACCGGTCTGCTCACGCCAGCGCAAACAAATGGGCTCTGGCACGTCGGTGTCCCCGCTTATGAAAGGCGAACGTCCCTCGGCTCCCACGAAAGGTCGTCTGCGCTTGCAGACGCTCGCCGGGTGGGTCAGTATTTCACTTGAAAAGCGATCGTCCTTACGTGGCGACGGGAGGAGTACGCATGGCGCTTAGGCTTCGTTTTGGCATCTTTCTGGCGCCGTTCCACAAGCCAGGCATCAATCCGACGCTCGCGCTGCAGAGCGACCTCGAGCTTATCCAATGGCTCGATCGATGCGGCTATGACGAAGCGTGGTTCGGGGAACATCATTCCGCAGGAACCGAGATCAGCGCTTCGCCGGAAATCTTCATGGCCGTGGCGGCTGAACGGACGCGCCACATTAAGCTTGGCTCCGGCGTTGTCAGTCTCTCTTACCAT
This sequence comes from uncultured Alphaproteobacteria bacterium, assembly GCA_963730555.1. Lineage (GTDB taxonomy): Bacteria > Pseudomonadota > Alphaproteobacteria > Rhizobiales > Beijerinckiaceae > Roseiarcus. The sequence goes on along the minus strand of CAVSSS010000009.1, from coordinate 256,193 downwards.
AATCCGCTTTGGGTCGCCGAGCGCATAGTCCTGCTCGACCATCTCACGCGCGGGCGCGTCATGCTTGGCGTCGGACCGGGCTCGCTGCCGACCGACGGCGCGATGATCGGCGTCAAACAGGCCGAAACGAGGAGGTTGCTGGAAGACAGCCTCGGCGTGATCATGCGGCTGCTCAAAGGCAACGAGCCGGTCAATTTCAGGAACGAACGCTGGGAGCTGGTCGACGCGCGCCTACATCTACGCCCCTATTCGAATCCGCTGTTCGACGTGGCGGTCGCAGCGGTCGCCTCGCCCACAGGTCCTCGGCTCGCCGCGCGCCACGGTGTTGGTCTGCTCTCCGTCGGAGCGACCACGGCGGCCGGTTTCGATGCACTGGCTCTTCATTGGGAGGTGATGGAGGACCAGGCGAAGGTGCACAACATGCACGTCGACCGATCAAAATGGCGTCTCGTCGGCCTGTGTCACGCGGCCGAAACGATCGAGCAGGCCTACCGCGATGTCGAATATGGCATCGAACATTGGTTCCAATATTTTCAGGCTGTGGCCGCCTTCCCGCAGATGGCTGTTCCCGGGAGCAACGTCAAAGAGATGATCTCGTTCGTCAACGATTCCGGTTTCGGCGCGATCGGCACGCCAGACATGGTCACCGCGCAGATTGATCGGCTGATAACGCAGTCGAACGGCGGCTTCGGCGCCTATCTGATGCTGGCCCACAACTGGGCTGATCCGCGCGCCACACAGCGGAGCTACGAATTGATCGCCCGTCACGTGATCCCGCATTTCCAAGGCCACGCGCAACAAACCCTGGACGCCGCCGCGCGTGCGCGCGCTGTGCGCTCCGACCTCGCCGCGCAACAGCAGAAAGCGGTCGAAGTCGCGACGGAAGCTTACGCCAAGGACAAGGCGAGTCGAGTGGGCTAAGACGGAACCGGCGCCAGAGTAGTGATCGGAAGTCTGGAAAGGGCGGGGTTGTCCGGAATCTTGTGTGCGAGGCCATACTGACGCCGATGGAGGCACATATGGCAATCAAGCTGGATGGTTTGTTGGCGGGCAGGCTGTTTTCGCCAAGGACGGCCTATTCGGCGAGCTCAAGAAAGCTTTGGCCGAACGACCCGGAAGGCCCCCGCCCTTGACCCATCAGAGAACACAATCGATGCGCATTGCGAACATGCGTCGCGACCGATTGAATGTCGCGGATCGACATCAAGCGGAATGGGGGACGGGCTTGGAGACTTTCGAAGAAAAGCGTTCCTGATTGGCCTAGGTCTGGGCGGTCTTCTCGAGCTGCTTTTTCACTGGCTCGAAGGCGGCAGTGAACACGGCGGTGGTCAATTGGGCAATGTGCCGGCTATCACTGACAGCGGCTTCAACCCCTTCCTTGATCAGCCGCTGCTGCAATTCGATGAACTCCGTCGGGCTTTTCACTGCGGCCAGCGCCTGCATCGCAGCGGTCAGGTTCTTGGCATTCTTGGTCGCCAATTCCTGATACGCCCTGGTCAGCTCCTGAACAGCGGCTCTCGAGGCATTGCCGCTCACGGTCAGAGCCTCGGCGTTGCCCTTCACGATTTTCTCTGCTGCTTCGCCGCCCTTGGTTGGCGGCTCGGCGGTGGCTTCGGCAATCTGCTTACCGGGTCGTTTGGCCATCACTAGAATCCTTCGGAAATCGGCTCCACCCGCATCTTATATATTACGCCTAGCGAGGGCGAAACGGTGACGCGAGCAGCGTCTCGCAGGGCTCCCCTCCGAAGTGGGAGTGGCGTCCAGCAGCACATGCCCAAGGCGCGCCGTGCTTTCGTACGCGGACCGCCGGGTGGGACCCTGGCGGACCTTCGCTTGCGACCTGCCGGTCGGCTCAATCGGGTCGTATTGACCCGTTCGCCGAGCCGTCCGGACATGACCGCTATTTGCGCACTCCGGCCGGCTGGAGTGGTCGTTAAGCGGTCGTCGCGAGTCGCGGCCGTGGACGTTGCGGTTGGCGAGGCCCGCTGAAATGCGAAGCAGATTTCGGCCTCATTACTTTGCACCCCAAGTCTTTTAAGGGCCTTGGCGATCGGCGCCGGGAATATTGGCTCCTCAGTATCGCGCAGTCCTCCCAAGGCATATGAGCGAATTACTTGAACTTTTGCTCTGGAGCGGAGTTTGGCCTCTATGGAAGAACCGAGAAGGCCGAGCGTCGCGGTTCTGATCGTGGAGGACGAGCCCCTGATCCGATTGGGGGCGGTTTACCAAATCGAGGACGCCGGCTTTGAGGTGTATGAGGCGGCCAGCGCCGACGCTGCCATTGCGCTGCTCGAAGTGCACAACGAAATCTGTCTTATTTTCACGGATGTCGACATGCCGGGCTCGATGGACGGGCTTAAGCTCGCGCACTATGTTCGCGGACGGTGGCCACCTGTGAAGATCATAGTCACTTCGGGGCATGTCAAAGTATCCGAAGAAAACTTGCCTTCTGGCGCACTTTTCATGCCAAAACCGTATGACTCCGCTGTGATAACCCACAAAATAAGAGAGATGATAGCCGCCTGATTTGGTCGCGTCATACGGACCGGCGTCCAGGTGGCAAGCTGCTGGTTGCAATTGCAGCTGAGCCGTCACTCATCAAATGGACCGAGATGGCATCCGAAACGTGAAACTGGTTTGATCCCTTGTCGATATTACACTGAGCGTACCACCGTGCGCTTTCGCGATCTCATTGGAGATATACAGACCCAACCCTAAACCTTGACGGTTCAAGCGGCGGGCGCCTCGCGCGTAGGGGTCGAAGATGTGATCAAGCGCCGCGGCGGGGATTTGTTCCCCCGCATTGGTGACCGAAAACTCAAACCAGCCGCCCTGCGTCGCGGCCGTGACTTGGATGGGCTGATCAGGCGCTCCGTGATCGATGGCATTGCCGACCAGGTTTGAAACCAGCTGGCCAATCCGGGCTCGATCACAGTCGACGGGCTCGGTCACAGCGACACGAATGTCAATCACGCGATCAGGCGCGCTCGTTTGCAGCTCCGCAACGACTTGACAGAGTAAAGGCTCCAATTGCCCCGCTGCGCTGCGTTCCAGCGGAAGGCCGCCGCCGAGGCGCCCACGTGCGAAGTCCATGACATTGTCGATCAGCGCGGCCATGCGTGTGGCGCTGCCTCGAACCAAGTCAACAATAGTCTTGGCCTTTTCGTCCAACGATGTTTTGAGCAGCAAATTCATACCGCCATTGATGGCGGCAAGTGGGTTGCGTAGGTCGTGCCCCAAGACCGCGATAAATTGCTCACGGAGCGCGGCGTTGTTTGACAGGACGATCTCTGCTTCCTTTTGCGCAGTCACGTCGTGGCCGTCGACGAAGATGCCTGTCACGCGGCCGTCCTCATCTTCAATTGGCTGATAGACAAAATCGACATAACGCTCACGGACCGCGCCTCCCGGTCCGGCTTCCATGACGTATTTCGCGCCGAATGACGTCGAGGCCGTTCCGCTCCGAAAGACACTGTCCAGAAGGTTCACGTAACCTTGAGCAGCAGCTTCCGGGAGTGCCTCCGCAACGGTTCGGCCGACCACTGGCCGATCGCCCACAAGTCGCATGTAGGCAGCATTGGCGAAACTTATCCGGTGCTCTGGACCTTCCAGCATCGCGATGAAGCTGGGGGCTTGTTGAAAGAGACGCTGTTGCCGGGTGATCTGTTCGGCGAGCCGCCGCTCCGCCATAACAGTGGACGTAGTTTCAGTGCAGATAACGAGCACGCCGCCAATTCCATTGAACGATGCGGGGTCGTCGATAGGCCCGTAGCTGTAAGTCCAATATACGTTCTCTCGCCTCCCATTTCTTGTAATGGGGACAAGCTGATTTTCGTGCCACGTTGCGGGCCCACCTGTCATGACCTGTTCAATTTGCGGTCCGATGATCTCCCATATTTCGTCCCACACCTCGCGGGCGGGCCGCCCCAATGAGCACGGGTGTCGCTCAGGTCCGATCGACGAGCGATAAGCGTCATTATAAAGGCATGCACCGTCGTGGCCCCACCAAATATACATGGGATGGCCAGTCGTAAGCATCAAACGCACAGCGGTACGAAGCGGCTGCGGCCAATTCTCTGGGCTACCGAGAGAAGATTGCGACCAGTCATGGCCGCGCATCAATCTCGCCATCTCACCATCGCCCGATAGAAACTCTATCGAACTTGCCGCTTGGGAAATCGTAGTCGTTTGTGAGAAGGTCAATTAACTGAACCGAAATCTCGCGACGGCGACCCGTTCGAGACATCTGACGGCGCGCCGGATGAGCGTGACGCAGAAACGTTGATGACCTCCATCTTACGCTCTTTCATAGGCCCGGTATTTTAAATCGATGGGTCGCGTACGTCGATTCCGAACGGAGAGGAACCGTTTTGTTCGCTCCGTGCCCCAAGGGGCGGCGGCCTCGCGGACCATCCTCTTTCTCGCCGCTCCCGACGATTTGCAGCGCATCGTCAGGCAGCGATTTGTCATCTGAGGCTTGAGCAGCAACCGGCACGGGGGCCCGCGCAGCCGCCGGCACGGGAGACTTTCCTGCCGGAACCAGTTTATCGAGCTCAGCGCGCGCAGATTGAGCGTGAGGGCCATCCGGATGGCTGGTGAGGAACGAGCGCCACCCTTCGGCCGATTTCATCCGTTTGGCGATGCGGTAGTCCAGGTCCTCGTCGACATTCCTGCGGCGATTGGATCAACTGGGGAAGTACCCACTTCTCGCTTTGTGTACGCGAGGGATTTGTTGAGGATAATATTGATGTCATCAAGCCATGCGAGCTTGCGAACGTCGAGGCTCAGCGGCGCATAGACATAGATGACCGCGAGCACCAACAGCAAAACGAATGCGTATTTCTTAATTATACCCATGCGGCCCCTTCGCACCGCCCCACGCGCAAAGGCATCCTATGCCGCGCCGCACCTCAAGTCGCGACACGCGCCCCTGTTCCAGGCTAAAGGCGAACCAAACTGGCGACTTCCGCGATTTCGTATCCGCTCCTCCCAAAACGACATCACTGGACGCAGGCAATGGTTTAGCTTGCCGATCCCGCCGCCCCTCGAGCTGACCTCGAAACGAAAAGTCAGTGAAGAGCGTATCGTCCGTCGGTGTGAAAGTCAGACTCGTCAGGGTGCCGTTTTTTACCGGTGTGATCGTCGAAAAATCCGCCCCGCTATCGATACCCGATCGTATCGACCGTAATACCCGTACCCGCGTGACCGCCGACCGTCCCGGTGAAGGTAGAGACATCCTTATTCGCTGAGTCGTTTTTAAAATCCGTTCCTCCATCGCACTTCGACTGCCCACAACTCAGATCGATTATGAAGGTCGCGTGCGCCACCCGGGGTGCGCCCAAAGCGACGCCAACCGCCGTCGCAAAAACCGCTGATCTCAGATGCGCCAGGCTCGTCTCCCTTAATCCATTCCCGCTGAGGTTGAGCCTACGTAAGCCGCGCCCAACACTGTATCCAACTGCATACGACCTTGAAGTTGTAACCGGTGGTAGTAGGAGAATGCGCCCCGAGTTATGATGGTTCCCTAAGGAAACAAATAAGGGCAGCTGGATGCCCCATTAGGTGCGGATTAGGCACCAAGCGGACAGGAAGCGGGGACGACCGACGCGTTCGAGGACCGCCAAGCGGCGACTTGCATTGCGTACAACTCCGGTGCTCGCTCAAGCCCACAGGGTCGTGATCCCAACGGTGAAAGTGTAGACCGCTTGGCCTTACGTCAGTGTGTTGGTTATACAGGCGATTTTCTCATATCCGCGCTCTGGAACGCGCCTAGTCGGTATACGCATAAAGTCGGATGACCAGAAGCATTTCATTGCGGGACTAAAAGAGCCGACCGAGCGTCACCGACCGCTATATCGCAAACAAATCCGGCTCCTAGCCTGTGACACCGCCTGTGAAAGGGCCCGGAGGAACCTTCTGAGGCCTATCGCGTTCCTAAAACTCTATCGATACGAAGGAGGAAATCGATGAATACTGCGATGAAACTGGCGGCCATACCGGTCGCGACGGTAGCGCTGTGGGGCTTCTCTTCGCTAACCGCATCTGCACGAGTTCGTCTGCAACGCCGACGGCGATTGCTGGCATATCCACGAGGACTACGCCTATCCGCCCGCGGCCGGCGTAATCATCCATCCGGACGACTGGCGGTGGAAGGAAGGCGAGCATCACGTTTGGCGTGAACATCCCGGCCGAGGCTACTGGCATGGAGGCGAGTGGTCGCCGTTTTAGGGGCCCGCTCGTCGGACTTTGAGCCACGTGTGCGTTTTCAGAATGTCAGCGAATGGAGTTTACCGATGAGACTTTCAGTTTTTGCTCTTGCGGGTGCGGCCATTCTTGCCGGCTTTACAATAGCTTCCGCCGATGACAACGGTGCTTTGACCGGAGCGGCGGGGGGCGCCGTAACTGGAGCCGTCGTAGGTGGGCCAGTTGGAGCCGCTGTGGGTGGTGTGGCCGGTGCGGTCGTGGGTGGCGCGGCAACGGGGGCCCCGCGACCCGTTGTTGTAGAACCTGCGCCCTGTGCGAGCAGAACTACAACGACGACGAACAACAATACGGGCGCTAGCCGAACAACACAGACGACGGATTGCGCTAATTAGTGCATCCAGTCGGCTTCAGAATGGCCGCCCTCCGGGGCGGCCGTTAAAATCGCAGCTACGTTGCCTTCCCACCACATTCGGGGTCTTCAATAGCGAACGATGACCGCTTCGAGGTCGATTGGCCCGTTCGCCAGACGGTCCAGAAATGTCCTCTACATGCGCGAAGGAGACGGCGGCGACGTAAACCTCCTCCGGGGTGCCGACGTTTTGGTTTCAAGATGTCCGCGCCCGCTTTGATCTCGCAAATCCATTCGCAGGTGTCCGAAGGCGGTTCCAACGCGGGGCGGGTTAGGTGGCTCGTAAAACAAATGTTGCGACAGCGTTGCGACACCGCTCTGCAAAGCTTACCGTTTGCACCTTAACCCTTTGAAATTGGGAGAGAAAGAATACCATTTGACATGGCGCCGCAAGCCTTTGAAAAGGCTCGATTGCGACTCCGCTTCGAGGCCCGGACGCTTCGCCGGGGAAAAGTGATCTCCGAAATAAATACCAGCCTGCAGCTTGTTCTCGGCGCGGGCAAATGCGCCGCGATCGGCCTTTTCCTTCCAGACGTATTAACATTCGCTGGGCGAAAGTTGTAGGAAGGGCGGAGACCAACCCGCAACCGAACCACGCAGCAGCAATATTAGGAGGACGATAATGCATTACGTTTTCCAAACACGAAGCTTTTCGAAGCAGCCCCTGGGCACCATGATCAGAGGTTGCGAGTGGGTGGTGCGCCAGAAGTTAGACCGAGCGCGCACATTTTCAGTTCAATTTGGTGAGGACAGCTTCAAGATGAAGTTACAGAGTATGCAAAAGCGTTTCGGATCGGCAGGGATATTTGTTTTGCGGAAATACTATGAGGATCTGTTAGAATATGGCCACAGATTCATTAATGCTGGCGATTGTGTCATTGATGGAGGCGCAAATCAGGGAATATACACTTGCGCCTTTGCTGCGAAAGTGGGTCCCTCCGGACATGTTTACGCATTCGAACCACAAACTTACGCGGTCTCATGCATTCGAACGAATTTGAAGTTAAATAATTTCAACAATGTCACTATATTTGAAGGCGCGCTCTGGACCAAATCCGGTTCCCTATTCCTTCAAGACCTAGCTGGCGACAACGCGGGCCCAGTCGCAGTGTCTGTATCGTCGACGAAAAATGAACTCAGCGCAGGAAGTGTACCTGCCTACTCGGTCGGCGAGTTATGGCAGGAGAATAAGATTCGGGACGTGTCCTTTATTAAGCTGGATATCGAAGGCGCGGAGCTGGAGGCCCTCGAGGGCGCGGCGCCGATGATTGAGAAGACAAAACCTACGATATGCGTTGAGGCGATAAGCGAGGAAGGATTTTCAAGCGTAAAGGATTATCTTGTAAAATGGCGGTATGTGCCTTACGTGTTTGACCGAAACGGCAATCTCAACCGGCTCGACGGATTCCATTACTCAGCCAATATTTTCTACATGCTGTGAAGGAAGGACCGGGTGGCAACGGAGAGAACGGGCGCTGATTGACGCCGGCCGTCAGGTTCATGGGCGAGCAAGCGTGTAGAACGTCGCGGCGTGAGCCGCTCCAAGCTCGCCCCTCGCGCGCCGGCTGCGGCTTGGCGACCTTCTTGATCTCGACGATCGTGTAGGTCTTGCCGTCGACGCCGAAGGCGATCCGGTTTATACAGGACGCGATGCGTGACAGCCACCCGCGTCCGTAACGGCATGCGTTACTGGAAACGTGAGGGGCTGAGGGCCGTGCGATGATCCGGCCGCCGCGTGACGCTGTCCCGACCTATGCGGATCTCCAGCTAATGACGACAGGGGGGATCCCTGATCATTTATGAGCTTCGCATCTATTATCGCCTGCCCAACGGGCAGGCGATCGTCGGGAACGTCAACGCTCCAACCCAGGGGGTAAGGTTGCGGAAAAGATCGGAGGATCAACCCGATGCTCTTGGATATGCACTAGGCGTTGCGGTGGGCCGCGCGAAATCGAAGCGGAGCAGGCTACAGTGCTGATCGCCGGCCATTCGGGGCCGTGAGGTTTGTCGGATGCGTGGGGCCAATCGTGGCGCTCCCAAGGACAACCGGAACGCCTGGAAGCATAGGGACTTCACCGCCGAGGGGCTCGCCCTGAAGAGACAGATCAGCGCCCGTCACGCGTTGGTATTTTTCAAGAAATCACTTTACCCCCCGGACGCTTCGCTGATAGCCCTTTCGAAGAGCGGGTGCCAACGGGCCAAATGTGGCACCGCGATGTTCCGAAGCCTCTGGAAGAGCCTCGAACGAGAGCAATCAATACCCCATATCTTCGCATTGACAACCCGCGCTCATCGTGGTTCTGCAAGGCTCCTGGCGCCTTCTCCGCGCTGCGGCCGGATCAGGCTTATGCTGCGCTGCTCGTTGAAAACGACGACCAAAACGCGCCGCCCGCTGAAAAGCGGGACGAACGGCTGACCGCGCTCCTGCTCCGGCTCCTCCCCGGCGGGCGCCGGGGACATGAGGCCCGCACTCCAGGGCCTTGAAGGAGGCAGGGCGAACGAGGAATTCTTCATCATGTCAGGCTTTAAGGTCGCGGTCGCCGGCGCTACAGGCAATGTCGGCCACGAGATGCTCGCTATTCTCGCCGAGCGCCGCTTCCCGGTCTCCGAAGTGGTTGCGCTCGCCTCCCCGGCTTCGATCGGACGTGAGGTCTCGTTCGGCGACAAGACGCTCAAGTGCCGCGCGCTCGAGCACTACGATTTTTCCGATACGGACATTTGCCTCATGTCTGCGGGCGGAGCGGTCTCCAAGGAATACTCGCCCAAGATCGGCGCGCTGGGATGCGTGGTCATCGATAACTCATCCGCCTGGCGCATGGACCCGGACGTGCCGCTCATCGTGCCCGAGGTCAACGCGGCGGCGGCGAAAGGGTTCGGCAAAAAGAACATCATCGCCAACCCCAATTGCTCGACAGCGCAGCTCGTGGTGGCGCTGAAGCCGCTGCACGATCGCGCGACGATCAGGCGGGTGGTGGTGGCGACATATCAGTCAGTTTCCGGGGCCGGCAAGGAAGCGATGGACGAATTGTTCGCGCAGACGCGCGCGGTGTTCGTCTCCGATCCGGTCGAACCGAAGAAGTTCTCGAAGCGAATCGCCTTCAACGTCATTCCGCATATCGACGCGTTCATGGACGATGGCTCGACCAAGGAAGAATGGAAGATGGTCGCCGAGACCAAGAAAATCCTCGACCCCAAGATCAAGCTGACCGCCACCTGTGTCCGGGTGCCGGTGTTCATCGGCCATTCGGAAGCGGTCAACATCGAATTCGTCGATCCGATCAGCGCTGATGAGGCGCGCGACATCCTGAGCCGCGCGCCCGGCTGCCTGGTCATCGACCGACGCGAGGCCGGCGGTTACATCACCCCACACGAGGCGGCGGGAGAGGACGCGACCTACATCTCCCGCATCCGCGATGACCCGACCATCGACAACGGCTTGAACCTCTGGGTGGTGTCCGACAATCTGCGCAAAGGCGCGGCGCTCAATGCGGTCCAGATCGCAGAGGTGCTGGTCAATCGCGGCTGGCTCAAGCCCAAGATGAAGGCCGCATGACGCTTCGTTCCCCGAGTTAAGACGAGGCGGCGAGCGAAATCACCGCTTTGTCCGATTATTCGTTATGGTATTAGGGCGAAAACGTGCGCGTTGTGTTTTAGGGTTCGATTCGGCGATCCATGGCGCAAGATCCGGATATCCGCCTGCTTACCTCACCGCGCATTTTCCTTGTCGGAATGGCGGCGTTCCTGGCCTTGGTCGGATTCGTCGTCCTTATCCTCTATCAGCAGATCGCGCTCGCCTTTAGCGCCAATCCCGGCTTGAACGGCCTCATCCTTGGCGTGCTGGCGATCGGCGCCTTGTTCACCTTCCGCCAGGTTATCCGGCTGTTCCGCGAAATACATTGGGTCAACTCATTGACTGGGGCCGTGGCCGATGGAGCCCCTCCGGCGCCTCGACTGCTCGCGCCGATGGCCGTGATGCTCAATGCCGGAGCGGGCGCGCGGGGGCTGTCGACCCTCACCACGCGCGCGATCCTGGATTCGATCGCCACGAGGCTCGACGAGGGCCGCGAGCTCAGCCGCTATCTCGTTGGGCTCTTGGTCTTCCTCGGGCTGCTCGGCACGTTCTGGGGTCTATTGGAGACGGTCCATTCGATCGCCGGCGTCATCGACAGCATGAAGGCGGGCAACGACAACTCGACCATGTTTGAAGACCTCAAGGCCGGTCTCTCGCTGCCGATCGCGGGCATGAGCGTTTCGTTCACCTCCTCGCTGTTCGGGCTCGCGAGTTCACTAATTCTCGGGTTTCTCGACCTCCAGGCGGGTCAGGCGCAGAATCGGTTTTATTCCGAGTTCGAGGAGTTTCTCGCCAGCCATGTCCAGACGACGCCGGCTGTCGAGGCGATGCCGGAGACGCCGATCATTGCCCAAGGCGCGCAAGCTGCGATCGAGTATCAACGTGACACCAAGGCGATCGCGACTCTTGCCGAAGGCATTCAGGCTCTGGTCGGGCACATGCGCACCGAACAGCAGCAAATTCGCGATTGGGTCGACGCCCAGGCGACGCAGCAGGAAGACATCGGCAAGCTCTTGAGGCGCCTCTTGGATGAGCTGGGCGCGCGATGAATCGCGAAACGCGGCTCAGGAGCTAAGTCATGGCGCTATCGCGCGGACGTCGATATGAGCCAGTAAATTATTGGCCGGGCTTCGTTGACGCCTTGTCGACAATGTTGCTGGTGATCATTTTCCTGCTGTCGGTGTTTATGCTGGCTCAGTTCTTCCTCTCGCGCGAGGTTTCCGGCAAAGACGAGGCGCTCGCGAGGCTCAACCGGCAGATCGAGGAATTGACCAATCTGTTGGCGCTCGAGCGCACCCAGAAAGGCGTAGACGAAAGCAAGATATCGTCCCTCACCGCCACTCTCGACTCCGCGGAGCGGGAACGGAAGCAGCTCAAGGACGCCGCGTCGCGGGGCGCGGTCGACGCCGGCGCCGCCAGCGGCCAGGCCTCGGCGGCGGCCATTGCGCTCGATCAGCAAAGACAGATATCGGCGCAGGCGCTGGCCCAGGTGGACGTTCTGAACCAGCAAATCGCGGCGCTGCGCAAGCAGCTCGCGGCCATCGAGGACGCGCTCGCCGCATCGGAGTCGGCGAACAAGGAATCGCAGTCGAAGATCGCCGACCTCGGCCAGCGGCTCAACGTCGCGCTGGCGCAGAAAGTTCAGGAGCTCAATCGCTATCGCTCGGACTTCTTCGGCCGCCTGCGGCAGATCCTCGGCGCCCGGCCCGATATCCGGGTGGTCGGGGATCGGTTCGTATTCCAATCCTCGGTGCTGTTCGACGTCGGCAAGGCCGATATCAGCCCGGCGGGGCAGAAGTCGCTCGACACGCTCGCCGCCGCCGTAATCGACCTCGAGCGCGAGATTCCACCTGACATTCCCTGGATCCTTAGGGTCGACGGACATACCGACAACACCCCGATCACGGGCACAGGTCCCTACAAATCGAACTGGGAGCTGTCAGCCGCGCGGGCCGTGGCGGTGGCGCAATATCTGATTAGCAAGGGGGTCGAGCCAGACCGCTTGGCGGCGGCCGGTTTTGGCGAATTCCAACCAATCGACCAAGGGACGGATGAAGAGTCGCGGGCCCGCAACCGGCGCATCGAACTCAAGCTGACGGAGCGATGAGCGCCCTAGCAGACGCTGCGGGAGCCTCCTTACAGCAGCGCCTTCGCTGGATCTGCAGCTTGCTTGGAGGGCCGCTCCCACAGTTGCCATTGCCGCCGTCCCCGGGCTATCACCACAGGCGATCGCCAAAGCGCTTTAAGACGGCAAGCCGGTTGAGACGGTCATGGGACCTGCTCGGTTCGACGAGAAGGCGGACATCCTCGACCCGAGCTATGACGTCAACCATTGGAGCACCGGCAAATATGCGCCGATCGCGAAGTGAGGCAGCGACCTGAAGGCCAGCCCTGCCTTAACCCGTGTCCGCGACGAAAGCTTCGATGAGCGCGTCGAACGCCTTAGGCGTTTCCCAGTGGGGGGCATGCCCGGCATAGGGGATCATTTGCACCGCGCCACGCCATAGGCTCGGCATGGCGACCCAGCCGAAGTACTGCCCGTTGACCAATTGCTCGTCGCCACCGTGCAGTACAGCCAGCGGAATTTTGAGATCGCGGACAATCGCGACCTCGTCGCGGTAGAGGCCGCCCTCGACGGAGGACCCAAGGCCACTACGCGCGCGCCCGTCGGTCCGCGACGCGTCCTGAAAGTAAAAGGCGGGAATGTCGGTGAAGCCGGGCTTGAAGAATGCGGCGACATAAGCGGACGCCTCGCTGCTGTCGATGCTTTCCTGGAAGGTGAATTTCATCGCCGGATTAGCCAGGAAGGGCTCGCGCATCGGTTCGCGGGAGGGGATCGGCGGCCGGCTGCGGGAAGGGACCGGGGGCGTGCCGAAAATGACGAACCCGCGCGCTCGCGGAAGATCGGGCGCCATTTCTAGAGCCACATGGCCACCGAGGCTCCAGCCGACAAACCGGGCCTCATGAAGGTCGAGCGCTTCAACGACCGCCCGAACCGCGTGGGCATGCCCTGGAAGCGAATAGGCGCTGGGGTCCTTCGCGTCATCGGATTCGCCGTGGCCCGGAAGATCGACCGCGACCAGCCGGACCCGTCTGCCTAACGGCCCCTCGAGCTGTCGGGAAAAGGCGCGCCACGATGACGAATTGCCGTGGATGAGCACCACGGGCGGACCTTGGCCGGCGGACTCGTGGACGGCGATTGCGCCGTTTGGCGCTTCGATCTTTTGCGTTTTCATCGATCCCTCAGAGCGCCAAAAATTTAACCCTAGACGGCCGCGTATCGCCGCGGAAGCCCACGGCGCGAGCCCCTACGTAAGAGCCAACGAAGCGGAGAATTGCAATGTCCATAAATGTCCACGACGCAGTTCACAGCTAGCCCGCCATTTGCCCCGCTTGAACGCGACCGCCGATTGCCCTTCCCTTTCGCTGACCTTTCGTGTATTGCGCCGCACAATTAGTCGGCTGAGCGCGGTTAGGCGCACCGTCGCATTCCCGTCACCTCCGAGTTCAAAAGGATCGTACCCGCGCCTTCGCGCCGCCGGACGTCCGCCGCCAGTAAAGCCCGCCCATGAAACTTCGCAACATCGCCATCATCGCCCACGTCGACCATGGCAAGACGACACTCGTTGACCGACTCTTGCAGCAATCCGGCGCGTTTCGCGACAACCAGCGGGTCGCTGAACGGGTCATGGATTCGAACGACCTCGAACGTGAGCGCGGGATCACCATTCTCGCCAAGGCGACCTCGGTGGTGTGGAACGACGTTCGGGTCAATATCGTCGATACACCAGGGCACGCCGATTTCGGCGGCGAAGTCGAGCGCATCCTGTCGATGGTCGATGGAGTGATCGTGCTGGTCGACGCCGCCGAGGGGCCGATGCCGCAGACCAAGTTCGTGGTCGGTAAGGCGCTGAAGATTGGGCTCAAACCCATCGTCTGCGTCAACAAGGTCGACAAGTCCGACGCTCGGCCGAGCGAGGTCGTCAATGAGGTGTTCGATCTGTTCGCCGCCCTCGACGCCACCGACGACCAGCTGGACTTTCCAATCCTTTACGGCTCCGCCAAGCAGGGCTGGATGGCGCTCTCCTCCGATGGGCCGAAAAAGAACATGGCGCCGCTGTTCGACCTGGTGCTGAAGCATGTGGAGCCGCCGAAGGTCGGCGCCGGCGGCTTCCGCATGCTCGGCACTCTGCTCGAGGCCAATCCGTATCTCGGACGCATCATTACGGGCCGCGTCTTTTCCGGCTCGATCCGGACCAACACGCCGGTTAAGGTGATCGATCGCCAGGGCGACCTGGTCGAGCAGGGCCGCGTGTCGAAGATCCTCGCGTTCCGCGGCATCGAGCGCATGGCTATCGACGAAGCGATCGCCGGCGACATCGTCGCCATCGCAGGGCTCGAGAGGTTCAACGTCGCCGACACTTTGGCGAGCCTCGAGGAGGTCGAGCCCCTGACCGCTCAGCCGATCGACCCGCCAACTCTCTCGATGACCTTCTCCGTCAACGACAGCCCGCTCGCGGGGACCGAGGGCGACAAGGTGACAAGCCGCGTCATCCGGGACCGGCTGTTCAAGGAGGCGGAAGGCAACGTCGCGCTGCGCGTCGATGCCGCTCCCAACTCGGACTCCTATGTCGTCTCGGGCCGCGGCGAATTGCAGCTCGCGATCCTGATCGAAACCATGCGTCGCGAGGGCTTCGAGCTTGGCGTCTCGCGGCCGAAGGTGCTGTTCCGCCGCAACGACGAAGGCGATGTGCTCGAGCCGATCGAGGAAGTGGTGATCGACGTCGACGAGGAGCATTCGGGCGTCGTCGTCCAGAAAATGAGCGAGCGCAAAGGCGAGATGATCGAGATGCGTCCGTCTGGCGGCGGGCGGCTGCGCCTCGTCTTCCTCGCGCCGACGCGCGGGCTCATCGGCTACCTCGGCGAGCTCATGACCGACACGCGCGGGACGGCTGTGATGAACCGGCTCTTCCACAACTGGGGCGAATGGAAGGGCGAGATCGCCGGACGCCGCAACGGGGTGCTCATCTCGAACGACGCGGGCGAAGCGGTCGCTTACGCGATGTGGAACCTCGAGGACCGCGGCCCGATGATGATCGAGCCGGGCGCCAAGGTCTATCAGGGCATGATCGTTGGCCAGCACACGCGCGACAACGATCTCGAGGTCAACGTGCTCAAGGGCAAGAAGCTCACCAACATCCGCACCCATTCCAAGGACGAGGCGGTGCGGTTGACCCCGCCGATCCAGATGACGCTCGAGAAGGCGCTGGCCTATATCGAGGACGACGAACTCGTCGAGGTGACGCCGAAGTCGATCCGCCTCCGCAAAGCCCTGCTCGACCCCAACGACCGCAAGCGCGCGGAGCGCACCAAGGCCACCGAGGGCGCGGCTTAAGGACGTTGCCGAGAACCGGCCTCGACGGATCGCTGTGTCCGGCTTAAGCGGCGGCGCTTAGGCTACCCGCCTGAACGCTGCGACTCTCGCTGCCCGCTCCGTGGTGAACGGATAAGCACGACGGGACCACACGTCGCGGCTTGGAAATTCAGCAGCAAGCGGCTAATTGTCTTGGATTTCCCGCCGCGCTCGATCGCGGCGCGCGGCGACTGAAGGTGTCGGGCCGGGAAAGTGACCATTGGAGGAACGGAGAACTTTATGCCGGCCGCCAAAATCATGCTCATTCGCCATGCGGAGAAGCCAGAGGGCGACGGCGGCCCCGGACTCATGCCGAACGGCGCCGAGAACCCCAGGGCCTTGACGCTCGCCGGATGGAAGCGTGCCAACGCTCTGGTCGGCCTGTTCAATCCGCCCGATGGAGCCTTGCCGAGACCACCTCTCGCAAAGCCTAGCAGCCTGTTCGCCTCGGGATCGGAAAGTCTCCGGCCAAAACAGACGGTCGCGCCGCTCGCTGCTGCGCTCAATCTCTCCGTCCGGACCTTCCTCAAAGGTCAGGAAGCTGAGCTGGTGGCGGCGGCCAAGAAGGCCGAAGATCCGGTTCTGATCTCCTGGCAACACGAAGGGATCCCCGACATTGCCGCTCTCATTCGCGGCAGCGTGGAGGGCGTTCCGCCCAGATGGCCGCGTCACGTCTATGACCTCGTCTGGGTGTTCGACCTTCAGTCATCCGGCGCTTGGACTTTTACGCAGATTCCCGAACTCGTCATGCCGGGCGACTCCGAGAACCTGATCGCCCTCGACACGTAGGGCGCGTCTCCGACCGACGGCGAAAGTCAAACACGGCCGGCGCGCGTCAGAGTCGTCTGGGCGTCGACGACCGGATTCGGATCCGCTGTGATGTGGATCGCCGGCGCCCAATAGGCGGCGAGCTCGAGCAACACGCCGGCAGCGACGTCGAAGGGCGCGCTTGGCGGAAAAAGCACGGCGACGACGTCGAGCGCGACCTCGGCGTCATCGGCGACATTACCGAAGTTGACGCTGATCGCTGCGCTGAAATTCGTCGAGCCGAGCTCGCCGATCAGGGCCGCGAGCGTCCGTACTTCACCAGCTGTCATGAGTTTCACTTTCTATTGTTGAAATGCCGACGGAATTCGCGCTTCGGAGAGCGCCTCGCTCGCGTAAAGCCGATCGCGACGTGTGAGGCGATCATCCGATCCGCGTCGAACGCGCCTGCTCGGCCTCCCGCACAAGTTCGGGATTATCCCCTTGAAGCAGGTAGGGCCGTGAGGTATGCGAGTAATTCATAATCCGCATCGTCAAGGCAGTTCCGATGGGATATCCTCTCCACAAAAAGGAGAGGACAGCAGTGGCCGACGAGCAACAATTCTCATCACCCTTCTCGCCGGAAGGTGGCGGGCTACCAATTCATGCGTCTCAATTTCAGATTCTTATAGACACGGCAGAGGTGACGATTATTTTTTTACAAAAGCTCCTTGCGTACAAGCCGGAATCGATGACGCCAACTATTACCCATCGGGTTGTAGGGCAGGTGGTATTGTCGCACATGTTAGCCAAGGACTTCGCCAGGGGCCTGACAAAAGCGATGTCGGACTTCGAGGTTCAATATCCGATCCCAGACATTCAGTCTCCGCCAGTCACATCACAGCCAAATGCCGGATAATATTATATTTTCTGTATCGTCGAGAGCTGATATCGCTATCAGCGCATATTACCTCGACGATAGGCAGAGGCAACATATTCTTCTCGGACATCGCGGCCTCAATGCTGCGATTAGCGCAATACAAAGCGCCGTGGAATCCCCCACGCATATTTACAGGTCAAAGACAGAGGACAACCGTCTGCTTTTTGTCTCACAGGATGTTCTTACTGGAAGGGGACATCCAATGAAGGTTGTTATTGAGAGAGTTGGCGATACGGGTAAGATTATTACGGCCTCATGGTCGGGAGGGATATCTCTGAGCAGCTTCTGTGGGATTCGTCTGGGTCACTTTATACCAATTATGATAGGGGCCATGATGTACTTTATATTTCCAGGGGTCCGACAGCAATTGAATATGCCGAGGATGATGCCGAGTTTCCGTCGCTTTGGCTTCGTAAGAAAGAGGATAACGACGAGCCTCAGGGGGTTACGATTTTCGGTTTGAGGGATACGAAATTGGGCAGAAAGAGAGATGATCTTTAATCGCATCGCATTGTTCCTCGGGGCCACGACGGACGATATACGGACGCGTGCGGAAATGATATTCAGGTCGTGAACGGGCGCGCCTATCACATTTTATTTGTTAGTAGCTTGCGCCTACGGACAGGCTGTGATAGCCAAGCGTATGGCCGCATCACGAACAGTACCTCAACTCGAAGCCCTGGCAACTAAGGCCGGGAATGATGTCACACGCCTTATTGACGAGGCGTACCGAATCGGCCGAGAGGACATGCGCCGGGAGCTAATGGCGCTCCTGTCGCCTTCTAACGGTGGGGACAATATAGCTCCCGTAGGGGCGTTGCCAGATACTACTAATGTCGCAATCGCACGAAGGTCCGCCAAGGCCCCGCCAGGAACAGTTAGGCCAGCCATCATAAAAATGATCGAGGAGTCGCCCGGCGTCTCAACAGAGAGGATTCTGACTACAACCGGATTCAAAGAGAATTCCGTTCGCGGCACTCTCTCAACCCTCCACAAAGAGGGTAAGATCGCCCGCGATCCTCAAGGAAACTGGTTTAGGAAATTAGAGGCCCAACCGGCTGGGGCCTCCCCGTTTTGAAACAGAGGAGGCCCCATTCTAAGTTTGGGCACGTAGCTGAACTGGAAAGGTCCTAAGAAAACCGAACAGCCCCGTCTCGTAAACGGGAGAATGTGGGTTCGAGTCCCACCGTGCCCGCACCAATTCCGGCCCTAGAGCCGGTAATAACCTGCGACCCGCAGGAACAATCGGCGGTTTTGACGCCGATAAGGAGGTTATGAGGATGCTTGCGTATCCTCTGCGATGGTGGGGCTCACACCCCCACTACCGCAACCTCGCATTAGAGTAGACCCAGAAGGGGTGGCGCGAGCCGCCCCTTCGCCTTACATAGGCACTAGTATAATACAAATTGACGAATCTGTCAACTGTGGAAGTTCGATTCAACTGCGGAATCAGCATGTTAACTTTGTCCGAAGCGCAAAAAAATGGGCGATTAGATGAGTTCATCGCCCAACAAGAGGCCGCAGGCGTCGGACCCATTGTCATTAACGCGTTTAGGATACTGTCGGCTGCGCTTATCAAAGCGCAGCGACCAAAAGTTCAAACATCGCGTTCCCCATCTGGCGGAAATTCGAGCGAAAAGAAAACTCGCCCAAATAGCGGTCAAGATGCTTAGAACTTATGTGGATATGTGTTCCGTTCACCGAGTCCTTGAACAGCTTCCAAAACGACTCGGTACCGTTGGTCGAGAACCGCGTACCGCTTTGATGATCGGTCCAAGCCCACTCCTTGCGCGAGTGGTCAACTGCGCCGTGAGTGTACCCATCGCCTTTGAGTAAGTTATAACCGGCCATTTCATCGGTCGAGACGGTTGATCCCTTCTCGACGCTTTCGTTCACGATAGGGCGCAGCGTCGCGGTCTGGACGTTCGGGATGATCCGCGTTTCAATCCGTCCGCCGCGCTCTTTCATGCCCATGATGATGGACTTGTTGGGGGATAGGCGACCGCCCTGCGAGCGCGTCCGATAGCCGCCGAAATAGGTCTCATCGATCTCGACGTGGCCTTTGAGGACTTGGAAGCTATCAACCTTTCCCATGAGGTCGCGAATTTGCATACCAATGCGATAGGCGGTCTTGTACGTGACGCCAAGCGTGCGTTGCAGTTCCTTTCCGCTCACGCCGTGACGCGTAGCAATGAATAGATAGATGGCATAGAACCACGTTTGCAGCGGCGTCCGGCTATCCTGAAAAATAGTACCCGCGCATGGATAGAGATTGTCCCCGCAATGTGAGCAAGCGAACGCCTTGCGGTTAGTGAGCTTATGGAACGTCGAGTCTTTGCCGCATTTCCCGCATATGTGGCGCAGCCCATAACGGACTTCCATAACGCGCATTAGGCAGGCGTCATCATTCGGAAACTCGGCGAAGAACTCGCGAACCGAATACGCCTGAACATTGCTTTCGCGCTGTCCGGCTTTAGAAGGGCGCTTTCGCTTGCGGGGCGGCTCGATAGGCATGGCATTGAACTCCAATGCCTATATGCATACCTCATCCGCTTACCTGTGTCAAGGGGATAATCCCGCACAAGTTTACGCACACCAATCGTTTCAATGCCTTAAGTCGGCGCTTTTGCGCAACTTTGTAACTTCCAAGCCCCTCGTCCTAAGGAGCTCCGAAGGCACCTCTCGAAGGACGCTCCCGTGCGCACTGACGTCGCCGAGAGCTGGAAGATGGTTCGAGACGCCGCGCTTCCGCGCGGCTCCTCAGGATTAGGTCGGTGGGCGCCAGCCCTTCCGAAGCCCCTTGCTTGGCAGTTACTAAACTTTTTCGCTCCTTCCGCTTCACCTGAAACCTCGCTCCCACGCACCGCGAAGCGGCCTCGATGGCCCTCCCTGAGCGCGCCAAGCGCACCGTCCAACTTCAATCATTCATCGCAAGCTCCACCGCCGACCTGCCGGCTTCGCCGGAAACTTCGGAACTCCCCCTTGATGGGCTCGCCGGCGTCAAACTTGAGGAGCAGGCGCACGCCCGTTCACGACTTTAATCGAACCAGCAGACTCTTTCTCTAGTTCCGATCTATCATACGGATAATTCTATTTTATGCAAGAAATTGTCAATTGGCTCTCCCGCTCGGACTTGGATGAGGGCGGCGGTCGGGATCGTTCTCGCCGGCGCGCGAGATCAGTAGCGCCGAACGACGGACCTCCCTTCTCGACAGGGGTCCCGTGAAGGAATTGCGCCAGTAAGTCAGCGCTTAACCGTGCGGTTGCCCTAGGTGGACGGCAGATCTGTGACAGGTTAAGACCGGTCAAAGGATCAAGCGGGTGCGCATCCATCACCTCAACTGCGGGTCTCTCTGTCCGCGCGGCGGGAGATTGTTCGGCGCCTCGGGGGGGCTGCTGTCGCCCGCGCCTATGTGCTGCCACTGTCTCTTGATCGAGGGCGACGACCGGCTGATCCTGGTCGACGCCGGGCTCGGGGTCGAGGATGTCAACGAGCCGCGGCGGCTCGGATTCCTATTCAACGCAATGGCGCGGCCGCGCCTCGACGTTGCCGAGACGGCGCTGAGGCAAGTCTCGGATTTGGGCTACCGCCCGAGCGATGTTCGTCACATCGTGCCGACCCATCTCGACCTCGACCACGCGGGAGGAATTCTGCGACTTCCCCGACGCTACGGTCCATGTTTTCGCCGCCGAACTTCGCGCGGCCTCCCATCGGTCTAGCCTCCGCGAACGCAGCCGCTACCGCAAAGTGCAGATCGCCGCGGTCAAGAAATGGGACGCAGTCGAGGAAGAGGGCGAATCCTGGTTTGGCTTTTCTGCCGTGCGCGCAATTCCCGGAACGCGCGACGAGGTTTTGCTGGTGCCCCTGCCCGGCCATTCGCGCGGGCACTGCGGCGTCGCAGTCAGGCGGGAGGACGATTGGTTGCTCCATTGCGGCGACGCCTATTTCTATCACTCAGAAGTCGAGCCGGACGGCGGCCTCGCGCCAAAAGGCGTGCGCTTCTTCGAGTTGTTGGTGAACATCGACGGCGGGCAGCGACGCGCCAATCAGGCGCGGTTGCGCGACCTCGCGCGCACCGCTGCGGGCGAGGTCAAGCTCATCTGCTCGCACGATCCCTCCGACTTTTTCGGAATGAAGAGCACGCAGCGCGAAGCCCAAGCTCCGAAACAACCTATAAGCGCGCCGCAGCCCGCGCCGCCGTCGCGAGTCCAGCAGCGCGACCTCCGCGCACGGCGATAAGAGCAAATTGCATTTAGGTCGAACCGAACCGTCATTGCGAGCGGAGCGAGGCAAACGACGGGAACGTCGGGGAGCTAACGCCGCGTCGCAATGACGATTTCGTCCGAACGCAGAGAAACCCGCAGCGTCAGTCCGCTCTGGTCGTCGCGCGCCGCAGCGCCTTGACCGTGCCCCGCCGGGTCTTGTCGTCGACCCGACGCGTCCTTGAGGCCAGCGTCGGACGCGTGGCGATGCGCGGCTTCGCTCGCTGCTGCGCCTCAATGAGCAACGCGGCGAGTTGGGCGCGCGCGTCCTCGCGGTTGCGCGGCTGGCTCGCGTATCTCTGGGCGAAAATGACAATCACCCCGTCCTGCGTGGCGCGCGCCCCGGCGAGCTTGATCAGCCGGACCGCGACATCGTTCGGCAGGCTTGGGCTCCGGCGCGCGTCGAACCGCAGCTCGACCGCGCTTGCCACCTTGTTGACGTTCTGCCCGCCCGGACCCGACGAGCGGAGGAAGTTTTCGACGATCTCGCTCTCGTCGATGAGGAGATCGCCGGCTTTCATGCGCCTACCGCCAGTCCCTCACATCGACAAACCGCCCCGCGATCGCCGCGGCCGCCGCCATTGCCGGCGAGACGAGGTGCGTGCGGCCACGATAACCTTGCCGGCCCTCGAAATTGCGGTTCGAGGTCGACGCGCAGCGTTCGCCTGGCTCAAGCTTGTCCGGGTTCATCGCGAGGCACATCGAGCAGCCGGGCTCACGCCACTCGAAGCCCGCGTCGAGGAAAATCTTGTCGAGGCCCTCGGCCTCCGCCTGCGCCTTGACCAGCCCGGATCCCGGCACGACCATCGCGTTGACACGCTCGCTCACCTTGTGGCCGTTCACGATCGCCGCGGCGGCGCGGAGATCCTCGATGCGGCCATTGGTGCAGGAGCCGATGAAGACGCGGTCGATGGCGATATCCGTCATCTTCTCGCCGCCCTTGAGCCCCATATAGTCGAGCGCGCGCTGGATCGAGGCGCGCTTCTGCTCGGTTGGAGCGTCCGCGATCCGTGGCACGACGCCGAAGATCGGCGCGACGTCCTGCGGGCTCGTGCCCCAGGAGACGATCGGCGGCAGATTGGCCGCGTCGAGCTTCACGTCAGCGTCGAAATGCGCGCCCTCGTCGCTGTTGAGCGTGTCCCAATGACGCCGCGCCTGGTCCCATAGCGCGCCCTTTGGCGACTTCGGCCGGTCCTTGAGATAGGCGTAAGTCTTCTCGTCCGGCGCGATCATGCCGGCCCGCGCCCCGCCCTCGACCGACATGTTGCAAACCGTCATCCGGCCTTCCATCGAGAGGGACTCGATCGCCGAGCCGCAATATTCGATCACATGGCCGGTGCCCCCGGCGGTGCCGATCTGGCCGATGATGGCGAGAATGATGTCCTTGGCTGTGACGCCCGGAGGAAGCGCGCCCTCGACCTTGACGCGCATGTTCTTGGCTTTGCTCTGGATCAGCGTCTGGGTCGCGAGCACATGCTCGACCTCGGAGGTGCCGATGCCGTGGGCGAGCGCGCCGAAGGCGCCGTGCGTCGAGGTGTGGCTGTCGCCGCAGACGATCGTCGTGCCGGGCAGCGTGAAGCCCTGCTCCGGCCCAATGATGTGCACGACGCCCTGCCTCGCATCGAACTCGTCGTAATATTCGATGCCGAACTCGCGCGCGTTCTTAGCCAGCTCCTCGACCTGCTGACGGCTCTCCGGATCGGCGATGCCGCCCCTGCGGTCGGTGGTCTGGATGTTGTGGTCGACGACGGCGAGCGTCTTGTGCGGGGCGCGCACCTTGCGCCCGGATATGCGCAGGCCCTCGAAGGCCTGCGGGCTCGTGACTTCGTGGACGAGGTGCCGGTCGATATAGATGAGGCTGAGCCCGCCGTTCGTCTCCAAGACATGCTCGTCCCAGATCTTGTCATATAACGTACGCGGCGTGGACATCATACTCTCCGGCGCCTCTTCGGCGCGAATGGAAGGGGAATCCCCGTTATCTATGCCTGATGGGGCGGCGATGGAAGGGGAATCGCGCCTCGCGCAGGCGTTATCGCGCCTGCGTCCGGCGGCTTCCACGATCTCCAAGCTATTTTACTGCGACCCTTTCGCGCACTCGCGGGCGCGTCAAACCTGATAGGCTTACGAGTAAACCCGAATTGGCGCGCGTATGAGTGAGCTCAACGACATCGAACTCGCCCGAGCATTGCATGTCCTCTTTGTCACCCACTGGATCGGAGGCGTCGCGTTCATCACCCTTGTCGCACTGCCTTTGGCGCGTGGAAGCAAGGACCCTCGGGAGGGCTGGGCGCTGTTCGAGGCGATCGAAGGGCGTTTCTCGGCGCAAGTTAAGTGGTCGGTCCCTCTCGCCGGGGCGACTGGGTTCTGGATGGCTTGGCGCCTCGATCTTTGGGCCCAATTCGCCGACCCGACATTCTGGTGGCTGGACGCGATGGCGTTGGTCTGGGCGTTGTTCATGACGCTCGTCTTCGTCGTCGAGCCGATCGTGCGCCCGCGATTGACCGCGGAAGCGGCGCGCGATCCGGGGGGCGTCCTGCGCCGTCTTTGGCGCGCGCATTTGGTTCTCTTGTCGGCGGCGATTGTGACGATTTTAGGCGCGGTCGCGGGCGCTCATGGCGGACTGTTCGGCTAGCAAGACTGCGAAGCCGTAAACACCTGGCGCCTCGCCGTCCTCCACCGCGCAACCGTCGTCGTTTAGTTGAGATCAAATTGATTGAGATCAAGAAGCGCCGGCAGGCATTTCCTATAGCATCCGTAAAACACAGTCTTCGCCGAGGAAAACGGAGTGCCCCAGCTATGGTCTTAAGGACAATCATCGCTTTCGCCGCCGCTCTACTCGCCGGCTCCGCCTATGGCGCCTCGCGCGAGGAGAATCTCGCCGCCCCGATCGTGGGCGAAGAGAACGCGATCCTGACCGACGCGCCGAATGTTCCTCCCCCGATCCAGCGCGACCATGCGACAAAGGTCATCATCCATCTGGAAGTCCGTGAGTTGGAGGGGCGGCTTGCCGACGGGGTGCGCTACACCTTCTGGACTTTCGGCGGCCATGTGCCCGGCAAGTTCATCCGCATCCGCGAGGGCGACCTTGTCGAAATGCATCTCGACAATCATCCCGACAACAAGAACCCGCACAACATCGACCTGCACGCGGTGAACGGACCTGGCGGCGGCGCGGCTGCTTCGCTCACCGCGCCGGGCCACAGCTCGGTGTTCTCGTTCAAGGCGCTAAATCCGGGGCTCTTCGTCTACCACTGCGCGACCGCGCCGGTTGCGATGCACATCGCCAACGGCATGTATGGTCTGATCCTCGTCGAACCGAAGGAAGACCTGCCCAAGGTCGACCGCGAGTACTATCTGATGCAGGGCGACTTCTATACCCAGGGCGCGAACGCCGACCAGGGCCTTTAACCGTTCAGCATGGCCAAGGTGATCGCCGAGAAGCCGGAATATGTCGTGTTCAATGGTTCGGTCGGATCGACGGTCGGCGACAAGGCCATCACCGCCAAGGGGGGCGAAACCGTCAGGCTGTTCGTGGGCGACGCGGGCCCCAACCTTGTCTCCTCCTTTCATGTCATCGGACAGATTTTTGACACGGTCTATCCCGAAGGCGCTTTGAGCGCGCCCGTTCACAACCTGCAGACGACGCTGATCCCGGCCGGCGGCGCGGCGATCGTTGAGTTCAAGATGAGCGTGCCCGGCACCTTCATCATCGTCGATCATTCGATCGAGCGGGCCTTTAACCGCGGCGCGCTGGCCCAGCTCAAGGTCACCGGGCCTGAGGAGAAGCTTGTCTATTCCGGCAAACAGTTCGATCTCGTCTACCAGCCCGAGGGCACGGGAATCCGCGTCGCCAGCCAGGGCGGCCCGGCGCCGGCGGCCCGAACCAAAGAGGAGCGCATCAAGCTGGGGGCGGACGTGTTCGGCAACAATTGCCAGGCTTGCCATCAAGAGAACGGACAAGGCGTGCCCGACGCGTTCCCGCCGCTCGCCAAGTCGGACTACCTCAACGGCGATAAGGTCCGCGCCATCAAAACAGTCACCGGCGGTCTCGAGACGAAGCTGACGGTCAACGGTCATCAGTTCGATGGCGTGATGCCGGCCTGGAGCCTTAGCGACGAGGACATCGCCGACGTGCTCACCTATGTCTACAACACCTGGGGAAATTCGGGCCTCGAGGTCACGCCGGAGGAGGTGAAGACCTATCGGGTGCAGGCGAAGCCGTGACGCGCGCGGCGGCGGCCCTAGCCGCGGCGACGCTGGTGGGGTCGCTCGCCGTCAGCGTCGCGGCCGAGGTCGAGCCCAGCGGCATGGTCACGGCGCCGGCGGGGCTCTACCGGGCATTTCTCAAAGTGAAGGCGATCAACGACGGCGAGCCGACGGCGACGTCATGGCGGATCTCCGCGTTCCGAATCGATGTCGAGCCGGTCACCAACGCTCAGTTCCTCGAGTTCGCGGCCAGCCATCCCCAATGGCGGAAATCGCGGATCAAGGCTCTCTTCGCCGATGAGCGGTATCTCAAGCGTTGGCCGGCGGATCTCAAGCTCGCCGATTCCCAGGCCAGCAACGAACCTGTCACCAACGTCTCGTGGTTCGCCGCCGAGGCCTATTGCAAAGCGCGCGGCCTCAAGTTGCCGACGACTGATCAGTGGGAGTACGCGCTGGCCGATGCGGGGCGCGGACAGGACACTATTCGCCAGCGCGCGCTTGAATGGTTCGCGCTTCCCAACCCCACCCACCCGCCCGCAATCGGGGGAGGATCCGCCAACGGCTTCGGCGTCAAGGACATGGTCGGCCTCGTGTGGGAATGGACGTTCGACTTCGACGCCTATGCGATCACGGCGGAGTCCCGCGATCCCAACGGCAAGGACAGCGCCAGCTTCTGCGGCGGCGCTGCGGCCGGCGTCACCGACCCGACCAACTATCCGGCCTTCATGCGCTACGCGATGCGGGCGAGTCTCAGGGCGAACTACACCGCCGACAATCTTGGCTTCCGCTGCGCGGGAGGCGCGCCTTGAAGCGCTGCTCGCCGGTCGCCGCGCTTGTGTTTGGTGCAGCGGTTCTCGCCGGAGGTCCAGCCGCGATACGCGCGGACGAGCGCGCGCCGCCGGACGTCCAGAATGAGAACCCGGCCCCCACCAGCGCCTCAGTCTATAATCTCGTGTCGAAATGGACGACGCAGGACGGCTCAACCGTCGCCCTCGCCTCGTTCGCCGGCAAGCCGGTCGTCGCCGCGATGGGCTACACGACGTGCAGGGACGTCTGCCCCGCGATCGTGGTCGACATGATGTGGATCGAGAAGCATCTTTCCCGTGGCGCAGCCGGTCGCGTTCGCTTCGCCTTCTTCAGCTTCGATTCGGAGGCTGACACGCCGGAGCGTTTGCAGCTTTACGCCGAAAGCCATGGCCTCGATCTCAATCGCTGGACGCTCCTGCGCGGTGACGCCGACGCCGCGCGCGAGCTCGCTGCAGCGCTCGGCGTCGGCTACCGACCCACCGGCCAGGGCGGCTTTGATCACGCCGCGGTCATTTCCGTTCTCGATGAGAAGGGGGAGATCGTCTTCCAGCAGCGCGGGGCCCAAGCGAGTTCGGCCGAATTGCTGGCCAAGGTGCGCAGTTTGGCGGGCAACTAAGACGCTTCGCAGAGCGACCAACCGGCCCGGCGCCCGGAAGCACAGATCCTGGATTCCGGAAAGAAATTGCTCATAAAAATCCGCTGGATCGCACCGCATCGACTTCGATACGCGGGTTCCTTCAAGTGGCTATTTTCGCGGCAGACGGACAAAAGAGATCGCTGAGGCTCGCTGGACCGAGTTTGATCTCGACCAATCCCACTCCGAGTAGCCGACGAGCAGCGCGTTCTAGTCTAGCGCAATACCAACGTATTGATGCGCTTCGGCACACTGCCGACGGGCACGACGGCGATCGGCTTCATCGCGGCGGCATCGATCACGGACACTGAATCGAGCGCTGAGTTGGAGACGAAGAGGCGGTCGCTGTCTGGCGTGAACGTAATCCAGTTCGGTGTGGCGCTGATCGGCGGTTGCCCCGATTTCTCACGCACCGGCAGCAAGACATGGCCAAGGAGCCGCAGGTCTGGCAGCGAATAGGCAAACACTGCGTTGTCGACGGTGCTGTTGATCCACAGGCTCTTGCCGTCCGGTGCGATAGCAATGCCGTGACAAGGCGTCGTCTCGCCTCCACGGCCAGTTTCGGCGGAACCCAGGTCCGGCAACCTGATCCGCTCCACCTCCTTTCGCGTGACGAAGTCCACGATCGCGACGCCGTGAAACTCAGAGAGTTCTACGAAGATCCGCTTGGTCGACCCGTCGGCGTTCGCCTCGATGGCCATCGGCCGTACACCCGCCTCGAACCGCACTCCCCAGGCGGGCTGATAAGCGGCCAAATCGGACACCGTGACCATGTAGTCGGCGACGGAGCCAGCGACAGCGTATTTGCCGTCTGGGGTTACGTAGACGTTGTGGAGTTGCCCCCCGACTGGAATGCTTTCGACTAGCCTGCGAGTCGTGGCGTCGATCACGTCGAGCCCGCCTTTCCCGCCCCGGATGGCCACCAGCACGCGCCCACCGTCCTTTGTCACCGCGATATTGTTGGGACGCCCGCTGAGCGGCACCTCGTCAGTGATCTGGCCGCTGGCGCGATCCACGATATCCAGCGCGTTCTTCGATTCATTGCTGATGTAGATTCGACTGCCATCAGGGGAGAAACCAACCCCGTGCGGCGCTGCAATACCGCCGATAACCTGCACAACCTTGTTTGTCGTGGGGTCTATCACCTCGACGCGACCGCCGCCGCTGTCGGTGACGTAGATCCATGCCTCGCGGGCGGAGGCGCAGAATGGCGTCAGCGCCAGGAGCAATCCAAGAGATAGCAGGCGGCTATGATTCTTCGAACCCATGTTGCGAGTCCTTATCCGGCGGCATAGTTCGGCTTCCCAAGGCTTAACGCTGGAATCGTGGCATATTGTCGGCCTCCTGAGATTACTGGTTCCCGGTTGCCGGCTTTTCGGCAGCCCGCGTCGAGCCCTTGGTGGGCCCACACTCCATGGCGATCGGGATCAAAATAGGCCGCGCCATCCGACACCTGTTGCGCGAACCGGAGTTCACGAGCCCAACGCCCCCGCTGGCCCGCTTCAACTCTTACGCCGAGACGCCATTCAGACGGGCGAAGCGCGTCAGCAGCGCATGCACATAGTCCGGCGAAGTCTCGCCGTTCGAGAACAGGATGCGGTAGCAGATCGGCGCGATCAGGATGTCGGTCGCTTGGTCAACCGAGAAACCCGTCTCGCCACGCTTGAGAGCGCGGTTATTGAGGGTTTGCAGATGATCGGTCGTGTAAGCGCAACAGCGCACGGCGGCGAAGTCGGATTCTTTTTCGGCCAGCACATCGCGCAGCAATGCCCTGCCGACCGGCGAGGCCATTTCCTCGGCATATTGCGTGACGAAAGCGCGCAGATCGCCCGCAAGAGAGCCCGTATCGTCCGGTTCGGCCACCGGGCGCAGCCGTTCGGCCGCGGCGTCCGCCAGCAATTGGGCGAGGTCGCCCCAGCGCCGATAGACGGTTGACGGGGTCACGCCCGCCCGTTCGGCGATCAGCGGCACGTTGGTCTCGCCGCGGCCGACCTCCTTGAGCAGGCTCTGCGTCGCCCGGTGAACCGCCTCCTGGATCCGGGCGCTGCGCCCGCCCTGTCGGATCATTTCGCGCGCCATTCGGCGTTCCTTGAAAAGACTGGGCCCTGCTTAAAGCAAAGATATTGCATTAAGCCGCTGCCGTGTTATGCTGCTTAACGCAATAACTTAGCTTTAGGCCATGAAAATGTCCACCAGCGCCATCACGGTTCGGGCTCGGCCGGTTTCGAGGTCAATCACCGCCATTTATGCGACGGCGACTTATGCGACGGCGACGGCGATCACCTTTGCGGCTGTCGCAGGCGCGCCGACGCCGATCTATCGATTCTATCGCGAGACGCTGGGCCTGACGCCGTTCGCGATCACATTCATCTTCGCCATCTATTCCTTCACGATGATCGGCGCGTTTCTGACGATCGCGCGGCTTTCGGACTATATCGGCCGCAAGCCGATGATTCTGTTGGCGCTTGGGCTCAACGCGGTCGCGCTTCTCCTGTTCTTCGTCGCCGGGTCCGCGGCCATGCTCATCGCTGCGCGGGCCGTGCAAGGCGTCGCGACGGGCGTCGCCCTGGCGACGCTTGGCGCGCTCATTGTGGACACGGCGCCACGGTGGGCCGCCACGCTCAATAGCGTGACGGCGTTCCTGGGCCTCGCGCTCGGCGCGCTCATTTCGGGCATGTTCGTCACCTTTGCGCCCTGGCCAACCCATCTGGTCTATGCCGTGCTGCTCGGCGTGACGCTGGCTGAGATGATTATTCTCGCCTGGGTTGCCGAAACCACGTCGCGAAAGGCGGGCGCCTGGAGCGGAATTCGGCCCAAACTGATCGTCCCGGCTGCCGCAGCCGCCCCAATGGCGCGCCTGTTTCCGTTGACCCTCTCCGCCTGGGCGCTCGGCGGGTTCTACCTCTCTTTGATGCCCTCGCTCATGATCGAGGCGACCGGGATCCGCTCGCCGCTTGTCGGCGCCGCGGTCGTCTCGGCGCTGATGGTCTCCGGCGGCTTTTCGTCATTCGCGACGCGCGCCCTCGATGCGGGCAAGACGGTGCGCGCCTCGGCGGCGTTGCTCGCCGCTGGCATCGTCTTCACTGTGGTCGCCATCGCAGCCGGTTCGCCCATGGGCATGTTCTTCGGAACGATCGTCGCGGGCTTGGGCTTCGGCGCATCCTACGGGGCGTCGCTGCGCGTGCTCCTGCCGCTCGCCTCCGCCCATGAGCGGGCGGGATTGCTCTCCGCCTATTTCGTTGAATCTTATCTCGCCTTCGCGCTCGCGGCCATCGCAGCCGGCTTTGCCGCGCCTCGGTTCGGGCTGGTGACGACAGCGCTCGTTTACGGTTTGACGCTCGCGCTGAGCGCCCTGGTGACGCTCGCGGTGGAGACGGTGGCTGCACGTCGATGAACCTGGGAGGGGCTTTTATGAGTTCGGTCGCTCGCGGTCAGCCGACCCGACGCCAAGGGGTCAGGAGCTGCTCGATTTTGCCCACGACAAAGGTCAGCACCAGGGCGAGCGAGATGGTGCCGACCAGGGAGGCGAAAACCTTGGGGATCGCATAGAGCGATCCGGCCTGAAAGATCGCATGGCCAAGCCCAACGTATGAGGACATGAACTCGCCGACGATCGCGCCGATCAGCGCGAACCCGACCGTCAGCTTGAGCCCGGCAAAGATGTCCGTGAGGCTCGCCGGGACGACGAGCTTGGAAAAGATTTGCGGCTTTCGCGCGCCAAGCGTGCGCAGGAGATTGATCTGGTCCGGATCAACGCCAATCGCGCCCTTGTAGGAGGTGACCAGGGCGACCACCACCACGGACAGGGTCGACATCGCGATCTTGGAGGCGAGACCGGTGCCGAACCAGATGATGATGATCGGCGCGAGCGCGATGATGGGGATCGAACCGATCGCAATCACGAAAGGCTGCACCACCCGGGAGACGAATAGCGAATACCATAGAGAGAGACCGACAAAGGTCCCGATCAGGTTGCCGATCAGGAAGCCCAATACGGTCTCAAGGCCCGTCACGCTGATGTCGCGCAAGAGGCTTCCGTCGACGATCATCTGCCACAGGAAATGGCCGATCGCCGACGGCGAGCCAAACATGAAGGCCGATTGCTTGCTTTTTCCCGCCTCGTATTCCCAGAAAGCGAGAAAGGCGATCAGGATCAGCGCCTGGACCAAGAGCACGAGCGCGCTTCGACGGAAGCGCCGAGCCCGGATCGCGCTTGGCAAGGGCGCTGCTACGACGGCCGCAGACGGGTCGCGATCGGTTATAGCCGTCATTCCGCGCCCCCGTTCAAGCGCGGCCGACATCGAGGTCGGACCAGATTTGTCGGACATAGTCGCTGAAGCCTGCGCTCTCTCGCGCGGCGATCATATCATCCGCAGGCGCATCGAGCTCGATGTCGTAGGCCGCCTTGAGCCTCGTCGGGCGATGGGTCAGCACCAGAACCCGGTCGGCCATCGAGACCGCTTCCTCGATATCGTGAGTTATCAAGAGGACAGACTTTCCGCTGTCGCGGACAAGATTGACGGTGTCGCTCTCGATCAGGAGCTTGGTCTGGAAATCAAGCGCCGCAAATGGCTCATCAAGGAGCAGGACGTCCGGATCGTTCGCCAAGGTGCGGGCAAGCGCGACGCGCTGGCGCATTCCGCCTGAAAGGGTCGAAGGGTAGTTGTCGGCGAAGCCGTGCAAGCCCAGCTGG
Organism: uncultured Alphaproteobacteria bacterium; assembly: GCA_963730555.1. GTDB lineage: Bacteria > Pseudomonadota > Alphaproteobacteria > Rhizobiales > Beijerinckiaceae > Roseiarcus. The sequence goes on along the minus strand of CAVSSS010000009.1, from coordinate 224,309 downwards.
TCAAGCAAGGCGCGCGCTCGCTGGTTGGCCTCGGCCTTGGGCGTGTGACGGATTTCCATGCCCAGTTTGACGTTGGCGATCGCGGTTCGCCAGGGCAGCAATAAGTCCTTCTGGAGCATATAGCCGACGTTGGCGGCTGACCGGATTCCGCGCGCGCCGAGCGGCTGACCATGCCAGCGAACTTGGCCCGCATCAGGCGCAATGAGTCCACACACGAGGTTCAGGAGCGTGGTCTTTCCGCATCCCGACGGTCCGACAATGCTGACGATCTCGCCCTTGCCAAGCACAAAGCTGAGATCGCCCACCACGGGCGTCGTTTTGTCGGCGGTAAAGAAGCTCTTGGCAATGTGCTCAACCGCTAGGGGCGGCGGCGCCTCTAGCGGTTGAGAACCGATGTGTGGGGCCGCGCCTGCGCCGGGAACGATCGGCGTTCGCATCAGCCCGCTAACTTGACCGCCTTGTCGGCGAAGGAATTGTCGATCACCTCGTCGAACGACACGGTTCCCTTGATGTTGCCGAGATATTTCTGCATGTCCATGAGCGCCTTCCAGGCGTCGCGCTGGGTCACCACGGTCTGAGCCGGAATCTTGTATTTGAGTTCGGCGTCGATCGCTGCATCAACGACGTCGCCAGGCAGATCGGGAAACTCCAACCTGGCCACCTGCTTGGAATAGGCCGGATCCGCATAGGTCTTGCGTCCGGATTCCTCGAAAGACGTGACGAGGGCCTGCACCATGTCGGGGTCTTTCGCAATGGTCGTTGGCAAGACCATGATCCCCGTATTGCAGAATGGTCCCACATAGTTCGAGAAGTCGAAGACGATCTTGGCGCCCTGGGCGACAGCCTGCGACACGCCCGGCTGGTAGGCGATGGCGATGTCGGCTTGGCCTGCAAGCATGGCGGCGATCTCGGTTCCTGGGCTGACAGGCACGATCGTGGCGTCCTCGCCAAGCTTCATGCCGTTGCTTTCGATCAGACGCTTGGTGACGCTGAAATTGGTGTTCGGCTCGGGCGAGGTCGCGATCTTCTTGCCCTTGAACATCTTGGGATCGGTGAAGGGCTCGACGGTCTTCGAGACAGCGAAATAATGGGCGCGCTGAACCACCGTGCCGACAACCACGCCCGGACCGCCATTCTCGCGCGAGATGACCGCCATGGTGGCGTCGCCGATGGCGAAATCGGCGGAGCCGCCGAGCACCGCCGCGAAGGTCTGCGTGTCGCCGCCCGCGGCGCTCACCTGCATGTCCAGGCCATTTTTCTTGAATATGTCGGAATGCATGCCGACATAAAGATTGATGTAGCCGAGGTTGTGAACCGCTTCACTGAACCGCACGGTTTTGAGATCGGCGGCGAGCGCTGGCCTTCCGAGAACCGACAGCGCCGCTCCTCCGAGCGCCGCGGTGGCACTCCCCTTCAGGAATGTGCGGCGGCTGAAGTCGTGAAAAGTACTGCGGATCATCGTCGAACTCCCCTCCGAACAATAGACCCCGCCCGGTGGGCGGTCGACGGGCATCCTCTCCGCGATGGAACAATCATTCAAGCGCGTTTGTTGAGCCGCCTGCTTAAATCAGCCGCATGAAAAGGCGTCTCGATTGGCGCCGGACGAGGCCGAGGCGACGCGGTTCCCTCGTCGTCATTGAGAGGGGACGCGGCCCCGGATTTCGGCGCCCCCAACGCTTTTTGACGGACGAGGACATTTACTTCGCGCCCGTTTCGCTCGACACTATCGGCTTATCGATCGACCGACGGGGGCGATCCTTAATCTGCAAAATGGGGGAGGACTATGTCCGACGAAGGCGCGACCCATGTTCGTCTTTTGCGCAAGCCGCTTCTTGGCGCCGCAGTCTCCTTGGCCGCGCTTGTCTGCGCGGCGCCGGCGTTCGCGTCCTCATGCGAGGACTTGGCCAACCTGAAACTTCCCGACACGACGATCGAGACGGCGCAGACCATTCGAGCCGGCGACTACACGACCTCCGACAAGGTCACCCGAAAGGGGATGCCGTCCTTCTGCCGCGTGACCGCGTCCGTAAAGGGCGCGCCCGATTCCGACATCCGTATCGAGATGTGGTTGCCGAAAGAAGGCTGGACAGGCGTCTTCCATAGCAACGGAAATGGCGGCTACGGGGGCATCTTCGATCTCGGCTATCCGGGCATGGAGGCGGCGGTGAAGCGCGGCTATGCCTCCGCCAACACCGACATGGGAACGGCGCCGTCGACCCCGCTCAACGGCGACCCGCTCATCGGCCACCCGCAGAAATGGAAGGACTGGGGCAGCCTGTCCACCCATGTCATGACGGTCGTCGGCAAGGATATCGCCAAGGCTTTCTACGGCGAGGCGCCGAAGCGTTCCTATTACACCGGCTGCTCGACCGGCGGCCAGCAGGGGCTCATCGAAGCCGAATATTATCCGGACGACTATGACGGCGTTCTCATCGGCGCGCCCGTTGTCAGCCGCACCTGGGGCCACGCCGCCGTGGCGTGGGACTATATCGCCGCGAATCTCGAGCCGGCGCACAAGCTGTCGGACGCCAAGCTGACGCTCCTCAACAAGGCCGCAATCGCCGCCTGCAACGCCAAGAGCAACGGGCTCAAGTCGGACCCGTTCATTGCTGACCCCGCGGCTTGCGATTTCGACCCGGCCAAGTTGACGTGCCAGGGCGGAGACGCGCCCGATTGCCTGACTGCCGGGGAGGTCGCGACCGCGAAAGCCTTCTATTCCGGGCCTGAGGACCACGGAGGCAAGACGATCTATTACGGCTGGCCGCCAGGCAGCGAGGTCGGCCCGCTCAACTGGGCGTTCCTCGAAGCGCCTTCCAATGCGCCTGGCGAGCCGTCCTTCGACGGCCTCTTCAAATGGGCTTTGGGCAGCGACTGGGACTGGCGCAAATTCGATCTCGATCGCGACATGCCCAAGGTCGACGCGGAGCTCGGGCCGGTCCTGAACGGCGCGGCGACTGGGGATTTCAGTCAATTCAAGGCGCGCGGCGGCAAGCTGATCATCTTCCAGGGATGGGCGGACCCGATCGTCGCGCCCTACCAGACGGTCGCCTTGTACAAGGGGCTCAGCGATAAATTCGGCGTCGACGAGGAGACGCAAAAGTTCGCGCGGCTGTTCATGGCTCCTGGCGCCGGACATTGCGGTCTTGGCGGGGGCCTCAACGGCTTCCACTCCGCGAACTTTGGCGCGCCCAACCCGCCGTCGACTGATGCGGACCATGACCTGTTCACGGCGCTTGCGCGCTGGGTCGAGGATGGGGCCGCTCCGTCGCATGTCGTCGCCACGAGCTATGTCGGCAACGACGCGTCGAAGGGCGTCGCGATGCAGCGCCCGCTTTGTTCCTACCCGCAAAAGGCGTGGTACAAAGGCGGAGGAGACCCGAACATCGCGGCCAATTACATCTGCGCCGTCGACAACAAATAGCCGCGCGATCGGCGACCGGAGGAAACAGCAATGACGTTAAGCAAGTGGCTGGCCACGATCTCGGCCACGATTTTCGCCTCGCTTGCGCCCCTCGCGGCGCAGGCGGCGGACAAGGTCGTGATCGGCGACATCGACGATTTGTCCGGCGTCTATGCGGACGTGAACGGCCCAAGGGCGGTCGAGGGGATCAAGATGGCGATCGCCGACTTCGGCGGCAGCGCGCTCGGCAAGCCGATCGAGTTCCTGACCGCCGACCACCAGAACAAGCCCGATATCGGCGCGAGCAAGTTCCGCGAATGGGCCGACACCAAGGGCCTGACAATGCTGCTCGGCGGGTCCAACACCGGCGTGAGCCTCGCCATGGCCCCGGTCGCGAAGGAAAGGAAAATTCCCTTCTTCGCGATCGGCGCAGCCGGCGCATCGCTGACCGGCAAGGACTGCAACGCCTACATGATCCATTACGGCTACGACACGACGGCGCTCGCCAACGGCACGGCCAAGACGATCTTGGACAAGGGCGGCAAATCGTGGTTCTTCATCACGGCGGACTACGCGTTCGGCACTCAGCTCCAGCAGGCGGCGACCAAAGTCGTCGAGGCCGGCGGCGGCAAGGTCATTGGAGCGGTGCGGGTGCCGCTCTCAACGTCGGACTTCTCGTCCTATCTGTTGCAGGCGCAAGGGTCTGGAGCGCAGGTTTTCGGCCTCGCCAACGCGGGTGCCGATTTCAGCAATTCTTTGAAGGCCGCGCATGAATTCGGCCTGACCAACACGATGAAGCCTGCGGCGCTGCTCGCCTTCATCACCGACATCCACGCGCTCGGCCTCGAGACGGCGCAGGGCCTCTACCTGACCGCAGGCTGGTACTGGGACTTGAACGATAAGAGCCGCGCCTTCGGCAAGCGCTTCGTCGACAAGACCGGCGCCATGCCGACCTTCAATCAGGCGGCCTATTATTCAGCGACGACGACCTATCTCAACGCGGTCAAGGCGGTCGGCTCGACGGACCCCGACAAGGTGATGGACGAACTGCGCAAGACCAAAGTCGATGACATGTTCACGAGCGACGGAATCATCCGTTCCGACGGGCTGCTGCAGCACTCGATGTTCGTGATGCAGGTCAAGACGCCGGCGGAATCGAAGGGGCCGTGGGACTATTACAAGCTGGTCCGCACGATGTCGGGCGAAGAGGCCTATGGGTCGCTCGCCGACTCGACCTGCCCCCTGGTCAAGAAATAGTAGCCTCAAAACCGCGAGGGGCGCCCTCGCGGCGAAGCTGGGCGGCTCCGCGACGCCTCCCGTGTCAGTCGAGGCCGACCATCACATCGGTCGCCTTGATGACGGCGTAGGCTTTCTCGCCCTTCTTGAGCTTCAGTTCGTCGACGGCTTCGTTGGTGATCGACGCGGTGACAACCGCGCCTCCGCCGAGGTCGATGCGGACATGCGCTGTCGTTGCTCCCTTGGTGATGTCGACGATCGTGCCATGCAGCTTGTTGCGCGCGCTGATTTTCATCGGCTCCCCTCCAAGGGGGTTTGCTGTGCCCCCGAAGCCGGGATATGTACCACAGCATATAGCGCGGGGCGAGCCCTCCGGGGACGGGGAGCCAAGACCGCCTGCGCCAGTACGCCGACCGATGGAGATCTCCATGAAGCTGACCGCGCTTGCAACCGCATTGGCGGCGTTTCTCACTTCGCTTGCGGCGCAGGCGCAAGCGGACGTTACCCATGTCGCGGTCGCTGCCAATTTCACCGAGCCGGCGAAAGAGATCGCCGCCCTGTTCAAGCAGAAGACCGGCCACGAGGCGGTGCTGATCTTTGGCGCATCGGGCGCCTTCTACACTCAGATCACCCATGGCGCTCCATTCGAAGTGTTTCTGTCGGCGGATGCCGAGCGCCCGAAGATGGCGGTCGACAACGGCTATGCCGTGCCAGACACCCTCTTCACCTATGCGATCGGCAAGCTGGTTTTGTGGAGCCGGGTCGTCGATGTAACCAACGGCGAAGCGGCGCTGAAGGCAGGAAACTTTCAGAAACTCTCGATCGCCAATCCGGTCGCCGCTCCTTACGGGACCGCGGCGGTTGAAACGATGAAAGCGCTCGGCGTTTACGACGCGCTGAAGCCGAAGATCGTCCAGGGCAACAGCATCGCGCAAGCGTTCCAGTTCGTCGACACGAGGAACGCAGAACTGGGCTTCGTCGCGCTCGCCCAACTTCACGGAGTGACTGAAGGGACACGCTGGGCGGTTCCAATGAAACTTCATGCGCCGATCTTTCAGGACGCCGTGCTTCTGAAGACCGGGGCGAATAGCGAAGCCTCGAAGGCCTTCCTCGCCTTCCTCAAGGGCCCGGAAGCGCGTGCGATCATCGAGAAGTTCGGCTACGTTCTTGAGCTGAGCTAAGCTGGGCATGCCCGACGAAATCTGGGTTCCAATCAAGCTCACGATCGAACTCGCGACCATCTCGACGCTGTCGCTGCTCGTCGTCGCGACGCCGCTTGCCTGGTGGCTTGCACGGTCGAAAGCCTGGTTCAAGGAGGCCGCTGCGACCGTCGTCTCGCTGCCCATGGTGCTGCCCCCGACCGTGCTCGGCTTCTATCTGCTGATTGCGCTCGGTCCCGACGGTCCCGGCGGCGCGATCGCATCCCTGTGGGGCGCCCGCACGCTCGCCTTCACTTTCACCGGCCTCGTCATCGGCTCGATCATCTCGTCGATGCCGTTCGTCGTGCAGCCGATCCGCAACGCGTTCGCCGCTGTTGGCGACCGCCCGCTCGAGGTTGCGGCGACTCTGCGCGCCTCGCCCACTCGAGCCTTCTGGACCGTCGCCCTGCCGCTCGCGAGCCCCGGCTTGCTCACCGGGGCCGTGCTCGGGTTCGCGCATACGGTCGGCGAGTTCGGCGTCATCCTGATGATCGGTGGCAACATCCCGGGCCGCACCAGAGTCATGTCGACTGCGATCTTCGACTTTGTCGAGACAATGCGCTGGCGCGAAGCCAACCTGCTCGCCGGGGGCATGGTGATATTCGCGTTCGCGGTCATCCTGTCGATGATCCTGCTCGAAAAGCGTTTCACCCGGGCGGGGGCGTGAGCGCGCCTCACGCGATCCGGGCGCAATTCCGCGGAACGATCGGCAAGTTCGCGCTCGACGCCGGCTTCACCGCGCCGGCCAAGGGCGTGACTGCCCTGTTCGGTCCATCTGGTTGCGGCAAGACCACCGTCCTGCGCTGCATCGCCGGTCTTCTGCGCATCAATGGCGTCTGCGAGATCGACGGCGAAGTCTGGCAGGACGAAAGCGGCGCCTTCCTGCCGACTTACAAGCGCCCGCTCGGTTACGTCTTCCAGGAAGCAAGCCTGTTTCAGCATCTCTCCGTGCGCCGCAATCTTTTGTTCGGCGCGCCGCGCGATAACCGCGACGGAACCAAAGGCGGGATCATCTTCGATGAAGTGGTCGAGCTGCTTGGAATTACGCGGCTGCTCGACCGCAGCCCACGCAATCTCTCGGGCGGCGAGCGCCAACGCGTGGCGATAGGACGTGCGCTGCTGTCGCAGCCCAAGCTTTTGTTGATGGACGAGCCGCTCTCGGCGCTCGACCGCGCCACCAAGAACGAGATCCTGCCGTTTCTCGAGCGGCTGCGCGACCGGCTCAATTTGCCCGTCGTCTACGTCACGCACGATATCGCCGAGGTCGAGCGCCTGGCCGACCAGATGGTGCTGATGGAAAAGGGGCAGGTGATCAGCGCTGGGGCGCTCGAAGACTTGCAAAGCGATCCATCCTTGCCGCTCGCGGCTGCGCGCGACGCGGCAGTGAGCTTGGACGGCGTCGTTGAGGCGAGTGACAAAGCTTACGGCCTCGTTACGCTCAAGGTTCGCGGCGGCTCGCTGACCGTTCCGACGGCCCCCGCGCCCGTCGGCGAGCGGCGGCGCATCCGCGTCATCGCTGGCGACGTGAGCCTCACGCGCGAAGCCCCCGGACCAAGCTCGATCCTCAACGTCCTGCCGGCGCGAATCCTGTCGATGAAGCCCGTCGATTCGAATGAGATCATTGTCGTCGTCGCGCTTGGGGCGGACGGGACCGGCGCGCACATGCTGTCGCGCGTGACGCGAAAGTCGTGGGAGACGCTTGATCTTGCGGAGGGGGTCGGCGTCTTCGCCCAGGTCAAGGCGGTCGCGCTCGCGCCGGGGCGCGGCGAGTTGGGCTGACTGGCTTAAAGTCGCCCCCTCAATCCGCTCACGCCTAAAACTCTCAAAACGCGGGGCGCGTTATAGCCAACGCGAGCGCTTGCCGCCGCAGCGTGAATTGTCCAAATTGTTCATGCACATGGCCTGATCGGACGTGGCGGGCGCGCTGTCGCCGGCTTGGGGCCGCACGACGGATCGAAACATTGGAAACGCGCAACAAGACCATGCCAACAATGAACCGGCGGGAGACCCTGAAGTCCGCTCTCGCCGCAGGCCTTGCAGTGGCGACGGGCGGAAGGCTCTCTCCCGTCGCGGCGAGCGAGACGGTCGACCTGCCGTTCGGCAACGGCGAGCGCCCACTCGTCGCCTATCCAGGCAAGCGCCCGCTTATCGTCCTGACAGCCCGTCCGCCGCAATTGGAGACGCCGTTCCGCGTGTTCGACGAGGGCGTCTTCACCCCGAATGACGCGTTCTTCGTTCGCTATCACTTGGCCGACATTCCGCTGAAGATTGATCCGGACGCGTATCGCCTAAACATTCAGGGGAAGGTCGACACGCCGCTGTCGCTGTCGCTCGATGAGCTGAAAGGCGGCTTCGAGCCGGTCGAGATCGCGGCCGTCAATCAATGTTCGGGCAACAGCCGCGGCTTTTTCGAGCCGCGCGTCGCCGGGGGCCAGCTTGCCAATGGCGCGATGGGCAATGCGCGATGGAAAGGGGTGCCCCTCAAAGCGCTCCTCGCCAAGGCTGGCGTCCAGGCCGGCGCGGTCCAGGTCTCCTTCCAGGGCCTCGACCGGCCGGTGTTGCCGGAGACACCAACGTTCATGAAGGCGCTGGACCTCGACCATGCGCTCGACGGCGAAGTGATGATCGCCTACGCGATGAATGGCGAGAACCTGCCCTGGCTGAACGGATTTCCGATCCGACTTATCGTGCCCGGCTGCTACGGCACCTACTGGGTCAAGCATCTGAACGAAATCAAGGTGCTCGACGCGCCGCTCGACAGCTTCTGGATGAAGACCGCTTACCGCATTCCCAACAACGTCTGCGCTTGCACCGAGCCGGGAAAAGCGCCGACAAGCACGGTCCCGATCGGCCGCTTCAACGTCCGCTCCTTCCTGACCAACATCGCCGACGGCGCGACCGTTAAGGCCAACAGCAACCTCAATCTGCGCGGGATCGCGTTCGACGGCGGCTACGGCGTCTCGGACGTTGCGATCTCCGCTGATGACGGCAAGACCTGGGCGGAAGCAGCGCTCGGCGAGGACCTCGGCAAATATTCGTTCCGCGAATGGACGGCCAATGTCTCGCTTGAACCCGGCAAGCATCGGCTGATGGTTCGGGCAGCCAATCGGATAGGGCAAACCCAACCGCTCGAACCGCTCTGGAACCCGGCCGGCTACATGCGAAATGTCGTCGAAGTCACCAACGTGATCGCCGCGTGACAGGGATGAAGAGCATTGCAATCACGTTCCTGGTCTCGCTCGCCGCCGCCGCTTCGTCGGCGCTCGCCGCGCCGATGGTCTATCAATTGCCACCCGAGACGGCGGAGCTGAAGCCGGGTCCTGGCGTCGAGACCGCAGCTGTTTGCCAAGCGTGTCATTCCGCCGACTACATCGCCACGCAGCCGCCGGGTAAGGGAAAAGCCTTCTGGCAGGGCGAGGTGCAGAAGATGATCAAGGTCTACAAGGCGCCGATCGGGCAGGACGACGCGGCGATCATCGCCAACTATCTGGCGGCGACCTATTGAGCGTGTGAGAGACTGCTTCACACCTTCCTGCGCCTGGACTTTGCGAAGGTGTCGAACGCCACCGCAAGCACGATGATGACGCCGATGACAATCTGCTGGATGTAAGAGGAGACGTTCATCAGCACGAGGCCGTTGAGCAGGACGCCGATCAGAATCGAGCCGATGACCGTGCCAAAAATGGTGCCGGAGCCGCCGAACAGGCTCGTGCCGCCGATTACCACCGAGGCGATGACGGTGAGCTCATAGCCGGTGCCGGCGACAGCTTCGGCGGAATTGAGCCGTGCGGCGAGCACGAACGAGCCGAGGCCGGCGAAAAAGCCCATGATGATGTAGGCGCTCATGATGATGCGATTGACGTTCAAGCCCGAAAGGCGCGCCGCCTCCGGGTTGCCGCCGACCGCATAGACCTGCCGGCCATAGCGCGTGTAGCGCAGCACGATATGGGCGATGAGGGCCGCAAGCAGGAAGATGATGACCGGGACGGGCACCGGTCCGATCTTCCCTTGCCCCCACCAGGTGAACGACGGCTGGAAGCCTGAAATCGGGCCGCCGGCGGCGAAGAGCAAAGCCGCGCCGCGGAACGCCGACATGCCGCCGAGCGTCACCACGAAAGGCGGCACCTTGAGACGGGTGATGGCGAGGCCCTGCAGCCAGCCGCAGGCGAGTCCGACGGCGATCGCCGCGATCGCTGCGGCGAACCAGCCATAGCCGACGCCGCCCTCGCCGACGGTGAAGCGGTTCTCCATGCCGCCCTTGGCGACGGCGGCGGCCACGAGTCCCGCGAAGGCAAGCAGCGAGCCGACCGAGAGATCGATGCCCGCAGTGAGAATCACGAATGTCATGCCGACAGCGAGCAGGCCGGTGATCGACACTTGCCGCATCACGTTGAACAGGTTGATCTCCGACAAGAAGCGCGGCTGCATGATCGCGAACAAGAGCATCAGCACGATGAGGAACAGCAACGGCGCGAATCTGGCGACGAAGCCGAAGACATCGACTCCCCTATCCTCGGCCGCTTCCAGCCTGGCCTCGCTCATGCAATGTCCCCGTTCAAGCCGCCGCGGAAGCGGCGGCGCCGTTCTCATGCGCCGTCATCATCGACATCAGGATTTCCTGTGTCGCCTCGGTGCGCGCGATTTCGCCGGTCACGCGGCCCTCGCGCATTGTCACGATGCGATCCGAGACCGCGAGAATTTCCGGCAGCTCCGACGAAATGACGATGACCGCGATGCCTCGCTTCGCCATGTCGATGAGGAGATTGTGGACCTCGACCTTGGAGCCGATGTCGATGCCGCGCGTCGGTTCGTCGACGATGAGAATTTTGGGCCTCAGCGCCAGCCAGCGCGCCAGCACGATTTTCTGCTGATTGCCCCCGGAAAGCTGACCCGCCGCCTGTTCCGGACTCGCCATACGGATCGACAGGAGCTTGCGGAACTCATCGATGAGCGCATCTTCCCGCTTCTCGTCGATGAACCAGCCGCGGCTGACCTCCTCTTGCGCGGCGATGGTCATATTGGTGCGGATGGCGAGGCTGAGGAACAAAGCCTGTTTCTTGCGGTCCTCGGGCACGAGGCCGATGCCATGGGACATTGCGTCGCGTGGGGTCGAGAAGCGCACCTGCTTGCCGTCGACGCGGATCGTCCCGTGATCGAACGGGTCAGCTCCAAAGATCGCCCGCGCCGTCTCGGTGCGGCCGGCTCCAACGAGGCCCGCAAGGCCGAGGATCTCGCCGTGATGCGCTTTCAGCGAAACGTCGACCAGCTCGATTGCGTTCGGGTCGCGCGCGTTGCGGCGACGAGTGAGGCCCTCAACCTCGAGCGCGACCTTCCCGTGCTCGGGGATCGGCCTTTCGCCATAGAGCGCGCCGACGTCGCGCCCAACCATCATGCGGATGATCGCCTCGACATTGGTGTCGGCGACGCGGCCAGAGGCGACATAATGGCCGTCGCGCAACACGGTGTAGCGATCGCAGAGGCGGAAGACTTCCTGGAGCCTGTGGGTGACGAAAATGATCGACAGACCCTCGGCTTTCAGAGCGCGCACGATGCGGACCAGGTTTGCGACTTCCGCTTCGCTCAGCGCCGCAGTCGGCTCGTCCATGACGATGAGACGGGACCGCATCGAGAGCGCGCGGGCGATCTCGACGAGCTGCTGCTCGGCGACGGAAAGGTCGCGCACCTGCGTCATTGGATCGCGCTTGAGGCCGATGCGCTCGGCGATGACCTTCGTATCTTGCGCCATGCGCCGCCAGCTCACGAACAGCCTCGAGCCGGGCTCCCGGCCAATGAACACGTTCTCGGCGATCGTCATGTCGGGGGCGAGGGTGAACTCCTGGTAGATCGTGACGACGCCCGCGCGCTGCGCGTCGTGCGGCGTCGCAAAAGCGACCGGCTGGCCGAACAGTTCGATGTCGCCGGAATCCGCGCTCTGCGCGCCAGACAGAATCTTGAGCAGCGTCGACTTCCCAGCGCCATTCTCGCCCAGAAGCGCATGAATCTCCGATGGTCCGACTTCGAGATGGACGTTCTCAAGCGCGAGCACGCCAGGAAAGCGCTTGCTGACGCCGGTCATCTTGAGGATCGGGCTGTCGGGCTTTGCCGGGGCCGATGAAAGCCCCGCAGGCGCGTTGGCCATTCAGGAGCGCTCGCTCATTTCAAGAGGAACGTTAAGGAAAATGGCGCGCCACGAGAGGCGCGCCATTGGAGCTGTCGTGATCCTACTTCACTTCGTTGAGGCGCTCGGCCGTGTTGAGATTTTCCTTGGTGATCGCCACTGGCGTCAGAAGCGTGATCTGCTGCGCGGGCTTCGTCCCATCCTTGAGAAAGTTAGTGAGGATGTCGACGCCAGTCGCGCTCTGCTTGCCGGGGAACTGCTCGATCGTCGCGGTGATCTCGCCGTCGCGGATCTTGCCCAGGGTCTCGGGCAACGCGTCGAAGCCGATAATGACGATTCCCTTGAGATTGCGCGCCTTGACCGCTTCCAGCGCGCCAAGCGCCATGTCGTCGTTGGCGGCGACAATGACTTGCGGCGGCGAACTCAGGCCTGCGAGCGCCGCCTCGGTGACCGAAAGGCCCTTGGCCCGGTCAAAGCCCGCCGTCTGCTCGAAAACGATCTTGTATTTGTCCTTCGCCTTGTCGAGCACGTTATGCAGCCCCTTGTTGCGATCAATCGCCGGGCTCGCGCCCGACTGGCCCTGCAGATTGATGAGGGTCGCCCCGTTCGGGAACATTTTTTCGACCAACTCGCCCTGGGCCTCGCCGCCCTTGACGTTGTCGGCGCCGACATGGCCGAGGATGCCGGTGACCGACGGCACACGGCGGTCGACGGTCACGACCGGGACCTTGGCGTCCACCGCCTCTTGCAGCGCCGGGGCCATTGCGTCGACCTCGTTCGGCGAAAGCACGATGCCTTTGACGCCCTTGGCGAGCGCCGCCTCGATGTCGGCGGTCTGCTTCGGCGAGGACACCTGGCCGTCGCTCTCGAGCGGCTCGTAGCCCTGCTTGACGGCCTCGGCCTTGAAGGCCTCCATCATGTGGACGAAGAACGGAAAGGTCAGTCCCGGCACCGAGACGAGAATGGTCGGCTTGTCGGCGGCGAAGGCGGGCGCGGAAAGTGCTATGGCGAGCAGGCTCGCGGTTACGACACGGCGGGTGAAACGCATGGATGAAACCTCCCTGGAGCCGGCCTGACATGTTAGCTGGCGGCTAGCGGAACCTATGTCCGAAATCGGACGCGGGGACAAGGGCGACCCTCACCTCAACTCCTTCCCAGCGGGAAGAGCAGGTTCACGCCACCTCGATCAAGCTCGCGCTCGCGGACTGCTTTCGAAAAGGCTTTGACCGCGCTAGGCTAGCGAGGCGTCCACTGGGTCCAAGCCCTGCCGGGCGCCGTGGGGGAAACGACGGAGGATTTCGCATGGCGCGATTTCAAAACATACTGGGGACAATTGGTCACACGCCGGTCGTGCGGATCAATCGCCTCGCTCCTGACGGGATCAACCTCTATGTGAAAATCGAGGCCTTCAACCCGTTGGGTTCGGTCAAGGACCGTCTGGCTCTCGCCGTCGTCGAGGCGGCGGAGCAGTCGGGCGAGCTCAGGCCCGGCCAAACGGTCGTCGAGGCGACGAGCGGGAACACCGGCATCGGCCTCGCCATGGTCTGCGCCGCCAAAGGCCATCCGCTCGTTATCACGATGGCCGAGAGCTTCAGCATCGAACGGCGGCGATTGATGCGCTTTCTGGGCGCCAAGGTCGTGTTGACGCCCGCTGCCGAGCGGGCGGTGGGAATGATCAAGAAAACGGTCGAACTGGCCGAAACCCACGGCTGGTTTATGACCAGGCAGTTCGAAAACGAAGCCAACCCGGACTTCCATTCCCGCACCACCGCGCGCGAAATCGTCGACGACTTCGCCGCCGAGAGGCTCGATTATTGGGTGACCGGTTATGGAACCGGCGGTACGCTGAAAGGAGTTGGCCGCGTACTAAGAAAGGAGCGTCCGGAGACGAAGATCATCGTCTGCGAGCCTGCGGACGCGCCGCTACTCGAGTCCGGAATCGAGCAGAAGCGGCTGGCCGACGGCTCGCCTGCGGCCCCGCATCCAAGTTTCAAGCCTCACCCGATGCAGGGCTGGACGCCTGACTTCATTCCAAAGCTGACGGGAGACGCCGTGGATATGAAACTGATCGATCGCGTCCTGCCCATCTCGGGCGCCGACGCCATTCGCTGCAGCAAGGAGCTCGCGACGAAAGAAGGCATTTTCGTTGGCATAACCTCGGGCGGAACCTTTGCCGGCGCGCTAAATATCGCGGCGGAGGCGCCGAAAGGCGCGAACATTCTCTGCATGCTCCCAGACACGGGCGAGCGATATCTCAGCACCCCACTGTTCGCCGATATCCCAGTCGACATGACCGAGGAGGAACTTGCGATTTTGCGGTCCGTCCCCGCCGCGTAATCCGGAGCGTAAGCTCGGTCCTTTCGCTACGCCATCTCGATCGCCATCGCAGTCGCCTCGCCGCCGCCGATGCAGAGCGACGCGACGCCGCGTTTTGCCCCGCGCGCCCGAAGCGCCGCGATCAGCGTCACCAGAATGCGCGCGCCCGAGGCGCCGATCGGATGGCCGAGCGCGCAGGCGCCGCCGTTGACGTTGACCTTCTCGTGCGGAAGGCCGAGGTCGCGCATCGCCGCCATGGCGACGACGGCGAAGGCCTCGTTGATCTCGAAAAGATCGACCGAATCCTTGCTCCAGCCAGTCTTGTCGAACAGCTTTTTCACCGCGCCGATCGGAGCGGTGGGGAAATCCTTCGGCGCGGCGGCATAGGTCGAATGGGCGACGACACGCGCGAGCGGCGGCACGCCGCGCTTCTCGGCTTCACTTTCGCGCATCATGATGAGCGCAGCGGCGCCGTCGGAGATCGAGCTCGAATTCGCCGCCGTCACGGTGCCGCCGTCGCGGAATGCGGGCTTGAGGGTCGGAATCTTGTCCGGCTTGGCCTTAGGCGGCTGCTCGTCCGTCGCGACAAGCGTCTCGGTTTTGCCCGCCTTGACGCTGACCGGCGCGATCTCCCAGGCGAAATCGCCGTTCGCGATCGCGCGGTTCGCGCGTTCAAGGGAGCTTAGCGCATAAGCGTCCTGCGCATGCCGTGTGAACTGATAGGCTTCGGCGCAATCCTCGGCGAAAGTCCCCATAAGTCGGCCCTTGTCGTAGGCGTCCTCGAGGCCGTCCAGAAACATATGATCGAGGGTGCGGCCATGGCCCATGCGGTAGCCCAAGCGCGCGCGGTCGAGCAGATAGGGCGCATTGCTCATGCTCTCCATGCCGCCGGCGACGACGACATCCACCGATCCCGCGCGAAGGAGGTCGTGGGCAACCATGGCGGCCTTCATGCCCGAGCCGCACATCTTGTTGATCGTCGTCGCGCCCGCCGCGAGCGGGAGCCCCGCGCCGATCGCGGCCTGGCGCGCCGGCGCCTGACCCTGCCCTGCCGGCAGAACGCAGCCCATGAGAATTTCGTCGACGCTCTCGGCCTTAATCCCGGCCCGCTCGACCGCGGCAGAAATGGCGCGCGCGCCAAGCGTATGGGCCGGCGCGTCCTTCAAGTCGCCAAGAAAGCCGCCCATCGGCGTGCGCGCCGCGCCGATAATGACGATGGGGTCTGGGCTGGCCATGACGGATCGGCTCCGTGCGTGTCGATGCGGCCCACGCCATTCTGGGGACAGACTGGCGAGCACGGCCGCAAATCCTCATATAGAGGAGAAGCGAGTGCTTAGGAACGCGGGCAGCTCAAGGAATGAACATGCTCCACGCGGCGTCGGACTTAAGGGTGAAGAGGATCTACGATGCGCCTGATCGAGAGGATGGGGCGCGGGTGCTCGTGGACCGTCTGTGGCCACGCGGCGCCCGCAAGGACGAAGCCAAGCTGACGCTGTGGCTGAAGGATATCGCGCCTAGCGACGAGCTTAGGCGATGGTTCGGCCATGATCCGGCCCGCTTCGCGGAATTCTCTCGACGCTATTGGGCTGAGCTCAGCGCCAACAAGGATGCCATCAGCCAGATGGAGGACCTTATGAAGGCTGGGCCGGTGACCTTGCTCTACGCTGCGCACGACGAAGAGCACAATAACGCTTGCGTCTTGGCTGACTACCTCAAGAGTTCGCGCAAAGGGCGCGTAGGAGCGCCCGTTATGGAGACTGGAATGGACCGCGAATTTCGCAGCGCCGAGGAGCCGCGCGCCGCCATTGTCGCCCTGGCGCAGAAAGAGACGGGCATCGACGAGGAGATGATCGAGACTCTCATTCGCGGCTTTTACGCGCGAGTGCGTCAGGATACGCTGCTTGCCCCGATCTTCGAATTGCGCATCTCGGAATGGGAGCCTCATCTCGAGAACATGTTCGCTTTCTGGTCGTCGCTGACGCTTCAAACGGGGCGCTATCACGGCCAGCCGATGGCGAAGCACATGCCTCTGGCTGTCGATGCGCGTCACTTCGATCGATGGCTCGCGCTGTTCGAGAAGACGGCGCGCGACCTTTGCCCGCCTGCCGCCGCGGAACGGTTCATTGAGCGCGCGCGTCGGGTCGCGGAGAGCCTCGAGCTTGGCGTTGCGAGCGCGAACGGAGTCCTCTTGGGCAAAGGCGAGCGCTACCAACGGCAAGCGTGACGGCTCACTTGTCGGAGAACAGCGTGAGCAGCACCTTGCCCTTGTCGCCGATCACGCAGACGAGCGTTTGGGGCTTGGTGGACTTTGTTCGCTCCACGTAAGCGTCGCTAATGACGACCGTCTTGATTGGGACATTTTCGATCGTCGTGTCGGCCTTGATGATTTTCGCGCTATCGAGATCGATCAGCACGTCCTTGACCTGCGGAAACTTCTGCTTGAGTGCGAGCAGACCGCTCGCCTTGCAAGCGTCCGCTTCGGGAGACAATGTTTCCGCGAAAGCCGTGCTCGCGATAAGCGAAGCCAGCGCCGCTAACGCAAATCCGAGCCGCGACATTGAATGATCTCCCCGCAATAGCTCTCATGCAAACTTCGGTGGCGGCGACTTGTTCCACGTTCGTCCTGCGCGGCGGCAGCAATGGTCCTGCTTTGCTCGCGTGCACCACGCGCGCATGGTAGAGATACGCATTCATGACCCTTTCGAGCGAAGAGATTGAGCGCTACGCGCGGCAGATCGTCCTGCACGGTCTGGGCGGGCCCGGACAGAACAAGCTCAAAGCGGCGCGCGCGCTCGTCGTAGGTGCGGGCGGGCTCGGCTCGCCGGCTCTTCAATATCTGGCAGGCGCTGGCATCGGGACGCTCGGTATCGTCGACGACGACATCGTCTCGCTCTCCAATCTGCATCGACAAATCATCCATACGACAGTCGATGTCGGGCGGCGCAAGACGGAGAGCGCGGAAGCCGCGATCACCCGCATCAATCCGCATGTCGCTGTCGAGCCGATCGCGACGCGGTTGGACGAAACGAACGCGCGCGCCATTGTTCGGCGCTTCGACGTCGTGCTCGACGGCTCGGATAATTTCGCCACGCGCTACGCGCTGTCGGACGCGTGCTTTCATGAGCAACGTCCACTCGTTTCAGCGGCGCTCGGCGAATTCGACGGCACGCTGACGACGCTGAAGCCGTATGAGAATGGACCGGACGGCAAGCCCAACCCGACCTATCGCTGCCTTTTCCCCGAGCCGCCGGAGCCGGGGACCATCCCGACCTGTGCGGAAGCTGGCATATTGGGCGCGCTTGCCGGCGTGCTTGGCTCGCTGATGGCGCTCGAAGCTATCCGTGTCCTGGTCGAGGGCTTCGGCGACGGCGATGAGGGACTGGTCGGGCGGCTCTTGATGATCGATGCGCGCGCTATGCGGTTCGAGACGCTGCGCTATGCCTGGGACCCCGAGAATCCGCTTAGCGGCAAAGACGCAGGAAGCGAGGCTCTGGTCGCACGCGAGGCTTAGCTTTCAGCCACAGGGTCCGCGCTTACTTGGCGGGATTGACGAAATCGACGCAATTGATGCGGCCCGAATCGAGGCAGCGCTGAAATCTGCGGCTGTGACCTAAGGCGTTGAACACCCAGTAGCCAATCAAGACGAGCGCGACCGCCACAAGAAGCACGACGACATTGGCAAGTCTGCGGGGCTCAAAATCCTCCTCCGCCTCGGCGCGCTCCCGCGGATAGAGCCGATTGAATACCTCCGGTCGATCTTGCGCCATTGCCTAAGCCCTCATTCAGGATCGGACGACGCTTTCTCACCAGCTCTATAACACAATTCTGCTCAGCGAACTCGCTTCGCGTGCGCGCCTGGAGCCGCGCGCTGCGGTCGCGGGTGGAGCGCAGCGGATGTGCGCCGACGCCTGCATTTTAACATTTTTTATCAGGTTAACCTAATCCCCGCGATGCATGGTGAGGGCCAGCTCAATCCCACCGGAGACAGGCATGCGCCACCTCGCCACCCTCTGCATTCCCGCACTTCTGCTCGCCGTTCCCGTCCCGGCTATCGCAGCCAACGATGGCGTGATCGTCTTTGCGCCGCCGGAGACCCAAGCGGCCGGAGGCGCTTCCGCCAACGCCGCGCAGATCGCCGCTCCGACCCCAGTCCCCATGCGCGGACGATTCGGCGGGGGCTTCATCGAAGCGCTGCTGACCGGCGGCGCGTCGCAGCAGCCCCAGATGGCCGCCGCGAGCGCGAGCGTCCCCGCGTCGGAGGCGGAAGGCGAGCCCGACCCGCAATTCCGCCGGCAGGAAGTCGACTATACAGGGCCCGAGGCGTCGGGAACGATCGTCGTCGACACGCCCGACAGGTTCCTATTCCTCGTCGAGCCGCATGGAAAGGCGTTGCGCTACGGCATTGGCGTTGGGTGCCCGGGCTTCGAATGGTCGGGCGTTAAGCGGATCAGCCGCAAGTCCGAATGGCCGGACTGGACGCCGCCGGCGCAGATGCTGCTGCGCCGTCCGGACCTGCCGCGCCATATGGCTGGCGGTCCAGACAATCCGCTCGGCGCGAGAGCGCTCTACCTAGGGTCCTCGCTCTACCGCATTCACGGCACCAATGAGCCTTCGACCATCGGCCATAACGTCTCGTCAGGCTGCATCCGGATGATGAACGAGGACGTGATCGACCTTTACGAGCGCGTGCCCGTCGGCGCGAAGGTCATCGTGCTCTGAAATTTGAAGCGGCGAGTCGCCGAAGGACGCCTCGCCGCCGGTCTGAACCGCGGCCAAGCCTTAGACGTCGTCGTAGCCGCCGCCGTCGTCGAATGACGACCCGTCCGAGTTATCAAAGCTCGAGTCGTCAAGATTGTCGAAGTTGGGAGCGCCCGGATCAAAGTTCGCGTCGCTGCCGCGGTCCGCCTTGTCGTCGTAGTAGTTGTTGATCTCGGTCACTTCCGTCGGATTGCCGGTAAGGCCTGAGCCGCCAAATCCGGCGCCGCTTGCCCCGCCAAAGAGACCACCGCCGCCGCCATGGCCGCCGAACAGGCCGCCCAGGAGATTGCCAAGGACGACGCCGCCGGCCACGCCCGTCGCGGTCGAGGCTGCATTCTGCAGAAAGCCGCCGCCGCCCGAAGGCTGGGGCTGCCCCCAGGGGCCAGGTTGCGGCGAGTAGCCTTGCGGGGGCGGCGGAGGATAGCCGCCTTGAGGCGGGGGCGGAGCATAACCTCGCGGCGGCGGAGGCGCTGCGCGCTGATAGGCCTGCGGGTCAGAATCGGGCCGTGGCGGGGGAGACGACGGACCACCGCCGAAAATGGACTTGCCGAGGTTGCCGAGGAAACTGCCGTGTTCCTGGCTCTGCTCTGCGCCCTGCTGCGCCGCCACCTCGAGCTGGGAGATGCGGCTGGCCGCGGCCTCCAAAGCCTGCTGCTGGACAAGGACGGTTTGCGCCAGGACATAGGGCGCGTGGGGCGCGGTGCGAACCGCGTCATTGATGAAGGATTCGGCTTCGGGGTCACGCTGCGTCGCGGCAGCAGAGTTGACGCGCTGGAAAAGGCCACCAAGCATTTGGCGTTCTTCGGGGGTCATGTCGCTCTCCCTGCGGTCGGATGGCCGCGCCCGGCATATAGCGACCCGTGCGGCCAATCCAAGCCTACCGTTCGGGTTTTTCGCGCGAAGAACGCGCTTTTTCCGGATGAGGATGCTGAGCGCGCTTTCTTTGACATCATGATGAAGCCACAGCGCGCCTTTACTCAGTCGCGCCGATCGTCTAGGCGATGGCCGCAAACAGCCCCGGCTCGGCTTTTTGCCGCTGCGCCGGGGCTTCGCTCGTTTAACCATCGGAAGAGCAATCGACGTTGGCCAATGTTGTCGTTGTCGGCGCCCAGTGGGGCGACGAAGGAAAGGGCAAGATCGTCGATTGGCTGTCGGTCGGCGCCGACGTTGTGGTGCGGTTCCAAGGCGGCCATAACGCCGGCCATACGCTTGTCATCGACGGCGAGACTTACAAACTTGCGCTGCTTCCGTCCGGCATCGTTCGGCCTGGGAAATTGTCGATCATCGGCAATGGCGTCGTCCTCGATCCTTATCATCTGGTTGGCGAGATCGAGAAGCTGCGCAGCCAGGGAGTCGAGGTGACGCCAGCCAATCTCAAGATCGCCGAGAACGTCCCGCTGATTTTGTCGCTGCATCGCGAGCTCGACGCTCACCGAGAGTCTGGAAATGTTCGCGGAACCAAGATTGGCACCACCAAGCGCGGCATCGGGCCGGCTTACGAGGACAAGGTCGCGAGGCGAGCGATCCGGCTGATGGACCTCGCCGATCCCGAGGCGTTGGACGGCCAGATCGAGCGCCTGCTCTCCCACCATGATCCGCTATGCCGAGGTCTGGGACTGCCGCCGCCGAGCGCCGCCGCCGTTCGGGAAGAGTTGTTGGCGGTGGCGCCCAAGGTTCTGCCGTTCATGGCGCCGACATTCGAGATTCTCGACGGCGAGCGACGCGCGGGCAAGCGCATTCTGTTCGAGGGCGCCCAAGGCGCCATGCTGGACGTCGATCACGGCACATATCCCTATGTGACCTCTTCCAACACGGTCGCAGCGAATGCGGCGACCGGCTCCGGCCTTGGGCCGAGGGCGATCGGCTATGTGCTTGGCATCGCAAAAGCCTACACGACGCGCGTCGGCGGCGGCCCGTTCCCGACCGAACTCGATGACGAGGTCGGCCGATTGATCGGCGAGCGCGGGCGCGAATTCGGCACCAACACCGGTCGCCCGCGCCGGTGCGGATGGTTCGACGCGGTGCTTGCGCGTCAAGCGGTGCGCACTTGCGGCATCGACGGCCTGGCGCTGACCAAGCTTGACATTCTCGACGGCTTTGAGACCATCAAGGTCGCGACCCGTTACCGCCTGAACGGCGAAGAGATCGACTATCTTCCGGCCTCGCAATCCGCGCAGGCGCGCATCGAGCCGCTTTATGAAACGATCGAAGGCTGGAAAGGAGCGACGAGCAAAGCGCGGTCATGGGCCGACCTGCCGGCGCAGGCGATAAAATATGTGCGCCGAATCGAGGAATTGGTTGGCGCGCCAGTCGCCTTATTGTCGACGAGTCCTGAGCGCGACGATACAATTCTTGTGCATGATCCATTCCAGGACTAAGGGACCACCGCGCGGCGTCGCGCGGAGCGGTTGAGCGGACGCTTCATGGCTGATTATCATTCGCTGCTCATGCGAGCCGTCGCCAACTTGCCCAACGCGGGCACGCCGGCGACGCGCGGAGCGATCTATGAGCGCGCTCGCAAAGCGCTGCTCGACCAGCTCAGAAGCTTGCGTCCGCCGCTGCCGGAAAGCGACATCTCCCGCGAAGAGAATGCGCTCGACGCCGCGATCGCGGAGATAGAGGAAAGATACGGATCGCAAGAGCCGGCTCCACCTCCCCCTTCGACGGCCCCGCAGCCCTCGTCCGTAGCGGCAAAGCCCGACGCAGCGCCTGCGAAGCCCGCTCCACCGCCCCCTCCCCCAAAATTCGCTCCTATCCAGCGCCCCACTGCGCCTCCGCCGCCGGGCCCTGCCGCCTCCTCGAGGCGGCCGCCTTCACAAACGGGGGCACCAGGCCAACCTGGGGCCGCAAACGCGCCCATTCCAGGCGCGGCGCAGCGGCCCGCGCCGCCCCTGCAGGAACGTAGCCATGCGCCGGGGAACCCGCCGCAAGCGCCAACCCCCGTCGCGGGACGGCCTGCCGCAGGCCCGTCGTCGGCGGCTTCGCCCGCTCGATCCCAGCTGGCTGCTGCAATGGCCAACCAGACCCCCTCCGGACCGAGGACCGGCCGGGCCGCTCCACCCGTGGGCGCGAAGGGTGGCAAGGATGAGGGTTTGCCGGGGGTAGCGGCGCTAGACCCAGGCAGGGCGGTCCGACCCAACAGGGCTGGCGATCCCGAGGAGTCCGGCGCGCCGCCGGTGGTCGCTGCCCGTCGCGACGAACCCGTGCAATGGGCCGAGGCCCCGGAAGTCGCGGCCGAATTCGACCGCCCCGGCGTGGCAGCGAGACCGGAGGCGGAAATTCAGCGCCCCATCGCGCCAAGCGCCGAAATCGCCAAGCCCAAGCGCCTGCTGTGGATCGCGGCGGCCGTTCTTCTCGGAATTGCCCTTGCGGTGGCTGGAGCTGCAATTCTCATGCGGCAAAAGCCGCAAGATCTCGCGATCAAGCCTCCCGTCGAGACGCAGCAACCCGCGCCGGCGGAGCCTTCGGCGAAGATCGCTGAGCGAGTCCAGATAAATGCGCCCGCTCCAGCTGCGCCTCCAACTCCCTCGCCTGCGCCGCAAGCGGGCCAGCCGAGCGCTCAGGGAGCGGCGCCAGCAACCCCGGCGCCGGAAGCGCCAGCCGCGCCAGTCGCACAGACCCCGTCAGCCGGCCGGGCCGCGATGCTGGTCGCTTCGGCGGACAACCCGCAGAAGCCCGCGGTCAGCCTGGGCTCGACGGTATGGTCGCTGATTCCGCCGGCCCCGAACCAGCCAGCGACGGTTGGCGTGAAGGCCGAAGCCGACATCCCCGACCTCAAGATGCACGCCACCATGACCTTGAGGAAGAACACCGACCCGACGCTGCAGGCGACCCACACGATCGACCTGAAATTTGCCTTCGCTGAAGGCGCTCCCATCACCGGCTTCAAGGACGTCGGTCTGCCGCAGATGCGCAAGGAGGATTTCGACCGCGGCCGAAGCGCTGACCAGCGTGAAGGTCAAGATCAGCGACACCTATTTCCTCATCGCGCTGGCCAAGGGCGAAGCCGACATCGCCCGCAACCTTGACCTCATGCAGACGCGCTCCTGGTTCGACTTCCCGCTTTTGCTCAACGACGACCGCATCGCCAAGATCGTGTTCCAGAAGTCGGCTGAGGGCCAGGCGATGCTCGAAAAGGCGTTCGAGGCGTGGAAGTGAGCGGAAGGTCTACCGGCGCAGGTTGAACACCCGGGTCGAGACGAAATAGCCGTCCTCGACGACGCCGAAAGCGATTGGCGTTCCAAAGCACTCGGCATAGGCGCGCCCCTGGGTTGGAGCGGCGACCGCGAAGCAACAGCTTCTGGCCACGTCGAAGAATTGTAGCGCCGGAGCGCTCGATGCGCAGGATCGGTATTTCGCTCAAGCCCGCCTGCAAAGGCAGAAGCGCGCGCGCCATCAGATCCTTATCATCCGGCAGACGATCGAGCGGGACCGCCGAGTCGACCGAAAACGGGCCGACGCGAGTCCGGCGCAATTCGACCACATGTCCGTAGCAGCCGAGCGCGCGGCCGAGGTCCCGCGCGATCGCGCGCACGTATGCCCCCTTGCCGCATTCGGCCTCGAGGAGAGCTTCATTGGCCTCGGCTGACATCAATTCGAGCCGGTAAACATTGATCGGGCGCGCTTCAATCTCGAAGGTTTCGCCCCCACGCGCCAGATCATAGGCGCGCGCGCCAGCGATGCGGATGGCGGAGAAAGTCGGCGGCGTCTGGAGAATGGCGCCGACGAAGCGCGGCAGGGAACTTTCGATTTCGGCTGGGGCCGGCCGCCGGTCGGAACGTGCGACGATTTCCCCTTCAGCGTCGTCAGTCGCGGTTTCCTCTCCCCAGCGGACGCGGAACCGGTAGGATTTGGCCCCGTCCTGAACGACCGGCACGGTCTTTGTCGCCTCGCCGAAAGCGACCGGCAGCACGCCCGATGCGAGCGGATCGAGGGTTCCGGCATGACCCGCTTTCTTGGCGTTGAACAGGAATTTGAGCCGCCCGACAGCCTGAGTTGAGGAGACGCCAGTCGGCTTATCGAGATTGATCCAGCCATCAATCTCGAACCGGGGCGAACGCTTCTCATGCGGCTGGCCGCGGCGGCATCTTTCGCGCGCCTCGCGGGCAGAGACTCCTCCTTCGGGGGGGTCGCCGGTCATTCCTTGTCCTCTCTGCCGACGTCCTTAAGATCGCGCGCCACCGCAGGCGACCTCAACAGCGCGTCCATGCGGGCCTGGTCATCGAAGCTCATATCAAGGGCGAAACGCAGATCGGGCGCGAACTTGAGATTGATCCGGCGCGCCACAAGCGCGCGCAGCTCCTTCTTGTGGCGCTCGAGCGCCTCCACCGTCGCGCCCGCGCCTTTGCCGCCGAGCGGCATCACCAGAATCGTCGCCAGTTTGAGATCCGGCGACATGCGCACCGCAGGGATGGTCACGGGATGGCGATCGAAGGCTTCGTCGCGCACCTCGCCGCGCGCCAGAATGTCGGCGACTGCGTGACGGACAAGCTCGCCGACGCGCTCAGCTCTGTGGCTGCCGGCGTTGGGTTTGGATAAGGAACGGGACATTGTTGACCTCGCGCGGCGCGCGGCAGATTCTCGTTGTTCGGGCGACGGAGCCCAAGCGAAAGGGCGTCTAGATCGTCGCGAGCCGTATGGAAAAGCCCGGCAAGGGGGATGATCAGCGGTCGAAACCCTCGGCGGCGCGGGTAACGTTGGCTCGCATGTCTTCTTATTCCGTCGCGCCCGTTAGAGCGTGCGACGGATCTCCTCGACATTGTAGCACTCGATGACGTCGCCCACCCGCATATCCTGGTAGTTCTCGAACGCCATGCCGCATTCCTGTCCGGCCTGCACCTGCGGGACTTCGTCCTTGAAGCGCTTGAGCGTCGATAGCTTGCCCTCGTGCACGACGACATTGTCGCGGATAAGGCGCACATGCGCGCCGCGTTGCACGACGCCGTCGGTCACGCGGCAACCCGCGACCAAGCCGACCTTGGAAATGTTGAACAGCTCCAGGATCTGCGCGTTGCCGAGCATCGTCTCTCGCAGGGTCGGCGCGAGCAGGCCCGAAAGCGCCGCCTTCACGTCATCGACCAGATTGTAGATGATGTTGTAGTAGCGAATCTCGACGCCGTCGTGCTCAGCGAGGTCGCGCGCCTCCTTATGTGCGCGGACGTTGAAGCCGAGGATGACCGCCTTCGAGGCTGTAGCGAGCGTCACGTCGGATTCGGTCATGCCACCGACGCCGCCGTGGATGACCCGCGCCATGACCTCGTCGTTGCCGAGCTTCTCGACCGCAGCTGTAATCGCCTCGACCGAGCCCTGGACGTCGCCCTTGAGAACGATCGGCATCTCCTTGCGGCCGGTCGCTTTGAGATTGCTCATCATGTCGGAGAGCGAGGTCTTAACGGCCGGTCCGCGCGCGACCAGTTTCTCTCGCCTCTGACGTTCGCGATATTCGGTGATTTCGCGCGCGCGCGCCTCGGACTCGACGACAGCGACGCGGTCGCTGGCCTCCGGCGCGCCATCGAACCCTAGCACTTCGACCGGCGTCGATGGGCCTGCGGCCTCCACGATCTCACCCTTGTCGTTGATTAGTGCGCGGACGCGACCCCAATGGGACCCAGCGACAACAAGCTGGCCGACGCGAAGGGTTCCACGCTGCACGAGCACAGTCGCGACGGGGCCGCGGCCACGGTCGAGCCTCGCCTCGATGACAGTGCCCTCCGCGCTGCGATCGGGGTCGGCGAGAAGATCGAGCAGTTCGGCCTGCAGCGCGATGGCCTCGAGCAGCTTGTCGAGGTTGGTGCCCTTGGTAGCCGACACTTCAACCGCCAGCGTGTCGCCGCCAAACGCCTCGACCTGCACGTCGTGCTGCAGCAGTTCTTGCATCACGCGCTGGGGCTCGGCTTCGGGCTTGTCGATCTTGTTGACGGCGACGATGATCGGAGCATTTGCCGCTTTGGCATGGCGAATCGCCTCGATGGTCTGCGGCATGACGCCGTCATCGGCCGCAACGACCAGCACGACGATATCGGTGACCTTCGCGCCGCGCGCTCGCATGGCGGTGAAGGCCGCGTGACCAGGCGTGTCGATGAAGGTGATGGTCTCGCCGCCAGGCGCGACCACTTGATAGGCGCCGATGTGCTGCGTGATCCCGCCTGCTTCACCTGCAACCACGTTGGCGTGGCGGATGGCGTCGAGCAGCGACGTCTTGCCGTGGTCAACGTGACCCATGATTGTAACGATGGGCGGACGCGGGACAGGAGCGCCTTCGTCGCCGGGCCGATCAAACAGACCTTCCTCAACGTCAGATTCCGCCACGCGCTTGACGGAATGGCCCAATTCCTCGGCCACAAGCTGCGCGGTATCGGCGTCGAGCACGTCGGTCAGCGTCACCATGCGGCCCTGGCGCATCAGGAGCTTGATGACGTCGACGGCGCGCTCGGACATGCGGCCCGCCAGCTCCTGGATTGTAATCGCCTCCGGCAGAACGATCTCACGCGCGATCTTCTCTTTCTGGTCCTGCGCGCCATGGCCTTTCAGCCGCTGCGTGCGTCGACGGAACGATGCGACTGAACGCGTGCGCTCCTCCTCGCCCGAGGTCGCGCTGGTGACTGTCAAGCGACCACGGTTGCGCTGCTCGCCGCTGCGCGGCGGCCGCGGCGTCGGGACCACGACCTTCTGGCCCGGCGGCAGCGCGAGAGCTGGACGCCTGATGACCCGCCGCTCTTCCTCTTCGCCGCCAGGGGCGGCGGGGGCTCGGGCGAGCGCTCCCGGCAGGGCTGCGCCGGGCGCAGCCGGCGCAACGCGCGGGATCGATGGAGACGGCGCCGGTTCGCCGCCGGCAAGGCGCCGTCGCGCTTCGTCCTCAGACTGCCGCCTGAAATTCGCTTCCTGCGCGCGGCGAAGCTCCTCCTCGCGCTTGCGGGCTTCCGCAGCCTCGCGCTCCACGCGTTCGCGCGCCTCGCGCTCGCGTCGAACCCCAGCCTCCGCCTCCTGACGGCGGCGATCCTCCTCCTCCTGCGCGCGCGCATCGTTCAGCGCGCGGGCTCTGGCCTCGCGCTGCTCAGCCGTTAACGTCGGCAGAACGACGCCGGTCTTGGGCGGCGGCGGAGCAGTCGGCTTCGCGGGCGCTGCGGGAGCGGGCCGTGCTCCCGCGGTCAGTATGGGCTTGGCGGGGGCTGGAGCGGCCTGCGTCGGGGCGGCGGCTGGCGCAGCCGTCGCGGCCCGTGCTGGCGGCGGCGCCTCTCCGGGCGTCAAAACCCGCCGCTTCACTTTCTCGACGACGACCGCCTTGCTGCGACCGTGCGAAAAGCTCTGCCTCACCGTGCCCTGCTCAACCGGGCGCTTCAAGTGCAAAGTTGGCTTCGGCGGCGCGACCGTCGCAGTCTTATCGCTATTACCCGTCTCACTCATGCCAATTCCTAACCACCTGGCTTCTCAGCCAATTTGATCGGCGCCAAACGCTCCGCCTTCGTCGGACGTCTGGCGGCCGCGCTCTGTTCCAGTCGCCGTCTCCGGTTCGCCGCCGCGATAGCGGCGCAAACGATCCGCCCTTGCGAGAAAGGCCGAACTCGCCGCCCCATGTTTGAGGGCAGCGTGTATCACATTTGCCCTCCCCAATGCCAAATCCAATTGGCGGGAAGAAAAGATATCGACGCACTCAATGGCGCTCGCTTCCGGGCCAAGTTTCGCGCGCAGCGCCTGGACGCGCTTCGCCGCTCCATCCGCGGCTCCGTCGCTCGCCTGAATCAGTGCGACGGCTTCGCCGGCCTCGATCGCCGAGTCGACCTTGAACGCGCCGGCCACGACAAGGCCGGCCTTTTTGGCGATCGACAGGGATTGCAACGCGTCCCGCTCGAGGAGAGCGCCAACCGTTTCGGCCAACGAGGCCGGCGCCTCCGCCTTGGTGCGAAACGCGCGCGAAAACGCCTGTCTTGTCGCCGCCCGGTTCACCGTTCTAAAGCTCAGTTCCGTCCATACCCCCCGTCCGGGCAGCTTCCGCTGGATATCCGGGACGACCGCTCCATCGGGGCCAAGCGCAAAGCGCAGCATCGTCTCGGGGGCGCTCTTGGCTCCCGTAACGATGCAGGTCCGCTCCGACCCGTCTGCGTCGCTCCGCCTTCGCAATCGATCGACCTCACCGCTCCTTAGGCGCCGTGCTGCTCTTCAGTTTCGGGCTCCTCCTCGATAGCCTCAGGTGCAGGCGCTTCGATCCAGCCAGCGCGCACGCGCGCGTCCAGGATCATCGCATCGGCCTGAGCGCGCGACACGTCGAACCCGTTGAGGAAGCCCGGCTTCGGCAAGTCGCCATCCGTCCAACCGACAAGGTCGTCGCTTGCGCAGTCGGCGAGATCCTCGAGCGTCTTGACGCCGTTTTCCCCGAGCTTGACCAGCATCGGCGTGGTCAGGCCCGAAATCTCCTTGAGATCGTCAGACACCCCCAGCGCTTTGCGCTGCTCGTCGAACTCGGCTTCGATACGGGAGAGGTGCCCTTGCGCGCGTGCCTGGATTTCGGCCGCCGTATCGGCGTCGAAGCCCTCGATCGAAGCCAGCTCGTGCGGCTCGACGAAGGCGATTTCCTCCACCGTGCGGAATCCCTCTGACGCAAGAAGTTGGGCGACCGTCTCGTCGACGTCAAGGGCGTCCATGAAATTCTGCGTCCGCTCGGCGAATTCCTTCTGCCGGCGCTCGGACTCCTCGGCTTCCGTCAAGATGTCGATGTCCCAACCAGTGAGCTGCGAAGCGAGGCGCACGTTCTGCCCGCGGCGGCCGATCGCCAACGACAGCTGATCGTCGGGAACGACAACCTCGATGCGAGTTCGAGTCTTCGTCGAGCACCACCTTCATCACCTCGGCCGGCTGCAACGCGTTGACGATGAAGGTCGCGGCGTCCGGGGACCACGGGATGATATCGATCTTCTCGCCCTGCAATTCGTTGACCACCGCCTGCACGCGCGAACCGCGCATGCCCACGCAGGCGCCGACCGGATCGATCGAGGAATCGTTCGACACAACCGCAATCTTGGCGCGCGAGCCAGGATCGCGCGCCACCGACTTAACCTCGACGATGCCGTCGTAGATCTCCGGCACTTCCTGGGCGAACAGCCTGGCGGTGAATTGCGGATGGGTGCGTGACAGGAAAATCTGCGGACCGCGCGCTTCGCGCCGCACGTCATAGACATAAGCGCGGATGCGGTCGCCGGGGCGGAACATTTCGCGGGGGATCAGTTCGTCGCGACGCACGACCGCTTCGCCCGCGCCGGAGCCGCCAAGATCGACGACGACATTGCCGTACTCGACCCGCTTGACCTGGCCATTGATGATGTCGCCGATGCGATCCTTATAGACGTCATATTGCTTGTCGCGCTCCGCCTCGCGGATCTTTTGCACCAGTACCTGCTTGGAGGCCTGAGCGGGAATGCGTCCGTAGTCGAACGGCGGCAGCGATTCGGCGATCCAATCGCCGATCTGAGCCGAGGGATTCTTCTTCTGCGCCTCGGCAAGCGTCATCTGCGTCGCTTCGTTCTCAACCTCGTCGACGACAAGCAGCAGCCTGGAAAACCGGATTTCGCCGGTTTTCGGGTTGATCTCAGCCCGGACTTCGGTCTCCTGGCCGTAGCGCGAGCGCGCGGCCTTCTGCATCGCGTCCTCCATCGACGCCAGAACGATCGATCGATCGATAGATTTCTCTCGCGCGACCGCGTCGACGATCTGCAACAGTTCAAGTCGATTGGCGCTAACGGCCATGATTTTCTCCTTCATCAGGCCCGTGCGACTTTGACGCCGCGCCGCGGGCTGCGGCTTTCGATTCGTTTGTCTTGCGCTTGACGTGCGGCTCGATCTTGCGACCCGAGGCTCGCTTCGCGTCCTTAAGCGCCGCCTTCTCGCGCCGCAGCGCGGAGCGGATGAGGTCGTCCGTCAAAACGAGCCGCGCCTCGGCCATCGAACGGACCGGCAATTCGACGTTGCTCTCGCTTCCATCGTCGGCGACCAGAATCATCCGAGCCGAAGGGCCGTCAGGCCCTGCCTCGATGGCCGCGAGGCGCCCGCGAAAGCGTTTGCGTCCATTGATCGCGACCGCCATCTCGACGCGCGCCTCATGACCGATCGCGCGCTTGAAATCCGATTCGCGCACCAGCGGCCGATCGATGCCCGGCGAGGAAATCTCCAGCCGGTAGGCTTGCGCCATCGGCTCGTCGACGTCGAAGACCGGCGACAAAGCGACACTGACGCTTTCGCAATCCTCGATCGACATCGTCCCGTCGGGACGCTCGGCCATGATCTGAATCGTCGCGCCGGCAGTCGACGAAACCTTGACCCGGACAAGCCGGTAACCCAGATCCCTCAAGACCGGCGCTGCGATACGGCCTACGCGTTCGCCTGGGCCGGATTCTTCGATCAGACGCGCCTCATCGAGCCCCTCTGCGAGCTCAGCGGCAGTTCGATGCGAGGCTTCGACCATACGACCTTGCGGCAATAAAAAAGAGCGGGTCCCGGCGGGGCCCACTCTCAACTTGTCTCTCCGTTTGGAGAGCTATGAGATGTTGTTGACGCGCATATAGGGTAACGGCTGCGTCGGCGCAAGGCCAAAAGACGGGAGGAGGCGGCGTTTTCGCGCAGGGTTCGGCGCGCCGCCACACACGCGACGCGCCTCCCTCAAGCCGTCGGTAGCTTGTACCCCTTGAACGTTTCGCGCAGCTTGAGCTTGTTGATCTTGCCGGTCGCGGTGTGGGGGATCTCGTTCACCACCTGCATATCGTCGGGCATCCACCACTTGGCGATCTGAGGCTTGAGAAAATCGAGGACCTCATCGCTCTTGGGGGAGCATCCTTCCTTCGCCACGACGACGAGCAGCGGCCGTTCGTCCCACTTCGGATGGGCGATGCCGATCACAGCGGCCTCGGCGACATCCGGGTGGGCGACAGCCAGATTCTCGATGTCGATGCTCGAGATCCACTCGCCGCCGGACTTGATGACGTCCTTGGACCGATCGGTGATCTGCATGAACCCGTCGGGATCGATGGTGGCGACGTCTCCGGTGTCGAAGAAGCCCTGGTCGTCGAGGATCTTTCCGCCTTGATCCTTGAAGTAGCTTTCGACCACGGCGAACCCCCGCACCTTGAGCCTGCCGAAGCGCTTGCCGTCCCACGGTAGCTCGTTGTTCCCATCATCGACGATTTTCATCTCAACGCCGAACGGCGCCCAGCCCTGCTTGGACTGGACCGCAAGCCTCTGCTCGGGCGAGAGCGCCCTCGTGCTCGGCTTGAGCGCGCCCGCCGAGCCGACCGGGCTCATCTCGGTCATGCCCCAGGCGTGGCGAACCGTGACCCCATAATCCTCCTGGAAGGCGCGGATCATGTCCGGGGGACAAGCCGAGCCGCCGATGCCGACGAACTTGAGCGTCGTGGGCTTCTTGTTCTCCTTGCGCAGATATTGGAGCAAGCCTAGCCAGACAGTGGGCACTGCGGCCGTCATCGTCACCTTTTCAGTCTCGAGGAGATCAAAGACCGAGGCGCCGTCGAGCTTGGGGCCTGGCATCACCATGCGCGCGCCGCGCATCGGGCAGGAAAGCGCGAGACCCCAGGAATTGGCGTGGAACATCGGCACCACTGGCAATACCGAATCATCCGCCGTCACCGTGAGGCATGCGGACGTGCTCGCCATCATCGAATGCAGGAGGTTCGAGCGATGCGAATAAAGGACGCCCTTCGGGTGTCCGGTCGTGCCGGAGGTGTAGCAGAGACCGGCGGCGGTCCGCTCGTCGAACTCCTTCCAGGCGTAGTCGCTGTCGACCTCGCCGATCCAATCCTCGTAGGCGACAGCGTTCTTGAGCTTGCCGGCCGGCATATGCGCGCCGTCGGTGAGAACGACGTAGCGCTCAACCGTCGGCAAACGGTCGGCCAGCGCCTCCATCAACGGCACGAAGGTCAGGTCGACGAACACGATCCGGTCTTCGGCGTCGTTCATGATCCAGGCGATTTGCTCGGGGAAGAGCCGCGGATTGACGGTATGATAGACCCCGCCGGCGCCGACGATGCCGTACCAGGTTTCGAGATGGCGATAGCCGTTCCAGGCTAGGGTCGCGACGCGATCGCCGAGCTTGATCCCGTCGCGCTCCAGTCTCTTGGCAACCTTGAGCGCGCGCTGCCGAACCTCGCGGTAGTTCGTATGGTGCATAGGGCCTTCGACGGTGCGCGAAGCCACCTGTTGCTCAGGAAACTGGATGGCGGCGAAGTCGATGACCTTGTGCATAAGCAGGGGCCAATCCTGCATCCGTCCCAACATGCGTTTTCTCCCGATTCCTTTATCGGCGCTTGATTGCGGCGCGCGGATTGTACATGGGACTAACACATTGGCGCCCTGTGCGCTGCTTTGCAATGCGCCGAAAGTGGAACTTCGCCGCTGAGCCCTATGCGAAGAAGAGAGCCCAATGCCCGACCGGCAAAACGCCAACCGCTCGTTAAGGGTCTGGTTTCGTCTCATCCGCCTCGAGGCCCGGATGCAGGCCGCGGTCGGCGAGCGTCTGCGTGAAATCGGCGTCTCCATCCCGCAATGCGACGTCTTGACCACACTGACCGAAAAGGAGGGGGTGAGCCAGCAGGAGCTCGCCGCAAGGCTCTACGTCACCAAGGGCAACATCTCGGGCCTGATCGACCGGCTGGCCGAGGCGGGCCTCGTCGAGCGCCGCTCGATCGCATCCGACCGGCGCCAGCACGCCATCTATCTTACCCAGGCCGGCCGCACGATGGCCGAGAGGGCGATCGCCGTCCAGCACCGCTGGATCGCTTTGACGCTCGGCCGGATGGCCGAGCCGGACCTCGAAGCGCTGGAGGCGAAGCTCCTGGCGCTGCGGGACATTGTCCGTGAGGCCGAGACGCCGGAGCCGGCGGGCGCGCCGAGGGAGTGAGAGCGGCCTTGGCGATTTGCGAGTCCGTTTTGAGCGACTTCAATGGGTTGCGGCGCATTTTGCGAGTCGGCCCCGGCGGCTGACCATTTCGATCATCGGTCCCGCCTGCGCCGCAAAAACGAAAGATAGAAACTAAACAGACTTTCGAATGCCCGGACGATCATATTGATAAACTGCGTCAAGTTATCAAAGACACAGAAAGAGTACTAATTGTCGGCTGGAGAGCCGCTGAAACGCACTTTATTGACATTGTCAAAGCAAATGTTACAAGAGAACTCACTTTTGAAGCCGTGTGCGGTCGCAAGGATTGGTCAGAGGATACTCTAACTAGAACTCGAAAGACACGGAATTAAAATGATTGGCAAACCCTTTGATGGAGGGTTTACCGAATACGTGAGAAGTCGCGAGGCGGAGCGCTTCTTCAGCTGAATGGCGTTTGCGAAGGCTTTGGGCCAAGCGCCGCTCGCGCCAGCAGCAGAAAAACCACCCGCGAAGCCTGCGGCCAAAGCCGGCTCACTTGTCCAGTCCGCCCATCAGCATGTATTTGATCTCGACGAACTCCTCGACGCCGTGGCGCGAGCCCTCGCGGCCGATGCCCGATTCCTTGACCCCACCGAACGGCGCGAGCTCGCTCGAGATCGCGCCGGTGTTGATCCCGACCATGCCGTATTCGAGCGCCTCGGCGACGCGCCAGACGCGGCCGAGGTCGCGCGCGTAGAAGTAAGACGCGAGCCCGAACTGGGTGTCGTTGGCTTTGGCGATCACATCCTCTTCGTCCTTGAAGCGGAAGACCGGCGCCACGGGGCCGAAAGTCTCCTCGCGCGCGACCAGCATCGAAGAATTGACGTTCGCGATGACCGTCGGCTCGTAGAACGTGCGGCCGAGCGCGTGGCGCTTGCCGCCGACGACGACCTTCGCGCCCTTCTGCTCAGCGTCGGCGACGTGCTCCTCGACCTTTTTGACCGCCGCCTCGTTGATGAGCGGCCCTTGCATGACACCGGCCTCCGTCCCGTCCCCGACCTTCAGCCGCGAGACCGCGGTCGTGAGCTTGGTGACGAAGGCGTCGTAGATTCCTTCCTGCGCATAGATGCGATTGGCGCAGACGCAGGTCTGACCCATGTTGCGGAATTTCGAGATGATTGCGCCCTCGACAGCGGCGTCGACATGGGCGTCGTCGAAAACGATGAACGGCGCGTTGCCGCCGAGTTCGAGCCCGACTTTCTTCACCGTGCCGGCCGCCTGCGCCATCAGCACCTTGCCGACCTCGGTCGAACCGGTGAAGCCGATCGCGCGCACGGCGGGATGATCGGTCATCGCCTTGCCGATGGCGCGCGCGTCTCCGGTCACGAGGTTGAGGACGCCGGGCGGCATGCCGGCGCGCTGCGCAAGCTCGCCCAGCGCAAGCGCGGTCAGTGGCGTCTCGCCCGCGGGCTTCGCCACCACGGTGCAGCCGACGGCGATCGCCGGCGCCACCTTGCGGGTGATCATCGCCGCGGGGAAATTCCAGGGCGTGATCGCCGCGACCACGCCGATCGGCTGCTTGACCACGACGATGCGCGAATTGGCGCGGAACGTCGGGCTGACCTCGCCGTAGATGCGCTTCGCCTCCTCGCCGAAGAATTCGATGAAGCCGGCGGCGTAGTCGACCTCGCCGCGCGCCTCCGCAAGGGGCTTCCCCTGCTCGCTCGTCATGATGAGCGCGATGTCGTCGCGGTTGGCGATGATAAGGTCGAACCACCGCCTTAGGATCTTCGCGCGCTCCTTGGGCAATGTCTTCGCCCAAGGGCCGAAGGCGCGCTGAGCCGCCTCAATGGCCCCGATCGTCTCCGCTTCCCCGAAGCGCGGAGTCTTGGCGAGCGCCGCGCCGGTCGCGGGATTCGTGATCGGACGCGTCCCCTCCCCCACCCATTTTCCATCGACAAGGCATTTGTCTTTGAGGAGCGAAGGATCAGCAAGTTTCATGGGAAGAGGCCTCCAAGGGTTGGAGGGCTTATAGCAAAGAGAGCGGGCGACGGTTAGGCGAAGATCGCCCTTCAGGCCGCAGGCTTGCGGATCAACGAGACCGCCCCGGCAATCAAGGCGAAGACCGCGAGCATGATGAGGCCTCCCGCCACGGCCGCGACGAAATGTTGGGGAGAGAAGACCGCGAGCTTTCGCTCAGGCGAGCCGCGCGCAACCTGCAGCCGCCAGGACAGCACGGCGGCCGCGCTCGAGACGCCAGCGACTGTGCCGAGAATGCGCATGAGGTTGAGCATCGCGCCAGCGACGCCCGAAAGATTGGCCGGGACCGCATTGATCGTCGCATGGTTGTTGGGCGCAATAAATACGCCGAGGCCGATCCCGAACGCGCCGAGACCGAAGAAGCCGGCCCAAAGATCGGGAGTGGGCTGCGTCACGACCGCAAACAGCGCGAGGAGCGCCGCGAAGTCGATCGCCATGCCTGCGACACTCAAGATGCGCGTCCCCATCCAGTCGGCGAGCGCGCCCGCAATCGGGGCGACGACTCCGATGCTGATCGGAACGATCGCCAGCTTCAGCCCCGCAACGACGGGGCTGTCCTCGTAGCCGCGCACAAGCGCGAAGGACGCGAGGAAGAACATTCCATAGAGCATGGCGTAAGACAGCGCGCATCCGAGCGAGCCGGCCAGAAACGCAGGCTCTCTGAGGAGCGCCAGGTCGACCAGCGGCGATTGAGCTTTCCTTTCCTGCCTGACGAACAAAAACAGAAGCACGATCGCCGCGCCGACAGAAGCCAGGAGCACGGGCGAGGTCAGTCCGAGCGCGGCTGCCTGATTGAGCGCGAACACCGCCAGCGTCAACGCAGGCGTCAGCAGGAGAGCGCCACGCCAGTCGAACGTCTGGCTTGGGCGCTCCGGCGCCGTCACGGGAAAGATCAGCCAGCCAGCGACGATCGCAACCAGCCCGAAGGGAACGTTGATCCAGAACACCCAGCGCCAGCCCAAGGTCCCGAGCAGCAGTCCGCCAACTATCGGACCCGCACTGACCCCGACCGCGAGCGCGGCGGCGAACACGCCGAGCGCCCCCGCGCGCCGGCTCTGATCTGTCGCCTTGGCGATGACCGCCAGACTGTTGGCGCCGAGCATTGCACCGCCGACGCCCTGCAGGATTCGAAAGCCGATCAAAGTGAGAAAATCCGGCGCAAAAGCACAGAGCGCGCTCGCCGCAGTGAACACCGCGAAGCCCAACATGTACATAAGCTTTCTGCCGACGATCTGGCAGAGCTGGCCGAAGATCGGCAGGCATGAGGCGAAGCCGAGCAGATAGCCGAGCGCGACCCAGCTCACGCTCTCGAGCGTGCAATCGAAGACCCGGCCCAAGGTCGGCAACGCGAGCTGAACGATGCTCGCATCGAGCTGGCCCATGAATCCGCTGACGCAGCACACGCCGACGATCAGCCACGGATAGGAAGGCAAGCGTGTAAGAAGCCCGACAGGCGGCGGCTCCGCCCCGTGCCGAATGAGGTCGCTCATGCGAAACGCAGGCGCAGAACCCAGGTCTTCGGCGCTCATCCCCGCTCCCGCCCTATCCCCGATGGCCGGAGCCATAAGGACGGCGGGATCGGGCAAAAATCAAGCGGTCGGGCGGAAGATCGATGCCGGCTCAGGGCCTGATGTCGAAATGACCTGCCCTCGTGCGTCTATTTGTCGACGGCGTCTTCGCAGGATCAATCCAGGATGCCGGCGACGGGGAGGCAAAGCTCATGACAACCGATCTTTGGTGGCTCGCGTGCACGGCAATGCTGACGGCGGCGCTGTGGGTTCCCTATATCGTCTGCCAGGTGATGACGAACGGTGCGCTCGCGCCAGGCAACTACAAGGATCCCACGCCGCGCCCGGTTCCATTGTGGGGTCAGCGGGCGCACCGCGCCTACCTCAATGCAGTCGAATGTTTCGCTCCATTCGCCGCGCTTGTGATCGTCGCTCAGATCGCGGGAAAAGCGAACGGGATGACGGCTTTCTGGGCGATGAGCTTCTTTTGGCTGAGGCTTGCGCACGCAATCGTCTATTGGGCGGCCATTCCCTATGTGAGAACGGTAGTCTTCACGCTTGGCTTCGTTTGCGTGGCGGGGATTTTCTGGGAGGTGATCAAGTAGGCTTTGGGGGAGGCGCGCCGGGCCCTCACCCCAACCCCTCTCCACATAGCCCGTCGAGAGACGGCGTTCTTTAAGAACGCCCGATGGGGAGAAGGGCGCTAACTAGCGCTCCCGCATCGCCTTTGACGCCATCTCGACTAGCGGCGCAAACAGATATTCGAGCATGCGCCGCGTCCCGGTTTTGAGCTCGACCGTGACCGCCATGCCGGAGGTCAGGGGCTCGACGACGCCATCGACCGTAATCGTCTCGACGTCGGGCTTCAGCACCGCCGGGAACACGAGATTTTGCATCCGCTCTCCCCCGGCGAAGCCGGCCGCATTCGAGACGCGCGTCGGGTCGCCCTCGATCGCATTGGCGTCCGGCTCAGGGATCGCGTCCTTGGCGATGCGGACGACATGCGCCTTGATCGAGCCGTAGCGGGTGAAGGGGAAGGATTCGATCTTGACCACCGCCTCCTGGCCGACGTTGACAAAGCCGATGTCGCGATTGCGCACATAGGCCTGGATCTCGAGCCCCGAATCCTCCGGCACGATGCGCATGATCTCCTGGCCGCTCGTGACCACCTGACCGACATTGGTGATGATCGAAGATTGCACGCGCCCCGCGATCGGCGCCCTCAGCGTCAGGTGGTCGAGCTCAGCCTTAGCCTTGGCGAGGCGCTGCGCCACGTCCTCCGCGCGCCGCTCGGCGTCTTCCAGTTTCTGCGCGTTGTCGGAGACGAAGTCCTGGACTGCTTTGTCGGAATTGCGGGCGATGACCTCGAGCCCAGCGGTGAGAGAAGCCAGATCCTGCTCCTGCTTCGCCTCCTGGGTGATCTGGTATTGCAGCGTTTCGGTTGCGTCGATGACTGCGGCCTTCGCGCCCGCCTTCACTTCGACGAGCTTCGTGCGCATGTCGACGCGCTCCTGCAGGGTGGCTACGAGGTTTTTCTGCGTCGCGATAGTCGCGCGCAGCTTATCGCCTTCGGCCGTCTTTTGCGCCCGCTCGGCGTCGTAGGCGGCGACATTTGCGGCCAATTGTCCGAGATCGGCGGCGAGAACCCGGTTCTCTCGCTCGCGTAAGCCCGGCGCTGCGCCGTCCGGCCATTCGATCGCCGGGGCTGGATCGAAGCGACGCGACCGCGCGCTCAGGAGCGCGGTCTTGCGGCGCAGGATTTCCGCCTGCACCGAAGCAAGCTCCGCTTGTGCGCCGGTGGCGTCGGCCAGGGCGGCCAAGCGATCGAGCTCGACCAGAACGTCGCCCGCGCGAACGACCGCGCCGTTGCCGACGAGAATGGCCTCGACCTTTCCGGTCTCCAACGGCTCGACGACCTTGACCTGTCCCCTCGGCTGAAACTTGCCCTGCGCGGCTGCGATGATATCGACGCGGCCGAAATAGGCCCAAGCCAGGGTGGCTACGACGAAGGCGCAGATGATCCACAAGAAGGCGACATGGACCGGAGAAGGCGGCGTCTCCAGGATCTCGAGCGCTGGGGCAAGGAATTCCCGGTCGCCGAGATTCATGCCCGGATTCTTGAGCCGGGCCAGCGCGCGCGAGGCGAACGGTTCAGCGGCGGCGGGCGCCGGATCGGCGGGCGGGACCACGCGAAGCGCTGTCATGCGGCGACCTCCGCCGGCTGGCTCTGAAGGCTCCAGAGATAGGCGTAGAGGCCGCCCGGCTTGCGCACCAGTTCGGCATGGGTTCCGACCTCGACGATGCGGCCGTCGCTCATGCCGACGATCCGGTCGCAACCGCGCACCGCCGCCAGGCGATGGGCGATGATGATGACGGTGCGGCCCTTGGCGATGCGGCGCATGTTGCGCTGGACGATCCGCTCGCTCTCGTAATCGAGGGACGAGGTCGCCTCGTCGAAAATGAGAATGCGCGGATTGGTGGCGAGCGCTCTGGCGATAGCGATGCGCTGTCTTTGCCCGCCGGAAAGGTTAGCGCCGCGCTCCTCGATGATTGTGTCATAGCCTTCCGCGAGTTTGTCGATGAACTCGTCGGCGCCGGCGAGACGAGCGATTTCAATGACGCGCGCGCGCGGCATCGCCGGATTGGCGAAGGCGATGTTCTCGTGAACCGTGCGGTTGAACAGGAGGTTCTCCTGCAAGACCACGCCAATGTGGCCGCGCAGCCACGCCGGATCGACTTGGTTCAAGTCCGCGCCGTCGAGCAGCACCTGCCCCTCGTTCGGCAGGTAAAGGCGCTGGATGAGCTTGGTGAGGGTCGACTTGCCGGAGCCCGACGGCCCGACAACGCCAATCGTCTCGCCCGGCCGGATGGCGAGCGAGATGTCTTTCAGCACCTCCGGCGCGCCCGTACGGTAGCGAAAACTGACGCGGCGAAATTCGATCGCGCCGCGCGGCGTCGGCGGCAGGAGGCGCGCCGCCGACGCGAACTCGGGGGACGTGTTGAGAATGTCGCCCAGGCGCTCGATCGAGATCTGAACCTGCTGGAAGTCCTGCCAGATCTGCGAGAGGCGGAGAATCGGCGCCACCGCCTGCGAGGCGATCATGTTGAAGGCGACAAGCGCGCCGACAGTCAACTCGCCGTCGATCACCGCCTTCGCGCCGAATAGAAGCAGCGCGGCGGTCGTCAGCTTGCTAATATACTGGATGGCGAGTTGCCCGCCGGAGCCCAGCATCGACGCGGCGAAGCTCGTCTTGACATAGGCCGCGAGTTTCTCCTCCCACTGCGCGCGCATGATCGGCTCGACCGCGGCGCTCTTCACGGTGTTCACGCCGACGATCGTCTCGACCAGGAACTGCTGGCTCGCCGCGCCGCGATTGAACTTCTCCTTGACCAGCTCGCGCAACGGCGGCCTGACGGAAAAGCCGATCAGCACGTAGAACGGTATCCCGGCGAGCACGATCAAAGTCAGCGACCACGAATAAGCGAACAGCACGCCGATGAAGACAAAAGCGAACACGAGGTCGATCGCCGAGAACAAAGCCTGTCCGGTGATGAAGCTGCGGATCGTCTCCAGTTCCCGCACCCTGGCGACCGTTTGCCCGGTCGAGCGGGTCTCGAAATAGGCGATCGGCAGGCGGAGAAGATGCGCGAACAGGCGCTGGCCGAGCTCGACGTCGATCCGGTTGGTGGTGTGCGAGAGCGCGTAGGTGCGCAGGTATTGCAGCGCCACGTCAAACAGGCCGATGACGACAAGTCCGGCGACGAGCACGAACAATGTCTCATAGCCGCGATGGGTCAGCACCTTGTCGACGACCACCTGGAAGAACAGGGGCGTCGTGAGGGCGAAAATCTGGACGAACAGCGACGCCGCCAGCACATGGCCGAGCGGACGGCGATAGCGCCAGATGGTCGGCAGGAACCAGCGCATGCCGAAGTGGCGGGGATCAACGCCGACGCCACCGATCCGGCGAGCGATGAGCAGCGCCTGCCCGCCGATCAAGCGCGCGAGGTCTTCGAGCGTCAGCTCCTGAATGGTGTGGCTGATCGGATCGACCAGCCGGCAGAGCCCTGACGGATTGCGCCCCCCGAACACCATCAGCGCGCCGTTCACGCGCACGATCGCCGGCGTGGGCAAAGTCGCCAGTCGTTCCGCTGTAACCCGAGCGACGAGGCGGGCTCTCAGTCCGATATGCTTGGCGGCGCGTATCAGATCGGCTTCATCGGCCTGGCGCGCGCCCAGGGCTAATTCGCGCGCGAGCTGCACTGGGTCGGCGCCGATGCGGTAATAAGCCGCAACGCCGCATAAAGCGCGTAAGCCCCGGTCGAGCGGCGTCCCCTCGCTCTGAGGCGGCGCGGTCTCCATCATCGAGCTCAAGCCTTTCGCGTACGTTCCCCGTGAAGAGGCGATCGTACCGAATGACGTTCGGTCATGCGCAAGCCGCACTGAAGGACAGGCTTAGCGAACCCTTGAGCTTTTCTTTCGATCTGAGGTTGCGTCGGCAATACATATTCAAGCGGCTGGCCGCACACCTCCCCGCCTACTCACCTTGCACTTTGGATAAGAGCCGCGTGACGGCGTCCCGCGCCGTCAGGCCCCGTGGGTGACGACCTTGACGTCGACATTGCCACGCGTCGCGTGGCTATAGGGACAGATCTTCTCGTGCGCCTCTTCCGCCAGCGACTGAAGCTCCTCCTGCGGCAAACTCGCATCGGTCACGTCAAGCACCACTGCGAGGCCAAAGCCGCCCTTCTCCCGCGGGCCGATGCTGACGGCGCATTTGACCGTCGCCTTCGACGCGTCCTTCTTGTGCTGCTTGGCGATGAAGTCGAGGGCGCCTCCGAAGCAGGCGGCGTAGCCGGCGGCGAACAGGTGCTCCGGCGTGCCGGTGTTCGGCTTGCCCGGCCCGCCCATCTCCTTCGGCACCGATAGATCGAGGCTCACGATACCGTCATCGGAGCTTGTATGGCCGTTGCGCCCGCCTTGTGCGGTGCCATGAGCGGTGTAGAGCGGCTTGATCGCGTCGGTCATGTGATAATCTCCTGATGACGGTTTCGGGACGGATAGGATCACGCCTTTATCCGAGAGGCAAATGGGTGCGGCGCCTCAGTCCCGGCCCGTCTCGCGCACGATTCCCGCCATAGCGAGCGCGTCCTCGTCGCCAATTGCCTCAAGCCCGGCGACGACGCCAGCGCGATCGGCCGCGTTGCGGTTCTGGCTGGTCTTCCACTTTCCCCGGATGTCGAGGATTTCGATCTCGACGCCGACGATCGCCCGGCGCTGCATGGCGATGAAATCGGCCGGCGCGTCGCCGACCGCCCAGGGCTGTTCGCGCCGCTGCTCGAGCGTCTGCGTCAGCTCCTCGATCTGCTGGGCGAGCCACGCCTCGTCCATCACCTTCGCCCGCCCCTTCGCCTGCACCATCGTATAGTTCCAGGTCGGCACGACTTTGCCGGTCTCCCGCTTGGTCGCGTACCAGGAGGGGGTGATGTAATGATCGAGGCCTTGGAACACGATGAGCGCGTCGGGCGAAGCTTCAAGATCGCGCCACTGCGGGTTCGCGCGGGCGAGATGGACTTTGAGAATCCCGAGCCTCGATGCCGCGGAATCGAGGACGAACGGAACCGAATTGGCGACGAGCCCTTCGGCGCCATTGCTGACGAGGAGGCCGAAGACGCGCTCTCTGATCAGCGCGTGCAGTTCGGCCAGGTTCTCGTTTCGATGGAGAGGGGGTTCGTACAAGGCGGCCTCGTCGGCTTGTTCATGTGGGCCAAGTCTTCATGTGGGCCAAGTCAAAGCGAAAGGGAAGGGCGCGGCCGGATCCGGAGCTGACCGATCCAACGCTTGGCGCCCGAGCCGCAAGCTCGGAAAATCCGACAATCTCTTGCGGAAAATCGGAAATATGACTAAGCTTGCTCGATGACCCGTCCCGACCTTCCGCATCCACAGAACGCCTCGTCGGTCCTCGTCCGGGCCCGCATTGATGAGCCAGAGGGAGCGATAAATTTTCTTCGCTGAGATTCCCGCGTAACCCATTGATAAGCCACGATTCGGACGAGAGAATCCAAGGAAATCCAAGCTTTTCCAACCCCTGAATCGAGGCATTCCAAAGCGAAAGGGCTCCGGATCAAGACAATCCAAATCGGCACCCACGAAACCCGTCGGCCGGGAGCGCCTCGTCGTTCAGAGCCCCAGCTCGCTCAAGCCGGGATGGTCGTCGGGCCGGCGGCCAAGCGGCCAGTGATAGAGGCGGTCCTGCTCTTTGATCGGCAGATCGTTGATGCTCGCCAGACGGAGACGCATCAGGCCGTCCTCGTCGAACTCCCAGTTCTCGTTGCCGTAAGAGCGAAACCAGCTTCCTGAATCGTCACGCCATTCATAGGCAAAGCGAACCGCGATCCGGTTCTCGTGAAACGCCCAGAGCTCCTTGATCAGCCGGTAGTCGAGCTCGCGATTCCACTTGCGGGTCAGGAACGCCTCGATCGCCGGGCGGCCAGAGAAGAATTCAGCACGGTTTCGCCAGCGGCTGTTTTCCGAATAGGCGAGCGCCACGCGAGCCGGGTCGCGGGTGTTCCAGGCGTCCTCGGCCATGCGCGCCTTTTGCGCGGCGGTTTCCGCATTGAAAGGCGGCAGCGGGGGTCGGGCCATGCGTTCCTCTATTCCGCCGCCTGTCGGCCGGCGCCGTAGCGCTTCACGATATAGTCGTTGACCAACGCCTTGAAGTCCTCGGCGATGCGCGGCCCGCGAAGAGTGACGGTCTTGACCCCATCGACGAACACCGGCGCGGCCGGCGCTTCGCCGGTTCCGGGCAGCGAAATGCCGATGTCCGCGTGCTTGCTCTCGCCCGGACCATTCACGATGCAACCCATCACCGCCACGTTCAGCCGCTCAACGCCGGGATAGATCGCGCGCCACTCCGGCATCGACTTCGCGAGATAGGTCTCGATGTCGCGCGCCAACTCCTGGAAGACGGTCGACGTCGTGCGCCCGCAGCCAGGACAGGCGGCGACCTGTGGCGCGAAACTGCGGAACCCCATGGTCTGCAGCAATTCCTGCGCGACCTTGACTTCCTGTGTCCGGTCGCCGCCCGGCTCGGGGGTGAGCGAAATGCGGATCGTGTCGCCAAGCCCTTCTTGCAGCAATATGCCAAGGGCGGCGGACGAGGCGACAATGCCCTTCGAGCCCATGCCGGCTTCGGTGAGGCCGAGATGCAGCGCGTAATCTGAGCGCTCGCCCAGCATGCGATAGACGGTGATGAGGTCCTGAACCGAGGACACTTTCGCCGACAGGATGATGCGCTCACGTGGAAGCCCGATCTCCTCTGCGCGCGCTGCGGACAAAAGCGCCGACCGCACCATCGCCTCGCGGGTGACGGCGCTCGCTTCGAGCGGCTTTGCGCTCGCCGCGTTCTCGTCCATGAGCGAGGTCAGGAGTTCCTGATCGAGCGAACCCCAGTTGGCGCCGATGCGCACCGGCTTGCGGTTGCGGATCGCGATCTCGATGATCTTGCCGAACTGCAGGTCGCGCTTGTTCTTGAAGCCGACATTGCCGGGATTGATGCGATATTTGTCGAGCGCTTCGGCGCAGGCCGGATGTTCGGCGAGCAGCTTGTGGCCGATATAGTGGAAGTCGCCGATCAGCGGCGCCTTGATCCCTCTGGCTCGCAGGCGGTCGCGGATATGGGGCACGGCCGCGGCGGCCTCCTCGCGATCCACCGTCAGGCGCACCAATTCCGAGCCTGCCCGCGCCAGCGCCGCGATCTGGCGCGCGGTCGCCTCAATGTCGGCGGTGTCGGTGTTGGTCATCGACTGGACGACGATCGGCGCGCCTCCGCCAACGGTGACCGCCGCGTCGCCTTCGCCAACCCGAACCCCGACGGTCGCGTGGCGGGAGAGCGGCCCGCAGGGCGTTTCCGACATCGCAAGGCTCATCGCCGCCATACCTTTCCGCCGCGCTTCGACCGAATTAATCCCGCAGCGTCTTAAGCGCTCAGGGTGAACTTGTCATCCGCCGCCGTTGCAATGCAATAGGATCTCGAAAGCTTCGCCGCAATGCAATGTCA
This sequence comes from uncultured Alphaproteobacteria bacterium, assembly GCA_963730555.1. GTDB lineage: Bacteria > Pseudomonadota > Alphaproteobacteria > Rhizobiales > Beijerinckiaceae > Roseiarcus. The sequence goes on along the minus strand of CAVSSS010000009.1, from coordinate 179,816 downwards.
CCGCCCTGGCTGAAGCCCCTTCGCCGCATGGTCGAACCAGGAGAACTTCGATGTCGCTCGCCAAACGCCACGCCCTTGTCACAGGTTCCACAAGCGGCATCGGGCTCGCGATTGCTCGCGCACTCGCCAAAGAAGGGGCGGACGTGGTCATCAACGGGTTCGGCGACAAGGCGGCGATCGAGGCTGAGCGGGCGAGAATCGAGAAGGACTTTGGCGTCAAGGCTTTCTACAACGCGGCGGACATGGCGAAGGGACCGGAAATCGAGGCGATGGTCGCGGACGCCCAGGCCAAGATGGGTTCGCTCGATATCCTAATCAACAACGCCGGCATCCAGCATGTCTCGGCGATCGAAGTCCTTTCCGCCCGAGAAATGGGACGCGATCATCGCCATCAACCTCACGGCGGTCTTCCACGCGATCCGCGCCGCTGTTCCGGGGATGAAGGCGAAAAAATGGGGGCGCATCATCAGCACCGCTTCGGCCCATTCGCTGGTCGCCTCGCCGTTCAAGGGGGCCTATGTGGCGGCCAAGCACGGCCTCGCCGGGCTGACGAAGACTGTCGCGCTTGAACTCGCGACGACTTCGGCGTCACGGCGAATTGCATTTCGCCTGGCTATGTCTCGACGCCGCTGGTCGAGCGCCAGATCCCCGACACGATGAAGGCGCGCAACATGACGCGCGAACAGGTGATCAACGATGTGATCCTGGCGGCCCAGCCCACCAAGCAATTCGTCACCGTCGATCAGGTCGCGGCGCTCGCGGTCTATCTGTGTTCGGACGCGGCGGCGCAGATCACTGGCGCGAATCTTTCGATCGACGGCGGCTGGACCGCGGGGTGAGTTGCGGCCGCTCCTATCGGTGCTTGAAGTCCGCGGCGCGCTTCTCGGCGAAAGCGCGCATCCCTTCCTTCTGGTCCGCGGTCGCGAACAGCGAGTGGAAGATCCGGCGCTCGAACCGAATCCCTTCCGCGAGCGTCGTCTCTTAGGCGCGGTTGACGGCTTCCTTGGCGGCGAAGACCGCCGGCCTGGACAAGGCGGCGATCGATGCGGCGACCTTCAACGCCTCCTCGATCAGCGAAGCGGCGGGCACGATGCGCGAGACGAGGCCTGAGCGCTCAGCTTCCACCGCGTCCATCATGCGCCCGGTCAGGATCATCTCCATCGCCTTCGATTTGCCGACCGCGCGCGTCAAGCGCTGCGTGCCCCCTGCCCCCGGAATGACGCCGAGCTTAATCTCCGGCTGGCCGAACTTGGCGGTGTCGGCGGCGAGGATGAAATCGCACATCATCGCGATCTCGCATCCGCCGCCGAGCGCGAAGCCGGCGACGGCGGCGATGATCGGCTTGCGCGCCTTCGTCACGTTCTCCCAGCGCGAGATGAAGTCGCCAAGGAAGGCGTCGGCGAAGGTCTTGTCCTGCATTTCCTTGATGTCGGCGCCGGCGGCGAACGCCTTCTCCGACCCGGTCAGCACGATCGCGCCGATCGCTGAATCAGTCTCGAAGGCCTCGAGCGCGCCGTTGAGGTCCTCCATCAAGGCCGCCGACAGCGCATTCAAAGCTTGCGGACGATTGAGCCTGATAAGGCCGACGCCCCCATGAGTTTCGACGATGACGTTGGCGTAGGTCATGGACGCGCTTCTCCGTAGGTGAGCGGAAGCGTAGCGAATGCCGCAGGACAGGAAAAGGCTTGCGACCGCAGCGCGCAGATCGCCCTAATCCGCGGCATTTATTGCCATGCAGGACGGCGCTTACGCCGCCCACAACTTCGCTGGCTCGCTAATCCCTTTCAGCTGATATTCCCGCCCAGCGCTCTCGGGCAGCGCGGACGCCGCCTTGTCGCGCACGGCGGCGGTCATGAGGATCTGGTCGGCCGCCGCCGCGCTCTGCGCGCGGGAGGCGACGTTCACCACCGTGCCGATCGCGGTCAGGTCTTGGTGCGTGCGGCCGAACTCGCCGAAATTGACCCGGCCGGTGTCGAGCCCGATTCCGACGCCGATCGTCGCGGCGTCAGGCCCAAAGACATGCGAAAGCTCTTCGCGCCGCGCGCGCCAAAGCTCCTGGATCTTCCGCGCGGCGGCGACCGCGTGCGCCGCGTGGTCCTCATGCTTGATCGGAAAATTGAAGACAGCCAGGACGGCGTCGCCCATCGTCTTGTTGATGATGCCGTCGTGCTCCCAGATCGCCTCCCCGCAAACGTCGTAGAAGACGTCGAGGAGCCTCGCGATCGCGCCGCTCGACTGCGACTGCGACAGGCTCGTGTAACCTCTGAGGTCGGCAAACAGGATGGTCGCGTCGATCTCGATCTGCCGCGCCTTCATGACCCGCTCGAACATCGTCTCGCAGATGGTGCAGATGTTCGGATTCATGCGGCTCTGGCGAATGCCGAGGGCCCGGTACGGCAGTGCGGCAACAGTGCGCAGAGCGATGGGCAGCTTCATGTTCTGCCAGCAGCCAACGCAGAAAATCGGTTGAGACGCCATCCCGGAGGCTCCTCAATCTCCGCACGCGGTGTTCAGCACTGGGCTGCGCCTATGTCAACCAGACCGGCCTGTCAAATCTGCAGCGGGCGTCGGAAAGCGCGACATGATTGTCCACGCGGGGAGACGACTAGGGAATGAGCAGCACTTTTCCCAAGTTGCTGCGGTCCTGGATAAAATGGTGAGCGGCGGCGGCCTCGCCAAAGCTGAACGTCCGCGCGATCCGAGGCTTGATGGCGCCTCGCTCCCAGAGCTGGATAAGCTCCGCTCATCCAGCTGGCGAGGCGATCGCCTTCTCCCCACATATGCCCCAGGTTGACGCCGAAGACGCCTTTGTTAGCGTTCATCAAGGAGAGCGGATTGAACTGAAGCCAGGGGGTGCCGGCGAGCATCGACACCATGCCCAGCATTCCCCCGCTCTTACTCCTCGCGGCCGATGAAGCGCCAAAAACGCCAAGCCTGCCGGTCGGCGCGAGAAGCCTGTAACCCTTCTTGAGCAACTCGCCGCCCACCGCGTCAAGGATGAGCTCGACGCCTCGTCCGTGGGTGATCTCTCTCGCGCGCTTCTCGAAGTCCTCAGTCCGATAGTCGATCAAGTGATCGACGCCGAGCGCGCGCAACTCTTGGTGCTTGGCGGCGGACGCCGTGCCGATGACCTTTGCGCCGAGGTGCTTCGCGATCTGAGTGGCGGCAACGCCGACCCCGCCGCCTGCCGAGTGAACCAGCATCGTTTCGCCGGCCTTGAGCCCGCCCATCACGACAATAAGCTGCCACGCGGTGAGATAGTTGACCGGCATCGCCGCGCCTTCCTCGGCGGACATGCCTTCGGGCCGCGCGAAGATGCGGCCAGTCGGAACGCAAACGACATCGGCGTACCCGCCAAATCGGGTCAGCGCGAACACGTTGCGCCCGATCCACGCGGGATCGGCGTCTTCGCCCACTGAGTCGACGCGCCCGGCGACCTCGTATCCTGGAACGACGGGAATTTGAGGCAAATCCGGATAGAGGCCCATTCGGCCCATCACGTCAGCGAAATTGATCCCGCTCGGCCTCGACGCGAATGCGCGCCTCGCCCGCTCGAGGCTCGGGATCCGGAGCCTCCTTGAGGACGAGCGTCTCGGGAGGCCCGGCCTCCGAAATCCAAATCTGCCGCATGACGAACGCTTCCTGGAGGGCCAATGTCGGTCGCGTCGCCCGGCATCAGATATGCAGCGGATGGCCCAGCGCCGCCAGCGCCGATTCATGGAAGGCCTCGCTCAGCGTCGGATGGGCGTGGATGGTGAGCTCGATATCCTCGAGCCGCGCGCCCATTTCCAGCGCGAGCGAAAAGGCGGCGGAGAGCTCCGAGACGCCGGCGCCGACGGCGTGAACGCCGAGCACGACGTGGTTGTCGGCGCGGGCGACGATCGCGCAGGAACCCCTCGTCGTCCTGCAGCGTCATGGCGCGGCCGTTGGCGCGGAACGGGAAATGGCCGACGCGGATCTCGCCATGCGCGGCCTTGGCGGCGTCGGGCGAGAGCCCCACCGCAACGATCTCCGGGTCGGTGAAGCAGATGGCTGGGATGGCAACGCGATCGAAGGCGCGCTTCTTGCCGGCGATGATCTCGGCGACCATTTCGCCTTGCGCCATCGCGCGATGGGCGAGCATCGGCTCGCCGGTTAGGTCGCCGATTGCCCAGACGTTGCGCATCGAGGTCGCGCATGTTCGCGTCGATGCGCACGAACGGGCCGCTCATCGTGAGGTCAAGCGTCTCGAGGCCGAAGCCGCTCGCGCGGGCGCGCCGGCCGACCGCGACCAGGACCTTGTCGGCGGCGATCGCGCGCTCCTTGCCGTCCGCCAACGCGACCTTGAGCGCGCCCATTGGCGAGCCTAGCGCGCTTCGCGCCGACCAGCGTTTCGACGCCAAGATCGGCGAGGCGCCGCACGACCGGCTGCGTCAACTCCGCGTCGTAAAGCGGCAGGATCTTGGGCAGCGCCTCGACGATCGTCACCTTCGGCGCCGAGCTTGGCGAACGCCATGCCGAGCTCCATCCCGATATAGCCTGCGCCGACCACCGCGAGCGATCGCTGGAACCTCAGTCAGCGCTAGCGCATCGGTCGACGACAGAACGTCGCCGCCAAACTTGAGCGCCGGCAGTTCCACGGGCTCCGAGCCGGTCGCGAGGACAAGGTGCTCGCATTGGATGCGGCTCTCGCCCGTGTCGGCGCTGACAGTCGCCGTCTTGCCGTCGACGATCGTCGCCATCCCGAGAAGCGTGCGCACCTTGGCCTTCTTCAAAAGCGCGCCGACGCCGTTTATGAGCCGCGTGACGATCGCATCCTTCCAGGCGATGGTGCGGGCGAAGTCGAGCTTCGGCGGCCCGATTGAGAGCCCAATGGCGCCTAAGCCTCGCGGCTCGCGAAGGGCGTGCGGCGACGCCGGCGGCATGGATCAGCGCCTTCGAGGGAATGCAGCCGACGTTGAGGCAGGCTCCGCCGAGCCGATCAGCTTCGACGAGAATCGTGTCGAGGCCGAGCTGGCCGGCGCGGATCGCGGCGACATAGCCGCCTGGACCGCCGCCGATGACGAGAACCTTGCAGCGAAGCTCGTTCATGTCGGGCCTCCGAGCCAGCTATTTGTCACCGCGAGCGGATGCGAAGCGGTCCAGAGCCGCAGCGCCCGACGGAGCCCCGCGATTGCTTCCCCCGAACGCTGCTGGATCCGGCGTTCGCAATGACGGCCGGCTTTCCATGTCAGTCCTCAATGAACAGTGTCGCCGGCGCCTCGATCAACGACGCGCAGGCGCTGAATGAACATCGCTGCGTCATAGCCGTCGACCACGCGATGATCGAACGATGACGACAGGTTCATGACTTTTCGCCGAACGAATGCGCCGTCGCGCCAGACGGGCTTCACGACAATCTTGTTGACGCCGACGATCGCCACTTCCGGCCGATTGACGATCGGCGTCGAGGCGACCCCGCCCAGCGCGCCGAGCGAAGTGAGCGTGATCGTCGAGCCAGAGAGCTCCTCGCGCGCTGCGACGCCCTGACGCGCCGCCTCGCTCACCCGGCGCATTTCGTGCGCGCATTGGTATAAGCCGAGGGTCTCGGCGTGGCGGACAACCGGGACCATGAGGCCGTTCGGCGTTTGCGTCGCCACGCCCAAATGGACAGCGCCAAAGCGCGTTATGACGTCGTTCTCGTCGTCGTAATGCGCGTTGATCTGCGGGAAGTCTCCGACGGCCTTGACGATCCCGAGCATGAGAAACGGCAGCACGGTGAGTTTTGGCTTCTCTTCGGTCGCGCGCGCATTGAGGGAAGCGCGCAGCTCTTCGAGCGCCGTGACGTCGATTTCCTCGACATAGGAGAAATGCGCGATACGGCGGGCCGACTCGGCCATGTTCTCGGCGATGCGCCGGCGCATGCCGACGACTTTGATGGTTTCGACGGCGTTGTTTGGCGATCGGCCCGAGCGCGCCGGAGACGGCGACGGCGGCCGGGCGATATAGGCGTCGAGATCCTGGTGGGTGATGCGTCCCGCGGGTCCCGAGCCGTGGACGAATTTGAGATCGACGCCAGCTTCGCGCGCCTTCAGGCGCACGGCGGGCGCGGCCAGCGGCTTCTCGCCGAGAGGACGCGGCGCGCCTATCTGCGGCTCAGTGGCGGGGCGAGCCTCGGCGGCTCGGGCGGCTCCGGCCGGCGCCGCGCGTGCCGCGCGCGCCGGCTTTGGTTCGGCGGGCTCGAGTTTGACGCGCGGCGCCGGCGCTGGCTCCGGTGGCGCGCGCGCGGTTTCGGGGGCGCAGGGAGAACCGAATCCGGCAGGCCAGGCGCGTCGATGCGAATAAGCTCGGCGCCAACGGCCAGCACGTCCCCGACCGCGCCGCCGAGCGCGAGCACGCTGCCCGCCACGGGCGATGGAATATCGACTGTCGCCTTGTCGGTCATGACGGCGGCGACGACCTGATCCTCCTGCACGAGATCGCCGACCTTGACCGCCCACTCGACGATCTCGGCTTCCGCCACCCCCTCGCCGACGTCGGGCATCTTGATCGAGCGCACGCCCATCTCATGCCTCCATCGCCTTCGTAAGCGCGCGCCCGACGCGCGCGGGACCTGGAAAATAATCCCATTCCTCCGCATGCGGATAGGGCGTGTCCCAGCCCGCGACGCGCTGAACGGGCGCCTCAAGCGCATAGAAGCAGCGCTCCATCACCTGCGCGGAGAGCTCGGCGCCGAAGCCCGAGGTCAGCGTCGCCTCGTGCACGATGACGCAGCGGCCGGTCTTGTTCACCGAAGCCTCGATGGCGTCCACGTCGAGCGGAACGAGCGAGCGCAGATCGATGATCTCGGCATCGACTCCCGTCTCCTCCGCCGCCGCCTCGGCGACATGGGTCATCGTGCCGTAGCAGAGGACCGTGACCCCCTTCCCTTCCCGCCTGACCGCCGCCTGGCCGAGCGGCACGACATAACGTCCCTCCGGCACTTCACTTAAGGGGTGTTTGGCCCAAGGCACGGTAGGCTGCTCGGGGTGGCCGGTGAATGGACCGTTGTAGAGCCGTTTCGGCTCGAGAAAGATAATGGGATCGTCGTCCTCGATCGAGGCGACGAGAAGACCTTTGGCGTCGTAGGGGTTGGACGGGATGACGGTCTTGAGGCCGGAAACGTGCGTGAACAAAGCCTCGGGACTCTGGCTATGCGTCTGCCCGCCGTAAATGCCGCCGCCAAACGGCATGCGGATGACGATCGGCGCGAAGAACTCGCCGCCCGAGCGATAGCGCAACCGCGCCGCTTCCGACACGATCTGGTCGTAGCCGGGATAGACGTAATCGGCGAACTGGATTTCGGCGACTGCCCGAAGCCCATAGGCGCCCATGCCGATCGCCACGCCGACGATCCCGGATTCGTTGATCGGCGCGTCGAAGCAGCGCGACTTGCCGTACTTGCGCTGCAGGCCATCAGTGCAGCGAAACACCCCGCCGAAATAGCCGACGTCCTCGCCGAATACGACGACGCGCTCGTCCTCGGCCATCTTGCAATCCATCGCATCGCGGATCGCTTCGACCATCGACATGCGCGGCATGACGCTAAACCCCGAGCTGCTGGCGCTGCTCGCGCAAATGGCGCGGCATCTCCTTATAGACCTGCTCGAACATCGTCGCCGCGCTCGGCTTCGGCCCGTCATGCAGGGTGCCGTGGCTTTCGGCCTCCTTGGCGGCGTCCAGGATTTCGGCGTCGACCTCCGCCTGCATCTGGCGGTGGCGCTCTTCGCTCCATGCGCCGATGCGAATGAGATGGACTTTCAGCCGCTCAATCGGATCGCCCAGAGGCCAAGTGGCCCATTCGTCCTTGGGGCGGTATTTCGACGGATCGTCCGAGGTCGAATGGGCGCCGACGCGATAGGTCACCCATTCGATGAGGGTCGGGCCCAGATTGGCGCGCGCCCGGGTCGCCGCCCAGCAAGAGACCGCATGGACCGCAAGATAGTCATTGCCATCGACGCGCAAGGACGGGATGCCGAAGCCGTGGGCGCGAGCGGCAAACCTGGCGCTCTCGCCCCCGGCGATGCCCTGATAGGACGAGATCGCCCATTGATTGTTGACGACGTTGAGAATGACCGGCGGCCGATAGACGGAGGCGAACACCAGCGCCGCATGGAAATCGCTTTCCGCAGTCGCTCCTTCACCGATCCAGCCTGAAGCGATGTGCGTATCGCCCGAAATCGCCGACGCCATCGCCCAGCCGACTGCTTGCGGATATTGTGTGCCAAGGTTACCGGAAACAGTAAAGAACCCGGCTTTCTTGAACGAATAGAGCCCGGGAAGCTGGCGACCGTTGAGGTGATCTTTCTCATTGGAGAAGATCTCGCACATCATGTCGACGATCGGCCAGCCCAAGGCGATGAGCAGGCCCTGCTGGCGGTAGGTCGGAAAGCACATGTCGCCTTCCGCGAGCGCCTTGCGATGCGCAGTCGCGATCGCCTCCTCGCCGAGACAGGTGATATAGAACGATGTCTTGCCCTGGCGCTGCGACAAGAGCATGCGCGCGTCGAAGGCGCGCGTCAGCATCATGTCGCGCAGGCCCTTGCGCAGATCGTCTGCGTTGAGTGACCCGGCCCAATCGCCAACCGCGTCGCCCTTGTCGTCCAGTGCACGGATCATCGTATAGGCGTAGTCGCGGATGTCGGAGGGGCTGACGTCGATGGGCGGACGGCGAACCTTGCCCGCTTCGGCAATGCCGACATGGCTGAAGTCGGGCCTCCCGCCTGGCCGCACGGAAGGCTCCGGCACGTGCAGCGAGAGGCGAGCGGCGCTGGTCATGAGAACTCCTCCGGCGGCGCGATCATTCGCGCCTCACGCTGATTGAGGGGAGTTTAGCGCCGGCCGAGCGCCATTGTCATGCGGGCGCCAAAGGGCGGCCCTGCCGTTGACAGCCGCCCGCCCGCCCACTTAAGAAGCGCCCCCATGCCCAGGTGGCGGAATTGGTAGACGCACTGGTTTCAGGTACCAGCGGTGCAAGCCGTGAAGGTTCGAGTCCTTTCCTGGGCACCACTTTTTAATCCACGAACGTCCAATTTCGCCAGAAGTTGGTTAGAAATCAATAGTTTATATAAAGTTGGTTGTCCATTTGCGACTTGCGTCCATCGGATTTGTCGGTATGCGGAGAGTCCACCTTCGACCTAATACCAACATGCGAATAGTCTCGTCGGAGGGAATCCGGCGCGGGTCATTCGCGCGATTGGCGAATGAGGAAGCCGCTGCGAGAGTCAAAATCGGAACTTCAAACTGATCCCCCAACCGGGAAGCTCGGCGCTGGCGAGCGTTTGCTTGGCAAGCCTAAGGCGAAACCTTGTCTCAGGCCCTATTTGCCGAAGGTTTCGTCGAAGGCGTAGCCGGTTCCGCGGACGGTTCGGATCGGGTCGCGCTCGCGGCCGCGCGAGAGGGCCTTGCGCAGGCGCCCGACATGGACGTCGACCGTGCGCTCGTCGATCTCCGCCGCCTGGCCCCACACGCCATCGAGCAATTGCGCGCGCGAGAACACCCGCCCCGGCTTCTCCAGGAGATATTCGAGCAGCCTAAACTCGGTGGGACCCAGATGAATGTCGCGCGCGCCGCGCCGCACCCGCCGCGTCTCCCGGTCGAGATCGAGATCGCCGGCGTAGAGACGCTCCGCGATCCGCTCGGGCCGGCTGCGCCGCAAAAGCGCGCGCACCCGCGCCATGAGCTCGGGCACCGAAAAGGGCTTGACCACGTAATCGTCGGCGCCGACCGACAGACCCCGCACGCGTTCGGCTTCCTCGCCGCGCGCGGTCACCATGATCACCGGAAGCGTGCGGGTCGATTCGCGCGCCCGAAGCCTGCGGCAGATCTCGAGACCCGAGACGCCCGGCAGCATCCAGTCGAGGATCACGAGATCGGGCGCATTCTCGGCAAGCCGAAGCTCCGCTTCGTCGCCGCGCTCGACGTTCTCGACCACATAGCCTTCCGCCTCGAGGTTGTAGCCGAGCAGCAAGGACAGATCCGCTTCGTCCTCGACGATCAGGATCCGCGGCGCCGACGCAGCCCCTCCTCGCACGACGTCCTTGCGCGCCTGGTTCATCCGCGCGCCCCGTTCATGTCAGCCGCGATGTCGGCGTCCGGCCCGCCGCGCGGCCGCTCGGTCGGCAGCGTCGAACCCGTCACCAGATAGACCACGGTCTCCGCGATATTGGTCGCGTGATCGCCGATCCGCTCGATATTCTTCGAGCAAAACAGAAGATGGGCGCAGAACGTGATGTTGCGCGGATCCTCCATCATATGCGTGAGTAAGTCGCGGAACACCGAATCTTCGAGCGCGTCGAGCTCGACGTCGCGCTCCCACACGTCGAGCGCCCGCTCGACGTCGCGTTGCGCATAGGCGTCGAGCACGTCCTTCATCAGTTCGGTCGCGAATTCGTTCATGTGCTTGATGCCGACGATCGCGCGCGGCACCCGCAATTCGACGCCGATCTTGACCGAGCGCCGGGCGATGTTCTTGGCCAGATCCCCCACCCGCTCGAGATCGCCCGCGACCCGAATGGCGCCGATGATCTCGCGCAAGTCGATCGCCACCGGCTGACGGCGCGCGATCGTCAGCGTCGCCTGCTCCTCGATCTCGCGCTGAAGCACGTCGAGCCTCGGATCGGTCTCCACCACCTGATGGGCGAGCGCCGTATCGCCCGAGGCGAGCGCGTCCACCGCGTCAATCACCATTTTCTCAGCCAGGCCGCCCATCTCGGCGATCCGCCGCTCGAGCAGGTCGAGATCCTTGTCATAGGCTCTCACAGTATGCTGATCCACCACGGGCGAAGCCTCCCTCAGCCGAAGCGGCCAGTCACGTAATCCTGCGTGCGCTTGTCGCGCGGCGCGGTGAACACCGTGTTCGTCTCATCGAACTCGACCATCTCGCCCAGATACATGAAGGCGGTGAATTGCGACACGCGCGCCGCCTGCTGCATGTTGTGGGTGACGATCGCGATCGTGTAATCGCCCGACAATTCGTCGATCAGTTCCTCGATCTTGGCGGTCGAGATCGGATCAAGCGCAGACGCCGGCTCGTCGAACAGGATCACTTCCGGGCTGATCGCAACCGTGCGCGCGATGCACAACCGCTGCTGCTGGCCCCCCGACAGGCTCAGTCCGCTGGCGTTCAGCTTGTCCTTCACTTCGGTCCAAAGCGCGGCCCGTTGGAGCGCCAATTCGACGCGCGCGTCCATTTCCGACTTCGGCAGTTTCTCATAAAGTCGAACGCCAAACGCTATGTTCTCATAAATCGTCATCGGAAACGGCGTCGGCTTCTGGAACACCATGCCGACGCGCGAGCGCAAGAGATTGAGATCGAGGTTGGCTGCAAGGATGTTCTCCCCGTCGATCATGACCTCCCCCTCGGCGCGCTGGCCGGGATAAAGGTCATACATGCGGTTCAAAACCCGCAGCAACGTCGACTTGCCGCAGCCCGATGGGCCAATGAACGCCGTCACCTGACCGTCGAAGAGACTGAGCGACACATCTTTGAGCGCGCGCGTCTGCCCGTAATAGAAATTGAGCTTGCGCACCTGAACCTTTTCCGCTTCCGCAACCGGCGCCCGCAACGGGCTCTGGGCCTCAACATCGCTCATGACTCTTTAGCCCTCATATGCCTACTTCTGCTTCGCCGTCGCTGAAAAGAACCCGTGCCAAGATGCATTGCCGCTTGCTCAACTCACCGGCGCCGGAGGAATATAGCCTGCGCTCTTGCGAATCAGAAAAAGCGCGTCGCAGTCGCCGTTCTTAAGGCCACCGCTTGAGGCTGTTACGACAGACCGAAGACAGTTTTGCGACGCTCGATTGAGCGCATGTCAACCGATCGGCGGGGGCGCCGCGGCTCGTTCGGGACCACCGCCGGCCGTCGATCGAGTTCGCCGGAAAACTGGTGTTCAGCAAAGAAAAAGCCCCTGGCCTTATGGGCCAGGGGCGGGACATTTGGTTCTGGTTGCGGGGGAGCGCAGCCATTGTCGTTACGCCAATCTTTCCAGCTACTTTGTGATTCCCAATCTCACCCCGGTGGCCGCTTACGCCTACCCCGCCGGTACCTCCTGGCCAAAAAAACCGGTCGTAGACGGAATGTGACAGAGGCGCGAGGACCGACCGTTCACGAAAAGCGCTTTGAACGCGCCGGTTCGACCCGAAGCGGAAGTTCCGACTCTTGCTGGGAACGGCAAGATTGCGCAAATACCGGCCATTCGCGGCGGGCTTGGTGAACTGGTAAGCACGAACTCTTTGCTGAACGGGGGGAGCCCCAGAAAGCGACCTTGGGCTGCCGCCGCTGAGCCAGGACACGCCGTGCTCATCACGATCTTCGCGCCCAGCAAAGTGCATTTGCTTGAAGTCGCTGGTGTGCGCGACGCGCTCTTCGAGGCAAGTTGCAAGATACAGTCTGGACACCCTTATAGCATCCGGCTGGTGACTGAAGACGGAACTCCTGAGGAGAGCGCATCGGGCACCAAGTTCGTCCCTGACGCGGCTGTAAACGAAGCAACCCAGCCTTCGGACACGTTGATTGTCGCAGGACCTTATGGCGTCCCGGAGCATCCGAGCGAAAGAGTTACGCGCTGGCTGCGGGAACAGGCTGAGCAGGCGCGACGCTACGGTTCGACGTGTACGGGCGCCTTTCTGCTGGCGCATGCGGGACTGCTGTTGGGGCGCCGCGTCACAACCCATTGGCAGTATGCCGACCGCCTTGCTGCCGAATATCCCGATATCCACGTCGAAGCTGACCGCATCTTCGTTCGCGACGGGCCGGTGTTCAGCTCGGCTGGAGTGGCTGCGGCCATCGATCTCGCCTTCGCGCTGATCGAGGAGGATCACGGGCGCGCTTTGGCCCTTTGGGCGGCGCGTCGGCTTGTTGTTTTTCTAAAGCGGCCCGGCGGACAGTCGCAGTTCAGCGCGGCGTTGACCGCGCAAACCGCAGCCACCGGTCCGATCGACAGGATTCGGCTTCACATCCTTGAATATCCACGCGCAGACTTGGGTCTCGCGGCGCTTGCTGAAGTGGCCGGCGTGAGCACGCGCCATTTGTCTCGGTTGTTTTACGTCGAATTGCGAATGAGCCCGGCCGCTTATGTCGAGTTGACCCGACTGGATATCGCCCGAGGCCTGCTGGAAGACAGCGCTTTGCCGATCAAGACGATCGCCTATGATGCGGGCTTCGGATCGACAACCACGCTCAGGCGGGCACTGCTACGCAGAATCGGCGTCACGCCTTTGGAATACCGACGTCGATTCCAAACCACAAAGTCCGAAGACGCAAACGACGACAAAAGGGACTCTGGTTTGTCCTGAACTGTCGTCTTGCCGAACTTGAAGCGCCGGCGCCGACACCGCATTGTCCCCGCCGGAGGCCTTATCATACAACTTACTCTTGCCAGGGCTGGAGAAGCCAATTGTGAAGGGCGCCCACCTCGCCTTTTGCAGCGGAAGAATATTGTGAACACTGGTTCACCTAATCACCGGTCGACTCCGGCACAGGGCGATGATTTTGAGCGGCGCTCGCGGCTGATTTGCCTAGTCTATGATGTGCTTCAGAACATGGAGACGCCGGCAAACGAGGCGACTGACTGCGCGATATTCTCGGCCCTATCGCAGGCCTTCTCTGATAAGGCAAACGGCGTGGCGAAGCTCGAAGCCGACGCGTTTGAGGAAGGCGAGGTTAAGCCGGCGCCCCGACGCTCAAGCCGCTCATGAGAACGACCATACGCCGCGCTCATTGAAACTGAGCTAAGGTTCGAACGTATCGCTCGACCTTCGCGACATGTTCAGGCCCACACGCTAGCAGGTTGATGCCCTTCCACTGGCGCAGGCTACCATTACCACGACCCCCAATGGGTCAGAGGAGCCATTGCAATGCCAAGGGAGACAGAAGGCCAGCTCTATCAGGCGGTCAAGTCGCATACCCTCCATTTAGAGATCACGAGAGCCGGCGCGTCGGGCCTCGATCTTGAGGTTCTGGATCGTCGGATTGAGGAGGCTCGGCTGCTTTTAGAATGGCTCTCGCAAGCTCTCGAGATTGACCCTCGGGCTTCCCCAGCAGTCGAAACGCCTCCACCATCAAGCGCTCAAGCTGATCAGGATCATATTCCGCCATCAGCACCCTCCCAGGTATTTTAGCGCTCAGGTCGGACACGCCGGCGATCTGCACCAAATAAACCTCGGCTGCCTTGATCACACGCTGGCCGTCGTGATGCATGAATTCATGTCGGATAGCGACATGCCTGATTTTCGGAATTCGGCCCGCTTCACGGAGGCGAAACAGGGCGCAAGGCTCGTTTGCCTAAGAGCGGAACCTCTCGGGAAGCGAAAACTCAGCTCCCATCGGCCTACTGCTTTTCTCGGCGCGGAATGTCCGCTTCACGTGTGCGCCGTGAGAAGGCGGCGCGTTCCAGTGGGTGCAAGCCCCACCCGGCAAACGCTCCAGCCGGAAGCAACCGGAGCAGTCATGGAGGTGACGAAATGGCTGAAGCCTTCGGTGTAGCTGGTCACGTATAGGTGACCGCGCGAGTGTGCGGGCCGCAACGCGAGTGAACGCCGAGCAAACCTCGAAAAGGACGATGTGCAGGCCGACCCGACAACGTTATCGGGGAAGGCTGATACGGCTGGGTGAGATGAGCGACGACGACGCCCAGCCGCTGCACCGGGGTAGTGGCGGCAGCACGTACACAAGGAAAGCGTACGCAACACGGGAGGCCCCATGGCGTGGTCAAGGGTGATCAACCGGACGCCCGTGAGGGAGAGGCCGGGCGCTATGGGGTGGCGGAGAGGTTCGTAGTACCGCTGAAGCCGGGTAACGCCGGGGGAGGGAAGGGGCCTCAGTTCAAGGCAGACGCAAGACGCGGTGAAGGACCTGGAGATTGGGCAACCTATCAACTCCGGACAGCGTTCAGAAACTGCAGACGGCGTTGCACGCGAAAGCGAAGGCAGAACCCGGCTACCGCTTCTACGCCCTCTACGACAAGATCAGCCGCGAGGACATTCTGGCGCACGCCTATGCTCAGTGCCGCTCCAACAAGGGCGCGCCGGGCGTGGACCGTCAGGACTTCGAGGCCGTCGAGGCGTACGGGGTCGAGCGATGGCTGGGCGAACTGGCGCTTGCGCTCAGGCAGGAGACTTACCGACCGGACCCTATCAGACGCGTGTACATACCGAAGGCCAACGGCAAGTTCAGGCCGCTGGGCATCTCAACCTTGCGGGATCGGATCTGCATGACGGCAGCGATGCTGGTGCTGGAGCCGATCTTTGAAGCCGACCTTCCACCGGAACTTTACGCCTACCGTCCTGGGCGAAACGCCCAACAGGCGGTGGTCGCGGCGGGAGAGCTGCTGTTTCGCGGCCATCCGGAAGTGGTGGACGCCGACCTCGCGGACTACTTCGGGAGCATTCCCCATGCCGAGCTTTTGAAGTCGGTAGCGCGTCGGATCGTCGATCGACGCGTGCTGCATCTGATCAGGATGTGGCTGGACTGCCCCGTGGAAGAAACCGATGATCGGGGTGGGAAGACGCGCATGACTGAAGCGCGGGACAAGCGGCGCGGCATTCCGCAGGGCTCGCCGATCTCACCCTTGCTGGCGAACATTTACATGCGCCGGTTCGTGCTGGGATGGAAGATGTTCGGGCTCGAGCGAACGCTGGGCACGCGGCTCGTGACCTACGCCGACGACCTCGTGATCCTGTGCAGAAGGGGCAAGGCCGAAGCGGCCTGGCAAAGCCTGCGCGAGATCATGGGCAAGCTGAAGCTGACGGTGAACGAGGAGAAGACACGGATCTGCAAAGTGCCGGGAGGAGAGTTCGATTTCCTGGGATACACGTTCGGGCGAATGTTTTCGGCGAGGACCGGCGAGGCCCGCATCGGCTACCGGCCGTCAAAGAAAAGCATTGAGCGCGTGGTCGAGAAAGTCCACGCGCTGACCGACCGAGCGGGAACATGGCAAGAGACCACAACGCTGGTGGGCAAAGTGAACCGCACGTTGCGCGGATGGGCGAACTACTTCCAAGTAGGAACCATCAGCAAGGCGTATCGGGCGCTCGACGCTTACACAGCGGTGCGGTTGCGCCGGTGGTTGCGCTCCAAGCACAAAGTCAGGCGACGAGGGGGCGGGAGCTATCCACTCTCGCACCTCTACGGGCACTTCGGGCTCGTACGCCTGAGCCGGCTTGGACACGACGTGCCGTGGACGAAGGCGTGAGGTCTTGTCCGAGAGCCGGATGCGGGAAATCTGCACGTCCGGTTCGATGAGGGGGGTGTGGAAACGGAGCTACGGCTGAGCCACTAAGGCACCGCCAGACGAAAGGGGCGGCAAACAGACATGCTCAACCTAACGCCATCGCGCCACACTCCTACTCTACCGACTCCGGCCTGTCGCTGGCTGTTAAGCCCGCTGCAATGGCCGTCCCGGACATCCCAGTACACCCTCTTCCCTCCGAGATTGCCAATCTTCATTGAGGGAGCCCCAAACCCCCGCACTTCGGTTGTTTCGGAAACACACTCGCGAGGTTTGGCGTATTACGCCGCAACATGGCCTCAATTCACGCGCATTATGTCATTTCGTAGGCAGAAATAACCGGGTCTGTGGTATTGCAATAGCTGATGATAGTCAGCGTAAACGTGTTCGATCAGTTGCGGTCCCCACAATCAGTTTACAGGAGGGAGCGATGGCGGAACATGAGCGTGAAGAGGGCAAAACGCTGGAGATGCGGATTGCCGAACTTGAGAATAAGTTGGCTGGAATGACGGGGCATGTCGCGGCTCCGCAACTTTCTACAATACCGCAGCTTTGTTCCTATTGTTCATATTGCTATTATTGCTCCAGTTGCGTTGTCGAACGCACAGTCGCCCGCGCTATCGCAGCGCAGCAAGCCCAGATGAGCGGCGGTCCTGTTGCGCCTTTCGCCGGGGGCTTTGGCGGACTTGGCTATTGATCCATCGTTCCGAGAGGAACGGCCGGCTCATATGAACTCGCATCCTGGGGTGACATCCTTGGATGTCGCCCTTGTGGTAATGCCTTTTGCTGATGTCGACCGACCGGCAATCGGGGTGAGCCTGTTGCAGGCGGCCGCCAAGCGGCTCGGCGTGTCCTCAAGAATTCTCTATTGCAACTTCGACCTTGCCGAGGAGATCGGGCACGAGCTGTATGGACAGATCTCCATCCTTGTGCCCACAGAATCGCTGGTCGGGGAATGGTTCTTCGCCGATCTGCTTTTCGATTTGCCGCCCGAACAGGAATACATAAACAAGGTTCTCGTCAAGCATGCACCGCCAGGGATCATCTCCCAGGTTGTCGAAGCGAGGAAGTTGCGCCGCCAGTTCGTAGAGCGCTGCGCCCAAATGGTTCTTCACGAGACCCCGCGGGTCGTCGGCTTCACAACGACCTTCCATCAGACCTGCGCTTCCTTGGCGGTCGCGAAGCGCCTCAGGGAACTTGGAAGTCGGGCCAAGATTGTCTTCGGTGGTGCAAACTGCGAGGGCGAGATGGGCGAGGAACTCCTGCGGAGTTTCTCTTTCATCGACTATGTTTGCACTCGAGAGGGCGACATTGCTTTTCCTGATTTTCTTGCCCGGTTCTTCCGGCAAGGAGATAGGCGTGGCGGCCCCGGATTTATCGGCCGATACGACCAGGTTCCCAACCAGCCCCCAGAGCTGGTCGTCGACCTCGATGCGCTGCCGATGCCGGATTATGTCGATTACTTCGAAAGACTGGAGCGTTCGACGCTGGGGCGGGCTTTGCGCCCCACGCTCCTTGTCGAGACGTCGCGGGGATGTTGGTGGGGCGCCAAACATCATTGCACGTTCTGCGGGTTGAATGGCAAGACGATGCAATTCCGCAGCAAGTCCCCTGAGCGCGCCGTCGAGGAAATCACGGCGTTGTCGAACCGTCACAGGATGAAGCGAGTCGATTTCGTAGACAATATTTTGGATATGAGATACTTCGGAACAATGCTGCCGAAGCTTGAGGACGCGCGTCTCGACCTAGAGATGTTTTACGAAGTCAAAGCAAACCTTCGACGTGACCAAGTGGCCGCTTTGGCGCGGGTGGGCGTGAAAAGAATTCAGCCGGGCATCGAGAGCTTCAGCGACGAAGTGCTGGCGTTGATGCGAAAGGGATGCACCGGCTTTCAGAATATCCAGCTTCTTCGGTGGTGTCTCGAATTCGGGGTCCAGCCCCTGTGGAACCTGATCGGCGGGTTCCCAGGAGAAAGTCCCGACGAGTATTCGGCCGTTGCCCAGATGGTCCCGATGCTCGTTCACCTGCCGCCGCCGACCGGATCCGCTCGAATCCGGCTCGACCGTTTCAGCCCGCTCTTTGCTCGAGCGTCGGAAATGGACCTGCGCCACGTTCGCCCGAACGCCGCCTATTACTACGTCTATCCGTTTGGACGTCGCGTTCTATCGCGCCTGGCCTACTTTTTTGACTTCGAATACCCGGACGGACGCGATCCGGACGATTATATGGGCGCGCTCAGCCTCGCCGCAGAGGATTGGAAGGCCGCTCACGCACGCCCCGCAGGCGCGCCTGTCCTGGACGCTACGTGGGTTGCTCCCGATGAGTGGTATATCGTAGACACCCGAAACTGCGCCACGAAAAGCGAGCATCGACTGACGGGCGTCGCAGCGCATGTCCATACTGCCTGCGACCGGGCGCAGGCGCGCTCGACAGTGCAGCGGTTGTTGTCGGACGCTCCCGCCGACGAACTTGATCGCGCCATCGCGGAGTTGATCGAGGACAAGCTGGTTCTTTCGAGAAATGGACAGCTGCTAAGCCTCGCGGTGATGAGAGGCCGCCCAGGCTCATGGGAGGGCTCCAATGGCGAGGTCACTGCCGCGACGGCCAATGCTGCCGCGCAGCTATCATGTACTGTTTGAGCCGCCGGAGGTCGAAGGCGAAGAGGCGCTGGTGTTCGCCTCCAGCCTTCGCCGAGTTCGGGTGAAGGGACGTTTCTTTCGCGAATTTCGAGAAGAGGTCATCCCGTACCTGGACGGCGCCCGGTTGTCCGACGAGATCGCCGATCTTGTCGCCGAAAGCTTTACGCGGGACGATCTGTCAGAGGCCGTGTCTCTGCTGGCGGACAATGGAGTCATCATCGACGCGTCCGAGTCGTTGGAAGACGCGTCGAGGATCGAACCCCAGTTGAGCCTTTTCCGATCCGCCGCCAGCAATTCCATCGAGGCTCAGAAGAGCCTGTCCTCCTCAACCGTGGCGGTGTTCGGCCTGGGAAGCGCCGGGGCCTCTGCAGCCGTCGCCCTCGCTGCCAGCGGCGTGGGAGAGATCCGCGGTTTTGATCCTGCGGTCGTTCAGCCGGCGGATCCGTACCTCGCGCCGTTCTACAGGAGTGATGATGTCGGCAGACCGAGGACGCGGGCGCTCGCGCATCGGCTTTCCGCCGTCGCTCCGTCCGTGCGCGCCAAGTGGTTTGACCAAGCGCTACTCGACGACGCAGCCGTGCGGGATGCGATCATCAATTGCGATTTCGTGGTCAACTGCCTGGACGAAGGCGAGATTTCTCTCGCGTACAAGCTCAATCGCGTCTGCCAAGATCTCCGATATCGATGGATCTCCGGCGAAGCGGCCGGTCTCGAGGTCAAAGTTGGTCCCCTCGTGGTCCCGGGCGAGACCCCCTGTTTCATGTGCTACCAGATGCGGCTCATTGCTTCATCGCAAAGGCCGGAGGAGGCGCTCAGGTTTCACGCCTATCATGACCGTCGCAAGCGCGACGATAGCAGCCTGCACGAGAACCTAACTTGCGGCCCTGTTATCTGTGGCCAATTGCTCGCGCTCGAGGTCATCAAAGAGCTTTCGGGCATTCTGCCCTCGACCCTCCGGGGACGCCTCTTCGTCATCGACCTCGCGAATTTGTCGACGTCGACGCATCATATTTTACGTAAGCCGTGGTGCCCGACCTGTTTCCAGTCGATCGCGGACGCTCCGGACGAGGCGCCAAGTGTCTCAAATTGACGGCCTGGCGCCGCTAGTGGACGGCAAGGTCGGGATCATCCGATCGCTGCAACGGATTGCGCGCGGCGACGACGAGCCCGAGCCTCCGATCCTCTATCACGCCGTTCTCTCGAATTTCGATTTCAGGTCCGGAGAGCCCGCTGACAGAGAGGCGATCGGCAAGGGCCTGACGGATGCGGCAGCGAAAGGCGGGGCTATCGGCGAGGCGATCGAGCGATACTGCGCGGCGCATACCGGGTTGGCGAAGACGCAACGCGCTTCGCTCTACGATCTTCGTCCTACGGCAATCGGCCCAGCGGAGTGCGTGTTGTATTCCGAGAGCCAGTACAGCAACGGCTCCGTTCCATTCAGTCGGTTCGCCGATGACTTTCTAATCAATTGGACACTCGGGGTCGAACTGCCGGATGGCGCCCCCGTCTGGCTTCCCGAGGTGCTGACCTATCTGAGCACTAGCGGCAGCAGCCCGAACGAGCACTTCTGTCCTTCGACTTCGAACGGGCTCGCGGCCGGTCCCGATCTCGATTCCGCGGTTCTGGCCGGATTGTGCGAGCTCGCCGAACGCGACGCGTTCCTGATCACGTGGCTCAATCGCCTGCCTGTCGATCACATCGACCCCGGAACGCGCGGTCCCGTGGCTGCGATCTGCCGCCACTATCGACAATTCGGGATCGCGACCGCGCTGGTCGCACTCGTCACCGACCTGCCGCTTCACGCGGTGATGGCACTGGCTATCGATCGGGATCGGCCGCCCGCCTGTGTTGTCGGCTTCGGATGCGATCTCGACCCGGAGCGTGCCGCCGCGAAGGCGCTGTTTGAGATCTCGCAACTGCGGCCCGCGGTCGTCCGGCACATCGCGTCGGCGTCAGGCTTCCCGGCCGAATACGGCGACGTGCGGACAATCCGAGATCACAGCACGTTTTTCGCTTCTCCGGCAAGTCTGGGAGAGATCGATTTTCTGATGACACCCCGGCGTGTCATTCCGATGGCCGGTCTTGTCAATCACGCGACCGACTCGATGGCGGCCGGTCTGGCGCTTTGCGTGTCTGCGTTGAGGGCGGCCGGCTGCCGGATCGCCTATGCGGACCTCACAACGCCGGACGTGGCTGCTTTTCCCATTCGCGTCGTCCGGACCATCGCGACAGGCCTGCAACCCATCCATTTTGGCTTTGGCATGGAGCGGCTCGGGGGCGCCGTTTGTTCGAGCTTCCGAGCAAGCTCAAATATGCACAATCAATTCGTAATAAATCCGAACTCAACCGCTGTCCGCATCCGATGGCCTGACCGATGCTGAAAGCAAGCGATCCGTGGACGCTGCCGATCCTCTACCACCTGAACTCTGAGCCCCGCTCGAGCGATCCGTCGTTCATAGCGTCGGGGACGGGCCGGCTCAGCGGGCCGATTCCCGACGCTCCGCCGGATGTCGTTCTGCCGCCCGTCGACCGGGCAGGCCCGCTTGCTGAGGCGTTTCTCCGCCGTCGATCCGGACGCGAATTCGCCCTCGAGCCGATACCTTTGCGAGACCTGTCTGATGCGCTCGGCCTGGGTTACGGGTTGGGAAGCCTTTACGATCTGGGCGACGGCCGCGAGGTTTTCAGGCGTCTAGCGCCGTCGGCGGGTGGCCTTTATCCGCTGCGGCTGTACGTCAGCGTGGGCCGCGTGCTCGACCTTCCATCTGGCCTATATCGCTATCGCCCGGTCGATCATGCGCTGGACCTGCTCGGTCGCGGCCCAGCGCCGAGCGACCTTGCGCCCCTCATGTTCGGGCAGACCTTTGTGCATGACGCTGGCGCCGTGGTGCTCATCGCCGCTGAATTCAAAAGAACATTGTCCAAATATGGCCCGCGCGGCTATCGCTACTGTCTGATCGAGGCAGGTCACGTGGCGCAAAATCTGTGTCTGGCGACAAACAGCCGGGGACTCGCGAGCGTCTGTCTCGGAGGCTACTCAGACGCGAAGGTCAATGCGAGCCTGCAGCTTGACGGCAGGCGAAGCGCAGTCATTTACGCGATTGCGCTCGGCGCCCGCGGCTGCCGCTGACGATTAACGGTCCCGGCGGGGGGAGACCCCCGCGCGGGCGCCGGGGCGGGTCGATCCAGTCGGTTTAAGCGCCAGTTTAGCGTCGCACTCCGCGATGTTCTGCTGGTGCCTATCAAGGCCCGCTTCGGGCGGAGTCCGGGCTTTCGGCGTCGCGTGGGAACGCCTCCTGTCCGCCGGTTTACTGCCGTTCGGCCACCCGCACTATCCGCCCGAGCACGAACCCGCTTCGCGGGATTGCCACTGCGGGCACGGTAGTGCATTTTTCGTAGAGTCTTGAGCGATGCGCGGTCGCGGCTTGAGCATGGAGTTCCCTTCATCATGAAAGGAACTCCCGATGTCTGTTTCCTCTGTCGAACGCCCTGTCAGCGCTCTGCGCCAACGCATGCTCGAAGACATGGCGATGCGCGGCCTGCGATCCGATACGCAGCGCAACTACATTTGCTTTGTGCGCGACTTCCCACCTTCCTTGGACGGGCGCCGGATACGGCGACCGCCGAGGATGTTCGCCGGTTTCAGGTGCATCAACGCGAAAGCGGAGTGCAGCCGCCCACCATCAACTGCTCCGTGTCGGCGTTGCGCTTCTTCTTCACCATGACGCTCGACCGGCCGGATCTTTCGCGGCGCTTGGTCTTGGCGCGCTATCCGCGCAAGCTCCCGGAGGTGCTGAGCGTCGAGGAAGTCGGCCGGCTCCTCGAATCCGCGCCAGGCCCCAAGTACAAGGCCATACTCGGGGCCGCCTATGGCGCAGGCCTGCGTGTGTCCGAAATGGCCAGCCTCAAGGTCGATGACATCGACAGCGAGCGGATGCTGATCCGTATCGAACAAGGCAAGGGGCGCAAGGACCGCAACGCCATGCTTTCCCCGCAACTCCTCACGGTGTTGCGGCTATGGTGGAAAGAAGGCAAACGACGCGGCGTGATGCTGCCGCATGGTTGGCTGTTCCCCGGGCGACCGCACGGCGACCCGATCTCAACCCGGCAGATCAACCGCGCGATGCATGAGGCGGCTGAAGCGGCTGGGATCAGGAAGCGGGTGTCGCCCCATACGCTGCGTCACAGCTTCGCCACCCATCTGCTGGAACAGGATGTCGATATCCGCGTGATCCAGGTCCTGATGGGGCACAGCAAACTGGACACGACCGCGCTCTATGCCCGCGTCGCGACCAAGACGATCCGCTCGGTGACCAGTCCTCTCGAACGTTTGGCGACGCTGATGCAAGGAGAGGAGCACAGCGGCTGAACCCGCCTGCGCGCCTCGCTTGAGGTCGCCGATATCTTCCGAGCGGAAGGGGCCGGCTACCGGGCCGCTCAGGCCGGTCACCTGAGCCTTACCCAGCTCAAGGTCATGTCGGCGATCGAGAACTGCCGGACGGCGGCGCTCGGCGGCCATGTCGATGGCTGCGACGAGTGCGGCTATCTTCGCGTCGCCTACAACTCCTGTCGCAACCGGCATTGTCCCCGATGCCAAGGGGCCGCCGCGCGAGTTTGGTCTCGCCGAGCGCGAGGCCGATCTGTTGCCGGTCGGCTATTTCCACGTCGTTTTCACGCTGCCGGCCGAGATCGGCGAGATCGCCTGGCGGAACAAGGCGGTCGTCTACGACCTCCTGTTCCGCGTGGCGTCGGAGACGATGATGACGATCGCGGCGGACCCAAGGCATTTGGGCGCTCGCATCGGGATCACCGCCGTGCTCCACACCTGGGGCTCGGCGATGACGCATCATCCGCATGTCCACATGATCGTGCCGGGCGGCGGCGTATCGTTCGATGGGCGGCGGTGGGTATCGTCGCGCCCAGCCTTCCTCTTGCCTGTCCGCGTGCTGGGCGCGCTCTTCCGCCGCCAGTTCCTGAGCCGACTGATCGCGTTGCACGAGGCCGGCAGGCTCGTCTTCTTCGGCGACCAGGCGGATCTGGCCGACCCTCGCCGCTTGCTGCGTCATCTCGCGCCGCTCAGGAAGAAGCGGTGGGTGGTCTACGCAAAGTCGCCGTTCGGCGGCCCCGAGAGCGTGCTCGCCTATCTCTCGCGCTACACCCACCGCGTCGCCATCTCCAATCAACGTCTGATCGCCTACGCCTACGACCAGAGCGGCGTCACCTTCCGCTACAAAGACTACCGCCGCGAGGGTTCGGAGCGGCAGCGCGTCATGACGCTCGCCTCGCACGAGTTCATTCGGCGCTTCTTGCTCCATGTCTTGCCACAGGGCTTCCACCGCATTCGTCACTACGGCTTGCTCGCAAGTTCCGCGCGCAAGGCCGAGATAGCGCGCGCCCGAGAACTCCTCGCCGTGGCGCCGCCAGCGGCCAAGCCAGTCGAAGCGCCCGAACCCATCGAATGGCGCTCGCCTTGCCCCTGCTGCGGCGGGCGCATGCGCATCATCGAGACCTTCGAGCGCTGGACGCAGCCGCGCGCGCCGCCCCGCGCTCGCACAGCAACCAGGACGTCGTCGTGACCCGGCACGGCAAACAATCTCCTCTCGCCGCAACGCCCATTGTTCCGGCGACCGCCATCCGCGCGCCTTTCGCCAGGACCTTGACCGATGGCGTGAACATCGCCGGCGGCAAGCAACGATTCCACCGGACGCCGCGCGCAAAATCTCGCTCGCTGCATCCTCCTCGGCGTGATCGCCGACCCCCGTCGCCATCATCGCCCTCGGCAAAAAGCCGAAATCCCCATAGATCGTTGACGCAGCCCCGCGGGTTCGTGCTTGGGCGGTTTTCGTACGCCAAACGGCATCCGAAAACCTTCACCAACTGCGACGTCCACGGCCGCGATCCGCAATGTCCGGTTAACGTCGACACCGGCCGTCCGCTCTGCGCAAGATTGCGCCAGATTGCGGACGTCTGGGGAACGCGACGGTTACGTGAATAGCGGTCGTCTGGTTGTTCGGGGCCGGATGCCTCAGGCCTGCATGGTGACGCTGGCAAGGCGAACAAGGTCGTCGAGAGAGCCTTCCGACGGCTTTCTCGGACGGCGTCGCCGGGCAGGTCGCGGGCCGCGCCCATCATCGGCACCCAAACGGTTCGTCGGTTCGAGGCCGCGCGGAATGGCTAGACTAGCGTATGATGATTGACAAGGGCCGGTGCGGTTCGTCGCGGTCCACGCGCACGGTGACGCGCAGCCGCTCACGCAACGCGCGTTCGGCCAGTTCCTCGATTTCGCGCTCGCCGCTATAAAAGGCCCGTTCGCCGTCCTCGCTGTCCAGCAGAAAACCTTCGAAGTCGCCGAAGCGATCGAAGACGAGACCCGCGATCTTGCCCGTGAAAACAATGCGTTTCTCAGGTTTGGGCTCCCGATGACGATGCTTCGGGATTTCATCTCCGGTCGGCGATGACAGAATTTGCCCGGGATCGCCGCCGAAACCCTGCACCCGGTCCGCGATCTGCGCGACATATCGGGCGACCACCCGCGACCACCGGTCATTGGTGGGTATCCCCTCCTCGATCCAGCGCATGATCGAGAGCAGCCGTTCTTCGGGCTCGAGCAACGCCTCTTCGGTGCTGACAGGAATGGTCAGCTGAAACGTCCCCAGAACACGCCGCGTGGCGGTGGCGGCGCTTGCGCTGCGGCGATCGAGCTGCCGCGCTCCGGTGTCGCTGGTGACCTGCCGGACGACAATGGTGAAGGCTTGAGCCTTGCGAACCGTTGCCGGAAGATCAACCGTCAGCAGCGCCGCAAAGTTGCTGCCCCCTCCCTGAGGCACCGGCACCCAGGTGGCCCCACCTGTCGGGCATTGCAGGGTGGAGGAATTGACCTGTCGCAGCCTGTGCGTTGGATACATCTCTGCGGCGAGGTCCAGCACCGCTGCGGCTCCGACGCTCGGTAAATATAGTCTCGCGCTGCTGCCGCGCGGTGTGTTTCCCCAATCGATCATCAGCTCGTCAACCGGCGCACCCGCGGCGAGTTTCGCCGTCGGCCGGATGTCGAAAGTGTGTGGGATGCGATGGGATGCGGGATTGCCCGGGTTCGCCGATTGGACCACCGCCAGATTGCGCTGCGCTAGCTTGTCCGATGATGCTGGTGTTTCTCCGTCCTGCACCGGGTCGGCGTCATAGGAAATTTCGGCGATCAGGCATTGATGCTGGCCGGTAATCGCCGCCAGCACCGACTGAGAGCCGTTCGCCCAGGGATTGGCGGACTCGGCCGGCACGGGCGACTTCGGGACCGCACCCGTCATCGCCTGGTTGATGTCGAGCCAGCATCCAAAATACACATAAGCGACTCCGTTGCCAGGAGCCGGTTGGATACCGTTCAGCAGAACGTTCTTATCATCGGTCTGCGTGGAAAGTGACGTTCCGGGGGTTACGCGCTGATCAGCAAAGCATGGGATCGCGACGAGGTCGCCGCCGCCGTCGACCCCGAATACGGGTATGAGGCCGCTCATGCTCACGCCCGAATTGGACACCGCCGCATAAGTTTGCGGCTCGTAAGCAGTCGATGTCGTCGCTGCCCGGTAAAGGCGGAAGAACGCGCGAACCTTGCTGGAAGCGACGTTGGACTGGTAACGGACCCGGGCCACAGCGAAATTGTAGACCGGCGACGAGGGGTTCCAATCGAGCGTGACCCCCGAAACTTGCTCGTCCGTCGAGATCTGATCGAATGCGTTGGGAGGTGCGCTGTTGCCGTTGAGCCCGTCGATCACAGCCTTGATGAATGTCGGCGCGTCCGTCTGGGGATCGCCGGTGTTCTTCAGGGTCACCGCGGGCAGCCCCGGCAGCGAGCTGCCGCTGGCCATTTGGAAAACCCGCAGATCCGTGCTCAGCCATGAGACGGCGCCGTCGAGTTCGTAGGGATCGGCCTGTGCCACCAGGTCGACCGTGGCGCTGTCGGACACGCCTTGAATCTTCGCCGTGAGGGTAACCGGGATAGGCGGGGGCGGCGTCGGATTGAATGCGCTCAGGTCGGTTTTGAAATTGGCTGAACAGACCCAGGTGAAACGCTGAGGAATCTTAGGCGGCAACGAAACGTCCACGGCCAGCAAGGCCGTCGCCGCTATGCTCATCCCGGATACAGACGCCGAAAAGACGGGTGCAACGCTAGGTGGGCTGGGATAAAGGTCCGACGGCGCGATGCCGAGATCGGTCGCGCTAAATCCGTCGACGACAACGTAGAAGGCATTGGGTATGACGCCCGGCGAAGCGCTCGTCAGCGTCGCACTGACCTCAGCCTCGCCGAACTCGGTCCGATCCAAAATGAACTGCAGATTTTTCGCAAACACTCCCTGGAGAGCCGCCAAGAGCGCGCCGCCATTGATCACGCCGAGGCCGGTGCATGCGTCCCAACCCGGACCGGAGGGATAGCCCTTAGTGGCAGGCCAGGATTTGCCGGTGTTGGGATCCGAATATGCCAGGACGCCATTTGTTTGGGGCGACCCGGGGAAGAGCTGGTCGTTGATATCGCGGCACACAGCGTCACCGAACGAGTAAAGGGTCGGATTCAGGAAGCCAATGCGGCTCCCCAGACGAGTGAACAGCAGCGCGGCGAGCCCTGCGTAAAGAGGCGCGACAGCGCTTGTGCCGCCATTCTGAATTTGGTTGCCGTAAAGAGTCAGGTTATAGCCGCTGGTCACGCTGGCGTTGCCTGCCACGTCCGGCACACCCCGCCCGATCGCGTTGCCAGGGTTGATAGACGGCGGAACGCTAACGAGTTGTTGCCATGGAGGGATCGGAAAAATTGCGCTCACGCCCCCTCCCGTGGCGAAAGGGCGGCCGGTGTTGGGATTGGTATCGTTCAAGACCCATTCAACAAAAGAAGGACTGGTCGAAATGGTGGTTCCGCCGCAGGAAGTGACCCATTGGTCAGAGGCCGGATATTGGACGTGAGCGTTGCCGTCAGTCAAAAGGCAGCGGGAGCCATCGTCGCCTGACGCCGAGAAGACGGTCACCCCCAAAGCCGCGAGACTTTGGAACTTGCTGGACAGCTCCTTAACCTGCGCGTTTGACATTCCGAGCGCGTCGTCGCCAGCGGCGAGCACCC
Organism: uncultured Alphaproteobacteria bacterium; assembly: GCA_963730555.1. Classification (GTDB taxonomy): domain Bacteria; phylum Pseudomonadota; class Alphaproteobacteria; order Rhizobiales; family Beijerinckiaceae; genus Roseiarcus. The sequence goes on along the minus strand of CAVSSS010000009.1, from coordinate 151,854 downwards.
AACTATTTGAGAGGGCGTGGGGCAAGTTAGCCGGGGATTCGGCGAGGATATAGTTTAGGACCTTCAGCCAATCGTTAGCTGATGTTGTGTCAGAGCCCCAGTAAACACGGACCCGCGCCCCCGGAGCGATCGCCTCGGCTACGCAGATATCCAGTAGCACCTCGCTGTCCGGCTCGTGAGGGTTAAATTTGTCACCGACGTTGTTGGTTCCGGTGACCGGGACATCCTCCGGCGTGAACGATTTGTTGATGCCGGACCAGAAGAACAGCGTGTCATTTACGTCTGTTGGGTTCCAACCACACGGTCCATCGCCTATTCCGAGCATACTGGAGGAGAACTCGATAACGCCGATGACCGCCCCGCTTGCGTCTGGCGGCGTTGCCGGAAAGTTGTAAAGTTGGGCTACCGTTTGTGGCGTGAGCACGGTGGCGCCCGACGGATCGCCGCCGTTGTTATGGCGGCCCTCTGTCCAGGTATTTAGGCCAAAGACCGCCACTATCACGTCGGCGAGTTCATTCGGCACATGGATCGGCCCTTCGTGGCTCCGGAAAGGTCCGGCGTCCGACTGATAGTGGTTCAACGTTACGTGGAATGAGTTGTTTACTTGTTCAATAGTGCCTGACAGGACGACAGTACGCCCGACAACAGTGATCTCCGGAACTTCCAGCCCGTGACTACGCGCAAACCCAAGGACCGCATCAAGGTCGGGCTGCGCTGCGCCATGCCGCGAAGCGAACTCCTCGCTGGAAAGGAACGTCCGTTTGCGAGGCGGCGTGGCCTGCCAATGGTTGTGATCCGGCAACGGGGGCCCATCAAGCCGACGCCGAATGCATACGCTGACGGTAATGGTCTCGCCCGGATCCACCGGACCAATGCGGCGTGCTCCGCGCGGGAGGCTGAGTTCGCTGCCATCGAGAACACGATAATTCTCAGGAATCTCGGCCATCGGTCCCTCCGTGCTACGCCACGTAGCAAGCGGCTCACCGTCGCTGTTGTCGTCGCCCAGTCTTATCGATTGACTAGTTCCGAGCTTCGTATGTCGAGCACGTATCCGTGCTGGATTTCGAGTTGATCGACTGGCCGCCATTGCATTGAGCGACCTCGTCAGAGCCTAAAAAGGTTGGGCCGGAGGTTCGCGCCATCCGCCCAGTCCCGCAGATCGTTACTTCACGTAGATAACTTCAAGATATTCCACTATCGCTTCTTTGCGCCGGCGCGCGGCGGGGTAGTGCGCCGCGACATTGACCAGGAAAATGTCGCCGGTCCGGGCATCATTGGGGATCCTGCCCGACACCTCGAATAATGCGCTTTCACCGTGACGGACCGTTACATGGTGTTCGGCGCCGTTCCGCGAGCGCGTGCCTTCTTCTTTTTGGACATGAATTCGCAGATCACACTCTGCCGACGGCAGATGTGCGCGAATCTCCGGAACCAGGAACAGAGGCAGGCGGCGGTCGGAGCAGGCGCCTTCCACCACTTTGCGAATTCGAGCAATTTCCCCGGAGCGGTCCCAGTCGGCAGCAACCTTATTTGCTGTGACGGTGAGCTTGACGCGGGCAGGTTCAATTCCATCCAGGTTTGCGGCGAATGAAAAGTTCCAGACCTTGATCTCGCCGCCCATGGCCACTGAGTTGGTGTTCCGCCATGCCGAGCCAAAGTGACCCGAGCCGGCCGGGTGCGGGACGGTCGGGTCGATCACCTCCGTCGCGATTGTGGGATCGATATTGAAGTAAGGCGACTGCGCGTTGGCGACGCTCACCACGGCGCATTCGTGGGTACCCGCGGCGCCACTTTGGAACGGACTAGATGAAGTCACGACTATCGAGCCGTTCGGGGGAACGGCGACCGTCTCCTCGCTGATCAGCGCGCCGGCGGTGCCAACGCCGCCCGGGAAGTGCCAGAACCGCACTTTGGTGTTCGGCGCCGCCACATTCGCGTCGTTGTATACGACGCACTGGATAGTGTAGTTCGAGAACGGGATCAACAGCGTGTCCCAAGCGCCGCCCGGCGCGCCGCCGATCGGCACGACGTTGTTCGTAGACTGGTTCACCAGGATGATGTCGGGGCTCTGGTAGGTGCCGTTGCCGATATACGGGTCGGGCGCCGTCGCGGTCGTTGCGACCGTTAAGGCCTCTACGGTGGCGGTTTGATCCCCATCGATTAGGCCACCGATTGCATAGATGAGGCCGTCAGCGCCGGTGTCGCCGGCCAGAAAGGCCTGAGCCGCCAGCATCGATGATTGCACGACCCAAGATGCAGCAGTGCTTGGATCGTAGCTGTAAACGCTGGTCGACGCCAAATTAGATGGGTCGTTGCCGCCAAAAGCGTAGATCAGACCGTCGGGACCAACAGCCGCGGCCAGCCCGGTCCTCCCGGCTGGGAGCGATGGTCCGGTCGTCCAGGTATTGGTCCCGGGGTTGAAGATTTCCACGACATCCAGATTAGCCGTGGTATTCTGACCACCGATGGCGTAGACGAGCCCGTCCGGACCGGTGACAGCGGCGAGTTCAGCGCGCGGCGTCGGCATCGCCGCCGCCGTCGTCCACGTATTGGCTACGGGGTCGAAGACTTCCACGGTTGTAAGGTAGCCCGGGTTGCGCCCGCCAATGGCGTAAATCTTTGCGTTGCGGCCCACAGCGGCGGCTAGGCCGGATCGCGCCGTGGGCAGCGGCGGCGCGGCCGACCACGCGCCGGCTGCTGGATCATAAGTCTCATGAGTTGCCAGAGGATTCGCGCCATCGTCCCCGCCGAGAGCATAGAGCCGACCAGGGCCCGACGCGGCGGCTAGATTTTGGCGCGCCGTTGGCAGCGGACTTATCGTGGACCAAGTTTTTGCGAAGGTGTCGTATATTTCCACCGTCGCAGTAACACCGGAAAAATCACTGCCGCCGATCGCATAAATTCGGTATCCGGCAGCCGGCGCTGGCGCATCGCAGGTGGCCGCCGCAAGATTCTGGCGGCCGTCTTCAAGTGGAGTTTCCATATTCCAGAGCATCTCCATCTCCTCCGACAAAAGCTAAATTCAGCGTTGATTGATTATAAGTCGTTCGTATCTGTAAATGACGCAGAACACTAAGTGCAGCATAGAATATAATTATTTGTGCCGCTCTCTCGAGGAGTTTATGCGGTTCGGCAGCCAGACGGGATCATGAGCGCAATAAAATACTTTGAATCTTTTCGTTTATGCTAGTCATACCTACAAAGCGTCGATCATTCGAGAATCAGATACGCGAAATATTTTTTCAGTTGCGCGCTATATACAAAATCAACAACTACTCGTGAGCATAAGCAAGATTTTATGAGTATTATCTACCAATTACAGAACACTTGTTCTCCCACAGATGCCATCAGTTCGGTCTAAGCAAGCGCGACCGCGTAAACGATCAACCAAGCAAATACTACAGCGCAACAAAAGCAATAACGACCCCGACGCTCATCTCTCTCGCCATCGAGGAGTTAAACGAAATATCGGATCTTCGAGTCTCCCCGGTTTAGTGATTAGAGCATAAAGCGTCGATGAGCGCTGTGACGACCGTCACAGTCTCGATCGATTTACGCCTTTATATGGAGTCAATTATCCGGGGAGGGGTCCGATGGTCGGAGCCGGCGCGCAAATCCCTACGGTTCCATCAACCCAAAACCGTCGCTGGGACGGCGGAAGCAACACTAAGTGCTACGCCTTATCGACGCCCGCTTCGGGCCGTGAAGCGTGCTTCACATGGCCGGGATTGGCATTTTTGACGTTTTGGAAACGAAAAAGGCCTTAGGATTTCTCCGAAGGCCTTGTTTTTGTTTAGTAATTTTGGTTGCGGGGGCGCGCAGCCAATGTCATTACGCCCATCTTTCCAGCTACTTCGTGATTTCCAGTCTCACCCCGGCTGCCGCTTGAAGTTTGCCCCGCCGCAGGCAAAACGTCGCTGCAGGGCCGGGACGAGGAACGGCTTTTTCAGGCCGAACAAGGAACAGGGCCTTTAAGCGCAACACCTGTAGCCCCGATTTGAACGCCCTGGGCTTTGCCCGTGTGGAGGCGATGGGCGTCGCGTTCGCAAAGAGGCTCGCCCAATTGAGCAGTATGATAGTATCGTTGGAGCAAATCTCTGCTACGGTGAGGTCACACGGAGCATCAGATGAAAGCTTCTCTGACCCTCTTCGCCCAACCCGATCCGAGCAGAACCAAGCTGTGTGATCGGCGCGGATACAATCCCGCGAAGCCGGCCAATTTCTTTGCAACCTACTGAGCATCGGGCGCGCTCATGCGTGGCGCACGAAGTCTCATCATTGCCCTGGTTTTTTCTCTGGTCATGCCGGTAACGGCATTCGGCAACGGAATAAGTTGTTTAGACCAGGCCACATTAAGGTCAACGGCGGCGGGCAGACCCGCGATTATAACATTTGTTAATAATTCACGCCGTGCGGCCAATATATACTGGATAGATTACGCCGGAAAGCGTGCGCAGCATTTCTACGTGACCCCTGGCTCAGTGATATCACGAAATACTTTAGTCACCCATCCATGGGTTATTACTGATGATCATGACAATTGTCTTGGAGTTGCGTTTGCAAATCCGTCCACTCCCAACGTTGAAATAACTGATTCTGCGGTCGTTTTGTCGCGCACGTCCGGGCCTGCCCTCGCCGACAACCCTGCCGGCGGCGATGAAGCCGGGGGGCCCCAGGCAATACAGGCGATGAACCATGACCAAGCCGGTACCGTCACGTATCGAGGCCAACTAAAGGGTTTGGAAAATTTCAGCCTCAAGATAGGCCCGGCGCATGAAGGGAAGTCATGGGTGGCGGTGTATGTCGGCGTGCCCGGCCATTGCCTCGGCGACATCGCCGGACAGGCGACGGTGCGCGGAGACGCGCTCGAGCTCGCAAAGGATGATGGCGGAAACGACTGCAGGTTGACCATCCATCGCAGCGCGACTGGCGCAACGATCGCCGAGATCAATTGCGTGTCAGGCCATGGCCCGTCCTGCTCTTTCGACACCCAGGGTAAAAGGCTTCATCAGGTATCTGTCGCGAAGGCCCCCGCAGCGGCGGCTGCCGCGCCGGCGCAGAAAACCTCTGGGTCGAAATGGACGTTCGCATTGCCGGACCCTGGCCACGGCCTGCCCCGCCTGCTGATAAGCGCGCCCATGATGGCGGGACACGCGAACCTGTCGTTCTGGTGCCAGCGCAGCCCGCGAGCTGATGAGTTAACTTTCGAACCGGCGGTGTACGACCCGGACACTGGGGAAGGCGAAAAGGCTCGTTTTCTTCTCGAAATTCAAGATGCCTCCGGGGCCGTGCGCACCTTTCCGATCGTTGCCTACAATACCGGCCCCGATGGCGGCTCTCAGTTCTACAGCCGGAACTTCCTTTCCACGTCCCTCCTTGACACCCTCGGGCAGGAGGACGGTGTCCTCAGGTGGCGGACGGACAAGGGCGTGGAGATTGCCTCATGGCCGCTCAGCGGCGTGGCCGATGCCAGAGCGGCTGCCCGGAAATTCTGCGGGTTGTAGCGTAGAGCTGGCGGTGGGATGGGAAGCCGGCCGCAACGCGTTCGAGTAATTAAATGCGCTGGAAGCGATCGAGGATAAGCTACAGGCGGCGATCGATAGCATGAATGATTCTTAAGCCGGTATAATTTAGGATATCCCGTACGGAGCAATACAATGGGTAACATTAGTGAAACATCAAATCAGAAAACCGTGGCCGCAGTAGTCTGAAAGAATACGGCTTTGGGCGATGGTGTGTTTGGTATTGCCACTGGAGCAGGCAGAGGTGTCGTGGGAACAAGCGACGACCTCACGGGGGTAACGGGTATCAGCACCACATGTCGGCGTCGCTGGCTTCTCCACTTCGGGTCGTGGCACTGAAGGATGGAGTAAAAGCTGGCAGGGAGTGTATGGCCACAGCGAGACCAATGCGGGCGTCGTCGGTGAAAGCGATCATTTGCACGGCGTATTTGGCAGTTGCCACAATCCGCAAGGTGCGGGGGTATACGGAAGCAACGATCAGGCTGGGGGATTCGGCGTCCACCTGAGTTCTGACGCGAAGTGCAACACCCCCCGCCGATTTGATATCGGCAAGGTTGTTCAAGACCTTAAGGAGTGTTGCCATGCGATCCTATTCGCATCTGTCGGAGGACGAAAGAGACCAGATCGGCGTTTTGCGGGCTGCGGGGCGGTCGATGGGCGCCATTGCCCGGGCGCTCGGTCGGGCGAAAGCCACCATCTCCCGGGAGCTGCAGCGGAACGCACTCCCTTTGGGCGGGTACTCGCCGCTTCACGCCGCCGGAGCCTATCAATTGCGCAGGCGGCGTGAAGCGATCCTCGAACGAGAGGCCGCCTTACGTCTGTTCGTGGGGGACCGGCTCGCCGAGGGATGGACGCCCGAACAGATCTCCGGTTGGTTGAAATCCGGGAATGAACCGCGGCTGCGGGCCATCGGCTGCGAGACAATCTACGCCTTCATCTATCGGACCGCACAGAAGGCCGCGGCCTTGTGGCGTTATCTGACGCGTCGCCACAAACGCCGTCGCCCGCGTCGCGCCAGAGCCTCGCGCGACACCATCAAGGATCGAGCGTCGATCCATGATCGTCCGAAGACCATTGAAAGCCGCGGCGAGGCCGGCCATTGGGAGGGCGACCTCATCATCTGCAAATGCGCACGGCCTGTGCTCGTCTTGCATGAGCGAAAGTCGCGGGTCACGCTCGCCGCGCGGCTCACAGGGAAAACCGCCGCAGAAACCATCTCAGCAATGCTCGCGGTGTTCGGCCGCATCGATCCTCACCTGCGAAGATCAATCACCTTCGACAACGACACCGCCTTCGCTCAGCACGCCCTGCTCCGGACCATGCGCGACATGACGACCTGGTTCTGCGACGCTTATGCCTCATGGCAAAAAGGCGGCATCGAAAACGCCAATGGACGCTTACGTCGATGGCTGCCGCGCCACCTGGATATCGACCGGACATCCGACCAAGACATCCAAGAGATCGTCCTCACGACCAACCTCACCCCCCGAAAATGCCTCGGGTTCAAGACGCCATTCCAAGCCTTGATTGCTGAGCTTGGAAAGGACGTTCAAATCCGCTTCTCTTAAACGCGTTGCGCTTCGCGACGGAATCCAGGCCAAGGAGTTAATCCGGTAGGAGACGGTGTTAATGAAACCGGTCTTAGGCAGCAAATGCACCAATTCGCTTCATGGAAGCCTGATGTGGAAGCGCAATATTGCCTTTTTGGCATTGAGAACATATAGTGAACATTGATTCACGAGCCAAGAGCAAATGGCGCAGCATTTCCTCCTATCAGCGGCAGCGCGTACGCTTTCGGTCAGGTCAATTTATGCCGGCGGCGAGCAGAAGGCCTATCGGCGATTTTGCGCCTTGCGCTGGCCTGAGACGAATGGATCGCCGGTCTGCCCAAGATGCGGCTGCCTCGAGGCCTATGATCTGAAGGCGCGCCGTCGGTTCAAATGCGCGGCGTGCCACCATCATTTCAGCGCCACCTCCGGCACAATCTTCGCCTCGCACAAGCTCTCCTTCGTTGACCTTCTCGGCGCGATCTGTCTGTTCGTAAACGCCTCGAAGGGCTTGTCGGCGGTGCAGTTCAGTCGCGATCTCGATGTCCAGTACAAGACCGCCTTCATCTTGATGCACAAGCTGCGCGAGGCTATGGCGCATGAAACCGCCGAGGCACGGCTTGCTGGCGAGGTTGAGATCGACGGCGCCTATTTTGGTGGTCATGTCCGTCCCACCAACGCCACGAAGGATCGTATCGATCGCCGGCTTTTAAAGAACCGTAGCAGCAAGCGAAGGGTCGTGATTGTGCTGCGTCAGCGCGGCGGCCGCACCCTGACGCGGAGCTTTCTGCGCGAGGCTGAGGGCGTTGAGTTTGCCAATGCGCGGGTGGAACCAGGTTCGATCCTGTCGGCGGACGAAGTGGCCCATTGGGATTTGTTGGCAAGCGGCTTTGAACTCAAGCGGGTCAATCATTCCGAGGCCTATAGCGAGAATGGCGTCCACACCAATCTCGCCGAAAGCTATTTCTCCCGCCTGCGCCGAATGATCCGCGGCCAGCATCACGCGGTGAGCGGCAAATATCTCAGCGCCTATGCCGCTCATGCCGCTTGGCTCGAGGACCACGGCAGGGAGAGCAACGGCATGCTGGCTGATCGGTTGATCCTTGATGCGCTCGCCGCTCCAATCAGCCGGACGTGGTCCGGCTATTGGCAACGACGCGCAGCGTAACGGCGTCGCCGGCCACCCAGTGACAAATCCCTTTGCGCTTCTCGACCATGCGAACCAGCTGGCGTCTGGCCGCATGACGAAGGGACTGGACGACCTTGAAGACGACCGAATTTCTGAGCGTCGTGTCCGTCGCATCCAGCTTGCGCTCGATCATCACCCGCTCGGCTAGTTCCCGTGTGGACATCTCGCCATCGATCTCGAGATGGCGCAGGCAGATATCGGCGATCTCGCCCTTCTTGAAAAAGCCGTGGCTGACCATATACCGCGCCCGTTGATGCTCGGGGTCGGTAAACAGCCGGATCGATGCATTGATATGGGCCAGGTCATGTTTCGCCTGCGCGATCTGCGCCTGATAGGCTGCGATCCGCCCATGGATCTCCCCGCGCTTGTCTTTGAGCGACTGAATAATCAACGGTTCTGTCATGACTTAAACATCCGGCTTCAGCCGCCCAGGAGCAATCCGAATCTTGGTGCATTTGCTGCCTAAGACCGAATGAAACAATCTCTGGAGTTGGCTCCCGCACCCGCTGCCGCGATGATCCGAGCGCTTCTTGCCGCTACGCTTCTTGTTGGAGGCTCCGCCGCCCTTGCGCAGGAGCCGACAAACTGCACGCCGATCCACTTCGCCACAGGCCAGTCCTCCGCGACCGTACGGGGTTCAGTCGGGTCTTCGGACGAACCTATCCCCTGTTACACGCTTGCCACCGGCAAAGGTCAGACAACCACGTTCAAGTTCACGAAGACGAACGGAAATATGGCCTTCAGCATCTACGGTCTCGTTGATGACCGTGATAGCTATTCCTTCACGGCGGAAGCGAAGACCTACAAATTTATCGTGTTCCAGACCCTGCGATCCACACCTGCTCCCTTCGCGCTGATGGTGTCGGTGAAATAGCGCGTCCAAGAACCCCGGAAGTGCCTGATACGCTGGGGACCAAAAGGCGATTGCAGAGCCAAACCTATAAACGACACACCAGTGTACATTGGTTGCGGGGCCCGCAGAAAGCAATCTTGAGTGCCTTCCAGGGAACCCGAGGCGCAGAACTGCCCAAACTCGGGGAAACCTCGTTAAGTGACAATCCCGAGCCAAGCCCCGAACGGGGAAGGTGTAGAGACTAGACGGGCAGCGCCTGAAACGCCGGAGGGACCCCGGCGCAGAAGATCCCGGTCCGTGGAACAACCGGGATCGAGATAGCCCTTTCTCCTCAAGGCTCGCGAACCGGGCTACGCGCCAGGAGCGCCCGGGTGATGTTTTCCAGCGAGGCCAGCGCGTTCCGGCGCTCGGCCGATCCTCGCTGTGTGCTGACCAGGCCCGTCGAGACTGTGCAGAACAACGCCGATAGCTCGCTGTCGCTGTATTTGTTCAGCTCGTAATTTGAAATCAGTTTCATCGTTTTCTCCTCGTTCGGAGGCCCCGCCATGAGGCCTTTCATGCCTCGCTGACGACATGCCGGCGGACTGGCCGCAGGGGTTGAGACAGCCGAGGGGGATCAGCCGCCTGCACAATCCCGGACCTGTTCAGGGGCGGAAGGCGGGGACACGGCTGCGATCCCTTGCGGCCGCAAGGCCGGCGCGTATGCGAAGTGAAGGGTTGAAAGACCCTGCGGGGCTAAGGAGGAAAAAGAGGAGGCCGATTTCAAAGCAGCGGAAAAACCACTGCGTGGGCATAAGGCCGACGTGAACGTGGACGCCTTGCCCGAGAAATGATCGTCCCGGTAGCGGGCTGGCGTCTTCGGTGCAGTGCGGAGAGAAGCGGATCAACACGCTGCCTGCATGGCAAACGGCGAGCAAGCATTACGGCGCGGCTCGCGACTGAACTGGCTTCGCGAAAACGGCCCAAGAAGAGGCTTTCCAAGGAGTTGGTTATTTACGCTTGACGTAAACCGTCAAATTACCTATACTGAATGCATGATTCTGAGCTACCGCGACAAACGAACCGAAGCCTATTCGCGCGGCGAATTTGTCCGGGAGTTTCAGGGTTTCGACCGACAAGCTTACAAGCGTCTCGAAATGCTGGACGCCGCGACGGGTCTTGAGGATTTGCGGGCCTTGCCCGGCAACCGCCTCGAGGCCCTGAAGGGTGACCGCGCAGGGCAGTACAGCATCCGCGTCAACATGCAGTGGCGCATTTGCTTCGAGTGGCCCCAGGACGCAACCGGCCCGTCGAACGTCGAAATCGTGGACTACCATTGAGAGGAGATTGAACTATGCCGCGCCCCGCTATCCACCCCGGAGAAATCCTGGCCGACGAGCTGACCGAGCTTGGCGTCACGCCGACCGAGCTTTCGCGGCAGATCAACGTCCCGCCCAATCGCGTGACGCAGATCCTTCACGGCCGCCGCGGCATCACGGGCGACACCGCCCTTCGGCTCGGGCACTGGTTCGGCACGAGCGCGCAGTTCTGGCTGAACCTGCAAAGCGCCTACGACATCCGCGTCGCAGAGCAAAAGGCAGGGCAGGAAATCGCGCAGCTTCCGACCCGGCCGGCGGGTCCGTTTGTGGCGCAGCCGAAACAGCCCACGCTGCTTTAGACGACGGGGCACGAAGATTCCGGTCAGCCCAATGGGGCGAAGCCAAAACTGAGCCGCAACCGCAATTATTCCAAGAGAAAACGCTAAATCATGCTCACCGGTGAAATCCGTAATCAAGTCGATCAAATCTGGAATGCCTTCTGGTCCGGGGGCGTATCGAATCCTCTCTCAGTCATCGAACAGATCACCTACCTTCTGTTCATCAAGCGGCTCGACGATTTGCATACGCTCGAAGAGAGCAAAGCGGAAACACTCGGCATTCCAATGGAACGCCGGGTGTTCCCGGAGGGTAATGACGAGCGCGGCCGTCCTTATGCGGATATGCGATGGTCGCGGTTCAAGAATTTCGAACCGCGCGAAATGATGACCGTGTGTCGATTTCCGCTGAGATTTGACCCGGAATTTCCATTGAGAACTGACCCGGCTTGATGATGGTTTCGGGGTCAGGCGTTCGTCAAGTTTCGAGGTTTCTCCTTTGCGGGTTTGGCGGCTTTCGCGGAGCTGTTCTTGAAGCGGAAGCTGTCGTTTCCGGTTTCAAGAATGTGACAGCGATGAGTGAGGCGGTCGAGCAACGCGGTCGTCATCTTTGGGTCGCCGAACACGGTTGCCCATTCGCCGAAGCTGAGATTAGTCGTGATGATGACGCTGGCGCGCTCGTAGAGCTTGCTCAGCAGATGGAAGAGCAACGCTCCGCCGGAGGCGCTGAACGGCAGGTAGCCCAGCTCGTCGAGGATGACGAGATCGGAGTGGGCAAGTCGCGCCGCGATCTGGCCGGATTTGCCCTGAAGCTTCTCCTGTTCGAGAGCGTTGACGAGTTCGACGGTGGAGAAGAAGCGGACGCGCTTACGATGATGTTCGATGGCCTGGACGCCGATCGCAGTGGCGAGATGCGTCTTGCCTGTGCCAGGTCCGCCGACCAGGACGACATTGTGGGCGTCTTCGAGGAACTCGCAGCGGTGTAGTTGACGCGCGAGCGCCTCGTTGACCTCACTGCTGGCGAAGTCGAAGCCGGCGAGATCGCGATAGTTCGGAAAGCGAGCGGCCTTGAGTTGATAGGCCGTCGATCTCACCTCCCTGTCGGCTGTCTCCGCCTTCAGGAGCTGCGATAGGATGGGCAGCGCCGCCTCAAAGGCCGGAGAGCCTTGCTCGGTCAGCTCGCCGACCGCCTGAGCCATGCCGTGCATTTTGAGGGTGCGCAGCATGATGACGACGGCGCCGGCGGCGGGGTTATGACGCATGACGCGCCTCCCGGGCTTTGCGCAGCGCGTCGTAGCGCTCGACGTTAGCCTGCGGTTCGTTCGTCAAAGTCAGAGCCTGCGGCGCCTTTATCGGAGGCGTGTCCATCGGCTTTCCGTCGACCAAGCGGTGCAGCAGGTTCAGAATATGCGTCTTCGTTGGCGCGCCGGCCTCCAGCGCCAGTTCGACGGCGGCGAGCACGGCTTGCTCGTCGTGCTGGAGAACCAGGGCGAGGATCTCGACCATCTCGCGGTCGCCGCCCGGCGTCTTGAGCATACGCTGTTGTAAGGCCCGGAAGGCAGGCGGGAGTTCGGCGAACGGCGCGCCGTTACGCAGGGCTCCCGGCTTGCGCTGAATGACCGCCAGATAGTGCCGCCAGTCGAAAACGGTGGTCGTACTCTTGCGTTGGTGGGAGCGGGCAAAAACGCGGCGATGTTCGCAGACGACTTGTCCCTCGGCGGCGACAACGATGCGTTGGGGATAAACTCGTACGCTGACTGGACGATTGGCGAAGGAGGCCGGCACGCTGTAGCGATTGCGGTCCAGATGGACCAGGCACGTCGGCGACACGCGCTTGGCGTATTCGACAAAGCCGTCGAACGTCCTGGAAAGCGACATCAAGTGCTGCGCTTCTTCCGCCCAGGCATCGGCGACCGTGCCAGCTTGCGAGCCGTGCGGCGTCAATGCCCAAAGCTCTCGGCATCGCGTCTCCAGCCAGTCGTTCAGCGCGTCTAGAGAAGGGAAGTGCGGCATGGGCTGCCAGAGCCGATGGCGCGCGTCCTGGACGTTTTTCTCGATCTGCCCCTTCTCCCAGCCGGAAGCCGGATTGCAGAACTCCGCCTCGAACAGGAAGTGGCTGACCATGGCTGAGAAGCGCGCGTTGACTTGGCGCTCCTTTCCACAGCCGACCTTGTCGACGGCAGTTCGCATATTGTCGTAAATGCCCCGCCGCGGCACGCCCCCCAAGACGCGGAAGGCGTGGTTGTGGGCGTCGAACAGCATCTCGTGGGTCTGCTGCGGATAGGCGCGGAGAATGAAGGCGCGGCTGTAGGAGAGCTTGACGTGAGCGACCTGCAACTTGGTCCGCTCGCCGGCGATGATCGCCCAATCTTCCGACCAGTCGAACTGGAACGCCTCGCCCGGCAGAAACGCAAGCGGCACGAACACGCCGCGGCCGCACGTCCTCTGTTCTTGTTGCCGAGCAGCCTTCCAGTCGCGAGCGAAGGCCGCCACGCGATTGTAGGAGCCGTCGTAGCCGAGGGCGGCCAGATCGGCGTGCAATTGCTTGGTCGTCCGCTTCTGCTTGCGGGACTTCCCGGCCTCCTGCCGCAGCATCTGCGATAGCTTGTCGGCGTAAGGGTCCAGCTTGCTCGGACGGTCAGGGATGTTGAACTTCGGTTCAACGGTGTCCGAGCGCAGGTATTTGCGGACTGTGTTCCTCGACAGCCCCGTGCGCCGCGATATCTCTCGGATCGAGAAATAATCTCGGTAGTGCCAGCGCCGGATGACGCTCAGTAACTCCATGTCGATCACTCCGATGCCCCCTGCCAAGGCCAAGGGGGCGAGGTTCGAACATGGGTCAGTTCTCGGTGGAAAAACCCGTGGCGCCCGGGTCAGTTCTCAGTGGAAATCAACAATCCGTTGCATGCCCGCGCTTTTCAGCCAGGCCATATGCGACATCGCATTCGCCATGATGCTCCCGATCGTCTCTTCAGCCGCCTGCGACAGGAGCGCCGCCGCCTCTTCAGACAGACCGCCAAGGTCCGACATTGTACGCAGCATGGCGCTGCCCTTCTTGGTCAGGCGTTCATCGGTCAGATATTGCTGAACACCGATCAATGTCGGATGCGGGTTATTCACTTTCCGTCTCCTCTTCGTGATAACGGATTTCCAGATCGATCAGGCCCTCGATCACAATCTTCGACCACTCGGCCCATACGCGGTTCTTTTCATCGGTGACGATCACGAGAGCCTCGGCAATGCCCTTGATCCGTTCGACATAGTCAGCCGCTTCAGGATCAACGCCGGCCAGGGGATTGAGATGCGCGGTCTCTTTGGCGAACGGGGCCAGAACAAAGGTGTCATGTCCCATGGCGCGCCGCGCCCGTGCCGTCACCGCGGCATTCTGTTCCTTTGTGTCATTGACGAACACCGAGCCCGGATAGGTCAGCAAATTGGGAATGATCGCGCTTTCCCCTTTGCCGCCGCCATTGCCGGCCAAAGTCATCAGCATGCGGTCATCCTTCACCCCGACAGGCCAGCGCCGGTCATGCAGGCTGTGCCCTAGGAAAATCATGCCGGGCTGCCACCGGTTGGCCCATTCCTCAAGGATTGATGCGAAGCCAGCCGAACCGCTCCGGCCCATGGCGAAGGTGCGATACCAGGCCCTCGGCATCCGCGTGCTCTTGCCGATGATCACCTTCGCGGGCGTGCGCAGCCGCCAGACAAGAGCCGCCGTTGCAAGATAGAGTCCGGGCCCGACGGATGCTAACGCTGCTGTAGAAACCGTCATCCCGGTCAGCTTTACTTGCAGAAGCCACAGCAACCCGGCGGCGATCTTGACCCCGTAAAACACCGGGAACACCAGCAGCAGGATCACTGCCAATCCGGCAACGCGCCCGATCAGCCACCGTCCAGGCACCGAATGCCAGAACCCCGATGATGCCCCGAGCAGGCTGCGCTGCAGCGCTTTCGCGCAGATCGCGCCGGCAACGATCGACGCCACCATTCCCATGCCCGCCACATCGCCGGTCAGGCCGAGCAGATTGATTAGGAGCAGCCACACGCCAAGCGCCGTGCAGCCACCGACAAAGGCCGGGCTTTTCATTGGCCGCCCTCCGGCTGATGCTGGATCTGCAGCAGAGGCTCTTCTTTCGGGAGATCCGGGGAAACCTCGCGCCATGTTGCATCCACAGGTCCCTCCTTCGGCGGGTCCGGCAGCGGCACATGCCACATCGGCTCCCTATGGACCGGGCAGAGAGGCGCGCCTTTCTCGCGCAGGTTCCTGGCGCTGACATTGGCGATGTACCCGCAATCGTCGCGCAGGCATTCGCACTTCAGATGGCGGTTTTTCTGCCGCTCCGGGCTATCGGCAGAGAGCTTCGGCGGTTTCTCGACCCCCGCGTGATCGTGCGTCTCGAATTTGAGGGCTCCACGGGGGAACGGTCCAAGGGACTCTGCGAGAGCGTGTACACGGGCCATCAGCTTCGGCCCAGGCACAACCTCCTTCATGCTCTTGCCGACGTACTGCATGCGCAGGTAGCAATCGTGGAACCTCTTGCCGTGCCCGTCCGCCGCGCCCACAGCTGCATGAACGCATTGATGGCCAATGGCTTTGAGAATCTCATCAAGATCCGCCGTATGACAGCGGATATTCATCTTCGGCACGCCGTTGGTCGTGGCGGCACCTTCGTAATATTCCCCGACCGGCCCCTTCCGGCTCCCGTGGGAGGTGAACCCGAAATCGATATCGATCTTTGCCGGAAGCTTGTATTGCTGCTCCGCGAATTCCGGGGCGAAGCCCTCCTGAACGATAATCCGGAGATATTCCTCAGCCGTTTCCGGACTGTTTCGCCTGCTCACCATGGACGCACCTCGATAGCTTCACCTATCGAAATGCGTCTCCGGGAGGACAGATCTTGGACACGTACGACGACACCAACGAGCGCGCCCGCACTCGCGGCGTTCTGGTCAACTACGCTAAAGAAAACAGCTTGGGCAGCGTGGAGAAGCTGTACAAGCGCATTTGCGCAGCCGAGCGCAGCAGCCCTGAAGCCATCGGCTTCAGCTTTAAAACCTTTCAGCGATTTATGGCCGGGAGCCACGAGACCGGCGAAGAGACCGTAGCGGTATGCACCCGCTTCGTGGAGGGACTGCCACGCCGGCCGACCGTCTTCCACGCGCTAGGCGAAAGGCTCTATGCTCTCTACCAGACCCCTTTGCCGCCCGATCTCGCGCCTTCCTATAACCTGGTTTCGGGGGATAATCGGACCGTCATTTCCGTTTCGGCTGCCACCAAAGGATTCGCCCTTGTCAGCGAGCGCCATCTGGGACGCTTCCACCGAGTCTTCGACGGCGTCCTGGTTTCTTTATATCCCCGCGGTTTTCTCATCATCCTGAAGGACCGCAACCTGAAAACCCCCCGCCAGATCATGACCAGCAACCAGGTCGCCGCCATCTATGAGTATTGCCTGCCCCTTCACCCGGGCTGTTCCAACTGGCAGTGCGAAGGCGAATTCACTCATGCGTGAGCCGCTCCCTATGCGCATTCACCTCCATCCACCCGCCTTCGACGCCGTTTGTTCCGGCGATATCGAGCAGCTGAGGATCCATGTTACTCCCGCGCATTATCCCTCCAGCAGCAGCCGTCAGGCAGAACTCCTCGATCAGACCGAGTTTTTCACCGGCATGGCCGCCCTCCATACCGCAATCGGTTTCAACCGGCTCGATATGGTTAAACTTCTCGTGGATGCAGGTGCCAGGTTCTTCCCCGACAAAGAAGGACGGTGGCCGTCCCTCATCGCGGTGGATTGCGAGGCGGATGAAGAACTTGTCGACTATGTCGTCCAGGAGGAACGACGCGCCCTTCAGGAAGGCCGCGCCTTCGATCAATCGGACATGCGGGATCATCTCGCCCAAGACGCTGAAACGAGGCCACCTGACTTCGACGTCGACGAAGCAGAGCGTCGTATGGAGAGGGAACGCAAAAACGACGAGACACCGCATAAGCAGGATGAGCTATGAGCGAGATCAGCCCCGGCACTGTGTACACGCTCTCCTTTTGACAATTTAAGCCTATCCCTGGGACCGGATAGACAAAATCGTTTCAAACTTCCGCCCCAAAAATAAAACCGAAGTAATCTGATACGTTAACCAGACGTGCAGCGCCGTTCCGGCTTTCGCCTGCTATGGACAGGAAGCCCGTTGCGTCAAACCGGAACCATATTAGCCTGAAGGGGAACGAGGCATGCCTTTACCGATCGGGCCAGGCAAGCGATGTTCGTGGTCTTGCCGCCGCCAGCCGCAATAAAACCACATAGCCTGGCGCGTAGCTGCTCACTCGGGCCGGTCGGACAGACAGCAGTGGTATCGAAGGCAAGCACCGGATCCAGGCGGTTCACCACGTTCTCATGAATGCGCCGCCGTAGCCCTGGAAGCTGGTTTCCTGTTCTCTTGTCATCGTTGCGACAAGCGGGCCTCTGACGCTTCAGACCCATGGACTCGCACCCCATCCGCTTTGGGGCAAGGTCTGACGACCGCGGCGGGGGTTTCCCCAAGATTTTTCCGCTTATTTGATTTTGGGTTTTCACTTATTTGGTTTTTTAGAAGAAAACCCCCTCGCAGAAAAATCCCGGGAGATACCGCTCCCCCGCCGCGCCCCCAAGCCGATGAGGCCCCGCGATCCGTGGGCGGCGTCATCGAGGCCCCGCAGTGGCGGCCTCTTCAAGAGAAAGGAAACGCTTATGTCTACGATTGGCACATTCACGAAGAACGGCGACCGCTTCGACGGCAATCTTCGCACGCTGAACCTCACCCTTCCCTCGGTTTCTTTCGTTCCGGTCGACCACAGCGACAATGACAACGCGCCTGACTACCGCGCGTTGTCTGGTCAGGCCGAGTTTGGCGCGGCATGGACCAGGGGGAGCAAGGCTGGGGACGAATACCTCTCGGTGCTGCTCGACGATCCCGGCATGTCCGCTCCGATTTCCTGCGCACTGGTGCAGGCCGAAGGCAACACGTGGCATCTGGTCTGGTCCCGGCCGAAGAAATAACCCGCTTAAGGAGAGGGCGTTCGCGCCCTCTCCTCTGTTCTTTCAAACCTTTGATTAACGGAGATTAAATGCAAAACGAAATTCGTGTTTTAAACAAAACGCATCTGCGCGGCCCGGCCAGCAACGCGGTCTATGTCGGGCGTCCGAGCGTATGGGGCAACCCTTTCGTGATCGGCAAAGACGGCTCGCGCGCAGAAGTAATAGCAAAGTACGAAACTTGGCTTATGTCGCAGCCGCAGCTCTTGTTGAAGCTTCACGAGCTGCGCGGCAAAAATCTTGTTTGCTGGTGCGCGCCGCAGGCTTGTCATGCTGACGTGCTGCCGCGACTTGCGAATAAGGGGTGCTGCTGACCGCAGCAGCCCGGCACGCGGCTCTTTCGAGCCTCTGTTAAGGGCGCGCGCCGGGCTGCTTCGCTTTGCCCCCGCATTCTTTTCATTTTCTCATGCGGCAATCGCCATCCCGGGCATCGCTTTAAACGCCTTCATCTCCATCTGCCGGACGCTCTCCCCTGACACGCGGAACCGCGCGCCCCGATCCTTCAGCGGCGTCGCCTGATGGCGCAAATGGCGTTCCATGATGATCTGGCGTTCCGGGTGCCCATACCCGGCCAGCACAGAAATCCTGGCTCCTTTCATGCCTACCGCTCACCCGCTCAAAACGCATGAACCTTCAATACATCCCGCGCCGGATTGACGGCCCGTAAGAGCCCTTCCCTCCCTCCCGATTCCGGGGCCACACGCTTTGCCGCGCGCCGAAACGCCGCGTTCAGATCGTCCCTGCTGAATGTTTCCGGCAGCCTCAGGATATCCGCGAGTTCGAGAGCGCCAGGAGTTCGCGCATCTTCTCCCCGGGATCTTCCGAGCTTGGACGCGCTCGATCGCGGGACGAAAGAGCGAGATCAGCGCTTTTGCAATCTGCCCGAATCCACCGCAGGCCCACACCGTCCAAAGAGCCAAATTAACCGACGGATACCGGGACACTCGTCTCCGTCTCGATCGCGCCGAGGACTTTCGGCAGGATCGACAGTCCGACAAACGCCGCCGGAGCTCCACCATGACGGCGATGAAAACTTAAAGGATTATATTCTGGCCGAAGAACAAGAAACCGATACAGATGGCTGATCCAACCGGCAACCCGGCACCGTGTACACGCCCTCGCGTCACCAATTTGAACCCAGTCCTCCGACCGGATAGAACAAAATCGCTTCTACATTCATGCAATAAATAAAACCAAAATTACTTCAAGCAGTAACAATTTTTCATATAATCAACTAAACTAAAAGTAAGTTGTGAGGCGTTAAACTCACCCCATATACCTATCGACTTGTCGATAGCGAGTAATGTTTCTGTGACACAGAAACCTCGGCAGGGGGACTCCCCCTTGCAACCCCGTGTATGTGCCGGCAGGCCGCACAAGGACAGCCGCCAGCTCCGCAACGAGTGGCTAAAAGCCCGCGTCACACTCGACGAGAAGCACCGTGCCGAGCAGCTGATGCGCGACGCCGGCCACAAATCAGAATCCGATTTCGTACGCGACACCGTCCTGAACGGCAGGATCGTCATCAAGCGCTTCCGCGCGCCCGATCCCGCCATCATCAGCCAGCTGCAGCGGATCGGCAATAACCTCAATCAGATCGCGAAAATCTGTAATACGACAGGCAATGACCGACGCGCCAGATTTATCGAACTCCATCTGGACGACGAGCTGCGCCCGGTCCTTCAGGTCCTCCTCAAACTGTATGCCCCATGAGGTGGTCAAAGGGCGAAAAAACCCGGGGCCGGGGAAAAAGCTTCAAGGGCGCCCTAGATTATTATCTGCACGACAAAGGCACCATGGAAACCGCGCAGCGCGTCGGCTTCGTCCACATGCTCAATCTCGTTACCAAGGAACCCTATCACGCATGGCGGGAGATGATGGTCACGGCGGAATCCGCCGACAACTTAAAGGTCGAATCCGGCCGACGCCCGTCGCCCAAAAAGAACGAACAACCGGTCTATTGCTTCTCACTGAATTGGCATCCGGACGACCACCCGACCAGGCAGCACATGCTCGAAACCGCGCTCGAAGCAGTCAAAATCCTGAAGGCCGAGGAGCGGCAGGTCGTTATCGTCGAGCACCTCGATGAGCCGCACCCCCACGTCCATATCACCATCAACATGATCCACCCCGAAACCGGGATGAGCCTCGACCTCTACAAGGACGAAGAGCGCCTCCAGCAATTCTGCCACGCCTATGAAGTCAGGATGGGCGTCATCCGCTCCCCCACTACCCACGCCTATTACGAAGCCATCGAACAGGGCCTCCCTCCCCCGAAACGGGTCAAGACGCCCAAGCACCCGGTCATCAAGGCGGCCATCGCCAATGACAACCGCGCAGCCAAGGAAAGGGCCCAGGCTATCCAAGCCGAAATGCGGGCCTATACCGCGCGCCTGAAGGCGACGCAGGACGATGCTTTCAAACGCCGCAGGAACGAGCAGCGCGCGCTCTGGAACGACTACCGCACCGCCCGCCAGGCGATCCGTTCCCGGCACCAGTTCCAGCTCGACCAGATTTATATACACAAACGCAACCGCCTTGCCCTGCCCCTCTCCATCCAGGGCTTTCGCGATTGGCGGGAAACGCGCGAATGGAAGAAGCTGACGGCCCGCCTCAGGGCCGAAAAGCGCCGGTTCGACTACCGGGAAAAGACCCTCTTCGGCTTTGTCACGAACGCCATCGCCCTTATCCGGCCCGGCATGCAGCGGACGGGGAAAGGCCTTCTCCCCATGCTGTTCGCCCTGCTCGTTTCAGGGGAGCAGCGCCGGCAACTCATAGCCGCGAAGCACGCCCTGGCCACCAAAGCGCTTTCCAACAAACAGTTCGGCAGCCGACAGGCACGGGCCGGGAAAATCAAAATCGTCCGCGACGCCCAGCTTGAGGCGCTTTCCCGCGCATACGACGTCCAGAAACAGGCGCTCGATCAACGGCAGGCACAGGAAGTCGCCGCGCAGAAGGCGGAATGGAGCGCCCTTTCCGTCGAGCGGAAACGCCTTTGGAAGGAATGGGAGCAGGAATTCGGACCCCGCCAGACGCAGCGGCAGGGTCAGGGGTCGGGCAGCAACTCCGACGACCGGCAAGCCCCTGCCCGCCCGCGCCGGACCTTTGCCGAAACCGCCAGCCAGAAACCGGCGCAGGCCCCGGTTTCGCCGGTCAGGAAGAAATTCGACGACAAGGCCGCGCCTAAACCAGAGACCGATTCTCCCAAGCCCTGGCGCCAGCGGCGCAGCGCCGCGGAACGCAAAGCGGATGGAAGTTACAAGCCCAGGCAGAGGCAGCCGAAGCCGAAGATGTAGACCCGCACCGTTTGTCTTATGCTCGCCTTCGCAGCTTGTCGCAAAGGCAACATCCATGCCTGATCAACCCAACTCGGCGGAGGACACCGACTCGGTCAAACGCGATCTTGACGAAATCCCGGACGCCCTCGCGTGGCCGACGGCGTGGCCCACTAACGTCTTCGCCAGAAGCGAGGCGCAGACCCTCATGGACGCTCTCCTTCAGAATTATCCCGACGCGTGATCCCGTCGCCGGTCGAGTTCGTCAACTCCTCAAACGAACTGCTGGCCCAACATGTCCTCGACAACCCATCACACACTTGCGATCCGCAGCCCGCAATGCATACCTCACAATGACCGATGTTTTTGACTGCCACTGCGAACGTCACCGTTCTCTGCAAGAGTGTGTCCAAGACCTGACTTGACCCAAGGGCCAGCTACCATGCATGGCCTCGAAACCAAATCCGGCACTCCGGGAGCTTGTCAGGCTGCTCGCCCGATCTGCCGCCGAATGCGACCACGCGCAAAGGACACCCGATGAACTGCGCGATATACAGTCGGTATTCGACCGACCTTCAATCAAGCGCCTCCATCGAAGACCAGATAAGGCTCTGCAACGAACGCGCCGAGGCTGAAGGCTGGCAGGTTCTTCAATGCTACACCGACGCCGCCATTTCGGGGGCGTCGCTCATGCGGCCCGGCATCCAGCAGCTCATGCAGGACGCCATGGCCGGGCGTTTCGAAATCATCCTCGCCGAGGCCCTGGACAGGCTTTCCCGCAACCTGGCCGACATCGCCGGGCTCTATCAGCGTCTGACCTTCGCCGGCGTCAGGATCGTCACCCTTTCGGAGGGCGAGATCACCGATCTCCATATCGGTCTGAAAGGGACCATGAACTCCCTGCAGCTGAAGGACCTGGCCGAGAAAGTGCGCCGGGGATTGCGGGGCAGAGTAGAGGCCGGCAAATCAGGAGGAGGGAACAGCTTCGGTTATGACGTGGTGCGCCGCTTCAATGCCGAGGGCGAACCGATCCGGGGCGAACGCGTCATCAACCAGACAGAAGCAGGGATCGTCCGGCGCATCTTCAATGAATTCGCGCGCGGGGATTCGCCGCGGACGATCGCCGGCCGGCTGAATGCCGGAAAGATCGCGGGACCGTCCGGGCGCAGCTGGGGCGCCTCCACGATCCACGGCCACCGTGTCAGGGGAACAGGAATCCTCAACAACGACCTCTACGTCGGCCGCGTCGTCTGGAATAAACTGCGCTATCAGAAGGACCCCGCGACAGGAAAACGCGTCTCGCGGCTCAACCCTGAAAAGGGCTGGATCGTCAAGGAACGGCCCGAGCTGCGCATCGTCCCGGACGACCTCTGGCAGGCCGTGAAAGACAGGCAGGGCCCATTCGTCCCCGTCCGCGGCGGCACGATCGCGAACCAGAAGCGCCGCCCCAAAACCCTGTTTTCACGCCTCCTCAAGTGCGGCGTGTGCGGGGGAGGAGTCAGCCTGATCGCCCCGAAGCAATTCGGGTGTCAGACCGCGCGCAACAAAGGCCCCGCCGTCTGCACGAACGGGGCCAGGATGGCGGTCACGGATCTTGAGGAAACCATTCTGGGGGCGCTGCGGAATCATCTTCTCGCAGACCCCGGTCTCTGCGCCGAATTCGCGGCTGAGTATGCCCGCCATATGAACCAGCTGCGCGCCACCCAGGACGCGGCGCGGGCGCAGCAACGGGCAGAACTCGCCAAAGTCACCCGCGACCTTGACCGGCTCGTGCAGGCGCTCCTCGACGGCGTGCGCGGATCGCAGGTGAAGGAAAAGATGGCCGAGCTGGAGGCTCGCAAGAGGAAGCTTGAAGCAGAACTGGAGCAGGGCGCGCCCGCGCCCGTGCGCCTTCACCCGAACATGGGCGAGCGCTATCGGAAACAGGTCAGCGGTTTGATCGAGAGCTTAAACGAACCGGGGAGGCGCACGGAAGCCGCCGATCTTATCCGGGCACTTGTCGACCGCATCGTTTTCTCGCCGGAGGCGAGGAGCCCGAAGCGGGCCACCCTCGACCTTCACGGCGACCTGGCGGGCATTCTCGCCCTGGCTTCAGAAACTGGCGGAAAACCGCCAGTAACAACTTTGGTTGCGGGGGCAGGATTTGAACCTGCGGCCTTCAGGTTATGAGCCTGACGAGCTACCGGGCTGCTCCACCCCGCGTCAAAACAACATTGCTGCCGGCCGCTCGCTCGAGGCGGACGGCCGCTGATGGAGCTTGAGAAGAGGACATTCCGTTCTTGGCAGGCCTGGCGACGACCTACTCTCCCATGTCTTGAGACAGAGTACCATCGGCGCTAAGGCGTTTGACGGCCGAGTTCGGGATGGGATCGGGTCTTATCACCTTGCAAAAGCCACCAGGCCGGCAAAGAACGGAAGAAGCAAAACTGGGTTTTCGGGTATTGCTTCAGAGCGCGCCTGCGCTTTGGAGCAATGAGTCTCGCGCCTTGGCGACGAGAGCAATCAAGCCGAACGAGCGATTAGTACCGGTAAGCTTCACGCGTTGCCGCGCTTCTACATCCGGCCTATCAACGTGGTCGTCTTCCACGGCTCTTCAGGGAGAACTTGTTTTGAGGCTGGTTTCCCGCTTAGATGCCTTCAGCGGTTATCCATTCCGTATATAGCTACCCTGCACTGCGGCTGGCGCCACAACAGGTCCACCAGAGATACGTTCACCCCGGTCCTCTCGTACTAGGGGCAAATCCTCTCAATTCTCCAACACCCACGGCAGATAGGGACCAAACTGTCTCACGACGTTTTGAACCCAGCTCACGTACCACTTTAATCGGCGAACAGCCGAACCCTTGGGACCTTCTCCAGCCCCAGGATGTGATGAGCCGACATCGAGGTGCCAAACACTCCCGTCGATATGGACTCTTGGGGAGTATCAGCCTGTTATCCCCGGCGTACCTTTTATCCGTTGAGCGATGGCCCACCCACGCGGGACCACCGGATCACTATGACCGACTTTCGTCTCTGCTCGACTTGTTGGTCTCGCAGTCAGGCTGGCTTATGCCATTGCACTCTAACGACCGATTTCCGACCGGTCTGAGCCAACCATTGCGCGCCTCCGTTACTCTTTGGGAGGCGACCGCCCCAGTCAAACTACCCACCATGCGTTGTCCCGGCTCCGGATGACGGAGCGCGGTTAGACATCCATGAACTCAAGGGTGGTATTTCAAGGGTGGCTCCACTCAAGCTAGCGCCCAAGCTTCCAAGCCTACCACCTATCCTACACATGACTACACGAATGCCAACGCAAAGTTATAGTAAAGGTGCACGGGGTCTTTCCGTCTGACC
This sequence comes from uncultured Alphaproteobacteria bacterium, assembly GCA_963730555.1. Classification (GTDB taxonomy): domain Bacteria; phylum Pseudomonadota; class Alphaproteobacteria; order Rhizobiales; family Beijerinckiaceae; genus Roseiarcus. Next base: position 127,429 of record CAVSSS010000009.1, on the reverse strand, counting down.
GCAGGAACCCCGCATCTTCACGGGGACTTCAATTTCACTGAGCTGACGTTGGAGACAGCGGGGAAGTCATTACGCCATTCGTGCAGGTCGGAACTTACCCGACAAGGAATTTCGCTACCTTAGGACCGTTATAGTTACGGCCGCCGTTTACCGGGGCTTCAATTCAAGGCTTGCACCTCTCCTTTTAACCTTCCGGCACCGGGCAGGCGTCAGACCCTATACGTCATCTTGCGATTTCGCAGAGCCCTGTGTTTTTGTTAAACAGTTGCCACCCCCTGGACTGTGCCCCCCCGATCAGCTTGCGCCAACCGAGGGCCTCCTTATTCCGAAGTTACGGAGGTAAATTGCCGAGTTCCTTCAACGTCATTCTCTCAAGCGCCTTGGTATACTCTACCTGTCCACCTGTGTCGGTTTCGGGTACGGTCTTATGCAGGGGCTATTTCCTGGAACCTCGTCGACGCCCGATCAATCCAGTAAGATCGAACGACATAAGAGATCCGTCACCACCTGCAGGCTCACGAATATTAACGTGATTCCCATCGACTACGCCTTTCGGCCTCGCCTTAGGGACCGGCTAACCCTGCGGAGATTAACTTTACGCAGGAACCCTTGGACTTTCGGCGACACTGTCTTTCACAGTGTTTGTCGTTACTCATGTCAGCATTCGCACTTCCGGCGCCTCCAGAAGCCCTCACGGGTCTTCCTTCACAAGCTAACGGAACGCTCCGCTACCGCGTCTTGCGACGCCCAAAGCTTCGGCTCATGGCTTGAGCCCCGTTACATCTTCGGCGCAGAAACCCTTATTTAGACCAGTGAGCTGTTACGCTTTCTTTAAAGGATGGCTGCTTCTAAGCCAACCTCCTGGTTGTTTTGGGATTTCCACATCCTTTCCCACTTAGCCATGAATTGGGGGCCTTAGCTGTTGGTCTGGGTTGTTTCCCTCTCCACGATGGACGTTAGCACCCACTGTGTGGCTCCCGAGTATGACTTCCAGGTATTCGGAGTTTGGTTAGGTTTGGTAGGGTTTTGGCCCCCCTAGCCCATCCAGTGCTCTACCCCCTGGAGCCTCAACTCGAGGCTATACCTAAATATATTTCGCGGAGAACCAGCTATTTCCGAGTTTGGTTGGCCTTTCACCCCTAATCACAAGTCATCCGAGTCTTTTTCAACAGACACCGGTTCGGCCCTCCAGCAGGTGTTACCCTGCCTTCAGCCTGCTCATGACTAGATCACTCGGTTTCGGGTCTAAAGCATCGAACTGAACGCCCTATTCAGACTCGCTTTCGCTGCGCCTACGCCTATCGGCTTAAGCTTGCTCGATACTTTAAGTCGCTGACCCATAATACAAAAGGTACGCCGTCACCCTTGCGGGCTTCGACTGTTTGTAGGTATCCGGTTTCAGGAACTGTTTCACTCCCCTCGTCGGGGTGCTTTTCACCTTTCCCTCACGGTACTTGTTCGCTATCGGTCGCTGAGGAGTACTTAGGCTTGGAGGGTGGTCCCCCCGTGTTCAGGCAGGATTGCACGTGTCCCGCCCTACTCGAATCTCCCATTCGAACCCTATTCATACGGGGCTGTCACCCACTACGGCCCGGCTTTCCAACCGGTTCTGATAGATCCAAATAGAAGCATTGGCCTCATCCGCGTTCGCTCGCCACTACTAACGGAGTCTCGTTGATGTCCTTTCCTCCGGGTACTGAGATGTTTCAGTTCCCCGGGTTCGCTCTTATTCCCCTATGAATTCAGAGAATAAGTACCTTCTTTTGATCTCTGTTGGTCCAAAGATCGCTGAATTCCGTCCGAAGACAGAACTGCAGCCGACCCGCCTCAACCCGAAGCAAAGCCCCTGTGCGGGATCGCTTCGCGTTTCGACGCGCCTCTTCGGAGCAACAGAGATCGAAGGTGGGTTTCCCCATTCGGAAATTCACGGATCAAAGCCTGTTCGCGGCTCCCCATGACTTATCGCAGCGTACCACGTCCTTCATCGCCTCTCAGCGCCAAGGCATCCACCAGATACCCTTAAGACACTTGATTGCTCTCATCGCCAAAGCGCGCGTTCTTGTATTGTCGATCGATCGGCAATCGATCGAAACACGCTCTCTGGCTTGAAAAGACCAGTTTTGCTTCAAACGCATCCGGGGATCTGAGCGGTCAGGCTCCAAACCCACGACTGGTTGCTCGAGAGACAAGATGATGACGCGACGCCTTTCCGCCCTCAGGTCCTCACGGACCTTCCGGCTTCACGCCTCGCCCCATCCGGCCTTCGACCGAATGCGCTTCCTCTTCACAATGTCAGAGATCGAGGGCCGGAAGGAACGGCGGAGGATGAAGGTCCTGTCGCCGGCCATTCGGCCTTCGTCACGCCAAGCGCTTCCGCGCTCAACGAAACTGATAAATCGCATCGGAAGGACAGGAGCGCTCAATCTGCTCGACACTTCGTCAAGACCTCGAGGCCCAGACCTTGGTGGAGCCAGACGGGATCGAACCGACGACCTCATGCTTGCAAAGCACGCGCTCTCCCAACTGAGCTATGGCCCCGTTTCAAGACCCGCCGGCGCCCAAAAGCTGTGGTGGGCCTGGGAGGACTTGAACCTCCGACCTCACGCTTATCAAGCGCGCGCTCTAACCAACTGAGCTACAAGCCCGGTCGAAAGAAGAAGTCCACAGCCCGCCTCACGCGGTCAAACCGAGCGGCGGCGCGGGGCTTCCATATCCTTGGATTAAGAAAGAGAGACGAAGGCGGCGCGATCCCGCAAATGCGGCTTTGACTTAGCCGCTTGATTCTGAGCCGGATGACAAACCTTGGACGAGGGCGAACCCAAGTCTTTGGTTGATGTCTCCGAATCCAGAAAGGAGGTGATCCAGCCGCAGGTTCCCCTACGGCTACCTTGTTACGACTTCACCCCAGTCGCTGACCCTACCGTGGCCGGCTGCCTCCTTGCGGTTAGCGCGCCGTCTTCGGGTAAAACCAACTCCCATGGTGTGACGGGCGGTGTGTACAAGGCCCGGGAACGTATTCACCGCGGCGTGCTGATCCGCGATTACTAGCGATTCCAACTTCATGCACTCGAGTTGCAGAGTGCAATCCGAACTGAGACGGCTTTTCGAGATTTGCTAAGGGTCGCCCCTTCGCCTCCCGCTGTCACCGCCATTGTAGCACGTGTGTAGCCCAGCCTGTAAGGGCCATGAGGACTTGACGTCATCCCCACCTTCCTCCGGCTTATCACCGGCAGTCCCCCTGGAGTGCCCAACTGAATGATGGCAACTAAGGGCGAGGGTTGCGCTCGTTGCGGGACTTAACCCAACATCTCACGACACGAGCTGACGACAGCCATGCAGCACCTGTGTTCCCGGCCCCGAAGGGAAGATCGCATCTCTGCAATCCGTCCAGGACATGTCAAAAGCTGGTAAGGTTCTGCGCGTTGCTTCGAATTAAACCACATGCTCCACCGCTTGTGCGGGCCCCCGTCAATTCCTTTGAGTTTTAATCTTGCGACCGTACTCCCCAGGCGGGATGCTTAAAGCGTTAGCTGCGCCACTGAAGAGCAAGCTCCCCAACGGCTAGCATCCATCGTTTACAGCGTGGACTACCAGGGTATCTAATCCTGTTTGCTCCCCACGCTTTCGCGTCTCAGCGTCAGTTCCGGGCCAGTGAGCCGCCTTCGCCACTGGTGTTCTTGCGAATATCTACGAATTTCACCTCTACACTCGCAATTCCACTCACCTCTCCCGGACTCAAGGTCTCCAGTATCAAAGGCAGTTCCAAGGTTGAGCCCTGGCATTTCACCCCTGACTTAAAGACCCGCCTACACGCGCTTTACGCCCAGTAATTCCGAACAACGCTAGCCCCCTTCGTATTACCGCGGCTGCTGGCACGAAGTTAGCCGGGGCTTCTTATCTCGGTACCGTCATTATCGTCCCGAGCGAAAGAGCTTTACAACCCTAAGGCCGTCATCACTCACGCGGCATGGCTGGATCAGGCTTGCGCCCATTGTCCAATATTCCCCACTGCTGCCTCCCGTAGGAGTTTGGGCCGTGTCTCAGTCCCAATGTGGCTGATCATCCTCTCAGACCAGCTATCGATCATAGCCTTGGTGAGCCATTACCTCACCAACTAGCTAATCGAACGCGGGCCAATCCTCCGGCGATAAATCTTTCGCCTCTCAGCCGTATCCGGTATTAATCCAAGTTTCCCTGAGCTATTCCGAACCGGAGGGTATGTTCCCACGCGTTACTCACCCGTCTGCCACTCCCGTATTGCTACGAGCGTTCGACTTGCATGTGTTAAGCCTGCCGCCAGCGTTCGTTCTGAGCCAGGATCAAACTCTCAAGTTGAATTGAGATCTTTGTCCCGACTGGTCACTTCAATGTTCTGGCGAACATTGTATCTTGACGAGTTCCAACACATCCGCCTCGAAACAGAACCACGCAGTCCGCCTCACGACGGTCTGGCGTGCTTCGTTCGAAGCGCGATGATTGTCGAAACGTGACCGTCAGTAGTCTCTTCAGGCCTCAATCCCCGGACCGAATTCCTAAGCTTGCGCTTAGAACGTCGACCCGACAACCAAGGCCCCGCAAGGACCCCGCCGCCCACGTCTCTCTTTCTTCCGATGCAATTGTCAAACAGCACGGAGCCGAAGCCCCACGAACCAAAGCCAAACCCTGAGGCGACCCGCCGCCAAAGCCTGAGCCCAAGCCCGAATTCCACATATCGCCACGCTCACACGCGGCCGGAAACGACCGAAAATTCCCCAGCCCCGCCTCACAGCAGGGAGGAGTGCGTCCGGAAAGTTCCCGTGACCCGCTGACTTGGCGGCCTCAGAAGCGCGCCACGTCGTTGGGAGAGCCGCATATAGGCCCATGGCGATTTTCTGTCAACGGACTTTCACAAAGAAAATTACAGCTGTGGAAACTTTAGGCCCTGTCGCGCCGTTTTACGTGCATTTTCATGCCCTCCCGCGGCCGCAAGGTCACGCGTTGCAGCGGCATGACGGGATGGCCCTCGACCAGATCGAAGCGAAAAGCGCGCAAAAGATGCGCGAGCAAAATGATCCCCTCCTGGATCGCGAAGGCCATGCCGATGCAGACGCGCGGGCCCGCGCCGAACGGGATGTAGGCGAAACGGTCGATGCGGTCGCGCTGTTGCCCGAGGAATCTCGAAGGATCGAAGGCGTCAGGATGATCCCAGAGCCCCCGGCGGCGATGCAGGACATAGGGCGAAACCGTGACCACTGTGCCCGGCCGGAATACGCACGTCCCCAAGCTTGTCATCCGCGATCGCCTGACGAGCCAGCATCGCAGCCGGGGGATAGAGGCGTAGCGCCTCCTCGAAGACGGCGCGAAGGATTTCGCACTTCTCTGTGGCGACAGTTCCGTGGTCGTCGAACGCCTGATCCGCGTCGGCCTCGGCGCGTTCGCGCCATTCGGGGGATTGGGAGAGCAAATAGAGCGTCCAGGTCAGCGCGTTGGCCGTCGTCTCGTGGCCCGCATTGATGAAGGTGACGATGTTGGCCCGCACGTCCGCCTCAGCAATGCCGCGGCCGTTTTCAGGGTCCTTGGCCGACATGAGGAGGGTCAAGAGGTCGCGCGGCGCCTCGCCGCCCGCCGCTCAGCAGCTCCCGGCGCTTTTCGATGATCGCATCGACCGCCGAATTGAAAAACTGGAGCGCGCCGCGGCCGCGCCGGCGCCTGAGCCTCGGCACGAAGGCCGGCGCGCCCAAGAGATCCAGCGGATCGACCCTGCCGATGGTCTCGAAATAGCTCGAGACTGCGCGCTGGAAGGCGCTGGGCTCGCGCCCAAGCCCTTGCGAGAACAGCGTCTGCTCGAGCACTTCGAGCGTCAGGCGCGACATGGACGCGCCAACGTCGGCGACCGCGCCGTCGCGTCGGCGGATCATTCGTTCAACCGCCGCCTGTCCCACCCTGTGGACGGCCGGAGCAAATTCCGCGATTTGCCGCGGAGAGAACAAAGGCGCGAGCGCACGGCGCTGGATGCGCCAGTCCTCGCCTTCGGCGGTCAACAGTCCGTTGCCAAGTCCAGGCCGCAGGATGCGAAGCTGAAGATCGTCTTTGCGGTAGTTGGCGGCGTTGTCGAGAAACACGCGTCGGACGGCCGCCGGATCGTGGGCGGCGGCGCGCAGCCCGAAGATGGTGCGGCCAATGGAGACCGGCCGTTCGAAATCGCCCTCCCACCAGACTTCGATCGGATTGCGCTGCAGGGCGAGGAGGATCGAGAGCGACCCGCGCGGCCTCATGGGCCGGCGCGGATAGGGCGGAACGAAAGGCCTCGAGGCTACTGTTGCAAGCGACATGACGTTCGCCTTCGAAAAGCGCGGGCTCCAGATCTAAGCAGAGCCCCGAGGACTCGACAGGGGCAGGACCAAAAAACCGCTCCGCTCGCCCGTTTGGTTCCGGATCAGAACGTCGTGCGCTGACGAATCGCCGTCGCAAGCGTGCCGTCATCGAGATAGTCCAGCTCGCCGCCGACCGGCACGCCATGGGCGAGCCGCGTCACCTTGACGGGAAAGTCGGCAAGGAGATCGATGATGTAGTGCGCCGTGGTTTGGCCTTCGACAGTGGCGTTGACGGCGAGGATCAGTTCGCTCACGCCGCCATTGGCGACGCGCGCGACGAGCGCGGACAGGTTAAGATCAGACGGGCCAACGCCGTCGAGCGCCGAAAGGGCGCCGCCGAGCACGTGGTAGCGCGCCCGTGTGGCGCCCGCCCGCTCCAGCGCCCAAAGATCGCCGACCGACTCGACGACGACCAGCGTCGTCGAATCGCGCCGTTCATCCGAACAGATCGTGCAGGGATCGCGCGTGTCGACATTGCCGCAGGCCGAACAGGTCAAGATCCGCTCGTGAGCGACGCGCAACGCATCGGCCAGGGGCGCGAGCAGCGTCTCGCGCTTGCGGATGAGATGGAGCGCGACGCGGCGCGCCGAGCGCGGTCCCAATCCCGGCAGGCGCGCGAGAAGCTGAACGAGACGCTCGATTTCCGGGCCGGCGACGCTGGTCGACATCCTGCCTCTAGAAGGGCAGCTTCATGCCAGGCGGAAGGGGCAGACCCTCCGTCAGCGCCTGCATTTTCTCGGCCGCCATGCGATCGGCCTTGGCCTTGCCGTCGTTGAAGGCGGCAATGATCAGATCCTCAAGCATCTCTTTGTCGGCCGGCGTTAGAAGCGAGGCGTCGATGCGCACGCCCTTCAATTCGCCTTTGGCGCTGAGCGTGAGACTGACCATGCCGCCGCCCGCCTGGCCTTCAACCTCAAGGCGTCCAAGCTCTTCTTGCGCTTCCTGCAGCTTGGCCTGCACCGCCTGCGCCTTTTTCATCATGCCCATGATATCCATTGGCGCGATCTCCTTCTCAAACTTCATCGGCGGGGTCGACGCCGGAATCGGCGTAAGTCACCTCTTCGTCAACCTCGCCCGCCGCCGGGGACGGCGCCTCTGGCGCCTCCGGACGCCGCACGTCGACGATGCGGGCGCCTTTGAATTGATCAAGAACTTTCTGCACCAAGGGGTGCGACGCGGCATTGCTCGCTCGCTCGGCCTCACGCGCTTGCGCCGTCTCGCGCAAGGTCGGCGCGGTCGAGCCTCCTTGAAGCGCCACGATCCAGCGCTCGCCCGTCCATTCCTGCAGCCGTCGGCTCAGCATCTGCGCCAAACCCGGTTCGGCGCCATCGATCAGAGTGAAGGCGATGCTGCCTTGTTCGAAGCGGGCGAGCCGCACATTCCGCTCAAGCGACTGGACGAGCTGAATGTCGCGCTTGGAGCGCGCGAGGGCGACGACGTCGTCGAAACGTGCGAGCCGAGGAACCGCGACGGACGGAGCGGGCGACGGCGCGGACGCGGCCAGAGCCGGCTCGGTTGCCGCTAGCCGCATCGCAGCGCGCGGCCCACCGCCGCCTGCTCCAGACGGAACCGGCGGCGCATGGCGCGGACCATCGGTCGATTGGCTCAGCTTGCGGATCGTCTCCTCAGGCGTGGGCAGATCGGAAGCATAGGCGAGACGGATCAGCGCCATTTCAGCCGAGGCCAGCGGGCGAGGCGAATCCTTGACATCCTCCACCCCCTTGAGCAGGATCTGCCAGGCCCGCGCCAGGACGCCGATCGTCAGCTTGTCGGCGAATTCTTGGGCGCGCTCGCGCTCGATCTCGCTGACCGCCAGATCCTCGGTCGCCGTGGGCGCGATCTTGGCGCGCGTGACGAAATGGCAGAACTCGGCCAGATCGATCAGGATGTCGGCGGCGTCGGCGCCCGCCTGGTGCAAGGCGCGCACGATCTCAAGGGCCTCGGCGATCTCGCCCCTCATGACGCGCTCGAACAGCGCGACGATCTCGCCCCTGTCCGAGAGCCCTAGCATGTCGCGAATGGCGAGCGCGGTCACGCCCTTTTCGCCGCCGTGCGCGATCGCCTGGTCGAGCAGCGAAAGCGCGTCGCGCACCGAGCCTTCGGCGACGCGGGCGATCAGCGCCAGCGCCTCTGGCTCGGCGGAGACCCCTTCAGCGGCGGAAATCTTGCTCAAATGGCCGACCATCGGGCCCGCCTCGATGCGCCGCAAATCGAAGCGAATGCAGCGCGAGCGCACGGTGATCGGCACCTTGTCGATTTCGGTGGTCGCAAACAGAAACTTGACGTGCTCGGGCGGCTCTTCGAGCGTTTTTAGCAGACCGTTGAAGGCCTGCTTCGAGAGCATGTGCACTTCATCGATGATGTAGACTTTGGTGCGCGCGGAAACCGGCCGATAGCGCGCGTTCTCGATGATCTCGCGCACGTCGTCGATGCCGGTGTGGGAGGCCGCGTCCATCTCGATCACATCGACATGGCGCGATTCCATGATCGCCTGGCAGTGGACGCCGAGCTCGGGCATGTCGACGCTCGGGCGGTCAATTCTGCCGGGCAGCGAATAATTGAAGGCGCGAGCCAGAATGCGCGCCGTCGTGGTCTTGCCGACGCCGCGTACGCCCGTCAGAATATAGGCTTGGTGAATGCGGCTCGCGGCGAAGGAATTGGCGAGCGTACGCACCATCGGCTCCTGGCCGACCAGGTCCTCGAAGCGCATCGGCCGATATTTTCGCGCCAGCACCCGATAGGGGGAGTCCGCGGGCCGTGGCCGCAGCCTCAGTGACAGGGAAGAGCGAATCGCTCAACGACGCCGCCCTCTCTCGGCGGAAAAAGGTCGATGGCGGAGCATCCTAGGCTTCGCTTTCGCTCGATGAAACGCTGCTCGGAGGCGAAGGCGAACTCAGGCCTTGCGCTCATCTGGTCGCCGACGCGAAACCGCGTCAGTGGGAGGTTGGACAAAGACCCGCCCTGGCTCGTTAGGGCTGCTTCCTTCCGGACCTGACCCGGTTGGCGAGCGGTACGTCCTTCGCCAACCTCCCGAGGCCTATGTGGACCATGATGCGGCCAGGCGCAAGGCCAGCGATCGACCCTTAGTTCCCTTTCAGTATTCGGCCCATGTCTTTTCAAAGGTTTACGACCCAGTTTAGTTCCGTCTTTCAGACGGTCGCATAAATCGCTGCTTCGAGTTGCGCTGGGCGCAGCGTCCCAACCGCCTAGCGCCAAATTCATGCCGCCCGCTCCAGCTCCTCGACCATGGCGTGGGCGATCCGCGCGGTCGCGTCGTCGGCCGGGAAGAGCATCTCCAGCGCCAATTCGGAGAGCGTCACGTCGTTCGGCGTGCCGAAAACGGTGACAGTGCCGAGAAAAGACATGACGCCAAAGCGGGTGGCCACTCGAAACGGCGTGGCTAGGCGCTCGGCGGCGCCGAAGCTCTCCGGCGGCTCGCTTTCGGGCGGCGCCGGATAGGCCGAGACTTCGGCGAGCAGGCCCTGCAGAACCGAATCGCCGCGCGCGTCGATCTGCTGTCGCAGGACGCCGAGCACATGGGCTCGCCACGCGACGTAATTGACTATGCGCGGCGCCCATCCCCGCGGGATGCAAGGTGAGGCGTACCGCGTTGACCAGCGGGCGCATGAGATCGGCCGAGCAACCCTCGTAAAGTTGGGGCAACGCCGAGTTCGACATGACGATATTCCAATGCCGGTCGACCGCGAAGGCAGGATAGGGCTTGTGCGCCTGAAGAATGGCGTCGATGGCGGTCTTCGCCGCCGCTAGGCCCGCGATCGAGCGCTCCTGAAACGCCGGGGCGAAGCCCGCCGCCAGGAGAAGCGAATTCTGGTCGCGCAGCGGGATCTCGAGATATTCGGCGAGGCGGGCGATCATCTCGCGGCTCGGCTGCGCCTTGCCGGTCTCGAGACAGGACAGGTGCCGGGTCGAGCTCTCGGCGGCATAGGCGAGATCGGCCTGCGTCATGCGGCGGCGCTCTCGCCAGCGGCGCAGCAGGACGCCGAACGGAAGCTGATGAGCGGTCATGGGGACCAAGCTTAGCGCCGGGCAGCGCGCAAGGCCATGACCTCCAAGGTCAAGCGATGGGGTCGCTTTTTGACCTGCCAAGTCATGGATTGCGGACGCGACCAGTGCGATCCTGAGCCACGAACCCGAGGGCTCGCCCTCGATCTTCGAAGCCAGACTGGAGAGACATGATGCTCAATGCTCAAGCGCTCGCCGATCGCTATGTGGCCGCATGGAACGAACCGGACGCGGCCAAGCGCTCGTCCGCCATCGCGGCGCTCTGGGCGCCGGACGCGCTCGGCCACCATGGTCCACACGGATATTCCACGCTCACCAAGCTCACGCCTGCGGCGCCCGGAAGAAGCGCCGGCCATGAGTGTGTTCGCTATCGCGCGGCCCCAACCGCCCGCCTCCGCGCCGACGTTGTGACGTTCCGCTGGGAGATGCTGCTCGCCGACAGCGAGACGGTGCTCGCAAGCGGGCTCGAGTTCCTGATCGTCGACGACGACGGGCGGATCCTCATCGACCATCCGTTCGCTGCTTAGGCCACGCCGCTCCATTCCAGCCACCCTAAAAGGACAATTCCCATGCCCTTGATCACAGCAAAAGACGGCGCTCAGCTCTATTGGCATGAGTGGGGAGCGGGCGCGCCGCTCCTGTTCCTGAATAGCCTCGGCTGCGACAGCCGGATGTGGGACTACCAGATCGCCGCGTTCGCCTGCGGCGGGTTCCGCTGCATCGGCTTCGACCGGCGAGGCCACGGCCGTTCCGATCAACCGGCGCATGGCTATGACTTCGACACGTTCGCCGACGACATCGCCACGCTCGCCGATTACCTTGATCTTTCGGGCCTCACGCTCATCACTCATTCGATGGCCGGTGGCGAGGCGGTGCGCTATCTCAGCCGCCATGGGAGCAAACGCGTCGCCCGCCTCATTCTCCTCGCGCCGACGACGCCGATGCTGCTCCAGACGCATGACAATCCCGATGGCTTACCGAAGGAAGGCTTCGAGGCGCTGTGGGCGCTGTGGGCGCAGTGGCGCCATGACTATCCAAAATGGGTCGACGACAATGTCGCGCCGTTCTTCATTCCGGAGACGTCGCCCGCGATGATGCGCTGGGGCGTCACGCTCCTCACAACCCCGCTGCCCATCACGCTCGCCTGCTCCCGCGCCATGGTCCAGGCAGACTTCCGCGCCGAGATGAGAGGCATCGAGGTTCCCACGCTGATCATCCATGGCGACCGCGACCGATCGGCGCCGTTCGAGCTCACCGGCAAACCTTCGGCCGAGCTCGTCCCCGACTGCCGGCTGCTCGTCTATCCGGGCGCGCCGCACGGGCTCATGTTCACCCACATGGATCAACTCAACGCAGACCTCGCGGCCTTCATGCGCGAGCGGGAGAGCCGCCCGGCCGCGGCTTGAGCGCGCGCAAACAAAGGCCAATAGCCGCTATTAAACGAGCCTAAACGCGAGTAAATTTGCTTGCATTTACTAGCGTTTATTTTTTCGAATTGCGACTTTTCAATGAGTTACGACCGATTCAAGTAAGCTTTTCTCTCGGCTCAGACGCTGCGTCTAACGCCTCTACACTTCCTTCTCCCCGCCAGGCTGAAGCGCGGCTCCAATCCGGCGAAAGTAAACTGTATAATACATATTTGCGGTTTCAGCAAGATATCGATGCGTTTCGCAGCCGCGTCATCCCGCTCCGCGGACTGTGATCCGAGGATTGACCAAGCTGTCCAGGGCGCCTGCCTTAAAGAGAGCCCGCTATGTCCTGGGTGGCAGAAGCCCTCGACAATCTGCTTCACGGATTGGTGTCGACGGGAAATTTGAGGACACGAATAAACTCGGGCCGCACCCATCGCAATGGACCGATCCCTTGACCGGAGAGCAGGTTATTGATGTCCTCGGTCGCATGAGCCCTCGCGAATAAGTTGGCGGTGCTATTGTCGGCGGGCCAGACCATCGCAGCGGTGGCATTGTACGGATTAATCCATGAGTCGAGTTTCACCACCGGCACGCCGAGCATAAACGGGTCAACATCCCCATAGGACATATCTGCGTCGTTCGACAGTTCCCAGTCGACGTCAGTTGTCTCCCACCCGTTCTGGAAAAACCTGACCGAGGCCGGCGGCCAGAGAAAGTAAAAACGCGGCGTCATGTTCGCTGGGACGCTCAACTCTTCCTTGCTTATCATTTTGTCGTCGAATCCGTATCTTGAAAATTTGACCCTCACCAGTTTCTCTTTCCCGGGAACGAACGTGGCCAAACCGGCTATGGTTGCGCCGAACGGAAGCTTCAGCCTCTTGATGTCCATGGGCGCCTTGGGCTTCAGCCATATTTTGTCGCCGACATCCGATCTTCCACTGCCCATTCGCGATTGCGATGCCGCGTCGCGCAGCGCGTCATCGGGATCCAGGCCATAGCCGACTTGGATCCCCTCAAACACGGTCACGGGGCCCAGGGAGCTGTCGGGATTCTCTTCGCCCTTCGAATAGGAAACCAACACCAATGCGCCAAGTTGCGGGTCAGCGTCGAGCCGACGCTGAACTTCACCCCTCTGGCGTGACCACTCGGCATTGAAGCGCCCAGCTTGAATCTTATTGTTTAGCTTTTGCACAAGGGCGTCGACCGCCTGAAGGCCCACAATGGCGCCCTGGAATTTGGCGTCTGCACCCATATTAGGGCCCGACTCCTGCACCGGTTCGATTGGGGCCCCGGTTTCACTGACTGTTTCATTCGTCTTTTCATCGCCACCGGATCGGGGCTTGGGCGGAACACCACCCGAGGCGCCCGTGGGCGCGGTCTTGACGGGCGGGCTCAATGGCCTATCCATAAGGCGCCGCGCTCGGGCGATATCTTCGACGCCGCTTATTCCCTTGATCTGGCTTTCTCGAGCAATTTCGACGCCTTGGTTTGCAGCTCGCTTGGCAAAGTTTTCATCAAGCGTCCAAAGACGCGCATTCAGGCTTTTTGCTTCCGCCGCCACGTACGCGTCCCCGGGCGTTTCATTCGCGGCTCCTTTCCCATACTCTCGGATTTTGCCGGGCTGTCCTCTTCCAACCTGCTGATAATCGAAATTGTCAGCGATAAACACTAGACGAGTCGGGATATCGACTTCATGTTTACCGCCTTTATCGTCGACCCATTGCACTTTAGTAACGGCCTCTGAGATCGGGGCGACGGTAAGATTCAATTCATTGAGCAATTGTTCGTATCCCCGGCCCAGGGCTCCGGGAGAGTCTCGCACAAGCTCATTATACGCAGCGCGCGCTATATAAACTGACTCCCAAGAATTCAATAAATGCTTCAGCGCATCTGCAACGGCCTTATTACCGCGCGCAATATCGGTGATGACGTTCTTGTCGACAATCACTGTCATGTACGACCCCCACAGTTGAATACGGGGAAGTCCTATGGAACCCGGCGCAAAATGGGGCCCAAAAACGGGCGTCTCAAATCTTGGGGCCACTTGTTGGAGCGGCCCCATTCAAAAAATGCCGAGAAAGGATAGTCCTATTGGCCGTGAAACGCCAGAATAATCATGCACGGGACAGCAATCCGATTTCGCCCGCAGCGCTTTGGAAGGCGCGATAAAGCCCAAGCAGCCGCCGGAAAAGAATGCTCTCCGCCATGACAGGCTCCGGTCCTTGGCGCGAGGTTTCGTCGTCCAAGATTACGTCCGCGAAACGATGGATTTGTTGTCAAGAAAGAGTTGCGTGAAACGCCCGCACGCCAGTGCGATAGTCCACGAATCTTCGAAAGCAGCGAGCGTCCGCATGATCCCTGAACCGAAGCATTACACCGGCGGCTGCCTTTGCAGGGCTTTGCGCTATGAGGCGATCGGCTCAGGCCATTGCTATTGCGTCGATTGCCGCAGGGCGTCGGGCTCGGGCTTCGTCCCCTTCATGGGCTTCAAGGCCGAGGCCGTGCGCTTCACCGGCGAAGCGCGTGAGTTCCGCTCGAAAGCGGCGAACGGCGGCGACGCGGTGCGCAACCGCTGCGCGAGCTGCATGAGTCTCGTGTTCGGCGGCGAGCTCGGCAAGACGGATTCCTATACGCTCTACGCCGGCTCGCTGGACGACCCCTCAGCCTTCCATCCGACCTTCGCCATCTTTGCGGAGGGCCGCCCGGATTGGACGATCATCCCGCCGGGTTTCAAGGTTTTCGATCGGATGCCGGGCTAAGGGTCGAGATCCGATCGTTGTGGTCGGCGTGGAGGGCGGACATGAATAGCATCGACACTTTGGCCGGCGCCATGTAAACACCCCTTACATGAGCTGGAAGGACAAGCCCGGCGAGCGCGACGGGCCGCGCGGCTATCATCACGGCAATTTGCGCGAGGCGCTGATCCGTGCCGCGCTTGAATTGATCGCGACCAAGGGAACGGCCGGATTCACTTTCGCCGAGGCGGCCCGCTTCGCCGGAGTGAGCCCGGCGGCGCCCTATCGGCATTTCCGCGACCGCGACGAGCTCATGGCGAGCGTGGCTTTGCGCGGCTTCGAGCAGTTCGAGGCGGCGCTCAAGCGCGCATGGGATGGCGGGCGCCCGGACGCCTTCATCGCCTTGGATCGGCTCGGCAAGTGCTATCTCGACTTCGCGCACGGCGAGCCGGCCTTCTATTCGGCGATGTTCGAAGCCGGCGTTCCGGCGAGCGCCGATCCTTCGCTTCGACAAGCCGGCGAGCGCGCTTTCGCTGTTTTGCGAAGCGCCGCTGAGGCGATCTGCGCCACGATGCCTGCGGCAGGCCGCCCCCCCGCGCTCATGGTCGCGCTCCATATCTGGGCCATTGCCCATGGCGTGGCGTCGCTATTCGGTCGCGCCGACGGCGCACAACGGGCCCTACCCATGTCGCCGGCGGAACTCCTCGAGGCCCACATGCTGGTCTATTTGCGGGGACTAGGCATGAGTGCGGGACGGCCCTGAGGATCTTCCGCCAGGACCGCAATCGCGGACCAAAGCAGCTTGACAGCAAAGCGATCTCGAAGTAAATGTTCATTACATTCACACGCGAGGATGCGCGCCATGCCAATCATTCTGACGGTTTTGGGGTTCCTGTGGTGGTGGCCGATCGGGTTGCTGCTTCTGGGGCTCTTTCTCGGGCGAGGGAAGTTTGGCTGCTGGCGCCATCTCTCTTACGCAGGGGAGCAGCCGATGTTTGACAGGGATCACGGCCGGGACCGGTGGGAACGCAAGATGACCCGCCTGCAGGACAAAATGGATAGGGTGCGGGACCGCGTGGATCGTTTCAGAGACGCTGGCGACTGGTTTCGCCCGGCGACGAGCGGCAACCG
Source organism: uncultured Alphaproteobacteria bacterium (assembly GCA_963730555.1). Lineage (GTDB taxonomy): Bacteria > Pseudomonadota > Alphaproteobacteria > Rhizobiales > Beijerinckiaceae > Roseiarcus. The sequence goes on along the minus strand of CAVSSS010000009.1, from coordinate 111,775 downwards.
CGCCTTCGACGACTATCGCGCCGAGACGCTGAAGCGCCTCGAAGAGGAGCAGCGGGAGTTCAAGGATTTCCTTGGCCGGCTGCGCTTCGCCAGAGACCGGGCCGAGTTCGATCAGTTCATGACCGAGCGGCGCAACCGGCCCTCCGAGCCGGATTCGCAAGCCCAGCCGCCCACTCAGCCGTCGAGGCCCTGATCGCGGGCCTGCCCACGACCTTTGACGATCCGCGCCAGCAGGTCGTCTACGAGTTGGCCTCAACTCTGGCCCAGCCTCGCGTCGTGCTACAGGGTCTCTTCCGCCGGGCAAAGAACCTCCTCGGCGAAGCCGGGATCGTCGATGTCACCATGCTGATGGGGTGGTTCACCGGCGTCTCGCTCACCCTGATGGCCTTTGACGTGCCATCGAACGCCAAGGGGCTCGACCAGTAGCGGAGGTGAAACGCAATGGCATCCGACGCCGAGCCGCGGGTCAGCCTCTCGATCGAGGCTTAGTTCCCGCAACATTTCTTCCTGGAGAACATTGCGGTTTGTCACGACAATTCCAAGCTCGTGACCGCGGTTACGCCCCACGCACTGTACTATCTGCCGGCGCGTAATGCGGGCGGGCCGGTCGAGCCCGTGCTGCTGCACACGTTTGGTGAACTCGCTGGAGGCATCGCCGAACTGAAGCCGGACGTTTTCGTCGTCATCTCCGCCAACGCCTACACCACCCATGAGAACTATCTGCATCGCCTTGATCTGCGCGGCTGGACGCCCGGAACTCCGGTCCTGCTCGAACCGATCTTCATGTTCCCCAGAGAGGTGTTGGCGCTTAACGGGTGCTGCGCGCTGTCGCAGACGACCGTTCTCGCCGCTGACACATTCGCAGGCGCGATCTGGCGGATCGACTTCGACGGCGAGGGCCGCGCCCCGCGGGCGAAGCCCTGGCTCAAGCACGAGAGCATGGCCCATGTGAAGGACACCCTGCCGCCGCCGCCTCAGCCCGGCATCAACGGCCTGCGCTACTCCCCCAGAACAGGATTCGCCTACTACACGACGACCGGGCAGAAGCTTTTCATGCGCGTTCGCGTCGATCCGGTCACATTCGAGCCCGTCGGAAGTCCGGAGCGGGTCGCTGGCGGGGGCATGTACGACGACTTCTGCATCGATGACCACCGCGACCTCGCCTAGCTGACCGTCCACCGAGAGAACCGGATTGACAGCGTGCCTCTGGCGCCGGGCGGGGTAATCCGTCCCCTGGCCGGCGCGCCGCTGAACGAGATGATGCTCGGGCCCTCCAGCGCGGCCTGGAGCCGCGCGCCTGACGATGCCGGCCAAGTCGTCTATGTCACCACGGACGGCGGCCACACCGCGCCACCGCCGGACGGAGTTGTCCGGAACGCCAAGTTGCTGCGTATGCAATTCTCGGCCGCCTAGCTCTTTCGCCCGCTCTTCAGTTGTGGCCCGGGAAACGCCGCAGAAGGTCGAAAGCGGACCCGTCCGACTGGGTTTTGATGCTAATGGGTATGACCATCCCCTGGCCGTAGTAATACGCATGTACAAAGCTCGTAGAGGGTTCCAGAAATGGACCGAAAAAGTCCGAATTTAACGAAGTGATCTGATTCGCCTGGCGAAACAGCCGCGAATGATGGATAATGCGATCATGACAGAGAGCGCCGTATTTACGACCGATGTCGTAAAAGATATCGCGAATCCCAATCGCTTCCGCTGGAATATTTACGAGAACAAGAAGGTGCGGGAGAAATCGCTCTATTCCTTTGCGACAAAGCGCGAAGCCCAGAACGATGCGGATAAGTTTGTCCGAAAGCTCAACTCGGTTTGGCCAGCGTCAAACGAATAAAAGGCGTCCGAATTGAAGACGCGTCGCGGATCGTCGCCAGCGGCGGGCAAGAGGACAGGCGAAGCAGGATTGCCGATCTAGGCCTTGAGCGGCGGCTTCCGGGGCGCGGACGGCTTATACGAGCCATCCATGGGGCGACCCGAGGCGGCTAAGCGTGTAAAGTCTCTGTGAAGCGGCCACACGCCAGGGCTCTTTGAGGCGACTGGCTCGGGATGCCGGATAAGCACGCGGGCGCGCTCCCACAATTCGAAGCCTTCGAAAAGGTGCTTGCGCTCTGAAAACAGCGCGTGAGCCTTTGCAATCGCGTCTTCATCGGCGAGGCCCGGGAGTTCCTCGACGGACTCAATATGACCGCCTCGCATGAAATAGCACCGCATGATTGTAACTCCCGATGTAATGAAGGAGTTCGCGGGGTTCCTTGGAAATGGAACGCACGCTTGCTCTCAGTCATCGACATCGATGATGTCACCTAGACTATCAGGTTCTGGGCTGTGAACCTAATCATTATCGGGGCGTCGTGACTAGGTCGGCCCGGAATTCACACTCGCTTTGCGAGCACCCTTGATTAAATCGGCCAGTTGTCGCTTCAGAAGCGGACCTTCAATTTGGTTCGCCGAATATCCCTCGCGACGAAGCGAAGTGACAATCTCCGTCAGCCCGGCCACGCCACCAGACCTCGCCAACTGAAACGCTCGTTCCAAGGCGGTCATCTTTTGATCCATCCGTAAGCCGTACCCGCAATTCGAGGCGCGAGCGAGGCGGGAAGCCGTAAGGCTCTGGACACAACTGTCCTCCGCTAACGTCGTGTTTTTTAGGAGCCGCCGCCCGATTTTCCAATTTTTGGCGAGGCAATTTTTTAGGCGAGGCGATTTTTAGGCGAGGATTGTCGGCCGTCGCGATGATTCCGGGGCCGGCTCGAAAGTTTTCGACCGGGCGCCGCACTGGGGCCAGAACCAACGGCGCTTGCCTGAAGCGCGTCAGACGCGTCCGAACACCCCGAACCTCGTTCCGCTTGTCGGCGGTAAAGATCAGGTCGCCCCAAGACCTGCTTCGTGCAACCCGCGCAAGCAGTCCGGAGCCCCAGTTGAGCGAAGTGCCCCTGATCTGGCTTGTTCTCGCCGTAATCTTCGTCCTTCTCGCCATTGGGATCGCCGCGGTCAGCTCCCTTTCGGACGGCCCGCGTAGGTGAGCAGGTAAGAGCCCGCCCGCTCTCGGTAGCCGGGGACGAGGGACCCCGCCTCGCCTCCGCGCGCCGTTTCTGTATAGTGCCGGCGACCGTTTGGAGTCGCTGGTGGCCGCTCAATTCTCGTGTTCTTTTGGCTCGCGCGTACGCTTGAAGGCGCTCGCCGCCCTGCTCGCGCTTTGTCTTGCGGCTTGCGGCAAATATGGTCCGTTGGAGCCGCCGCCTGACCCAAATGCGCCCAAACCCGCCAATACGAGTTCGAACCCGAGCAATATGAACGTCCTGGCCAAGCCCTCGATCCCGCCGATCACGCCGCCGAAGCAGCCGTTCTTCCTCGATTTCCTGCTGAAATAAGCCACCCAAACCAATGCGTCCATTCACCTATCGCAACGGCGCTCTTCACGCCGAGGACGTCGCTTTGGCGGCGATCGCTGACGTCGTCGGCACGCCCTTCTATTGCTATTCAAGCGCGGCGATTGAGGGGAGTTTCGAGGCGTTTCGGAACGCTTTCACTGGGCAGAACGCGCGCATTTCCTATGCAATGAAGGCCAATTCGAATCAGGCCGTGCTGGCGACGCTCGCCAAGCTTGGCGCGGGTATGGACGTCGTCAGCGAGGGGGAACTGAGACGAGCTTTGGCCGCGGGCGTGCCCGGAGAGCGGATCATCTTCTCCGGCGTCGGCAAAACGCTGGCCGAGATGAACCTTGGGCTCAGCGAGAAAATCTTCTGCTTCAACATCGAGTCGGAGCCGGAACTGGAGGCGCTTTCGCGCGCTGCCTGGAGCCGCGACGCGGTTGCGCCGATCGCCATCCGCGTCAACCCCGACATCGATGCGCGCACCCACGCCAAGATCGCGACCGGTAAGTCGGAGAACAAGTTCGGCGTGCCGATCTCGCGCGCCCGCGACGTCTACGCCTACGCCCGCACCCTTCCGGGCTTGAGCGTCCACGGGGTTGACATGCATATCGGCTCGCAGATCACCGATCTTCAGCCGTTCGATGACGCCTTCGCGCTGCTCGCCGAATTCGTGCAGACGCTGAGAGCCGACGAGCACAATATCGAGCATATCGATTTGGGCGGCGGGCTCGGCATTGCTTATCGCAACGACAATCATCGGCCGCCCTCGCCGGAGCAATACGCCCGCGTCGTCGCGAAGCGAACGGAGGCGCTTGGATGCCAAGTGATCCTGGAGCCGGGCCGAGCGATTGTCGGCAATGCGGGAGCGTTGGTCGCTTCGGTCATTTATCTCAAGAAGGGCGAGAACAAGCGTTTCGTCATCGTCGACGCCGCGATGAACGATCTTGTCCGGCCAACGCTTTACGACGCGCATCACGAGATCCTGCCGGTAAAAGGGTCGCAGCCGGGCGCTTATCTCTCGCGAAGCGACGTAGTTGGCCCGGTCTGCGAAAGCGGCGATTATCTCGCGCTTGACCGCGACCTGCCCGACCTTGCCGCGGGCGACCTGATCGCGGTGATGAGCGCCGGCGCCTATGGCGCCGTGCAGGCGGGGACATACAACACCCGCCTTCTCATTCCCGAAGTGCTGGTGAAAGGCGCCGACTATGCGGTTGTGAGGCCGAGGCGGACTTATGAGGAATTGATCGGCCTCGACACACTTCCGCCGTGGTTGAAGTGACGGTTACGGGGAACTGGAATCAGAGCCGAGCGTTCCTTTTGCGGCGCTTTGGCCTGAAACTTGCGCGGAGGGGATTCGCGCACAATCTAACTCATCAAAGACGGATCACGGCATCGCGGTGAAGGACTCGGATAACCTATCGATCGGCGGACGGCTCGCGGCGCTCGTGGTCTTGGCGCGGCGCGCGCTTCTGCTGGAGCGCGTATGGCCGCCGCTTGTCTTCGCACTTGCGGTCTTGATCCTGTTTCTCGCGGCCTCGTGGGCAGGCGCCTGGCAGTTCGCGCCGCGGGTCGTTCGCGTCGCCGGCGTGATCCTGTTCGCGCTCGGCGCCGGAGTGGCTCTTTCTCCGCTCGTGCGATTGCGCCGGCCCGCGACGCGCGACGCTTTGGCCCGGCTCGATCGGGACTCCAAGGTGAGCCATCGCCCCGCCTCGTCGCTCGCCGACTCTCTCGCCAACGACCATGGCGACCCCACCACCGAGGCCCTTTGGGCGGTCCATCGGGCGCGGCTCGAGCGCGAAGTGGACGCCATCCGCGTTTCCCCGCCCTCGCCCGGCATGGCCGAACGGGACCCCTACGCGCTCCGCTTCGGCGTGGCGTTGCTCGCCTTCGCAGCGGCGGTCATCGCCGGACCGGAAATGTACGGCCGCTTCGCCGCCGCTTTCGACTGGCGCAGCGACGAGGCTGTCGCAGCGGTGACCGCGAGCCGCATCGACGCGTGGATCGACCCGCCGCCCTACGCCGGCCAGCCGCCGCTGGTCATCGATTTCAAGACGGCCGATCCGCAGACGCTGACCGTTCCGGAAGATTTGATTCTGGTGGTGCACGGCGATCCGAGCCTTGTCGATACGCGCGTCGAAGGGGGCATCGCGCCGTCAGAACAGAAAAACCAAACGCCTGCGAGCGCCGCGACGGATCAGAAAGCCGCCGCGCCGGGGAGCGCCCCGCCTGCCAGCGCTTCAGCCGCGAGCGGTCCAACCGAAAAGCGGTGGACCATCCATGGGCCCGGCAAGGCGACGATTCTGCGCGGTGGCCAACCTGTGGCGGTCGCCGTCCTCGCCGTCACGGCGGCTGGCGTTCCGTCGATTGTCTCGACCGAAGACCCTCGCGCGAATCTCAGCGGCACGCTGACGCTTGCCTATCGGACGCAGGATCGATTTGGGCTTGCCAGCGCGCGCGCGGACTTCGCCCGTCCCCACGAAGGGCCCGGCCCTGGCCCCCGTACGCTGGCGCCGCCGCCGCAGGCGGCCCTGCAGCTGCCGCCGACCGCCAATGGCGTCGGTGATGCGCATACGATCGTCGACCTCTCGGAGCACCCTTGGGCGGGGGCGAAAGTGACGATGCGGCTCAACGCCGTCAGCATCTCGGGCAAGACCGGCGAGAGCGCGCCGATCGAAATGACGCTGCCGCAGCGGATCTTCCACAATCCGCTCGCCCGCGCTCTCGTCGAGCAGCGGCGCAACCTGATCATGGACCCGGATCATGAGCCCAAACGCGTCGCGACGGCGCTGACAGGACTCTCGGTCGCGCCGGAATTGTTCGACACGCCCGCCAATATCTATCTCGGTCTTAAGCAGGCCAAGACCTCGCTCGAGCACGCCCACAACGACGCCGATCTGCTTGACGTCGCGGGGCTCTTGTGGGCGATGGCGCAGCAGCTCGAGAACGGCGACGCCACGCAGGCCCAACGCGACCTGCGCGCGGCCGAGCAGGCTTTACGCGAAGCGCTGCAGCGCGGCGCGAGCGACGAGGAAATCAAGAAGCTCATGCAGCAATTGCGAGAGGCCGCCAACCGCTTCATGAGCGAAATGGCGCGCAACTCGCCGGAGAGCAGTCCCGAGGACCAGAACGTTCAGTCGCAAGACATGGACAAGATGATGGACCAGATGGAGGACGCCGCGCGCAACGGATCGCGCGAAGACGCGCAAGCCATGCTCGACCAGATGCAGGAGATGTTCGAGAACATGCGCAGCGCGCAGGACGGCCAGGAAAGCCCGGCCGAACGCGAAATGCGCAAGCAGATCGGCGAGCTCGAAAAACTCCTTCGCGACCAGCAGGCTTTGCGCGACGACACGTTCCGCAGCGACCAGAAAGACCGCGCGCGCAAGCGAGCGCGGCGCAACCAATCGTCGCCGGGGCAGGAGGACTCCCAGGGACAACAGGACCAGGATGGCTCCAACGCGCCCGAGCAGGGCGACAATGATTCCGATCAGTCCGACCAACAGGGTCAGGACCAGGCTGACCAGGGCCAACAGGGCCAACCGCAGCTTGGGGATCGCCAGCAGGAGCTGCGCGACCGCTTGGCCGAATTGCAGCGCAAGCTGAAGAGCCTGGGGATGAAGGGCGAGAAAGGCTTCGACGACGCGCAAGGCGACATGAAGGAAGCGGAAGGGGACCTCAAGGGCGGTCAGGGCAAAGCCGGCCAGAGCGGGCAGAGCGGCAAGGGCGCCGCGGTCGACGCGCAGGGCCGCGCCCTCGACGCTTTGCGCGACGGCGCCCAGGGACTGCAGAAGCAGATGGAAGGCCAACAAGGCCAGGGCAAGGGACGCAATGGCAGGGGCAATTATGTCGCGCGCAGGTCCCGGTCGGGCGAAATGCCGAGCGACGACCCCCTCGGCCGCGGAGCGGAGGGCGAGAAAGGTCGCGAGGACGGGCCGCTCAAGGAGTCAGCAGGCGCCGCCGAGCGCGCGCGCCGGGTCATGGAAGAGCTGCGCCGGCGCCTTGCCGATCCCAACCGAGCGGTGGACGAGCGCGACTACCTCGAACGGCTGATAAAGCGGGACTCAGGGCCTTAGGGCAGGTCGGCGTGCAGGCACGTTGCCTGCGACAGAGTTCTTCACTCGCTTGGCCTAATTTTTCTGGAGCTCGTGCGCGACCGGCGGTGATTTTATCGCGTGGCCGCATGACGGATTGCGCGGCCACGAAAGCTGCGCATAATGAACAAGAGCAAGGCCGTCGGCGAGGTCCGTTTCGTTATGTTGACATCGCCGTACAGCCAGCGGGCGGAAACGCGATGATCGAACTCGAGGGCCTCGCTTGCGTGGCCGATGTGCCGCGCATGCAGGCTTTCCGTCGCGGCGGCGCCCCTGCGCTCATATTCGAGGGCAAGACGACGACGTTCGCCGAGGTCGACGCGATGGCCTCGCGCATCGCCAACGCGCTGATCGCATCCGGGGTCCGAACGCAGGAGCGGATCGCTTATCTCAGCAAGAACACCGATCATTTCCTGCCCTGCCTGCTTGGCGCGTGCAAAGCGCGCGCGACGCTCACGCCGTTCAACTTTCGCCTCGCCGCGCCCGAGATCACGCGCCTCATCAAAGACAGCGGCGCCAGCGTTTTCATGGTTGGCCCGGATGTCGCAGACCTTGGGCACCAGGCCGCCGCCTCGCTCGCCTCGAAGCCTCGGATGATCGCCCTCGGCTTTGACCGAGACGGCTACGAGCAGATCGAGGCGTGGATTGAAGACGCGGAGCCTCGCGACCCGGGACTTGAGGCAGACCCCGAGGATGACGTCATCCAGGTCTACACCTCCGGCACCACTGGCGCTCCCAAAGGGGTCCGGTTGACCAATCGCAACTACCTTGCCGTCTTCAAGCTCCCAACGGCTTCGGGCGGCTTGAACTATGAACCCGGCGACACGGTGCTGGCGGCAATGCCGTTCTTCCATGTTGCTGGCGCCAACATCGCGCTGATCGCGATGGCGAGCGGCGCGCGGTCGGCGATCCTCAGGGACGCCGCGCCGCAGCTCATTCTCGATCTGATCGGCAAGGAGCGAATTAATCATGCGTTCCTTGCGCCTGCGCTCATCCAGATGCTGATGCAGGCTCCGGGAATCGACAGCGCCGACCTCTCAAGCATGCGAACGCTGACCTACGGCGCTTCGCCGATCTCCGAGGATCTGCTCAAGCGCGCGACCGCGCGTTTTCCCTGCGAGTTCGTTCAACTCTACGGCATGACGGAGACATGCGGCGCGGGCACGTTCCTCTCGCATGCGGATCATGATCTGGCGAAGGGAAAAGTTCGCTCGTGCGGCGTCGCTTGGCCGGGTCTTGAGCTCAAGATCGTCGGGAAGGACGGGACGGAGGTCGAGCGCGGCGCGATTGGCGAAGTCCTGATCCGTTCGCCCGTGGTGATGAAAGGATATTGGAACAAAGCTGAAGCGACCGCGGCCGCGATCCAAGACGGCTGGATGCTGACGGGCGACGCCGCCTACATGGACGAGGACGGCTATGTCTTCATCTATGACCGCGTGAAGGACATGATCCGGACGGGCTGCGAGAGCGTCTATCCGGCCGAGGTCGAGAATGCGCTCTCCGGCCACCCGGCGATAGCCGACATGGCCGTGATCGGCATCCCTGACGAGGCATGGGGCGAGACGGTGAAGGCGCTGGTCGTCCTGAAGCCCGGAGCGCCGCCAGACGTGGCCGACATCATAGCCTGGACGCGCGGGCGCATCGCCAATTTCAAAGCGCCGAAATCGGTCGATTTCGTCGACTTGATCCCCCGCAACGCCACAGGGAAGATCCTTCGGCGCGAATTGCGCGAGCCCTATTGGAAAGGTCGCGACCGCAGGGTCAATTGAAGCGCGGGGAGAGTGGACGCAAGCGCCGCGCCACGCTACGCGGGAGGCCTGGGGAGCGCTCGGCGGCTCATCCCCTGCGCCGACGCGGGAGACGCATGGTCAAGCTCAACGTCATCTATACGCGCACCGGGGACAAGGGCGAGACCGGGCTTGGGGATGGGTCGCGACGGTCGAAGAGCGACCCGCGCGTCACAGCGATGGGCGAAGTCGACGAGGCGAATTGCGCGATCGGTCTCGCGATCCTTGCGGTGCGCAATGCGAGCGAGGCGGCCGATCTCGCGATCGAGCCCACGCTGATGCGGATCCAGAATGATCTGTTCGATTTGGGCGCCGACCTCTGCGTTCCTCGCCAAGCGCACGAATCGCCGGGCGCGGTCCTCCGTATCGCGCCGTCCCAAGTTCAAGCGCTTGAGCACGCGATCGACGCCTTGAACGCGAAGCTTCATCCGCTGCGCTCGTTCGTGCTGCCGGGCGGCTCGGCCGCCGCCGCCGCGTTGCATCAGGCGCGCGCGTTCTGCCGGCGAGCCGAGCGGGCCATGGTCGCGCTGGCGGAGATCGAGGGCGAGGAGGTCGGCGAGGCTGCGCTCGCCTATGTCAATCGGCTGTCCGATTATCTGTTCGTCGCCGCACGCGCGGCCAACGATTTCGGCAGGTCGGACGTGCTATGGGCGCCCGGCGCCAACCAAAGCGAAAACGATGAGTGAGCAAGGCAATCGAGCGCCCGTTGACGCCGACTTGACGCGCGCCCCATCACCCCAACTCTATCCCCTCCGGGGAGAGGGAGTTTCAGTTGCAATCGGCGTCATCAGCGGCACCTCGATGGACGGAATCGACGTCGCGCTGATCGAAAGCGATGGCGAGGCTGAGCTCAAGACCGGACCGTCGGCGACCTTCCCCTACCCGCCAGAGGTCGCGCAACGCCTGCGCGCGGTGGTCGCGGATCTGAGCGAAGCCCAGGCGCCGCAGCTCGAGCTCGAACGGCTCGTGACCGACGCCCATGTCGCGGCGGTCGAGGCGTTTCTCGAGCGGTTTTCGGTTCCCCGCGGGCGCGTCGCGCTCGTCGGCCTGCACGGCCAAACCATTCTGCATCGGCCGCGCGCGGGCCTGACGCGGCAGCTCTGCGACGGCGCGCGCGCCGCGGCGGCGCTTAAGATCGACGTCGTCTCGGACTTTCGTTCGGCCGACGTCTCGGCCGGAGGCGAAGGCGCGCCGCTCGCGCCCATCTATCACGTGGCGATGGCGGCTCACCTCGAGCGACCGCTCATGATTCTCAACTGGGGCGGGGTCGGCAACGTCACCTATCTTGGGCCTGAAGGAGAGATCATCGCGTTCGACACCGGCCCCGCGAATGCGCTGATCGACGACTTTCTTATTCTAAGGCGGGGACTGGCGTTCGATGAAAACGGCGCGCTCGGTGCAAGCGGTCGCGTCGACGCAACGGCCCTCGCCAATCTGATGAGCGATCCCTATTTCGACCGGCCGGCGCCCAAATCCCTCGATCGGAATCACTTCAACGCCGCCGCGGCCTGCGTCAAACGATTGAGCGATGCCGATGGCGCGGCGACGCTCGGCGCCTTCACGGTCGAATCGACGGCCGCGGCGCTGAAGCATGTCCCGAGCGCGCCGAAGCGCTGGCTGGTCGGCGGCGGCGGGCGACGAAACCCGAACCTCATGCGGCGGCTCGCCGAGCGGCTGCAAGTTAAAGTCGAGCCGGTCGAGGCGATCGGCTTCGACGGCGACAGCATCGAGGCGCAATGTTTCGCCTATTGCGCCTTGCGCTCGCGCCGCGGCCTGCCGATCTCCTTTCCGACCACGACCGGAGCTCCGAGAGCGATGACCGGCGGCGTCTTCTCGGCCGCGCGAACATGAAAAAGGGCCCCGCTTGCGCGAGGCCCCGCTTGAAAGCGCTAACAAGCGAACGTCAGCAGACGTTCACGGCCTGCTGGCCGAGGAAATTGCCGTAACCGTCGTAGGTCGGCCGATACTGCCAGCAACCGCCGCCATAGCCGTAACCATAGCCGCCCCAATAGGGGGCGGTCGCGATAGCCGCGCCGGCCAGGACGCCCGCGGCGACCGCCGGACCCCACCAGCCGTTGTACCAGTAGCCGCCGCGCCAATAGCCCGGATGCCAAACTCCACGGCCTGCCCAGCCGCCGCCGTGCCATCCACCCCAGCCGCCATGCCAGCCGCCGCCGTGCCAACCATCGGCGCGCCAGCCGGCGGCCGACGCCGGAGTCGTCGGCAGAACGACGGCCGCTGCCATCGCAAGCGCCGAGATCCCGGCGACGATCGTCTTCGAAATGCTGACCATCATAGCCTCCGTATGCACCGACGGTTGAGCCGCCGGATCAACTCAGTCGCCGCCGGAAACAAGGGACCTACCGCGACGTGTTTGTTAAACTGCCCTCCAATTTCGGCAGCGGTTTGACGGCCCCGCGTCGTTTGGGCGGCCAAGCGAGATTTGTCTTCGACCCACAGCGTACCAAGCAATTCCTGAATGGATGTTCATAGTATATGGTGAACATCCATTCAGGATGGCGGCTTCCGGATTACGGTTTTCAATTCTTCTTTACCTGAAGCCGGCTCGGCGCCCGACAGGCGAGTATCCGTCTAGTAGCAAATGTTTACAAGGCGCCGACCGAGATAGTGGCCGCCGGCCGTCCACACCCGCCGCCTGACCCAGCAGCCGGGCCCCCCGCCGGAACCGTAGCCTGCCCCGTAGTATGGATATCCATAGCTATATGGATATCCATATCCGTAGCCGTAGCCATAGTAAGGATAGGTAGCGGCTGCGCCGAGCAGCGCGCCAGTCGCCAATCCCCAACCCCAGCCGCAATTCCAGCAGCCACCGCCCCAGCCCCAGCCGCCGCCCCATCCGGGCCGGCCCCAGCCACCGCGCCAACCGCCTCCCCAGCCTCCGCCATGGAAGCCGCCGCCGTGAAAGCCGCCGCCGCCATGCCATTGAGCCTCCGCGGGCGTCGGCGCCGCCGCGACCGCCATCGCCATTCCGAGGGCGGCGACCCCCGCAACCAGGGTCTTCTTCATCGAATTACGCATGGGAAACTCCTCCGTCGGTCGGCCAGCACCGCCGCGTCCTCATCCTAAAACTATGTCATGACGGAAAAAGATCTAGGGTTTCGTCCCTCCGCGCAAAAAATTGATAATTCCGGAGAAATCGTCGCCGCCGTGGTCAGCCGCGACATAGAGAGCGTAGAGCTGCGCGGCCTCGGCGCCGAGCGGGGTCAGGGCCCCGACGCTCGACGCCGCCTCCTGCGACAATCTCAAATCCTTGAGCATGAGGGACGCGGCAAATCCGGGTTTATAGTCGCGATTGGCGGGGGAACCGGGAACCGGACCGGGCACCGGGCAATAGGTGGTGAGCGACCACGACTGGCCCGACGCAGTCGAGGCGACGTCGAACAAGGCTTGCGCCGATAGACCGAGCTTCTCGGCGAGCGCGAAGGCCTCGCAAGTGACGATCATGGTCGCGCCAAGGATCATGTTGTTGCAGATCTTGGCCGCCTGCCCCGCCCCCGCGCCGCCGCAATGGACGATTCGCTTGCCCATGTTTTCAAGGATCGGTTTCGCTTGCGTGAACGCGTCGTCCGAGCCGCCACACATGAAGGTGAGCGTTCCGCCGGTCGCTCCGACGACCCCTCCCGAGACCGGCGCGTCGAGGGTCAGCACGCCCGCCGCGGCACCCGCCTCGTGCGCTTTCCTGGCGCTGTCGACGTCGATGGTCGAGCAATCGATGACGAGGACGCCTTTGGGCGTTGCGGGCAGAAGGTCTGCGTGAGCTGCGAGAACGTGCTTGCCCGCCGGCAGCATGGTTACGACTATATCGGCCTGGGCGACGGCCTCGCGGGCGCTCGCCGCAATCGCGACGCCAGATGCTGCGGCCGCCATCTTCGCCGCGTCGACGAGATCGAAGCCGGTCAACGCGTGGCCCGCCTTGACAAGATTCGCAGCCATCGGCGCGCCCATATTGCCAAGACCGATGAATGCGATGTTCGACATGAGTCCTCCCGAGAGTCGGCCGGCAATGCTGCGGCACGATCGGCGACCGCGCCAATTGTCGATTGCCATAGTGTGCCCGCGGCCATGTTTTATGAGTTATCTCAGCGCCGGGCAAAAGTTCCCAAGGCCTCGAATTCCGTCTCCACAGTCCCAAGGCGCGTATGCCTTCCATTGAGCCCATTCCGTTTGCCGTCGCCACCCTGACGTTCCTGCTCGCAGGCTTTGTGAAGGGCGTCATCGGGCTTGGGCTGCCGACCGTCTCGATGGGCTTGCTCAGCCTCGTGATGGCGCCCGCAAAAGCGGCGGCCCTGCTGATTGTGCCTTCGTTTGTCACCAATGTCTGGCAATTGGCGGCGGGCCCAAGTTTCAGGCGATTGGCCCAACGGCTTTGGCCGATGCTGGCCGGCGTGGTTCTCGGGACGCTCGCAGGAACCGGACTGCTGACGGGAAGCCACGCTGGGCAAGCTTCCGTCGCGCTCGGGCTGTTGCTCATGCTTTATGCCGGATTGGGCCTCACCTCGGTTCGCTTCTCCGCGCCGCCTTCGGCCGAATGGTGGCTGGGGCCTCTGGTCGGCGCGCTGACGGGTCTGGCCACCGCCGCGACCGGGGTGTTCGCCATCCCCGCCGTGCCCTATCTCGGGGCGCTCAATCTGGGGAAGGAGGACATGATCCAGGCGCTCGGCCTGTCCTTCACGGTCTCCACCATTGCGCTGGCGACTGCGCTCGCGGCAGGCGGCGCTTTTGCGCTTGGAGACATCGGCGCTTCAACCGCCGCGCTCGCGCCCGCGCTCCTCGGTGTCGCGGCAGGCGGCGCCGTGCGCGGCCGGTTCAGCGAGCGGACCTTCCGGCGGGTGTTCTTCGGCGGCTTGCTGGTGCTCGGCGCTCACCTTGCGTTGCGGGCGGTCGTGTGAAGCGGCGGCCGGTCGCGCTCGCGGCCGCCCGCAATCATAGAGCGAATCCGAGCGCGTCGCGCCGGGCTTTGTCGAGAGTGGCGATTATCCACCCGCCCCCGCCGCAGCTTTCCTCGTGGCGAAAGGAGGCGGTTTGTGCTACAGATCCGCGGATCAATTCTTGTTAAAAGAAGATTGCAGGGAGGAGCCGGCGTGGCGAAGCGTCGGTAAGCGATAGATTTTCGCGGCGCCGACGCGCCCGCCTCGCCGTATGCGGAGGAGGCTTTCGTGAAACGCAGTTTCTTGACGTCGATCGCGACCCTGGCGCTTGCAACAAGTTCAACGCTCGTCTCCCCAACGATCGGCGCCGGCCAGACGGCGCCGCCGATGGGTGGCGGATACACTGACGTTATCCCGATCCCTGTAGATGATCCAACGACCAAGAATATCGCCGGCGCGTTATTCAAGCCCGCGGGCTCTGGCCCCTTCCCCGGCGTCGTTTTCATGACTGGATGCGCAGGGCTGAACTCGCCCGAAGAGATAGCGATGCAAAAGACGGTAATCAATCATCTTCTTGCGAAGGGCGTCGCTACGCTGCTGGTCGATCCATTCACGCCGCGCAACGAGCCGGAAGGCATATGCGCCAATTTGAATGCGAACACATTTGTCCAATACGCGACCCGTGGCGGAAACGATGTGGTGGCGGCGCTGAGAGTGCTTAAAGCCAGGCCGGACATTGACCCAAACCGGGTCTTTTTGCAGGGCTATTCCTGGGGCGCGATATCGTCGCTGTTTGCCGCGGACCCGAAGACCCCGAGCGCGCACGACAGCAAGATCTCTGGCGTCATCGCCTACTATCCCTATTGCTATGACAATGTCGAATTCTCGAGCCCGACGCTCGTTCTGATCGGCGACAAGGACGACTGGACTCCATCAAAGCTTTGCCAAGCGGCCAAGGAGAAGCCGAATTTAAAGATCGTCGTCTTTCCAGGTGCGACCCATGCGTTCAATATGCCCTTCAACGAACCGATCGAGTACCTTGGCCACCACATGGCGCACGACGAGAACGCGACGCAGGAAGCGCAAAAAGACGCTGACGCCTTTATGGATTCGCGCTTGAAGTAACCGAGCGGCTCAATTCTCGATCAGTCCGCGCGCGACAATCACCCGCATGATCTCGTTCGTGCCCTCGAGGATCTGGTGCACGCGCAGGTCGCGCACGATCTTCTCAACGCCGTAATCGGCGAGATAGCCATAGCCGCCGAACAGCTGCAGGGCATCGTTCGCCGCGTTGAAGCCAACGTCGGTCGCCGTCTGCTTAGCCATGGCGCAAAGGCGCGTCGCCTCCGGCGATTTCTCGTCGAGCGCGCTCGCGGCGCGCCACAACACGGAACGTGCGGTCTCGAGTGAAGTCGCAATGTCGGCGACGCGGAATTGCAGCGCCTGGAAGTCGGCGATGCGGCGGCCGAAGGCCTTGCGCTCGCGCATGTATGTGATCGCCTTGTCGAGCGCCGATTGTCCGCCGCCGATCGAGCAGGCGCCGATATTGAGCCTCCCGCCATCGAGCCCCGCCATCGCGATCTTGAAGCCGATCCCTTCGGCGCCGACCCGGTTGGCGGCGGGAACCCGCACGCCCTCCATGATCACTTGACGCGTCGGCTGCGCGCGCCAGCCCATCTTTTTCTCTTTCGCGCCGAAGGTTAAGCCCGGAACGCCGTTCTCGACCAGGAAGGCGGAGATTCCAGACGGGCCGCCCTCGCCGGTGCGCGCCATGACGAGATAGAGGTCGCTCACGCCTGCGCCCGAGATGAACTGTTTGACGCCGTCGAGCAGATAATCGTCGCCGTCGCGCCGCGCGCGCGTGGTCAGCGCCGCGGCGTCGGAGCCCGAACCCGGCTCGGTCAGGCAGTAGCTCGCGATGAGCTCCATCGACGCGAGGCGCGGCAGATAGCGGCCTTTAAGCTCCGGCGAACCGAAGCTGTCGATGACCCAGGCGACCATGTTGTGGATCGACAGGAACGAAGCAACGGACGGGCAGCCCGTCGACAAGGCCTCGAAGATCAACGCGGCATCGAGACGGGTCATGCCGCTGCCGCCGTGCTGTTCGCCGACGTAGATCGCAGCCATGCCCAGCGCCGCCGCCTCGCGCAACACGTCGAGCGGAAAATGCTCGGTCTCGTCCCAGCTCAGCGCATTGGGCGCCATGCGGGCGTCGGCGAATGATTTCGCCATGTCGCGGACGGCGAGGTGGTCTGCAGTCAAGGCGAACATATTAGGCTTCCGGCTCTCGTTTCCCCCGCGCCGATCCGTCCACTTTGCCTGACGTTTGTGCCCGCAGCAATCGTCGGACGATGGCGCGCCATTTGCCCCCGCCGAGCGAGCGTTGCACCCGGCCGGATAAAGTCAACGGATGCGATCGCCCGTGTCCTTGTCGAACACATGGACGCTCGCAGCGAAATCGACGCCGATCGGAGCGCCATCCCGACGGTCGAAGGACTTGTCTGCCTTGACCGTCGCCGATCTGCTCATTGAGATCGTTACAGCCGTCGAGCACGGCTGTAACGATCGCTTCCTTGTCGATCTCGCCATCCAGGAAACGGGCGATCGCCTCGTCCGGCACCACCTGCTGGTACTTCTGGTTCTGCGGACGCTACGCTGCACATGCTGTGCGGCAAGATAGCCGCAGGAACTCGAGACCTTCGCGGACTATTTTGAGCGCTGCGAACGGCTGCGTGCGACGCTCGCGCCGCGTGTCGTCGGTTTGCTGTTGACTGGCGTTTCGGTCGTCCTGGACTTCCACGCCAACACGGTGTGCTCAAGACGATGGATGCGTGCGTTGTTCGAGGAAGCCAGGGCGTCCCACCAACTCCATTTCCTTGATATGCCAGACGAAGCCTGCCGATCGCGCATGCACGCGCGCAAGGCCACCGGAGGCGGTGGCGTCAGCGATGCTGAATTCGACCACGTGACAAGCTTCTTTGTCCCTCCCGATCCGAGCGAGGGCTTCAACGTCATCCGATACGGCGATGGTTTCTAGAACGAGAGACGACAATTGGCCGAACTTTCCGGCGCTGTCGCGGCTCGGCCGGATCAACCAAATTCACCCGGTCTGGACCGCGCTCGAGCGAGCGCGACTCTATCGTGTCAAAGCCTGGCGACGACTGCGAGCTTCTTGATCTGCCCGCTCTCATAGGCTCGCAGGAAGGCGTTGTAGTCCTTGAAGGACACGCAGCCGTTCGAGTCGCCGTTGGGGCCGAGCATGAACGGGTGGGCGAGCAATCCGGCGCGCCCGTAGATTCCGCCTTCTCCGACCGGATTGAGCCGTATCGCCTGGACGCCATGGAAGGAGCCCTCCCGCAGCGTTAGCTCGTAGACATGCGGCGGCGTCGGGCCCACTGCGCGCTCCGCCACGTAGCGCGGATTGTCGAGCGCCTGCCCGAGACCCGAATGGGCTTCGAGCCGCGTTCCGTCAGGCAGATAGACGACGCGGGCTGAGATGTCATACACGGCGGTATATCGGTCATAGCCGGAAGTTGGGGCGGAATTTCCAAAGGGAGACGGGAAGCTGAACAGCGGACCTCTGCCAAGGCCGGAGGCTGACTCTCGCTCCCGCTGCTGAGCGGTGACCGGCTGGGTGGCAACCGTGCGCGCCAATGTTGTGGAAGCGACGACCGGCGAGGATGAGTGGGCCCATCCGAACAGTTTCTCGAAGACGCTGCGATTGTCGGTCGGAGCGGCAGGCGGAGCGACCGCCACGTCGGGACGCGACGCATGGCGCTCAGGCGTCGTGGACTGCGTCGGGGCGCCGAACCCAGGAGGACGAACGGGCGGCAAGGGGAAGCTTTCCGTCTCGCCGACTTGGGGCGCCTCGCGCCCAGGCGGCAGCGGCACGGTCGCGGCCAGCGGGATCGCTGGAGCGGGGGGAAAAGGTTCGAGTCGCGGCAGCGGGAACGGGGCGGACGAAACGGACGGCGCGGCTTCGAGGCTCGCCACCTGCTCCGAAGGCGCCCTAGGGGCGGCCGACTTCAATTGAGCAAGCAGATTGGCGTCAATGGCAATGTCGGCGAAGGGTTTCGAGATGGCCGGCGCAACCGTCGAGGCCGGGGCCCACCGAGAGAATACGGCTTCGGGAATGCCCGGGCTGACCCAGTGCAACGCCCAGACGCTAACAGCCCCGGCGAGAGCCAATGCGGCCGCGCCAGGAACAATTTTGGGAAGAACCCGTTGAGGACTGTCCCCGCCCTCAAACGAAAGGTCGTCGAATGTAGCCTCGATCCCCTGCATCCCTAGCCCTACGCCCACGCTGTCCCAATTGAATCAAAATAGAGCGTACGCGTTGAGGCTTTCTTAACGCAGTCGGCGGCGAGAGGCTAGCCGGCGCAAGCGAGCGCTTGGCGGATTAGATTCCCATTTTTTCAATGTGTTGCATGGCCGCAACGACCCTCGCCGCCGATCTTGAGCCGCCATTCGCTATCGTCGCAGCCTTTGCTGAATGTTGCCCAGCGCTCGGCGATGCTGAGCCCTGTTGCGCGGCGTCGACCGGGTGCCGACGCGCTCGGCCAGGAGCGCCCGCGCCAAGCCCCACTGATGAGATCGCTCGGCCGCTGCGATCAGCGTCAAATTGACGATGTCGCGCTGGGCGTGGCTGCCGCCGATTCGAATAGCCTCCCCTCGGACCGGCAGGATCGCCTCGACGGCGTGCGCATAGCGGCCCGCCGCGAAAGCGAGAGCGCCATCGATCAGGGAGCGGCCGACTTCCGCCGTCACTTGCCGATTGTCGCCTGAACCCGTGCGCTCATAGCCGTCGAGCGATCGGACGAGGCGTATCGCGTGCTCGAGGTCAGGCGAGCGAGCGGCGGCGAAGGCGCAGTGCAGATCGTTGAAGGCGAGCACATGGTGGTGGGCATGCGCCATCCATGCGTCGGCGACCGGCGCCCAGCGATCGCCGACGTCGACGCCTTCGAGTTCGAGCCGCCACAGAAGCGAAGCGGCGTCGATACGGTCGAGCGTCGCGTCGTCAGCGAGCTTGGGCGCCGTCAAGCGGTCGTAATCGGCGAGAACCTCGTCGAACCGCCGCTGTTCGATCAGAAACAAGGCGAGGTGCCAGCCATTGTGGTGGGCCATGAAATGGGCATGCGTCCAATCCGCTCGCGTGGACCTGAGAAAGGCCACACCCTCCTCATGGCGGTTCGCGGTCTCCATGACGTGGGCCAGCGCATGCGTCGCCCAGGCGTCGCGAGGATTGCGGGCGAGCGCCTCGCGGCCGAAGTCCTCGGCGCGCTTGAGGTCGCCGGTCTCCTCGAGACCAAAGGCATAAAGCCAATGGACGAAGCTCGTGAGCGGATTGCCGCGATCCCAGGCCGGCAGCGCCCGAGCAGCGGTGTCGCGAATGGCGGCCGATCGGCCAAGGAAGAAATAGGCGTCCTGCGCCAGGCGAAGCGCGAGCGCATCGGTGGGATGATCGTTGAGGATCGTCTCCCAGCCGAGGATCGCGTGCGACGTTTGCCCCCGCGCCTACGCCTTGGCGGCGGCCAGCTGGCGCCGCTCACGTTCGGAGGCGCGCCCAATCGCCGCTTCGGCCGCGCTAAGCGCGCTCATGACCTCGGGATGGTCACCGCGAAAGCCGCCGATCATGTAGAGCATCACAACCGCAACGCCGCCCAATGCGAAATCGGGATCGCGCGCGAGCGCTGACTTGAGCACGCCGACTGGATCGCCGGTTAGCCCGTAATAGTCGGCGATCGCGCGATCGAACGCAGCGCCCAACTCTGGTGCGCCCGAGAGCGCCAGCCCCTGCTGGTCTTTGGCCATTGATTGGTCCTTCGTCCATCACCATAACGCGAGCCGATGGCGCCGGAAACCCGGCGCGCAGGCACCCTCGTCGCTGGCATTTGATCGGGCCTCCTCTTTCTGCATCGGCCGAGCGCCACTAGATGGCGGGAGTTGCGGGGAACCAAAGGATCGTTTGATGAAGGGCAAGACCGTCGTCGCCACCGGCGCGACCTCCGGCATCGGGGAAGTCGCAGTCCTCGCGCTTGCTCGCTTGGGCGCTCCCATCGTTTTCGTCGCCCGCGACGAGGCTCGCGCGGAGGCGACGATGCGCAA
Source organism: uncultured Alphaproteobacteria bacterium (assembly GCA_963730555.1). Lineage (GTDB taxonomy): Bacteria > Pseudomonadota > Alphaproteobacteria > Rhizobiales > Beijerinckiaceae > Roseiarcus. The sequence goes on along the minus strand of CAVSSS010000009.1, from coordinate 91,526 downwards.
GCTCGAAGCCAAGGCGCCGGGGCTCGACCATCGCATGCATCTCGCGGATCTCTCGAGCATGGCGGAAACGCGCAAGGTGGGAGAGGCGATCGCGGCAAATGAGCGGCGCATCGACGTGCTGATCAACAACGCCGGCGCCCTCTTCTCCGACAGGCGGGTGACGCCCGAGGGTCTCGAGCTCACCTTCGCCCTCAACCACATGGCCTATTTCGTGCTGACCGAAGCGCTGCGTGAGAGGCTCATCGCTTCCGCGCCGGCGCGGATCGTCTCCACGTCATCCTCCGCCGACCTGGGCATGAGCCTTGATTTCAGCGACTTGCAGAGCGCGAAGGGCTACAGCGGCTTTAAAGTCTACGGCCGCTCGAAACTCGCCAATATCCTGTTCACCCGCGAACTCGCCCGGCGGCTGGCCGGCACGGGAGTGATGGCCAATTGCCTCCATCCCGGCGCCGTCGCGACTCGATTTGGCGAGTCGAGCGGCGGCTGGGTCGGCCGTCTGTTGCCGGTGCTGAAGCTGTTCTTCATCTCGCCTGAACAGGGCGCCGACACGATCATTTACCTTGCCTCCTCGCCCGAGGTCGCCAACACGAGCGGGGGATATTTCGTCAAGCGCAACATGGCCGACCCGTCCGCGGCGGCGCAGGACGACGCGGCGGCAAAGAGGCTGTGGGCTGAGAGCGAGGCCCTGGCCGCAGAGTTGCAAAAGGAGCGAGCGGTGGGCTAACCGCGCTGCTCTTGGATCGACCGGTCATCGCGGAGCGGAGCGACGCGGCGATCCAGAGGCGCAGTGGGCCCGAAAACTCCTGGATTGCTTCGCCATAGCCCCGTCCGGAAGGACGGGCGTCTTTCGACGCCCTATGGCTCGCATTGACGATCGCGGTTCGACCGGACGCAATTGCGCTAGCGGCGTTTTCCCTCGCCGCGCGGCTTGCGCGCCTTGGCCTTCGGCGCCGCATGACGCCAGGCCATTTCTAACGCCGCCTCGAGTTCGGCTTCGCTTAAAGGGCAAGGGTCGCGCACGTCCAGCCGCGCCGCCCCCATGCGTTGTCAAGCGCGGCAAAGGCGTCTGGCGCGACCGCGCATTTCAGCGCCTGCTCGTCAGGCGCGAATTTGATGTTGGCGGTGAGTTCGTCTGACGCCAGCGTCGCGAAGGTGATGCGGGCCTTGAAGGCGCGGCGATCAAAGTGCGGATATTCACCCGCCCCCTCGAACGAAAGCGCGATGCGGCGGAACAAGGCGGCGTCGGCTATCGGCGGCGTCTCCATGATTGGCGGGTGAGTGAGTATACGTGCGAGAGGCCGCGCCGCTATCCAGTCTGGGCTCATTTGCGCCAAGGCAAACGACACGCGTAATCTTCGTCAGGAACGCGCCGCCGGGAGGGAAACGCCATGGGCCAGACAGGCTTTGAGAAAGCCAAGACCGTTCTGCGCGTCACCAGCGGCAATTTCCTTGAAATGTACGACTTCTTTCTGTTCGGCATCTATGCCAGGCAGATTGCGCAGACCTTCTTCCCGAGCGACGACCCTTACGCCTCGCTGATGGCGACTTTCTTGAGTTTCGCGGCCGGGTTCGCGATGCGCCCGATCGGCGCGCTCGTATTGGGGCCGTATGTCGACCGCATCGGCCGACGCAAAGGGCTTATCGTCACCCTCTCGATCATGGCCTGCGGCACCATCCTCATCGCCTTCGTGCCCGCTTACGCGACCATCGGCGTGCTCGCCCCGATGCTGGTGGTGCATGGGCGGCTCTTGCAGGGATTCTCGGCCGGCGTTGAGCTCGGCGGCGTCTCGGTCTATCTCTCGGAGATCGCGACGCCCGGCGCCAAGGGACTCTATGTCTCCTGGCAATCGGCAAGCCAACAGGTCGCGGTCGTGTTCGCCGCGCTCCTCGGCTACGCGATCGCCAATCTGATGGCACCCGAAGCAGCCTCAGCCTGGGGCTGGCGTATTCCATTCTTCATCGGCTGCGCGATTGTGCCGTTCCTCTACATGATCCGCCGTAGGCTGCAGGAGACGCCCGAATTTGCGGCGCGAAAGGTTCATCCGACGACAGCGCAGATCTTCGCCACGCTCTGCGCCAACTGGCCGATCGTGCTCGGCGGCGTGGCGATGGTGATCATGACGACGGTGTCGTTCTATCTCATCACCGTCTATACCCCGACCTTCGGCAGGGGCGTGCTCAAGTTCACCGAATCCGACGCGCTCCTGGTGACGATCGCGGTCGCGGCGTCGAACTTCGTCTGGCTGCCTATCTCGGGCGCGATGTCGGACCGGATCGGCCGCAAGCCGATCCTGGTCACCTTCTCCGTTCTCGCCCTTCTGACCGCCTATCCGGCCCTCGTCTGGTTGGTGAAGGCCCCGACCTTCGACCGGATGCTCACGGTCGAACTGTGGCTGTCCTTCATTTACGCCTGCTATAATGGCGCGATGGTCGTGGCGCTGACCGAGGTCATCCCGGCTTCGGTGCGGACGTCGGGCTTTTCGCTGGCCTATAGCCTCGCGACCACGCTCGGCGGCTCGTCGCTCCTGGTTTCGACCTGGCTGATCGCCCACACCGGCGACAAGGCCGCGCCCGGCTATTGGATGAGCTTCGCGGCGCTCTGCGGCCTGATCGCAACGCTCGCGCTCTATCGCCGGCCCGCGCGCGGCGTCCAATATCTCGCGCCAGGCGCGGCTGGCGGCTAAAGCGTTTTCTTCGCTGGTTCAACGGCGGCGCTACGCCTTAGTTCCGTTTTAGTTCCGCGCCCTTAACGTTTCAGTAACTTAGGACCGCGTTTAGTTCCGCGCTTTCGCGCTTGCCAGGATTTGCGGGCGCTTGGCAGTGTATGATCTGTGCATTTAAACATTTAAACCATGGTATACGTGGAGCCCGGTCCGAGAGCAAATGACCCCAGGGGTAGCGCCGGGGCCAGGGTTTGCGAAACAAGAGCGCCTCCTCTTGCGTTTTCGCCCGAGACGGCCTCGACTGAGTACTGCTCTGCGCCGGAGGCGAATGTCAGAAGGAGTTCCCGATGCAAGCGACCTGGAAGCCTCATGAGAAGCACGGCGAGCTTACCGCCAAAGCCGACCTCCCCGACTCTGTCTTCGCGTTCCCGAACCAACGCAAGGAGCCGCTGACCGACGCGAAGCACGTTCGCAACGCAGTGGCGCGGTTCGATCAGGTCATGGACGTGTCCGATGAGGATCGGGCCTTGGCCTTCGCCAACATCAAGAAGGCGGCCGAACACTATCAAGTCGAGGTGACGGAAACGTCATGGCGCGACCTCGGCGTCCATCCGCAACTCCATCGCAAGGAAGCGGCGGCCAAGGCCGTCGAGACCAAACGCGAGCGCGGAGAACTCAAGTCGGCGGCGGCCAAAGGCGCCGCGACGCGCAAGCGCGAAGGGTAAGACGTCGTCGACGCCGCGAATAACACGAGGCGAACGGCGCTCGTCGCCCCGTTCAGGCCCCGAGTTTCCTCTTGAGCCGGTAAGCGAAGGCGACCGACAGCGCCTGCACCCGGCCTTGCAGAGCTTGTTCCGGCAAGGCCTGATCAGTGGGGTTTGAAATGTAGGTCGAGACCGCGCGGACGTTTATCGTTCTGCCGGCCACCATCGCGACGCCTCTCATCCGGTCTGGATCTGCCGGCCCGCCGCCGCCCAGATAGAGCGTGTCGATACGCACGCGAAGTCCGGCAGGCGCCCCTCGCCCGAGAACCTGGGCAAGCGCGCCCGGCAAGGACTGCTGCACCCAGCCCGCAGTGGGACTGCCGACATAAGCCACCAGCGGCGCCGTATCGACGTCGATCGCGCCGCCGCCGGAGGCAGCGACAGGTTGGACTCCTGCCGTGGGCGTCGTGTTGCAGCCGCTTAAGCCGGCGGCAGCAAAGACGGCAAGGCTGACCAGCGCGGCGCGGCGCGTCAAAAGATTCCCCAGCATAAAACCTCCCTCGACAAGAATGCCTTTATATCGACTCCAGCTACTCGAACTCCACGGACGCATCGCTCGGCCTTGCGCTGCCCCCGCCTCAGTAGCATGGCGGATAGGGGTAATAGCCGCAGGCCGGCGGTGGCGGCGGAGTGTAGTACGGATAGGCGTAGGGGTGATAGTACGCGCCCGCCGCCGCGGCTCCGACCGCCGCGGCGCCGAGGCCAAGGGCCGCCGCTCCCGCCACCGCGCCGTAATTGGGATGACCGTACCAGGCGCCATGCCATCCGCCGCCGCCGGCGACGAATCCACGACCGCCATAACCGCGTGCGGCAAACCAGTCGATGAACAGCGAAGCGGGTCCGGTCGCCTTCGACAGTCCCCCTTCGAGCACAGTCACCTCGAAGGTCAATTTGTCGCCTTCGAGCTTCGGCGATTTCAGGACCACGACGGCGTCCTCGACCGTATCGCCGTCCGCGCTCAGCACCGATATTGTGGCGTTCGGCGGGTCCTTAGCAAAACTCTCGCTTCCCTCATCCCATTCCTTGAGAAAGTGTTTGGTCAGCACGTGCCCGGCCGCTCTGTACGGACGATCGGCGAAGACGATGGAATTCAGCCCCACATCGGTCATCGTCAGAATATTGCCCTGGAGTGTCGCCCCCCGGGAATTGATGACCGCGAGCGAGGGAATCATGTCGCCTTTGGTTGACTGCGGCTGGCCGATCGTCTTCTGCGCAGGCGCGGCGATCGCGTCCTCGGCCGAGGCGGCGAGCGGCGCCCCGAAAAGCGCAACGAGGCCCGCGCATAGGCTGATCACGGTTGTGTTGAGCATCGATTGTCCCTCCCCAGCTTGACGGCCCTCTCCTACAGCGGTTCGGTGAAGGCGCCAACACGGCCGCACGGCGACCCGGCGCCGTCAGCGCCGCCGCCGACGTGGGTCTTGGCTTAGCGCGGGTGAAGAGGGAGAGAGGATTATGGCCGCAACCAGCCAGAAGGCGCCGGGAACCCAACGCTCAGGCCGCCTGAATGGTAAGGCCGCGATCGTGACTGGTGCCGCCCGTGGCATCGGGCGAGCCACAGCGGTCGCCTTCGCCCACGAGGGCGCCGACGTGATGGGCATCGACATTGCCGGACCGGTCAGTTCAACGCTTGAGGTTGCGCCCGCGACTCCCGAGCAATTGGGGGAAACCGGGCGAATGGTCGAGGCCGCTGGGGCGCGCTGGCTTGAAGCGCGTCTCGACCAACGTGATCTTCCCGCTCTGCGCGCGGCTATCGAGCAGGCGCGAGCCGCCTTCGGCCGGCTCGATATCCTGTTCGCGAACGCCGGCATCCAGAGCTTCAAACCGATCCTCGACTGGCAGGACGCGGACTGGCAGGACACGATCGACGTCAACCTGACCGGGACCTGCAACGCGATCCGCGCCATCGCACCGCATCTGGTTAAGAACGGCGGCGGACGCATCATCGTCACTTCATCCACGCAAGGACGGCACGGCACCAAGTTTGGCGCTGCCTATTCCGCCTCCAAATGGGGCATCATCGGCCTCATGAAATCGGCGGCGCTCGAGCTCGGCGTACACAAGATCACGGTGAACGCCGTCATTCCCGGCCTCATCGACACGCCTCTTACTCGACACCGGCAGCGGTATGCACAGGCCGTTGACGATCTCGATTCCGTACAACCGACCGCTGCTCTGGAAGCCGAAGCGAAAACGAGACTCAGCGCAAAGTCGCCGCTCGGGATCTCATGGATCGAGCCCGAGGCGATTGCGCCCGTAGTTGTGTTCCTCGCATCCGACGAAGCCTACATCGTGAGCGGCGCGACCTATGACGTGACCGGCGGCGACAGCGCCAATTACACAGCGTAGCGATCCTGGCTCGACGGTTTTGCCGCGCTCTATCCGCCTTGCCATCGGCCCAGGCGAGCAGGTTCGAAACCACGCATTCGGCCATCGCTCGAAAGGTTTTGACCGACGCCGCGGCGACATGCAGCGACAGCACCGTATCATCGAGCGAGCCCTTGCGGCGCGCTGGTTCGTGCTCGAAAACGTCGAGGCCGGCGGCCAAAATTGTCTTGTTCCGCAGCGCCTCGATCAGAGCCTTCTCGTCAACCAGCAAGCCGCGCTGGGCGGCGCGGCGGCAGAGTCGAGCCGGACCTATGTATATCGCCCGCTCAATTCGCGTCCAGCCGCGCTCTTAGCCTCCTTGAGCTTCTTCTAGCCGGTTCACCGATCGCGCTTCTTTGCCAGCTCCTCCATCATCGCCTTGATGGCCTCCGGCGTCATGCTCGTTTCGCCGAGATCGAAGGTGATCTTTTCGAGTTTGCCGGTGAAAGGGAACGGCGCGGATAGTCGGCGTCGTCCACCGACGTGCCGGTGTCGAGTCCAACGTCGAAGGTCTCGTCCCAGGCCCAGATGAAAGGCTGAGTATGAGGCAGCAACTTTTGCGCCACCGGTTTGCCATTCACCGAGAGCGTGCCCGTGCCCCCGCGACCGATCGGCATGCCCGTCGGATCCATCTTCCAGTCGAAGACAACGGAATGCTTACCGGGTGGCAGCGCATCGGCGCTTTGCCACTTCGGCCGCTCGAGGTCGAGCAGATTCATGGTGAAGGTCGGCTTGCCGTCCTTGAGATAGAGCCCATAACCGGAGAACCGCCCGCCCTGTGTCACCAAGACGCCATTCGCCCCGCCCTCGGGCACCTCGATCTCGGCGGTGATCGTGTACGAGCGGTTGAGGATCGAGGGCGCGACGGCGAACTGGTTCGAGGTGTTCGGCGTCGTGTAGACGAACTGCGTGCGGCCCGCGGGCGGCCCAGGGCGCTCGACGGTCAGGACCGCGACCTGCGAGGCGTTCAGCGGCAGCACGTTGTTGCGCACCGCCTCGATCATCCAGAGTTCCTGCATCTGCCGTAGCCGCTCGGGCTCCTGGCCGGCGAGATCGTTCGTCTGGGTCGGATCCTCCTTGAGATTGTACAGCTCCCACTTGAATCCGTTCAGCACGTCGACGGGCGGATGTCCTTTCACGCCCTCCCAGGGAAATACTGCAGGATAGGTGCTGGCCATCCAGCCCTCGTGGTAGATCGCGCGATTGCCGAGGATCTCGAAATACTGGGTCGTGCGGGTCGAGGGCGCGTCGACGTTGGCCTTGTCCCAGCTATAGACCATGCTTACGCCGTCGTAGGGGCGCTGAGCGATGCCGTTGACCATCGTCGGCTGCGGGATGCCGACCGCGTCGAAGATCGTCGGGATGACGTCGATGACATGGTGGAACTGGTGCCGAACGCCGCCGGCGTCGGCGATGCGCTTGGGCCAGCTCACCACCATGCCGGTGCGCGTTCCGCCGAGATGCGAGGCGATCTGCTTGACCCACTTGTAGGGCGTGTCCATCGCAAACGCCCAAGGCACGGCGAAGTGAGGATAGGTCTGATCGGTGCCCCAAGCCGGGATGAGCGGCAGCATCTGCTCGATGGTGAAGGCATAGCCGTTGAAATACGCGACCTCGTTCGGCGTGCCGTTCATCGAGCCCTCGGCGCTCATGCCGTTGTCGCCGCAGACCCAGATAATCAGCGTGTTGTCGAACAGGTTCCGGTTTTGGAGGTTTTCGATAATGTGGCCGATCTCATGGTCGACATAGGCCATGTAGGCGGCCCACACATTGATCTGGCGAAGGTAAAGCTTCTTCTGGTCGTCCGACAGCGTGTCCCACCTGGGCAGGAAGTCCGGCCAGGGTGGAAGCTTAGCGTTGGCCGGCACGACTCCGAGCTTCTTCTGGTTTTCGAAGATGCGCTCGGCGATCGCGTTCCATCCGTCGTCGAAGAGATGCATGTCGCTAATCTTGTCGATCCACTCCGGGGTTGGATGATGCGGCGCGTGCGTCGCGCCTGGCGCGTAATGAATGAACCAGGGCCGCTTCGGATCGGTCGAGGTCTGCGTCTCGATGTACTGGATCGCGTCGTCCGCCATCGCCGTAATGAGGTTCCAGCCCGAGTTGCCGTTGTAAGGATGGATCGGCGTGGTGTCCGGTAGAGGTTGCCGGGCTGCCACTGGCTCGTATCGCCGCCGATGAAGCCGTAGAAATAATCGTAGCCCTGACCGACCGGCCAGTGCTCGAACGGTCCCTGCGGGCTCGCCTCCCAGGTCGGCACATTGTGGTTCTTGCCGAACCAAGCGGTGGAGTAGCCGTTCTCCTTCAAGGCCGCCGCGCCATGCGCGGTCTCAGGCCGCGTGATGGAATCGTAGCCAGGATAGCCGGACGCCGCTTCGGCCACCGTGCCGAAGCCGACACTGTGATGATTGCGGCCGGTGAGCAGCGCGGCCCTCGTCGGCGAGCAGAGCGCCGTATTGTGCATCTGAGTGTAGCGGAGACCCGCTTTCGCGAGCTTGTCCAGAGCCGGCGTCGGCACGAGGCCGCCAAACGCCGAGTTGGAGCCGAAGCCCGCGTCGTCGATTAGGATGAGGAGCACGTTCGGCGCGCCTTCGGGCGGCATGATCGTCGGCGGCCAACCCGGCTGACTGTTGACAAAGTTCGGCGCGATGAAGCCTTGGAAAGGCGGAGTTGGCGTCGGAAGCACTTTGCTATCGGGGAATGGACCGCCGTCGGCGATTGCGCCTGAGCCGTCGTACGGAACCCAACCGCGCCGAGCGCCGCCGCCAGCGCGCCCTTGGCCGATGACAAGAACAATTGCCGCCTGTTCATTGGTCTTCCCTCCCTTTGCAGCGGTGTACCCGCCAACGGGCCTGATGCGACGGAATTGAATTGGCGGCTCGCCGACGGCGAGCGCCGTCGGCCGCCTACCAGTTGCGCCGGCCGCCAGACTTGACGCAGATCAATCGCTATTCAGCCAGGCAGGTCACGGCGCTCCGGCCGTCCAGCCGCGAATGGCTTCGTTGGGCGCGGTCGCGAAATGGCTCTTGTCGTTGTCGTTCTCAGAATTGAGTCCGGTGTCGACATCGAGCCAGGAGCCCATGCACCAATGATCCAACCGGGCCGGCGCCAGGCAGACCGACGCCGCGACGCTAAGCGCCGTCGATAGAAGCAGATTTCTCACGATTCCCTCACTGCTCCATCATCATCCCTTCGGCGCGGTCCTCTTTGAGCATTAAGCCGATGGCGTGAATGATCTTCTGGTCCGGATGCGGCTTGCATTAGCGCCGTCGCCGCGGCAAACCCGACAAGCATCGTCTTTTTCATGTTTCGTATCCCCTTAGCCCACATTCCCTAGATGACCGCCTGTCGCGGCCGAAGCGCGTCCCATTGCACGGTCCTTAGAAGACTGACAATGCCGCTCACGGGCTTGCTAACAGAAAAAGCCCCGTGCCCGCTTAGCGGGCCGCGCCCGCCGCCGGCATTGACACAGATCAATTGCTCCTATCCGCTCCTCCCCCATTTCCCCCGCCATGGCGTCTCGGGCACCGGCGTGAGCGGCGGCTTGCCATCGGCCCAGGCGAGCACGTTCGAGGCTACGCATTCCGCCATCGCTTGGCGCGTTTTGACCGACGCCGAGCCGACATGCGGCAAAAGCACCGCGTTATCGAGCGCAATGAGTTCTTGCGGCACGTTGGGCTCGTTCTCGAATACGTCGAGACCCGCGGCCAGGATCGTCCTATTCCGCAGCGCCTCGATCAGCGCCTTCTCATCGACCAAAGAGCCGCGCGCTATGTTGATCAGCACGCCGTCGGCGCCCAGCGCCTCCAGCACTTCGGCGTTGATGATGTGGCGAGTTGCGCTGCCGCCCGGAGCGACGACGATCAGCACGTCTGACGCCTTGGCCATGTCGGTGAGCGAAGGATAGTAGCGATAAGGAAGGTCGGCTTGGGCGCGCCGGCCATGATAGACGACGGGGAGCCCGAACGCGGTAACGCGCTCAGCGATCGCCTTGCCGATGCGGCCGAGCCCTAAAATGCCCACGGTGCGGCCCCTTAGCGAAGGGCTTAGCGGAAAAGCGCCCTTCGCCGCCCATTGCCCGGCGCGCAGATATCGTTCCGACTGCGGCAGTTGGCGCACGGTCATGATCATGAGGCCGAGCGCCGTATCGGCGACTTCATCGTCGAGCACGCCCGGGGTATTGGTGACGATGATTCCGAACCGCGCCGCCGCCTTGGCGTCGATATTGTCGTAGCCGACGCCGAAGCTCGAGATGATCTCGAGGTTGGGGAACTGGCGCATGTAGGCCTCATCAAGCGGCGCGTGCCCCCCGGTCATCGCGATCGCGCGGATCCGCGGCGCCCATTCCACAAGCCAGAGGTCGGGATTGGGCTCGAGCCACAGGCGGTGCAGCGGCAGCCGCGCGCTGATCTGATCTTCGATCAGCTGCATGCCTTTGGCGGGCATCAGGACATCGAGGGGTTTCATCGGCAAGGCTCCTTTGTTTCGCTCTTTCGCAGCGCCGGCGGACGTGGCACACGCCGCGCTTATGACCAGCCTTGACGGTGCCCCCCAGGCCCGACGGCGCCCTCGCGTGCGGCGCGTCATGCTCAACGATTTTCGTTCTTACGCCGCGCTCGATCTCACAATCCGAGGCAGCCTGGTCGTCCTATGCGGCGAGAACGGCGCCGGCAAGACCAATCTCCTCGAAGCTCTGTCGCTGTTCGCACCTGGACGCGGCTTACGCCGAGCGGAGCTCGGGGAATGCGCGCGGGTCGGCGGCGCGGGCGGCTTCGCGCTATCGATCGAAGTCGAGGAGGACGGCGAGATTCATCAGCTGGGCTCCGGCTGGAAACCGGGCGCGAACGGCGAGGCGGCCGAGCGGCGCAACCGCATCGACCGGGCCGCCGTCACTTCGTCGCGCGCGTTTTGCGACCATGTGCGTCTCGTCTGGCTGACGCCAGCGATGGATTCGCTGTTCGCCGGGCCGGCGAGCGAGCGGCGCCGCTTTCTCGATCGCTTCGTGCTGGCGATTGACCCAGGCCACGGCGCGCGGGTCTCCCAGTTCGAACGGGCGCTGCGCGGGCGCAACCGGCTCCTGGAAGAGGGCGGGCGCAACGCCGCATGGCTGGACGCGATCGAGCGCGAAGCGGCTGAGCTTGGCGTCGCGGTCGCCGCGGCGCGGCTCGACTGCGTGCGCCGGCTCGAAGCCCTCATCGCCGCCGAGCGCGACGATTCATCGCCCTTTCCCTGGGCGAAGCTTGCGCTTATGGGCGAGATCGAGGCCATGACCCACAATGGGCCGGCGCTCAAGGCGGAAGACCGCTACCGGGCGAGCTTGCGCGACAATCGGAGCCGTGACGCGGCTGCCGGCCGCACCCTCATCGGCCCGCATCTCAGCGATCTTCTGGTCTGGCACGGGCCGAAACAGGCGCCGGCTGCCGCTTCTTCGACCGGCGAGCAGAAGGCGCTGATTGTCGGGCTCGCGCTCGCCCATGCGCGCCTGGTCGCCGAGATGTCGGCGACCGCCCCGCTCACCCTCCTGGACGAGATCGCGGCCCATTTCGATCCGCGCCGCCGCGCCGCGCTCTACGACGCGCTCGCGCGCCTCGGTGGCCAGGTGTTCCTCACCGGCGCTGATCCCGCCGTGTTCGCGGAGCTTAAGGGCCGAGCGGAGATGTTCGACGTTTCGGCGACGGCGGGGGTGCGGCCCGCATCACCGTGATAGCCCGTCGAAAGTCGGGCGGCGTTCGTGCGAACGCCCCATAGCTCGGCGAGACGGGCGTTCTCGGAACGCCCTACGCGTGGCCGGAGTTGGAGGACAGCATGCCTTCGTGGATGCCGAGAATCGCGAGCGCCCGATCGTATTTGCGGCCGAAATCGAGATCGAAAATGAGGCCGGCGTCGGCGGGGCAGGTCAGCCAGCCGTTGGCCAGGATCTCGCTCTCGAGCTGCCCGCAGGCCCAGCCGGCGTAGCCAAGCGCAAGCACGGCCTGTGACGGGCCCGTGCCCTGGGCGATTGCTCGCAGGATGTCGAGCGTGGCGGTCAGGCAGACATCGCCAATCTTGACCGTCGAGTCATTGACGTCATAGTCGCTCGAATGGAGAACGAAGCCGCGTCCCGTCTCGACCGGCCCGCCCCGCAACACTCGCACCGCCTGGGCGCGCGGCGGCAGACGGATCGCCTCGGCTTCCGGCACGATGTCGAGCTGCGCCAGAAGCTGGCCGAAATCGATCTCCTCCGCCCGGTGGTTGATGACGATGCCCATGGCGCCGTCGTCGCGATGGGCGCACATATAGACGACGGAGCGCGCGAACGGACCTTCCCGAAGCGACGGCATCGCAATCAGGAACTGCCCTTCCAGACTGGTCGGCGGCGGCGGATCCGCCCGTCTCATGGTCGCCTCTTTGTGGTCGCGGTTGCGGCGCCGCGGTCGATGCTAGTTGAAATTCGTGGCATGGTATAGGCAGAGCAAGATGAGCGCAGGATCGTTGGTTAAGACGCTTCGCGCAGCCGCCGGAGGCCTAAAGATTGCAGGCGCGCTCGCGGTCGCGCTTGCGCTTGTCCTACGGGCCATGTCCGCGTTCGCCGCCGATGCGTTCTCGACCGATTGGACGCTTGCGTCGAAGTCTCAGGCGCGCCTTATCGCGGGCGGCGGCGATCTCGCCGGGTTCGAGATCGCCCTTAAGCCGGGCGCGATCACCTATTGGCGCGACCCTGGCGACGCCGGCCTGCCGCCAACGCTGGACTTTTCCTTATCCGACAATGTCGCGAGCGTCGAACCGGAGTTTCCCGCGCCGAAGCGTATCAAAGAGGCCGACGGCGGCGAGGCGTTCGGCTACGACAGCAACGTCGTCTTTCCCCTCCGGGTCAAGCCTCGCGACCCCGCGAAGCCTGCGACGCTCAAGCTCAACGCCGATTTCGCCGTGTGCGAGAAAGTGTGCCTGCCGGCCAAGGCTCATCTCGAGCTCAAGCTTCCCTCCGCTGGAGCCTCGCCGCACGCAAACGCGATCGATGCGGCGCTCGCCGCCGTCCCACGCGCAGTCCCGCAGAAGGATTTCGGCGCGCTTGAGGCGCTCGACGCGAATAGCTGGCGGCTCTGCGCGGCCCATGAGGACGGCCCCCCGCGCGACCTGTTCGTCGAGGCGCCGGAGGGCTGGTGGCTGAAGACGACGCCCGCGCTATGCCGACGGAGGCCGGGATTGCTTCACGCTGACAATCGGCGACAAGCCCAAAGAAGCGGCCCTTCCCGTTCCGCTGCGCCTTACGCTGACTGGCGGCGCGGGGCCAGTGGAGACGACGATCCAAGCCGCGCCGAAAACGTAGGCTCCTCCCGAAGCGTCAGCGCCGCTTTACGGGCCAAGCGCTCGTCGTCTAGTGTCCCGCCGCGCCTGCGCCCGCGGCGCGACCCACACCGCAATCGAGGACTGCGCCCCATGATCATCAAAGTCGGCGATCGTCTGCCCAACGTCACCGTGCGTCTTGTGACCCCTGACGGGCCGAAGCCGGTGGAAACGAAGGATTACTTCGCTGGCAAGACAATCGTTCTGTTCGGCCTGCCGGGCGCTTTCACCCCGACCTGCCACAAAAACCATCTGCCCGGCTTCATTGTCAGCGAGGCTGCGTTCAAGGCCAAGGGAGTCGATGCGATCGCCATGACCTCGGTCAACGACCATTACGTGCTCCAGGCTTGGTCGGACGCGACGGGCGCGAAGGGCCACATCGATTTTCTCGCTGACGGCGGCGGCGACTTCGCCAAGGCTCTAGGCCTCGACTTTGATGCGTCCGCCGGGGGCTTGGGCGTGCGCTCCAAGCGTTACGCCATGTTGGTGGAAGACGGGGTGGTGAAAGAGCTCAACATCGAGCCGTCACCCGGCCAGGCGGACGTTTCCAGCGCCGCGCATCTTCTGGAGCAGATGAAGTAGGCGGACTGAGGGTTGGCTCGGCTCGCCCGATTTCGTGGGCGGTGTTGACGCGCTTTAGCGCGAGGCGCGAGGCGGCCGAGTAGCGCGGGATCGGCCCTCATGAAGAATATTCTGAAGGCAGCGCCGAGATAGCGCAGCGGAGGCTTTTGCACTTATGGGTAAAGCGTTGCAAGCCTCAATATAATCTTTAGCAATCTCAGTGGGAACCTCAGAAGAAATCGGCCTCGGCTCACTCCGATAGGATAGACCATTGGCCAATCCTGCCTCTGTCCGTTGGAAGTTCTTGGTTGCGGCGCTATTTCGATGATCACATCTTTGCATTTTGAGCAGACTGTGGTCCGATACCGCCAGTAGGCCTGAGTACCAGGAAAAGCGACGCCTATTGAGTATCCGTCTTGGCCCGTAAAATGAAACTCGCCCTCGGCGGCTCAAAGACGACCGTCCAGCTCACTGGCCCGATCTGGCAGCTGATTGGCTCGAAAGAGCAAGAGGCCCAGCGGACAATTTAATATCAACACGTGAGCGAGCGCGCCTCTTCGTCACGCTTGAAAGAAATATTAATGCCATGTCAACAAAACACGAGGACAATTTCGGCTTCTATCGCATCGATGATGATGATCCAGAAGAATTAGAGTTCTTCTGTCATATCAGAGCACAAAGCGAGCCAACAATATGCGCACGCTGTAATCAGAAAGTGCGATTGCTGGAGCATATCAAAATATGCGCAACGTGTACAGAAGCGCTTGAGTACGGTGCGCCGCCAGATCCAGCTTGGGTCGTTCCTAATCTTTGGTCACTAGTAAGGCGCGGGGTTCGCTCGTGGTGTGACGCCGGTCATAGCCGGAAGCCTCGACATGTGCTTAGCCTGTTTAGAATCGATACGGCGAAATCCCGCCTAGGGATCTGAGTTAGTAAAATGAGCGTCCCGCTGAAGGCTACCAGCTATCACACGACGGAGCGCCTGCTGGAGGTCGCTCTCGCAATGCTTGACAGCGCAAGACGTGAACAAAACAATGACCAATTGCCAGCGAACAATTGGCTAACAAATAACTTCACTCTCGAAATCATTCGCGCAAAGGTGGCGGCCAATAAGGCTAACGCCATCATCAACGTCTAAGTGGCGCGGCCAAATTCACAGGCTTGTCGTCATCTGCCAAGGACCTGACTATTGGACGGCGGCTCGAACACGATTGTCATCGACGGCACACACGATGGCGCGCCGCTGCGCTAGTAACCTGGATCACTCTTAGGCTCACGCTAATCCCGAGGTTGAACCTCAATGAGGACGTCTGGCCAAGCACAGCGGCATTTATTTAGTGAGCTACTTCACCACCACCAGCCCAGCATTTTTTGTATTCTTCCTTGGCTGCTTGGCCAGTCAGACCTTTGCTTTTAACGTCAGCGCCGCACTGTGCTTTCATAGTGCTGATGTGTTGAGTTTTAGATCCAGCATAAGCTGCACCAAAGCTCACAACAACTATCAGAGACGCAACTATCATTTTTACCATCACTTCCTCCTCAGTTAGCCCTCTTCAGTCGCCCGCTCCCAAGAGAGCGCATCAACAGCAAGAGCGCCACGTAAAGAGGGGTGCAGGCGGCCAATGTCCATCGCTTATTGGCAGCGTGGTTCAATAGCCGATGAACTATGTCCATCTTTCGTCTTTTGTCAAATCCCACTCCCCACCTGCGCATTGCTCGGCGGCTCAAAGACCACCGTCACCCTTCAATTCCCGCCAGCAGGGCACATCAACCTAGTGGTGAAAATCAAACGGAAGAGTCCGCCGGGCTCCGAGTGAATTCCAAGGCTCGCGCGGAAGGCGCGGGTTCTGAGTGTCAGATTCTATCCACTAGCCCGACAAGCGTAGCAATCGCTAAATTTAGTGCTTGGCGACGAAAACGTTGATTGCGCATCCCCATTTCCTCCTTCTTCGGTAATATTGGCGCCAATTCGATGCAGAGTAGAATTGGAATCAGATTCACATTTCGTCAAGGTCAAAAATTCTGTCGGACCGAGATTCACGGACGCTAAGCGCTTTGTGCTTCACTCCAGATATCGACTATAGCCGTCGCGGCTCCCGTCCTCCGAGAGAAGATCAATGAATGCCGCTTCCCGCCCTTTCGACGATATCCGCGCGCTTCTCGATAAAGTGCCAAAGGCCGACGAGGCCGCGCGGTCGGCGGCCCGCGAGCGCGAGGGGCAACTGACCAAGCCCGCAGGCTCCCTCGGGCGGCTCGAGGAGATTTCCGAATGGCTGGCGGCCTGGCAGGGATCGGCGCGGCCGCATGTCGATCGGCCCTTGGTTGCGGTCTTCGCCGGCAATCATGGGGTCGTCGCCCAAGGCGTCTCCGCCTTCCCGCAATCGGTTACCCAGGCGATGGTGGCGAATTTTCAGGCCGGCGGCGCCGCGATCAATCAGATCTGCAAGACTTTCGACATTTCGCTCAAGGTTTACGAGCTCGCGCTGGAGAAGCCGACCGGCGACATCACGCAGGAGCCGGCGCTCGACGAAAAAGCCTGCGCAGCCACCATGGCTTTCGGCATGGAGGCGCTCGCCTCCGAACCCGACCTGCTTGTGCTTGGCGAGATGGGCATTGGCAACACGACGGCTGCCGCCGCCATTTACCACGCGCTTTACGGCGGCGAGGCGGAGGAGTGGGTTGGCCGGGGGACCGGCGTCGACGATGAGGGTCTGAGGCGCAAGGCAGACGCCGTGCGCGCCGCAGTCGGGCGTCATAAGCCCTATCTTGACGATCCGCTCGAGGTTTTGGCGCGCCTCGGGGGGCGCGAAACCGCAGCGATCGCAGGCGCGATCCTCGCCGCGCGTCTGCGCAGAACGCCAGTGCTGCTCGACGGCTTCGTCGTGTGCTCCGCCGCGGCGGTGCTGCTGGCGCTTGACGACGCCGCGCTCGACCATTGCCTCGCCGCCCACCTCTCGGCCGAGCGCGCCCACCGGCATGCGCTCAAGCTCATCGGCAAAGTTCCGCTGCTCGATCTTGGAATGCGGCTCGGCGAAGGCTCGGGCGGCGCGCTCGCGGTCGGCGTAGTGAAGGCGGCAGTCGCCTGCCATAACGGCATGGCGACCTTCGCGGAAGCCGGCGTGGCTGGAAAGGGGGAGCCTTGAGGGGTGCGGAGCGCGGACGCGGAGGAGCCAAGCATGACAGACGACGTGCGCCAAATCCGTGAGCTCGTCAACTCCTGGATCGCCGCCAGCAAGGCTCATGATCTGCCCGCGCTCATGGACATGATGACGGACGACGTCGTCTTCATGACGCCGGGCCGGCCGCCGTTCGGGAAAGTCGAGTTCGCAGCCGACAGCGAACGCATGAAGGGCGCCGCGATCGACGCCCGCGCCGATGTGCAGGAGATCGAGGTCTTCGGTCCGCGGGCTTACGTACGCAACCATATTCAGGCCGTGCTGACCTTCCCCGGCCAAGCGCCGAGACATATGTCGGGATACGCAATGACCGTCTTGCGCGAGGACGCCGATGGTCGCTGGCGCATCGCCCGTGACGCCAATCTGGTCGTGCCGGAGGAAGCGTGAGTTACACGGTCATGCCATGAAGGGTGACGACGATTGACGAACAGACGCAATTGGAGCGAGGTCGATTCCTATTTTGCCAGGACGCTGATCGGGTCAGACCCGCCGCTTGAGGAGGCGCTGGCTGCCAATGCCGCGGCCGGGCTGCCGTCGATCGACGTCTCGGCGCTGCAGGGCAAGCTGATCCATCTGCTCGCGCGCATGTCGGGCGCGCGCAAAACGCTCGAAATCGGGACGCTTGGCGGCTATTCGACCATCTGGCTGGCGCGGGCGTTGCCCGACAACGGTCGGCTCATCACGCTCGAAATGAACGCGAAGCATGCCGAGATCGCGCGCCGCAACGTCGCCCGCGCTGGGCTTGAGAGCAAAGTGGAGATCCGAACCGGCGCGGCGCTCGCGACCCTGCCCAAGCTCGAGGCCGAGAGGCTTGGCCCATTCGATTTCGTCTTCATCGACGCCGACAAGACCAATAATGCAGCCTATCTCGAATGGGCCTTGCGCCTCTCCCGGTCCGGAACCACGATCGTGGTCGACAATGTCGTGCGGGAGGGCGGGGTAGTCGAGGCGGCAAGCCACGACCCGGACGTCGTCGGCGTGCGCCGCATGTTCGAATTGATGGCGCGCGAGCCACGCTTAAGCGCGACCGCAATCCAGACCGTCGGCGCCAAGGGCTGGGACGGATTCGCGTTGGCCATCGTGAATTGAAGCGCCCGTCGTCTTAAACCGCTCGATCAACGGAATGGAGGTGCAGCGCAGCCGCTGAGCTTTCCGTGCGCGCCATGCCCTGCCCGAAACGGCGGTACCAAAGGCCGGTGAGGATCGGCACGACAATCGATGTCCCCACAATGCAGATCGCAACGAGCACCGTCGCCTGCTGCGCGACGGAAGCAAATTGCGGAGCGACGGCCGCAATCGCCGTGGGGTTGGCTGCGGCTGCCCCTGCCGTGGAGGACGCGGCGATTCCGGCCGTGCCCGTGCCTCGTCCTATCAGCTTATCTGCAATGACCAGCGGCACGCCGGTCAGCACAATGACGGACAAGGCGAGCGCGACGCCGAGGCCCGCGAGCGGCGAGAGAAGCGTATGCAGATCGATGGTGTTGCCGAGCGCGAAGGCGAAGAAGGGAATCATCAACTGGCCGCCGGGCGCGAAAAACTCCCTGAGCTTCGGATCGAGATTGCCGAGCGCGAAGCCTACCAGGAAAGGAAGCACGGCGCCGACAAAGACCTGCGGCTCGAAATGCGCCGCTCCGGACGCGCCAAGGATGATCATGCTCATTAGCGGTCCGGACTCGATCGAAGTCAGGACGAACGCTCCGGCTTCCTCCCTCGTGCCGTAGGTTTGCATCAACGATGCGTAGAGACCGCCGTTCGTCATATCGATGGCGCAGACGATGGCGAGAATCGAAAGACCTGCGAAGAAGCCGCTCTGAATCCCCTCTGGCGGAATGAACTCAGAGGCGACGAGAACGATCGCCCATGCGGCGAAGAACTTGGTCAGCACAAGCGTTCCGGACTTGCGTAGCAAGTCAGCACAAGCGTTCCGGACTTGCGTAGCACCGTACCGGTCGCGCGAAGCGTGATCGACGACCCCATGCAGAAGAACCACACAGCCAGGATCGGAATGACGCCGGTCATGATTCCCTGAGTAAAGTCCTTGAAAAAGGCGGGAGCGTTCGGAGCAAAGGTCTTGCAAAGCGCGCCGAGTAGCAGCGGCGCCAGCATCAGGCCGCCCGGAATTCTGTCGACGAACTCCTTGATCCTCACCCTGACCCTCCCTCCCCTTTCATCCCGACCAGGATCACCGCTTCGGCTTGTCGATCAGCTTCGCGATCCGATGGAGCGCGAACGCATAACCTTGCGTTCCACAACCGACGATGACGCCCGAAGCGACGCCCGACACATAGGAATGATGCCGGAAAGGCTCTCGTCTGTGCACGTTGGTAATATGCACTTCGATGATCGGCCCGTCGAAGGCGTTCAACGCATCGAGGATGGCGACGGACGTGTGGGTGAAGGCGGCCGGATTGATGACAATGCCCGCGGCGCGCTCGCGGGCGGCGTGAATCCAGTCGAGGATCTCGTATTCGCGGTTGCTCTGATGGAACTCAATCGCAAGCCCGAGTTCCGTTCCGAGGAGGCGGCAGTCCGCTTCCACGTCGGCGAGCGTCTCGCGGCCATACATCTCCGGCTCGCGCTTGCCGAGCAGATTGAGATTGGGGCCGTTCAGGACAACGACGATCGGATTCACGCGGGGCTCCTCTGAAGGCGCGCCGCCGCGCCCCTTAAAGGATCGTCTCTAACACGACGGGACGGCCCACGCATTCTGCCCGTCAATAGTGGGCGATGAGGACCATCGGTTTTATCTGCAATTCGCCGGGAGGAAAGGTCTGGACGCTGTCGGGTCCAACGCCCGTCCACAGGCCAACATCGGCAGGGGCGATCCCGTTGCGGCGCAGCTCCGCCTGCACGTTCTCGATCCGCCGATTGAGAATGCGAGCGCGCCGTTCCGGGTCCCCCGGCGCCTTCGCCCGCTCATTGACGTCGATCAGCGTCACCGTTTGCGGCGCTGCGCCCGCGGCGGCGTCGACGACCAACTGGCGGCCGACGACGGTCAAGGACGACCCTCGCCATGCCGCCTCGTAGAGATAGTCGCGCTTGACCACGGGCGGCGTCGCGCATCCCGTCGCCACAAAAGCGATCAGGCAACACAAGCAGGCGCGAGCAGCCAAGCGACGTCCCATGGTTCCCCTCAGCCGTGCCAAGCCGCGACGGTCTTCAGCGCCGAGAACCCGTAGAGCGCCTCGAAGCCCTTCTCGCGGCCGTGGCCCGATTTGCCAACCCCTCCGAACGGCAGCTCGACGCCGCCGCCCGCGCCGTAATTGTTGAGGAACACCTGCCCCGCGCGCAACGCCTTGGCGAGCCGCATCTGCCGTCCCCCGTCGGCGGTCCAGACGCCCGCCACAAGACCGTAGCCGGTCCCGTTGGCGATTGCGATCGCCTCGGCCTCGTCCTCAAAGGGAATGACGATCTGGACGGGACCGAAGATTTCCTCCTGAGCGAGGCGATGGCCAGAAGTGACATCCGCGAACAGGGTCGGGGCGACGTAATGTCCGCCTTTCGGCGCGTCCTCGACGATCCGAGCCGTCCCGACCGTTTTCAGATCGGCCCCCTCGGCGATGAACCGAGTGACGATCGACTTCTGCCGCTCGGAGATGAGCGGCCCGACATCAAGGTCCGCGTCCGCCGGACCGACCTTCAAAGCGTTGTAGCGCGCCGCCATGCGCTCCACGACTTCGTCATAAATCTTGCGCTCGACCAGAATGCGCGACGCGGCGGAACAGGTCTGGCCTGCATTCTGGATGCCGGCATTGACCAGGAAGGGCAAAGCCCGCTCGAGGTCGGCGTCGGCGAACACGAGCTGCGGCGATTTTCCGCCGAGTTCGAGCGTCACCGGCGCGACGTGGCGCGCCGCGGCTTCTTGCACCAGAGCGCCCACAGTGACCGAGCCGGTGAAGGAGAGATGCCTCACGCCGGGATGCGCGGCGAGCGCTGCGCCTGCCTCTTCGCCGAGGCCCGGGACGACGTTGAGCGCGCCTGCCGGAAAGCCCGCCTCGCGCGCGAGATCGGCAAGCGCGAGCGAAGTGAGGCAAGCTTCCTCCGCCGGCTTGAGCACGCAAGCATTGCCCATCGCAAGCGCCGCCCCGATGGTGCGCCCGGCGATCTGCATCGGATAGTTCCACGGAACGATATGGCCGGTCACCCCATGTGGCTCGCGCAAAGTGTAGACCGTGTAGCCGTCGAGATAGGGGATCGTTTCGCCCATCACCTTGTCGGCCGCGCCGGCGTAGAACTCCATGTAGCGCGCCATCGCCAGCGCGTCCGCGCGGCCCTGTTTGAGCGGCTTGCCGACGTCGAGCGCCTCGATGCGCGCCAGCTCGTCGACCCGCTCGTTGATCAGTCCCGCGAGCTTCATGAGCAGCCGCCCGCGCTCGGTTGCGGTGAGCTTGCCCCAGGCGCCGCCAAGCGCGCGCTCCGCCGCATCGACCGCCGCATCGATGTCCGCCGC
The DNA here is from genome assembly GCA_963730555.1 of uncultured Alphaproteobacteria bacterium. Classification (GTDB taxonomy): domain Bacteria; phylum Pseudomonadota; class Alphaproteobacteria; order Rhizobiales; family Beijerinckiaceae; genus Roseiarcus. Next base: position 70,225 of record CAVSSS010000009.1, on the reverse strand, counting down.
CTCTCCGCGGGCGATTTCGCCGATCTCGACCCCGCGCGACGGATCCTCGAGCGGCAGGCGCCGGCCCGACTGCGGCTCGATCCAGCGCCCATCGATGAAGCACTTGTCGGAATCGAACCAGATTGGCTTTGCGCTCGTGCGAACTCGCTCCAGCATCTGTGTAAACCCATTTGCCTTGTGTGGCCGATTATACCGCGCCCCAGACCTCTTCGGCGATTTCGACCAGGCGCGCGAGCTTGATCCACTGATCGGCCTCGCTGAGGTCGTTGCCGTGCGCGGTCGAGGAGAAACCGCACTGATGGCTCAGCGCGCATTGCTCGAGGGCTATGTATTTCGTAGCCTCCTCGATCCGCTTCTTGACGAGGTCCTTAGGCTCCGCCGCCGCCTTCTTTGAGCTCATGAGGCCAAGCACGATGGTTGCGCCCTTAGGCGCAAACCGCAGCGGCGCGAAATCGCCGGAGCGCTCGTCGTCATATTCAAGGAAGAAGCCGTCGATCTTCATCTCGTTGAGCAGGATTTCGGCGACGGGCTCATAGCCGCCCTGCGCCACCCAGGCGCTCTTGAAGTTGCCGCGGCAGAGATGGACGCAGACGGTCATGTCGGCGGGCCGGTCTCGGATCGAATCGTTGATGAGCCGGCAATAGAGCCGCGTCAACGCGTCCGGGTCGTCGCCGCGCGCCTTGGTGCGGGCGCGAATGTCCGGATCGCACAGATAGGCGAGATTGGTGTCGTCGAATTGCAGGTAGCTTAAGCCCCGCGCGGCAAGATCGGCGACCTCAGCGCGATAAGCGCCGGTCAGGTCTTCGTAGAAATTTTCGAGGTTCGGATAGACCGCCTCGCTGATCGCCTCGCGCCCCCCGCGGAAGTGCAACATTGAGGGCGCGGGGATGCAGACTTTCGGCGTTCGCGTCGTCGTCGTCTTGAGGAAATCGAAGTCCGGTCCTTGAATGGGGCCCGCCCATTTCACCTTGCTGTCAACATGCATCGTCGGCGGCGCGAAGCCGACCTGAGTTCCATCGCTTTTCTTGAAATGCGCCGCGAACTCGCCGTAACGGACCTCGACCCCGTGCAGCCGCTCCAAAAAATCGACGTGAAAGAAGGTGCGGCGGAACTCACCGTCGGTGACGCCCTTCAGGCCCACATTCTCTTGCGCGCGCACGACCTCGCGAATGCATTCGTCCTCGATCGCATGCAATTCAGCGGCGGGAAGGCCACCGGCGGCGAAAAGCTCGCGCGCTTCTCGCAGCCGCTCGGGGCGAAGGAAGCTGCCGACATGGTCGGCTCGAAACGGCGGACTAGGCATGGATCCTCCCTGGACGTTTTTAAGCGGGCTCCTCATGTGTCACGACGGCTTGCGTGTTGGCAACCAGCGACGGACCTGGCGCCACAACCCACTCATCCCGAGGAGCGCCGAAGGCGTCTCGCAGGATGATCAGAAGGCGGCCGCGACGTGCACTACAACCCTTCTCCCTCAGGGAGAAGGTGGCGCGAAGCGCCGGAATGACGGGCGTGTTCACCGGCGGGCGGCGAAAAACGCCCGCAGCATCTCCGCCGCTTCGCTCTCGCGCAATCCACCGTAAACTTCCGGCGCATGGTGGCACGTTGGCTGGCGGAAGAAGCGCGGGCCGTTGTTGACGGCGCCGCCCTTGGGGTCCGGGGCGGCGTAGTAGAGCCGGCGCAGGCGGGCATGAGCGATCGCGCCCGCGCACATCGCGCAAGGTTCGAGCGTCACATAGAGATCGCAGCCAACGAGTCGTTCAGACCCAAGTCTTGACGCGCCTTCGCGGATAACCGCCATTTCTGCGTGCGCCGTTGGGTCGTTGAATTCGCGCGTGCGGTTTCCGGCGCTGGCGATCACGTTCCCGTCGCGAACCAGCGCCGCGCCGACCGGCGTTTCGCCGCGCAGTTCAGCGGAACGCGCCTCGGCGAAGGCGAGGCTCATCGGATCGGCACCCTTGCTCTCTTCAATCAAGTCACGCTTCCTGTGCTGCCATCTTTTGGCTACTCGCCACGCGTTTTTCGTTGGCGGCCCGCAGCGTTCGGGCTTAGGACAAGCGGCCGCCGGCGGCAATGCATGAGCGGACGGAGCCGGAACGAAGCGAGCCATGAGCGACGAAACGCAAGCTGGAGCCTCGGAGGTCCGCGCGGGCCAACGCATCGCTAAGGTCATCGCGCGGGCGGGCGTTTGCTCCCGCCGCGACGCCGAAGCCTGGATCGCCGCGGGCCGCGTCACCGTCAATGGCAAGGTGCTCTTGAGCCCAGCCTTCAATGTGACCGAGGACGATGATGTGCGCGTCGACGGCGAGCCGCTCGCCGCGCCCGAACGCACGCGCCTCTTTCTGTTCCATAAGCCCCGGGGGCTTGTCACCACCGCCCGCGATCCGGAGGGCCGGAGGACCGTGTTCTCGGCGCTGCCGCCTGACCTGCCGCGCGTGGTCGCCGTCGGCCGGCTCGATATCAACACCGAAGGGCTGCTCTTGCTCACCAACGACGGCGGGCTCGCGCGCGTGTTGGAATTGCCGTCCACCGGCTGGCTGCGCCGTTATCGCGTGCGCGCGCATGGGACAATCGATCAAGCGGCACTCGATCGTCTCGCCGACGGCGTCACCATCGACGGCGTCGACTACCAGGGCGTCGAAGCCAGGCTCGACCGCGAGCAGGGCGCGAACGCCTGGCTCACGTTGGGCTTGAGGGAGGGAAAAAACCGCGAGATAAAAAAAATCCTTGAGCACCTGGGCCTGGCGGTCAACCGCCTGATCCGCGTTTCCTTCGGTCCGTTCGAGCTTGGCGATCTCCCCGAGGGCGAGGCGATGGAAGTGCGCACGCGCGTCTTGCGCGACCAATTGGGCGTCAAGCTCGCCAAGCAAGCGAACGCCAATTTCGACGCGCCCGATAGGGCCGCCAGGGAATCGCCGCAGGAGCGAGGGCAAGGCGAACGGCCGCACGTCGAGCGTGGGCCTCCCGCCAATCGCGGGCCAAAGCGAGCGATGCAAGGCGGACCGGATCGTGGAGTGCGAGGCGGCGAAACTCGTTTCGACCGGGACGCCGCGCCAAGCCGCACGACCCCGAAAGTTTCCACGCCCGAACGCCGGCGCAAACATGTTTCCGCTTTGCGCGCCGAAATCGCCGCCGATGCCTCCGACGCAGAGGCGCCGCGAAGGCGCGTTGAGAGAAGCGCGACACACGACCGCAAGGGACGGACCGTCACGGTCGAGCGCGTATCGCTTACAGGCGAGAAGGCGCGTAAGGCTACTCTGGAAACCCGGCCGAAACGCTCTGGGCGACGAAACGCTGGCGAGAGCGGCGGACGTTCATTCGAGGCTCGCGGCCCGTCCAGCAGGACCGACTCCTTCGGACCCAAGCGAGGGCGCACTTTCGAAAGACACGAACGACCGCCGCATTCTGATCACAAGGAGTTCGGGCGTCGGCCCGAGAAGTCAAGTGCCGGAAGGATTGAAGCCGGGCCGCAGGAGCGCCGCTTCGACCGTTCCGGTGCAAGAGGTGACGCAACGCGGCGCGATCGTCCGCCAAGAGCCCGGGATGGCGGCGATCCGGCGCGCGAACGCAAATTCGATCGGCCCAAAGGCCCGCGCACACAAACCGGCGAGGGTCGGCCGCCACGATCGGACGACAAGCACCGCGGCCCCCGCTCCGACTTCAAGTCATCCCGCGCAGGCGGGCGTGACCGAGATAAGCCGCGGAGCCCCGAGCGCGGCGCCGGCAGCAAAGGTGGACCGCAGGGCCGCTGGTCGCCGGAGCGGCGCTCTCGTCCGCCAGGCAAGGGTCCGCCAAAGGGCGGCGGTGGTTCGCGGCGGCCGCCGAGAAAATCGTGAGGGGCAGAGGCTGCGCCCGTCGTCTGTGGCCGCCGCCGTCCCGCCATCTGGCTTCAGGTCGACGCGTGGCTCCCCCTCTCCCCCTCTGGGAGAGGCTGGGTGAGGGCCCACGCGCAAAGGGCGCCTCCCCAATCATGACCGTTCTGTCCTTCGTCGCCCTCGCGGCTGGGTTCGCTCTCGCTTTCATGGGCTAGCACCATGCGCATTGTCGGCGGCCGCCTCAAGGGCCGCGTGCTGTCGGCGCCCGCGTCGCGCGCCATTCGCCCGACTTCGGAACGCCTGCGCGAGTCGATCTTTGACATCCTCGAGCACCGATTCCCCGGTCACATCGAGGGCGTGCGGGTGGTTGACCTGTTCGCTGGAACGGGGGCGCTGGCGATCGAGGCTCTTTCGCGCGGTGCGCGCTTCGCGCTGTTCGTTGACAACAGCGCCGAGGCGCGCGCGCTCCTGCGCGCCAATGTCGAGGCGCTGGCGCTCGGCGGAGTGACGCGCATCTGGCGCGCGGACGCGGCCAAGCTTGGCTCCGCCCCCGCCGGGGGTCCTTTTGCGCTCGCCTTTCTCGATCCGCCGTATGGCCAGGGCCTCGCCGGACCGGCGCTTGGTTCTCTCGTCGAAGGCGGCTGGCTCGAGCCGGAGGCGCTTTGCGTGGTCGAGGAGGACGCGAAGATCGAGATCGCCGCGCCGCTCGGTCTCGCGCGCGTCGTCGAGCGCGTCTACGGCGACACAAAGATCGCGATCTTTCGGGGAGGCGCCGCGACGGCGATTTGATTTTGCCCTGCATTGTCAAACCGGCACGGTTGGGCCAACGTCGCCCGAACTGCGCCGCGTTGCAAACTCAAGGGGACTGACAGTTGAAAAAATCGGTCGCGGCGGTTGGCCTCCTCATTGCGCTCACTCTCGGCGGCTGCCAGCCGCTCGAAGTGGACCAGGTCGCGCAGCAATCGATGATCGGCCTTTCGAAGCGCGACATTCTCGCTTGCTTCGGCCAGCCGGCCCAGCGCGTTTCATCCGGCCAGGCGACCGAGATCTGGACCTATACCGGCGGGCAAATGCGCGGCTACGGACCACAATGGGCGCTTCTGCTCAACACGAATCTCGTTCCCTTTGCGCCTGGCGGAAGCTGCGACGTCGTTCTGGTGATGACCAACGGTCACGTCAGCGAGGTCGGCTATACTGCAGTCGACGGCAGCAGGTTCCCGCTCGGCCAGGAATGCATCTTTTCGGTCGAGCGCTGCGTCAAGGCGCCGTGAGGGCCGTTATCCCTCTCCCTCTGGGAGAGGGGTTAGGGGTGAGGGGTGAGGGCTCCCTCATCCCGCCACACTTCGCGCGGCCACCTGCTCCCGGAGGGAGAAGGGCGACGGACCGCAGCGCTCAGACGTTTTCCCCCTGAATCGCCTTGACTGTTGCGTCTGTGATCTCGCGTGTGGTCGCCTTACCGCCGAGATCGGGCGTGTGCAGCGACGGGTCCGCCGTTACACGCTCAACCGCCCGCATCAAGCGATCCGCCGCTGCCTTTTCGCCAAGGTGTTCGAGCATCATTACGCCGGTCCAGAACGAGCCGATCGGGTTGGCGATTCCCTTGCCGACGATATCGAACGCCGAGCCGTGAATCGGCTCGAACATCGAGGGATAGCGCCGCTCAGGATTGAGATTGGCGGTCGGCGCGATGCCGAGCGAGCCGGCAAGCGCCGCAGCGAGGTCTGACAGAATGTCGGCGTGGAGGTTCGAGGCGACGATCGTGTCCAGGCTCTCCGGCTTGAGCGTCATGCGCATGGTCATCGCGTCGACCAGCATCTTGTCTGAAGTCACGTCGGGAAAGTCGCGCGCAACCTCGGCGCCGATCTCGTCCCACATCACCATGGCGTGCCGTTGCGCGTTCGACTTGGTGACGATGGTCAGAAGCTTGCGCGGGCGCGACCGGGCGAGCGCGAAAGCGAAGCGGAAGATGCGTTCAACGCCAGCGCGGGTCATGATCGAGACGTCGGTTGCGACCTCGATTGGCAGGCCGCGATGGGCGCGTCCGCCGACGCCGGCGTATTCACCTTCGGAATTTTCGCGCACGATCACCCAGTCGAGCTCGGGACCGTTCACGCGCCGCAGGGGGCTCGTTATCCCAGGCAATACGCGCGCCGGGCGGACGTTGGCGTACTGGTCGAACGGCTGGCAGATCGCGAGTCTCAACCCCCAGAGGCTGATGTGGTCGGGCACGTCCGGCGAGCCGACGGCGCCGAAATAGATCGCGTCATGGCCCTTGATTTGCTCACGGCCGTCGTCTGGCATCATGAGGCCAGTTGAACGATAATAGTCCGAGCCCCAGTCGAACTCATCGAAATTCCACTCAATTCCGCCTTCGCGCTCAGCGACCGCCTTCAAGACTTCGAGGCCGGCGGGGATGACCTCCTTGCCGATGCCGTCGCCGGGAATGACCGCGATCCGATAGCGCCGCATGGGCGGAGTTCCCAATCGTGAGAGGCCGGTCTTGAGGGCCGGCCAGTCTCTCCGCCGTATCATGCGCATCGCCCTCTGTCGCGGCGGCTCTCCTTGGGGGAAGCCCGGCTTGACGGTATAAGGCTCCACCCGGCCTCAAGCGTACGCCCGCCGCGCGCGGCGCAACCCAAGCATGCCTAACGCGGCAAACCCGATCGGCGTCAAAGCCCAGGTCGATGTCTCGCAAGCGCGCACGCAGCAACGATAAATTTCACGCTATTTTTCATGATTTTCCCCACCAGCCGCATCTCAAGACGCCGCCTCCTGAGAGTAGCAGCCCCATTGGGACATTCGCACTGGGTAAAAAATACCTACGCGACGCGCGGCCGATTGCAGGCGCTTGATTTCGTCGCGCAGCCCCGCTCGCGCCATCTTGCGCGCCGACCATGGATCGAGGCCATGATCGGGCATAACGGATGGCACAATGAACGCTCATCATGTGGTCGTGGTCGGCGCCGGGTTCGGCGGTCTCGAGACCGTTCACGGGCTCGCGGGCGCGCCGCTCCAGATCACAATCGTCGATCGACGCAACCACCACCTGTTTCAGCCGCTTCTCTATCAGGCGGCGACGGCGTCTCTGTCACCCTCAGAAATCGCTTGGCCGATCCGACAACTCTTTCGCCGGCGCTCGGATGTCACGACCTTGCTTGCTTCCGTCGAGTTCGATAAACAAGGAGGCGCGCCAGCTCAAACTCGATGACGGCTCGACGCTTCCCTACGATACACTCGTGCTGGCGACCGGCGCGAGGCACGCGTATTTCGGCCACGACGCCTGGGAGCCGTTCGCTCCGGGCGTCAAGACGCTTGAAGACGCGACCACCATACGCGGCCGCATCCTCCTCGCCTTTGAGGAGGCGGAGCGCGAAGGCGACGAGCGGAGACGCTCGGCGCTCATGACCTTCGTCATCGTCGGCGGTGGTCCGACGGGCGTTGAGCTTGCTGGCGCGATCGCGGAGCTGGCGCGCGCTACGCTTCCTGCCGACTTCCGCCGCATCGATACCCGGCAGGCTCGCATTGTGTTGATCGAGGCCGGGCCCCGGGTCCTTCCGGCTTTCGCCGAAGACCTGTCAACTTACGCCAAGGATTCGCTTGAACATCTAGGCGTCGAGGTCGTGCTCGGGCGGGCGGTCTCGGATTGCAGCGCCGAAGGCGTCGTGTTCGGCGACACACGGCTGGCCGCGGCGACGATCATCTGGGCCGCGGGCGTGCAGTCCTCGCCCGCCGCCCACTGGCTCGACGCGCCGGCGGACAAGGCGGGACGGCTCAAGGTTGAACCCGATCTGACCGTCCCGGGGCGTCCGGAGATTTTCGCGATCGGCGACGCAGCGGTTGTCCTTCGACCGGATGGGCAGCCGGTTCCGGGCATTGCTCCCGCGGCCAAGCAGGAAGGCGCCTATGTCGCCAAGGTCATCCGCGCCCGACTCAGCGGCGCGCCCGCGCTTCCGCCTTTCCGCTACAAGCACGCCGGCGACCTCGCCACGATCGGCAAGCGGCGCGCGGTGATCGACTTCGGCTGGATCAAGCTGAGAGGCGCGCTTGCCTGGTGGCTTTGGGGCTTCGCCCATATTTACTTTTTGATCGGGGTCCGTAACCGGCTGAGCGTCGCGCTCAACTGGCTGTGGATCTACGCGCGCGACCAGCGCGGCGCGCGGCTCATCACCTGGTGGGGCGGAGAGGTCGAGGGAACCGTTCCGTTTTCGGGTGGGGAGAGCGAAGGGCGCGTGAAAAGCCCGCCTAAAGCTTGAGTCCGTAGCGCTTGATCTGCCGGGTCAGGCTTCCGTCGGCGGGGAAAAGCGGGATGAGGCAGGCCTGAACGGCGTGGTAGATGTCGGGGCGTCCCTCGAAAACGCGCGAGACGGGATTGAGCGCGCTGTCGAGCTCGGGCTGCCAGCCATGCGTCTTGTCGATGACATGGGCGACGAGGAAGCTCCAGATGCGCCGGTACCATTCCTCATAAATTGGGTCGGCGTCGACGGAGCCGAGCGCCGCGGCGGCGCCGACGCCCTCGGCGCAGGGCCACCAGAAGCGGTCCGTCTGATCTGGGCGGTCGTTCCACTCGAGCGTGTAATAGAAACCGCCAAGGTTCCGATCCCAGCCGATCGACACGGTCTTGCGGAAGAGTCTCTGTCGCGGCTTCGATCATCCAAGCTTTGCTGCGGCCTCCAAGCTCCCAGAGCTGGACAAGCAAGCGGCTCCATTCGAGCGCATGGCCGGGCGTTGTGCCGCTCGGGCGGAACATCGGATCCCCCTTATACGCCCGGTCTACATCCCAACTCTCAGTGAAATGTTCGGTCACCCGCCAGCCCTCGTTGCGGGCGTGGCGGTCGATGACCAATGACGCGATGCTCTCCGCCTTGTCGAGATAGCCACGGTCGCCCGTCGCCTCGAAGGCAGCCATCAACGCTTCGGTAAGATGCATGTTGGAGTTCTGGCCGCGGTAAGTGCCGATCCTCGACCAATCGGGATTGTATTCTTCGGTCGTCGCGCCGGCTGCTGTTTCCCAGAATCTTTCCTCGATGACCTGCGTCACGTCCTCGATCAGGCGCCGAGCGTCGGGGTGCCCCACGCACATCGCAGACGAGGCGGCGAGCAGGACAAAGGCATGGCCGTAAGCCTGTTTGGTCCGGTCGGTGGGTTTCTCGTCGTCCACGCCCCAGAAATAGCCGCCGTTCTCGGCGTCGCGCATCCGCTCCCACAGGAACGCCATACCGTGGTCGACAATACGGTCGGCGCCCGGCAGCCCGAGCAGGTGTGCGATGGCGAAGCTATGCACCAGTCGCGATGTTTCGTGCACGTGCCGGTTCGCGCCCTTGTGTCCGGGCTTCGGCGCCAGAGGCCGCGCGTTCTCATCGAGCGCGAAGAAGCCGCCCGCCGGATTGAACGAGGGATGCTGGAAGAAGTCGAACAGGGCGCGGGCGTTATGGAAGAGCCATAGTCGGTGGGCCGTCAGCGTCGTAAAGCGTGGCGTCCCGGTCGCTGGAAGTTCCTTGATTGTGTACTCCGCTATCATTACGTAAACCTCGGTCTTGCCATCGAAGAACGGAAGTCAAGAGGCCAGTCGCCAGGAGCCGTGTCTCCAAGATGTGTCTGCCAGTTCCCGCCGGAAATACGGCGTTATCGACCAACGTCGCTTCGATCAAGCTCACTGAACCTGCAGGGGCGGCGTTGGGAAGGTGCAGATCTTCCGCCAATCGCAGATCTAGGAAAACTAACTATGGTCCTCGCGGCCCACGCCGATACGGTCGGGGATAGCTAAAGGTTCGCCGAGCGTCTCCAAAATCGGCCTCAACAGAGGACCATCACCGTGGCCCGCACTCCGTTGATGCAGTTTCTCAAGGCGCTTTCCGCCGACGTTGATCTTTGCAAAGTCCGCGGCATCTCGGTCGCGGAGCGGCTGGCCGCCCCGTCGCGACGGCAATTTCTCACCGGCGCAGCCGCGGCGGCGGCGCGCGCGACGTTTCCGGAGGCGGCCTTCGCTGCGCCGTCCAAACCTCGCATCGCCATCGTCGGGGCGGGGATCGCCGGGTTGAACGCGGCGCTCACCCTGCAGGACGCCGGCGTCGCGAGCACGGTCTATGAAGCGTCCAATAAGATTGGCGGCCGCATGTTCTCGGCGACGTCGATCTGGGCGGATGGCCAGGTGACCGAATGGTGCGGCGAGCTCATCGACTCGACCCATGAGACGATCATCGGTCTCGCCGGTCGGTTCGGTCTGCCGTTGGACGAGCTCGCCGGAAATCGGAGCCTGCGGGACACCTACAAGTTCTTTGGACGCTACTATACCGTCGAGCAGGCCTATGAGGACTGGCGGAGCCACGTCCAGTCGGCTGTCGCGAAAGACCTCGAAGCCGCCGGCGAGTCGACGACCTACGACAAGTTCACTCCCGCAGGGCGGAAGCTCGATCAGATGTCGATTGCCGAGTGGATCGACGGCCGGGTGGCTGGCGGCCGCAAATCGTCGATCGGCGCCCTGATCGACGTGGCCTATGCGATCGAATACGGCGCCGACACCACGGATCAGAGCGCGCTGAACCTTGTCTATCAGCTCGGCGCCAACAAGCAGACCGAGGCCGGAACCGGATTCGGCGTCCTCGGCGGCTCGGACGAGGGCTATCATATTCGCGGTGGCAACCAGCAGCTCCCGGCACGGATCGCCAGAAGTCTCCAGACCCGTGTCGAGCTCGGAATGCGTCTGACCTCGATCGCCCGGGAAAGCGACGGGGCCTATGCCCTTGCGTTTCAGGGGGCGCCGACGCTCACGGCCGATATTGTGATCCTCAGCCTTCCCTTCGCGGTCCTGCGCAACCTCGACACCAGCCGCGCGGGCTTCGACGCGCTGAAGAATACGGCGATCCAGGAGCTGGGACGCGGCCGGAACGGCAAGCTGCAGCTCCAGTTTTCCTCGCGCTACTGGCGGGAGACGGGCCCGTGGCCGGGACGCGGCAACGGCTTGTCATATACAGACGAAGGCTACCAGAACACCTGGGAGGTCAGCCGGGCGCAATCGGGCGCCGCCGGCATTCTCAACAACTACACCGGCGGCTCAGCGACCGCCGCCAAAGCGACCCAGACCGCATTCGCGACCACGGCCGACGCCAACGTGCAGCAGGACGCGAAGGCTTTCCTCGACGGGCTCGAGGCCGTGTTTCCCGGAGGAGCCGCGAAATGGAACGGCCGGGGGGCGAGTTCTCTCCCGGCGCTCGATCCGTATCTGGGCCTTTCCTATTCCTACTGGAGAGTGGGGCAATACACCTCATTCGCCGGCTACGAGAGGGTCCGCCAGGGCAACGTGCTCTTCGCCGGCGAGCACTGCTCGGTCGACTACCAGGGCTTCATGGAGGGCGGCGCGGCTGAGGGCGCCGGCGCGGCGCAGGAGATCTTGGCGCAGCTCAAGGGAAAGGCTGGGCCGTAGAGCGCGCCCCCTGGCCGGCCGGTCGATTTGGGTTTTCTTGGGCGCAGGCCCTTTGGCCGCGAAAACCCCGGTTTTCAGGGGTTGGAAAAGCTTGGCTTTCCTTGGATTCTCTCATCCTAAACGAGCGTTTTCAATGGGTTACGCTGACTTTTCGCTGAAAGAAATTTCGCGCGCCCTTTGTGGCGATGGCAGCAGCGCCGGGGCGAGCGCCATGTGTCTGACAGTCAAAAGCGCAGAATTACTCACGGGTCAAGTTTAATTTCGTTTCTGATTTTAGGCAATGAATTGTTATCGGAGATCTTCGCAGATGAGGAGTCTTCACGCCTTCTACCCCCGCCTTCGCCCCTTCATCCCGCCCTTCGGCCGCGCTTCGCCGCCGCCCCAATTGTGCGGGCCCATGTCGGCGTCGGTGGGTTTGCGGGGCCTTGTTGACGGCAGGTTGGCGGCGCGGCCGAACGGGCGCTCGCCGGAATAGGCGCCGGCGGTCGCCTCGATCTCCTCCTGACGCGCGAGCGGGTCGTCGCCGACGGCGAGCGCGACCGATTGGAGGCGCTTGATCTCGTCGAGCAGGCGCGCCGCCTCCTCGAATTCGAGATTGCCCGCCGCTTCCTTCATCCGCTTGTCGAGATCTGCGATCGTTCCCTGCAGGTTGTGGCCGATGGCCGGAGCGTCGGCGAGGCCGATGTCGACGGTCACATGGTCGGCCTCGTAGACGGAGCCGAGAATGTCCTGGATGCCGCGCCGGATGGACGCAGGGGTGATGCCATTCGCCTCGTTATAGGCCTGCTGCTTCAAGCGGCGGCGATCGGTCTCCTCCATCGCCCGTGTGATCGAGCCCGTGACCACGTCGGCGTAGAGCACGACCTTGCCATCGACATTGCGCGCGGCGCGGCCAATCGTCTGCACAAGCGAAGTCTCGGAGCGGAGAAAACCCTCCTTGTCGGCGTCGAGAATGGCGACGAGCGCGCATTCGGGAATGTCGAGGCCCTCGCGCAAAAGGTTGATGCCGACCAGCGCGTCGAACGCGCCGAGCCTGAGGTCGCGGATGATCTCGATACGCTCGATCGTGTCGATGTCGGAATGCATGTAGCGCACCCTGACCCCGTTCTCGTGCAGATATTCGGTCAGGTCCTCGGCCATGCGCTTGGTCAACACCGTGACCAGCGTTCGGTAGCCGCGCCGCGCGACTTCTTTGATCTCGCTCAGGAGGTCGTCGACTTGGGCACGCGCAGGACGGATCTCAACCGGCGGATCGATGAGGCCCGTCGGGCGGATCACCTGCTCGACGAATGCGCCCTCCGTTTGCTCCATCTCCCAGTGTCCGGGCGTCGCCGAGACATGGACGGTCTGCGGCCGCATGGCGTCCCATTCCTCGAACCTGAGCGGCCGATTGTCCATGCATGACGGCAGGCGAAAGCCATATTCGGCCAATGTCGCCTTGCGCCTGTAGTCGCCGCGATACATGCCGCCGATCTGCGGGATCGTCACATGGCTCTCGTCGGTGAAGACGAGCGCGTTGTCCGGCAGATATTCGAACAGGGTCGGCGGCGGCTCGCCGGGTCTTCGGCCAGTCAGATAGCGCGAATAGTTCTCGATGCCGGCGCAGGAGCCCGTCGCCTCCAGCATTTCGAGATCGAACAGCGTGCGCTGCTCGAGCCTTTGCGCTTCGAGCAGCCGCCCCTGCCGATTGAGTTGGTCCAAACGTCCTTTAAGCTCAACCTTCATCCCCTCGATCGATTGCAGCAAGGTCGGGCGCGGCGTCACATAGTGTGAATTGGCGTAGATTTTTACGAATTCGAGATCCTGCGTTTTCTGCCCCGTCAGCGGGTCGAACTCGACGATAGACTCGATCTCATCGCCGAACATCCCGATCCGCCAGGCACGATCCTCATAGTGAGCGGGGAAGACTTCGATCGTGTCGCCCCTCACACGAAACAAGCCGCGTGAAAAATCGCCGGCCTGCACGCGCTTGTACTGCAGCGCAACGAGATCCTTGACCAGCTGACGCTGGTCGACCTTGTCGCCGAGCTTCAAGGAGAAGGTCATGGCGGTATAGGTCTCGACCGAGCCGATGCCGTAGATGCAGGAGACGGAGGCGACGATGATCACGTCGTCGCGCTCGAGCAGCGCCCGGGTCGCCGAGTGGCGCATGCGGTCGATCTGCTCGTTGATGTCGGATTCCTTCTCGATATAGGTGTCGGTGCGCGGCACGTAGGCTTCGGGCTGGTAATAGTCGTAATAGGAGACGAAATATTCGACCGCGTTGTCCGGGAAGAAGCTCTTGAACTCGCCATAGAGCTGCGCGGCGAGCGTCTTGTTGGGCGCGAGGATCAGCGCCGGGCGCTGGGTCGCCTCGATCACCTTGGCCATGGTGAAGGTCTTGCCCGAACCGGTGACGCCGAGCAGCACCTGGTCGCGCTCGCTGGCCTCGACGCCCTTGACCAGTTCCGTGATCGCCTGCGGCTGATCGCCCTTCGGCTCGAATTCGGATACGACGCGAAAGCGCCGCCCGCCCTCGGACTTATCCGGCCGCGGTGGCCGGTGCGGCAGCCACGGCGGGCGGTTGCGGATGTTGGGGTCGCCCTGGTCGAGCAGTTCCTTGAGCGATTCCGCCGAGGCGGTCGCGCCGGTCAGGCCGCGCGGATGGCTCTCCGGGAAAGGCGCCTCGAACTTGGGCTGCGGGGCTTCGCCGAAGCCTTGCAGCTTGGGCTCGACCAGAGCGGGGTTGAGCAGCTCGGCCAGATGCTCGCCGAGCGGATGGACCTCGGGCCGCGAGGCCTTGGACTTCGGCCCAGCGGCAGTTTTTCGGGGGGCAGGCATGCTGACAATATGGGGCGATTCAGGGACTGGGGGAAGGGACGGGCGCAACTCGATGGCGCCGGTGGCCCGCCATTGTCGATTTGTCTAGCCGACGAGGCTTGCGCAGAAGCAATCTGGCATTTTCAAGGGCTCGTCCCTATCGCCTGGTTCCGGGGAACGTCCGCGCAAACGACTTCAGAAACGCAGGATATGCTTCAGCCCAACCAGATTGCGCTTTAGACCCCGCCGTCCAACGGGGCGCCGATGCGCTTGATTTCCCATTCGAGCGCAACTCCGCTCGTCTCGACGACCCGGCGCCTGACCTCCTCGCCAAGCGCTTCAAGATCGGCGGCGGTCGCAGAGCCAAGATTGATCAGAAAATTGCAATGCATGGTCGACACCTGGGCTCCGCCAAGGCTCAAACCCCGGCACCCTGCCCTGTCGATCAATTCCCACGCCTTCATGTCCGCCGGGTTCTTGAAGGTCGAGCCGCCGGTCTTCTCGCGGATCGGCTGCGACGCCTCTCTTGCGCGCGTGATCCGCTCCATCTCGGCTTCGATCGCCTTCGGCTCCCCGGGGCGGCCCTGAAATACAGCACCGGTAAAAATGACATCGTCTGGCGCCATGCTGTGGCGATAAGAAAAACCCATCTCCGCCTTCGAGAACACGCGCCGCGCGCCCGTCCGGTCGATCCCGCGCGCTTCGATCAGCGCATCCTTCACTTCCCCACCATGCGCCCCGGCGTTCATAACCAAAGCCCCGCCGATCGAGCCCGGAACGCCGCGCAGGAACGCGAGCCCGTCCACGCCCGCTGTTGCGGCGGCCTTGGCGACGTACTGGTCCGGCGCCGCTGCTCCCACCGCGATGCGGAAGCCCTCCATGATCTCGACCGAGCCGAAGGCGCGGCCGCCGAGCCGGACGATCAGGCCCGCTATTCCGCCGTCGCGCACAATGAGGTTCGAACCCAGGCCGATGGTCGTGACCGGAATCTCGCGCGGCAGAGCGGAGAGGACATAGGCGAGATCATCCTCGTCGGCCGGCGAAAACAAAGCCTCGGCCGGACCGCCGACCCGGAACCAAGTCGCTTCCGCTATGGCAGCGTCGGCGACGAGGCGCCCGCGCAGCTTGGGCGCCCGCGCCCTTACTTCGTCGACAAGGCCGGGCATCAGCGGAGCATCAGGCCTTGTCCAGCGCGGCGAGTTCGCCGGGCAGCGCATAGGCCCATTGGGTGATCGATCCGGCGCCGAGACAAATGACGTAATCACTCGGCTGAGCTAGCGAGCGCACCATCGGCGCCAGTTTCTCGGGCGAGGGCAGCATCAGCGCGTGGCGGTGGCCGTGGGCGGCGATCGCGGTCGCCAGCGCCGCCTTGTCGACGCCTTCGATCGGCGGCTCGCCGGCTGGATAGACGTCGGCCACGATGACCGTGTCGGCGTCGTTGAAGCAGGTGGCGAAGGCGTCGAACAGCGAGGCGAGCCGCGTGTACCGATGCGGCTGCACGACCGCGATCACCTTGCCCTCGGTCGCGGCCCGCGCGGCCCTCAGCACTGCGGCAATTTCGACCGGATGGTGACCGTAGTCGTCGAAGATGGCGACGCCGTTCCACGTCCCGGTGCGGGTGAAGCGCCGTCTGACCCCGCCGAACCCGGCGATCGCCTTGCGAATGACGTCGACCGGCGCGCCTAGCTCATGCGCGACCGCGATCGCGGCCGTGGCGTTGAGCGCGTTGTGCCGCCCGGGCATTGGCAGCGCCAGGTCGTCAATGAAGGTGGCGCGCCCTGTCGCGCGGTCACGGATGAGAGTGGAGAAGCGAGTGACCCCGCCGGCAAGGCTTACGTCCATGAGCCGCACGTCGGCCTGCGGATTTTCGCCGTAAGTCAGAATTCGCCGGTCTTCGATCCGCCCAACCAGTTCCTGTACGGTCGGATGATCGATGCACATGACGGCGAAGCCATAGAACGGAAGGTTCCCGACCAGCGCCAGGAAGGCGTCCTTGATCGCGTCGAAGGTTTTGAAGTGGTCAAGGTGCTCAGGATCGATGTTGGTGACGACGGCGATGTCGGCGGGAAGCTTCAAGAACGTGCCGTCGCTTTCGTCGGCCTCGACCACCATCCAGTCGCCGGCGCCGAGCCGCGCATTGGTTCCGTAGGCGTTGATGATGCCGCCATTGATCACCGTCGGATCAAGGCCTGCCGCGTCGAGCAGCGTCGCCACCAGCGACGTCGTCGTGGTCTTGCCGTGCGTGCCGGCCACCGCCACACATTGCTTGAGCCGCATCAGCTCGGCCAGCATCTCCGCTCGCCGAACGACGGGAATGCGGCGCGCCCGGGCCTCGACGACCTCAGGATTGTCCCGCTTCACCGCGGAGGAAACAACGATGACCGCGGCTGCGTCGAGATTCGCCTTGTTGTGGCCGATATAGACAGTCGCGCCGTGCTCGCGCAGGCGTTTGACGTTGGCGTTGTCGCTAAGGTCCGAGCCTTGAACCTGATGGCCGAGGTTGAGAAGCACCTCGGCGATGCCCGACATGCCGATGCCGCCGATGCCGACGAAATGAATGGGGCCGACCTGGCTCGGCAGTTTCATGCTCGACGTCCCCGCGCGGCCGACGGGCGGCCTCGACTCACGAGCGGGCGGAATAGGCCAGTTCGTGGGATTTGGGAAATGGGCGGTGAGCAACCTCCGCACCGGCCTCACCCATTAGTAAACATCAGCGCAGACGCGTGATTCATAACGATTAGTGTATTCGCGACGCTACACGCGCCAGCCTACTCGATTCGCCGCTTGGGCGTGCCTGTAAGAACCAAGTGGGCGCATCATCGGCGATCGGGTTAATGTCGGCTGGGAGGAAGTGATGCCCGCGTGTCCACACAGGGAGAAATCCGGAAAATGTTACGGCTTTGGCATCGCCGGTGGCAGCGATGCGAAAGGCGCGGAAAAAGTCGCTGCCGGCATGGCGGGGGGCTTCGGCGATGTCGCTGGCGATCAGGCGCTCGCAACGTTGCAGTGTGATGAAGGATGCGAAAGTGATGGCACTTCGGTAACGGTCTCAAATCCACCTAAGGTGTTAGTGAGTGTGCAGATGGAGCCCGGCCTTTGGCTCGTTGTGGTGGAGCGAGAATGGACAGCGAGACGGGAGTGCAAACCAATCGGATAGCAGTCGTCCCGTTAGTTGTGGAGCCTCAACAGCTTCTTACCGGTTCTGCGGATTGGCGGTTTGGCGGAGAGGGGCCTCCGCTGGGCTCAGAGGATAGACCGGTCAATGGCGATTTCCGCTTCCGCAATGCTCTCCGGCCGCCCGACATGCACCCAAAGGCCATCGAGCCGAACGCCATAGAGCCGGCCCCTCGCCGCGGCTGCGTGAAAAAACGGCGCGAGGCGGAACACCTCCGCCGTCTCGTTCGCGAACAGTTGCGGCTTGACGATCCCAACACCGGTATAGACGAAGGGCGCGACGTGGCGGGGATCGCGAGGCTGAAGCCGCCCGTCATGGGTCATCACGAAATCACCGGGCCAGTCGACGCCGACGGCCCCGGCGCCGGCCGCAACCAAAAGCTCAATGTCCATCGTCTCCGGATCGAAGCTCCGCGCCAGGCGCGCAATGTTCGAGCGCGGCCCCTCGATCCAGAATGCGTCGGTGTTGCAGATCAGGAACGGATCGTCGCCGATCAGCGGCAGCGCGCGCTTGATGCCCCCGCCCTGATCGAGAAGCTCGGCCCGTTCGTCCGAGATGAAAATTTTAGGCGCGCGGCGCTTGGCCAAATGCGCCTCGATCTGGTCGGCGAGCCAGTGCACGTTGACGATCGCCCGCTCGACGCCATTCTCGGCCAGGCGATCGAGGCAGCAATCGATCAACGCACGCCCATGAACGGTGACAAGCGGTTTGGGCAGCGTTTCGGTGATCGGCCGCATGCGCATGCCCAATCCGGCGGCGAACACCATGGCCGTCTTCGGAACGGGCGGGCTCATCAGGCCTCAGCGATCAGGATTCAGGGTCGGTATTGACCGGCGGTGGGCCGAGCGCCCGCGGCAAGTGATTCTGATACCAGACCGCGAGCGGCCGAAGCAACGGATGGGCCAGATTGCGCGCAAGGTAACGCTCGATTCGCGGCAGGTGGCGCAGGTACTCGGGCTTGTGATCGCGTTTGTCGAGCCGAGCGAAAAGGCCCAGGATCTTTGTGGCGCGCTGGGCGCCCATCGCGGCATAGGCGACCGCGAACTTCTGGGGGTCAAAGCTCGGGTCGGCTGCCGTTCTGCGCCGCATGTAAAGGGCGGCGAGGCGCATCTCGAGATCCTCCGGCACGTCGACACGCGCATCCTGCAACAGCGAGGCGACATCGTATGCGGGCGGCCCGATCACCGCGTCCTGGAAGTCAATAAGCCCGATCCGTTTCAGCCCTTGCCGGTCCGCCAGCCAATGCAGGTTGGGCGAGTGATAGTCGCGTAGCGTCCAGGTCGTGGGCTCGGCGAGGATCGGCTGAAGGAGCTCGCGCCAGATCGCGAGGAACTGCATGCGAGCGCCCGATGGCGGGGTCACGCGGGCGATCGTGGGCGCGTACCAGTCGAGCGCCAGCTCGACCTCGACCAACATCGCTTCGATGTCATAGACCGGCAGTTCGTAAGGCTCTTCGCCGGCTGACAAGCTCGGCGGCAGGTCGCGTCCATGCAGATCGGCCAGAAGAGCGATCGCCGGGGCATAGCGCGCGCCGTCCGGAACGCCGTTTTGCGCGACGGTCGCTGAGCCGAAGTCTTCGATCAGCGCCAGCCCTTCGTCAATGCTGTAGCCGATGATGTCTGGCGCCGAGTAGCCGAGGCCCAGCAACCCCTCGTCGACGGCGATGAAAGCGCGGATATCGGGCGCGAGCTTGGCGATGGCCGCATAGGGTTTGCCAAAGCGCAGGGTGGGCCCGGCTGGCCGGGGTGGGGAAATCATCAATATCGCGGTCTCACCATTTGGCCTGGTCAACCGCTCATAGGCGCGAATGGACGCGTCGCCCTGCAGGAATTCGCGACTTGCGTCGCTCCAGCCAGCGCGCTCGCGCAGCCTCGCCGCGCCTAGCGCCAGGGACAAGCGCGGGCTGATCGCGCCGAATCCGCGCAACCTCACCAGGCGAAAATCGGGGCCGCGATTCGCATCGATCCGGATGTCGACCTCGAGCCGGTCGGAGGGCAGCGCCTCAGCGACCTTCTCCGGCCACTCGACGATCGCGATCGCGCCCTCGACGGCTTCATCCCAGCCGAGATTGGCGAGCTCCGTTGGACCCCGCAGCCGGTAGAAATCGGCATGGACGACCGGTCCGCGCGGGGCGTCATAAACCTGCATCAAAGTGAAGGTCGGGCTCGGCGCCTCCAGGTCCGGCGCCTCCGCGAGAGTTCGGATGAGGCCGCGCGCGAAAGCCGTTTTGCCGGCTCCGAGATCGCCGGTGAGAGCCACGAAGTCGCCAGGCTCGAGCCAGCCCGCCTGCGCCGCAGCGATGGCCAAGGTCGTCGCCTCGTTCGGCGCCTCGAAGCTCCAAACACCCGCTTTCTCTCTGACGCCGGCGAGACCGTTCATGCCCCTCTACTGGACCGATTGCGTCTTGGGCGGCGCGTCGAGTTGCGGCTTCGCCGCCTGCGTCCCTGTTGGATCGACGGGAAAGATGCAGGTGACCGTCGTGCCTTCCCGAGGCGCAGTGTCGATCAGGACGCGGCCCTGATGGAGTTCGACCATCGCTCTGACGATCGACAGGCCCAGACCCGGCCCCCGATGCCGCGAGCCATTGGGAAAAGTTTCGAACCGCTCGAATACGCGGTCGATCATCTCGGGAGGAATGCCGCGTCCGCGATCGCTGACCTTGAACACGATCTCCGGCCCGCGCCGCATCGCCGCCAACGTCACCGTCTGGCCTGCCTCAGAATAGTTGATCGCGTTGGAGAGAAGATTGAACAAGACTTGGCGAACCCGCCGGCCGTCTGCGTGCAGCGATCCGACGCCGTCGGTCATGACGATGCGCAATTCGATCGCCGCCTCGCTCAAGCGATCCTGCACGCCGGCCGCCGCCGCCTTCATCGCCTCGGCGACGTCGACGTCCTCGAGCCTGAGCTCCAGCGCGCCTGCGTCCATCGACGCCAAATCCAGAATGTCGTCGATGATGGCGAGCAGCGCATGCGACGAATCGGTGATGAATCCCGCATATTCGAGCTGCTTCGGGTTGAGCGGGCCAACGCCTCCGCCTGCCAGCAGCTGGGTGAAGCCGATAATGTTGGTGAGCGGCGTGCGCAGCTCGTAGGAGACGTGATTGACGAAATCGTTGCGCAGCTTTTCCGCCGCGATGAGCGCCTGGTTGCGGTCTGTCAATGCGCGCTCGATGTTGACGCCCGCGGTCACATCGAGCGACGTCATCAGCGTCGCGCCGTCCGGCAACGGCAGGGCGGCGCAATCAAGGATCAACCCATCCGTGCGCTCGATTCGCGCCGTCCGGCTCTTACGATGCTCGGGGAGATCGACGATCGCTGCCTTAAGCTCATCGAACAGCTCGGGGTCGCTGCATAGCGGCTTACAGGCGCGCGCGATTTCGTCGACATGCGGGCGATCGCGCAAGGCTGCTGGATCGAATCGCCATAAGTCCGCGAAGGCCGGGTTGAACAGCTTCACACGCCCGTCCGCCCCGAACGTCGCCACCCCTTCCTTGAGCGCGTCGAGGGTCTCGCCCTGCACATGAGTGAGCGCGGTGACTTGGGAAGCAAGCGCGTAGCTCTGGGTCGCATCGTCATAGAGATAGGTGACGCCGCCTTTCGGATTGGGGCTCATGACGACGCGCAGCGCCCGCCCGTCGGGCAGATACCACACGGATTCGCTCGGCTCGATCGCCTGATAAGCGCTCAACTGCTGCGCCTTCCAGGCGCGAAAGTCCACCTGTTCTGGCAATTGCCGCTTGGCGCGCAACCGATCGAGGATTTCGCCGTCACTCGGCCCTTGATCGAGGAAGGCCGGTTCAAGCGACCAAATCTGCCGGTAGGCGGCATTGTACAGGGTCAGCCGCTTGGACTTGTCGAAGATCGCAACCGCCGTCGACAGCCGATCGATCATTCGCGAATAGTCGTCCTCATTGCGCTCCATATCCGCTTTCAGCGCCACGATTTCGGAAACGTCGCGAGCAACGCCGGCCGAGCCGACCTGTGTGCTCGCCTCGGCGGCGTCGAAGGTTCGGCGCTTGCCGCCGACGACGGCCGACGCGCGGCGCCTCCAGGCCCCGGACTCCTTCAGCGCCGCCGCCGCTTCGCGGCGCACCGTGGAATCAAATATTTCACTGGAGCTGTCGATCGCCGCTCCCGCGTCGGGGGCGTCGACGGCATGCGCGTAAGCCGCGTTGCACCACACGATCCGGCCCATTGCGTCGCGAGTCCATGCCGGCATATCGGCGGTTTCGAGCGCGCGGCGCAAGCCGTCCAGGGCACCCTCGGCTTCGGCGAATGAATCGCGCAGTTGCGCCAGCTGAAGGCGCTCGCCCGAGACGTCGCGGATGCGCATCATCGCGCTGCCGGACACCGGGCGCCCGTCGAGTTCGAGATGGCGGCCGCGCAAGCTGACCGCCGCGGTCGCGAATGCCTCGCCCCTCGTCAGCAGTCGCTCCGTCGCCTCTTCGATCTTGGCCGCCTGGGCAGGGTTGAGCCACGAGCCGAAGGCGAGCACGCGCGACGACAGCGGCGAATCGGCGACGAGGGCGAAATCGCCCTCGATCGTTGGCTGGGCGTCAGGACGATCCCAGGAGGCGAGGATTTGCGGCTCGCTACGCAACATCAGCGCCGCACGGTCGAGTTTGGCGTTGGTTCGCGCGAGCTCCGTCTCGAGCTCGAGAACGCGGCGCGTCCAGATTCGGCGGCCAACCAAATGAAGGACGGCGGTGATCGTCGCCAGCAGCATCAGCGACAGAATAACCAGGCCGACGACATTGGCCTGGACTGACGCCATGTCGAACGCCAGCCGCGCCGGGGCCTCCAGGGACTGGGGGAGGTCCTGGGCGGAGGCCGGCGCGCCCGCGAGCAGGTAAAGCGTCAAGCCTGCCGCCAACCGGGCGGCGACCCCCCAGTCGAGCAGTGGCCTCCGTTCGCCGATCCCGGAGCGCTTCGGCCCGCTGAACCCCCGCAACGAATGGCCTCCTCGAGAGCCCGACCCCGATCTGCCGCGTCGGCCCGGCGGTTCGCCGACCCTTTCCCTCCGCCCAGAGGGTCCGAATCAGGCCCACACCAGGATTACGAAATGTTTGCCGCAAAGTCGTTAACCATGGAGAGGCGAAGCGCTGAGGAGAGTCCCCAACCGGGCGCTAGCCCTCGTGGTGACGGGGCCACGAACGACCAAATGTGCTAATTTGCGCCTTCGGTTGCCGGCGACGGATTCATTTTGTTTAAATTTGTATGGACCCGCGGGGGCTATCGCACGAGCCCGAGAATGTCCTTGATCGAGTCCATGTTCGGACGCGCGATGGCGCGGGCCTTCTCGGCCCCGTCCGCCAGGACCTTGTTGGTGTAGGCTGGATCGGCCGCAAGGCGCAGCATCTCGGCGCGAATTGGAGCGAGCTTCAAGATCGTGAGGTCGGCGAGCTGAGCCTTGAATGCCGAGAACTGGGCGCCGCCGAAGCGCTTGAGCACGTCGGCCTTCGTCTCGCCGTTTAAGGCGGCGAAGATGCCGACCAGATTGTCGGCTTCCGGGCGCTGCGCCAGACCCTCGACCTCGCTCGGCAGCGGCTCGGGGTCGGTTTTCGCCCGACGAATCTTCTGCGCGATCGTGTCGGGGTCGTCGGTGAGCGCGATATAGGCGCTCTCCGACGTGTCGGACTTTGACATTTTCTTCGCACCGTCGCGCAGGCTCATGACTCTGGTGGCCGGCCCCTGGATCAAGGGTTCGGGCAGCGGAAAATAGGAGTCGCCGTGGCCGTGGGCGGCGATCGACGCGGCAAAATCGTTATTGAACTTCTGCGCAATGTCGCGCGCCAACTCCAGGTGCTGTTTCTGATCGTCGCCGACCGGAACGTGGGTCGCGCGATAGACGAGAATGTCGGCGGCCATCAGTACCGGATAGTTGTAAAGCCCGATCGACGCGTTCTCCCGGTCCTTGCCAGCTTTCTCCTTGAACTGGGTCATGCGGTTGAGCCAGCCTAGCCGCGCCACGCAATCGAACACCCAGGTCAGCTCTGCATGCTCGGCGACCCGGCTCTGGTTGAAGACGATGTTGGCTTTCGGGTCGATGCCGCAGGCAAGAAAGGCCGCGGTCACTTCGCGTGTGGTGCGCTGAAGCTGCTCCGGCTCGTGAGGCATCGTCATCGCATGCAGATCGACGACGCAATAGATGCAGGGATGCGTCTTCTGCATCTCGACGAAGCGCTTGATCGCGCCGAGATAATTGCCGAGGTGCAGATTGCCCGTCGGCTGAACGCCGGAAAACACGCGTTCGGGAAACTTCGCCATTGTCTTCGCTTGAGCTCGGGGCGGGAAGGGCGGCCCTTATGGCAATGCCTTTGGCGACGCGCAAGAGCGGGTCGCTTATGGTTCAGGCGTCCTGGCCTCGCCGACCGCAAGATCGACCATGATCTCGGCGGCAAGCCGCTCGAGAGCCTTGCGCAATTCGTCGAGCTTGAGCCCGTCGGGGACGCCAAGGCGGGCGGTCGCGCGAAACATCTCGACGCCGGTGAACGGCTCGCCTTCAAGTCCGCTCGTGAACTCCTCGATGTTGACGCCAAGGCCGGTGAGCGCCTGCGTCACGTCGCGCACGATGCCCTGCCGCTCCTTGCCGACAACCTCCAGCGTGACGAGGCGCACCGGCTTCTTGGCCTCAACCGCCGCGCCGCGCTCGATCGAGACGCGCAGGCCTGAAGGCGCGAGCTTCGCCAGCGCGGATTCGAGCGGGATGAGGTTTTCGTCCGGAACTCTCACCAGCACCACGCCGGCAAATTTGCCCGCGAGCCGCACAGAGCGGCTTTCCAGCCAGGTGCCGCCGAAGTCGACAACCTTCTCAGAAATCGCGTTGACGAGGCCGGGCCTGTCGTCGCCAACGAAGGTCAGAACGAGCGATGTCATGACGCGAGTCCCGAACGGTTCGGCGGCGAGCCTATCACAAAATGAACCGGCTCAGATCGGCGTTCGCGGCGAGATCGCCGATATGGCGCTCAACGAACTCCGCGTCGATGCGGACTTTTTCGCCATTCCGGTCGGCGGCGGTGAAGCTCACTTCATCGAGGACGCGCTCCATCACCGTCTGCAGCCGGCGCGCGCCGATGTTCTCGACCGATCCGTTGACCTGGGCCGCGAGGCGGGCGATCGCCGCGACCGCATCATCGGTGAATTCGAGGTCGAGGCCTTCCGTGCGCATCAGCGCCATATATTGCTTGATCAGGCTCGCTTCCGTGTCGGTCAGGATGCGCTTGAAATCGTCCTCGGTCAGCGAGTTGAGCTCGACCCGGATCGGCAGACGGCCCTGCAGCTCCGGCAAGAGGTCGGACGGCTTGGCGATGTGGAAGGCGCCGGAAGCCACGAACAGGATGTGGTCGGTCTTGATCGCGCCATGCTTGGTGGCGACCGTCGTGCCCTCGATCAGCGGCAAGAGATCGCGCTGCACGCCCTCGCGCGAGACGTCGGCGCCGCCCCTGCCCTCGCGCGCGCAGATCTTGTCGATCTCGTCGAGAAAAACGATGCCGTTGCTCTCGACTTCGGCGACCGCGTCGCGCACCACCGCGTCCTGATCGAGCAGCTTTTCCGCCTCGGCCGCGACGAGCGGCTCGTGCGCTTCTGCGACCGTCATCCGCTTGGCCTTGGTGCGCTGACTTTTGCCGAAAATATCGGCGATGTTGATCGCGCCGATCGAGGCGCCGGGCATATTCGGCAGTTCGAACATCGGCAAGCCGGAGCCGCTCTGCGGCAATTCGACCTCGATCTCCTTGTCGCTGAGTTCGCCCGCGTGCAGCTTGCGGCGAAAGGCCTCGCGGGTGGCGGCGGAGGACGTCGAGCCGACCAGCGCGTCGAGCACCCGCTCTTCCGCCTCCAGTTCCGCCTTGGCCTCGATATCCTTGCGCTTGCGGCTCTTGACCAGCCCAATCGCGACCTCGATCAGATCGCGGACGATCTGCTCGACATCGCGCCCGACATAGCCGACCTCGGTGAATTTCGTCGCCTCGACCTTGAGAAACGGAGCCCCGGCAAGCTTCGCCAGGCGTCGCGCGATCTCGGTCTTGCCGCAGCCGGTCGGTCCGATCATGAGGATGTTCTTCGGCATCACCTCCTCGCGCATCGGCGAGGTGAGACGCAAGCGGCGCCATCGATTGCGCAAGGCGATGGCGACGGCGCGCTTGGCCTCCGCCTGACCGACAATGTAGCGGTCCAGTTCGGAGACAATTTCGCGGGGCGACAGATCCGTCATGAGGTCAGAGGCTTTCGACGATCAGATTGGAGTTGGTGTAGACGCAGATTTCGGCGGCGATGCGCATGGAGCGACGCACGATCTCGTCCGCCTCGAGCTGCATCGGCATCAGCGCACGGGCCGCGGCGAGCGCATAGTTGCCGCCCGAGCCTATCGCCATCGCGGCGCCGAATTCGTCCACCTCAGGCTCCAGCACGTCGCCCGAGCCCGATAGCGTGAAGGCCGTGCTTTTGTCGGCGACGATCAGCATCGCCTCAAGCCGACGCAGATAGCGGTCGGTCCGCCAGTCCTTGGCGAGTTCCACGCAGGCGCGCGCAAGCTGACCGTGATACTGGTCGAGCTTGGCCTCGAGCCGTTCGAACAGCGTGAAAGCGTCGGCAGTCGCGCCGGCGAAGCCGGCGATGACATCGCCCTTGGCGAGGCGGCGAACCTTGCGCGCGTTGGATTTGACGACCGTCTGGCCCATGCTGACCTGGCCGTCGCCGCCGATGACGGCCTTTCCGCCCTTGCGCACCATCAGGATGGTCGTCGCATGCCACCCGGGCAAGCGGGCGGTCTCGTCAGTCATGGGCGCTCATTTCCTCATTCCTTAGGGCGAACGCCCGATGTATGGCCGCAAGCTCCGCGGCGCAAGGGAGCCAGGCGTCGCCGCGCGGCCCAGAAGCTCATACCCCTCGCGTCAGTTGAAAGAATCCACCCATATCGGGTTGGTCCAGGCGCGCCGCCGCGGTCCGTCAATGACGACGATGCGGAACCATTTGGCCGGGGGGAAGGTCGCGCCAGGCCCATTTCGCCACTTCGGCGAATTCGATCGTCGCTTGGGTGAGCCCGCGCCCGACGCGGCTCACCGCCGGCGAAGCGCCGGTGACGAGCGCGACCGTGTGGACCGGCGAGCATTCGACCCGCACTTCGTTGCTGCTGAGCTCGACGTTGTGAATGCGCGGGCCCTGAGTCGAGTAGAACTCGCCCGCCTTCAACGCGCCGAGCAGCGAACTCGGGTTCGAGCGATTCCGATTTGACCATTACATAGCCGCCGAAGGCGTCGAGGTCACCGTGGTGGAAGTGCGCGTCGTCGCCGGCGACCGCCATCAGCCGCCGGTCCTCGTTGCACAATTGGTCGAGCAGATAGAAACCTAGGCCCCGATCGGTCAGGACCGCGCAGGAGTGATTATAGACCTCGACCGCATGCGCGGCGCAGAGCGAACGCCCGTCCTCGATCGTCAGCTGCGACCACGCCGGATGGGCGATCGCGACGAAGGCGCCCGCCTCCCGCGCCCGCTTCGCGAGCTGCGGCCCGCTCTCGTCCGGTTCGGCGGGGGGAAAATCGAATGGCAGCCCGGTGGCGACGATATGCCAATATTCGCCGGCGCTGGTCGCCATGGCGTGAACTTCGGCGCCGATCAGTGTGGTGAAAGTGTTGCAGCGCAGCTTGCGGGTGTCGGCAATCCGCCAGTCGAACCGGCCCAGAAAATGATCGGACACTTGCAGGAAATCATAGCCCGCCCGTTTATAGGCCTCGACGACGTCCACAAGGTTCAAGGCGCCGTCGGAAAGGTTCGAATGGGCGTGAAGATTTCCACGCCAGAAACGGCCCGGCGTCGAGAAGGGGCGAATCCGCATGGGGCCTCAGGCTGTCGGCTCCGGCATGTCCGGTCAAGACAATTTGACTAACAATCCATGTTTTTTCTACCAATCGCAACGAAAAATGTGCATAGACAAATCTGCTCGGTCCCCCCATCCGTAATCCGCGGATCGGAAGATGAGGGAAGCTATAGAGATCGCCCGTGATGCTGAAGGCAAGAACAGGTCGAGGCGGCGCGCGACAATTGAGGTGCGCGACCACTCGAAACCTGTGCATGATGGTCTATATGGGGGCGAAGGTTCAAGTTCGGGGCGGGCAAAGAGCGGTTCCGCTTAGCCTGGAGGAAGAATGTCCTGGAATATGTTTTCACGTTTTGGCGCCGGTTCCGATCCGGAAATCGTCAGTTTCGCCGATCTGGAAGAAGCGATTGGGACCAACGCCTGGACGGTCGTCGATGTTCGCGAGCCGCACGAGTTCGCCACGGGCCACATTCCGAACGCTCTCAACATGCCAATGTCGTCGTTTGATCCTGGGGCGCTGCCGGAGGGGCGGCCGGTCGTTCTGATCTGTCAATCGGGCGGGCGGTCGCGCAACGCGCTGAACAAGGCAAGATCGATCGGGCGCGAGGATGTGAGACACTTTGCCGGAGGCATGAACGGCTGGCGTTCGCACAACGGCCCAGTAACGCTCTGAGCGCGCGGGGACTTCGAACCCGATCTATCTTGGCGCTCGCCAGCCCGGCTTCGCCTTTCACGCGCTAGGCAAGAGGTGGCGCGTCTTTACGCGGCTCGCCGGCGACATAGGTCTGGCGCACGGCCCGATCGCCGCCAAGCGCAAGGAGGGCGAAGAACTCGACCTCAAGGTTGCCGCCGGCTGTATCCGCCGGTGCCCGAGCGCCATCGTCGCGCGGGGATCGAGCGCGATGAGATCGGGCCTCCCCTAAAGCGCCGGCCACGACTGGCCATGGAGCTGCAGCAGGTACGCTGAGCAAATTGTCGTGAATTGATCCTTGTCAAATAGGCATACTCAGAAAAGTGTACCGTTCGCGAAGCTGGTCGATTGGACCCTCGCTTGCTCCGTTGGACCGCGAACGTCCGGGGCGTCGAGCGCGTGGAAGGAACCCGAGATGGAAACGAAGGACTGGCTGGACTTCAGCCGTGGGCTCAGCGCGGAGCTCCGTAACCTGCGTGGCGGAGCTCCGGAGGTAATGAAGGCGTTTTCGGCTTTAGCCCAGAGCGCGTCGGCTGCGGGCGCACTGGACAGCAAGACGAAGGAACTGATCGCGATCGCTGTCTCGGTCGCTGCGCGGTGTGACGATTGCATCGGCTTCCACGTCAAGGCGGCGGTCGACCGCGGCGCAACACGCGAGGAGATCCTCGAAACGCTCGGGATGGCGATCTATATGGGCGCCGGACCTGCGGCGATGTATGCGAGCCACGCGCTCGGCGCTTACGCGCAGTTCGCAGCGCCGAAGGTGGACGCCGCGTAATCTTGGAGAGATCATGTCCGGAAATGTGTTTTCACGCTTCGGCGCCGGATCTGGTCCGGAGGTCGTGGACTTCGGCGACTTGGAAGAGGCTGTGGGGGCTAACGCTTGGACGGTGGTGGACGTTCGCGAGCCCAGCGAATTCGCGGCGGGCCACACTCCCAAGGCCCTCAACATGCCGACTTCCTCGTTCGATCCCGAAGCGTTGCCGCAAGTCGTTCTCATCTGTCAGACGGGTGGACGGTCGCGCAATGCGCTGAACGAGGGGCGATCGGTCGCGCTGATGTGAGGTAATTTGCTGGCGGAATGAGCGGCTGGCGCTCGCACAATGGTCCGGTCGCACTCTGAAAGGAGTAGCGGAAGTGAGCTATGCGATAACCCGCAAGACGCGTGGAGACTTCGAGGCGGTGATCGGGCGTGTCAAGGACGCGCTTAAGAACGAGGGGTTTGGCGTCTTGACCGAGATTGACGTCGCCGGCACGCTCAAGGCGAAGATCGGCAAGGATTTCCGACCATACCGCATCCTTGGCGCCTGCAATCCGAACTTCGCCTTTGAAGCCCTGGAAGAGGAAGCGAATATTGGCGTGATGCTGCCGTGCAACGTGGTTGTCCAACGCTACGACAATGACGAGGTCGAAGTCTCCTCGATCGACCCGGCGAGTGTCATGCAGACGGTCGGGAATTCGAAACTCTCACCGATCGCCGATAAGGTGCGCGCGGCGCTGAAGCGCGCAATCGAGGCGGTCTGACGCTTCAGCCGCCGCCTCGCCCCTTGCGCGGCTCGCCGGCGACATAGGTCTGGCGCACGGCCCGATCGTCGCCGAGCATGATGAGGGCGAAGAGCTCGACCTCAAGGTTGCCGCCGGCCGTCTCCAGCCGGTGCGCGAGCGCGGGCGTCGCGCGCGGATCGAGCGCGATGAGATCGGCCTCTTTGCCGGGCTCGATCGAGCCGATCCGGTCATCGAGGCTGAGCGAGCGGGCATTGCCGAGCGTCATGCGGTAAAGCGCCTCGAGCCCGGGCCACGACTGGTCGTTGAGCTGGAGCACCTTGTAGCCTTCGGCCGCGGTGCGCAGCATCGAATAGCTCGTGCCGCCCCCGACGTCGGTCGCGAGCGCGATCCGCACCCCGGCACGAGTGAGCCGCGCCTGATCGAACAGGCCGGAGCCAAGGAAGAGGTTCGACGTCGGACAGAAGGCGGCGACGGACCGGCTTTCGGCGAGGACGGCGATCTCGCTCTCCTGCAAATGAATGCAATGGCCGAACACCGAACGGGGGCCGGTCAGGCCGGCCTGTGCGTAGACGTCGATATAGCTCCGCGCTTCAGGAAACAGTGCGGCGACCCGCGCGATCTCCACCTTGTTCTCGTTCGCGTGGGTCTGGACGTAGAGTTGAGGAAATTCGCGGGCCAGCGCTCCCGCGGCGTCCAGTTGCGCCTCGGTCGACGTCACCGCGAAGCGCGGCGTGATCGCGTAATCGAGCCTGCCTCGACCCCGCCAGCGCTCGATCAGCGCCTTGCTCTCGTCATAACCTCGCTCGGCGGTGTCCCTTAGCCCCTCCGGCGCGTCGCGGTCCATCATCACCTTGCCGGCGATCATGCGCATGGTCCGCGCTTCGGCCTCGGCGAAGAACGCGTCGACGGAACTCGGGTGCACCGTGCAATAGACCATGGCGGTCGTGGTGCCTGAACGAATGAGCTCATCGAGGAAGAAAGCCGCCACGCGCGCGCAATGCGCGGGATCGGCAAATTTCTGCTCTTCGACGAAGGTGTAATTGTATAGCCAGTCGAGCAGCTGCGCCCCATAGGAGCCGATCACCTGCGTTTGCGGATAGTGGACGTGAGCGTCGATGAAGCCGGGCACGATGAATGAGCCTGCATGATCATCGATGAGCGCGCCTTTCGGCGCGCGCGCGAGAATGTCGCGCGCTTCTCCGACCGCCTCGATCAATCCGCCGTTCACCAGCACGGCTCCATTTTCGATGAGAGAATAAGCGCGCGGGCCGCTCTCAGCCGGATCGGCGGTGAACGAGAGCACGCGGCCGCGAATGATGCGGGCATTCGCGCTCAAGGCAGGATATCCTTGAGTCGGAGCGCCGCAATCCGGTCGATCTCGGTGAGCGCGGTCGTTGTCTCGGCGGCGGCGCCATTTCCGAGACGACGCTGGAAGGCGGCGAGGATGTCGGCCTTGCTCTTTCCTTTGACCGCCATGATGAAGGGGAAGCCCAACTTTGTGCGATAAGCGTCGTTGAGCTCGCCGAATTGGCGCAGCTCTTCGGGCGTCAACCGGTCAAGCCCGGCGCTCGCCTGCTCGCGCGTCGAATCGGTGGTGAGCGTCTTTGCAAGCGCAAGCTTGCCCGCCAGATCCGGGTGGGCTTCGATCAGCGCGCGCTTCTGTTGCGTCGTCGCCTTCCCCGTCGCGTCGGCGAGCGCCTTCGCCAACCCCTCCGCCGTATCGGCGCTGCTCGTGAGATGAGCGTCATACGCCGCCGCCGCGACCCAGGGCGAATGCTCGTAAACGCCGCCGAAGCGCTCGATGAACAGCGTGCGGGTCACTTCAGACGGCTTCCAGCCGCCCGGCGGCGGGTGCTTGGCGATCCAATGACGGGCGATGTCGAGGCGCGTCGGAATCCAGACGCGATCATGGGCAAGGGCATAGTCGAGGAAGCGCGCGAGCGAGAGCGCGCGTCCGGGCCGACCGACGAGCCGGCAGTGCAAGCCGACCGACATCATCTTCGGCGCGATATCGCCTTCGGCGTAGAGCGTGTCGAACGAATCTTTGAGATAGGCGTAGAATTGATCGCCCGAGTTGAAGCCCTGCGGGGTAGCGAAGCGCATGTCATTGGCGTCAAGCGTGTAAGGCGTCATAAGCTGTGGGCCGCGCGGGCCCTCGAGCCAGTATGGCAAGTCGTCGGCATAAGTGTCGGCGCAATAGACGAACCCGCCCTCCTCCATGCCGAGGCGGACCGTGTTGATCGAGGATCGGCCCTGATAGAAGCCAAGCGGCCGGGCGCCCGCCACCTCGGTATGAATGCGCACCGCCTCGACGATGTGGAGCGCTTCGACGTTAGGCGGCGTATCGCGATAATCGATCCACTTGAGACCGTGGGTAGCGATCTCCCAACCCGCCTCGTTCATCGCTGCGACCGCCTCGCGATTGCGCGCCATCGCGGTGGCCACCGCATAGACCGTGACCGGAACCGACCGTTCCGTGAACAGGCGGTGCAGGCGCCAGAAGCCAGCCCGCGAGCCATATTCGTAGATCAACTCCATGTTCATGTGGCGCATGCCCGGCCAGGGCGCCGCGCCGACGATCTCGGACAGGAAAGCCTCGGAGGCGGCGTCGCCATGCAGGATGTTGTTCTCGCCGCCCTCCTCGTAGTTGATGACGAACTGTACGGCGATGCGGGCGCGCTTCGGCCAATTGGCGAACGGAGGCGTGCGCCCGTAGCCGATCATGTCGCGCGGATAGATTTCGCCGTCCGTCATCCCGTTTAGCGCTCCATTTGGCCGCAATCAGTGCGACGCTACGACAGGACCGGCGTTTGCTCCAGCCTGCGACCAAGAGACTGCCAGACGTGTAAGCGTTGGATCCAGCATCAATCGATGCTATATCTGGCGCCGGAACCGGAGTTTCGACGATGCGCACTACGCTCGCGCTTGATGACGAACTCGTCGCCAAGGCGCAGGCCTTCACAGGCTTGAAGGAGAAATCGACCCTTGTCCGCGAAGCGCTCAAGGCGCTGATCGAGCGGGAAAGCGCCCGCAGGCTGGCGCGTCTCGGCGGCAGCGAGCCGGAGATCAAGTCTGCGCCCCGGCGGCGGCCGGCGCGCGCTTGATCCTGGTCGATACCTCGATTTGGATCGATCATCTGCGTGCTGGCAGCGATTTGCTCGCCCAGCTGCTTAACGCCGGCCGCGTGCTGACGCATCCCTTCGTAATTGGCGAGCTTGCCTTGGGAGATATGCGCGAACGGGAGACCATCCTTGAGGCGCTTTCGAACTTGTCCCGCGCCGAATTGGCGAGCGACGCCGAGGTCCTAGGCTTCATCAATGGCCAGTCGCTGTTTGGACGCGGGATCGGCTATGTCGATGTCCACTTGCTTGCTTCCGTGCGCCTGACGGCCGGAGCCCAGCTCTGGACGCGGGACAATCGCCTCCGTTCCGTCGCCGACGAACTCGGGCTGGCGATAGGCCTCTTGAACTTCGAGAGAGCAAACGCGACGCAGAATACGCGCCCCGTCGAGCTTAAGCAGAAATGCTAGAGTTAAGCGAACGAGAGTTCCCGTCCGCCGCCCCGAGGCCCCCATGACCGAAATATCCTTGCGCTTCGAGCCGCCCTTCGCCCGCATCGTCTTGAGCCGCCCGGAACGCCGCAATGCGATCACGCGGGCGATGTGGCGCGCGCTGCCGGCCATCCGCGCCGCGATCGAGACGCGCGAAGACCTCTTGGTGACGCTGGTCGAGGGCGAGGGCGCACATTTCAGCGCCGGCGCCGACATTGTCGAACTTGGCGAGATCTACCGGGACGCTGCGACGATGCGGGACTATGGCGACGCCGTCCAGGACGGCCTCAAGGCGCTCATGCAGCTCGATCGCCCGACCATCGCGGTCATCCGCGGCGTCGCCATCGGCGGCGCGCTCGGCCTGGCGCTCGCCTGCGATCTGAGGTTCTGCGCCGCCGACGCGCACCTCGCCATCACTCCCGCGAGGCTCGGTCTCATTTACGGCCACGCCGAGACGCGCCGGCTGATTGAACTCGTCGGCCCGTCTCGCGCCAAGGACCTTCTATTCACCGCGCGCAGGATCGAGACCGACGAGGCGCTCGCCATTGGCCTCATCGATCGGCGGATCGAGACGGCGTTGCAGGAGACCGTCCTGGGTTACGCCCGTGGGCTTGCCGACATGAGCCAAATGTCAATTCGCGGCGCCAAGCGAGCGATCGACGCCATCGCCGCTGGCATGAGCAAGGAGGCGCCGGCCTATCGCGCGCTCACCGAAGCTGCGGCGCAGGGGCCGGATTTCGCCGAAGGGCGGGACGCCTTCGCAGAGAAGCGGGCGGCGAAATTCGCCTTTCGCGGGCCGACCGCGCGGCTGGCGCAAGGCTAGCATGCAGAATGACGTGACGCCGCCCGCCAACCCGCCGGCCTATGTCGATCCCGCAAGCGGGCGAAAATATCCCATTTCCGAACCGCGCTGGCGTTCTGACGCCGGCGGCCCGCTTATGATTACCGCTCTGCCGGGCATCGGGCGCGACATGATCGACACCGAGGCGCGATCGCTGTGGCGCTACGCGGCCGCTTTGCCGGTCGAGGTTCTCGATCCGATCACCCTGGGAGAAGGCTTGACGCCGCTCGTCTCCTGCAAATGGCGCGGCCTCCCCGCGCAATTCAAGCTCGAGTGGTTTTCGCCGACCGGCAGCTTCAAGGACCGCGGCGCCTCCGTGATGCTCTCGATCCTCCGCGCCCAGGGCGTGACGAAAGTTCTGGAGGACAGCTCCGGCAACGGGGGAGCCGCCATTGCGGGCTATGCAGCGGCCGGCGGCATAGCAGCAAAGATTCTCATGCCCGCCTCCACGTCGCCAGACAAGATTGTGCAGATGCGCGCTTATGGCGCCGAGATCGAGCTCGTGTCCGGGACGCGTCAGGACGTCAGCAACGCGGCCGCGCGACAAGCCGAGACGATTTTCTACGCCGGCCACAACTGGCAGCCGTTCTTCCTGCAGGGGACGAAGACTTTGGCCTATGAGCTTTGGGAGGATCTCAAGTTCAACGCGCCGGACAATGTCATCATTGCGACCGGCGCAGGCAGCAACATCATGGGCTGCGACATCGGCTTCGGCGAGCTCCTGCGGCGCGGCGAGATCGCAAGCCTGCCCCGGCTGTTTGCGGCGCAGCCGGAGAATTGTGCCCCGCTTCACGCAAGCTTCTTGGCCGGGTCTGATGATCTGACCCCAGTTGAGGTTCGCCCGACGATCGCGGAAGGCGCGTCGATCGCGAGCCCCGTGCGCGCCCGCGAAGTCCTGGGCGCTCTTCGGCGCTCCCGCGGCGCGACCGTCGCGCTGTCCGAAGCCGAGATCGAAAAGGCGCTGTTCGAACTCGGCCGGATCGGCCTCTATGCGGAGCCGACCTCGGCGCTCGCCGCCGCAGCGTTCACAAAACTCATCGAACGCGGCGTCGTTCAACCGAGCGAGACGACCGTGGTCGTGCTGACGGGCGCCGGCCTCAAGACGACACGGCGCATCGGCGAACTCCTGGGCGCTCCGCCAGCACGGTGATGGCTTCCTATTGGAAATGAGCAGGACGGCGGTTGACGCGTCGCGTCCGCCCAGCCTATAAGCGCGCCCGAGCAAGGCTGGGCTTGAAACCCGGCCCGTTTGTTTTTTTGACTGGCGCCAGAGGCGCCGCAGGAAAGAAAGTCCATGGCCAATACCAAGTCGGCCCAGAAAGCGGCCCGCCAGACCATTCGCCGCACCGCCGTGAACAAGTCGCGCCGCACCGAGATGCGCACCTACGTCCGCAAGGTCGAGGAGGCGATCGCCTCCAAGGACCCGAAGGCCGCCGCCGAAGCGTTGAGCGCGGCCGAACCCAGGCTCGCCCGGGCGGCGCAAAAGGGCATCGTGCATAAGAACGCCGCGTCGCGCAAAATCTCGCGCCTGACCAAGCGGGTCAAGGCGCTCGCCGGCTGACGGTTCGGCCGCCCGTCCCGGCCTGAGCGATCATCCCCCCCCGATGACCGACGTTCCGCCCGACCGGCTCAGCGTCGACCCTTCAAGTTCATTCTACGACGAATCGGCCCTCGCGCGGGGCGTTGGCGTGCGTTTTCGCGGCGTCGAGCGGCGCGACGTAGAGGAATATTGTGTGAGCGAGGGTTGGATCCGGGCTACGGCAGGCAAGGCGCTCGACCGCCGAGGCCAGCCGCTGGTGATCAAGATGACCGGCGCGGTCGAGCCTTATTTTCTTGCGCCGTCCGGCGAAGCGACCGAACAAAATCCGGAGTGACGCCTTCCTTCCCTTGCGCTTAGCAGCAGCCCAATCCTCGTAATCCATTCGCCCGCGCTTCTTGTATGGGCGGGCAAGGCGCGTCGCCATACGAGCAGAACACGCAGCAATCGCCCAGCTTGGGTTTGATCAGCGCCAAGCAAGCGTGACATTCGTAGACATATGGCATGCGTCGGTCGGCATCGTCTCGGTTCTCTGTTGCCCACAAACGGGACAGGTGATCGTCGAAAAGAGTTTCACCGCGGACACGGACGCCCTCAGCTATCAGCGCGGACGAAGGCGGCGCTTACGCGGCCGCCGACGTAGTTCCGCGCGGACCTTGTTAGCCGGCGCAGCCAAGGCCCGCAAATCTGGCCGGCGTCGGACGCTTGGGCCAAAAATCAGGCGCGGGGCGCGAGCGCTTCATGGCCGGGCACGACGGCGGTCATGAACTTGTAGCCATTGTTGGCGCGGAAGCGCGGATCCGACTTGACCACAGCCATGAACGCCCGATGACCGTCCCTTTTCTCACCCACCAGGCAACCGGCGCTCGCCGCGCCAACGTCTTCTTTCGGCTGGTCGTAGCCCCAGTGCTGATTGACGCCGAAGATCCCGGTAAAGGTCGGCCCCTCGCGTTTGAAGTCCTTCTTGCTGTCGCGAAAGACGTCGATCGGCGCGCATTGGATCAGCGCCTCATGCGGATCGTTTCCCGAGGGGCCCACATGCGTGCCGACGGCCCAGGACTTGTACTGGCCGAGCGCGATACGGGCCGCGCCCTTCGGATTCATGGGATTCATCGTGTAGGGCTTGCCCGGCGCGGTCGTTGCGATCCAAGGCTGAATCAGCGGCTTGCCGTCGGGTCCAATCGAGAAAACGACCCTCAAGTCCTCGAACACGTTGGGCGTTTGCGGATCGAGGTTTCCATCCGCGTCAATGCCCTCGACATAGACGATGTTCTTGCAGTCGGGGTGGCGGCAGATGAAATAATTCTTGTTCTGCATGTAGGCGACGATCCGGTCGATCCATTGGCCGCTCGGGAGGATCTCGGGCAGGAGCTGCTTCGGGCTCAGCAGGGCGGCGGCGATGTCCCTGGTGAAGCCCCCGGTCGTGGAAAGGCCGTTCAGCTTGCAGAACTCGTCGATCCCCCATCGCGTCGTCGGCCCCATGAACCCGTCGGGAGGCGGATCGAGATAGCCGAGGTCGGACAGGATCTGCTGCGTTTCGAGAACGAGGTCGGGCCGTTCGCCGGCGAGCGTATCGAACGCAATCGCGGGGCCCTGGAACTTGCCCAGCGCCCGCGCGGCCGGAGCGATGACCTTGCCCGTTGGCGCTTTGCCCATGCGGAAACGCGACGGCTGGATCTTCTGCTCCATGAAGTCAGTCAACCATTTGCGGTAGGCGATGGTGACGTCGCCGCCCGCGGCTACCACGAGCTGGTTCGCCCGCGCCGTCCCCACTTGCTCGACCAGCTTGCTGAACGGAATGACCTGGTCGTTGCGCAGGAAATGCTCCGCGCCCGCGAGCCCCTCATGATGGGCGAGATAAATGTTCCAGGCTCGATCGTCGTCTCCGATATTGGAGTCGACGAGTTTGTCCTTGATCAGGGCTTTCAAGTTGTCGAGGCCGTATTCAGCGGCGGTGACGATCGACAGGGTCGGATCGAAACGCAGGGCGAGCAACGCCTTTCGCATGTTGGGCGTGACCTGGTTGTCGCTTGTGACCATCCCGCTCTGGCGGGCGGTCTTGTTGAGAAGCTTTCCCGGACGGCAGGCCATGTCGCACCAGGTTCCCTCGATAAACTGCGTCAGTCCCGCAGCGCTGGTGGCGGTGTTGCTCGACTTGGCGTCCCAGACGCCTGCATCGGCGCCGCTGCCGATTTTGGCCGCCTCGGCGTCGATGAGCGCAGCGAGCGCCGCGGCGTCGATACTGGTGATGGATTGGGCTTGCGCCAGCGCCTGGCGATAGCGATCGTTCGGCCCAAGCACGAGGTCGTCGTCGGTCGGGGCCGCCCCCGGCCCCGCTCCTGGGTCGGTGGCGGCCGGACGGGCGGGCTTGGCCGGATCCGGGACCGTTGGCGTCGAGCCTGCGTCCTCGGTCCAGCCGATCGCGGGCGCCGATCCGTCCGGCGGGGTGACCTTGACCTTGGCCCAGGTCGCGACTTTCGCCAGGATGTCAAAGCGGCCCGTCAATGTTTGGACGAGGTTCCCCAGCGGCTCGTCGAACAGCCTGACAGTCGCCTGCTGCACCGGAATGAGGTCCGCCGAGACAATCCAGCCCGCAAGGGGAAGCCCGGCTTTGGTCATCGTGACCTTGGTCCACGGGTCGAGCGTTTTGTCGATGCTGACGACATCGCTTGGATCGAGCGTCGCAATTGGGGCGGAATTCTCGTCCGGATCGGGCCGAAGCCCCTCGGGCGCTGCGACCGAAAACATCAAAGACATGGGTGATCTCCATACTCGTAAAGGAAAAAACCAATTCGCCCCTATGGCGCGTTCCGAAGTCAGGCCTGCTGTTCAACTTCCCTTAAGGATCGAGATTGAAAACCGCTGATTTGGGTTGTCCATAGGTAAAAACACCTATCTGAAGGGCTCGGCAGCGCTCGCGGCGCCGTCTGGATCGCACGACGCCGCGACTATAAACGACGATTGAAATTGGACTGTGAGCTTCATCACAGAATCTCTAATTTGGTCTCGGTTGAGATATGAGCTCGGAGCTTTGACCGTCGGCGGCAAACGGCGAACGCGTTGGCCCGCGCCTCACCTGTGAGCAGGCTGCGTATGTTGGAATTGTCATCGCGAGGAGCCGAGCGACGCGGCGATCCAGGAGCGCGGGGCGCGCTACGTTCCCTGGTTCGCTTCGCCATAGCCCGTCAGGAAGGAGAGCGTCTTTCTACGCCCTATGCAACCTGCTCAGGAAAACGCGCCCCGGCGCTTTAGCTTGGGCGCCTTGCGACTTCGACCGCGCGATCGATGATCGCCCTGAACGCGTCGGATTTCGCCATTTCGAGGTGGTCGACCTGCACCTCGGAAAAGTAAGCGTAGAGCTTATCCTTGCTGTCGCCGGCCAGGATCCGATCGTAAAGGGTCTCGGCGTAGGTGAAGAGCTCGCCCTCGTTGCAATCGGCTGGCAAGTCCCATGTGCTGAGCATGACCTCGACGATCTCGCCGATCCGGCTTGTCTTGTCGGTCATCGCCTGCCTCCTTGAGGATAACTTAATCCCACCCTATCAAAACCGATCTCAGTTGCAGAATAAGAGGACAAGCGAGCTGAAAGGGAACACCGAGCCTCGTCGCGGCCCGTTCCCGAGGAGGAGCCAAACCGACTCCACCCAAAGGGCAAACCGCCCTAAGGCGCCGGCCGCCCCTCAGAAAGCCCCGATGCGCATGAGATCGTGAAAGTTCACGATTCCGATCACCTGGCCGCGCTCGACGACCAGCAGCGCCTGAATCTTGTGGCTGATCTGCTCGAGCGCCTCCGCGACCAGCGCGTCCGGCGCGATCGTGCGCGGGCGCCGGGTCATGACCGCGCCGACGCGGGTGTCGAGGGAGAAACTAGGCTTCAGGTGCCGGCGCAGATCGCCGTCCGTGACGATGCCGGCGAGCCGGCCGTCCTCTTCAAATACGGCGACACAGCCGAAGCCCTTCGACGTCATCTCGACAATTGCCTCGGCCATCCGGGCGCCCGCGTCGATGCGCGGCACGCGGTCGCCGGTATGCATGACTTCCCGCACATGCATGAGTTTGGCCCCGAGCTTGCCCCCCGGATGAAGGGCGCGGAAGTCGAGCGCGGTGAAGCCGCGGCCCTCGAGCAGCGCAATCGCCAAGGCGTCTCCAAGGACCAGCTGCATCGTCGTCGAGGTAGTCGGGGCTTCGAGACCGTTGGGGCTGGCCTCTGGCGCGCTTGGCATCGTGAGGCAGACATCGGCCTCGCGGCCGAGCGTGCTGTTGGCCTCAGCGGTCATGGCAATCAACGGAATGGCGTAGCGTTTGGCGAACGTCACGATCGCCGCCAGTTCCGCCGTCTCGCCGGACCAGGAAATGGCCAGAACAACGTCGCCGATCTGCACCATGCCGAGATCGCCATGGCTCGCCTCGGCCGGATGGACGAAGAAGGCAGGCTCCCCGGTCGAGGCGAGGGTCGCGGCGATCTTGCGCGCGATATGTCCTGACTTGCCGATGCCGGTCACGATGACCCGACCCTGCGCGGCCGAGATCGTCTTGACCGCTTCCGAGAACGCGCCCCCAAGTCCGCCGTCGCGCTGGGTCCGTACCGCCTCATCGAGGGCTTCCAGGCCCTTGCGCTCGTTGGCGATGGTGCGAAGCGCCGACAGCACGGCGCTGGTCTGTTCCTGAATCATTTCCCGCAATCTATCATTCGCGCGCCCAATTGGAAAACATCGCGACCGCTGAGGGGCCCGGCTAGCGCGGACTGGGGCGGGCCCTTGACTAGGCGGCGCCGCCGTCAGCCGCCCTTCCCGGTGAAGCCCAGTTGGCGCAGCACCTCCTTGAGGCCGGGCGCGATATCGCTCCGGTCGAGCGCGAAGGCGAGGTTGGCGCTGAGAAAACCAAGCTTAGAGCCGCAATCATAGGTTCGTCCGTTGAAACGCGCCCCATGGAAAGACTGCTTGCGCGAGAGTTCGATCATGCCGTCCGTCAATTGGATCTCGCCCCCAGCGCCCTTTTCGACCTGCTCAAGGATTGGAAAGATTTCCGGCTGGAGAATGTACCGTCCCGAAATAATGAGATTCGAAGGCGCCGTTCCCTGCTTCGGCTTTTCGACCATTTTAGTGATCTCGAAAGTGGCGCCGTGGTCAGCGCCAATCCCGACAATTCCGTATTGATGGGTTTCGGCGGGAGGGACCTCTTCGACCGCAATGATGTTGCCGCCGTGCCTCTCATAAGCCGCCACGCACTGGGCGAGGCAGCGTCCGCCATCGGATCCAGCCCTCGTGACCATGTCCGGCAACAGGACCGCGAAGGGTTCGGCGCCGACGATCTCGCGCGCGCACCAGACGGCGTGGCCGAGGCCCAGCGGCGCTTGCTGGCGCGTGAAGCTGGCCGCGCCGGCGGGAGGGAGATCGGCCATGAGCGCCGCGTATTCACGCTCCTTCCCCCGTCGCTTGAGCGTGTCTTCCAGTTCGTAAGCGTTATCGAAGTGGTCTTCGATGACGGCCTTGTTCCGCCCGGTCACGAAGATGAAATGCTCAATGCCCGCCTCGCGCGCCTCATCGACGACATGCTGAAGGATCGGCCGGTCAACCACGGTCAGCATCTCCTTGGGAATCGCCTTGGTCGCAGGCAGAAACCGCGTGCCGAGACCCGCGACAGGCAGCACGGCTTTACGAATGGGTTTGTCCATGGATGCGTGGTTCCTCGGTCGAAGGGAGGCGGAAGGGAGGCGAGCCTAGCGAAATCCTGATATCCGACTATCAGTTCCGGCCAAGCCGTTCTACGCGGCTTTTTTTCGCTAATTCGGGGTTCGGCCGAGCAAGAAGGGGGCTTGCCTTATGAGCGTTCTGGTGACTGGCGGCGCCGGCTATGTTGGCGGCCACATGGCTCTGGGCCTTGTTGACGCCGGCGAGACGGTCGTCGTTCTCGACAACCTCTCGACCGGCTTCGCCTGGGCCGTGCCCGAAGGAGCGAAGCTCGTCGTGGGCGACACGGGCGACGCCGACCTCGTCGCGCGGCTCATCAAGGAGCATGCCGTCGACGCAATCGCCCATTTCGCCGCCAAGATCGTTGTGCCTGAGTCGGTCCGCGATCCGCTCGGCTATTATCTCAATAACGTTTCGAACGCGCGCTCTCTGATCGAGGCGGCGGTCAATGGCGGGGTGAAGACATTCATCTTTTCGTCGACCGCAGCGGTTTACGGTGAGACTGGCGCCGAAGCGGTGTCCGAGGAAGCGCCGCTCGTGCCGATTTCGCCCTACGGGCGGTCCAAGTTGATGGTCGAATGGATGCTCGAAGACGCGTCCAAGGCGTATGATTTCCGCTATGTCGCGTTGCGCTACTTCAATGTCGCCGGCGCCGACCCCAAGGGGCGCCTTGGTCAGTCGACGCCCAACGCCACCCATCTCATCAAGCGCGCCGTCCAGACGGCGCTCGGAATCCATCCGAAGATCGAGATCTTCGGTGAGGACTATCCGACCCGGGACGGCACCTGCGTGCGCGACTATATCCAGGTCACCGACCTCATCGATGCGCATTTGAACGCGCTCGCCTATCTGCGCGCCGGAGGCCTCAGCGTCGTGTGCAACTGCGGCTATGGGCACGGAGAGACGGTCAAGGAGGTCGTCGAGGTCGTCAAACGGGTGTCGGGGATCGATTTTCCCGTCGTGGTCTCCGCACGGCGGGCGGGCGATCCTGCCGCCATTGTAGCCAAGGCCGACCGGGCAAGGAGCGTGCTCGGCTGGAAGCCGAGCCGCGATAATCTCGACGATATCGTGCGCCAAGCCCTCGACTGGGAGCGCCGGCTGCACAATCGAAGGACGGACGGCTAACCGAACGCCGCCTTTTTGGTCTTTACAAGCGCCGCGCCAACGGCTTGATAGACTTTCGCCTTTTGGGAGGAACCGTATGCGCTCGGCCGAGCGGCGAGAATGAGCATGGACGATGTTCTGGTCACCGAAGGCCTCAGCAAGAGCTTCGGCGATTTCCGCGCGGTCACTGATGTTTCTTTGCGCGTCCGGCGGGGGACGATTCACGCGCTGATCGGCCCGAATGGCGCCGGCAAGACCACCTGTTTCAACATGCTGACGAAATTCATCGCTCCGACCGGTGGTCGCATTTCGTTCAACGGGCGCGACATCACCAGTCTCAAGCCGGCCGACGTCGCGCGGCTCGGGCTCGTTCGCTCCTTCCAGATTTCCGCGGTCTTCCCTCATTTGACCGCGCTCGAGAACGTTCGCATTGCGCTGCAGAGAAAACGCGGCGACTCGTTTGACTTCTGGCGCTCCAAATCTGCGCTCAAGCCGCTCAACGAGCGAGCGCTGGCGCTGCTCGACGACGTGGGGCTCTCGGGCTTCGCCAATTCGAAGGCGGGCGAGATCTCTTATGGCCGGAAGCGGGCGCTTGAGCTGGCGACGACGCTGGCGGTCGAACCCGAGATGATGCTGCTCGACGAGCCGATGGCGGGCATGGGCCATGAGGACATCGATCGCACCGCCGATCTCATCCGCCGCGTGGCGGCGAACCGCACCATCCTAATGGTCGAGCACAATCTTAAGGTCGTCGCCCACCTCTCGGATCGCATCACCGTGCTCACGCGCGGGCGTGTGCTGGCCGAGGGCGACTATCGGGAGGTGTCGGAGAACGAAGAGGTGAAGCAGGCCTATCTCGGAGTGGGGCATGGCTGAGGCGGCTCTGGCTATGGCGCCCGCCGCGGCGGATAAGACGGTGCTGAGCGTCAAGGGCCTGCAGGCCTGGTACAACGAATCGCATATTCTGCACGGCGTCGATCTCGACGTGCGGGAGGGGGAGGTCGTGACCCTTCTTGGACGGAACGGAGCCGGCAAGACGACGACGCTAAAAGCAATCATGGGCATCGTCCGCAAGCGGACAGGTTCGGTCGTATTCGGCGGCAGGGAGCTCATCGGCCTCTCGATCGACCGCATCGCCCGACATGGCGTCGCATTTTGCCCCGAGGAGCGGGCCATATTCGCCTCGCTCTCGGTCAAGGAGAATCTGTTTCTTCCGCCTCCGATCGCCAAGGCCGGCGCCATGAGCGTGGAGCACATCTTCCAACTCTTTCCCAATCTGCGCGAGCGGCTCATGAGCGGCGGCGGCAAGCTGTCCGGCGGCGAGCAGCAGATGCTCGCCATCGCGCGCATCTTGCGGACCGGCGCGCGGTTTCTGATGCTCGACGAACCGACCGAAGGCCTCGCGCCGGTGATCATCCAGCAGATCGGCCGCACCATTGCGGAGCTTAAGCGGGAGGGGTTCACGATTCTGCTTGTCGAGCAGAATTTCCGCTTCGCCTCGACCTTGGCCGATCGGTTCTTCGTCATGGAGCACGGCCAGATCATCGACGCCTTCACCAACTCGGAATTGGAGGGCAGGATGGACCGGCTGCACGAGGCGCTTGGAGTATGATGACGCCCGTCGAACGATGGGTCGGCCCATGAACGTGTTCGGCCACACGATTAGCATGCCGCAGCTCTACGGGCAGCTCTTGATCGGCCTGATCAACGGTTCGTTTTATGCGCTGTTGAGCCTCGGGCTCGCCGTCATTTTCGGCATGCTGACGATCGTCAATTTCGCCCACGGCGCCTTCTACATGATGGGGGCCTTCGCCGCCTATTTTCTCCTGCAATACACAGGCCTCAATTATTGGTTTGCCCTCATTCTCGCGCCGCTGATTGTCGGCGCGATCGGGGCGATCATCGAGCGCCTGTTCCTCAAGCGGCTCGCCGGCTTCGATCCGCTCTACAGCCTGCTCCTCACATTTGGCCTCGCGCTCGTCATTCAGGGGCTGTTTCAGAACTATTACGGCGCCTCTGGCATGCCCTACGCGATCCCCAAACAGCTGACCGGCGCCTATAATCTCGGCTTCATGTTCCTGCCCGTCTATCGCGGCTGGGTGATCATCGCCTCGGTCGCGGTGTGCTTCGCAACCTGGCTCATCATCGAGAAGACCAAGCTCGGCGCCTATTTGCGCGCGGCGACCGAGAATCCGACCATGGTGCGCGCCTTCGGCATCAATGTGCCGCGCATGGTCACGCTGACCTATGGCTTCGGCGTCGCGCTTGCGGCCTTCGCCGGCGTTTTGGCCGCGCCGATCAATCAGGTCCGTCCGGGGATGGGCGCGGACATCATCGCCGT
Source organism: uncultured Alphaproteobacteria bacterium (assembly GCA_963730555.1). Taxonomy (GTDB): domain Bacteria; phylum Pseudomonadota; class Alphaproteobacteria; order Rhizobiales; family Beijerinckiaceae; genus Roseiarcus. The sequence goes on along the minus strand of CAVSSS010000009.1, from coordinate 25,943 downwards.
CGTCTTCGCGGTCGTGGTGATCGGCGGCATGGGGTCGATCCTCGGTTCGATCTTGACCGGCTTCGTGCTTGGTGTCGTCGAAGGCTTGACGAAAGTGTTCTACCCGGAGGCGTCGAATACGGTGGTGTTCGTCATCATGGCGATCGTCCTCTTCGATTCGACCAACTGGCTTGTTTGGACGGGCGGCCTGATATGGACATAGAGGCCTCAGTCGCCCCGGCGGATATAACGAGCGAGGACCGCCGCGTCAGCGCCATCGCCTTCGCGATCATGATCGCCCTGATTGCGATCGCGCCATTTTTCGCCTATCCGTTCTTCATCATGCAGGCGATGTGCTTCGCGCTGTTCGCCTGCGCGTTCAATCTCCTGATTGGTTACGCCAACCTGCTCTCGCTTGGGCACGCGATGTTCTTCGGGCTCGCGAGCTACGTCTGTGCCCATGCCGCCAAAGTGTGGGGTTTGGAGCCCGTCTCGGCGATCGCGGTCGGCGTCGTTGCTTCCGGCGCCCTCGGCTTCGTCACCGGAGCCCTCGCCATTCGCAGCGCCGGCATTTACTTCGCGATGATCACCGTGGCTTTCTCCCAGATGGTGTTTTTTGTCTGCGTCGAGGCGCCGTTCACTCACGGCGAGGACGGCATCCAGGCGGTCCCGCAAGGACGGGCCCTCGGGTTCATCGATCTCAGCAATCCCTGGATTCTCTATTGTTTTGTGGCGGTGATCTTCCTCTTTGGCTTTCTTGTCGTGCAGCGCGCGGTCAATTCGCCGTTCGGCGAGATCCTCAAAGCCATCCGCGAGAACGAGCCGCGCGCCGTCTCGCTTGGCTATCGCGCGCTGCAATACAAGCTCGCGGCCTTCGTCTTGTCGGCGGTCATCGCCGGCCTCGCCGGCGCGACCAAGGCGCTGGTCGTCCAGAACGCATCGCTGACCGACGTCTCGTTCTCAACCTCGGGCGAAGTCGTGCTGATGACGCTGGTCGGGGGCATGGGCACCTTCTATGGCCCGGTGGTTGGCGCGCTCATCGTCGTCGCGATGCAAAACTATCTCGCTCAGTTCGGCGAGTGGGTGACTGTTATTCAGGGGGTCGTGTTCGTCGCCTGCGTGCTGGCGTTCCGCCGCGGCATCGTGGGCGAACTCGCCGCGCGGGCGAAAGTGTCGCTCTAAGCTGCCATTCCTTCTCCGCTTTCAGAGAGTGCAAAAGGCCGGCTTTGTCCGCCCTCGGGGAGATCGCGCGGGCTCAAGTGATCGCGACGTTCAACGAATTCCTGTTGGCGCTGGCGCTGACAGCTACGCCGCGAGCCATGACGATGCCCCGGGGCGCGGGCACGCTGATCGGCCGCATCGACACGGACTGGGCCTCGATGGCCGCCGCCGGCGTGGTCAGGGCGCTCCCCATCGTCATCTTCGCGCTTCTGGTTCAGCGGCGGCTCGTGCGCGGCCTTACGATGGGCGGGGTGAAATAGGCGGGCTACTTCGGCGCCGCCTCCCATGGCGACGGAACGCCCACTCGAATGAGCCGAGAGAAATCGGGCGATCCGTCCGCCGCCCTCGCCTGCTCGCTTATGCGCGCCCGCTCAGTGAGCTCGCTGAGCGGCATTGTCGTGACGACCGCGCCGTGATCGTACAGGTAGCCCGGCAGAAAACCGATGACCACGAGCCGCCAGTCAAGGGGGAGCGTACTCCCCGCCGCCCTCACCAGCTTGAAGACTACGGTCGCGCAGTTCGCGGTGATCGAATTATAGAATTTGGGCTGTTCCGCGAGCGCGGTCGATTGCGACACATATTCGAGCAGCAGCAGCCGCGCCTGTTCGGGCGGCGTCTTGAGGCGATAAAGGCGGACGTCCTCGCCGCGCACGTTCGAACGCAGCCTGACCGAATCGCGCTCGGTGGTGGCGAGATAGACAAGGGTGTGGGATTTGAACGCATCGGCGATCGGCGAGAACTCGCTCGTCTTCTCTCGCCTCACCTCGACCGACCACGCGATATGCTCGCCGTCATCGAAGCCGAAGCTCATGATGACATGCGCCATCTCCGGCCCCGCCCAATAAGCGAGAAAGAGATCGAGCGTCTTCAGCTTCGAGAGGTCGTAAGAGCGCTTGCTCCACTTTTCGGTGAAGTCGTGATCCGACCGCCAGTCAAAATCCCGGACGTCGGACAGCGTCAGAATGTCGCCCGCGATCGATCCCGTCGTCTGCCGCGCGACGTCAGGCGCCCAGTCGCCGTCGAGCGGCGGCTTGATCGTGCTCCACCAGGCGAGCAAGCCTGCGAAGGCGAGCGTGAAGACGGCGAGCGCGATCCGGCTTCGACGAACGAGGAGCGCCAAGATCGTCGCAAGGCCGAGAAGCGCGAACACAACCGCCGCGGCCGCTCTTAAAGGCTCCGGCGCCGGAAGCCGAAACCATAAAGCGAGCGCGCTCCATGCGGTGATGGGAGCGATGACCAGTGCAGCAGCGATGATGCGAAGCAGCACGTCGGCGACGCGTCGTCCCCAGCCCGATGTCGCCTCGCGCATGCAGCTTTCTTCCCCCCAGCCGCGGCGCGTTCGCCGAGCTCAACCGCGGTCCCGGAAGACCAGCTCCCGCCAATCGGCGCTCAATCAACCGCTGGCGTGATCGCAGAGGCCTCGACGGTCCCGCCGAATCCGGAGGTGGTCACCGTGACCTTCTCGCCCGGCCTCATGCGCCTGATGTCGACGCCCCGAGCGACCTTGTAGGTCGAGCCGTTGTCCAATGTGATGACATGCTGCATCAGGTCGACGGACTTGATTCTTCCGGTCGTCCTGTGAGGCGCTTCCGCCGCGAATGCAGCTGCAGCCGCGCTGAGAATTGCGGCTGCGACGAACGCGGTGAGCATTTTACTCATGGACACTACCTTTCCCATGGCGGGCTGGCCCGCAGAGAGCCTGCAAATATCCCTTCGTGGCGCTCTGATGGCGTCGCGCCTGGCGTCCGCAGGCTCAGCCCTCGCTCTGATGGCCGCCGCTGAGCGGCACGAAGGGAATGACCTTGCCGCCGAAAATGTCCGAGCGCGCGACCAAAGGGCGCCGTCCGCGCCGACCTTCTTGACCACCTTGAGGATATGCTGCGCGCCGGGCGGACCCACGGGAATGACCATGATGCCGCTCGGCTTCAATTGCTGCAGCAGCGGCGGCGGGATGTGGTCGATCCCGCAGGTGACGATGATCTTGTCGAACGGCGCGACCTCCTCCCAGCCGTAATAGCCGTCGGCGCTTCGGGTCGTGATGTCGGAATATTCGCGATAGCCCGCGCCGATCAGCCGGTCGTAGACGCCGCGGGTGCGCGCGGCAAGCTCGGGGATGATCTCAATCGAATGGACGTGGGGTGTGAGATAGGTGAGCAGCGCCGACTGGAAGCCGGAGCCGGTGCCAATCTCGAGCACCTTGTCACTATTGCGAATCTCGAGCGCGCTGGTCATGCGGCCCATCGTGCCGGGCGGCGTGATGGTGACGCCGAAGCCGATGTCGAGATAATGCCCGACATAGGCGTCCTCGCGGTTCTCGGGCAGGCAGAACTCCTGGCGCGGCGTCATCAGAAAGGCGCGCTTGTCGGCTGCGGTCCAGAGGTCGTTGAAGCTGATCACCACCTGGTAGCGGTCCCAGCGCCGCTCGAGATATTTGGTCTCCTCCGCCGGGCGATTGGCCGTCATCCAGGCGACGAATGCGGCCTTGCTCGAAAGCGGCGGCCCCTCGGCGGCCAGCGCGACAGCCGGCGCGGAGGCGGCGACGGCGGCGGCCGCGCCAAGCAGAAATTCGCGTCTGAGCATCCAGGCTCCTTCAATCGAGCGTGTCAACGATTCGGGCGGTGTCTAACACAAATTTGTCCGGAATCGGGGCAAGCCTCAGGCCAACTACAGGAAGCGGCGATCGGCCCTAGCGCTTGAGCCGCGCCGCCAGGAAGGCGCGCAGCTCCTTCCAGGATCTCTGAGCGGTGATGCGGTCATAGGCCAGCAACATCCCCATGACCTTTTCGCCCCCACCAAACTCTGCAAGGTCAAAGCCGTGAGCGGCGCCCGGATAGGCGACGAGCTTGACCATGCCTGGCTGCTGCTTTTTCGCTAGTTCGGCGCAATCCGCCGCGGGCGTCACCTCGTCCTTCGCGCCGACGAGGATCAGGGTCGGGATGTCGACCGCAGCGCCCGCGACATTGGCGCAGGGAGGATAAAAAGCAGCCGCGGCCTGAAAGACCGCGCCACGGTCGCCGGCCGACCTCGTGCCCCCGCCCGTGGCGATTCTGAGCGCCGTGTCGCCTCCCTGCGAAAACCCGACCGCCGCGACCCGTTGGGCATCGACGTAAGGAAGGCTGGTCAGGTAGTTGAGAGCGCCGTAAGCGTCGGGCAGGGCTTGCTTGAAATCGACGGCGCAGGTCTCTTTAAGGCCGCGAGTCGCAAAGTCGTCAACGTATAGAGCGACATAGCCCCAGGTCGCGATCCGCTCGCCGATCGTACCGCGATCCGCCGGCAGGCCCAGGCAGCTGTGCAGAAGAACGACGGCCGGGAAAGGGCCTGCGCCCTTTGGCCTGCTCAGATAGCCTTGGATCGGCTCGCCCTGACCTGCGCTCGCGAACTTGACCAGCTCCTCCGCCTCGGCAGGCGCGCAGACGAGAAGTCCCAACAGCGCCGCGGCGACGAGCAGTGTGACGCCAAAACTGCGCAAAGCGCTCCCTCTTGAGCCGACGAAACGCGCTCAAAAGGCACCGCCGGCGGGCCCCCGTCAAGCGCCTTTGATCCTCATCGTCTCCAGGGGGCGCAGGTCTTGCGCACACGGCCGTTTCCCTCAGAGCGGAATTCGGCTAAGAGACCAGCCAACGCGCCCGTAGCTCAGCTGGATAGAGCGTTGCCCTCCGAAGGCAGAGGTCACAGGTTCGAATCCTGTCGGGCGCGCCAATCTCACTTTTCATTAAGTTTGAAAAGCTTTGATTTCCTTGGGAAATCATCGCCTTTTGATGCGCGACTTAGATCCAGTTTGTTTGAGTAAATTGATTGCTTTTTGACTCATTTTGTGCGTTTCTGCTGGCTATACGCTATCTAAGCAACCAGCAGGACGCGGCGCAAAATGGGCACAAGCTATCGAGTCAGGATCGGTGTGAGAGAGGTCGTGGCCATGCAGCCGCATACGATCCTTTGGGACCAGGAAATTCGCGGTTTCTGCGCCAGACGACAATTTTCAGATGTAATTACGTACTCAGTTTATTTTCGCACGCGCGACGGCCAACAGCGCCTTTATAAAATTGGAAGGCACGGCGTATTCACGCCCACCCAAGCGCGAGAGGTAGCCAAGGAAGTCCTCAGAAACGTGGCGGTAGGCAAAGACCCCGGCGCAGAATTAAAGGCGCTACGCCACGGACCAACGATGGAGAAGCTTTGCGATGAGTACGTTTCCGACATGCAGAGCAGAAAAGTGAACGGGAAGAAAAGCAGCACAATCAAAACGGATATTTCGAGGATCGAAACCCACATAAAACCGGCCTTGGGGAAGCGCAAAGTCGCAAGCGTCATCCAAGACGACGTTGAGCAGTTTATGCACGCTCTGAATCCAGGCTCTGCGCGGCGCGTTACGGGGCTGTTAGGGGCCATCTTCACTTACAGCATCAAACATAAGATGCGTGAGACAAACCCCGTGCGCGGGCTCGATAAGCCCGCCGACGTTAAGCGTATGCGTCGACTGGCTGAAAGCGAGTACGCGCAGCTATGGAGCGCGCTTGAGCGTGAGAAGAATGTCGCGACTGACGTTTTCCTGCTTATCGCGATAAGCGGATGGCGTTCGTCCGAAGCCAAAAATCTGCAATGGAAGGAAGTTGATTTAGAGCATCGCGTAGCCACCCTTGGCGATACAAAGTCTGGAATGTCGATCAGACCGTTGAGCAGCGCCGCCGTCGAGATTATAAAGCGCCAGCCAATCAAAAATGGACAATTTGTTTTTGAGCATCAGCGCACAAACCCAATAAGCAATCTAACTCCGTGGTGGAACAAGCTAGAAATGCCCAAGGACGTTTCACCTCATGTTTTGAGACATTCCATAGCTAGTCTCGCAGCCGATCTGGGATTGCCGGATCATACGATTTCAGGATTGCTCGGACATGCGCGGCAAGGAATCACATCAAGATATTTGCATCTAGGCGATAAGGCGCTGCTTGAGGCTAGCGACCTAGTTGCAGATGCCACGCTTAAATTAATGAGGGCTTAGCGCCTCACTCAAACATCCTTCGCACTCTTGCCATGGTCTCAGGCGTTGGCAGGTTGCGCAAACGTCTCAATCGCTTTAGATTTCTTCTATAAGCTCCAGTTCTATTTGATAGTGCGATAAATCTTCCCGCCCAGTAGGCCATGCGCGCTCTTTCGACTTTCAGCGCCTCTCTGCTGGTTAAATTGGCCTCATAGATGCGCACGATTGGGCAATGTTTCTTATCGTATAGCTCTTCTAATATCTTCATAAATTGACGGTTTCGACCACCGAAAGACCAAGCTCGCTTCCCGCAACCCTTTCCAACGTAAAACACTACGTTAGTATCCGGTCGCCACCACTCATATACATAATGATGGCTAGCATTGGCCCCTTTATACATTCTCAACCCCAATGTGACCGAAGTATAATGCAAGTATAACGCATTTTACACTTGCGAACAAGCAGAAAATGCGTTAGACTAGCAACAAATAAGCGGAGATTGGCAACGATGAGTGAAACGTGTTGCAAAGAATGTAACTCGCTATTCACCAAGAAGCGATATTGGCAGCGATTTTGCTCGCCAGTTTGTCGCACGAAATCATTTGTCCGCACTAGAAATGAAGAAGTTGCTCTAGGACGAAAGTTCAAAGCACAACAGGCCAATATCGCTCAGAAAGCGCCAGATAAACGTGATCTTTTCTCAAGCGTAGCAGCATAAGGAAGCGCAAAATGTCACCTACAGATGAAACAACGGAAGCCAAAACCACCACGAAACTTGATTCAGAACATGCAGGGACTGGCAGTTCACTAAACCGTAAACCATCGCCTGAGGGCCAAAAAATAAAGCCTTTGAATATTCATCGCGATCCATATGCTGATTTTAAGCACAAGCGATAGGAGCGCATCAATGCCTTTGGACCATGACAGACTTCGTGAAGCTGGAGACAAAGCCCAAAGTCTCTCGAAACGCATGGACGCTCTAATGGAGCGAAGAAAGATCAACGACGCTGCCGAAGATGAAGACGAGGATGAAAAAGAACTTAGAGAATTAGCTGAAGAAGCCAGGGAGGCCACGACTGGGTCTGATCTGGCTTATCCTGATCTCGATGAGCCGTGGTTCAAGTAAGAGAAGCAGATATGTCAGATCCAACAGCATTAGCTAAACTTCATGAAGCCGCTGATGATTTGCTTAAACCTTTCAATCAGTTTGCGCCACGCTACATGGAGGGCGAAACTGTAAATGGTTATAGAAAACGCCTAGCTGGTAGAGTTCAGCAACATGCTCCTAGTCTAAAAGATATCAATTTGCGTGAGTTAGTTGGAACCACATTCGATCTCATTGAGAAACAAATTTATGATGAAGCGCGTCGGGAGGCAGTACGGCCAACAACGATCCCAGCTGGCGAAATGCGCGAGCTTACAAAATACGACGCCACAGGAAGGCCGTTTCTGGAGTTCCATGGTTCGCCAAAAGCATGGTTAGGCGACTTTTCTAATGGTGCAAAGCGTAAATTAGTGGGCATTAGGACTGAAACGCAACGAGGTTATATACCAAGCAGGTAGTGCCTCATGAGGCCGGCCCGTTTACTGCTATTGGTGGCTTGCCTCGTCTCCATCTTAAAGCTCCCTCCCTTGGTTTTGATTGGGCTCAAGCCAGGGTCCTGATGGACTGATCAAGCATCAGAGGGGAGGCAAAGGGCGGGGCGACCGTTCTATTATCCTCTGCGCGGTCGCCTCGTCTAGCACCAAAGAAAGTATCTTAATGCAACCACTTTATTCTACCCTGGCCTTTATCGAGACATTAAGACCGGAAAGGCGCGGTTTTGTTACGCGCCTTATTGATCCAGTTAGCGGCGCTGCTCATGGTTGGATCTTCGAGCTATGGCCTGTGACTCTGTTGCGAATTAAGGGATGGCGTGGTGAACGAATTACAGGTTTTAAGTTCTTCAAACATGAGTTTCTATGGTGAGGAGGCATCAGGGGTAGGCGCACCAACGGGTAGTGGTCGTCACCCGAACCGCTAACGCAGCGCAGCGATGCGCTTCACCTTGCGACCGTCGAACGGGTGGCGGGATTGCGCAAATAGCGGTCGTTGCCAGCGGCGCCGAAGTGCTCCACAGCCCTCTAAACATTATCGGATTTACGGATTCTTCTTCTGGTCTTCTCCGCCCTTTATTATAATTTCGCCTGTGTTGCCAACGATTGGGGGGCTAAGCGGCCCCTCCGAATGCTGATTGATCTGCAGCCCGGAACTGCCGTGATCTGGTACGAGATTGGGCGTGTACACGAAGGTGAGGACGAAAAGAGCTAGCGCACCCCCGGCGCGCACCGCCGATCCGCCACCCGACCATCCAACACTGAGAAAGCCGGGAATGCTCGCGCCTAGCGTAGCCGCAGCGAAACTCAGCGCCACGCGCAGTACGAAAAACAGCTTGGGGTCGGCAATCGGTTGATTACGGATGAGCAGGAAAACCGCTAGAGCGACAATCACCAGAGCGGCAAACGTGGCGGCGATGCGATCAAGCGGCAGGGTTAGCGGATTTGTCTTTGTGCGAGGCATTGGACGTGCGCTCCGTGCGGGTTGAGTATAATATCGCGTTTGCAAGAGCTCTCCAAAGGAGCGGCTGAGGGAGGCGGAGGTGTAGATGCGGAGCGCTTGGTTGCTGCTGACGGCGGCCGGCCTCGTCGTAGGTTGGCCGAGCGCGGCGGCGGATTCGCCTCAGATCGGCAGCGTCGAGCAACACTCCGAGGGCCCTTGCAGTCCGCCAATCATCAACAATCAGGGTCACGTCTTGATTTCTTGCCCCGGTGTTGCCCCGGAGGCGCTGCGCTATCTGGAAAACAACCTTACTGAGCAATTTAGCCGCGTTGACGAGCGGCTGAGCCATCTGGAAGAGTTTGATAGGACGATCCGAAATCTCGATGAACTCACCGACAACCTGCGGAAGCAAGCAGATGACTGGGCGCAGCGATATCGCGAGCTATCGGCGCGCCTGGCGGAGAGCCAAGACGACAGCGAGCAGGCGAAGCAGGCGCACGAACTTATCCAGCAAGGCGAGTTCGCCAAAGCGGAGGCCATCCTAGAGGCTCTGGCCACGAAAGAGGAGGACGACGTCGCGCGAGCGGCGGCAACCCAGTACGATTTGGGCGACCTCGCCATGCTGAGGTTCGATCCGCCCGGCGCGCTCCCGCATTATGAGAAGGCCTTCCGCTATCAGCCTGATAATTTGACCTACACAATCACATACGCACTCGTCGCCTATGCCGAACGCCACTATCTCGATGCAGAAAAAGCCATCAACCAAGCGCTTGATGCTGAGAAGTTATCTGGCAATCGCGGACCCGCCGATCGCCGTCCTGCCATTGCTGCTACTCTCCTCATGTTGGGCAAGGTCCACATGAGCATGAGCCGTCCCGCGGCGGCGGAAAAGGCATTCTCCCAAGCTGCGCAAATTTGCCGAGAGCTCGCGACAAGCGATCCCGCATCAGACACCTACCGTCAGTTATTAGCGAGTGCGCAGCTTGATTCCGGATTGCTCTACTTAGACACGGGCCGATCGAAAGAATCTGAGGCCGCTTTGAGTGACGCTCTAATTTCGGAGCGAGACCTGGCAAAGAGATCCTACCCCGGAGCGAAGGTACAATTAGTTATCATTTTGAATGATTTGGCCTCGTTTTATGGGGTTACCAATGATAATACAAAGGGAGAAAACTTAGCTAAGGAAGCCCTCCAATTATCTTCAGAGTTATCCTCAACAAACCTCATGTTGAGTCGTGAATTCGTATCCACGACTGAAATAAATCTCGGAGCACTTTACGTTAACATGCTTCGTTTTGAAGATGCTGAGAAGACTTATAAGGACGCTCTAGAGATCAGAAAAGACTTAGCGTTGCACGCACCTGGAGCTTTTCGGCCGGATGTCGCAAAGATATTAGTCGACCTCAGTAGTGTGTATGAGCGGACCAATAAGCCTACTGATGCAGAGAAAGCATTGAACGATGCAATTGAAATCTACCACGATGTGGCGCTACGTAATCCGGATACCTCTGGGGTTGCGTTAGCTGACGCCCTAGTACGCATTGCGACTCTCCATAAGGACAACGGTCAATTAAAAGAAGAAGAGGAAGCGTTAACTGAAGCAAAGAATATTGTCGAACCCCTCGTGGTTAACAATCCAAGCATATATTCTGGGATCCTAGCCAAGATCACAGAAGATATTTTGGAAAATCGAAAATTAACTTCGCAATTGAAACCCTGACCTGGGTTCATGGCTAAATAGCGGCGGCCGAGATCGGGATAATCTTACCAGCCGCGGCACTCATCTGACGGGCCACCCGAGTTAGTCCCAGTGGCGCAGTTCCGCCCGGGGCCCCTCAACCATGCCGCGAATCCCCGCCCAAAGCTGGCGAAACCGCTCCGCTTGAGGCATGTCCGCTTTGCGCAAGAACCGGTCGTTCGCCGATGGTGCGGCGAGCCGGTCGATTTGCCCCGAAGCGGTCGTGCGAACGCGTCGTTGCCTAGCGGACCCGGCTAATTGGGACTAAGAGTTCCGCTATATACCCGTCGAGCGCCTCGCGCTCGCCTTCTAGTACGGCTTTCTATGCCAAACGAATCGAGCGACCCTATTGGGAGTGACCCCTTAACGAAGAGCCGAGCTACGCTCTTCTCGCTGTTGCTGATGCGGTTGCGCGGTCTGCACGCAAATCGTTCAGCACCTACTTCCTACTATATAGGTCAAGAGTATGTTGACGATCACACTCGCGTCGACTGCACTATAGCTTTCATACTTTTGTATCCTGGCCACGTTGAACAATTTCAATTCTGGTTTAACGGTGCAAACGTCAAAGTGAGGCAATCTGGAAATCAATTGCTGGTGGCAATAAATCGCAAAATATCATCACAACTGTGGGACAATCTACGCCTAATTGGTATTGGGCAGCAATTTATAGTCGGTTACATTAGAACTTTACTGCCACAAATTAACAGGCGTCTTTTAGATAATCGATATTTACGAGGGCATCTTCTTTCGCGTACATTCGCGATATTTGAGGTTATTGGCGTTAGCGTTACGGTTAGCAATAGGCGTATTTTGCTCAATTGGCCAAAGAGTATGTTATCCTTCCCACCGACTCTTCGCTTTTCGGGGCAAGTCGTAACTCTGTACTTACGCGATTACATCGATTCAATCGATGCGTTCTTCAGAAATGAATACGACGATTGCATCAGACGAGTCATTACGTCTACTGAGAATTTTATAGAAGAAAAGAAATGGAATGTAAAACGGAATCCGAGGTGTTATATTGTAAATATGATTAAAAGAATGTTTCACCTGAGAAAGCGTAGGAATAGTTCATTACGGAGAATATTAAGCGATAACCTAGATTGCTCTCTAATATCCAATCTAGTCATAAATGAAAATCTACAATATGTCTATAGGATTAGGAACAAAGTTGTACATAATGGGTATAGAATACGCATAACCGGTGGAAGATTTTGCGATAAATCGATATGCTCTGTCTATTATCTTATCTACCGGCATAGCGGAGACCGACAGCTCTCGCAATATGCATTCACACTGCATCAGCAGTTTACAATGCTAAAGAATTTTCTTGGTGAATTGTACGATCTTGATGAAATTGAACGTCGGAGGCGAAAGCCTTTGACAGAAATCCCAGTTGCAAACAGCCCAGCCGACTTAGAACATTTGATATTCAGCGCTTTGCGCTTCACAGAAGCGGACAAGCGTTCAATTTGAAGCCGACGTGCATTGAATGATGTTCTACGGATTCTGCATGCGCCCGAATTTAGAAGGCTAGAAGGTCCGCTTACCCCTTTCTCCCGGCGTCCCATAGCCGCGATCTGCAACGTCCGCAATACGTCGACTCCAGTCGGTCGGCGTCAGAGGATTTTCTATGCAGAACCCTTTCGCATCGCGAAGCTTTGCTCGCGGAACGGGCTTAGGATCGCGCAGAGGGCCGAACGATTCCGAGGGCTACGGCATTGCCCGACTTGCCTCCGACACGGCTCTACGGGCTTCTGTGCGGATCGGCAGAGGGCGGGATCGGAAAAGGGCGGATCGGAGCCGGGACCGGCGCTTTTGCCCTTTTCTTTTCTTGTTTGTTGAGGACGAGAAAATCTCCGTGGTATGCTTTGAAGAAAGCAGAGTGGAGAGCGCCGATGACATGGTTTGTAAAAGGCAAATCCTCAGACGGAAGGATTGACTCCATTCTCAGCGAGGAAGCGCAACAGGTACACGAGAATCTAAAAACATCAACGGGAGAAGGGGCGCGAATTCTTGGATAAAAGACACTGGTGGACGAAGGGTGGAAGAAGAGGTTTTTGAGCAACCTACGGACGGTCGGCGATGAATAATGCCCAGCGGCCTTAGCCGAAAAACGCCAGCTGCTATAATCAAAGCAATGGCCTCCGACGATGAACTAGACGATTTTCAAATCCGTTTTCAGCAGGCTCATGGAGCGCGGCTTTTCCGGCAGGGCAAGCCGCGTGCGCTGCTCGAAGTCAAAAGCCCCGACATTTCCACGGCGATCTATGAGGCGCGTTTGAGAGGCTATGACAGGGCGGCCGCCAAAGAGCGCCATGGACAGGAGAGACAGAAGTAATTTGACTCCTATGTGGGGAGTGAGAAGCCTCAGCTGATCTGCTGGCTTTCGACAGGAGGGCTAAGGGGCTAACCTCGGTTTCTCAAACTTGGCACCAAGGGGGTAGCGTTGTGAGGTTTTGTCTCACCTTGGCCACTGTCCTTTTCGTGGTGATTGCCGGCACGCCGGCTTTCTCTACGGAGCGCTGTCGCGTCACTGACCCGACGGGCACACCGCTCAATGTGCGCGACGTCCGCATGGGAATTATCGGCACAATCGAGAACGACCGAATTGTTATCGTTAGACGCTACGGCGAGGACGCACGCCGTAAGCCGTGGGCTTTTATCGAGACACCAGAGGGTGACCCAATTGGATGGGTGTACCGCGAGTTCATTAGCTGCTTTTGAGATTGCATGTCGACGCGTGGCGCGCTTGAGGGGCTATGACCGAGCGGCGGGCCAAAGAACGTGCGTCATCGGCGTGATCGCCTGTAACTTTGTAACTCTGTAACGCTCGTATAAGCAACACACTTCCTCAGGAGTATCTTTCCCACATTTCCTCAAAGTCTTCCCTAAACCAACACTTTGCAGGAACGCCACCTTTGTATCTGTAAAGCCTGGTTTTAATTTGGAAATCCGAAAGTATGTTCCCGATTACGCGTTTTGTTACTTTATAGTCAATGTAGTCAATTTCGTACTCAGAGCCTGACCCAAAAGCCTACGCGCGAGCAAGGCGTCTGATGGCGAATTGGATGGCGGCCAAGGTTATGAAGGCGGCGAGCGTTTCGGCGAGGTTCTCGTAGTCCTTGGCGATGCGGCGGTTGCGGCCGAACCAGGAGAAGGTTCGCTCGACCACCCAGCGACGGGGCAGCACGACGAAGCCTTTGGTGTCGTCCGAACGCTTGACGATTTCGAGCCGGAGCCCCGGCGATCTGGCGACGGCGTCTTTGACCTGACGGGCGTTGTAGCCGCCATCAGCCCAAACCAGTTCGAGCCAGGGAAAGCGCTGGCGGATCTTGTCGAGAACCAGCGCCGCGCCGTCACGATCCTGCATACCCGCCGAGTGGACGATCACGCGCAGCGGCAGGCCTTCGACGTCGACCAGGGCGTGCACTTTGCGGCCCTTCACCTTCTTGCCGGCGTCATAACCCACTGCGTCCTTTTCACTCCGGCTCGCGGCTCCCCCTTTTCCGCCGCTTTCAGCGACTGGCTGTCGAGGATCGCGGCGGTCGGGCTGGCCTCGCGGCCGAGCGCTTCGCGCAGCCCCATGTGGAGCTCTTCCCAAATGCGCTCCCAGACGCCGTCGCGCTGGAACTGGCGGAAGATGTTGTAGACCGTGGAACGCGGAGGAAATGCGCCGCACGGCAGATACCGCCAGGGACAGCCTGTGCGCAGAAGATAGAAGATCGCATTCATCGCCGCGCGCATGTCGGTCTTGCGCGGCCGCCCGCCCGGCTTCGCCGCCGGGATCAAGGGTTCAAGGCGCTCCCACTGCGCATCGGTCAAATCGCTCGGCAGACCTCGCCCAGACTGTTTGTAAGTCTCCCTGTGCGCCTGCGTCCACATCCCGAATCAAAGCCTCCGAGCCATCCCGGAGGCGGTGAATCACGCCCTAACCCCAAACGCCAGAAGCTTTTGGGTCAGGCTCTCACCTTCCTTGTCATCTCGTAATTTCTCATAGAGAGTTTCGGCGGTAAGTATGTTGGATTTAGCTCTATTGAAGACCTTCTGCGTGTCACGCAGTACTGATTCTTTGATATCAGTCTCATCGCTTTCGTTTATGAACTCGATCGCGATTTGTCGGGCTGTATCGCCTCGATCAAAATAATCACCAATTGCTATAAGAGGTCGCCATTTATCTGCGTCACGTCCCACTAATTGGGCCGGCATTTGCGGATCTGGGTTCAGGTTTGCTTGTTCTGCCCAAGCGTAGAGTTCTGGCGCAAAATATTGCTCTCTAGCTATGAATTGTTCCATTGGTTTAATAGAACGATGCAGTCGTATGACGATTGATCTACTCATAAGAGTTGTTGGTAATTTACCTATCCCGGCGAGCGCAACAGGGCCATAGACTGAATAGGATATAACTTCTCCATCTTTTCCCGTGCGGGGCACAGAACCACCAACGCTATGTCCAGCATTTAAAATCGCTTTCATATTTCTAATCACAGACATATTATCTACTTCGTCTATGAGCAGCGTGTGACGACTGGCTAGACGAAACGTAGATGCTACAGTTGGGTCGATCATTTGTTTGGGGTTCCACACCATTGCACCAAGGATATCCAAAACCGTGCTTTTTCCACAACCATACACTGGACTGAGGATCGCCAGCCTTGGTGACTTGGCATACTGATTATAGATGTGGGTATGTAGAGCCCATAGAGATAGTCCAACTAGATAGTGCGGTTCAGCTTCCACGTGCCGAACGAAGACACCTGCTACCTGCTCAAGGAGAGCCTCAGAATCTGGGATGTTCGGATAGTGGTCGCGCAGGATTAGGTGTGATTTTGCCGCTTGCCCTCAGCTCCCAAGCATAGCTGGGTAACGGCAGTTAATGACTGCCGTTACCCTTCTTGAACATTCACCGCCGGAAGAGGCATTCTATGACAAGCATAGACAACCAGCAGTAAGGTCATCAACGCGTGGAAATGATGGAAAAACACGCACCGAAGATGCGAGTCGGAGTGACTATAGGGTGGTGCCGACGTGAGATCAAGGAAGTTATTTGGATGGCAATCTTGCGTTGCTTTGATATACTGTGATTTGGTGGGATCCTGTGGGATTTTGTTTGATTGAGTTTGTTGGAGCTTGCAACTTTCGGGACTATGGCCCGGTCGCGCTCCCAGGAGGACTTGACTCTGGCCGCCCTTGCGTTCCACGTTTGTTCTTATGGAAGTCGAGACGCTAGGTGGCACGGAGCTTGGGCTGGAAGGTGCATATGCGCTGCGCCAACGGCTATCGCGAGAGCACGAGATCCATTCGCAAGTGCGTCTACCGCAAGCAGCTTGACCTCGAGACGCTGGTTGCCACGCGCGGGCCGAACTTCCCGCTGGGGAGGCTGGAAGGGCGTTTAATGTGCCCAGTTTGCGGGAATCGGAGGGTGACGGTCGTCTTTGAGCCGCCGAGCAATGCGCAGGGTGGGTGGTCTCCTCATCTCTAGTGGTGGAAGGTTCCGTGTGGCCACGCATTGCCACACCAAAGGCCGATTTTCGTGATGTTTTGACCTCAGGATTGGCAATGGTGGCGAAGCAGCTCGTGTGAGAGCCTGAAGAAGTTAAAAGCAATGCCAGACGATGTACCGTCAACTAGCCTTCAGAGGCTTACAGAATGGACATATAAGATCCTTGCGCTTGGACTTGCCGGAAACCTTGCTGCCAGCACTTTTGCTTACAATGCAGCAAGGCAACTAAATCCAAATAGCCGGGTACAGCAATTGATGGGAATGGATATAAAGATGGATACTATTCCCATATTTATCGAAGGCGCAAAGTTCTCTATGATGGGCCTGGGAGCTGTATGGCTCGCATCAGCTTTGATCCCGCGCACGTTGCTCTGGCCGCAGACAACTTCGCCTGTCGCGAAGTTCGATTCGCGGAAAGCGATCACTGTATTTGCGATTTGCCTCGCGATCGGATCGAGCATTGTGTCGACAAGAAACTTCATTACCGGGATTAATGACCTAACGCAGGACGACAAGAGCGAGGCATTAGATCTTGAAGCGCTCGTTAAGTGACCTTGACTGGTTTCGGGGGCCTCACCATGAATGATGGTTTTGAAGCAGGTAAAATCCTGAAATAGTGGCGGGCGGTCCAAGGTCGAATGGCGCAGGGCCACCGTCCGTAGGACATCCTACATGATCCAAGATCCGAAGGCCGTCAGATCGAGCGGTGGAGTGAGCTGCGCCTCCAGGCGCGCCACCATATTTTCACGAAGCCATAAAATCACTGAGGGTCTATCAACACTACCTGTGGAAACGGGAGGTGACGGTCGCCTTTGAGCCGCCGAGCAATGCGGAGGTGGGGTGGGAGGGCGAGATGGCGACGATTTCCCAGTAGTAGCGAGTTCAAACTCGGCTTTGCTGCGGCAAGCGTTGGGCTTACTATGGCGCGATGAAGCGGACAATTTTCTATTCATGGCAATCTGACCTTGCGCCAGCTACCAATCGCAATCTCATAGAGGATGCTTTACGACGGGCGCTGAAAGCAATTCGGCGAGATGAGTTGGAAACGATTGAACCGGTGCTTGACCGGGACACCGGCGGTCTCCCTGGTTCTCCGGCGATAGCAGAGAGCATCCTCGCGAAGATCAGCATGGCCGATATCTTTGTTGGCGACGTCTCCATCATAAGTAGCGGTCCCGGCGCGAGGCCAACACCCAATCCAAACGTGCTGATCGAACTTGGGTATGCCGTAGCGCAGCTTGGATGGGACCGAGTGCTGCTGGTGCAAAACGCCGCATTCGGGTCCGTCGAAACGCTGCCGTTCGATCTGCGGGGGCGGCGAGTGGTCGTTTATGAGGCACCGGACGTTGAACAGATTAACAAGGCCGAGATCCGCGGTTTATTGCAAGGCCGGTTGGAAGAGGGGCTCCGCCAAGCTTTGGGCGTGGACGTGTATGGGAACCCGTCTGGACCTGACGCGGGCCTTTGGTGGGGCAAGTGGAGATTCGGAGGCGGCGAAGAAACCTCGGGTGGCGAATTATTTGTGCGGGAGATTGGTTCAGAGGGTTTTCTATTCGACCTGATTGTCTTCAATGGCGCACATAGAGGGACCCTGACTTCTTTTGCCCGCTTAGTCTCAAAGGACCTAGCCTATTCGCGCGTTCCAAACGGTGAAGAATTTGGCGAGTTAGTTTTCAGGCGCGTCGCGACCGAGCCCCTGCGTGTCATCGAACTTGCGGAGACAGCAAGCTGCCATCATCATCGAGGCGCGTTGGCCTACTTCGGGGGGAAATTTGTGAAAGTAGGAGAGCCATGGTTTGACATGGGTTGGATGAATGAACTTGAGCTAAGCCGTCTATATTCCATCACCGGCGAGTATTATGATAAACTCAAAAGGTGCACGCAGAACGTGCAGATCGGGGAGAATTTAGATCAATATGTTGCAAGAGTTCTTACAGGCGGTGTGCCTGGACTTTACACGGCCATGGAGAGCATTGTGATGATTGGCTCTCAAGGTGAATTGTGGGCAGCGTTCATCGACGATGATGAAGTGAGATATTTCACCAATCAACCTAACTCAAAAACCGTATTACCAGCGACATTCGATACATGGCGAGCAAACTTTATTGACAAAAATGTTGTATTTAATAGCGAGATTAATTTGACACCTCCAATTATGTAGGTGGTTGGCTGGGAATGTCGCCACAAGACTAGCCAACCTTCGCCAGGTGCCTTTCCATAAGTTCCTCGACGCTGAATGGCTTTTTGGTCTTCTGTGACCGGTGCATTCGCCCATCGTGAGGCGGGTCTGTTTTGAAGTTGCAGATTGGGCAGGGAACGTCCTTCTTTTGACGCTTTGGAGCTTGCGAGGCGGCTTTACGCGGCGCTCGTGCTGCTGAGGTTGATGTTGCGCCCTCAGTGAGGGTGTAGTGGAAACCTAGCTCGTTAAGGTCGGCCACGGCCCTTTCGGCGTTCTCAAGAGCCTCTTTCTTAGCACCTTCTAAAAGCTGGGCGCGCTGCGCATCTAGGGCTTTGAGTTTCTCTAGAACGGTGGTCAATGATTCCTCCTATAAATGATTCGGTCGCGCTCTCATAGGTGATTCTCTGGTTTTTGGGCCAGTGTTAGGTGTGGACCGCAGCCTTGGGTGGAGGGTGCAAGGTTGAAAGGCACGAATGATCGCAATAATCACAGAGATAGATCTCGCTCGCAGCCTTTTCTAGTCAAGATAATAGGCAGAGACTCCGCAGAAGAGCGTGCTAAGGCCATAGAGGAGCGCGCCAGGGAAAAGGATCGCGAGCAAGTTGTATCCAAACGCGTGGCTTTTTGGACAATGATAACGGGTGCGGGAACTATCGCCGCCGCTGTGTTGGCTGGAGTAGCCGCTATAATTTTCTGGAACCAATTGAGCACGATGCAATCCCAATTGGTTACAGATGAGGCACATTTTCAACTTGATGAAAGGCCGATTATAGCTCTTGTCCCCTTTCCGCCAGGAGGTGACCCTGGTAATCCCGGCTTCAAAAAAGACACAGGCGAACTCTGGTGGAATTATGCCTTAAAGAATTATGGAAAGGGAACGGCATTCCATATTCGAATATTTGATTATGTCAGTGTTATGGGAAGCGCCCTTCGTGGAAAGAGTCATGGCATCGGCGAATCGCAATTAGTGCCAACTCAAGATATGTGGGCCTCCGCCTATTACAATGATCGGATTACTACTGACACTCTGATCTTGGCTGAGAATACAGATGGGGGTATTATCGCTAAAATCATAGTGAAGTACAAAGACGTCTATGGCAATATATATGAAGCGCCACTTTGCCTTTCTCTTAATTCCAACAAGATTACCGCTAATTGCGACGTCAGTCTAGTCAATAAAAATATGAAGACGGAGGGTGATTTTGACGAGAAAAACTACAAATAAACGATATAATACTCTGTACTACGCGTTGGGAGCTGTAGTATATTTTGGATTGTTTTGGATTTCACGCATTTTGGCGAGGCCCAGCGGTGAGTGGTTCACGTGAAACAGGTAAAATCCTTCATTCAGCGACCCCTCCCACAGACCACCCACCAGCGCCCTCCGTCTTGCGCGGATGAACGAGCGGCCTTAGACTGCGCATCAACGGCCATGGGCCACGGACTATAGGCCGCTATTCTTCAGCTTTGCTTCCTATAGGCAAAGTAATGGATCTAATAGCGAAGCAATATCAATGCGTTACGAGATTATCTTTCATGCTAGCTAGCATATAACAAACGATGGCTGGGAGTAGAGCGCTGTTTTCACGGATCATTCATTCATCGGGAGTGGGTGAACGCAGGCGGCATGGCGCGCAGCGATGCTAACGGGCCACGAGCGCTATGCTTGGGCTGTGGTAGCGGTCGGTGGGCTGTGGTAGCGGTCTGTGGGATAGGCGAGCGGAGGCTAGAGACCACGGGCGCTGGGCCACGGTTCATTCATCCGAGACATGGTTGCGCACAAGAAGCTTGTCGGCCATCGGCTCCGGTGGGTGGGCCTATGCCTCTTGCCTTTGGTGGGTGGGTGTTGGGCAGGGGAGGGACGCGAGCGCGCTGGGGGCCATGGTTGCGCATCTTGCATTGTGGGTGTTGGCTCGTGGTCTTGTTGCGCATGGCTCACTCTATAGTTGCGCGCCACGTATTCGTGTCAGTATAGCGTGAAACTTGTAGCGCACCAAAGTATACAATCATTGCTATAGTTGCGCACCAAAGTACTTTCGAGCATTTCCCGAACTTCCTAAACCTACTGTTTACTCTTTATATTAATCGAACAAACAATAAAACGTAACGAAAAAAGCTTAGACCTTTCAACGACTTAGGCCGCAAGTTACCGTTTACCCGTTTATAGTATAGCTTAAGAAACTCGAATCATGAAGGTCCGTTAGAGACTTTCCAACTGAACAAAAAGTGACCAGGCCCGGTCCCGCAAGTCCTTGTTCTAATTGCGAAAAAGTGCCTTACTGTTTACCCGTTTGTTTTAACATACGCAGACTAAAAGAAGAACATGACGCAAAAATGAATGTGGAATTGCCGAAAAACAAAAGCAATAGTATTGCGTACAAGAATTCTTGCATCCATACTTGAACCCCTAGTTGTCTCTTCTGGGGCCACCCATAGGCAATACAATTTCACCTTCAATAAACTGTTGCATAATATCTTTATCCTTTTCATCTACCCTTGGCGCTTCAGTAGGTTTGGCTCTATCTTTGAAGATTGCACTATTCTCAGCAGCGCTCCATTTAGTCGCTGCTCCGTCCCAATATGAAAGATCTTTGCGCCTCATTTTCTTGAACACTATCTTTCTGCTCTCTGCAATTGAAGGAAATGAATAGCGATGAGCATATTTCGTAATTTCTTCATAAGTAAATATACTGATTGCGCGACCGTTCTTGGCCATTTTTACATTTCCATCATCATCGAACGTGGGGAAGTATGATCCAAATTTGATCCCAAATTTCTTTGGCGTAAGCTTTTTGCCTCTAATATCCATCTTCTTACACCAGTCCACGTACTGCTCATGCATTGAGCTCCGATTGATCTGCACAGCACTAGCGCCACCGTCTCCGAGCCAGCAGCAACGGACAACGCCCGTCCACAGCATGTCCTCCAGCAACCACTGCTCGAACGGCTCTAGTGACTCTTCCTGTTGATCCCTGAGGCCCTTGGTGACAAGTGCGTTGCGAATATCCACGCCGCCTCGGCCAATCCTATAACGCTGTAAGAAATCCATGAGCGCTCCTAGACCGCCACTATCCTGCCACTGCTTCAATTTACCAAAATATGCGTGATCTTCTCTCTTTTTATCAGATGGATTTAGTATTGAAAATCGGCGCTCGTCCTCGCTAGCTGGCACGGCCCAACCTGGATTGGCCAAGAGCAACGGTCTGAGATAATTGTTGATCTTTTGAGTATCGTGATATAAAGACCTAGATGGGCGCTTCTTTCCACTTATGAGAACCTTTAGTATAGCCTCGTTATGACGATTTTCTGCCCAAATGGCTTCCTCTCCCACTAGAAACATTAGGTTTGACAGATGGCCATTAAAGTCGCCAAATATGTCATTCTTATTAGCAGTGATAAAAGTGTATTGCTCACCGAGAAGAGCACAGATCATCTCGCCAAAGAACGTCTTACCAATGCCCTTGGAACCAATAAGAACAAGCGCAACTCCCTTTGGATCAGCAGGATTTTGAACTAGATCGGCGATCCACGATAATACCCAGAAAAAATGCTTCTTGTTTCTATCACATATGATCTCATATATGAACTGAAGCGCTTCCTTGTAACTGCCAGGTTTTGCAACAGTCTCCCATCCGCGCCACATATTGTAAACGTCATTTCTACGATCATTGCGATCAAACGTCTTGCTGGGATCAAAATCAACGGTCGTGTACTCAAATCTAAGTCTGCTATTGAACCAAAGATCAAATAGTTTTACTTGTTCTGTGAGCTTATTTCCTTCTGCATTAATCGATGTCACAGGAACCGATTTATTGGCACACCAAGCTTTGAACGCAGATATTTCCAACGTTTGAATACGATTGTTGATTTCTCTGAAAATTACACCTTTGCTCCCATCTGTGACGAAAGAATGATATTTATTTATAATATTGATAATGTCAGTCTTAGACTCACAAGCTACTAGCTCGATTAGTATCGATAGATTGGTAACCTTAGTGTGCTCATTACGGCTCTCCTTATCAGAATGATCTTTCGCGGAATGCTCAGGAAATAGAATTGGCGTATGGGGCCTATCCTCAAATATCGGCCCAACTTCAATAATTTTCTTGGCTTCTTCGTCATCTTTATCAGACATAGTTGCGCCTCATACAGAGTTATTATTCATAACGGCGCTAACCTCTTTGACGTCGTTTTATTCTAGCTTATTACGAAAACCATAATTTACGTAGTGATGGAATCTTCCTCTGCAACTCTTTGATATAAAAAGATAACATCATCTATTCGGTTTCTGAACAGACTGCTGAAATTATTGAGTTTCCATTCCGATTGTAGCTTTTGACTCTTAATTGTAGAGACATCAAAATAATCTCGGCGTGTATAATCAGCACACAATTCGTCGTAAATTTCATCTATAATTAAGGAGGCGTCTGTAATATCACGCATGGCTTTATATAATCGCTCAGATTGAGACTTATTGAGCATCGCGATTAGTTTATGCAAGCTGTGAATTCTTTCAGCCTTGTTCTGTTCCCATGGATTGAAGATCAGCCGTTATTTCTTTGATAGTCGGAATTGACATAGTTTGCGCTCCCTCACTTAAATAGATCGCGTGGCCGGCCATAATCCACTTCTGGGAAAAATACTTTAATAGCTTCCTCAACTCTAATCTGTATTTTACCGTCAATAAGATGAAGTTCAAGATCGCCATCCTCTATGGCTTTGGCTATCTTTGCGAAGGGCACACGTAGGCCATAATGAATGTCTGCTCTGGTGCCGAATTCCTTTTCAAGAATATTGTTCGGCCTAAAGGCAAGACTCATCGTCATCTCCATAGTAACGTGCGGATTACTCGGAGTAGTATGTCGTGCTATCTAGGCAAGAGTGTGTCGGAAGAACGGTAGTCTTGCGGCCAGTAAGTATTCACCCTTTACAAGGAAAGAAAAGGAGAGTAGCGTAGCTAAGAAGGTAAGCAAGGGCAGATTGGCCAATGGCCGAAGACTTAGACAAACCAAGAGAAACCTCTGAGCAAATTGCTACGCGCAAATGGAACAATAACCAGTTGCGTCAGAAAATTGTAGCTAGCAAGGTATCAGCGCCGGTAGTTGTTGATCCTAATGCACCACCCGAAATTGCAACTGTCATTAGGAACAACGCCAAGCGACTACGAGGTGGCTTTGAAACAAGGTTCTTAAAAGAAATCAGATCTATGCTGGATGAACGCAAGAGGGAAAATTATAACGCACTAGTGGCGCACGTAACCAGCTACAGGCGAAAATTGATGTTAGAAAAATTACGCCGTTATCAATTGGCGGAAAGAGAAGACGCTGAAAGAGAGAACGCTGAGTGGGATGCGCAGAGGCGAAACGCTACGAAATCCAGGGATTTGTTTGCGTAATTGCACTTGAGGTTAGCAACGCAGGAGAAACGTACATGATTGCGAGAAATTGGGCAGAAGCCAGCGATGAAGAAGTCTTCGCAAAAGAGGTAATCCTCTGGACTGATGAGGATCGAGAAGCGTTCAGAAAGGAACGCGAGCGGCGCATCCAAGAGAAGCGTGAGGCGCAAGAGCGCATTGAACGTGAGCGCTTCGAGAAGCTGAAAGCCATCAAGGAAAATCTGGAATATTCGGACAAACTGGCAGAGGAGAATTTGCAAGAGTTAGCTTCTGGCGAGCTATTGACAATAATCTGTCGTGAAGAGAACATGCCCACAATGCGCCGCTGTAACCCATGGCTAAAGGAATACAGATGAGTTCCAAGCTTTGATGGATATGTCCAAGAACGATCGGCTGAATATCTTTGAGGAAGAGGTCATCGAAATCGCTGACGACATGAAGAGCGACTTCAAAATCGTCATCAAGAACGGGAAAGAGAAGCGCGTCATCGATCCAGAAGCAATCGCCAGGGCGAAATTGCGCGTCGAGGTCAGATTTAAACATCTCAAATCTGGTAAACCTTCTAAGTGGGGCGACGTTCAAACGCTCATTACAAAGAGCGACGATCCAATCGACGTATCCAATCTGTCTACTGATGAACTTGAAAAGAAGATTGCCGAGTTTAACGTGAAAAATCGGATCGTGAGAGCCGCGTAAAACCCAAGGAACGGATCGGCGCGGAGGCTAAGGCGCTGATCCGCCCCAGGATCGCCCGACATCGGACTAATGGACCGGAGCGCGGGCAATTTGGGTGCGCTGCCCCGAGAGTCATACAAACCCACTGAGCAGCGCCCATAAATCTAGTTATTACAACTTCGGAGGGTTGGCGTGGTTCGCGTGTGCGTGGACTGGAAAGCCTCTTTGACAAGTGCGCTCCAAGCCTGTCGCAGTGTGAACCGAGACGACGTTCCTAACGCGACCGCCCTCTCTGTCAGAAATTCCGCCACTGCCTTGTTGAGTATATTGAAGGCGGCTTGGTCATCCTCCGTTTCGCCAAACATCAAGCGGCTAAAGGCTTCAAGCGTGACGTCGGCGAACAGCACATAAGCTCCGCACAGTTCAGCTTCGGCCAGAAGTCTTTGGCAACGGTCAAAACTCGTTTCGGTGGCGTAATCGAGTGTCATTTTGCCACTTCCTTCATGGGTTGTGGGCTGCGCCGGAGTTCTCCATAGGAAGCAACGAGCAGCGCTGTGAGATCAGGTTTCTTTCTTAGGTTCCGCAGTTTTGAGCAGATATTTGTTCGCTCTTTCGAGGTTAGCGACCACTACGCTCTGGGCTTTAAGAGCCCGTTTGAGCTTGTCTATTTCATCTTTCTGGTTTCGTATTTTATTCTTGTGCTGAGCGAGTTCTAGACCTTGGTTAGCGCGCGAGGATTTACCTGGCGCCGTTGCAGTGCGCGGCATTTCCGGCCTCTCTTCTGCGAGCAGTTCTTGGTGTTTGCTTCCTCTAGGCAATGAACCGATGCCCCGGCCGGGGTCTTACGGTGGTTCGTGAGCGGCAACGCGCCAGTGCGGCTAGCAACACCAGCACGTCATGCGTCCCTACCGATTGGCTACTTGGGCCCCAGAAGCGGTTTTGAAACCGGGTCTGGAGAAAATGGCCCCTCTCGGGTACGCGAAGCCACAAATATATCTATTATCAAGCAACGGCAAGAACAAATGTTAGGCAATGGCGGATAAGTCATGGTAGTTTCAACTTTCTTTTCTTCCAATACATAGAACTAACGAGCCGAAATCTTAATTTACCTTTTCTTCCAATACGTGGAACGGTGCAGCGCACACACGAAACATGGACGAAGTGCGGGGCGTTTCGGATGACGATAGGTGGTCCAGCAGAAGGCCAAGGGACCAACCTTGGGTGAAGTCAAGCCAGGCGGGATTGGGCCTCTATCAGCTTTCTAGGCCCAGTCAAAATCGGCCCTAAACTATTGATTTTTCATAGTTCTCTATGGATTTCACGCAACCCTCCGAAGGCAGAGGCCACAGGTTCGAATCCTGTCGGGCGCGCCATCTCCAGTTTACCCTAGAATTCCTCAAAGGTCTTGGTCATCGATTGGTCATCTCGCCCACACCAACACCGCCGCGAACAAACGTCGGCTAAGGGCGGATATTGTTGAAAAACTCGAATTTCAGCGTCGATCACAATTCCGAAGACCGCTGATCGTCCCGATGGAACTTTCCTTGGGGCCTCAGCGGAGCGACCGAACTTTCTGCGTGCGACCCTCTCTTAGGCCCTGCTGTGGCAACTACTCGTGGCGACAACACCCTGCGCGCGGAAGCGGGATTTTCGCGGTACCTCAATTTCCGACTTTTTCAACAATATCCGCGGATAGCGGACAATGCGCCGGACGGCTCACAACGTCCGGTGTC
>CAVSSS010000008.1:0-696706 GCA_963730555.1 uncultured Alphaproteobacteria bacterium | reverse complement strand
ATGGTCGACGAGTTGCTTGATTTGCATAGCTGCTCCTCTCGCATGTGCCGGAGACGAGCAAACCGGGGTCGAATTTCGGCGATGCAAGTTCAAGCTTGCGGCCAACCTCCTCGTCAGTTGCTGTAGCCAGGCCTACCGGTCCTAGAGCAAGATGCGTCCGCTGATGAGAATTACCCATAGCGGGAATACATGTCACAATCCACCTGACGCTTCCCACTCAGCAAAAGCGACGGCTGCAACGACAGATGCCCAGCCTTCCATGGTAAGTGCCGCTCCCCCGTCAGCAACTGGGCAAGTCCCTGGCTGGACCGAACCATAGTTTTCGTTTGAGTGCTTGTATTGCGCAGGCGAGAGGCCTAACATGGGAACCACTTCGGGGCGGAATGAAATACACTTTAGTGCTATCTGAACCGCCCAAGCAGAAGATCACCTCTAGGTCAGCGCCCTGAACCGAACTTGCCGCTCGCACAAGCATGGCGGCCGCGACTATGTTCTAACCGAACGGTCGCGAGGTGGTTGCTCAGAGTGGGTTTCACTCGACGCTGCTCCAGGCTACGCTGGTTTGTAGTCGCCGCCTTATCTTGTTCGTCACTCCTGTCGGTCGCCGGCTGCTGCCAATTCGACGCCTCCTCACAGAAAGACCGTTCTGATCCTCAACGAAGTTGGGTTGGCTCACCCAGCTTCTCCGGTGGTAACGCGGGAGCTGATGTCTCAGCTCGAAGGCGACCCGTGATTACGAGGTGGAGTTTTATATAGAAAACCTCGACTCCACATTATTCGGGAGGAAGGCACGCCCGAAGCCGAGTCTTTGCTGGTTCAGCAGTACCAGAATTACAAGCTGGATGCGATCGTCGCCATGGAGCAGGAGGCGATCAAATTCCTGTCCCGCGTCTCTGGTTCGTTCTTGCCGGACGTGCCAATTGTCTTCTGCGGCAGCACCGAAGAGCAGGCTGGACATCCCAAGCTCGATGGTCGGTTTACGGGATCATGGCTGAATCTAGAACCCGCAAAAACACTTGATGCGGCCCTGCGCTTGTTCCCCAAAACCCAGTCACGTGGTGATTGTCAGTTAGGAACATCCAAGTTCAACCGAGGAGTCCAGGCCATCAGCCAAGGCTAGTCTGAGGCTTCCTACCCCCCGTACCGGTGGACTCCACCTATCTCACGGACATCGAGATGGAGCAGTTTGCTCGACCGGCTGCGTCACCTGCCTATGGGAGGTACCGATTTTGAAGACACCTATCTACACCAGAACGGCACCTGTACTGGAACGCGACCAATACATTCGTACTACGGCTCGGCAACTTCGTATATTCCGGAGATCCCATGGAACGATTCTTGTGCTGGTGACCTGCTCGCACTCTACAACGGCTACGAGTCTCCGTTTGCAGATTGTAACACCGGCAAATATCTCTACACTGCATGGCGAAGAAGGCGGCGCTGGAGGACGCTCGGCCGTCAGGTCGGCATGCACGTCGCAGGCGAGCCGGCCGGAGGCGGTCGACATCCACCGGTGTCGATCCCGGCCGCGCTGGAGCGCGAGAAGGCGGTGCTGATCGCGCAGGCGCGCAAAGTCAGGGCGAGCCGGAGAACGATCATCGAGAAGATCGGTGAAGGGGCGCATCCGGAAATACTACGAGGAAGTGGTGCTGCTGGAGCAGGTCTGGGTGCATGACGGCGAGAGCCGCGTGAAGGCGGTGCTGGCCGAAGGCGGGCGTGAGCTGCTCGGGTTCGATCGGTTCCCTGCTGGGCGAGGGCATCGACAAAGCCCGAGGGTCCCGATTTCGCCAGCGAGGATGGCGGCAACGGCGGGGGTCTGAACAAAGGCTGGAGTGTCGCGATGGTTGCATTATCAACACCGCCCGATCCGGATATTCGCGACATCCAGGCAATATCGAGCATCGCTCGCAGAACGTCGCACTGAGTGATGGAGCGTGGCGCCGTTGCGTCGCATTGCAGGCGATATGCGCAGGCACGTCCGCGGTATCGAAAGGACCTGGCCGAGGTGTTTAAGCGTGGCACCCGCTCCCTGGGGGCAATTTGGTCGCCGATGCGGCGGACGACGAGATAAGACGCTGCCGTTGTGGTACTGCTGCGGCGTGAACGTGCCTTGCAGGGAAGATATACAGCGATAATGGAAGGCCTGTGCCGCAAGCTGGAGGCGCGTGAGGAGCGCATCATTCCGGACCTGCCGACTTATCCCAGCTCGTGCGCCAGATCACCGAGTGCGGGTCGCTAGGTTGGTATCATCCCTACCTCACATCGTCCTGCGCGATCTGCGCTGGGAGATTCATGGCACCTGCACGGCCGAACGCGCGCCCTGCCGCAAACACTGGGCCACTTATGCAGGACGCCGAGCGAACATCGATGCTTATTTCCGGGTCTTTGCCTCCGCGCCGGCCTGATGCGGCTTCGAGCCAGTGCCCCGCTTCGAAAAAGATCTGAAAGCACTGGATCGACAACAGCAGCGAGCGCGTTCAGAACAGCCTTGCGGCAGGTTTCTTGTCGATCCGAGGCACCCCAGCCTGCACTTCGAGAAGTTGCGCGGCCATGAACGCCTCCATACGACTACGCCTCAGTCGCGGTGACCGGATCTTCCTCCGCGCCGCACCGCGGAAGCGGATACTGGTTTGAAAACTCGATCGCCTTGGCCCGCATGACCTTTACGATCGGTTCTGATGAAGGCCGCGGTAGGGAGGTGTCCTGATGTCGCTGCAAAGAGCACAGCTTCGCTGCAACCCGATTTCGTTGCGGAAGATTGCCGATGTCGAAACTTGAGCCAGAACCGCTCGATGATGTGACGATCGAGCAAGATAGGTCGGCCATTGATCGGTACACCGTGGTGATCTTCCGCGATGTCGAAGCCCGCGGCGACGAATATGGCGTTGGGGTCAAGAACGCGACGGCCAACGAGCCTCATTTCCAGGGTCATTTTCCAGGGCGACCGGTTATGCCCGGCGTCCTGTTGATCGAAGCGATGGCCCAAACTGCGGGCGCGCTTTGCGGCTTCGCAAATGGACAATACGGCGCCAAGCGTCGTCTACATGATGACGATCGACAAGGCCAAGTTCCGCAAGCCGGTCGTTCCCGGCGATCAGGTGCGCTTTCACATGACCCGCGTCGCCAAGAAGCGGAACATGTGGTGGTTTCGGGGTGAGGCGAAAGTCGAAGGCGTGCTGGTCTGCGAAGCCGAAGTGTCCGCAATGCTGGTGCGTGAATGAGGGACGCGATTCATCCGAGCGCCTTCGTGGAAGATGGCGCTCGGCTCGGGGCGGGCGTCGAGATCGGGCCGTTTTGCCATATTGGACCACGGGCCAAGCT
This sequence comes from uncultured Alphaproteobacteria bacterium, assembly GCA_963730555.1. GTDB lineage: Bacteria > Pseudomonadota > Alphaproteobacteria > Rhizobiales > Beijerinckiaceae > Roseiarcus. The sequence goes on along the minus strand of CAVSSS010000008.1, from coordinate 693,385 downwards.
TGGCGACGGCGTCCGGCTCATCTCCCATGTGAGCCTGGCTGGCGACACCACGGTCGGGGCCCGCACGGTCATTTATCCGTTCGCCTCGATCGGGCATCCGCCCCAGGACCTCAAATATCGCGGCGAGGCGGTCCGCCTCACAATCGGCGAGGACTGTCTCATTCGCGAAGGCGTGACGATGATTCCCGGCACCGCGGGCGGCGGGTCGGAAACAATCGTTGGCCCGCGCTCGGTGTTCCTGGCCAATGCCCATGTCGCGCACGATCGCCGCATTGGCGAGGGCGTTATTCTGTCCAACAACGTGATGCTGGCCGGCCATTGCCACATCGGTGATTTCGCCATTTTGAGCGGCGGCGCCGCCGCTCACCAATTCGTTCGCATCGGCGCCCACGCGTCGTCGGCGGTCTCGCCGGCGTCGAGCATGACCTGATCCCTTTCGGCCTTGCGCTCGGCAACCGCGCGCGGGCTTGCCGGCCTCAATGTCGTCGGCCTGAAGCGCCGGGGTTTTTCCCATGAGACGGTCCACGAGCTCGAGGCGCGCATACAAATGCTGTTCAATGGCGGCGGCGCGCCCGGCAGCACCCTGAAGGAGCGCATTGACGAGGTCGCCGAGGCGTTCGCCGCCCAGGACGAAGTGCAGCAGATTGTCGCCTTTCTGCGCCAGGGGGGCGACCGCGCGATCTGCGTCCCGCGCACCGGAAAGGAAGAGGAGGGGTGAGCCAGGCGAACGGCGGGCCGGGCGCTCCCGCGCCGGGACCGCTGGCAATATTATGCCGGCGCCGGCGCCTTTCCGCTCGAGGTCGCTGGCGAGGCTCGCCGCGCCGGCCGGGACCGTTTCTGGTCGGAGTGGTCGGCGCGACCCATTCGGCGATCGAAGCCTATCCGCACGTATGGGTTCGAATGGGCGAGGTCGGCAAGCTCTTTGCAGCATTGAAAGAGCGCGCGATCGCCGAGATGGTGATCATCGGCGCAATGACGAGACCCGAGCTTGCGGATCTCAGGCTCGACTGGGGCGCCGTCAAACGAGCGGCGGGGCTGGCGCAACTCTTTCGCCGCGGCGACAATGGGCTGCTTGCCGGCGTCGCCGCGATCTTTGAGCGCGAGGGCGTCCGTGTGGTCGGCGCGCATGAAGTCGCTCCGCGCCTTCTGGCGCCGTGGGGCCTATTGGCGCGAGCACGGCGTCCGAGGAGGACGAGATCGACATTGCGCTTGGCGCGCGACTCCTTGGCGCGCTGTCGAGCTTCGACGTGGGGCAGGGCGCAATTATCGCAGCGGGACGGGTGCTGGCGATCGAGGCGGCCGAGGGGACTGACGCCATGCTCGCGCGCGTGGCCGACATCCGCGCCAATGGGCGGCTGCGCCTTTCCGGCCTAGCCGGCGTCCTCATAAAGGCGCCCAAGCGGGGGCAGGATCTCAGGCTCGACATGCCGGCGATTGGGCCGAAGACGATCGAAGGCGCGGCCAAGGCTCAACTGCGGGGAGTCGCGGCCGCCGCCGGCCAAGTGCTCGTCCTTGGGCGTGAGCGCTGCGCTCGAGAAGCCGACGCGGCAGGCATGTTCGTCGCCGGATTCACCCATGCCCCTCCGGCCGGATGATCCATTGCGATTGGCGCTCGTCGCTGGCGAGCACTCGGGCGACCAACTCGGCTTCAAGCTGATGCGGGCGCTCCGCGAAGCGCGGCCGGGCGGCATCTCCTTCTGCGGCGTCGGCGGCGAGGCGATGGAGGCGGAAGGCCTCAAGAGCTTGTTTCCGATCGGCGACATCGCTGTCATGGGCATCCTTCCAGTGCTGGCCCGGCTGCCGACCCTCATCGCGCGCATCCGCGCGACGGCGGCGGCCATCAGCAGCCGCCAAGCCCGATGCGCTCATCATCATCGACAGCCCCGACTTCACCCACCGGGTCGCTCGCCGCGTGCGCGCGGCGCTGCCCGGACTGCCGGTCGTCGATTATGTCAGCCCCAGCGTCTGGGCCTGGCGGCCCGGCCGCGCCAAGGCGATGCGATCTTACGTCGATTGCGTGCTGGCGCTGCTGCCATTCGAGCCGGACGCTTATCGGCGGTTAGGCGGACCGCACTGCGTCTATGTTGGCCACCCGCTGATCGAACGCCTTGGCGAGCTGCGGCCAAATGCGGGCGAGGCGCGCCGTCCCGCCTCCGCGCCGCCGCTCATTGTCGTGCTGCCCGGCTCGCGCCGATCGGAGGTAACACGGCTCATGGCGGATTTCGGCGGCGCGCTTGCCGCGTTGCGCCAATCGGTCGGACCGTTCTCTCTTGTTCTCCCGACCCTGCCGCATATCGAGCGCGAGGTGCGGGCTTTGGCGACGGGCTGGCCTGAGCCGCCGACCATCACGCTCGGCGAAGAAGCGAAATACGCCGCGTTTCGCGCTGCCCATGCAAGCCTCGCCGCTTCAGGCACGGCGACGCTGGAGCTTGCCCTCGCAGGCGTCCCGATGGTCGGCGCCTACAAGGTCTCGCTCGTCGAGGAGCAGCTCAAATACCTGATCAAGGTCCCCTCGATCCTGCTGCCCAACCTCATCCTCGGCGAGCGCGCGATCCCAGAGAAAGTGCAGAAAGAGTGCGCGCCCGCGACGCTCGGCGCGGCGCTGGCGGAGATCGTGCGCGACGGCCCGGCGCGTTCGCGCCAGCTCGAGGCGCTCAAGCGGCTCGACCGGCTCATGGCGCTGCCCGACGGCGGCGCGCCCAGCGCCCACGCCGCGCGCGCGGTCCTCGAAACGATCGCAGCTGGGGTCACCCGTAACTGGCGAGCGCGGTCAGACTCGCGGGCCGCGCCTTTGGTCGCGCAGCGATTTCAGGATCTTAGGTGCAATTTTCTGTCACTTGAATCCAGACGCCAGTCCCTGTTTTGGCAGATGTGCATAGCTAATTCTGACGCATAAATGTTGTCGAATCAATAATTACTGACATATTAGTAATTATTTAAATTAATGGCGAAGGCGCTGAGCGGCCAACTCTAAGGCTCGACCTAGAAAGCATCCCTTGGGCGCGCCCTTGTCGCCCGTTTCTGGCCATGCGATTGATGGGCCCAGTGTAATCCGTACGGCGCTGGCTCCAGCGGCGCTCGAGCCCAATCAGACGATTAGCGGGTCCAGACCGACGACGGACGCGATTTCATCCAATACCTCGCCGCCGGGAGTTTCGGAAAGCCCTGCGGCCGGCAAGACATCGTCGCAGTCCGCTCGCGTCCCGCCGCTGCATGGGCCGCTGGCGAGAGCGCCGGAAATCTCAGCGATTGCTCGTGGGCTTGTATTCTCGCGCCGTCTCGCCGGTGTAGAGCTGGCGGGGTCGGCCGATCTTTTGCTCCGGATCCTGGATCATCTCCTTCCACTGGGCGATCCAGCCCACCGTGCGCGCGACCGCGAACAAAACGGTGAACATGTCGGTCGGGAAGCCCATCGCCTTTAGCGTGATGCCGGAATAGAAGTCGATGTTCGGGTAAAGCTTCTTCTCGATGAAATAATCGTCGTGCAGCGCGATGCGCTCAAGCTCGACCGCCACGTCAAGCAGCGGATCGTCCTTGATCCCGAGCTCGTTGAGCACTTCGTGCGCGGTGCTCTGCATGATCTTGGCGCGTGGGTCGTAGTTCTTGTAAACGCGATGGCCGAAGCCCATCAGGCGGAAGGGATCGTTCTTGTCCTTCGCCTTGGCGATGTATTTGGGAATGTTCTCGACCCGCCCGATCTCGCCCAGCATCTTAAGCGCCGCCTCGTTCGCGCCGCCGTGGGCAGGACCCCAAAGGCAGGCGATGCCCGCCGCGATGCAGGCGAACGGATTGGCCCCGGACGATCCCGCGAGGCGCACAGTCGAGGTCGAAGCGTTCTGCTCGTGGTCGGCGTGGAGGATGAAGATGCGGTCGAGCGCCCGCGCCAGAACCGCGTTGACTTTATAGTCTTCGCACGGGACCGAGAAGCACATGCGTAGGAAATTCGCCGTATAGTCGAGTTCGTTCTTCGGATAGACGAACGGCTGGCCGATCGCGTATTTGTAAGCCATCGCCGCGAGCGTCGGCATTTTCGCGATCATGCGGATCGAGGCGACCTCGCGCTGCCAGGGATCGGTGATGTCCGTCGAGTCGTGATAGAACGCGGCGAGCGCCCCGACGCAGGCCACCATCACAGACATCGGATGAGCGTCGCGCCGGAAACCGTTGAAGAAACGGTTCATCTGGTCGTGCACCATGGTGTGGCGGGTGACGCGATACTCGAAGTCGGCCTTCTGCGCGGCGGTCGGCAGCTCGCCATAGAGCAGCAGATAGCAGGTCTCGAGGAAGTCGCCGTGCTCGGCAAGCTGATCGATGGGATAGCCCCGGTAGAGGAGCACGCCCTGGTCGCCGTCGATATAGGTGATCTGCGATTCCGTGCTCGCGGTCGAGGTAAAACCCGGATCGTAAGTAAACATGCCGGTTTGGGCGTAGAGCTTGCCAATATCGATGACCGACGGTCCGACTGTGCCCTTCCGGATGGGCAGTTCGACGGACTTTCCGCCCACGCTAAGCGTGGCGGAGGAGGCTGCAGGGGCTGGCTCGACGGCTTTGTCGCTCTTGGCAAGGGTGGCGGAGGTGGTCATCGAGCGTCTCCCATAACTTCTCAAGCGCTCTTGCACTGCAATATGATTATTGCAGCGCATCACTCAAGGCAAGTCAAAACCAAGCGAGCGGCGGAACCGCGACTTGCTATTGCGGATTCTCGTAGCTGAACGTCTGGCTGTTTTCGTCATAGGCGAACAGCTCGCCATAGCGGCCGAGATTGATGATCGCCCGCAAGGTCCGCTCGGCGTAGTCCTCGGACATGTAATCCTCAAGCTCCTCGCGGAAGCGGGTGGCCGGCGCACGATGGGTCGGGCGCTCGTCGAGAACACGCTTGATATGGGAGGCGAGGGGAATGTGCGCCAGCACTTGGTCGCCCAGCACTTTCTTGCGTTGGTCGACATCCATATCGACGAAACGCTGGCCAAGGGCTGTGAGCTTGATGTCGCCCTCCTCGAACTCGGCGAAGCGCAACAATTGTAAGGTCTCGCCAAGCGGGAACAATTCGTCGATCTCGAGCTGCAGCGAGTTGGCGAGATGCGGCAGATCCGCCTTTCCATTGTAGGGCGGGGCGGCGATCTCCTCGATCATGCCGGCGAGCGAATTGGTCGATACGCGCGGTAGCGCAAGCCCAAGGCCGACCGCAGTTGCGGCCTCGCGCGCCGCTGGCTTCGTCGGGTCCGGCCGTTGCGTCATCAGCGCATAGATCTTCTCGACCAGGTCGCGGAAGGCGGGGTCCAGCCGGTCGCGCGGGTGGGGGAGGGTGACCGGGATTTCGGACGCGATACGGCCGGGATTGGACGACAGCACGAGAACGCGGTCGGCCATCAGCACCGCTTCCTCGATATTGTGGGTGACCATCAGGATGGCTTTGATCGGTATGCGTCCTTCTTGCCAAAGATCGAGCAGGTCGGTGCGCAAGGTCTCCGCAGTGAGAACATCGAGCGCCGAGAACGGTTCGTCCATCAAGAGGATCTTCGGCTGCATGACGAGCGCGCGGGCGAACCCGACGCGCTGACGCATGCCGCCTGAAAGTTCCTTGGGATAGGCCGATTCGAAGCCGTCGAGGCCGATGGTGTCGATCGCCTGCAGCGCGCGCTTGCGCGTCTCGTCGACCGGCACGCCGTCGGCGCGGAGTCCGAGCTCGACATTGTCGAGGACGTCGAGCCACGGGAAGAGGGCGAAGCTCTGAAACACCATGGCGACACCCTTGGCCGGACCGTCCACAGGCTCACCCGAGATCGTGACCGTCCCCTCAGTCGGACGAGTGAGCCCGGAAATGATGCGCAAGAGTGTGGACTTGCCCGAGCCAGAGCGGCCGAGTAGGGCGACAATCTCCCCGGTCTTGAGGCCCAACGAGACGTCGCTGAGCACTGGCGCGCGGTTTTCGCCCGACCCGGTTTGGAAAACCTGAGTGACATGGTCGATGCTCAGCAGCGTCGTGATCGCTGTGTCCAACATGGCGAATTCCTCAAGGAACGATGACAGTCTAAAGCCGCAAGCGTCGCTCCGCATAGGCGTAAAGCCTACGCCAGAACAGCCGATTGAAAACCGTGACGAACAGGGACATGACGGCGACGCCGAGCACGATTTGCGGGAAGTCGCCCTTGTCGGTCGCCTGGGCGATGTAGGAGCCGACGCCCTGAGCGGAGACGGTATGGTCCTTCCACTTGACATATTCGGCGACGATTGAGGCGTTCCAAGAGCCGCCTGAGGCTGTGATAGCGCCGGTCAGATAGTAGGGCATGACGCCCGGCAGAATGACCTGCTTCCACCATTGCCAGCCATGCACATGAAAATTTGCCGAAGCCTCGCGCAGGTCGTTGGGAAAGGCCGCGGCGCCGCCGATCGTGTTGAAGACGATATACCATTGCGTGCCGAAAATAATGAGAAAGCTCAGCCAGATGTTCGGGTTGAGATTGTAGGCGAGCACGAGGCTGACTGCCCCTCCGAACAGAAGGTTGACCGGGAAGGCGGCGAGAAACTGAGCAATCGGCTGGATGGCCTCGGCCCAGCGTGGCCTCAAGCCGATCCAGACGCTGATCGGCACCCAGACAAGACTCGCGAGCAGCATCAGAACCAGCACGCGAATGAGGGTGTAGAACGTCAGGACGAAGACGTGGCCGACCTCGTCCCAGTTCAGCTCCGTGGCGATGTAGGAGATGGTGAGCCAGGCGGCCCAGGCGGCGACGGCGATGATGACGAGAATCCACAACGCGTCGATGAGCCGAGACGGCTGCTGCGACTTCGATGCGCTAGGCGCCGACGGAAAGCGCGGGAAATGCAGCGGCCAAAAGCTCACGCTACGCATCGCCGCGGCGATTGGGGCGAAACCCGATTTCAGCCAAAATGTGCGCTTGATCAGGTTGAGCACCCAGGAGCTCTCGACATCCTGGCTCTCCGATAATTCGACCCGGAACTTCGCCGCCCAGGCGACGATCGGGCGGAACAGCAGCTGATCGTATAGGAGGATGACGATCGCCATCGTCAGCACCGCTGCGCCGATCGCCCACCAATTGCCTTCGTCATTCGCCTTGGCGATGTAGGAGCCGACTCCCGGCAGCGTGATGGTCGTGTCGCCGACCGTGATCGCCTCCGAAGCGACGACGAAGAACCAGCCGCCTGACATCGACATCATTGTGTTCCAGATGAGCCCCGGCATCGCGAACGGCGCTTCGAGCTGCCAGAACTTCTGCCAACCTGTGAGGCGGAAGCCTCGGGCCACTTCATCGAGATCGGGCGGCACCGTGCGCAGCGACTGGTAGAACGAAAAGGCCATGTTCCAGGCTTGGCTGGTGAAGATGGCGAAGACCGCCGCCAGTTCCGCGCCCATGGTGTTGCCGGGGAAGAGGCCGAGGAAGAAGGTCACGGTGAACGACAGAAAGCCTAGGACCGGCACCGACTGCAGGATGTCGAGCAGCGGGATTAGAATCATCTCGGCGCGCCTGCTCTTGGCCGCGAGTGTCGCGTAAGTGAAGGTGAAGACCAGCGAGGCGACGAGGGCCGCGAACATGCGCAGCACCGTCCGAAACGCGTAGTACGGGAGTTCCGAGTATTCGAGCGAGATCAGCGCTTCGTTAGCTGCCGGCAAAGGGGCGGACAGCCCGTGGTAGCCTTTGGCGATCGCAGTCAAGACGGCCAGAATCGCCGCGAAAGCGATCAGGTCCCACTGGTTCGGTAGAGCCCGCCGCCCGGCGGAAGCAATGGAATTGAACATGGGCGAATCCCGCCTGGCGCGTGTCGAAAGCTACGGTCAGAAGCGGCCAAGCGGACGCGAAAAAGGTCAAACACGGTTGCCGCGGTGAAGGCAATCGGAATTTGAGCCGCCCAGCCCGGTCGATCCCCGGGCCTAGCGTTGATGGGGAGGTGTGACAGTATGACGACAGGTCTGCGCCCGCGCGGCGTGCGCGCGGCTGGCCGCATTGCGATTCCGGGATCCGCCAGGGAAAGCCGACACCGCCGCGCTTGCGTTTCCCGCATCCCTCGCTTATATGGCCCGCCATTCCACAGGCGGGTTTTATGCGGCTCCTGATCCAAGGTTCCGCTCCGGTGGCGAGGTTCGCTTCGCTTCACATGATCCGCCGAGGCTCAACCGGACAAGGATAAGCGTCCCATGGCTTTGCCAGATTTCACTATGCGCCAATTGCTCGAGGCGGGCGCGCATTTCGGCCACCAGTCGCATCGCTGGAACCCGAAAATGGCCCCCTATATCTACGGTTCGCGCAACTCGATCCACATCATCGACCTCGCCCAGACGGTGCCGCTCTTGCATCAGGCGCTGAAGACGGTTTCGGACACCGTCGCCAAGGGCGGACGCGTGCTGTTCGTCGGCACCAAGCGCCAGGCGTCCGATGAGATCGCGGCGGCTGCGAAGCGCTCGGCGCAGTATTTTGTCAATGCGCGCTGGCTCGGCGGCATGCTGACCAACTGGAAGACGATTTCCGCGTCGATCTCGCGCCTGCGCAAGGTCGATGAGCTTCTGGGCGAGGGCGCGAAAGGCCTGACCAAGAAGGAGCGCCTCATGCTGTCGCGCGAACGCGACAAGCTCGAGACCGCGCTCGGCGGCATCAAGGACATGGGCGGCGTTCCCAATTTGGTGTTCGTCATCGACACCAACAAGGAAGCGCTGGCGATCAAGGAGGCCAACCGCCTCAAGATTCCGGTGATTGCGATCCTCGACACCAACAGTGATCCGGACGGCATCACCTATCCCGTGCCGGCCAACGATGACGCCGGCCGCGCCATTCAGCTCTATTGCGATCTCATCGCGCGCGCGGCGATCGACGGCATCTCGCGCAGTCAGGGCGCGCAGGGCGTTGATCTGGGCGAAACCGAGGCCCCCGTCGCTGAATCGTTGCCGGAGACGATCGAGCCTGAAGCCTCTTCGGCCGAGCCGGAAGAAACCTCGACCGACCGGTTCGAGCTGCTGGCCGCGCCGCGTGGCGCGCCAGACGATTTGGCCAAGCTCACGGGCGTCGGGCCGCAGATCGTCAAGAAGCTCAACGAACACGGCGTGTTCCATTATTGGCAGCTCGCCGCGATGACGCCGGAAGAGACCGCCAAGCTCGACGCCGACCTCAGGTTCAATGGCCGTATCGCCCGCGACAAGTGGAGCGAGCAGGCGCGCGAGCTCATGGCCGCTGAGGTTGAGGTCTAGGCCGCTGACGCGGCCTAGAGAAGTGAAAGAGGGACGTGAATGGCGACCATTGCCGCCGGACTGGTCAAGGATCTGCGCGAGAAGACCGGCGCGGGCATGATGGATTGCAAGGCTGCGCTGAGCGAGACCGACGGCGACATCGAGGCGGCGGTCGATTGGCTGCGCAAGAAGGGCCTCGCCAAGGCCGCTAAGAAGAGTGGGCGGGTCGCGGCCGAGGAACTCGTCGGCGCCGCGGTTGAGGACAATATCGGCGTCCTGGTCGAGGTCAATTCCGAAACCGACTTTGTCGCCCGTAACGACGACTTCCAGGCGCTGGTGCGCGGCGTGCTCGCGGTCGCGCTCGATCACGCGCCCGATGTCGACGCGGCGATCGTGCTCGGCGCTCACTATCCGGGCGGCGGCACGGTGAGCGACGCGATCGGCAACGCGATCGCCACCATTGGCGAAAACATGACGCTGCGCCGCGCGCAGGGCCTCAGAGTCGCCGAGGGCGCGATCGGCCACTACGTGCACGGTTCGGTCGCCGACGGGCTTGGCCGCATCGGGGTCATCGTCGGGCTCAAATCCTCCGGCGATCGCGCGAAGCTCAACGCGCTTGGACGGCAGGTCGCGATGCATGTGGCCGCCGCAAGTCCGGTCGCGCTCGACGCCGCCGGGGTCGACCCCGCGACGGTCGCGCGCGAGCGCGCGGTGCTGGCGGAGAAGAACGCCGGCAAGCCGCCAAACGTGATCGAGAAGATCGTCGAATCGGGCCTCAAGACCTTCTATAAGGAGGTCTGCCTCCTCGATCAGGCTTATGTCCATGATCCGGCAAAAAGCGTCGCGCAGGCGATCAAGGAGGCCGAAAAGACGGTCGGCGCGCCGATCGTCGTCGCGGGCTTCGTCCGCTACGCTTTGGGCGACGGCATCGAGAAACCGGCCGAAGGCGCCTGAGTTTTGGCGATAGGATCAAGCGGCCCCGGGGGCCGCTTTTTTATAGCGCAGAATGGCCGGACAGGGATCGCCGCCGGGCGGACGGCGCGGGGTTGAGACTTCGAAGGGGGATCCGAGAATGTCGAAAGCGCCGCAGCCGCTGTTCAAGCGAGTCGTCGTCAAGCTGTCGGGCGAGGCGCTGATGGGCCCCGACACGCATGGCCTGCATGCCCCGACTCTGCATCGCATCGCCGGCGATCTGAAATCGGCCGCGGACCTTGGGGTGCAGGTCGCGGTTGTCGTCGGCGGCGGCAATTTCTTTCGCGGACTCCAGGGCGCCGATAAGGGGATTGAGCGCGCGCGCGCCGACTCGATCGGCATGCTGGCGACGGTGATGAACGCGCTCGCGATGGAGGGGGCGCTCGAACAGATCGACCAGCCCGCGCGCGTGCTCTCTGCGGTCGCCATGCCGTCGCTGTGCCAGCCCTACTCGCGCCAAGCCGCGCTCGCGCATCTGGTCAAGCATCGGGTGATCATTCTCGCCGGCGGCACGGGCAATCCGTTCTTCACCACCGACACCGGCGCCGCGCTTCGGGCCGCCGAACTCGCGTGCGATGCGGTGATGAAGGCCACTCAGGTCGACGGCATCTATTCCGCCGACCCGAAGAAGGATCCGACCGCGACACGTTTCGATCGCTTGAGCCACGATGAAGCGATCGCCCGCAACTTGCAGGTGATCGACACCGCGGCCTTCGCTCTTGCGCGCGACAACGGCATCCCGATTGTTGTCTTTTCCGTTCATGAGCCCGGCGCCATTCCGCGTGCGCTCCTCGGCAAGGGACGGGCGACCTACGTCATGCCGTAGGGCGAAACTTTTCGCGGGCTCATCGGTTCAAACCCGATGCGTCGGCGGTTGGTTGCTTCCTCAAGTTGCGGTTCGCCGCATTGACCCGCATAGTTCAACACGAACATTCTGGCGTCTCCAAGTGCATGCGCCGGCCGCTATTAGGCGTATTTTTGGGAAAGCAGTCGCGGATCAAGGCAACCCGCGAAAAACTTTCCCGACTTGAGCGCCATCCCGGTTGCGAATAAATTCCCCCGCTCAAGCGTTTCCCGGGTTCGTCAGCCTCCAACGGAAAGACCCAATCATGACCGCTTCATTTTCCTCCGCTCACAAACACCATTGCGGCCTCGCGTCGATCTTGTTCTGTGGGGCTTTCGCCATCGGACTGGGACTCGCCGCGCCCGCGGCCAACGCGGCGGGAGGCGAAGATGACAGCGCAGCAGGCGCCAGCGCCGGAAGCGGCGCTGCCGGCGGCACGATGCAAAAAAAAGACAAAGCCAACGGTATGAAAAAGACCGACCTCACCACATGCGCGCCGGGTGAGGTTTGGGACAAGAAGACGCACAAGTGCCTCGAGAGACACAGTGGCGTTTTGCCAGACCCTGACCTTACCGAATACGCCTATTCCCTCGCCAAGGCCGACCGGTACCAAGAGGCGATCGACGTCCTCGACATGCTCGAGAATCCCAACACGCCCCGCGCCCTCAACTATCGCGGCTACGCGACGCGCAAACTTGGCCGGACGGACGAAGGGATTGATTATTATCTCAAGTCTGTCGCTCTCGACCCGAACTATTCGCAGGTGCGCGAGTATCTCGGCGAAGCCTATGTCATCCAGGGCAAATACGATCTTGCCAAAGACCAACTGGCGACGATCGAGAAGCTCTGCGGATCGAAAGATTGCGAGTATTACGAGGATCTCGCCGACGCTCTGAAGACGGCGCACGCTCTTTAGTGGGAGACGTCTCGCGCGCGGTGCAAGCGAAGCTCCGCGCGCGAGACTTTTTGATCAGCTAAACTGCGCCTGACTTTGGGCCGGCGATCAGTGCCCCCATACGCCGACCAGCTCCGCCTTGGCGAGCGTGTGGAAGTGAAGCATGAAGCCAACGACAGCCGCGGTGGTGTTTTCATCTCCGTCCAGCTTCGGGGTGTCCACGGCGAAGATCGTGAAGTGATAGTGATGCGGCGGATCGCCTTGGGGCGGGCAGGGGCCGCCGTAGCCGGGAACGCCAAAGTCGGTTCGGCTCTGCACCGCCCCCTTAGGCGCTTCGCCAGCTTTTAGATTGCCCGCGTTCTTGGGCAGGCTGGTCACGTCTGGCGGGATGTTGAAGACGACCCAGTGCCAGAACCCGCTGCCCGTCGGCGCGTCGGGATCGTAGACCGAGAGCGCAAAGCTCTTCGTGCCCTGCGGGGCGCCGGACCATGACAGAGCGGGCGAGATGTTGCCGCCGGTGCAGCCAAAGCCGTTGAAGACTTGCTCGTCTGCGATCTTGGCGCCCGGAGCGATGTCCGGGCTGGTCAGGGTCATTGTTTGGGCGGCGGCCGCTTCAGCGCCGAAGAAGGCGGCGAAAAGCGCAAGTGCAGTCACTTTGAGCATGAGTCCTCCGTTTCCAAGTCGACGCGCCGCCCCGCCCGTCACTCACGGGAGCGCGAACGCGCGACGGTTCATTGTGTCCAGCCCTGAATTGTTGGGAGATTGCGCTGACACGTCCCGCCATCTCCCCCTTTATAAACACGCCATGCGCCACTGATATTCGTCGCGCGGCTCGCATGGGCGCTGTTGCGATCCGCGCGCCATAGTCCGAACGGCCGAAGCGGATCATATCATAATGCGGGAGGCAATCGATCTCGCCTTGGGTTGGTGGGAAATCAACCCAAGCCCGGCGCGAAACGCTTGAACTCGCCCGTGTAAGGTTTGGCGAGCGGCGCGGCGTAGGTCATGCGCTTCGATGTCTTCAACCCCAGCCGGATCAGGCTTTCCGCGAGGCTGACCGCGCAGGCGACCCCGTCAAGCACGGGAACGCCCGCCTTGCGCTCGAGGTCGCGGGTAAGATCGGTCATGCCGGCGCAGCCCAGCACGATCGCTTCGGCGCCGTCATGCGTGAGGGCGCGTTCGATCTCCCGCTCGATGAGGAGCCGCGCGCCCGACCCGGGCTCTTCAAGCGCCAGCACAGGAACCTCGGCGGCGCGCACCCGCGCGCAGCGGGATTTAAGTCCGTATTTCGCGAGATTATGCTCGATGGGAACGATCGAGCGGGCGAGCGTCGTCACGACGCTGAATTTCGCCGCGACGAGGCTCGCCATGTGAAACGCGGCTTCGCCTATCCCCACGACCGGCGCGTGCGTCGCGCACCGCGCCGCCTCGAGTCCGGTGTCGTCGAAACAGGCGATCACGAAGGCGTCCGCGTCGCGCGCCTTGCCGATCTCCTCGATGAGGCCCGGAACCGAGAAGGCCTCGTCGAAATAGCCCTCGATGCTGGCGGGACCGAAATCCGGATTGACGGCGCTGACTTCGACGCCGGGCGAGGCGGCGGCCTTGGCTGCGGCCCCGATCTTCAGCGTCATCGAACGGGTGGTGTTGGGATTGATGACGTGAATGCGCATGGGCGTGCCCCCGGGATCTCGCGAACCAAGATAGACGCGCCGGAGGCGATCGGGAACCGGCTCCGCTTGCGCGTGACATAGGGGCCTCCTAAAGGCTTTACGAGCGGCGAGGCGGCGCCGCTTAAGCCCGCACCGTGGCGAGGGAGCCTGAACATGTCGCACAAGATCCTGGTCGCCCAGGGGGGCGGACCGACAGCGGTCATCAACCAGTCGCTGGCCGGCGTTGCGCTCGAAGCGCGCCGGTTTCTCGACGTCACCCATGTCTATGGCGCGCTGCAGGGCGTGCGGGGCATCGTCAACGACGATCTCGTCGATCTCGGCCAGGAGACGGTCGCCAATCTCGAGGCGGTCGCCGCGACGCCAGCCGCCGCGCTCGGCTCGACCCGCGACAAGCCGGACCGCAAATATTGCCAGGAGATCTTCAAGGTCCTGAAGGCGCACGCGATCGACACGTTCTTCTACATCGGCGGCAACGATTCCTCCGACACAGTGCGCATCGTCGCCGAGGAGGCGAAGCAATCCGGCCGTGCGTTGCGCGCCGTTCATATCCCGAAGACCATCGACAATGATCTCGTCGGCTTCGATCACACTCCGGGCTATCCGTCAGCGGCGCGCTTCGTCGCGCAAGCCTTCGCCGGCGCCAATCTCGATAATCTGGCGTTGAAAGGCGTCTATGTCGCCGTCGTCATGGGCCGGCACGCCGGCTTCCTCACCGCCGCGTCCGCGCTGGCGCGGAAATATCCCGACGACGGCCCCCATCTCATCTATCTGCCCGAGCGCACGTTTCATCGTCGACAAGTTCCTGACCGACGTCAAGGAGACCTTCGAGCGCCACGGGCGCTGCATCGTCGCCGCCTCCGAGGGCATCCATGACGACAAGGGCGAGGCGATCATCACCAAGCTAATGGGCAAAGCAGAGAAGGACGCGCACGGCAACGTCCAGCTCTCCGGCACTGGCGCGCTCGCCGACCTGTTATGCGAGGAGGTGAAGTCCAAGCTCGGCATTAAGCGAGTGCGCGGCGACACGTTCGGCTATCTGCAGCGCTCGTTCGTTGGCTGCGTCAGCAAGGTCGACCAGCGCGAGGCGCGTGAGGTCGGCGAGAAGGCGGTGCAATATGCGCTTCAAGGCGCAGGCGATGGCTCGGTGGCGATCCGCCGGGTCGGCGACTATGCGGTCGACTATCCGCTGATCCCACTCGAGGCGGTCGCGGGAAAGACGCGGGTGATGGAGGACCATCTCATCAACGCGGCCGGCAACGACGTCACCCCAGCGTTTCACGATTACCTGCGCCCGCTGCTTGGCGCCGACGTGATCGAGGTCGCGCGGCTGCGCGCGGCGAAGGTCGAGAAGGCGGGGGTGCTGGCGGGGGATGCGACCTGACTTCGGAGCCTCTCTGATGTTACATCACGTCTCCGTCGATCTGGAAATTCCTCCAGGACGTCTGAGGCGGTGCGGGCGGTGTTTCGTACCACAAGTCGTCGTTGGTGTCCTTCACCGAGACAACCCAAAAGCCAAAAAAGTCGTGCGCGGCGGCCCAGGCGTAGAAAGCGGCGACGCCGCTGTCGACCGGCTGACGCGTCGCTATCGTTTGACCGACATCGCCCCAGGGCGACGTCTCAAGCCACAGGTTACCGTCCGTTCCGAGGACGAAGGCGGTGTTAACGTCAATGGCCTGAAAAGCCGCCACGTTCTGGTCGACGATTTTACGCAATGCGATCGTCTCCTGGACGTTGCCCCATCCGTTGAACGACGGGGAGTTCATGGGGACCGGCCACCACTCAAACCAGAGTGTCCCGTCGTTTCCGAGAACATAGATGTTGTAGGCGTCAATGGGCTGGAAGGCCTTGACGTTGGCGTCGATCTGCCCTCGGTTTTGTATCGTTTGAGCGATGCTGCCAAACGGCAGGCCTTCGAACCAAAGGTTGCCGTCGCCTCCCAGCACGATCACGTCGTAGACGTCTAGCGGTTGAAACGCCTGCACGTTGGCGTCGATGATCTGGCGTTCCGCGATGGTTTGTGCGACGTCGCCCGACGGCCACGGCTCCCACCAAAGATTGCCGTCCTTCCCGAGCACGAAGACGTACTGGCCAAACCCGGAGACCACGGCCTGAAATGCGCTGACGTTGCCGTCCAACTGAAGACGCGTCTGGATCGTTTCGGCCACATTTCCGAAAGGCCAGGTCTCGAGCCAGAGGTTGCCGTCGGTCCCCAGCACAAAGACGTTGTTGCCGTCCAATGCTTGAAACGCGCTCACATTTCCATCGACCTGGAGACGATTGGGAGGAATCTGACTGCCAAACGGTCCAGTCTCGAACCACAGGTTGCCGTCGCTGCCAAGCACATAGACGATCATGTTGCCGACCTGAACCGGCTGAAAGGTCGTGAGGTTCGCCGGACAGACTAAATCGACGGATACCCGATTGGACGGGATCCCCATCGCGACCGCCTCTACGAAGTAAGTCCCAGGCGCGGGGACGCGGGGATGTCGACGAGCACAGAACCAGACTGCCCGGGTGCGATGCTTCGCGTGCTGACGTGGTGTGCGCGTGCGTAGGTCGGCTCGCCACTGCTACTGATGAACCGGACCATCGGATAGTTCGCGGCCTGTTGATTATCGTCCCCGAAGTGCTGACACTCGGACAGCCCGCATAGTTGTGTTCCGAAAAGCGTTACGGTTCGGCCACACGCAACCGTCGGTGGAAAGCTCGTTATCGTTGGCGCCCACGAGGCTTGTGCGCCGGAGTCGAACGCCAGATCATAAAGTACGTTCGTCGGCTCCGCGACCCACACCAGGCCGTGGCCATTAGGGAGGAGCAGCATTTTTGCGGCTTCGCGGTTCGTCGTGTTGGGCGCGCCGTTGACCGGAGCGCACGTGCCTATTGGCCAATTTGGAAAAGGATCATATTCGACGAAGACCACAATTCCCTGATTTTGTGCCCCACCTGTGCCCCACCAAGTCACTACAAAAACTTTGCCGTTTGGCTCCAGAATTGCAGTGCTGTCAGTGCAGACCAGTTGAGTTCCATCGTTCATTGTTGGAAGTTCTGGTCCCCGGGTCCAGTTGCCGTTTTGTCCTTCAGGTCCTGGTGTGTAAATGCATGTGTGACCGGTGGCGCCGAACCAGATCACACGACCGTCCATCATACAGATGCCTGGCCCGATTTCGTCGGCGCTATCGCCGAGCATCACCGGCTGATTTCCATCCTGCACGAATTGCTTAAGGCTTGGCTCGTAGCGCTTGCTCGTCTGATCAGTCGTGCTTGCCGTAAGAACACCGCCAGACTGCAGCAGCACGTAACCTTGCTCAACATACGGAAGATCTCCTCCGACGAAGGTTCACGTCAGCGTTCGAGCATCAAGCAGGGCGGCTTGGGAAACGAAGAGTGGGTTGCGTCCAAGCATAAAGGTTCCGTCGGCGAGCACGACAGAAGGCGCGTCACCGATGCTCGTCCAGCCCGTCAGTGGCTGAAGTTGCGTCCACGATTTCGTGAGAGGATCGTATATTTCGCAGAAGGGTGTGTCATTGGTGGGTAAGCTTGGCCCACTCTGCTCTCCGCCCCATGATACGAGTCTGCCGTCAGGCAGAACGGCCGAGGCAAAGTTGTCCTTTAAAAGGAGGAAACTGCCCGCGGGCGACCATGTCCCATTGGCGTATGATCCCGTTGAGTGAGGATATAGAAACTGAAGCGTTTGCCCATCAGTGCATCCGAGCACACTGCCGTCCTGCATCACATCGGGCCCGCGCTGACGGAGTTTGTGAGGGGAGTCCAGTTAACCATTTGTGTCCCCCTTTTTTCGTTGTTTGGCTGCCCCGCTCCGACTTCAACGCAAAAAACCTTTCACAAACTCGTCGGTCTGTCTGTGATCAATCTCACACAAATTTCGAGACGACTTTCCTGACGCGTAGCAGGCTAAATATCCTGGCCCTCCATCTCATAACCGCGTCGATTTCACTCTCAGTGCCTTCAGCGCAAGCGGCGCCGTCAGGCCCTGGACGATCACCGAAAAGGCGACCACCGCAAAGGCGGAGATGAGTATATCGTCCCGCCGAGGCAGATCGGCAGGCAAGGCGAGCGCGAGCGCCAGAGCCAGGGCGCCGCGCAAGCCGCCCCACCACATCAGGTGCTGCTGCTTGAGCGGGATCGCCCAGCGGGAGCCCAGGAACGCCAGGCACACCGGATAGACCGCAACCGCGCGGCCTAGGAGAGTGAGCGCGACGATGAGCGCGAGCGCAAGGAACCCCTCGCGGGCGAAATCGATGGTCGCCATCGCCGAGCCGATCAAAAGGAACACGAGCGAATTGGCCAGAAAGGCGGCGAACTCCCAGAATTCCAGCACGAAGGCTCGGCCATGCGGAGTGATCGAGAGGCCGAATCGCTCCTTCGGCGTGAGCACGCCGAGATTTCCCATGGTCATGCCGGCGACGACGCTCGCCAGCACGCCGGAGGCGCCGAAATGCTCAGCCACCAGGAACGAGCCGAAGGCGGCGACCACAGTCAGCGCCGTCTCGACCAGATGGTCCTCCGAGGTTCCCGCGACCATGACCGCAATCATTCCGACGCCGAACCCGGCGGCAAGACCGCCGCCGGCGACCAAAAGAAACGTCGTGACGGCGCTGAGCGGATCCTGCGCGTTTCCTGATCCATGGGCCGCCCAGACGAGAATGAGGGTGAACAGCACCGCGGCCGCGCCGTCATTGAACAGGCTCTCGGCCTCGATGAGCAGGCTAAGGCGACCGGTCACTCTCAATTCCTTGATGAGCGCGATGACCGCGATCGGGTCGGTCGCGCTGATCAGCGCCCCGAAGACGAGGGCGGATTCGATCGGCCATCCGAGCCCAGCGACAAGCCCGCCTGCGACCACCAAAGCGCACAGTGCGACCCCGACGGTCGACAGCGCGACCACGGGAAGAAGATCGCGTCTGAGATCGCTCCAGCTCAGGTTCAGCGCCGCCTCGAACAATAGCGGCGGCAGCACGACGTCGAAGATGAGATCATGGGTCAGCGCCATGCCCGCATGGCTGCGCGTGGCGGCGAGGGCTGCGCCCGCCAGCACAAGGCCGACCGTATAGGGCAGACGCAGCCGGCGCGCCGCCAGCGCAACCAGAATCGCAAGCCCGAGCAGGCTCAGCGCGCGAAACAGGAGAACGTCCATGCGAGCCAGTTTAGCGCCGAGCCTCGGAAAGAGAACCGTGGAGCCTAGACGCGGGAGAGGGGATGGCGTTTGTGGGGGGGGCGCGGCGGCCGTGTGGAGGGGCGCTCACGTGGAAGGGGGAGCCCAGGGAACGTCCTTTGAGAGGGTTTCGGCGCTCCTCAGGACGAGGTGGTGAGTGTACAAGAATGGAGAGCGCTATTCCGTCGCCGCCAGCCCGGCGCCGGCGCGCAAATAAATCTCGGGGTCGACAGGCTCGCCATCGACGCGCACTTCATAGTGCAAATGCGGCCCGGTCGACCGGCCGGTCGAACCGAGCCTGCCCAAGACGGCGCCCTTGTCGACTTGCTCGCCTTCCTCGACCAGCGCCTCCGACATGTGCGCATAGCGCGTGGCGAGGCCGTTGCCGTGATCGATCTCGACCATGATTCCATAGCCGCCCGCGGCCCCTCCCTCTCCGGATGCAGCGCAAGCCGGCCGAGGAACGGATCGGCGCGGTAGCCGAACGGCGACGTGACGCTGGGATCGCCGGAAAGCGGCATGCGCAGGGGCACAAAGGACATGAGCGCCTTGAGGCGCTCGGCCGCCGCCACGTCGCGCGCGACGCGCGCAAGCGGCGAGTTGGGCGGGAGCGTATTTGGGTCAACCGGGATATAGGGGCCGCCGACGCCGCCTTGCTCGTGCGGCGCGTAGAGTTCGCTGGATCGAGGCCGGTCTCCGCGACGATCGCCGCATCGCGGGACGCGGACCACTGAGCCATGCGATCGATCGCCGCGAGAGCCTTCGTCTGGGCGCTCTCGATCCGGTCCAGCGCGCGGCCGACGAGCGCAAGGCGCGCCGATGGGTCGAGATTGTCTGCCGATCCCGCCATACTCGCTGTCGTGAACGGCGCCTCCGGGGGCAGCGCGCTCAGGGTGTCCCCCGACTCGTCGATCGGGTGAGGCTTGACGGCCCGAGACTCGAAATGGGGCTTTGGAGGCGGGGTATAAGCGCGCGCGGCGTCCTCCACACTTGCGCCGGCGGACATCGGCGGACCGAGGGCCTGGATCGCCGTCAAAGCATCGGCAGGGCTCGGGGTCGTGGCTTGGCGCCGAGCGGTTGAACTCGGGTTGCGCGTCTCGGTCTCGGCGAGCGCGGCGACGATCGCGCCGCGCTGTTCAAGCCGCGCCTGCCGGGACATGATCTCGTTCACCGCGCCCTTGAAGGAATTCCGCTCAAGAATTTGCCGGCTCGCGGCTTCATCGAGCCGCGCGCGCTCTTCCGCCAGACGGTCCTCGTAAGCCGCCTTCATCTCAGTCTGCCGCGCGAGGATTGCGCCAATCACGTCGTCGTGGAAAGCGAGGTAAAGCGTGACGGAGCCGGCCCAGGCGAGTGAGAGCAGCGCGAGGGCGGCGATCGCCCAGACGCCCGCGGGCGGCAGCCGCACCGTGCGAACCGCCTCGCCCCGAGAGAGCGAAAGGCAATAGTGCAGCCCCGACGCGGGATAGCCCTCTCGCAACGACATGAACCAGCGCTCCCGCCCGGCGAAAGGGGCGTTCTCGGCCGCGAGGAGAGCGCATTAAGGTTAATGCACAGCAAATTGACGTTACGCCAAGGCAAAGCCGCCGCCGGCGTCAGAGCGCCTTCGTCGCTACGAGGACCTCGTCCGCGTGGCCGGGCACTTTCACTTTCCGCCAAACCTTGGCGACGCGGCCGTCGCGGTCGATCAGAAAGGTCGAGCGCTCGACGCCGAAATATTTGCGGCCGTACATGCTCTTTTGCTTCCACACCCCATAGGCCTCGATCGCCGAGCGCTCGGGATCGGCGGCAAGCGCGATCTTCAGATCGTGCTTGTGCTTGAACTTATCGTGGCTGGCGGCGCTGTCGGGCGAAACTCCGATGACGGTCGCCCCGGCGGCGGCGAACTTCGCTCGCAAACCATTGAAGGCGATGGCTTCGGCGGTGCAGCCGGAAGTGTCGTCCTTGGGGTAAAAGTAGATTACGACTGGCTTGCCCCGGAGGTCCTTGAGATGCGTCCGGCCGCCGCCGTCGGTCATGAGCTCGAAATCGGGAGCCGGGTCGCCCTCAACCAGTTCCTTCGTCATATCGCCCTCGTTTTGTCTAATTATGGGAACATGGGCCGCCGACGCTGAGCGCGCCGTCGGGGCCGACATTGAGCCGCAGCGCTGCGCGTTTCAACCGTCGGCCTGAGGCAAGCGCCAAGGAGGGGCTGCCTCGCGCCTTCGAATCAACGAAGATTGCGCTTAGCCTTGCTCGCGCCACGGAGGGTGATCGGTATTGGTCGTTCGGTATAGCATGACGACGCGGGCTCGCGCCCGGGCCGCTGTGCGCAACATGGCGGCGGATGCCGAGGGCCCCCGTCTTCGCTCGCGCTGGTGCCGGATTCCCGCTGGCCGGCTTACGCATGTTTGCCTCCGGACAGTGGAGCTCGCCGCAGCCCTGTTCATTGTCGGCGGGCTTGCCCTGGCGTCGCTTTTGGCGCGAGGGCCTCTTCGGCTGGTTGGCATGCACGACCAGATCCAAACCTCCCTCCAGGAGCGGGTCGGCGACCGTTACGCCATCGCTCTCGGACCCACCTACCTCATGCACGATTCGTGGGGCGTGGGGCTCGGCTTCAAAGGCTTCACGGTGCGCGACGCCGCCGGCCGAACGGTCCTCTCGGCGCCGAGCGGCAAACTTGGCCTTGATCCGTTCACGCTGCCATTCCTCGATGTCCGGGTGAGCCGGCTTCAACTCGACGGACTGGACATGCGCCTGCGCGTGGCTGCGGACGGCGCCCTCTCGCTTGCGGTCGCTAGCGATTCGGGCGCGACCCCAATCCCTCTGGCCGGCGCGGCGTCTACGGACGCAAGCGGCCCCGGGCTTGCCGCCTTCGTCCGCGCTGCAGCGGAAACCATGGCCGGCGCCACCCAGGCGTTAGACCGGCTGACCCTCGCCAACGGCCATTTCGAGATTGACAACGAAGCGACGCAGCGCTCCGTCGTCTATAAGGATTTCGCCGTCACATTCGATCATTCGGGCTCGAGGGCGGAGGCCAGGATCTCGGCGACCGGGCCAGCGGGACCATGGACAATAGCAGCCCAGGCCTCCGACGAGGGCGCGCCGACCCTGTCGCTCCAGGGCCACGATCTCAGCCTCGCCGACCTCCAGGCGTTCGACAAGGCGCCTCCGCCCCTGACCGCCGAGGGCCCGATCGCCTTCAAAATTGACGCGGAGCTTACGCCCGAGTCGACGCTGCGAGCGTTTGCTGGCCGGTTCACGGTCGGCGCAGGACGCGTGCGCATCAATAACCCCGACGCCGTCCCGTTTTTCATCGACGAGGCCAGTGGCGCCATGGCCTGGGATGAGGATGGCCGGCGGTTTCGCGTCGACAGACTTCAGGTCCTCGCCGGACTGACGCATGTCGAGATGCAGGGTTGGATCGCCCCGCCGGCTGATGCAGCCAAGGTCTGGAGCGCGCATCTCGAGGCGCATGGCGCACAATTCGGTCCGGATCGACCCGGCGCCAATTCGGTCGCGCTCGAGTCCATCGTCTTCGACGCCCGCTTCCTCGAAACGACGTCGCGGTTCTTCATCGATGGCCTCACGGCGCGCGGACCGACTGTCGACGTGGCGATCAAGGCCGAGACCGCGCCTGACGGCAAAGGATCTTCGCTCAAGCTCGGCATCGACGCCGGTCCGAGCGCAACGTCCGATCTCATTCGTCTGTGGCCGCAATTCATCAATCCCGATGTCCGCGAATGGTGCGCACAGAATCTGCACGGCGGCCGGCTTCAAGGATCGCTGAAAGCCGATTGGACTGCCGCCGATCTCGACGCGATGGCGCACAAACGCGGCTTGCCGCGCGAAAGCCTGCACGGCGAGTTCACCACCCACGACGTCGGCGTCGACCTTTTGCCGGGCTTGCCGATCATGATGACCGACGAGGGGACGGGATCCTTCACCGGCCATGAATTCACTGTCTCCGGCAATCGCGCGACGATGGTCCTGTCGTCCTCGCGCCGCGTGCAGGCGAACGGTCTCGCTTTCACCGTGCCGGACATCACGCCCAGGCCGATTGTCGACGCGTCCGCGAGGGCGCACATGACCGGGACGGCGGACGCGCTCGCTGATCTGCTCATGCGCGAACCGTTACGTCGCCAGGCGGGCCTCACGCTTGATCCCGCGACTGTCAAAGGGCAGGCGGAAGGCGATCTTGTCCTCAATCTCAAGCTCGGGAAGACGGCGCGCCCGGAAGACACACAGTTCCACGCCACTGGGGCGCTCGATAATCTCCAGATCGAGAAGTTTCTCGCCGACGAGAGGCTCGAACTCGGCGACTGCCGTGTTCGAGGCCGATCGGAATGCGCTGAAGATCGCGGGCGACGGAGAGCTGCTCGGCGCCGCGACCCATGTGGACGTCGCCCGCGCGCTCGGCGAGGAAGGCTCGGCGACCGTGACTTTCGCCCTCGACGCGGCCGGACGCGCCAAGCGGGGCCTCAATTTCGGCTCGTGGCTGACCGGGCCGCTCCCCATCAAGCTCAAGGCGCCATTGACTAGGGCGAGCGCGGAGGTCGAAGTCGACCTCACGCCTGCGGGCGTCGACAATCTTGTTCCCGGGCTTTCGAAGCCGGCCGGAAAACCAGGCAAGGCGACCTTCCTTGTCAAGCCCACGCCCGAGGGCGCTTCGCTCAGCAATATCGCGATCGAACTGGGCGTGCCGATGTTGCGTGGATCCGCGGAAATGGATCTCGACGGCGCGATTGAAAGCGCCACGATCACTCAGGCGCGCATTGCGCCCGGCGACGATTTCAAGGTCGACGTCGTTAATGGCCCGGCCTCGCTCAAGGCTTCAGTGCGCGGGGCGTCGCTCGACGCCCGCGCCTTCGTCAAGTCGGTGTTGGATTGGACTTCCTCGGGACAAACCACGACGAAGGATTTCGACATCGACGCCAAGATCGCGAGCGTCATAGGCTCCAATAAGCAGGCGATTACCAACATGGAGCTCACTGCGTCGCGGCGCGCCGGGGAAACTCGGTTCGGAAGCCTACGCGGAAGAATCGGCGCGGGCGTGGTGATGGCGACTGGAAGCGGCGGGGAAACGCGGATCTCGACGTCCGACGCCGGCGCGCTTCTCCGTTTCGCCAATCTCTATTCGCATCTCGAAGGCGGCGACCTCAATCTGCTTCTCCGCACTCGTGGCGATCTGAGCGCCGGCGAGGCTACGCTCACCGACTTCGTCCTGCGCGATGAACCGGCGTTTCGCCAGCTCGTCAGCGCTGCGCCACAGCGTGCATCGGAAGGAGGGGCCGCTGTCGATGCGGCGCGCGTTCGTTTTGAGAAGATGACGGCGTCCTTTAAACGCACCCCCGGCAAGCTCGCGATTCAAGATGCGGTTATCTACAATCCGAGCGTCGGACTTACGGCTCAAGGCGCCATCGATTTCGAACACAACCAAGTCGACCTCAGCGGCTCGTTCGTCCCCGCTTACACGGTCAATACAATGTTGACGAAAATTCCGCTCGTTGGCGTCCTCTTGAGCGGCGGGGAGCACGACGGGGTTTTCGGCCTCAGCTATCGTGTGCATGGCTCGATGAGCGGTCCAACGCTGACCGTCAATCCGCTATCCGCGATCGCCCCTGGCATTTTGCGCCGGATGCTGGGCGCCATCGATGGGACGACCTCCCGCGGCGGCGCTCATGAGCCAGCCGAGGTAGGCGACACGGCGACGCGCCGGCCGGCGCGCTAGGTTATACCGCCCTGAGCAGAACGTGCTTCTTGCGGCCAAGCGACAGCTTGACGATTCCGCCGGCTTTCAGCTCATCACGGGTGATAAGCGCCTTCTCATCGCCAAGCGTTGCGTCGTTTACCCGTAAGCCGCCGCCGCGGATCTGGCGGCGCGCTTCGCCAGTCGAGGCGACGAGGCCGGCGCGGACGAAGGCGCTGAGCGCGCCTAAGCCCGCTTCGAATTCTGCTCCCGGCACATCGACCGTCGGCAGGGTCTCAGCGAGCTCGCGCTCCTCGAAGGTCTTCCGGGCAGTGGCCGAGGCCGCTTCGGCGGCGGAACGCCCGTGAAGCAGTGCAGTCGCCTCATTGGCGAGCGCTTTCTTCGCTTCATTGATCTCCGCGCCGGCCAAGCTCTCGAGCCGGCCGATCTCATTGAGCGGCATGAGCGTGAACAGTTTCAAGAACCGGCCGACGTCGGCGTCGTCGACATTGCGCCAGAACTGCCAGTACTCGTAGGGGGCGAGCATCGCCTCGTCGAGCCAGATGGCGCCGGCGGCGGTCTTGCCCATTTTGGCGCCCGAAGCCGTGGTGATCAGCGGCGAAGTCAGAGCATAGAACGGCTCCAGCCCCATGCGCCGGCCGAGATCGACGCCAATGACGATATTGCCCCACTGGTCGGATCCGCCCATCTGCAGCGTCACCCCGTAGCGTTTGTTGAGCTCGGTGAAATCGTAAGCCTGCAGACACATGTAGTTGAACTCGAGGAAGGAGAGCTCCTGCTCGCGAGTGAGTCTGAGCTTGACCGAGTCCATGGCCAGCATGCGGTTCACCGAGAAGTGGCACCCGACCTCGCGCAGGAAATCGATGTAGTTGAGCTTGGCCAGCCAATCGGCGTTGTCAGGCATGATCGCATCGTGCTTGCCGTCGCCGAAATGGATGAAATGAGAGAAGGCCCTACGAATGCCTGCCTTGTTGGCCTCGATCTCGGCGATCGTCAGGAGCTTGCGGCTTTCGTCCTTGCCCGACGGATCGCCCACCATCGTCGTGCCGCCGCCCATCAGCGCGACCGGCTTGCCGCCCGTCTCCTGCAGCCAGTGCAGCATCATGATCTGGACGAGTGAGCCGACGTGCAGCGATGGCGCCGTGCAATCAAAGCCAATGTAAGCGACGAGCGACCCTGAGCCCGCCTTCGCGTCCAAACCGGCGCAATCTGAGCATTGATGGACGAAACCGCGCTCCTGCATCACGCGCAAGAAGTCGGATCGCGGTTGGAACACGTCAGTCAAGCTTTATCCTTCAAGCGTTTTTAACGCGACGTTTACGAGCGCGAGCTGGGGAACGCAACCGGGACGTCTGTGCGGGTCGTGGGCCGCCGAGCGATTATTTTGGCGGGTTGTAGCGGTAGGCGCCGATGTCGACCCGACCGCTGCGCGGTGCTCCGGTAATGTCGACTGGCGGCGCTTCCGCAGAATTGCCCGTTCCGATCGCTGCCGCCCCGGGTTTTAGCCGGAGGTCGTGGACGAACTTCGCCGGATCAAAACTGACAAACGTGCCGGCGGCGCCGCGGCGATCGATGATGTTGTGGCCGGCGTATTCGCCTGGCTTGTTGACGCCCCATTTCGGCTTGCCGTTCACATAGGTGAGGATCTGGCATTTCCCGTCAATGGCGAGACAGATGTTATGGTCCATCGTCATGGTGGGGTCGACGTTATAAATGGAGAGGCCAGGGGCGATATTGTTTCGGATGATCACATCGTTGGACGAGGAGCCTTGATGTGTTTTGTCGCCGACGGCCACGGCGGGCCTGCAATTCCCGGGCATGGGCAGCAAGCCGTCCGCGACAACCGTGTTGTTGATGATCTTGCCGCCATGCACGCTCCCATAGAAAATGCCCCAACAGGAGCTGGTTACGACCACGTTATTCGTCACCGTGAGGTTCGTCCAATCTCCATCGAAGGCGTCGATCCCTTGCAGATTGTTTGGGAATGGCAGCTTCGGATCGGTCTGCCGGATGACCCGGTTGCTGTCGATAACGACGTTAGTTGACCCGCCAGGATATCCTTGCATGCCGTCCATATGCGCGCCGTTCCCCAGGTCGAGGTCGTCGTGAATGTAATTCTTCGCTATCAATATATTGCTCGCGACGTAGTCAATTCCGTCGTCGCCGAAGCGGTCGATCTCGTTGCCGGAGAACAGCATATTGTTCGCCATGACGAACGAACCGAATATGACCTTAGAAATGTGAGAGTTCGTCACCGAAACGCAAGTTGTGTCGGCTCCGTTATCGTTACCCTTGGCGGCAATGCCGACCACGCGGGCGCGCGCCACCCAATCCGGCTGCGTCCATCCATCCGTGTCGTCAGCTGTGCTGATCTGCATGTTCTCCAGGATGACGTCGGCGGTCGGGAGCGCGGCTCCCTGGTCCGAGACGGTGACCAGCGGCTGCTTGTTGTTATTCGTGCCGAGCAAGCTCTGCACCTTGATGCTTTTGAACACCCACTTATTGGTTGAGCGGATGTACAGGGTCGAGAACACCGGCGCCTGACCCGGCGCGGCCTCGACTGTAACGAAACTCGGGTTGACGACCTGCTGCAAGTAATCGCCGATAACGATGTCGCCGTAATCGCCGCTCATCAGCTCGATCGTGTCGCCGGGCTGGACGGGCGGCCTCCCGAGCTGGTCCGCGACGTAAGCGCGCTTGCCGTCGACGATGTGATAATAGGGCACGCTCGACAGCAGCGGGCGTGTATAGCCTTGGGGAAACTTGAACGAGAGGACGCCTTGCAACGAGTTCCAGGGCGCAGTTTTCGATCCATTCCCCCCGTCAGCCGGCGTCTTCCCATTGACCGGATCGACATACCAGACTTTTCCGATCGGGCCGGGCTGAGCGCAACCCGGGTAAACCTCGGCCGCACGGGCGCCGCCGCCAAGCGCGGCGGCAAGAGAGAAAAAAGCGGCGAAGATCAGCGCGCGCGGCCGCTTGTCCAAAATCATACGCAATCTCCGAGCGGATCGCAGGTGAGGGGAAGCCAAAAACGGGTCGACGCGCTCTGTACCGGAAACAATCGGTCAAGAGAAAGGCGCCCGACTCGAATGGAGTCCGCGCGCCCCACTCATGCCCCATTTGCCGCAGGGCTTCACGCGACACAGTCCTCCGAATGCGCTAACAGACCAACATTCGCGACCAGTCATTGGCGCGCCCCATCCGGATTGGCCTTTTCCATGTCGCCTCGCCTCGGCGAAGCCGATCTCATCGCCCACTATTTCGCCCCCCTCGCCGGGCCGGCGGGCCTGGAGCTTCGCGATGATGCGGCGCTGATGCGTCCGCTGCCCGGCGAAGACCTCGTGCTGACCACGGATGCGCTCGTCGCCGGCGTTCATTTTTTCGCCGACGATCCTCCGGGGGCGATCGCCCGCAAGGCGCTCAGGGTCAACCTCTCCGATCTTGCGGCCAAGGCCGCTCGGCCCCTCGGATTTCTGCTCACCCTCGCGCTGCCCTTCGATTGGCGCGATGAATGGCTTGCGGCCTTCGCCGAGGGTCTCGGCGCAGACGTCTTGGCCTTCAAATGTCCCCTCATTGGCGGCGACACGGTCGCGACGCCCGGGCCGCTTACGCTAGGCGTGACCGCCATCGGCTCGGTCGCGCAGGGGCGGATGCCCAGGCGCACGGGTGTCAAGCCTGGCGACTGCCTCTATGTCACAGGCACGATTGGCGATGCCGCGATTGGTCTCAGAATCCGCCTGGGCAAGGGGCCAGACATTCCGCCGGCGGAGAAGGCGTTCCTGCTCGAGCGGTATCTGACGCCGCAGCCGCGCCTCAAGCTGATCGCCGCGATGGCCGCGCACGCCAACGGTGGCATGGATGTGTCCGACGGATTTGTCGGCGACCTCGCCAAGATGCTGGACGTCTCCGGCGTCAGCGCGCGCGTGCCGATCTATCGTCTGCCGCTGTCTCCGGCCGCGCGCGCGGCCATCGCCGCCGATCCTGACCTGTTCGAAGTTGCCGCGACGGGCGGCGACGACTATGAGCTTCTAGCCTCGGCGCCGCGCGACGCCGCGTCCGCCTTCGAGGCGGCGGCCGCGGCTGCGGGCGTGCCGCTGACGTTTGTCGGCGAAGCCGTCGAGGGCCGGCGCCCGCCGAAATTCATCGGCCCCGATGGCAATCCGGTCGTCTTTGAGCGCGGCGCCTACAGCCACTTTTGACAGGGATCAAGATGACCAGCAGCGCCTCCACGCTCATGGACATGCGGTTGCTCGCAGCGCAGGCAGTCGCGCGCGAGGCTGGCGAGATGGCGCGGCTGCGTTTCCTCGACCAGTCGTTCACTGTCGGCTTCAAGGGTCCGCACGACTATTTGACGGAAGTCGATGGGGAGACGGAGGCGTTCATCGCTGAACGCCTGCTTCAGGTTTTTCCGACCGACGGCTTCATTGGCGAAGAGAGCGAGGCTCGGCCCCCGGGCGAGGGCGGAGCGGCATGGGTCGTCGATCCGATCGACGGCACGGCGAACTTCGCTCGCGGCGTGCCGCATTTCTGCGTGTCGATCGCCTGTGTCGCCGCCGACAAGGTCGAGGTCGGCGTCATTTACGATCCGATCCGCGACGAGTTGTTCGCAAGCCGGCGCGGCGGCGGCGCGCGGCTCAACGGCGCGCTGATGCGCGCATCGGGCGTGAGCTCGCTCGCCAGTTCCGCAATCGAGGTTGGCTGGAACACGCGTGCGGGCCCCGACCAATACGTCAACCTCCTGCGGCGGGTCGCTTCCGCGGGCGCTTCGCCCTCGCGGACCGGCTCCGGCGCGCTCGCGCTCGCTTATGTCGCGGCCGGCCGGCGCGACGGCTTCGTTGAGCACCACATCAATGCGTGGGATTGTCTTGCGGGGATTCTTTTGGTCGAGGAGGCGGGCGGCTACGTGAGCGACTATTTGCGCGGGGACGGACTTACAAAGGGCAATGCGCTCGTCGCTTGCGCGGCCGGGCTCAAGGATGCCCTTATCGCCGCCGCGGCTTTCGAGGGCGTCGCCACATGACCGAAATCACACTGACTCACGGCGACGCGCGGGCGACGATCGCGCTTCTCGGCGCCGAGGCGCGAAGCTGGCGCGTCGAGGAACGTGACCTGCTGTGGCCAGGCGACCCGGCGATCTGGAGCGACATCAGTCCGATCCTTTATCCGGTCGTTGGCTGGACGCGCGACGGAGAGGAGCGGCTCGACGGCGTCCGCTACAAGCTCGGTCTGCACGGCTTTGCCAGATTCGAGACCTTCGAAGTCGAAACATCGACGCCTGACTTCGCGCGGCTCACGCTCAGCGACAATGCGAACACGCGCGCGGTCTATCCGTTCGCCTTTGCGCTTGCGGTCGAATACCGGCTCACCGCCGACGCGCTCGCAATCGCCATTGAAGTCGCCAATCATGGGCCACGGCCCGCGCCATACGCCTGCGGGCTGCATCCCGGGTTCCGCTGGCCGCTCGGCTCGGCGGGGCGCGAGGGCGCGCTGGTTCAGTTCGAAAAGGCGGAGCGGCCCGAGGTTCCTGAGCTCGCTCCGGGCGGCCTCGTCCGCGCGACCATGCGTCCAATCCCGCTTTGCGGCCGCAATCTGCCGCTGTCCGACGCCCTGTTCGAACACGACGCGCTCTGCTTCCTCGATTGCGCGAGCCGCTCGCTCACTTTCATCGACGCCTCGGGCGTGTCGATCACCATGGAATATGAGAGCTTTCAGCACGCCGCGCTGTGGACACGGCCCCACGCGCCGTTCCTCTGCCTCGAGGCCTGGACAGGTTATAGCGACACGGATGGTTTTACCGGCAATCTGTTCGAGAAACCGGGTATGCGGGTGCTGGAGCCGGGAAAGCGCGCGCGCCACGAGGCTCGCTTCGTCTTCCGGCCGGAATAGGGGTCCAGGGACCATGTCCGCGCACGGACGATCGACGGCCGACGCGTCCGCCTTCGTGCTGAACGGCGCGGCGATCGCCGACGAAACGCTTGCCCAAGTCGCCGAAGAGGCTCGCGCCCTTGTCGCGCTGGGCGTAACGCCGGGGCTCGCGGTCGTTCTCGTCGGCGACAATCCGGCGAGCCAAACTTACGTCGCGGGCAAGGGCAGGGCGGCCAAGGCGTGCGGCTTCCATTCGATCCAGCACAATCTGTCGGCCGAGACGAGTGAAGCGGAGTTGCTGGCGCTGGTTAGGTCGCTCAACGACGATGCCGCGGTGCACGGGATCCTTGTGCAATTGCCGCTGCCGAAGCACATCGACTCGCTGCGGGTGCTGGAGGCGATCGCGCCACATAAGGACGTCGACGGCTTTCACCCCATCAACGTTGGCCTGTTATCGATCGGCGACACGCGCCGTGCGCTCGTCCCCTGCACGCCGGCCGGCGCCATGATCCTGATCGACAAGGCTTGCGAGCGGCTGGGCTGGAGTCTTCCCGGCATGGAGGCGGTGGTCATCGGCCGTTCGAACATCGTCGGCAAGCCGATGGCGCAGCTCCTGCTCGCGCGCCACTGTACGGTGACCATCGCCCATTCGCGCACGCTGGACCTTCCTTCCGTCGCGCGTCGAGCCGACATCTTGGTCGCCGCAGTCGGCCAGCCGGAGATGGTGCGGGAGAACTGGATCAAGCCCGGCGCGATCGTGATCGACGTCGGCATCAATCGCGTGGCCGCTCACGGCCACGATGCTTCGGGCAAGTCCAAGACGCGTCTCGTCGGCGATGTCGCCTATGCCGAGGCCGCCGCGGTCGCCGGCGCGATTACGCCCGTGCCGGGCGGCGCCGGGCGAATGACCATCGCCATGCTGATGGCGAACACGGTCCTGTCCGCGAAACGGGCGGCGGGCTATAACCGCCGTCCCTAAAACTAGAGGAGCCGTCGGGCGATATTGGTTCTCCCGAAGGAACCATTTCTCGACCGCCAGCTTTAACACGGGTTACGCGTTCGCAGGTGCCGTCGCTAGCGCTTCGAGGCAGGACAGTGACGCGGTGTGCACGACTTTGCCCCTGTGACTGCCGAGATTGTCCTTGACGATGTGGCCTCTCTTAAGCTCGGGGACCAGAAAGGAACGCCGAGGGAGTGCTGTTCAACGCGGTCAGCCGATCCCAGCGAAGGCATGAGGTAAGTGAAAGCACTACTTCTCTTCATGTGCGCCATCCCCGGAATTGCCGGGAACGCTTATGCGACTGAGAGTGAGCCAACGAGCGCCGCCGCCCTGATCAGGGAGTGGAGAGCGCTTGAAGCCTCCTGCCGTGGCAGCAATGATCCTGCGGCCTGCGAGAGGCTCGGCAGCGTCGAGCAGGAACTCGGGCAAAAGGGGTGGTGCTTCAACGGCTACGGTTCTGGACGGCGGTGGGTGAAGTGTTAGCGTCGCCACCCCGGCGGCCAGACGGGCGTCTTTCGACGCCCTACGACGCGACCTTCTCCCGGAGGGAGAAGGGAAGGGGCGTGCCCCGTTCGACAATCCGCGCTACGTCGGCGCTTTCACGACGTGATATTCGATGCGGCGGTTCTTGAGCCGTCCCTCGGCCGTGTCGTTGCTGGCGATCGGATCGGCCTCGCCGTAGCCTTTGGCCACGAGCATGTCCGGGTCAGCGCCATACTTGATGAGCGCCTGGCGTACCGCCTCGGCCCGCTTCTGCGACAGCGCGACGTTCAGCGTCGCGTCGCCGGTGTTGTCGGTGTAACCCGCGATCTCGAGCACATGGCCGGCCTTGAGCTGCTTCAAATCCGCGGCTGCGGTCTTCAGGAACGGCGCCATCGATTCCGGCACCTCCGCGCTATCCGAGGCGAAGTTGACCGCAGAGTCATTGAGCGCGAAGAGGAGGTCCTTGACGCCGAAGCCGGACTGAAGCGACGCAAGCTCGGTCGTCGCTCTGTCATTAGCAATGGCGACCGCGGCTGCGGTCTTGTCGGTTAATGCGGCAACGGTGACGCCCGTCCCGACTGCGCTCGTCAACGCCGCGATGATCTTGCTGCGGGCTGCGTCGTCCATGGAGGCGCCGCCAACGCTGATCTGATCGCCTTTGAAGATTGCATCGATGTTTGCGCCTTTGAGAGCTTCGAGCGCGGCTCGGAACTTGCCGAGCCACGAGGCGGCGATAGCGCTTGGGTCTATGCTGATGTCGCTCTTTACCTTGTCGGCTCCGAAGACCGAGTTGAGCGCGTCGATGATCGACGTCTTCGCGTCCTGGCTGGGGACAACGCCCGACGCGCGCACCGCGCCGTTGTCGTTGCTGAGCGCGAATTGGGTCGGCGTAGTGGCGGACGCGGGGGCGGTCGATTCAGCCGTCGCAACCGCCGCAGGAGCTGGCGGCGCCGAAGCCTGTTCGGTCGTTGCGGGTGAGGTCCCGGCTGCGGGCGCTGGCGTTGCCGGCTGCGGCGCGGGAGCAGCGGCAGGCGCTGGAGAAGCCGTCGCTTGCGCATCCGTCGAGGGAGCCGGCGTCGGCGGAGGCGAAGCCGGCGGAGCGGTCGCTTGCGCGTCGGTCGAAGGAGCCAGGGCAGGGGACGGCTGAGGCGTCGGCGTTGCCGCGGTTACCGGAGCGGTAGGCGGCGGGGCTGGGGCTGGCGCTGCCGGCGCCGGAGCCGGCGCCTGGGCGACTGCGGCGGGCGCAGGCTCCGGCGCCTTTGCCACGGGCGGAGCGGACGGCATGCGGTTGAAGGTTGACCAGAAATAGGAAAGCAGCCCGATGACGACTAGCGCGGCGAGCGCCGGCCATAGCCAGCGCCCGATGCTGGACTGGCTTTCAGCGCTTGCCGGGAGAACGTCGATCCGCTTCGGCGCGACCTGCGCCGCCGCCGCCGCGGCCCGCGGTTGCGAGAGAAACGCCTCGATCTCTGCAGGCGCCCCGGCCGGAATGACGCCGCCCGGCGTCAGGAGTCCGACGATCTTTGGCAACGCGTATCCGAGCGCGGTCGAGACGACGATCTGGCCTAAGCCGAGGCGCCCCGCAATCCCGCTGAGCGCAGCGCCGCCGAGCGCGCGCTCGACTTGCCCGGCGGCGATCGGAGCCGCGTCAGGACGACCGAGCCAAGATGCGACTTCCGAGGTCAGGCCACCGGATTTGAGCTTGTCGAGGAAACCGCTCAGGCCTCTTGGGGAGGTCGAGATCATCGTCAGGACTTCTTTGACAAGGCTCCTTGCATTGACGCCTAGCCCGAAGCGGCTCGCCAAGTCGTCGATCAAAGTGTCGAATGTCGCCATGTTATCCTCCCCGAGGAGTTGCCCGCCTGTCGAGTTTTACAGAAGACAGTGACCGCTCGATGGCGCCCGAAACGGCCGCTCAGAAGCAACCTGAGCTTCGCGGGGAGAGCCCCGTCTCAATCCAAAAGACCCTTGGCCTTTGCGTAGTAAATGAGCGCGATCGTCTTGGCGTCGGCGATCGCGCCGCCCTCGATCATCGTGAGCGCCTCGCCGAACGGGATCTCGAGGACCTCGATATGCTCGTCCTCGTCGACGCCGCCGCCCTTTCCTGTCCGGTCCTTTTCGCCGTAAGGAGCGACGAAGCAGGTGATCTTCTCGGTCATGCCGCCCGGGCTCATATAGGCGTCGAAGGCGTGGATGGGCTCGGTAATGGCGATGCCCGTCTCCTCGAGCGCCTCGCGGATAGCGCCGATTTCGGGCGGGTCGCCGTCCAACATGCCCGCGCAAGCCTCGATGGTCGCGAGCGCTCCGTCGCTGAGATAGGCGCCGGCGCGAAACTGCTTGACCAGCGCGACGACCCGACGCTTGCCATCGTAGAGGAGCACCGCCGCGGCTTTGCCATGGCGATAGACGTCATGCTTCAGCGTGCGCCTCGAGTCATCGTCCTCCTCGACCTCGATCTCGCTGCGGGTCAGATCGAACCGACCGGTGGCGAGGACCGTGTCGCGGATCACGCGGGCGGATTTGGTCATCGCGCGGACCTAATAGCGGAATTGTTCGCGCAAGATTCGCTCATCGAGCGAATGGCCGGGATCATGCAGGAGGATGAGGGACGTCGCCTTGTCCATCGCCACCTTGACCTGGACGACGCGCCGGATTTCAAAGTGGTCAGCGGCGGCGGCGACCGGGCGCTTGTCGGCTTCCATGATTTCGATCGTGACCCGCTGGGAATCCCTGAGCAGCGCGCCGCGCCACCGGCGGGGGCGGAACGGCGAGAGCGGCGTCAGCGCCATCAGCGGCACGCCGAGCGGCAGGATCGGCCCGTTGGCGGAAAGGTTGTAGGCGGTCGAGCCGGCCGGCGTCGAAACCAGGATGCCGTCGGCGATCAGTTCCTCGAGCTGGACGATGTCGTCAATCTCGATGCGCAATTTCGCCGCTTGATAGGTCTGGCGTAGCAGAGACACTTCGTTGATCGCCCGCGCCGTCGTCTCAGCGCCGTTGATGTCGCGCGTGCGCATAATGAGCGGGTGAATGATAGACCGCTCCGCGACCCGAAGCCGTTCGGGCAGGCCTTGTTCGGAATAGTCGTTCATGAGGAAGCCGACCGATCCCCGGTTCATGCCATAGATCGGCTTCGGGGCTTTCATGGTCACGTGCAGGGTCTGCAGCATGAGGCCGTCGCCGCCGAGCGCCACGATGACGTCGGCCTCGTCGAGCGGGCTGTTGCCATAAAGAGCCGTGAGCCTCTCGAGCGCCTCGTTGGCTTCCTTCGCGCCCGAAGACAGGAACGCGATCGTCTGCGTTCGCGCCGCTGGCGTCATGACCGACATGCGCACTTCCCCTGAATGGCGCGAGGGAGCCTTGACGAATTCGCGCGCCGCCGCATAGCGGCCATCCTCATGGCCCGCAGTCTTAGCTGAGGGGCGCGCCGCTTCAAAGTCGGGCGCAATCGAAGCGGGATGCCCCTTCGGGGAGGCGGATTATGGAAGCTGCTGGCGGGCGTCGGGGAGGGCACGCGCGGGCTTGCGCGCGCCTTCCGCCGTCGGCAGTTTGATCAGGAATCTGGCGCCGCAATAGAAGTCGTCCGCCTTTGTCGGGGCCAGCGTGATCGCTCCGCCGTTTCGCGTCACGAGGTCCGCGGCGATCGCAAGCCCGAGGCCGGCGCCAACGTCGCTCGTCGACTTGTGGAAAGGCTCGAAGATCCGCGCGTTTTGATCGGGCGGAAATCCGGGCCCAGTGTCGCTGATCTCGATCAGCGCGAGCCCGTCCGTGCGAATGGCCGCGAAGCGAATGGCTTTCGGACGTCCCTCCGTTGCGCCCTTGGCCATCAAAGCTTGGGCGGCGTTGCGGCTCAGGTTATCAAGCACGCGCAGGACGTGGTCCGGGTCGGCGTAAACGCAGAACCGCGGCGGAATGTCGATGTTGTAGTCGATCGCAGCGTCGTGTTCGGCTTTCCCCGACTCGACCACTTCCCGCACCAGCTTGCTCAAGTCGAAGGCGCGGCGCGAAGGAGGAAGTTCGCGGCTTGCGCCATAGGTCAGCGTCGACTGACAGAACTGGATCGCCCGATCGAGGGTTGCGACCAGACGCGGCGCAAGCCGTTGGGCGAGCGGATCGGGGATTGTCGCCAAGCGATCCGAAATGAGCTGCGCGGCGGACAGAATGTTGCGCAGGTCATGATTGATGCGCGCAACCGCCATGCCGAGCTCGGCCAGCCGCTTGCGCTGCGCCAGCTCGTGCGCGAGCGACCGCTGCATGATCGCGAGCGCCGCCTCGGCGCGGCCGATCTCGTTGCCGCGCCCGGAAGGTTCGATCACGCGCGAGGCGTCCTGCGGACTTTCGCCAAAGGCGATGATGTTGGAGGTGAGCCGGCGAACTGGCTCAAGCACCATGCGCCACAGGGCCGCCCACAGCACGCAGCTGACAACGGCGGCGATCATGAGAGAAATCGCCAGGAAATTTCCCGACACGCGCCACAACGATTGGATCAGCGGCGTCTCGTCAAAGGCGAACTCGATCGCCGGATCGTTCGCCTGGGCCGGGGCGCTGAGCTTCACGACCCTGTGGGGTTCAGCGAACAGGGCGCGAAAGGTGGCCGCCAGGCTCTCGAAAAAGGAGCTGTCGTCGGCGGTGATCGATTCTGCGCCCACCGGCGGCCCGCCGGCGATGACAAACTCGCGACGTCCCGAGGGGGTCGCGACCGCCAGCCACTTCACATCGACGCTATGGAGGATCTTCTGCGCCAAGTCCGGCGGCGGCGGCGTTGGTCCGGCGAGTCCGAACGCCTCCACGGTCGTCTGGGCGCCGCTGATCTTGTTGTGCAGCCACATCTCGCGATGGGCGGTGAGCCGTGACACGTAAAAAAGGCCCATCGCCAGGAAGACGAACCCGATCGTCACGGCAAGCACGCGCGCCGCGAGGCCGAAGCTCTGCAGCGGCAACGCCAACCCTGTAGCGCTTGCGTGCTTTGCGAGCGCGACGGAGATCGCCTGCGATTCTGTGCGACTGTCGCTTCTGGCCGGAAGATCTAACATCGTGCGGTCACGCCCTCACCCCATTGAGCTCGTCCTCAATATGGGCATTGATTATGGCCGAAAAACTGGCGTCTGCGTGAAATCCGAGGCTTTTAGCCCGCGCGGGATCAAAATCTCGCGCCCAGCCAGCGACGATTTTGATGATCGTCTCGTCGGGCTGGCGGCGGATGAGGGCAACCGTCTTGTCGCCGGCGATGGCGCGCAGCGCCTCGATCTGCTCGCCGACCGTGACGCTGACGCCGGGCAGGTTGAGCGAGCGGCGCGCGCCGAGGAGCAAGAGGTCGAGTTCGGCCGCGCGCAGGAGGAACTCGATCGCGGCGCGAGGCGAGGCGTGCCAATGACGAACGTCGTCGCCGACCGGCAGGATCGCCTCCTTGCCGGCAAGCGGCTCGCGGATGATGCCGGAGAAGAACCCGGAAGCGGCCTTGTTCGGCAAGCCGGGGCGCACGCAGATCGTCGGTAGCCGCAGACCAATACCGTCGAAGAAGCCGCGCCTCGAATAGTCGCCGAGCAGGAGTTCGCAGATCGCCTTCTGGGTCCCATAGCTAGTCAGCGGCGCTGCGAGAAACTCGTCGCCGATCTTTTCCGGGAACGGCGCGCCATAGACGGCGATCGATGAGGTGAAGATCAGGCGCGGCTTATAGGCTCCGCCGGACAGCGCCTGTTCGCGCCGGATCGCCTCGAATATCGCGTGGGTTCCCCCGACATTGATGGCGTAGCCCTTGTCGAAGTCCGCCTCCGCTTCGCCCGAGACCACTGAAGCCAGAAGAAAGATGACGTCGGGCCGCGGCGCAACCAGTTTTGACGCCACGTAAGAGGCCGCGATGTCGAAGGCGTCGAGCGCGACCGGGAACGGTGTATTGGCTGGCGTTTGCGGCGCTATGACATCGACAAGATGCGCGTGAGTGATGGTTTTGCCGGCGAGTTTTCCATCTCTGACCAGGTGCGCGGTCAATTTGCGTCCGATCATACCCGCCGCGCCGACAATGAGCACCTTCATACAAACCCTCTCCCTTCGTGCACCCGCGATTCCTGACTCGCGGAGCAGGCGCAATCTAGAGCGGTTTTACCGCCCTGCATATTCCCGTTCCTCTGTCAAGTTGAGTGAAACATCTGTGAAGCGGCAAATAGCATCGCCTTGTTTTGGCCTCATCCTCTCTCCACAGGGCCCTGTAACGTTGAGGACAAGAGGTGTAATGGATGCATAAAATCATGTTTGCATGCGCGGCCATTGTTGGATATACGAGCGTAGCGGCCGCAAGTGAATTAGGTATAGCCTCATATTATCAAAATCCACATTACAGCGGTCTGATTGCAGCCCACAAAACTCTACCGTTAGGGACGCGGGTTAAGGTGATCAATCTTGACAACGGCCGCAGCGCCATCCTGAAAATCGTCGACCGCGGGCCGTTCATTCGCGGCCGCATCATCGATGTCTCGCCCGCCGCGGCGAGCGTGCTCGGCTTCCGCGCAGCGGGCCTCGCGCATGTGCGGCTGGAGCGGGTCTAACTCATACAACTTTGGGGGCGGCTCAAGGCCGCCCTCAAGCAGCCGGGGTGTGCTCGGCTAAAGCTTGCGGGTAATCAGATAGGAAATTCGATCGTTGAAATGAAAGGCGGACAGGTTCGGCGGGGGAAGCACGTTCTGCTCCAATACGACCGGCACGAGATCGGGCTCGCTACCTGCATTTTTCTGCTGATGCGCGAGCGCGTATTCGGCTTCCTTTACGACCCATTGCGAGTCTTTTGCCGCTTGTGACCAAAACAGCAGGAATAGGTCGCAGCGATCGATATTCTCGTAGAGCTTTTTCTCCCAGCGGTCGCCGGGGTCGAGCGACAAAATGTCCTGAAAGAACTTCGTCTTCAGAACTTCGAGCATCTGCACGCGCTTGAGGACCTCGTCCCGATCTTTCGAGGCGTAGGACACAAACGCGTATTTATATAGCTTCGCATGGTCGCCGAGAGGTTCGGAAGCGGGTCGCGAGGCGGCATCGTCGGACGACAGACGGAACACGATCCGTCCGACAAGTTTTCCATCGACGCTCACGCGCACAATGGGCAAGAAGCTATCCTCGTTCGTTCCTTTGGGGATCGTCGCCTGAAATTGACAGAATGCGGGCTCGCCCCGCCAAACGACGCTTTGGACGGGCTCGTCGACCACGAGTCCGTTGGCAGCGAAGGTGATCTCGACGCGCGCCCCTCGTTTGATGGGCAGGTCGAGAGACTTCGTCGCCTTCAGTTTCGCCGATGCGTCCATCGTGGTGGCGAGGAACCTCGCGCGCTCGGCCTGATTCGCCAGATGCAAGAACACCTGGATGAGGATCGTCTTGCCAGGCGGCGCGGACGGGGGACCGAAGACGGAGCATTCAACAATCTCTGCGGTCGAACCGCTGGTTGGCGTCGTATGGCGCCCGTCGTTGACTTTGACTCGAGGCTTGGGCTTTGCGCGGGCTGCCGTCCCATGGGAACTCACGGCTCCCGGACCCGCAGGGTGAAGCCCTATGCGGGCCGGCGCCCGAGCCGATTTCTTTGATACTGTCCTCTTGCTTGCCGAGGAGCGCTTGAGTCCGGGGCGCACCAGAGAGTTCTGCGGCGGTGGACTTTCTCCTGCGCCCAAGCTTATTGGATCGTCCTCGTCCGGAGGGGCTTCGGCGCGGCGTGCCGAAGTGAAACGCTTCATCTCGTCGATAGATAGGTCTTGATTGACGGCGCCCCGCGACTGGCCGGACGCGACTTCTCCAGTATCGCGCATCGGCCTCGCCGCTCGCTTGGCTGTCGCCTTTTTTGCAGCGGTCTTCTTCCCCGCTGTCGTCTTCGTGGCTGTCTCCTTCTCAGCCCGCTTCGTCGCCGCTACCTTTCGAACGGCTTTTTTCGTGACGGTTTTGCGCGCGGCTGTCTTCGTCGCTGCTGCTTTCGTCGCTGCCTTTCTGTTGGCGGAGGATTTTCTGGTGGTCATTTTCTGCGGACGGCCCGCGATACGCTTCAGACCGGTCACGCGTAGGTCGGACCGGGCAAAAGGCAGATTGATGGGAGGGACGAAAGAATGCATGGCGCCGGGATGAGGCTGGGTTTTCGCCAGCTGTGCGATACCGGAGTTAGGTTCGAGACGCGCCAAGATCTTGAGGGATTCCGGCAAAGCGTCGGCCGAAGGCATCGACGCTCCATCGACGAGAACCGGGATCACGCGGATTTTTCGGTCGAGCGTGGCCTCGATTTCGATGCGTACCCGATCGCTTGGATCGTCAACCATCCCAGCGAGCCAGTTCCTGCCGATAATCAGGACAACAGCTTCGACTTCTCTCGCGCGCGTCATGAGAGCGTTCGCGAAGCGGACGCCACGCCCAAGGTCGTTGTGCTTCCACACGACGAGCCTAGGACCCAAAAGGCTTCCCAGCCGATCGCGAATTTGCTTCGCCCAAGCGGCGTCGTCAGGTCGGAAGCTTATGAAGACGCCCGCCGCCATGCAAACATCCCCGATCTGGAATATCTTACCTCCGCTTCGCGCCAGCGCAAATCAAGGAGACGGATGTTGGCGCGGGGAAAGGCTTGACCCCGGAGGGCGTCAGTTCACAGAGCGGCGATGTTTGCCCGCTTTTTGGATGAGGCCTTTATTTCACGAATACGTAGGTCGCGGCGCACGGCTCCGAATGCGCTTCGCCCTCGCCGTCGCAAGCTCCCTCGAAGACGCCCCCCTTCGTGTCGATCCGTAAAATCGATGTTGCGCCTGCAA
Source organism: uncultured Alphaproteobacteria bacterium (assembly GCA_963730555.1). Classification (GTDB taxonomy): domain Bacteria; phylum Pseudomonadota; class Alphaproteobacteria; order Rhizobiales; family Beijerinckiaceae; genus Roseiarcus. The sequence continues at coordinate 652,857 of CAVSSS010000008.1, read as the reverse complement.
CCAGGCCGGATTTCTGGGGTTCTTTGACTGAGAGCCTCAACCAGGGAATGTCCTTGGCGGTCGTGCCTGGCGCCTTGCTCACCACTTCGCCCACGACGCCCGACCCGTCGACGAATTCCCACGTTGGGCCGACAAAATGGCGGCCCACTGTCTTCCCGTCTTCGAGCAACGTTCCGACGGGTTCGCGGAATGTCCAATTCAAAGCGCCCGCAGTGTTCTTCGTACATACGTAAATTTGCGCTCCCGCCCCCTGTAGTTGCGCTACGGGGACGCCGCCTTTGATGGCGATCGCCGCAGGGAGATTCCCAATGCCCTCGGCCTGAGCGTCGGTGGCAAGCGGCCCCATCAAAAAAAGCCCGAAGATCAGTCTGGACATGTATGATTCCCCCGCAGCCTCGATGGCATCCGCGTCTGCTTCTGTCTTGCCCTAATTTCCGCCCTCAAGCAGTCGCCGCGCGATCACTTGAGCCTGAATCTCCGCGGCGCCCTCGAAAATATTGAGGATCCGCGCATCGCATAAAACCCGCGAGATCGGATATTCGAGCGCGAAGCCGTTGCCGCCATGGATCTGCAGCGCGTTGTCCGCCGCAGCCCAGGCGACCCGCGCGGCGAGGAGCTTCGCCATGCCCGCCTCGAGGTCGCAGCGACGGCCTTCGTCCTTGGCGCGTCCGGCGAAATAGGTGATCTGGCGGGCGATGTGGATCTCGACCGCCATCATCACGAGCTTGTCGGCGACGCGGGGAAAATGGATGATCGCCTTGCCGAATTGAACGCGCTCCCTGGCGTAGCGTAAGCCCAGCTCGAACGCGCATTGCGCCACGCCCACGGCCCGAGCGGCTGTCTGGATGCGCGCCGATTCGAACGTCTCCATCAATTGCTTGAAGCCCTGGCCCTCCACGCCGCCGAGCAGCGCCTCGGCGGGCACGCGGAAGCCGTCGAAGGCGATCTCGTATTCCTTCATGCCGCGATAGCCGAGCACTTCGATTTCGCCCCCCGACATGCCCTTGGCGGGGAACGGATCGGCGTCCGACCCGCGCGGCTTCTCCGCCAAGAACATCGACAGGCCCCGATAGCCGCGCTCGTCCGGGTTGGTGCGGACGAGGAGCGTCATCAGGTCGGCGCGGACCGGATGAGTGATCCAGGTTTTCGCCCCGCTGACGACATAGTCGTCGCCATCCCGGCTCGCGCGGGTGCGCAAGGACGCGAGATCGGAGCCGGTGTTGGGCTCGGTGAAGACCGCGGTCGGCAGGATCTCGCCGCTCGCAATCTTGGGCAGGTATTTTCGTTTCTGCGCCTCCGTGCCGCCGACAAGGATGAGTTCGGCGGCGATCTCGGACCGGGTGCCCAGCGAGCCGACGCCGATATAGCCGCGTGACAATTCCTCCGACACGACGCACATCGCCACCTTGCCGAGCCCCATGCCGCCGTAGGCCTCGGGGATGGTGAGGCCGAAGACGCCCATGGCGCTTAAGCCCCCGATGATTTCGAGCGGGATATAGGCGTTGGCGCGATGCCAGCTTTGGGCGTGCGGAACGACCTCGGCGTCGGCGAATTGGCGCATCTCGCCGCGGATCGCCTCGAAGGTGTCGTCGAGGCCGGGGTCGCCGATCGCGCCTTCCCCCGCCTCCGCGATCAAGGCGGCGAGGGCGGCGCGGTTCTCCCGAGTGGCGCCGTCGGCGATGAGCCCTTCGGTGACCTGGTTGCGAAACGGCGCGATCTGTCCAGGCCCGAGGCCGAAGTCGGTCAAGCGGAGGATTTCGCCCTGGTTCATCGGGATGCCGGTGAACATCTGGGTGAGATATTCGCCGAGCCCGATGCGCGTGAGGAGCTGCTCGGTCTCGCCGAAGCGGCCCTCCTCGCTCATGCGTTGAGCGTATCCCGCCATTTCCTTGATCGCTTCGACATAGGTCGCGAGCCACGCGAGCCCATGGACGGCGTGCTGTTCGGCCTCCATCTTGTCGGGGCTCAGCTTGCCGTTCTCGCTCACCCGATGGCGGACGGCGTCGAGCGCGCAATCCATAAGCCCCTGGGCGGAGAAATGAGCCTGGCGGGCGAGGTCGTCGAGCGTCATGGAGCGCGTCTCTCCTTCGGGCGGGCGCCGCTTTGTTGCGCCGCAGCATGCGTCCTCGCATCCGCCGTTGCAATCGTTTCATAGCGCCGTTGGGTGTGGATTCGCCTTCGCGCGGGTGGCGCTCGGGGCGGCATCCAGTCAAAATGGCCTCGGGTGACGGGAGGCTCGAGCAGGGTGCGCGCACGCCTGAGAATCGTCTGGCAGGCGGCGGAGAAGTTCGCCGCCGATGACGGCTGGGCTATCGCCAGCTACATCGGCCTCACTCTGCTGACCTCGCTGTTTCCGTTCCTCATATTCGTCGCGGCAGTCGCTGGATTTTTCGGTTCCAGCGATCTCGCGCATGAGGCGGCGAAGCTCGTCTTCGCCGAATGGCCCGAGGTGGTGGCCCGCCCGATCGCCGATGAGGTCGAGCGGGTTCTGACGACCCCGCGGAGCGGCGGATTGCTGACGTTCGGCGCGGTCTTTTCCTTCTATTTCGCTTCGAGCGCCATCGAAGCGCTCCGGGTCGGGCTCAACCGCGCCTATGGGCTCGTTGAGCCGAGACCTTGGTGGATGCTGCGCCTCCAGTCGCTCGGGCTGGTGTTGACTGGATCATTCGCCCTGCTGGCGTTGGCCTTTCTGGTCGTGCTGGGGCCGCTGATCGTGGATACCCTTGCGGCTTTCTTTCCCTCGGTTGAGCAGGCGCACAGCCTGCTTACGTTCCTCCGCATTGGGATCGCGGCTTTGATGCTGGCGAGCTCGCTCATTCTCGCCCATCTCATCCTCCCCGCCCACAGGGTCGGCTTTCTCGATATCCTGCCGGGCGTGGTGGTGACCTTTGTCGCCAGCATCGCCTTCGGCGAGCTTTTCGGTGCCTATTTGAGCGAGTATTTGCGCAACTACATCTCCACCTATGCCGGCCTTGCCTCCGTGATGATCGCGCTTGTCTATCTCTATTGGGTGGCGCTCCTGTTCGTCTTTGGCGGGGAATTGAATGCGGCGATCATCAGGGCGCGCCAGCAGCGGGCGGACGAGAAGGCCAAGGAGGGCGCCGCCGATCCCAGTGCCGGGCAGGAAGCCCACCTCTAGGGTCTCACAGCCCCCTCGCCTTGAAGTACTTCAACAGCGTCCAGACCGCCGCTTGCTGTTCATCATCCATCTCATTCAAGTCGAGGTGCGCGAGGAGGATTTCTGACGGCTTCCTGCTGTCGCTGAAGGGCGGGGCCGGTTGGCGCAGAGGGGGCGGCGATCCTGCTTCGAGGTCCTTTATCGGCGAATGTGCAAACGCAGGCCTTGCTGGCTTCCTGCGCGGCGTGAGCGATCGCGGCTTCCGGCCCTTGAGCACGCGGCCACTGACTTTCACGCCCGCGTCGTTCGCGGCGTAAAGAAAGAATGTCACGCACTTCTGGACGACCGCGTCCGCAGCCGGAAAAGCCCGTCTGAACGTCTCGTTGAAATGTGAAGGCGTAGCGGTCGCCAGGTCGATCGCGAACATTGGCGCGTATTCCTGGCGAAGGAGCTCCAAGAGCTTCCCGGGCCAATGCCCAGCGCCATGCGCCTCGATCAACTCCTTGAGGCGTTGGGTGGGGCGTCCGTCGTCCTCGATCAGCCCAAGGAAGCGAAGCGCGTGCATGAGCTGACTGCCGACCACGCCGGAAAAGCGGGTCAGCACGCTGCGGTCGATGCGTGACGGAACGCCTTTCTCGTGAAGATCCTCGATGAACGTCTTGAACGTTCGGTACGACGTATACGGCGGCGTTCCCGGCGACCTTGCTCGCTCAAGCATAACGATTTCTCGCCAGTGCGGAACACCAACCTCCGTATTCCGCACCGTAAAGCCATTATACCGTATTCATGGCCTAAGTTGGACTATTCCAAATAGCCGATTGCGCGGTGATTTGTTTTTTTAAGATGCTGAAGAAATTGGAAATTCGTCCGAAGTCGATGCGAGATCGGGGCCGCAACGTCTCCGCGTTCCCTCAGGAAAAGAATATCCACCTTCACAGATTCCGGGCGGCTCAAAGGCCGCCGCGACAGCGATTGGAGCATTGAAATGCTGTGGACCGCCGAGGCAGTCGAGGACCTCAAGAGGCTCGCCCTCGCAGGAAAGAGCGCAAGCCATATCGCCGCGGAGCTAGGTGTGGGGTCCCGCAACGCTGTGATCGGCAAGGCGAGCCGGATTGGAATCAAGCTCAGCGGCGGCGGCGGGCGCGCCACGCGGGCCCGCGCGGGTCGGCCCCAATGGGCGAACGCTCGTTACCCTCGGCCCAATGCCGACGACCAAGGCGCCCAGGTTGCCGCCGCTTGCGGTCTCTCGCCGATGGAGGCGAGGGGCGCTGCATGGGTCTTCGGGGAAGCCGAGATCGGAGAGATGCGGCGGCTGCGGTTCGAAGACATTCGTGAAGCCGCCTGTCGGTGGCCGCTAGGGGATCCGAGAAGCGGAGATTTCGCCTATTGCGGGCTGACGTCGGTTGAAGGCCAGTCCTATTGCGCCGGCCATTGCCGGCTGGCGTATCGGTCGGCCCAGGCGAGAGCGAACACAAGGGAGCGGCAGAGGTTGCGCGCCATTGGGAATTCGTGGCGGCTGTCGTGAGACTGGCGCGCGCGTTTGTCGCGAGCTAGGCCTTCTCGAATACGCAGATCAGGCCCGGGGCATCCGCGCCGGCTTCGCGCCGCGTCGAAGCCGACTGGATGAGGAGGGGCGCCAAGCCCGCTTCGCGGGCGGTCGCATCGATGTAAGACCGGCTGTGAGCGAACCGCATTGTCGGCTCGAGGCGGAAGCCGTCGCCCTCGCAAGTTTCGACCGAGGAGGCGAAGAGGCCATCCGCGGTCAGCGCAGACCCGACAGCAGCAAAAAGGGAAGCGAGGTTGCCGAGATAAACCAGCGCGTCCGCCGCGACGATCAGATCGAAGCTCCCCGGCGGCTCGCAGCTCAGGATCGCCGCCGCATCGCCGACCACGAGCCGATCATAGAGACCGCGCTCGCGCGCTTTCGCGATCATGGCCGCCGAGAGGTCGACCCCGGCAAGGCGATCCACATGCTCGCGCAAGGCCACGCCCATAAGTCCCGTTCCGCAGCCGAGGTCGAGGGCCGAAACGAAGCGGCGGCCCGGCGCGACGGCGCTCAAGGCGTCGGCGATAAGAGCGGGGGCGCGATAGCCGAGATTTTCGGTGAGATGCTTGTCGAAGCGCGGCGCGTAGTCGTCGAACAGCCGCGCGACATAGGCCTGCGGCAGCGCGCCGGGCGGCTTTTCTCGCCCCATGAGGGCGAGCCGGGCCAACGCTCCCTGCGCATCGGCGGGATCGGCGACGAGGCTCATGCGAAAGGCTTGAGCCGCGGCGTCGAGGTCGCCCAGTTTCTCCCGCGCTTCGGCGAGCGCGAACCAGGCCGCCGCCCAGCGCGGCGCCTGCTCGAGCGCCTGCTCGAACAGTTCCGCCGCCGCGCCAAAGTCGCCATCCTCCGCCGCGGCTTTGGCGTAGGCGAAACGGCGCTCGGCGATCAGATCGCCGGATGCGAGGGGATCGCGCGGCATTTACCGGCCGTCGGCGAGCGCGGCCTTCAGGAGCGGCAGCTTGATGTTCACGCCGTTCGTCTCGGCCAGATCGATAAGGCCGCCGAAGCGGCGCCGCTTCTTGGCTTCATGGTTGGTGAAGATTTCGGCGAGGCGGTGATCGAGAAAGGGATTGGAGAAGCGCTCAATCACGGTTTTGAGGTAAACCTGCGCCTCATCTCCCATGCCGATCGCCGCAAACACCGGAAGCACCTCTTCGGCGTAGAGCGCGTCAAGCTTCCCGCGCATCGTTGTGTCGGCTACGGCCTCGCGGACCGTCAGGTCCGGCGCGCCGGCGCGCCTCGCCCAAATCTCGGCGAGATAGGTGTGGCCGAGATTGAGGATGAAGAGCTTCAGGCGCTCGTAAGGCTTGAGGTCGCCGGCGACGATGATAGCGGGATGGCGGCAAGGCAGTTCGAGGCCCGGCTGGTCCTCGATCGCCCACAAAGCATAGGGCTCGGCCACCGCGCCTAAGGGTTCGAGCGGCTCTGAGACAATGCGGTCCACGAGCGAATTGATCCACAAGCACTCCTCTCCGACCCAGCGGCGCGCCGTCGCCGGCGCTTCCCAGCGATCCAGCACGTCGAGCACAACGCCCCGCAGGACCTGGCCGTTGCCGGGTGTCAGCTCGCAGGGAAAGAGGGTGATAGGATCGCCGCTAGCCGAAAAGCGCGCGAGCAGGAGCTTGGCGAGCTTGGCGGGAAACGACCGGGGCGGACCACCGTCAGGCCGGTCGGCGGGATCGGTCTCATAGCCGCGGTCGGCGCTGTTCGACACGGCGCAGCGCGCCGCGATGAACAGGCGCACGAGCTCGTCCCATTGGGTCGCTGCGTCTACGCCGGCGCCGACGCTCTGAACCTCCACGCTCTCATCGACGACCGCCCCATTGCTGAGGCCCTCGACGAGAACGCGGTAGGGTTGGCCGGTCGCGAAAGCGGCGATGCGCCGGCGGCTGTCCGGACTTCCCGTGGTTCCCGCCACCGCGATCCGCCCCATGGCTTCGCCGCGGGGCAAAGCCTCGCTCACGAACAGGTCGACATGCGCCTGCAGGAAACGGCTCGCCCCGAACTGAAGAATGGGAAATGTGGTCAAGTCTCTCTCCGCGTGGGGCCCGCTTGTGGCTCGCGTCAAGAGCGCTTGTCCATTCCGACGAACGGCGCGGGTTGATTTTTTCGCTCAATCCTGATTGAAGGGGCGCCATGCGAACCTGGTCGACGACCCTGAACCTTAGCCGCCCGGCGCGTTAGACGCGTCGGGACATAGTTTCGCATCCGCCTTCTCAAACGACAGGCAAGTCGGCCAGCTGATTTCAGCTTGAGCGCCGCCACAAGTCTTCCAGGGTTCGTCATGACACAGATGCCAATTCAAAAGTACCGCGCTTACGCGCCCATTATCCTGCCTGACCGGCAATGGCCTTCGAACGTTATCGATAAGGCGCCGATCTGGTGCTCAGTCGACCTCCGCGACGGCAACCAGGCGCTGATCGAACCGATGGGCGTCGAGCGCAAGAACCGCATGTTCCGGCTCTTGGCCGATATGGGGTTCAAGGAGATCGAGGTCGCCTTTCCCTCGGCCTCGCAGACAGACTTCGACTTCGTCCGCTCGATCATTGAGGAGGGCGCGATCCCGGATGGCGTCGCGATCCAGGTCTTGACCCAGTGCCGCCCGGAGCTGATCGAGCGCACGTTCGAGGCGGTCAAGGGCGCGAAGAAGGTCATCGTCCACTTCTACAATTCGACTTCGACCTTGCAGCGCGACGTCGTTTTCAGGACCGACCGCAAGGGTGTGACCGAGATTGCAGTCAACGCGGCCAAGCAGGTCAAGGCGCTGGCCGCCGCCGCCTCGGGCACGGACTTCCAGTTCGAATATTCGCCGGAGAGTTTTACTGGCACCGAGCTCGATTTCGCGCTCGATATCTGCGAGGCGGTCAAGGACGTCATCAAGCCCACGCCTTCGAAGCGGCTCATCTTCAACCTGCCAGCGACGGTCGAGATGGCGACGCCCAATACCTATGCGGATCAGTTCGAATGGTTCGGGCGCCGCATATCCGATCGTCCGAGCGTGATCCTCTCCGTTCATCCGCACAATGACCGCGGCACCGCGGTTGCAGCGGCTGAGCTGGCGCTCATGGCCGGCGCCGAGCGGGTCGAGGGCACCTTGTTCGGCAATGGCGAGCGCACCGGGAACGTCGACATCGTGACCATGGCCTTGAACCTGTTCACGCAGGGCGTGGATCCTGAGCTCGACCTCACCGACGTCAACGCAATCCGGGACGTCGCCGAGCATTGCACGCAATTGCCGGTGCACCAGCGCCACCCTTACGTCGGCGAACTGGTCTACACCGCATTCTCGGGCTCGCATCAGGATGCGATCAAGAAGGGTTTCGAGGCGCAGGAGAAGCGCAACGATCCCCTGTTCCTGGTGCCCTATTTGCCGATCGATCCGAAGGACGTCGGCCGCGACTATGAGGCGGTGATCCGCATCAACAGCCAGTCCGGCAAAGGCGGCATGGCCTATATTCTGCGCGCCGACTACGGCCTCGACCTGCCGCGCTCGCTACAGGTCGAGTTCTCCAAGATCGCCCAGGAGCGGATGGACGCGGAGGGCAAGGAGCTGACCTCGCCGGAGCTGTGGGCCTTGTTCCGCCAGGCCTTTCTTCTCGATGATCCGCCGATGACGCTCATCAAGCAGCAGACGGTCCCGACGAGCCCGGACAATCGCGAGCTCGTCGCGACGCTCCGCAAGGCCGACGGCGCGACAATGATGATCGAAGGCGAGGGCAATGGCCCGATCGACGCCTTTGTCGATGCGCTGAAGAAAGCGTTCAAGGTCGAGTTCTCGTTCATCGATTATCATGAGCACGCGGTCGGCCGGGGGGCCAATGCGACCGCGGCGAGCTATGTCGAGATCCAGGACGCGGAGGGCCGCGCCCTGCACGGCGTGGGCATGGACCCCAACATTGTGATGGCCTCGCTCAAGGCGACGCTCGGCGCCGTGTTGCGGCTGATGCGGCGGGAAGGCAGAGCCGTTTAGCGAAAGTTGCATTCGGGTCGAACCGCGATCGTCATTGCGAGCGAAGCGAAGCAATCCAGGGGACCGTCCGGCGCCCGACGGCTCTGGATTGCTTCGTCGCCGTAGCCCGTCGACGGACGGGCGTCTCTCGACGCCCTATGCTCCTCGCAATGACGGCGCCGCGCTTAAGCCGTCGCGAGCGCTTCCTTGGGGCGCCGGCCGATGGTGAGCACCAAAGCAGCGGCGACCACGCAGGCGACGCCGGCGACATAAAGCGCCGGCAGGTAGGTCGCGAAATCACTGCGCGAGAGTCCGGCCCCGAATGCTGCTGTCGCCGCGCCGAGCTGGTGGGCGGTGAAAATCCAGCCGAAGGTCAGATTGGCGTTCTCGGAGCCGAACCGCTCGGTAGTCAGGCGGACGGTCGGCGGCACGGTCGCCACCCAGTCGAGACCATAGAAGACCGCAAAGGCCGACAGCCCGACGACCGAGAAGTCGGTGAACGGCAGGGCGATCAGCGAAAGGCCGCGCAGCCCGTAATACATGAACAGAAGCCACCGGTTGTCGTAGCGGTCCGACAGCCAGCCCGAAAGGATTGTGCCGACGAAGTCGAAGGCGCCGATCACCGCGAGCGCGCTCGCGGCCGCGACCGGCGCAATGCCGTAGTCGCCGCAGAGCGAGACCCAGTGCGTCTGGATGAGGCCGTTGGTCGAAAGCCCGCAAACGTAAAAGGTCGCGAACAGCACCCAGAAGGTGCGGCTCGCGCGGACCGCATAGAGCGCGCGCAACGGCGACGCCATCATTGCGGTCAACCGCAGATCCTGCTTCGGTGCGGGCTGAATTGCGCGCTCTCCCAGCGGAGCGAGCCCGACGTCCGCCGGGCGGTCGCGCAATAGCATGAGCGCCACGGCGCCGGCGACGAGCAGCATGGCGACGACGAAGGCGAGCGCGTTGCGCCAGCCATAGGCTTCCGTCAGCTTGGCGATGAGCGGCAGAAAGATCAATTGCCCGGTGGCGTTGCTCGCCGTCAGCATGCCGACCACCAGGCCGCGTCGATGAACGAACCATCGCGCTGCGATGGTCGCTCCCAGCACCAGCGCGACCATGCCGGTGCCGATTCCGACGATGACGCCCCAAAGGGCGACCAGCTCCCACACCTCAGTCATCGCCATCGAGGCGAGAATTCCGGTCACGATCAGCGCGACAGCCGACACGACAAACGGCCGCACGCCAAAGCGGTTGATGAAGGCCGCGGCGAAGGGCGCGATCAGCCCGAACAGAGCGAGGCGCACCGCAAGCGCGACCGAGATTTGAGCCGTGCTCCAGCCGAATTCCTTCTCGAGCGGCTCGATGATGACGCCCGGCGCGCCCGTCGCGCCTGCGGTCGCCAGCATGACGAGGAATGTCGCCCCCGCGACGAACCAGCCGTAATAGACGCCGCGCTCCGCCATCGCCCCCGCGAGCCTGTTGGACAGCGAGAGGGCCGCGGGTCTCTTTTGCGGCTGAGCATCGATGCGTACAGCCGGCCCCGATATCGTCATCGTCAACTCCAGGTGGCGGGTATCTACCCGCATATTGGCCCAAAAAACTCAAAGATTGCGCGCGAGCGTCTGCAGCTGCGCCGCTCCACTGGAGCCTAATGCAGCCTCGACCCGCCGCTGGGCCTCCTCCCATAAGGGAGCTGCGCGCCGCAGGGCGTCTTTTCCGGCAGGCGTCAGCCGCACCGCCGCTTCGCGCTGGTCGCGCGCCGAGGCCGCGCGCACAAGCCGAAGCTCTTCAAGCGCCTTCACGTTGCGCCCGACCGTCGATCGATCCAGTTCGGCGAGCTGGCCGAGTTTGGTGAGCGAAACCGGTTCGGCGCGCTCAATTCTTCTCATGAGACTGTACTGCGCGAGAGTGACGCCCGCGGGCTCAAGGATCGAGTCATAAAGCGCCGTCGTCTTTCGCGCCGCGCTGCGCATCGCCGCGCAGTAGCAGGTTGTTTTCATGCGCGGGTATATACCCGCGTTGCCATCGGCGCGCAAGCGGAGGCTGCGATGCAACTGAAACTCCCAACCACCACGTGCCTCAAGATGCCGCTAAGCGGCCTCGAAGGGCCGCCCCGAGTTTGTCGAGAGGACGCGTGAGTGTGCGCCGAGCCGGTTGAGCGCTCTGGACCATCCTTCGAGCCCCGGACTGTGATCCGGGGGGAGGCTCCGCTTCGCCCTTGAGGCATGAAAGCGGTGGTTTGGCTGCGGGAGTCGAACAGCTTGGGAGTTACATCCAACCGGCCTGGCGCTTAGCGCCTAAGGATCAAGCCTCCGCTTCGCCCGCCAAGCGCGCGACGACGGATTTCGAGCCTCGAACCCAGATCGTCCAGACGGGAAGCCAGGGCTTGGGCGCGCCGCTCAGCGGCTTCGGAGCGATTGCGTTCGGCCTCGGCCGCTTCGCGCGCTTCGGTCAGATTGTCGGCGATCGTCAGCGCGGCCATGATGACGAGACGCTGGTCGCCGATCTCGCCGAACGATGAGCGCATTTCGCCGATCTTTTCATCGATCATGCCGGCGAGCGACGTGAGCCGCGCTTCCTCGCCTTCATTGCAGGCCAAGCGATATTTGCGCCCGTCGATGGTGACCGAAACCTGTGACATGGCGCGGGCCTTTTCCATGGCCATCGGGCTCTTCAAGGGTCCGAGTCCGAAGGCAGCCGACCGAGCACGCGTTCGATCGTTTGCGCCGCGCGAGCAAGCCGCTTGGCCGCTTCGGCGTTGGCGGATTCCAAGGTTCGCGAGCGGTCGACGGCGGCGTCGAGTTCGACCGCGAGCCGTGAGCGGTCGTCCTGCATCAGCGCGAACTCTTCTTGCGTGGTCGCGCGCGCTTCGTCGTGACGCAGGCGGACCTCAGTCGCCCACTCCAGCGCTTCGACCGCGGAAGCCAGTCGTTTCAGCGAAGCGTCAAGCGAATCCATGGAGGTGTTGATTCCATCCATTGCGGGGTTTTGTTTACGCGATGCTTGAACGAAAGGTCAACGAGCGCGCGGTCGCAATTGACAGGTTCCTGCGACCGCCCCTAATTGACGCGCCCGTTCCGCCGGGGGTTCAAATTACTGCCCGAGCTCGGAACTCCGAATTGCCGGCGCCCTATTCTTTGAGGAGACCCCGATGGCGACAACGACCGTGTCCCCTGCTGCGACGAGCGTGTCTCACGATGCGATGGCTAATGCGATCCGCTTTCTCGCTCTCGACGCGGTCGAAAAGGCCAAGAGCGGCCACCCGGGTCTGCCGATGGGATCCGCCGACGTCGCCACAGTTCTCTGGCGCGATGTCCTTAAATTCGACGCGTCCGATCCCCATTGGCCCGATCGCGACAGGTTCGTCCTTTCAGCCGGCCACGGCTGCATGCTGTTGTACAGCTTGCTCTATCTGACCGGCGTCGGCGGCGCCAAAGGACTGGGGATCGAAGACATCAAACAGTTCCGCCAGGTCGGCTCGAGGACGCCCGGGCACCCGGAATATTGGTGCGCTCCGGGCGTGGAGACGACGACCGGGCCGCTGGGGCAGGGGATTTCGACCGCGGTCGGCATGGCGATCGCGGAGCGCATGCTGGCCGCGCGCTTCCCCGGAATCGTCGATCACCACACTTACGTCCTCGCCTCCGACGGCGACTTGATGGAAGGCGTGAGCCAGGAAGCGATCGCTATCGCCGGCCATCTCAAGCTCAAGAAGCTGATCGTCTTCTGGGACAACAATGGGATCTCTATCGACGGGCAGATTCCGGTTCTCGCCGACAACGTCGACCAGGTCGCCCGCTTCCAGTCGGCGGGCTGGAATTCGACCCACATTGACGGGCACGATCCGAAGGCGATCCTCGACGCCATCCACGCAGCGCAGAACTCCGACAGACCGACGATGATCGCCTGCAAGACGACGATCGGCTTTGGCTTGCCAACGCATGCGGGAACCCAGAAGGCGCACAGCGATGCGCAGGGGGCGTCCGAGGTCGCCGGCGCGCGCAAGAACCTGAACTGGCCCTACGAGCCGTTCGTCATCCCCGACGACATTCTCGCCGTCTGGCGCAAGGCAGGGACGCGGGGCTCCACGCAGCGCGACGCGTGGAACCGCGCGCTCGAGGCTCTCGACCCGAAGGAGCGCGCCGAATTCGAGCGGCGGCTCCGCGGCGACCTGCCGCACGATCTCGACAAGGTCATCGACGCCTACAAGCAAAAGCTGGTCGTTGAAAAGCCCGAGGTCGCGACCCGCAAGTCAGGCCAGGCAGCGCTCGATGTGATCGGGGCCGCCGTGCCTGAGCTTATCACCGGCTCGGCCGACTTGACCCCGTCCAACAACACGAAATTTGGAGAGGAGAAAGAAATCAGGCCCGACGATTTCTCCGGGCGCTACATCCACTGGGGCATCCGCGAGCACGGAATGATTGCAGCGTGCAACGGCATCGCTCTGCACGGCGGCTTTATCCCATCGGGAGCCTCGTTCTTCTGCTTCACCGATTATTGCCGCCCTTCGCTCAGGATCGCAGCGCTGATGGGGGTCAGGGTCGTACATGTGTTCACCCACGACTCGATCGGCCTTGGCGAGGACGGCCCAACCCATCAGCCGGTCGAACATCTGGCCGCGATGCGGGCGATGCCGAATTTCTACATCTGGCGCCCCGCCGACAGCGTCGAGACCGTCGAATGCTGGCAGGCGGCGCTCGAGCGGGAGCATTCGCCGTCGATCCTCGCGCTGACGCGGCAGGGGCTGCCAGCGTTGCGGACGACGCATGTATCTGAAAACCTGTGCGCCCGGGGCGGCTACGAGATTTCTCCGGCCTCAGGACAGGCCGAAGTGTCGATCTTCGCCTCCGGCTCCGAGGTTTCGCTCGCTGTCGCCGCGCAGGCGCAATTGAAGGAAAAGGGTGTCGCCGCCCGGGTCGTGTCGTTGCCCTGCTTCCCGGTCTTCTTCGAGCAGCCGGGGGACTATCGCCGCTCGGTCATCGGCTCCGCCAAAGTCAAGGTCGGCGTCGAGGCGGCGGTGCGGTTCGGATGGGACGCGATCATTGGCGATGGGCCGTTCATCGGCATGAAGAGCTTCGGCGAAAGCGGGCCCTATAAGGCCGTCTACCAGCATTTCGGCATCACGCCGGAGGCGGTGGTCGAGGCGGCGCTCGGCAGCCTTCGCTCCTGACGCGGTCAGATCTCGGGGCTCTTTCCGCTCCGACCGGGCAGGCGCTCTGGGCCTCCCAAGGTGGTTGCAGAGATGATCGCTCGCGGCAAAACGTTGGTGGGCGCTTACGCGATTGCGGGCGGGAAAGAGGGCAAAGAGCGGCTGGATCTGCTCTCGGACGCCATGCGGGCGACAACGCTTGAGCTTCTCGAAAGCGCGGGGCTCAAGCGCGGCGATCGATGCCTGGACGCTGGGTCCGGGGGCGGCCATGTCGCGCTCGACATGGCGCGCACCGTCGGACCGACGGGTCACGTCACGGCAATCGACTTCGACCCCCTCGTGGTCGATCTCGCGCGCGCGGACGCGAAAGAAGCGAGGGTCGACAACGTCGAGTTTGTGACGGCTGACGCCTCGACTTTTGAGGGCGGCCCGTTCTCCTTCATCCACGCGCGCTACCTCTTGTCGCACGTCAGCGACCCCGACCGCGTGTTCGCGCGCCTCAAAGCGCTCCTCGCGCCAGGCGGACGGATGGCCGTCGAGGACATCGACATGTCCGGCGCCTTCTGCCACCCGCCCGAGCCTGCGCAGGATCGGTTCCGGGCGCTTTATACCGAAGCGGTGCGACGCGGCGGGGCGGACGCTAATCTGGGGCGCGGATTGCCGGCAATCGCGCTTGCCGCTGGGGTGCGCGACGCGCGCTGGAGGGTCTTTCAGCCGGTCTATGCGTCCGGACCGCACAAACGCATGACCGCAGTGACGATGCAAATGATTGGCTCGACCCTCCTCAAATACGGGCTCGCTCAAGAGGAGGAGATCGACACGCTCGTTTCGCGATTAAACGCTTTCGCCGACGATCCCTCGACGCTGGCCGCTCTCCCGCGCATCGTCCAGGTTTGGGGAAGAGCCTAAGCTTGCGGCAGGGTTGCGTCGGGGCCTGAAAGAGCGTTGCGCATTTTTGCGGCAGATCAAATGAAATGTCGCATTTTCCTACGAACCTGTAGACTTCAGACCGGGGATCGGACAATAACCGCGGCTTCAGCGGTTTGATGTGCGAGGCGTCGGCGGCCCATGGGTAGCGGCCGGCGCAGGAGGAGTGATTTAAAATGGTTGCCAAGGTAGCGATCAACGGCTTCGGCCGGATTGGGCGGCTCGTCCTGCGCGCGATTCTGGAGTTGGGCCGCAAGGACATTGAGGTCGTCGCCATCAACGATCTAGGCCCCGTGGAGACCAATGCGCATCTCTTGCGTTTCGACAGCGTTCACGGGCGCTTTCCTCATAAGGTCGGCGTCGAGGGCGATACGATCGTGGTCGACGGCCACAAGATCAAAGTCACCGCAATCAAGGATCCAGCCGAGCTGCCGCACAAGGCGCTCGGCGTCGATGTCGCGCTCGAATGCACCGGCATCTTCACCGCTCGCGAGAAGGCGGCCGCCCACCTTAAGGCAGGCGCCAAGCGCGTCCTCATTTCGGCGCCGGCGGAAGGGGCGGACCTGACGGTCGTCTATGGCGTCAACGACGACAAGCTGACCAAGGATCACCTCGTCGTCTCCAACGCTTCATGCACGACCAACTGCCTGGCGCCCGTCGCGAAAGTGCTCAACGACGCCATTGGCATCGAGCACGGCTTCATGACGACCATCCATTCCTATACCGGCGATCAGCCGACGCTCGATACGCTGCACAAGGATCTCTACCGCGCCCGCGGCGCCGCGCTGTCGATGATCCCGACGACGACCGGAGCCGCGAAAGCGGTCGGCCTCGTGCTGCCCGAGCTCAAGGGCAAGCTCGACGGCTCGGCGATCCGCGTGCCGACGCCGAACGTCTCGGTCGTCGACCTCAAGTTTGTCGCCAAGCGCGACACCAACAAGGACGAGATCAACAACGCGATCAAGGCGTCCGCTGACGGCAACGGCCCGCTCAAGGGCGTCCTCGGCTATACCGACCATCCTAACGTTTCGGTCGACTTCAATCACGACGACCGCTCCTCGATCTTCCATCTCGATCAGACCAAGGTGATCGACGGCAATTTCGTCCGCGTGCTTTCCTGGTACGACAACGAATGGGGCTTCTCCAATCGGATGGCCGACACCGCGGTCGCGATGGCGAAGCTCATCTGAGGATTTGGCGCCACCCCCGCGAAAGCGGGTCTAGGTCGTATCGCGAAAGCCCCCGCTCGAACGGACGCGGCGGGACTGGATGCCCGCTCGCCATGGGCATGGCACAACGGCAGGGAACTGGAACGCATCGCTGCCGCCGGAAGCTTGAGAGGCGCTGACATGAGCAAACCGTTCCGCACCCTCGACGACGCCGACGTCGCCGGCAAGCGCGTCCTCTTGCGTGTCGATCTGAACGTCCCGACCGAAGGCGGACGGGTGACCGATGCGACGCGCATCGAACGCGTGGCGCCGACGATCACGGAGATCGCGGACAAAGGCGGCAAGGTCATTCTTCTCGCGCATTTCGGTCGGCCCAAGGGCGGCCCGGACGAAGCCAATTCGCTCAAGCCCGTCGCCGCCGCGGTCGCCGGCATCATCAAGCGGCCGGTCGCTTTCTGCGCTGACTGCATCGGCAAGACGGCCGACGACGCGATCGCCAAGATGAAGAACGGCGACGTGCTCCTTTTGGAGAACACGCGCTTCCATAAGGGCGAGGAGAAAAACGACCCGGCCTATGTCGACGAGTTCGCCAAGCTCGGCGACGTCTATGTCAATGACGCCTTCTCCGCCGCTCACCGCGCTCACGCCTCGACAGAAGGGCTCGCCCATAAGCTGCCTGCCTGCGCCGGGCGGGCGATGCAGAAGGAGCTCGAGGCGCTGGAGCTCGCGCTCGGCAATCCGGCGCGCCCGGTCGCGGCCATCGTCGGCGGCGCCAAAGTGTCGACCAAGCTGGAACTCCTCGGCAATCTCGTGAACAAGGTCGACGTCCTCATCATCGGCGGCGGCATGGCCAACACGTTCCTATTCGCGGAGGGCAAGGGGGTCGGCAAGTCGCTGTGCGAGAAGGACCTCGCCGACACCGCGCGGTCGATCGTCGCGGCGGCTGAGAAGGCCAAATGCCGCATCCTGCTGCCGGTCGACGCGACCGTCGCGGCGGAGCTCAAGCCTCATGTCCACGCGCATGTCGTCGGCGTCGATCATGTGCCTCAAGAGGAGATGATCCTCGACATCGGCCCCAAGTCCGTAACCGGCGTCGAGGAGGTTCTGGCGCACGCGAAGACGCTGGTGTGGAACGGCCCGTTCGGCGCCTTCGAGACGCCGCCTTTCGAAGAGGCGACGATGGCGATCGCGAAGACCGCGGCGCGGCTGACCAAAGAGGGTAAGTTGACCTCCGTCGCCGGCGGCGGCGACACCGTCGCCGCTCTCAACGAGGCCAAGGTCGCTGGCGACTTCACCTATGTCTCGACCGCGGGCGGCGCGTTCCTCGAATGGATGGAAGGCAAGGCGCTACCGGGCGTCGAAGCGCTGAGGGCGAAGTAACCTGAGATAGCCGGCCTTCCAAAAAGACAACGTGTCGGGATCAGTTTGCGGCTGCTGAGAAGCGTTTACAGAGCGCTGGTATCTCGGATCAGCTTCGTCCGCTAGCTCAAGATGCACCAACCGTATTCTCTCATTGCTCACCGAGCCAGTGCATTTATTCAGATCTTTACATATTTCCTCTCCCAATTCCTTCTGCCAATCCAGGCTAAACTCACCGATGACAGCGGGCGGCAAGTAGAGGATCACGTCGTGGCCATAAATGTCCCCGCCCCAGTTCCCGTACACCTCAGTTTCCTCGATGACCTCGACCCGCGCATTCGTAATTATTTCGAGGAGACGCGTGTAGTCCGTCCTGGAATATTCAAGCTCCAGGCGCTTTAGGTAGTTACCTATCTTGGATGGCAGATAATGCTTGCTCGACACGAATCGCAACTCGACAGCTTACGGCCTGCGCAATAGCGCGAGGCGTAGCCCTCGCCAGTGACGGAGTCGAGAGTAAGCCAAGCAGGCCCGCCTGGCCGAGCAAGGCCTATATAAAAAAACTTGACAAATAGCCGGGCGCGACATGCAGAGCGTCGCGCTGCGACCCCGAGCGCATTAAAGACCTGCCGCCCTCACGCAGCCACGAGGCGAAGGTCACGAACAGAGCGAAGGCCGGTCCTGCCGCATCTCGTTAAGATCGCCTTCCCAGCCCAAGCCCTTGAGCACCTTCAGCGCCCGAGTCTGCTTGCGGACCCGAACCAATTTCAAAACTTAGCGATGACGAACTTGAACGGATACAAAAGGCGTTCACCTCGAATAACCAAATTCATCGCGCCTACTATCTTGAGAAACGCCTCGTTAATTTCGTCAAATGTTGTACTGGCAAAGATTTTGATATTGACGCCAACAAGCTGATCCTCCGAAGCGGAAGTTGAACAAACAAGAGCCTGCGGATCGGTCGACTGGGCCGAAGGTGAGCGACGGCAGTTGTTTGCGTCAGCGCGGCCTGACAGCCAGGCTCTGCGTCGCGCGCCCGATCATTCCCCGTTCGTCGTAGAGAGCGGATTCGGCGAGGCCGCAGCCGTTGTCGCCGAACAGGCTGCGCGCTTCAAGGCAGATCCATTCTCCCTTGGGGCGACGGAAAAGGTTGATCGTCAGATCGCAATTGAGAAAAACATAGGTCCTGAAATCCAGCGCAGCGCTGATCCCGTTGCCCGAGTCGCCCGCGACCGCTACGCGCTGATAGCCGCTTGGCGTCTCGCCCTTGACCAGGGGATGGTTCATGCGAAACCAGGCTGCGCAGGGTCCTTTGAAGAACCGCCCGGCCGCGAGCCGGTTTTCCACGAGCCGGGCGTAGCCGAACGTTCCGTCTGCGAAACCCATCGTGACGACCGGGCATTGGTCAGGCGGCTTCGGCGCGGCCGGCGGCGGATGCCCGAGCGTTCCCTCAGGCACTGGCAGGTCGTCCTCGTGCTGCATGAGCGCGGTGAAACGCGCAACGTCCTTGCACTCCGCGGTCAAGCGCCCGGAATAGTGGCCCGCGCTCCGGCCGGCATAGTCCGTCGCGACTTCGACGCGACACTCGCCGACGGGTGTGGGCCGCAGGAGGTTGACGGTGAGCCGTGCGAGATGGGTCAACCCATCATTCGCGGCCGCGCGTTCGATCGCGCGGCAGATGAGCGCCGAGGGCGGGCCGGCGTGCTGATGGTCGGGATGCCAAGGGCCGCGCGTGAGCGCCGTCGCGCGGAAGCGATCGTCGTCAAGCTGAACATAGGCTGCGTCCAATGAGAGCCTCCGCCGCTGCGCCGCTCTCGCTCTCGGGCGCGCGTTTGAATTTTTTGCGCTATACGGGGGCTTGGCGCAAGATGGTTCGTATGTAAACCAACATGGGTAACATGCGGGTAGAGCCAACCACGACTTGCCGCCTGCTCGCAGGACGATCCGCGTGAAAGGCCCCGAGGTTGAGATGGTGTTCGCCGCCATTCGGCGAATCGGCCTTGTTCCGCGCGGCGCTTTCCTCCTCGAGGAGGGTGAGCAGACCGGCGCGCTCGCCGACATTCGAACCGTCGTGCTCGCCGGCATGGCGGGGCGCGAGGGCTGGAGCGCATTTACGGCGAGCCCAGAGGCGATCGACGGCGCCGAGCATCCGCTCGACCGCTGGAGCCGGCGGGTGATCGAGGCCCTGGCGGGCGAACTCGGCGCGAGAGCGCTGTTTCCCTTCGGCGGGCCGCCCTTCTTGCCATTCCAGCAATGGGCTCAGCGCGCCGAGCCCGTCCATCCTTCGCCGATCGGAATTCTCATCCACCAGCGCTACGGGCTCTGGCATTCATACCGCGGGGCGCTCGGGCTTAACGAAAAGCTCGCCGTGGCCGATCCGGCGACCGTCCGAGCCCCGTGCGAATCCTGCACCGGACGCTGGTGCTTGAAAACCTGTCCGGTCGGGGCGTTCTCAAGCGCTGGCTATGATGTCGCGGCGTGCGCGGGCCATCTTCGAAGCGCGGCCGGCGCGGATTGCATGGACTTGGGCTGCCGCGCCCGTCGCGGCTGCCCGGTCGGCGCGGAGCACGCTTACGGGCCCGAACAGGCCAATTTCATCATGCGGGCGTTCCTGCGCGGGCAGGATGGTGGGTGAAGATTTAGGTCAAATGTCGATCGATGGACCCTGGTGCTTGAAGCCCTGCCGCGCGGGGCTTGGCGATCCCCTCTAGCCGCGCGGCAATGTTGTCGCCGTCGCCCATCGGGTCGCCGTCAGCTTCTTCGACCACGTCGCCGAGATGGACGCCGATTCGAAAATCGATGCGGCGGTCGTCCGCCACGCCAACATTGCGCTCGATGAGGCCATTCTGCATCGCAGTGGCGCAACGCACGGCCTCGACCATCAATCAGATCGCTGCGCAGCGCACGGAGTCGCAATAGTGTCCGGTCCTCGTCCGCGCCGGCGAGCCGGCTGTAGCCGACGACGTCCGCCACCAGGATCGCAGCAATCTTCCGGACTTCGGACACGGGCGCGCGCTCACGCACCATGAATACCACAAGAAAGGTTTGACCCGTGCGTGAGTCGGTCAAAGCGGGCGGAGAAAAAATGCGCAAAAGGGTTTTCTAAAACAGAAATATGTGTTATTCTTTTTCTGTCCGGAGAATAACCCCGCCGCCGGCGGGTTCGGCGAGGGGAGAATGGAGCGAGAAGGCGCTGAGAGGCCGCGGCCGACAACCCGGAACGCGAGTTGGCGCCGTAGGAATTTTTTTATTTGGATTCGCTGTAACGCATTGAAAAGTCCGGATTCCGCCAAAGGAATTCAAAGAAAATGCAAGCGATTTTCCTTGGTTTTCCTTGGATTCATTTGCACGTAACTCGCGTTTGAGTTGCATCCACGCTTCTATCGGGTTGGATTCGTCGCGGTGACGATCCAGATCGCCGCGGCAAGCGGCACGCCGTCGCCTCGCACGTGAGCGACGAGCGCCTTGCGAATGTCCGCGGTCGCCGCCGCGCGAACCGCTTCGCTCTGGCCGTCGAGCATCCGGCTTGTCGGCCCGATCGTCGTCGCCGCCCGGACAGCGGTTTCGAGCCCGCGACCGATGGCGATGTCGAGTTCGAGGTCGTGCGGCTTAAGAACAATGTCGGCGAAGCCGGCGTCGCTGAGGATCCGCCGCACCCGCGCCTCGCTGGCGAAGGCGAACGGGCCCGGGTCCTCCGGATTTGTCTCAGGCAGGGGAGGGGCATGCTTGGCGGCTTCGCGCAGGGGCAGGATGAAGAAGGGATTCTGCTTGGCCTCGCGCCAACACGCGAAGGCGAGCCGGCCGCCGACTTTAAGACCCTTGCGCAGGTTGGCGAACGACTTCGCCGGATCGGCGAAGAACATGACGCCAAACCGCGACACGATGAGGTCGGCCTCGTGGCGCTCGAAGTCATAGACGGTGGCGTCGGCGAGTTCGAACCTTATCGAGCGGTTCGGCTGCGCTCGCTCGCAGGCGCGCGCGAGCATCGGCTCGGAAATGTCAAGCCCCAGGGCTTCGCCGCCAGGGCTTACACGCGCAGCGAAGTCGATTGTCGTGGCGCCGCAGCCGCAGCCGACGTCGACCACGCGATCGCCCGGCTTTGGCTCCGCTGCGGCGATGAGCCGGTCGGAAACCGGGCGCAGAACCTGGTCCTGATGCTCTTGATGGTCGGTCCATTTCGGTCCGGCCACGCAGCTCCAATATTCGGCTTGTGCGGCGTTGTCGGCATGGATTGGCGCGGCAGACATGGAAAGCTTCCCTCTTGGCCTTATTGGCGCGTCTGGCGACGCTGTTCAGATGAACCCGGTTTTGACCCAACGCAATGGTAGCGTGAAGTGGAGTCTCGGCCATGCCGTCGTTCAATTGTCATAAAATCGGCACAACGTGGAGCTGCGGATCGCCGAAGGCGCAAGCGAACATCCCTCTGAGGAGGCCCAATCGATGGCCAATGAGCCGCTGGGTGAATCGGCTTCGGGCGCCCAGAGCGACGCTCCGATCGAAAAGGATCTCGGGACCAAAGACGGCGATATCCGGGTGCGCGCTTACGAGATCTGGCTCAACGAAGGCCAACCGGAGGGGCGCGAGCTCGACCATTGGTTACGCGCCAAGTGGGAAGTCGAGGGCCGGCCCGAACCATAGAGCCGACGCCTATTGGTCGCGGTGACATTCGGCCGTGATGCGCCAGCCCGTCGTCAGGTCGAGCGGAAGCTCAAGCGCGCCAGGGCCTCTTGTCATGCGAATGATATCGGCCAACAGTAAGGCGCGAGAAGGAAACAGAGAGGAGATGACGATGGCTACGACCGCTCTGTCGAAAAAGGAAAGCGCGACGAAAGCCGAAAGCACGCTGTCGAAAGCCGAAAGCGCGCTCATCGATGCCTACTGGCGCGCCGCCAACTATCTGTCCGTGGGTCAGATCTATCTGTTCGACAATCCGCTGCTGCGTGAGCCTCTAAAGGAGGAGCACATCAAGCCGCGTCTATTAGGGCACTGGGGCACGACGCCCGGTCTCAACTTCATCTACGCGCACCTCAACCGGCTGATTAAGAAATACGACCTCGACATGATCTACGTCACCGGCCCCGGCCACGGCGGGCCGGGATTGGTTGCCAACACCTATCTCGAAGGCACGTACAGCGAGACCTATCCGGGCGTCTCGCAAGACGTCGAGGGCATGAAGCGGCTCTTCACCCAGTTCTCGTTTCCAGGCGGGATTCCAAGCCACGTGGCGCCTGAGACGCCCGGCTCCATTCACGAGGGCGGGGAGCTCGGCTACGCGCTTTCACATGCCTACGGCGCCGCGTTTGACAACCCCGACCTCATCGTCGCTGCAGTCGTTGGCGACGGTGAAGCGGAGACTGGGCCGCTCGCCACGAGCTGGCATTCCAATAAATTCCTCAATCCGGCGCGCGACGGCGCCGTGCTGCCGATCCTGCATCTCAACGGCTACAAGATCGCCAACCCGACGGTGCTGGCGCGGATCAGCCATGAGGAGCTCGACTCTCTTCTTCGCGGCTATGGATACGCGCCTCATTTCGTCGAGGGGCATGAGCCGGCCCTGATGCACGAGCTCATGGCGGCCACGCTTGAAACAGTGATCGGCGAGATCCGCGACATCCAGGCCGATGCGCGCCGGAACGGATTTTCCAAACGCCCGATCTGGCCGATGATCGTCATGCGCACGCCGAAGGGGTGGACCTGTCCCAAGGAGATCGACGGCAAGAAGGAAGAGGGATACTGGCGTTCGCACCAGGTGCCGATGAGCGAGATGCGCGGCCACCCCGAGCACGTGCGCATCCTCGAGACGTGGATGAAGAGTTATCGGCCCGAGGAACTGTTCGACGCGACTGGCCGCCTCAAGGCCGAGCTCGCGGCGCTTCCGCCGCAGGGAACGCGCCGGATGAGCGCCAATCCGCACGCGAATGGCGGCGCGCTCCTGCGCGACCTAAGGCTCCCGAACTTCCGCGACTACGCGGTTGATGTGCCTTCGCCTGGCGCCACAACCGCAGAGGCGACGCGGGTGATGGGCCAATTCCTACGAGACGTGATGAAACTCAATCTGGAGCAGCAGAACTTCCGCCTGTTCAGCCCGGACGAGAACAATTCCAACCGCTGGCAGGACGTGCTCAAGGTCACCAACCGCGCCTGGGTTGCCGAGACCTTTCCTTACGACGACCATCTCGCGCCCGACGGACGCGTGATGGAGATGCTGAGCGAACACCAGTGCCAGGGCTGGCTCGAAGGCTACCTGCTCACCGGCCGGCACGGCTTCTTCTCCTGCTACGAGGCCTTCATCCACATCGTCGATTCCATGCTCAACCAGCATGCGAAGTGGCTAAAGGTCTGCAACGAAATCAAGTGGCGTCGCCCGATCGCCTCGCTCAACTATCTTTTGTCGAGCCACGTGTGGCGCCAGGACCACAACGGCTTTTCCCACCAGGACCCCGGCTTCATCGACCACGTGATGAACAAGAAGGCCGAGGTGGTGCGGATCTATTTGCCGCCCGACGCGAATTGCCTGCTTTCGGTCACCAACCATTGCCTGAAGAGTCGCAACTACGTGAATGTTATCGTCGCGGGCAAACAACCGTCGCCGCAATGGCTGACCATGGACGAGGCGGTCAAGCACTGTGAGGCGGGGCTCGGCATCTTTCCATGGGCCAGCAACGACCGCGGGGCCGAGCCGGATGTCGTGATGGCCTGCTGCGGCGACGTGCCGACGCTCGAGACCCTGGCAGCGGTCAGCTTGCTGCGCGAGCACGCGCCAGAAGTGAAGATTCGTGTTGTCAACGTCGTCGATTTGATGACGCTGCAGCCGGCGAGCGAGCATCCGCACGGCCTTCCCGACTGCGACTTCGACGCGCTGTTCACCGTCGACAAGCCGATCATCTTCGCCTTTCACGGTTATCCGTGGCTCATCCATCGCCTGACTTATCGGCGGACCGGCCACGACAACATCCATGTGCGAGGGTACAAAGAAGAAGGAACGACAACCACGCCCTTCGACATGTGCGTGTTAAATCAAATCGATCGCTTCCATCTGGTTAGCGATGTCGTTGACCGCGTGCCAAAGCTTGGCGAGCGCGCCGCTTACGCCAAGCAGGAAATTCGCAACAAGCTGATCGATCATCGCGAATACATCTGCCGTGTCGGCGACGACATGCCGGAGATCAAGGACTGGACCTGGGGCGGCCAGAAGGCGCGAGCAGCGGGCTCGACCGAGGGCGACAACGTGTGAACAGTCCGGCCGGCATCAGGCCCGCCGCCGTCGCCTGAGCGTCACAAGCGCCGCGTATCAAAGCCTTTTCGGGAGGGCCAGGCCAATGAACGACGTGCAAGAGCTTAGCCGAGCGGCGCAAGCCACGCCGGCCGCCGCCGCCCTTCTTAAAGGCTACGCGGTCAGCGCGGCGCTGTTCGCAGGCGCGCCTGACGCGCTCTACGAGCGACATCTGAAGTACGACAATATCGTCGAGCCCGAGGCCGCAAATACGCGCGAGCGTTACAAGGCGGCCGCGCGCGCAGTGAGAGACATTCTTTCGGACCGCTGGCTGCGCACCAACAAGACCTACGCCCGGGAGAATCCGAAGCGGGTTTACTATGTCTCGATCGAGTTTCTGATCGGCCGGTCGCTCGGCAACAATGTGATGAACCTGCTGTTGGACCCCGTTGTCGGGCCGAGCTTCGGCGCCGATGGTCGCGACTGGTGGGAGATCCTTCACGAGGAGCCCGACGCGGGATTGGGCAATGGCGGTCTCGGCCGTCTCGCTGCCTGTTTCCTTAACTCGATGGCCACGATGCAATTGCCCGCCATGGGCTATGGCCTGCGCTACGAGCATGGCATCTTCAAGCAGAAGATTCGAAACGGTTGGCAGGAGGAGCGCCCCGACAATTGGCTCGCTCACCCAGATCCGTGGGAGATCGTGCGGCCGGCTGAAAACGTCCAAGTGACGTTCGGCTGCTCGTTTGAATTGCGCGAAGGCAAGCTGCGCATGATCCCGAACCGGCCTTCGACGCTCATTGGCGTCCCCTACGACCGACCCGTGGTGGGCTATGGCGGCAAGACGGTCAACACGCTGCGCTTGTGGAGCGCCACCGCCGCGCATGCGTTTGATTTTCAGCGCTTCAGCGGAGGCGATTTCGTCGCTGCGATTGCTGAGGCGCTCAACGCCGAATCGCTCACCCGTGTTCTCTATCCGGATGACCATACGCTGCAGGGGCGCGAGCTGCGCCTTATGCAGGAATATTTCCTTGTCGCTTGTTCGCTGGCCGACGCGGTTCGCAGGTTTCGGGAGTCGAATTCCGATTGGAGGCTCCTGCCAGAGAAGGCCGCCATTCAGCTCAACGACACGCATCCGACCCTCGCGGTGCCGGAGCTTATGCGCATCCTGCTGGATGAAAAGCATCTTGGGTGGGACGAGGCGTGGGATATCACGCGTGCAACGCTCGCCTATACCAACCACACGCTGCTCCCTGAGGCCCTGGAGCGTTGGCCGGTCGACTGGATGCGCGTGCTCATTCCGCGCCAGCTTGAGATCATCTTCGAGATCAACCGTCGATTGCTCGACGACATTCGCGCGGTTTATCCCAATGACCCCGAGCGCGCGGCGCGTACGAGCCTTATCGAGGAAGGCCAGACGCAACAGGTTCGCATGGCCAATCTGGCGATCGTCGGGTCTCATAGCACCAACGGAGTGGCCGCAATCCATTCCGAACTTTTGCGTAAGACGACAGTCAAAGACCTCGCGGAGGCTTTCCCCGAGCGCTTTAACAACAAGACGAACGGGGTCACGCCGAGACGCTAGCTCAAGCTGGCCAATCCCTGGCTCGCGACGGCGATTTCGACCGCGATTGGCGACGGCTGGATCGCGGACCTCGCGGAGCTTCAGAAGCTTCGGCCCTTGACCAAGGATGCCGCGTTCCTTGTGGACGTTCAAAAGGCCCAGCGCGAGTGCAAGGCGCGCTTCGCTGACTGGGTCAAAAGGCACACGGACGTCACCGTCGATCCGGACACCATCTTCGATTGCCAGATCAAGCGCATTCACGAATATAAGCGCCAGCTGCTCAATGCCTTGAGGATCGTCGTCATCTATCAGCGTCTGCGCGAGAATTCGGGTCTAGCTCTTCCGCCGCGCACATTCTTCTTTGCGGGCAAGGCGGCGCCGGCCTACTATCTCGCGAAGGTCATCATCAAGTTCATCAACAACCTGGCGCAGACGATCGAACTCTGATCCGGCAACTCAAGGTCGTGTTCCTGCCGGAATACAACGTCACGCTGGCCGAGCGTTGCATCCCTGCCGCCGATGTCTCGAACCAGATTTCGACCGCCGGCTACGAGGCAAGCGGCACCAGCAACATGAAGTTCATGATAAACGGCGCGCTGACCATCGGAACGCGCGACGGCGCGACGATCGAAATGGCCGAGGAGGCGGGTGAAGAGAATTTCTTCTTGTTCGGCCTCACCGCTCAGCAAGTCGCCAGTAGCCAGCCTTGGTACAACCCCCATTGGCACTATGAAAATGAGCCGGAGACCCGCAAGGCGCTCGACCTGATCTTCTCCGATCATTTCAGCCCGCACGAGCCTGGGATCTTCGAACCCCTACGCGGCGCGCTCCTCACCAACGGCGACCATTTCATGCACTTGGCCGATCTCACCTCCTACCTTCATGCCGATGGGAGGCTCTGCGACCTCCACCGCAAGCCGCACGAATGGACGGAAAGGGTCATCCTCAACCTTGCCGGCTCGGGCAAGTTCTCGAGCGACCGCACGATCGCGCAATACGCCCGGGATATCTGGGGCGCGAAGCCCTGTCCGGTGACATAGCTACGCCCAAGAATCGCTAGAGCGGCGCGCGGCCAAGTGTGCACCGCGCCGGTGTAGGCTGTCGGCTAGCTCTTGGGAGGCGCGGGCGCCATACGCATCTGGCGCATGTGCTCGGCCCCAGCTCTTGCCCGCTCTCTGCTCTGGCTGCCGTGGTAGCGCAAATGTCTGCGGTGAGATCCGCCTCCGCCCGCGTGGGCCGTTCCGGCTGACGGGGGAGTGGCCTGCGCCACCTGTTCGGGCTCGGACTGCGCCATGGCGCAGAGCGGCGAAAGGGCGACGAGCGCGCCGAGGCTCATCGCAACGAACGTTGTCTTCATTGAAGTCCTCCCAAAACGATTGGTCGAGCCCTAACAGGGCCGAACACCCGCAGTGTGGTAAGCGGGGCATGAATTGCCGATGAACGCCGAGCCGATAAGCGCGCCCGCATTGTCCCACCGCTCTTGTCCGTTGGCCGATCGGCTCAGTGGCCGGCCGGCGGGCGAGACGGAAGACGCGAGCGCAACCCGACGGGAGAAATCCGTCCAAATAGACGCGCGTAAGCGCGAATAAACGTCTCCTAAAAGCACATAAACGCTAGTAAAAGGGCTAGCGTTTACTAGCGTTTATTTTTCCGAAATCGGGAACTTTTCAATGGGTTACGGCCGATTGAAATAAGAAAACTCCTTCCATTCTATGGATTGCGGCTTGCGGCTTGCGCTTTGGAGTTGTGGACTGACGTGTCAAACAGCCTGGCAACCAACCTCCATCCCCAGTCTGGCTGACGCCAAAGCGCGGATTGATTCTGCTAATAGAAATATCTGTAACATACCTTTCTGGTTTTGGCAACGAGATTCGCGCCTCTTATAGCGTTATCTTTGTGTTAAGTTGTCGTGGCCGGGCTTGACCCAGCCACCCAGGTGTTTCGGCGCAGAGCGGCAGGATAAGATCAGGCGTCTGGCTGAGCCATGGCGGGCTGACAAGCGAAGCCCCGCGCGGGGAGGGCCGACGCGGGGCTAACGAGCGCCTTTGGCTGGGGGGCTGGGGTTCGGCGCCCGTCGGGCCCATTAACAAGCGCGACACCGATCTGTTCCTGCTTAGGCGCTGTTTGAGCTCCCGATCCGCTTGGCTCACTCAAGGATTGGTCAAGGTCTCTGGCAAGGGTCGGAATCCGTTGTGGGGCGCAAAAGAAAGGGCAAGTCGCGACGTCGCGATGGACGACGGCCGCGGAACTCGTTACCGTCGGGCATTCGACGCCTTCCTAGACATATATGCTAGTTGCGAATTCTGTCTCCCGGCGTTAGCTTGAGTTAGAGAGGAAACGGCTGGGTTGTTCTGTTATGAGATCTGATGTGGGCAATCATTTATTGGGATTGACATCGACGACGAGCGAACCTGCTCTTAGAATTTCCGAAGCGCTAGGAGAGAACAACAGAATCAATTCGAAGCTTCATTTCGTCAAAAGCACGAAGCATTTGATCGATACGATTGATACGAGGCGGTTTGCAGCTAAAGAAGTCACCCTTATCTATCTCTCTTTCACAAACGTTCGGATATCAATCGCACTGCCGGGCGGCGGCGTGTCGCTAGAAGGCGGCGCCAACGGGACATACAGCCAGACGTAGCCGCCGGCTGCCTATGTCGGTCGCAGAACGGTGCGGGCGACGGCCTCGCGCCAGCCGCGATAACGGGATTCGCGTTCGCCTGACACCATCCAGGGCATGAAGCTCATCTGCCGCCGCCAAGTCTTCGAGAACTGCTCTGGATCGGGGTAAAGGCCCGCTTGCCAGCCTGCCAAGTAACCTGCGCCCAAGGCAGTGGTCTCGAAGATCTCGGGGCGGTCGACCTGCGCGCTCAAAATGTCGGCCACGAACTGCATCGTCCAGTCGCTGGCGCTCATTCCGCCATCGATCCGGATAACGGAAGCGAATTCGCTGTCCCATAACCCTTGGGAGTTGGCGCGCATCGCGTCGACGAGATCACGCGTCTGATATCCGACGCTCTCGAGCGCTGCGCGCACGACCTCTTTGCGCGTCACGCCACGCGTCAGGCCGAAGATCGCGGCGCGGGCCTCGCTGTCCCAATGGGGCGCGCCAAGGCCGGTGAAGGCCGGCACCAGATAGACCTGCTGGCGAGGGTCCGCGCTCGCCGCCAACTCGCCCGCTTCCGGGGCACTCGCCAGAATGCCGAGGCCGTCGCGCAGCCATTGCACGGTCGCGCCTGCCGAGAAGATCGAACCTTCGAGCGCATAGGTCCGCTTGCCCCTGAACTGGTAGGCAATGGTCGTCAGCAATTTGTGCGTCAACTCGACAGCCTCGTCGCCGGTATTGACGAGAAGGAAGCACCCCGTCCCATAAGTCGACTTCACCGTTCCAGGACGAAAACAAGCCTGCCCAATCAGGGCCGCCTGCTGGTCTCCGGCGATTCCGCGGATCGGGATCGCGGCGCCAAAATGTTCGGCCGCCGCCTCGCCGAATTCGGCGGCGCAATCCTTCACCTCGGGCAGCATCGAAGGTGGGATCCGGAAGAGAGCGAGAAGCTCGTCATCCCACGCGCCCGAGTGGATATTGAACAAGAGCGTCCTCGAGGCATTGGTGGCGTCGGTAACGTGAACCTTGCCGTTGGTCAGGCGCCAAACGAGAAAGCTGTCGACGGTGCCGAAGGCTAGGTCTCCGCGTTCTGCTTCAGCGCGAGCGCCGGGAACATTGTCGAGGATCCAGGCGATTTTCGTCGCCGAGAAATAGGGATCGAGCAGCAAGCCGGACCGCGTGGACACGAGCTTCTCGCGTCCGCGATCCTTGAGTTCGGCGCAAAGCGGCGCCGTCCGGCGATCCTGCCAGACGATGGCCTTGTGGATCGGACGGCCGGTCGTCCGGCTCCAGACCAATGTCGTTTCGCGCTGGTTGGCTATCCCGAGTCCGGCGAGCGCGCTTGGCTCGATGCCCGCCCTGGACAGAGCCTGCCGCGCCGTCGAGAGCGTGGTCCGCCACAGCGACTCCGGGTCATGCTCGACCCAACCCGGCTGAGGAAAGATCTGAGGGAACTCCTCTTGCGCAATGGCGATGAGCGCGGCGTCCGGCCCAAAAATGATCGAGCGCGTCGAGGTCGTGCCTTGGTCGACGACGAGAACATGCCCGGTCATGCAAGCCGCCCTTGCCCTAATGTTGGGCTACACCGTAACGGACTCGGGTTGGCTGTCGAGGAGATGCGACAGGAACGCCAGTCCGCGCTCGACCTGAATGCGCGTAACCGGGCCCCCCAGTCCGACGCGCACAGCTTCAGGCGGAGCGCCGTTCGCGGCGAAGGCGTCGCTCGGAACGACGCCAAGGCTGCTCGGGCGCGCCTGGCTCACAAAGACCGAGCGGGTCCAGCCATTGCGCATTGGCAGCCAAATGTTGAAGCTCAGTGGATCGGAGAGATACGAACCCGGCTCCAGCGCCTGCGCGGCGATGCGCTCTCGAGCTATGCTTTCCGACCGAATGAATCGCAGGATCATGTCGGCGGTGCCGTCGTTGATCCACCGCGTCGCGACCGCCGCGGAGACTGGCGAGGCCATCACGCAGAGCGCGCGCATCGAACTGTTGAAAGACCACGCGGCCGGAGGCGTCGGCGCGACCACATAGGCCAGACGCAGGCCAGCGCCGATGCATTTGGCGAGGCCCGCAATATGCCAGCAGACGTCCGGCGCGATGGCGGCGAGCGGTGGAGGGCCATGCGTCGGGATGAAGCCATAGGCGTCGTCCTCGACAATCGGGACCTCGAGCCGGCGCGCGAGCGAGCAGATGGCGGCGCGCCGGCGTTCGGGGATCGTGATGGTTTTTGGATTCTGTAAGGTGGGGTTCAGGTAGATCGCTTTCGGCGCATGACGGCGCACAGCCTCCTCGAGCGCCTCTGGGATGACGCCGTCGCCGTCCATCTCCACCCCAATCAGCTGCAAACCGAGTTGGGCGCAAATGGCGCGAACCCCGGGATAGGTGATCGCCTCGCAGAGAACGGCGTCCCCCGCCCGCGCGAGCAGGGTGAAGATGCCGACCATCGCCCCATGCGCGCCGGGCGCCAGGAATATGCGCTCCTGCGAGGGGACGAGCGCGCGGCGTCCGAGCCAGCTCGCCGCCGCGTCCCGGTCCATCGGCGATCCGCCGAAGCCCTGGTAGCGCAGGAGCGAGTCGAGGTCGGCGGCGACGCTGGCAAACCCCTCCCGCATTCGCGCTAGCAGCTCCGGATCGTCCGGCTCCGGCGGCATGTTCATCGTGAAGTCGGCGCGCGAGCGCTGTGGGCCGGCGTCGCCTCGAACCGAGGCGTGTCGCCGAACGAAGGTGCCGCGCCCGACGACGGATTCGACGAGACCGCGCTTCCCGGCCTCGACATATCCTCGGGCGACTGTCGTGAAGTCGAGCGCCAGTCGCCCCGCCAGATCTCTTTGCGGCGGCAGGCGATCGCCTGGGGCGAGACGCCCGGCCGCGACATCGGCCGCGATTGCATCGGCTATGGCCAAATATTTAGGGCCCTCGCGGCCCTGCAGGATCGGCGCCCAGGACTTCATGGCGTAGCCTGCTTTCGCTGGCGCCCGCAATTGACTGGAGATTGTTGAGCGCAGCGTGCCTCCCCTTGGGGCGCCAAAACGCCCGAGAAATCGGCCTCTATTTTTGCGTATGATCGGATGCGGGTCGGATTGACTGTAAACAGAGCCGCATTCATTGGATTTTGACCTCAACATTGACCGCAAACATGATGGCACGGTCGTTGCTACATCACTTGCGACGCCGGCGGCGGGCCGGCTCGCAAGGGAAAGGCCAAACCACGATGCCAGCGGTCACTCATCCGGCTCACGAGAAAGGCGATTCCTTCGTCGACTATGAGGAAAAGGTTTTCGAAGACGTCAAGGCGCAGCCCGGCGAGAAAGCCCTCGTGACCTTCCACACGGTCGCCTTCGAGGGCTCGATTGGCCTCGTCAACCTGCTTCAGGCGACCCGCCTTCAGCGCAAAGGGTTCGAAACCTCGATTCTGCTCTATGGGCCGGGCGTCACCCTTGGCGTCCAGCGCGGCTTTCCCAAGATCGGCGACGAAGCGTTCCCTGGCGCTCAGAACTTCAACAACCAGATCACCAAATTCATCTCCGAGGGCGGCAAGGTCTATGCCTGCCGCTTCGCGCTGCAGGCGCTGTACGGCCACGGCGAACCGTCCCTCATCGAGGGCATCCGGCCGATCAATCCGCTCGACGTGCTCGACCTCGTGCTGCTGCATCGCCGCGACAACGCCTTCATCCTCGACACCTGGACGCTCTGACCCTCTGAGGCGGGCCGGCGCTTAAGCCCGCCAACCTGAACGAGAACGCGATGGCAAAGAAGCAAAAGGTGCGCGCCGCGGCGGTGCAGATCGCGCCCGATCTGACGTCCGGCGCGGCGACGCTCGATCGGGTGATCGCGGCGATCGACGACGCGGGAGGGAAGGGCGCCGAGTTCATCGTTTTTCCGGAGACTTTCGTTCCCTGGTACCCTTATTTCTCCTTCGTCACGCCGCCCGTCCAGAGCGGGGCGGAGCATATCCGTCTCTATGAGCACGCGATTGCCGCGCCCGGTCCGGAGACCGATCGGGTCGCGGCGGCGGCGCGCAAACACGGCGCAGTCGTCGTGCTCGGAATCAATGAGCGCGACCACGGAACGCTTTACAACACCCAGCTCGTGTTCGACGCCGACGGTGCACTCAAACTGAAGCGGCGCAAGATCACACCGACTTTCCATGAGCGGATGATCTGGGGGCAGGGCGACGGCTCGGGGCTCACGGTAGTGGACACTGCCGTTGGCCGCGTGGGCGCGCTCGCTTGCTGGGAGCACTACAACCCCCTCGCGCGCTACGCCCTGATGGCGCAGCATGAGGAGATCCACGCCTCGCAGTTTCCAGGCTCGCTGGTCGGCCCGATCTTCGCCGAGCAGATCGAGGTGACGATCCGCCATCACGCGCTCGAGAGCGGCTGCTTCGTCGTCAACGCTACAGGCTGGCTGACTGAAGCGCAGATTGCCTCGATCACGCAAAACGAGGGCCTTCAGCGTGGCCTGCGCGGGGGATGCATGACCGCGATCATCTCGCCCGAGGGTCGCCACCTCGTTCCCTCGCTGACCGAGGGCGAGGGCGTTCTCGTGGCCGACCTCGACCTTTCCCTCATCGTCAAGCGCAAGCGGATGATGGATTCCGTCGGCCATTACGCGCGCCCCGAACTGATCAGCGTCCAACTCGATCAGCGTCCGGCCCGTCCCTTGCACCTCTCGACCGAGCCCGCGCTTATCCCCGAAGGAGACGGCCATGAGCCTGCCGACCGAACGCCTGATCAACGAATTGCAGAGTTTCGGCGTTCGGCTGGTTGATCCGAAAGTCGGCGTTGAAAGTCGGCGCGGCGGCGCCGGCCCGTCCGATCACAAGGCGCTCACGATCGACGGTGTGACGGTCATGGCGCCGGTGCATACCGCGCCCGCTTTCGAGAGCCCCTACGTCGTCGAGAAGCCCAGCGCCTCGGGCTTAAGCCGCATCCTGCGCGACGGCGAGGCGGTGGCGGAAGTGCGCTTCCCCATGCGGCCGCGCTTCTATGATCTGAAGACCGAGGAGGGCGTCCCGTATTCTCACGTTGCGACCCTGCACGGCCGCGACGTTCTTGCGACGACCGTCCTGCAGACCTGCATCCGCTATCAGAGTCGCACGAAGACGTGCAAGTTCTGCGCCATCGGCCAGTCGCTCGCCGCGGGCAGGACTGTCGAGCGGAAGACGCCCGCCCAGCTTGCCGAAGTCGCTCGTGCGGCGGTCGATCTCGACGGCGTCCGTCACATGGTGATGACCACTGGCACCCCGCCGGGCCGCGATCGCGGCGCGGCGATCCTGTGCGAGAGCGCGGCGGCCGTGAAAGCCGTCGTCGATCTCCCGATCCAGGCGCAATGCGAACCCCCCGACGATGATTCCTGGTTCGAGCGCCTCGCCCACGCCGGCGTCGACAGTCTCGGCATGCATCTCGAGGTCGTCACGCCCGAGCTTCGGCGCAAGATGATGCCGGGCAAATCCGAGCTTTCGGTCGAGCGCTACTTCAAAGCCTTCGCGGCGGCGGTCCCTGTGTTCGGCCGGGGCCAGGTGTCGACCTACATTCTCGCTGGGCTCGGCGATTCGATGGAGTCGATCATCGAGATCTGCGGGAGACTCATCGCGCTTGGCGTCTACCCGTTTGTCGTTCCCTTCGTGCCAATCTCTGGCGCGCCGCTCGAAAGCCGCGCAGGACCGCACCCCGAGTTCATGCATGGGATACTAGAGCGGCTCGCCGCGATGCTGGTCGAAGGCGGCTTGAAGGCGTCGGACATCAAGGCTGGATGTGGGAAATGCGGCGCCTGCTCGGCTTTGTCGACCTACGAGCGGAGGCTCGCGTCATGATCTTCGAGCCGTTCGAACGTTTCAGCCCGAGCGAGTTCCGCATCAAGTTCGCCGCCTCGCGTTGGGAGCGCGAAGGCGCCTACGCGCTCAGGAGGCAGGTCTTTTGCGAGGAGCAAGGTTTGTTCGAGGACGATCGCGACGCCGTCGATGATTACGCGATCACGCTCGTCGCCCTGTCGATGCTCGGGGTCGCGGCCGACCAGGTCGTCGGAACCGTCCGCATTCACGAGGACGAACCGGGACTCTGGCGCGGCTCTCGGCTCGCGGTCGCTGCGTGACTGCAGGCGTATCGGCGCGATCGGCGCGACCCTGATCAGGCTCGCTGTTTCGTCAGCGCATGCGATGGGTTGCCGAACTTTTCTGGCGCATGTGCAGGCCCAGAACGCGGCCCTTTTCAAGCAAATGCATTGGAAGCCGCTTGAGGAGGTCGAGCTGCACGGACGGCCGCACGTGAAGATGCGCGCCGATCTCGACTTCTACCCGCCCTGCCATGCGCCGGAAGTCGGCTACGTCGCGTTGAGGAAGGCGGCCTGACGTGGACGCAGCCGCTCTGGACGCTTTGGCCGAGCGTTTGCGCGCAAGCCCGGCGCTCGCGGCTAAGGCCGACATCGGCGTCGTCGCGGCGCGTCTTGGCCTGGCGCAGGGCGCGATCCCGGTCGGCGACGATTGCGCGGCGATCCCCGATGGCCATGGGCATCTTCTCTTCGCCGCCGAAGGCTTCATCAGCGCATTCGTCGCCGCCGATCCCTGGTTCGCCGGCTGGTGCGGAACCATGGTCAATCTGAGCGACGTCGCGGCGATGGGCGGCCGTCCGCTGGCCGTCGTCGACGTCATCTGGGCTGAGGGCGCGGACGGGGCGGAGGCAATTCTCGACGGCTTGCGCGCCGCAGCCGACGCCTATGGCGTTCCGATCGTCGGCGGCCACACCAACCTGCACAATCGTGAGACGCATCTGGCGGTCGCCGTTCTTGGGCGCGCAGGCGCGCGGCTGTTGACGAGCTTCGACGCCGAGCCGGGCGACGTGTTGATCATGGCCGTCGACAGGCGGGGGATGTACCGCGAGCCGTTCGACAATTTCCAGGCGGCGCTTGAGGCGCCTCCCGAGCGCCTCCGCGCTGATCTCGCGCTTCTGCCGGGGGTCGCCGAAAGAGGTCTGGCGCGCGCCGCCAAGGACATCAGCCAGGGCGGGATTCCCGCCACGGCGGCCATGCTGGCCGAAAGCTCGAACGTGTCGATCGCGCTCGATCTTGACGCTATCGAGCCGCCGCCGGGCGTCCCGCTCGAGCGCTGGCTCAGGACTTTTCCCAGTTATGGCTTTCTCCTGTCCGTCGCGCCTCGACACGTCG
Organism: uncultured Alphaproteobacteria bacterium; assembly: GCA_963730555.1. Classification (GTDB taxonomy): domain Bacteria; phylum Pseudomonadota; class Alphaproteobacteria; order Rhizobiales; family Beijerinckiaceae; genus Roseiarcus. The sequence goes on along the minus strand of CAVSSS010000008.1, from coordinate 617,109 downwards.
AGCCGGTGCTTGCGATGTTTCGTGCGCGCGGACTGCATGCGGCTTCGATCGGCGCTGTGAAAACCGGAAGCCAGGTCACACTGCATTCCGAGGGCCACAGCGCGCTCATCAGGGACTTCCGCGCCGAGCGGCTCATGGGGTTCGGCGTGGGAGCGCAAGCCGCATGAGCCGCCCGCTTCGCCTCGCCATGTTGACGCACTCGACTATCCCGCGCGGCGGCGTGGTGCATGCGATGTGCCTCAGCGAGGCGCTCGACGAGATCGGCGTCAAGACAACGCTGCACGCGCCTGATGCTGCGGGCCGCGGCTTCTTTCGCCAGCCGCGTTGCGCGACGATCGCCTTTCCCGTCGAACCCGCGCCGCGTGAGACTGCTGACATGGTCGAGCAGCGCATCGGCGATTACCTCCGTTGGTTTCGGCGGCCTAAGAACCGCGGCTTCGATCTCTATCACGCCCATGACGGGATCGGCGCCAACGCGCTCGCGACGCTCAAGGAGAAGGGCCTGATCCGCGCCTTCATCCGCACGGTGCATCACATCGACGATTTCGCCGACCCCCGGCTCATGCGGCGACAGGCGCGGTCGATCCTCGCAGCGGACGCGTGCATGGTCGTGAGCGGCCTCTGGCGCTTGGATCTCATGGCGCGCTTCGGCCGCGAAGCGGAGGTCGGCGGCAATGGCGTAGACGCTACCCGATATTCGCCGCGAGCCGACGGAACCGAGGCGGAGCTTAAGGACCGTCTCGGCCTCGGGCCAGGTCCCATGTTTCTGTCGGTCGGAGGGGTCGAGGCGCGCAAGAACACGGTTCGCATTCTTCAGGCCTTCGCCGAGATTCACCGCGCCAGGCCCGACGCGCGCCTCGTCATTGCGGGCGGCGCGAGCCTGCTCGATCATCATGCCTATCAGGCCGCGTTCGGCCGCGAGCTGACTGCGCTCGGGGAAGGGGCCTCGGCGGTCTCGCTGCTCGGCCCCATTGCCGATCCCGACATGCCGGGGCTCTATCGCCTGGCCTCCGCGCTGGTGTTCGCTTCAGTCAAGGAAGGCTTTGGTCTCTGCGTGCTCGAGGCGATCGCGAGCGGAACGCCAGTCGTCGTCTCGCGGATCGCGCCCTTCGTTGATTATCTCGGTCCGTCCGACGCGCTCTGGTGCGATCCGGCGGATTTGTCATCGATCGCAGGAGCCATGCGCCAATCGCTGCGGCCTGACGTTGCGAACGCGTTGCGCGCGCGGGGTCCACTCGTCGCCGCGCGGTTCGGCTGGCGAGACGTCGCCGAGCGGCATCTGCCGGTCTACCGCCGCTTGCGAGAGCCAGTCCATGCCTGAGATGCGCTTCGTCATCCGCTGGCCCGACGGAAAGCGCGAGAGTTGCTACTCGCCGTCGCTCGTCATCAAGGATTTTCTTCGTGAGGGCGAGAGCTATCTCGTGCCGGACTTCCTGCAGCTTAGCCGTCAGGCGCTCCAGATCGCTTCGGAGCGGGTTCAGGCGAAATACGGCCACGCGTGTTCGCTGGCGCTCGGCCAGCTCGCGCGCATCGAGGGGACAGCTACGCAATTCGAAGGGCAGCAGGACGCGCGCGTCGCCTGCGAGCTTTTTCTCGACGGAGAGGCAAGATGACCGTGGAGCACAAATCCGAACGGCGCTGCGGCGCGATCGTCGTCGGCGGAGGCCAGGCGGGCTTGTCGGCGAGCCATTGGCTTTCGCAAGCCGGGGTCGATCATGCGGTGTTCGAGAAAAAGTCGGTCATGCACAAATGGCGCGACGAGCGGTGGGACAATTTCTGCCTCGTGACGCCAAACTGGCAATGCCAGCTGCCGGGGCACTCCTATGACGGCCCCGATCCCCACGGCTTCATGGTGAAGCACGAAATCCTCGCCTATCTCGATCGCTTCGCACGTAAGACGAACGCCGCGGTGAGGGAGGGAGTCGAGGTGTTGGCAGTCGAAAGGGAGAAGGACCTCTTTCGCGTGACGACCAGCGAAGGGTCGTTTCTGACGGATGCGGTGTTTCTGGCGACGAGTCTTTACGGCGACCCTTACCGCCCACGCTGCGCCGAGCGCGTTCCGGACTCGATCGCTCAGATCCACTCGGCAGAATATCGCAACGCGGCCGCCTTGCCGCCGGGCGCCGTCGTTGTAGTCGGATCCGGCCAGTCGGGGGCGCAGATCGCCGAGGATCTGCATCTCGCGGGGCGCAAGGTGCACCTCGTCACCGGCAACGCGCCGCGTTGCGCGCGCTTCTACCGCGGCCGCGATGTGGTCGACTGGCTATGGGACATTGGGCAGTACGCGATCACGGTGGCGGACGAGGGGATGGGCCGCAAGCGAAGCGAGACCAACCACTATCTGACCGGCCGCGACGGCGGACGCGATATCGATTTGCGGGCTTTCGCTCTACAGGGCATGTCGCTCTATGGGCGCCTCAATGATGTCGCCAATGGCCGGATGATCTTCGACCCGAATCTCGAAGCCAATCTCGACGAGGCCGACCGGGTCTACAACGGCATCAACGCGCTGATCGATCGGCACATCGCCGACAAGGCGATCGAAGCCCCGCCGGGCTCCGTCTATGAGCCGGTCTGGACGCCCCGCGAGGAGCCTGAGGCCCTTGACCTCGTCGCATCCGGCGTTGGCGCCATCGTTTGGGCGACCGGGTTTACGCCTGATTGGTCTTACGTTCGCCTGCCGATCTTCGATGGGTGCGGCTATCCCGTCAATCGGCGCGGAGTGACGAGCGCGCCCGGCGTGTACGTGCTTGGGCTTCCATGGCTCTGGACCTGGGGGTCCGGACGTTTCTTGAGCGTTGGGCGCGACGCGGAGTTCGTTGTTCAGCATTGGCTTCAGACGGTCGGCATGGTCTCCGCGGCTTGAGCAACCCGCGTCAGCTTGGCGCTTGCGGTTGGGGCGATTAAGCAAAAATCGACAATTTCTTGCCAACGGGGAGGGGCGTCCGCTCAAGCTCTTCCCCGACGCTTGTCTCCTCGGACCCTGCAGCTCTATACGGGCGCGGCAGGCAATGGAGGTTTGCCGAGAATCATGTCGGACCCTTTCTCCGCGACCATGATGGTCGGCGCGTTGGTGTTGCTCGATGGAACGAACGGCATGACGGAAGCGTCCACTACGCGAACGCCAAGAAGGCCGCGCAGCTTGAGGTCGGGCGTCACGACGGCGTCGGCGCCCGAACCCATGGCGCATGTGCCGGCGGGATGGTGGTCCGTCTTGCAGGAGCGATAGGCGTATTCCCCGAGTTCGACGTCGGTGCGAATATCGTCGCCCGGCATTCGCTCCGCCATGACGAACGGTTTCAACGCGGGCTGACGCAAGATTTCCCGCGCGATCCTCAAGCCCTTGATTGAGCACTCGCGGTCATAGGGATCGGCCCAGTAATTCGGATCGATGAGAGGAGCCGCTTTTGGATCGGCGCTGGCGATCCGCACGGTCCCGCGCGATCGAGGACGCAGGAAGGCCGAATTCAAAGTGACGCCCGGATTCTTCATTGCGGCGACGCCAGCCTCGATGCCCGACCCGAGACCAAGGTGAAACTGGATGTCGGGCGATCGCGCCTGTTTGTCGGCGTACCAAAATCCGCCGGTTTCAAAAAGTGTGGAGGTCACGGGGCCGGTCTTGAAGGCGAGATACTGGAGACCCGCCCACGCGGTCCGATGCGGGCGCGCGACCCGGTCGTACGTGTGCTCTCCGGTGCATTCGGAGATCGCGTACAAATCCAGGTGATCCTGCATATTCGAGCCCACGCCCGGAAGGTCATGCACGACGGTCACTCCGGCCGCCTTCAAGGCGTCGGCGGGCCCGATGCCGGACAGTTGGAGAAGGCGCGGCGAGCCGATCGCGCCGCAGCTGATGATGATCTCCCGGTCCGCATTCAGGTTGTCTATCCCGGTCCCCGAGGCGACTGTCACGCCGATCGCGCGGCCGTTCTGGACTTCGATCTTCAAGGTCTGGGCATTGAGGCGAACCGTGAGGTTCTTCCTGCGCTCTATCGGCTTCACGAAAGCCGACGATGCCGAAGATCGTTCGGCGTTCCGGGTGGAAAGCTGGTAGTGGCCGATCCCGTCTTGGATGGCGCCGTTGAAATCGTCGTTGAAGGGAATGCCGAGTTCCTGCGCCGCGCGCAAGAACGCGTAGCTGATCGGCGGCGGATTGATAGGATAGGACACCCCGAGCGGCCCGCCATACTCATGATAGGCGTTGTGGAGCTTCTGGTTGTCCTCGCTCCGTTTGAAGTAGGGAAGGACCTCACGATAGCTCCAGCCAACCGCTCCGGCCTCGCTTGCCCAGGCGTCGTAATCTTCGGCGTTGCCGCGTGTGTAGAGTTGAGCGTTGATCGAAGAGCCGCCCCCGATCACCTTGGCCTGAGTGTACCAGATTACCCGGCCGTTGAGATGCTTCTGCGGGATTGTGCTCCATCCCCAGCTCGCAACCCCTTTGGTCATTTTAGCGAAGCCCGCCGGCATTCTAAACAGGGGGTGCCAGTCCGACCCGCCCGCCTCGAGGAGAAGAACCTTGATCGACGGATCGGCGCTTAGACGATTGGCAAGAACGCAACCCGCTGAACCGCCGCCGACAATGATGTAGTCGAACGCCATCGTCGAATCCTTAAGCCGCTCGAAGATCTGTTTTGCCGATATGATCGGAGACGCGGAGCGCCTGAGCCGCGATGGTCAACGACGGATTGACGGCGCCTGACGTCGGGAGAAACGAGGCGTCGACCACGAAGAGGTTCGGATGGTCCCAGGCACGGCAATAGGGATCGAGCGGCGAGGTCGCGGGGTTTGACCCGATGCGCACGGTGCCGCACTGGTGGGAGGGCGTTCGCCGGTCGAACGGCTTCGACAAAACGATTGGGTAACCGGCGGCGCGCAGTCGCTCCTTGAACGCCTTGACGAGGCCCACATGGGCGCTCCAGTTGCTGCGCCGCCAGTCGAGCCGGATCTGCTTGCCCTGCATTGTCACCCGGCTTTCGGGGTTCGGCAGATCCTCGCTCATCGCGTACCAGTCGACTGAGCGGCTGCTCATGAGACTGAGAGCCCACTCCGGCGTCCGCGAGAGGCTTGACTTCAGGATTGGCGCAGTCACCCGGCCGAGCAGCTGAATGTTGCCGAGCGGCGGTCCGCCGCGCGCGTCATCCAAATAGAAATCGTTGACGCCGAGCGTCTTCTGATAGACGGAGTTGTTGACTGTGCGGGGGTCGATCGCCAGCAGCGCCGAGCAATTGTGATTCATGAAATGCCGTCCGACCGCGCCGGAGCGATTGGCGACGCCGTTTTCGCTCGACGTTAGAAGCAAAGCCGCTGAGTTGACTGCCCCCGCAGCAAGGATAACGATCCCGGCAGAAATCGCTTTGCGATCCCCGGCGATCGAAGCTTCTACGCCCCCAACCCGTTTGCCGTCTGGACCGGTAAGAAGCCGCTCGACGCGAGCATTTTCGCGCAGCTCGACGTTGCGATAGGCAAGGGCCTTGTCGAGAGCGCAGGTCTCGGCGTCCATCTTGCCAGTCCTGGTGTCGGGGAAGGCGTCCCACGGCGTTTTCGCATGGCTGAGCCATTTGTCGATGTCGACGCCGAGCGGAAGAGGGAAGGGGTGCAGCCCGACGCGCTTCAAGCGCTCGCGGACTTTGCCGATTGCCGGCTCATCTGGCACGGGGTCAAAAGGGTAGGGGGCCGAATGCGCGGGCTCCGTCGGGTCGAACCCGATCGCGCCGCGAACATTGTAGAGCGTCTCGGCGAGGCCGTACCAGGGCTCGAGCTCATCATACGAAAACGGCCACCCCGGCGTCGCGCCGTCGCGATAGACAACGGGCTCGAAGTCTTGCGCCCGATAGCGGATGAGGACGGCGCCGTAGAGCTTGGAGTTGCCGCCGACATAGTAGTAGTTGCCCGGATTGAAGGGCTGTCCAGCGCCGTCGAGCCAGGTCTCGTCGGGGCGGAAAACGCCGCGCTGGAAGATGGCTCGAGCGTCGCGCGCTTCCGCACTGTCGCGAAGACGCGCGCCGCGCTCGAGGATCAGAATCCGCGCTCCGGTCGGCGCAAGCCCGGCCGCCACCGTCGCTCCGCCCATGCCCGACCCGACAATCAGGATGTCGACCGTTTCCTGGTTGGCCATAGTCGGATTGTTTCAGATCCGGCGCGACGTCTGAGGATCGAACAGCATTGCTTTGTCAAGGTTGAAGGCGAAGGTGTGGTTCTCGCCGATGCGCACTTGGGTGTCGGCCCGCATTCGCGCGGTGAGCTCTTTGCCAGCGGCGCGCGTGACCACAAACGTATCCGAGCCTGCTGGCTCGACGATCTCAACCCGAGCATCGAAGGTGGCGACTGACTTTGCGCCGCGATCAACGCCTTCCTTGTCGTTGACCGCCTCTGGCCGGATGCCAAAGATAACCTTGGCTCCGTCAGACAGTGTGCTCTCATCCGCGCTTGCTGGAATCGGAAGAACGATGGGCGGATGTTCGTGGCGTTCGAGAACAATTCGGCGTGCGCCATTCACCCCCTTCACCCTGCCTTCGAGGAGATTCATAGAAGGCGAACCCATGAAGTCGGCGACAAAGAGATTGGATGGCGAATTGTAAATCTCGGCAGGCGTCCCGACCTGCTGCAGCTCGCCATCCTTCAGAACGGCAATCTTGGTGGCAAGCGTCATCGCCTCGATCTGATCGTGCGTGACATAGACGATCGTTGTCCCCGTCTGCTGATGGAGCCGCTTGATCTCGATACGCATGTCGACACGCAGCTTGGCGTCAAGATTTCGACAGGGGTTCGTCGAACAGGAACACGCGCGGCTGACGCACGAGCGCCCGGCCCATCGCCACGCGTTGCCGCTGACCGCCCGAAAGCTGGCTCGGCCGCCGCCCAAGAAGGTGCTCGATCTGTAGCGTCTTGGCCACGGCCGCGACCGCCTTCTCGCGCTCGGGCTTGGGCACGCCGCGCATTTCCATCCCGAACGCAATGTTCTCGGCCACCGACATGTTGGGGTAGAGCGCATAGGACTGGAACACCATGGCGATGTCGCGCTTCGACGGGTGCAGGTCATTGACGACCTGGCCGCCGATCCGGATCTCTCCAGAACTGATCGAACTCAAGGCCAGCGATCGTGTTGAGCAGAGTTGACTTGCCGCAACCGGATGGGCCGACCAGCACGAGGAAGCCGCCCTGTTCGAGCGAGATGTCGATCCCCTTGAGGATCTCCAGGCTGCCGAACCGCTTGCGGAGCGCGCTGATTTCGAGAGTGGCCATTGGTCTATCCTTTCACTGCGCCGGCCATCAGGCCGCGCACGAAATACCGTCCAGCGAGGATGTAAACCAGAAGAGTCGGCGCCGCGGCGATGATCGCGGCGGCCATATTGACGTTGTATTCAATCACGCCGGTCGAAGTGTTGACGATGTTGTAGAGCGCGACCGTCATCGGGCTCGAGTCACCAGCGGCGAAGGTCGATCCGAACAGGAAGTCGTTCCAGATGTTGGTGAACTGATAGATGACGGTGACAATGAAGATGGGCGCGGAGTTCGGCAGCAGGATCCGGCGAAAGATCTGGAAGAAGCTTGCTCCGTCAATCTGCGCCGCCTTGACGAGCTCGGTCGGAAACGTCTCGTAGTAATTCCGGAAAAAGAGCGTCGTGAAACCCAGGCCGTAGACCACATGCACGAGCACGAGGTTAACGGTGGGATTGCCGAACCCCCACGAGAAGCCAGTCGCGTCGATAAGCGTCTGCCCGAAGGCGCCGAGCCTGCCGAGAATCGTCGCCATCGGAATGAGCACCGACTGGAACGGAATGAAGCAGGCGAACAGGATCATGCCGAATACGAGCTTGTGGCCAGGGAAACGCCATTTGGTCAGCACGTAGCCATTGAGCGCGCCGAGAAGAGTCGAAATGAGCACGGCCGGAACGACCATCTTGACCGAGTTCCAGACGTAGCCTCTGATCCCTTCGCATGTCAGGCCGACGCAGGCCGTGCCCCAAGCTTTCTTCCACGGCTCAAAGGTCAGGTCGTGCGGGAAGTAGAACATGTTCCCCCCCGTGACCTCGTCGAGCGGTTTCAGCGATGTCATCACCATGACGACGAGCGGCATGAGGTAGACGATCGCGAACAGGACGAGCGCGCCATAGATCAGGACGCGGGTCGTCGTTGAATGTCGCGCCGGTTCGCGCGAGGGCGCGGCGGCAAGCGTATCAGTCACGGCCGTCATCAGTGCTTCTCCCTCAGCTCGGAATAGAGGTAGGGAACCATGATCGCGGCTATGGTCATGAGCATGATCACAGCGCTTGCCGAACCAACCGCCATCTGGTTGCGGGTGAAGGTGTAGGAATACATGAACGTCGACGGGAGCTCCGCCGCGCCGCCCGGGTTCTTGCCGGTGACGGACAGGACGAGATCATAGGATTTGATCGCCATGTGAGTGAGGATGATCAGCGCCGACATGAAGACAGGGCGTATGATCGGAATGATGATGCGCCGATAAGTTGCGTAAGCGGAGGCGCCGTCGATCTGGGCCGCCTTCAGGATCTCGCCGTCGATCCCGCGCAACGCGGCAAGAAACATCGCCATGACAAAGCCCGAGGTCTGCCAGATGCCGGCGATCGCGACGCAATAGATCATCATGCGCGGGTTGACGACCCAGTCGAAATGGAAGCTCGTCCAGCCAAGATCATGGACAGCTTTCTCGAGGCCGATGCGCGGATCGAGAAAAAGCTTCCACGCGGTGCCGGTGACAATGAAAGAGAGCGCGAGCGGATAGAGATAGATCGGCCGCAGGATGCCTTCGCCGCGAATCTTTTGGTCCAGCAGGATCGCGAGCGCCAATCCGAGCACAAGACAGAAGATGACATAGAGTCCGCCGAAGATGACCATGTTGACGAGGGCCGTGTACCAGTTCGACGGCGGATCGGTCTCGAACGTCCAGGTCCAGAGCTTGGCGTAGTTCCCCCAGCCGATGAAGTTGAAGTTCGTGAAGGCCTTGGAGCTCGTGAAGGAGATCAGAACCGTCCAAAGGTTGAAGCCATAAACGAAGATGAGGACCAGCGCGAACGACGGCGCGAGAACCAGCCTCGGAATCCAGTCGCGAAGGCGATCCTTGAGACCGGGGCGTGGCCCCTGGACCGCGTAAGCGATTACGGGGTCGATCGCCGTAGTCATGACCGTTTCCCTCCCGCGAACGTTTCCTTGGCCCCGCCGCGACCTTCCCCCGCGCAGGCAGGAGAAGGCCGCTTTGCGATCATTTCGCGGCGTTGATCGCCTTGTCGAGCTCCGCCACCGCCTGATCGGAGGTCTTGATCTCGCCGTGGAAGAACTTGGTCACGACGTCATGATAGGCGCCGGTGCCAATGGCGGGCGGCTGCGCGTAGTTCTGCGCCATGGAGCCTAAGAACGTGCCCTTCTCGTTGGCGGCCTTCACGTCGGCGATGCCCTTCTTGCCGCACATGTCGAAGGCGGTGTCGGGCACGTCGATGCGAGCCGGAACCGATCCCTTGATTACGTTGAAGGCGGACTGAACCTCAGGGTTCATAGAGGCTTCGGCGAGCGCGTCCTGCGCGGCCTTGCGGTCCGCGGACACCTTGAAGAACGCAAACATGTCGGTGTTGTAGATCACCGTGCCGTCGGTGCCGGGGAAGCGATAGCAAAAATAGTCCTTGCCGGGCTCTTTGTTCGCGACCTTGAATTCGCCCTTCGCCCAGTCGCCCATGACCTGAAGCAGCGCGTCGCCCTTGATGACCATGGCGGTCGCGAGGTTCCAGTCGCGGCCAGCGTAGTTCGGATCGACGTAGTCGCGCAGCTTCGCGAGGTTATCGAACGACTTCTTCATCGTATCCGATTTCAACGCGCTGTCGTCGAGATCGATGAAGGCCTTCTTGTAGAAGTCCGGGCCGCCGGTCGACATCACGACCGAGTCGAATAGCGTCGCTTCCTGCCAGGGTTGTCCTCCGAGCGCGAGGGGAATGACGCCGACCTTCTTGGCCTTGTCGAGGAGAGCTACGAATTCGTCGAAATTCTTCGGCTCGGTTCCGCCGATCTTGTCCATGATCGCCTTGTTGACCCAGATCCAGTTGACGGAATGGATATTGATCGGCACTGCATCCCACTTGCCGTCGGTGGTGGTGAATTTCTGCAGCGCGGTCGGGATGACCTTGGCCCAGCCGCCCTTCTCGGCCAGCGGAGTGACGTCGCCGAGTTTACCCGCCTCGGCGTAGTCGAGAGCGAAATAGCCAAGGATCTGCGAGGCGGTCGGCGGATTGCCGGCGGCGACCATGGCCTTCAGCGTCGTCATCGCGGCCTCGCCGCCGCCGCCGGCGACCGGCACATCCTTCCACGCATAGCCTTGCTTCGCCAGATATTGCTTGATGACGTTGAGCGCCGCCGCCTCTCCACCGGAGGTCCACCAATGCAGCATCTGCACTTCCTTGGTGTCCGCGGCGGAAGCGTCGCCGCAGAGGCCAAGCGCGCCAACCATCATGGCGCCGGCCATCAACATTGCTTTCAATTTCATTGTGTGCCCTTTCTTCCTTCACGTTGCTCCCACCGGAAGCGATCCGGCGCCGGATCCAGAAACCGTCGATCGGCTCCCGAGTATCAATCTTCTTCCCCTCCGCAGCACTCTATCGCCCAGAGAATGCCGGCGGGCGCTTGGCCCGGAACGCGGCGACGCCTTCAGCGAGATCTTCGGTGTATGCCGTGAGCGCTCCGGCCAAGCCCTCGATCGGCGCATCGCGATCCTCGCCTTCCGCAGCGTTGATCATGGCCTTGACCATTTGCACGGCGAGCGGTCCGCGCTTGGCAATATCGGCCGCGAGCGTCTCTGCCCGCGCGACACCCTCGCCCTTCGAGGCCACCTCGTCGACGAGGCCAAGAGCCAGCCCCTGCTCCGCAGAAAACATGGCGCCGGCCAGAGCCATGCGGCGCACGACTGACGCGCCGAAGCGGCGCACCAGCCTCTGCGTGCCCGACCAGCCTGGCGCCATACCGAGGCCGGACTCGGGAAGACCAAGCTTGATTCCGCTTTCGGCGATCCGAATATCGGCGACGGCCGCCAGTTCGAAGCCGCCGCCAAAGGCGTGCCCTGTCATCGCCGCGATAAGCGGAACACGCAGGCGCGCGAGCGCTTCGAAGGCGCGGTGCCCCGCGCGCGTCCAGTCGCGCCACATTTCGAGGGGAGGGAGGCCCCCCCAGGCGCCGATGTCGCCGCCGGCGCAGAACACTTTGCCCTCGCCCGAAAGGATCGCGGCCCGCGTTTCGGATGAGGCGTCGATGGCGCGCGCCGCTTCCGCGAGGGCGTCAATCATCGCCCGATCAAGCGCGTTCAGCTTGTCGGCGCGTTTCAGCGTGAGCCGAGCCAGCGGCCCCTCGAAGCGAAGTTCGACAAAGGCGCTCACAGCGCCATCTCCTCTGCCGGGCGAAGCTGAAGATTGATCGGCTCGGGGTGGAACAAGGCAGGGTCCATCTTGCGGACGCTTTTCGCGACCCGCAACTGAAACTCGGCCTGGGAGAGGACGTCGCGCTCGAGATCTACACCAGGCGCGAGTTCAGTGACCGTGACGCCGTCCTTCTCGAGCCGCAGCACGCAGCGCTCGGTGATGTAGAGAACTTCCTGCCCCTGATCGACCGCTCGCGGGCCCGAGAACGAGATTTGTTCTACAGCCTCGACGAGCTTCTTGACCTTGCCTTCCTTGGCAATCTTGACGCCGCCGTCATGGATCTCGAGCTTTGCGCCGGCGGTGAAATAGCCGGAAAAGACGATCTTCTTCGCGCGCGCCGTGATGTCGACGAACCCGCCGGCGCCTGCGGTGACATGCGGGCGCACGCCGAGCTTGGAGACGTTGACTGAGCCGACGCGGTCGATCTGCAAGAACGAAAGCAGCGACATGTCGAAGCCCGCGCCCTGAAAATAAGTGAATTGATGCGGCGACTGGACGATCGCCTCGGCGTTGGAGGCGCAGCCGAACTGAAAGTCGATGAGCGGCACGCCGCCGACAGCCCCTTGCTCGATCAGCCAGGTCACCGCCCCGTGCCGGCCTTCCTCGATTAGGATCCGCGGAACGTTTGCGGAGATGCCGAAGCCGATGTTGACCGCGTCCCCGTCACGCAGCTCTTGGGCAATGCGGCGGGCGATGACCTTGGAGATGTCGAACTTCGGCGTCTCGAACGATGACAGCGGTCGAAAGATTTCGCCCGAAATTGCCGGCTCATAGGCCGTGTGGGTCGTCTGCAGCTGGTCCGGCGCGACCACGATGTAGTCGACCAGGATTCCTGGCACGATCACGTCGTGGGGCTTAAGCGTTCCCGCCGCTGCGAGACGCTTAACCTGTGCGATGACAATTCCGCCGTTGTTGCGCACGGCGAGCGCCTGATCGAGGGGCCCGAGAATGCCGCCCTCGTGTTCGTAGGAAAGGTTTCCGCGCTCGTCGGCGGTTGTCGCGCGAATGATGGCGACTTGCGGAACGATGCTTGGAAAGAAGAGCCATTCATCCCCGTTGAAGCGAACCCGCTCGACGATGGGATCGAGGGCCGCCTTGACGTTCATCGCACAGCCGTCGTGGAGAGGGTCGACAAAAGTGTCCATGCCCACCTTCGTCAGCACGCCCGGCCGTTTGGCTGCGGCCTCGCGATGCATGTCAAACAATATGCCGGACGGCACGTTATAGGCCGGGATGGCGTCGCTCGTGATCATTTTCCAGATCTCCGGCGGTTCGGCCGAAGAAGGGCCCGACGGATAGGATCCTGCAAGGACGCGCGCGAGGCACCCTGGCTTGGCGAGGTGATCGACGCCCTTGACGCCCCACATATCCCCGGCCGCGATCGGGTGCAGGGTGGTGATATTGCGCGGATGGCCCTCGGCGTCGAAGCGCGCGCCGATCGCTGCAAGCGTCGCATCAGGACATCCGAGCGCGGACGAGGATGAGACAGTCACGATAGCCTCGTCGGGAATGAGACGGGCGGCCTCGCTTGCGGAAATGACCTTTGGCCTGGCCATCGCTGTCCCTAGATGGTCGGATCGATAAGAGCCTCGGCGCCCGTACGCGCCGAGGCTCCTGCGGAGATCGCTACGCTCAAGGATTTGACGCCGTCCTCGCCGGTCGCTGAAGGCGCGCCACGCCCTTGAACGGCGTCGGCAAACAGGCGGATCGAACGCGCGTACAGGTTTTCGTGATCGAGTTTGAGCTGCTCCTCGCCGGCTGCGGTCCGCAAGTGCACATCCCCCTTCGGTTGCTGGGTCATGCAGTCGCGACCGATCAGCGAGCCCGCCTCTCCATGCACCTCAAAGCCGGTCGTTGCGTATTTGGTGGTGAACCCATCGTGAAATTGCGCGAGCACGCCGCTCGAGAAGCGGATGACGCCCATGACGCCGTCTTCCAGCCCCTCGCGGCCCATGCCGCCGTGCGAAGCCACGGCCATAACCGATTTCGGCTCGTCGTCGAGGACGAATCGAAGCGTGTCGGCGTCGTGAACGGTGATGTCGAGAATGACGCCGCCGCCCGCGTCGGGGCGGTCAAGCCGCCAGCCTTGCAGATGGGCGGGCAGGTAGACGGAGTGGAACACCCGCGCGAAAAGCGGCTTGCCGATCCTGCCCGCTTTGATCGCCTCCCGCATCGCGCGATGCGTCGCCGCGTTGCGGAGGTGGTGATTGGTGCCCATGACGACGCCGCGCTTGCGGCACTCCGCGACCATCGCCCGGGCGTCCTTTAGCGTCAGCGCGAGCGGTTTCTCACACAGCACATGCTTTCCGGCGGCCGCAGCAGCGAAGACCTGATCCCGGTGCAGCTCATTGGTCGTGGAAATATAGACGGCGTCGACGTCTTTGGAGTCGACCAGTTCTTTCAGGCTCGTGGTCGCATGCGCGATTCCATGCCTTTTTGCGTAACTCGCACCCCGGTCTGCGTAGGTGCTCATGACCGCGACGGCTTCGCCGCCATTGGCGCGGAAGGCGGCGATCATGTGCTCTGCGGCGATCGTGCTCGCGCCGATCAACCCCCAACGAAGGTTTGTCATCAATTTCCTCGCTCGTGAGGGCCGGCGGCCCGGCAGGAGTTGCGAAGCGCCAAGGTCGTGGGGCAGAGCACCGCTTCCGGTTCGAAGTCGCCGCTCGCGATATGGCGCATAAGGAGTTGGGCGGCGCGCGAACCGAGATCGCGAGGATTGACCGAAACGCTGCTCAAGGCGGGAAGCGTGTGCTTGACTTCTTCGATGTCATCGAAACCGATGACATCGAAGTCGACTCCCCACCGAAACGCCCGCCTCCATCAGCGCCCGCGTGAGCCCGATCGCGACAACGTCATTGAAGCAAAGCGCGGCGGTCGCAGGTTGGTCGAGGTTGAGCAGGTGCGGGACCGCTGTGCCGCCGCCCGAATAGTTGGTCGTCGTTTCGATGACCAGCGACGGGTCGACCGAAACTCCGGCTTCCTCGAGGGCGAGTTTATAGCCCGCGAGTCTCTCCTCCCGGACGAGCATCGACGATACGCCGCCGACAAATGCGACACGGCTGTGCCCGGCGGCGATATGATGGGCTGTGGCCTTTCGAGCCCCTTCCTTATTCTCCGGTGCGACGAGCGACGCCCTCAAGCCCGGAAGGCGACGCATCACCTGGACCACGGGCAACCCCGCAAGAAGGGGCTTAAGCTCGCTCGCTGACGCGCCCATCGCGGGCGCCAGCACAAGCCCCGCAGCCCCATGCTCACGCATCGAGCGGATTACCTGCTGCTGGCGAACCGCATTTTCGGCGGTGTTGGCGAGAAAGGGGATATAGGCGCCGCCCTGGCACGCTTGCTCGATGCCGATCGCGAGCTCGACATAAAAGGGATTCGACAGGTCATTGATGACCATGCCGATGACGCCCGATTTGGCGCCGCGCAAGGTCGCAGCCCCGCGATGGTATATGTAGCCGAGCTCGTTCATTGCATCGGAGACACGCTCGCGTGTCGTCTCCGCAACGAGCGAGCTTCCGCCGAGAACGAGGGAGACGGTCGATTTTGAAACACCCGCGCGTCGGGCGACGTCGACGATCGTCGCGCGTCCCTCGCGAACCTCAATCTCCTTGCGCGTCTCGTTGTTCAAGCTTACGTCCAGTTGGTACGTTCCAAATTATGTAAGCGTCCAATCTCCCAGTAACGTGCACAAAGGCTGCATTCTTGCCGCCGGAGTTGGAACGTGCTAATAGCCGTACCCGTTCTTAGCCGCCCGGTCAACCCCATCTCAGGACCAAATTTGAGCGCGACGATCCCCCAAAACATCCTCGACGCCCTGACCGACATCGAGATGCCACGCCTCGCGACAGAGAGGCCAACGAAGGAGACTGTCGTCGCACGCGGCTTCTCAATTCCTGTCCATCGAAGCGAGGCGCTGGTGCTCGGTAGCGGCGGCGCCGGACTGCGCGCGGCAGTCGAAATGAAGCGGCGTGACCTCGACGTCATCATCGTAACCCAGAGCGCCTTTGGCGGCACGTCGGCATGCTCCGGTTCCGACAAGCAGACCCTTCATACCGCAAACAGCGCGGGGCAGGGCGACGACTACCGAGCCATGGCCGAGGCGCTCAGTGCGGGCGGCGCGATGAATGAGGACACGGCCTATATCGAAGCGGTGGGATCGTCGCGCGCGCTATCGTCCCTGCAGTTCATGGGACTGCCGATCCCGCAGGATCGCCTGGGCGGCGTGCTCCGCTATAAGACCGATCATGACGAGGTGGGTCGGGCGACGAGTTGCGGCCCTCGCACCTCGCGCCTCATGGTCCAGGTGCTGGCGAGAGAAGCGATCCGACTGAATGTTCCGACGTTCAACCATACAACCGGCGTTCGCCTCCTGATCGAACCCGGGGCAGCTGCTCGCTGCGCAGGTGTGGTCGCGATGTCGCCCAAGCGGCGCGCGGACGACAATCCCATGGGGCTCGCCTTTTTCTCAAGTGAGGTGGTCGTAATCGCGACTGGAGGTCCTGGAGAGCTCTATCGCGACAGCGTCTATCCGAGGCATTGCTTCGGCTCGCTCGGCCTCGCGATGGAAGCGGGACTCGAAGCGGTCAACCTCACCGAGAGTCAGTTCGGAATTGGAACGTCGCGCGATAATTTCCCGTGGAATTTTTCCGGCACCTACATGCAGGCGATGCCCTATATTTTTTCGCGCGATCCGCGCGGGAACGAACGCAATTTTCTCGCCGACTATTATCGGACGACCCAGGAGCTGGCGTCGAACGTGTTTCGCAAGGGCTACCAGTGGCCGTTCCACGCGACCCGCATGCTCGAGTTCGGCTCGAGCCTCGTCGACCTCGCCATCATCAAGGAGACGCGCTCGGGGCGCAAAGTGTTCATGGACTTCAACCGCAATCCGCTTTCCGTTCCGGGCGACGCCGAGTTCGATCTCGATCGGCTCGACCCCGACGTAAGGGACTACCTTAGGAATGCCGGGGCGCCCATGAAGAAGCCGATCGACCGGCTTCGCAAGATGAATCCGCTCTCGATCGAGCTTTACAAGCGCTTCAAATACGACATCACGCGCGATCCGCTCGAATTCGCGGTCTTAAATCAGCATATGAACGGCGGCGTCGCCGTCGACGGCTGGGGCGCGACCGGCGTGGATGGATGCTACGCGGTCGGTGAGGCTGCTGGCACCCACGGCGTGACGAGACCCGGCGGGGCAGCGCTGAACGCGGGCCAGGTCCTCGGCACACGCTGCGCCGAGCACATAGCCGCCCGCCGCAACACGCGTTCCCCAAGCGCGGCAGAGCCTGGCCTGATCGACGAGGCGGTCGGGCGCATCCTCGACGTGCTCAAGGCCGATAGCCGCCTGACCGTTAAATCGATCCGGAACGATGTCCAGGACCGCATGAGCGACCACGCGGGCGTGCTTTGCAACGCGGCCGACGTGAAACAGGCGTTGGCAACGGCTCACGCGCTGAACGAAACCATTCGCCAGCAAGGGATCTCGTATTCCGGCGCGGCCGACGCCTTGAAGGCGCTGCAGTGGCGCCAGACCGCGCTCCTGTCGGAAGCGGTGCTTGCGGCGCTGGCGTTCTACGTCGCGCGTGGCGGAGGAAGCCGCGGAGCCAGAGCGATCTGCGCGTCAGACGGGGATCGGGCTCCGGAAGCCCGCACCGGCGTGCTCGAGGACGTCCGTTTCGTGTCCGAGCGGGCCGAGGACCGCGCGGAGCAGATCCATGTGCGACTCGAGGCTCGGACGTTTGTCTGTGAGGCGCGTCCGATTCGACGTTTGAGCTTTGACGACAAGCCGTTCTTCGAGCGCGACTGGCCAGATTTTCTCACCGGCGCCATTCATGACCCAGTTCGCTAATCGACTTGTCGGCTCCGGCCTGACGCCTTCGTGCTCAGATAGGAGCGAGTTTCGTCACCGACGAAGGTTCGATTTCGGCGAGGTAAATCTCGCCTGTCCGTCCGAGCGCGATCCCATGAGCCCCGTTTAATGACGGGCGGGACCGATCGATGCGAGCGCCGTCCGGGGCGAAGGCGGTGACGCTCGGAAGCTGATCACTGACCAAAACGACTCCATCTTCGCGCTCGCACAGGTCCATGGGTCGACACAGACCTTTCCAGTCAGCCAACCATTGCCCGTCGCGATTGAAAACCTGCACCCGGTCATTCTCGCGATCGCACACCAGGAGCCTCTGCTGACGATCGACGATCACGGAATGCGGCGTCATGAATTGTTGCGGCCCCGCGCCGATCTCGCCGAAGCTCGACCGCCACGCTCCATCCGGCGAGAATTCGTGGATGCGCGCATTGCCGTATCCGTCCGTGACGAAGATCGCGCCGTCCGGGGCCGCGGCGGCGCGGGTCGGGTGATTGAAAGGCGCCTCCCATTTTGGACGATGCCGCTCGCCGATGCGCAGCACCGGTTGGCCTGAGAGATCGAAGACGACAATCTGATGGGCGTCGCGATCGGCGACCCACACGCGGTCCCAAGTGTCGATCGAGATCCCGTGCGAATCGAAGATCTCGCCCGCGCCATAGGATCGGATAAAGCCGCCGTCCGATTCGTAAACGATGACAGGCGGCTCTCCGCGGCGGAGGACATGTACCCGTCCAGACGATTCCACGGCGACCTGGCTAATGCGGACTGGCGAGAGATCGGAAGGCGTGCGGCCGAAGTTGCGCTGCACGGCGTATCGCCGCCCGCCCAACGCTACATAGCCGATTTGTCCAGTCCCGGTCACTGAGCGTCCTCCAGATACGCCGCTAATTTCGGGGATAATCCTAACGTGGCCTTTGGCGCAGGACGCTTGAAGCTTCCGCGCGAGGCTTTCATCGTCCCGAGCGCGAGGAGCGCCTCAGCTTGCTTCACCGCGGCGACGATCGGGTCGACGACCGGAACGTGAATGAGGTCGCGCGCCCGAGACGCGGGCCCGGTCAATGGAGCGCCTGCCAGGATCGCGACATCCGCGTCACGATCAGCGACAGCGGCGTTGGCGAGAGCCATCAGCGCCCCCCAATTCGTCTCGCGAACATCTTCCAACGAGCCGAAGCTGCGGTCCAGCGCAACGACGCCAGCGCAGCGATCCTCAAGTCGATGCATGGCGACGCAGTCGCGAAACCAGCCACAAAGCGCGTTGGCGAAGGTGACGATGAGAAATCGGCCGCCGAGCATGCATGCGGTCAGCATGGCGGCCTCCGATATGCCGATCACCGGAAACTCGAACAACTCGCGGGCGCCGAGCAGGCCCGGATCGCCGAAGGCGGCGAGGATCGCGGCATCGCATCCGCCTCGCGCCTCCGCCAACATCTCGAGAGCGATCGATCCACCGATCTGCGCCTCCGCCCGGCTCGTAATGTAGGGCAGACCCTTAGGGGCAGTAATAGCGCGGACCTCGACCCCCGGTGCCGCCGCCGCGCGCCCGGCCTCGAGCATAAGCGAGGTGACCTCTTCGGTAGTGTTCGGATTGACGATAAGGATACGCATCGATCACCCTGCGCTGGAATCCGCGGTCGCTCGCATAAGCCAGGCGGCGGCGGACGTGAGTTCAGCGTCGCGGCCCGGCGCGCCGACGGCTTGGACGCCGATCGGCAGACCATCGGCGCTCAGAAGCAGCGGCAGGCTATAGGCGGGCGCGCCGATCAGCGTCCACAATGTCGCGAAGATCGGATCGCCTGTTCCCTCAGATGCGAGCGGGGCCGGGCCGGCCGACGCAAAGGTGAGCACCGCGTCGTATTCCGACATGCGCGCGATGAGTTCGCTGCGAAGGCTGTCGCGACGGGTCCAGGCGGCGACCACATCCACGGCAGACAAAGCGCAGCCTTCCTTGACCAGACGCACGACGAGCTCAGGAACCCGATCCAGGGCGACGTCAATGTCGGGTCCCAGCGACTCAGCGACCCCGGCGCACATGAGCGCCCGCAGCGTCGTCTCCGCTACGCTGAATTCCGGGCCAAGCTCGATTGGCTCGACCCGCAGAGGCAGGCCCGCGAGGAAACGGCTGAGGACTTCCCGCGTCGCCGGTTCGGCGCGCGATTCGAACGGGCCCAAGGCGAGCGCCAGACGGGGTGTTTTGCCGCGGTCGAGCGCCGCGTCGAGCAATGAAGCGGGGAGGTTTCGCGAGAGCGAGTCCTCTACGTCCTCGCCAGCGATCGTGTCGACGACAAGCGCGGCGTCCGCGACGCTTCCTGCAAAGACGCCCGGATGATCGATAAGCGCAGAGTGCCTCAACACGCCTGTGCGCGGCAGGACGCCGAGGCTCGGCTTGAATCCGACGACGCCGCAGTAGGAAGCCGGCCGAATGACCGAGCCATTGGCCTGCGTTCCCAGAGCGACGGGAACGAAGCCCGCCGCGACCGCCGCCGCCGATCCGCTCGACGAGCCTCCGGGCGTGCGCTTAAGATCGCGCGGATTGCGCGTGGGCCCCGGGACGAAAAGCGCATATTGCGACGTGACTGTCTTGCCAATCACGATCGCGCCGCCGGCGCGCAACCTTTTCACGATCGTCGCGTCGCGCTCCGGCTGTCGGCCGAGGAAGATTTCTCCACCATGCTCGGTCGGAAAGTCCGCGGTGTCGATGATGTCCTTGACCGCGACCGCCAGGCCGTGCAGCGGTCCTGGCGAACCGCCCGACGCTCGTTCCTTGTCGGCGCGCTCGGCTGCGGCGAGCGCCGCGGCGGCGTCGAAATGAGCGAAGGCCCGGACGTCCGGTTCGAGCGCCTTGATCCGGTGAAGAGCGGCGCGCATGATCGCGACGGCGGTCGTGCGGCCGGCCCGCATGCCCCCGACGAGCGACAGCGCCGATTCCTGGAGGATCGGATCCGTCATTGGGCAGGGGCGTGCGACGAGGGCGACCAGGCAAGCAGGCGGGTGAACAGACGCTCGATCGCCCAATAGCTCGCGGACGTGTAGAGGATGAACAGGAGCGCGATCAGGAACATCCGGTCCAGAAGACCGAACTGCTGAGCGTAGACGATGATATAGCCGAGTCCCGACTGAGCGCCGAGATATTCGGCCGCGAGAACGGCGCCCCAGCCCGCGCCGAGACTGAGCAGGACGACGGAGCGCATGGCGGGCGGGATCGCGGGCAAGAATACGGTTGGGTAAAGATGGGATCGCGACGCGCCGAGCACTCGCGCGTTGTCGATGTAGATCTGCGGAACGTTGCGCACGGCGTTGACGACGCCGGCGAAGACGATCATGCCGACGCCGTACGCGACGAACAGCACCTGCCCAAAGAAATAGGTGCCGAACCAAAGCTGGAACAAAGGCACCATCGCGAGGAGCGGCAAAGCGCGCAGAAACTGCGTCGGGAGTTGAACAAGTCTGCGGCTCCACGGCGACCAGGAAACGGCAAGGCCGAGAGCGAGGCCAAGAACGCCGCCGAGCAAGAGCCCGCTCGCAAGCCGAGCGAGCGTCGCCAGCGAATGGAAAATGATGGAGAGCAGCGCCGCGGGATAGCTGCGCGGCGCGCCATCGGCGACCGCGGGCACTCCGAATCCGCCCTGCCAATAGTCGGAAAGGCTGAGAAGAGTGCGAGTGAAAAGCGTGCCCCATCCGGCGACCATCGGCTCGCCCGGCTGCGCCTCGACCGTATAGACGAAGGAGAGGATCTCCCAGAGAATCGCGAGCCCCGCGAAGACCGAGATCGAGACGAGCTGCTGGCGAGAGAGGGCGGTCACGCGGCTCCTCTCTCGCTGACCGTCGCGCGCGCCGCATGGGCGAGGCCGAGGTGCCCAAGCAGCGTGTGCTTGATGGCGACCATCTCGGGCAAAAGCAGGGTGTCCGTGTCCCGCGGACGCGCGGCTTCAACGGGGATGTCGTCGACGATCGCGCCGCTTCGCATCGCGACAATCCGGTCCGCGAGCAGGAGCGCCTCGTCGACGTCATGCGTAACGAACACCACGGTTGGAACGGCGCGACCCGGCTCTTCCCAGAGGTCGAGAAGCACCTCCTGCAACTGCCGCCGCGTCACGTAGTCGAGCGCGCCGAACGGCTCATCGAGCAGAAGGACCTCGCCGCCATTGGCGAACACGGCCGCGATGGCGACTCGTTTGAGCATGCCGCCGGAAAGCTCGCGCGGCCAGGCGCGCTCCACATGCGAAAGGCCGACGCGCTTGAGGTAGTCTCGCGCAATATTCCGGCGCGCGTAGGCCGGGATGCCACGACACTTGAGGCCATATTCGACATTGTCGATCACGCGCATCCAGGGAAACACGCTGTCGCGCTGGAAGACCATTCCGCGCTCGCGGCCCGGTCCGTTGATCTCCTTGCCGTCGACGACGATCGCCCCCGACGAGGGTCCAACGAGGCCGGCGATCATCTGCAGAAGCGTGCTCTTGCCGCAACCAGAAGGGCCGATCAGGCATAGAAATTCGCCCTCGGGCACAATCAGCGACACGTCGTCGACTGCGGTCACACGCGCGCCGTCCGCGCGGGTATAGTTGCGGCCGAGGTGAACGAGTTCGATCATTCGGCGACTGGGTTCAGTCGGCATCTCGTCCTCCGCCTTAAGATCCCGCAAAACGCCATGCCGCAAAACGCGCGATCAACGTGGCCGCGAGACCATCGGTGAGAATGGCGATGAAGCCGAGCACGAGCAGCGTGGCCAGGATCCCTTGCGGGTCCGTCGCTCCCGCAAGGACTTCGAGCACCTTGCCGATCCCGGACTGTGAGCCGAGCAGTTCCGAAACGGCCTCGAGCCCCCATGAGCCTGCGAGCGCGATGCGGAAACCGCCAAGGATCTCCGGGACTGTTCCCGGGATCAGGATGTCGCGCAGCATCCGCCCGCGACGGCCGCCGAGAGTGAGCGCGTAGTTCTCATAGATCGAATCGAGATTGAGCGCCGCGCGCTGGGCGGAGACGTAGAGGATGACGACAATGTAGAACGCGACCAGACTGACCGCGCTCGCCCTCCCGACGCCGAACCAGATCAACAGGAACGGCGCGGCGATGAGGATCGGCACCGTGCCGGCCGTCATCATGACGGGGTCCATGGCCGCGCGCACGAACCAGACGCGGGCCGAAAGGAGGCCGAGCGTCACGCCGATGACGGCGCCGATCACGGCGGCGATCGCGACATTCTCCGCCGTATAGGCCAAATTCCCAGCGAGGCTTGGGTCCTCGACGCCGTAGTAGGAGAGCGCAGGCGCGGACCAGAAATCCATCGCCGCGCGGCGGAGCACGGAGAGCGGCCCCGGCAGGATGATCGGCGAAACGAGAAGCGACGCCAGTTCCCAAAGTGCTACGAACAAAACCGCTCCGGCGAGCCGGAATGGATCGAGGGCGGTGAGCGCCTTCGAGACAGCCCGGAGCAGATCATGCGAGGACCAGGCTTCGCTTTGGCTGGGCGGGGTCGCCACGGCCTCGACGCGTCCTATCATCGCAACCGCTCTATCAGCTCGATGCGGCGAGCCCGAGCCGGTAAGCGTCGAGGAAGTCGTAGTCGACGTAGAACGTCTTCGCCTGATCCACGAGCTTCTGCTTCTCTGGCGTCAGGGTCGCTCCCGAAAGCTTCTTCAGGATCTCGTCGGTCTTCGTCCGGTAGTCCACCATCTGGCGCCAGATCGGCCCGCCCCAGACGACATCGTCGGCCGTAACCTTGCCGGCGGGAATGATGTTGTGCTCTTCGAAGTTCTTGATAACCGCCGTCCAAACGTTGGCGTAGTAGGTCGTGCTCTGCTTGTCGTCGTAATATTGTTTGTTGTCGTCGAAGGTTGAGAAAGGATGCAGGATTGCGACCGTGTCGGCGACGCCTTTGCCGTCCAGGCTCGTGCCCGCCATCGAGTTCAGATAGGGGGCCTGCAGGTCATAGAGCGAAGGGTCCTTCTTAGTGGCGTCAATGATGCGCCAGACGACCGACAAGAAGCGCAGAACGGTGTTCTGATGGCTGTTGAGATAGTCGGAATTGCCGCCAATTCCGACGATTCCGATCAACGGCTCGATCGGGGAATCGACGCCGCCGGGCCCATGCTTGATTAGATCATCGATGTCGACGAGATTGGTCCAACCCGCCTGGCGCAGCGTGTAAACGATTGGCGCGCCTTCAGGGTTGACGAAGTTCGGCGGCGCAGTCGGCGCCTGGGCGACTGGCGGCGCGCTTCTCGGACTCGGGCTTGCGGTTCTCTGCGGGGCGGCGATCGGGCTTGTCGTGGCGATTGTCGCCGTGGCCTATCGAGCGGGCAACATGGTCACAGGCCTCACGGCGAATATTCTTGCAGCCGGGCTAACCAGTTACCTCATGCGCGTGCTCTCTGGCGGCGGCCGTCCCATCGCCATCAATCTGACCCCGCTTCCGCCCTGGCCGATTCCGGGCCTGGCCAATATCCCGGTCGTCGGGCCGCTTCTGTTTGCGTTGCCGCCCCTCACTTATCTCGCGATCATCGGCTGCGTCGCTCTCGCGTTCTTTCTGGGGCGCACGCAGGCCGGCTTGACGCTGCGTGCGACCGGCGAAAGCCCGAAGACCGTTTTAGCTTCTGGAGCCGAGCCATTTCGCGTGCGCATGGCTGCAGTCGTTGCCTGCGGCGCTGTCGCCGGCATTGGCGGCGCGGTTCTTTCTCTGCAACAGGTTGGAACCTTCACCGACGGCATGACCGGCGGTCGCGGCTACCTTGCTCTCGCTTCGCTCATTGTGGCGCGCTGGAATCCGTTCGGCGCAACGATTGCCTGCCTCGTTTTCGGCGCAGCGGAAGAGTTCGAATTGCGTATGCAAAGCTTTGGCTTGCCGGTCAGCTCGTATATCGTGCAAATGGCGCCCTATTTGATCGCGCTGCTCGTGCTCGCGGCTCTCGGACGCGCGTCTCGGATGCCAGCGGCGATCGGACAACCGCTTCCGCGGGACCAATGAGGTGAGATGTGGCGGAAACGCTTGAGACCCACGCGGCCGAACTTGAGAAAGGGCAAGCCTCGTCCGTGGGTCTCGTCCGGCGCGCGTTTCAGCGCATCGAGACGTTTGATTCGCGTCTCAATAGCTTCGTCGCGCTTGATCGCTCCGGCGCATTGGCCGCTGCGAAAGAAAGCGACGAGCGTCGATCGCATGGGCGAACTCATTCCCGGCTCGACGGAATTCCGATCTCCGTCAAGGACAATCTCCATGTGGCGGGGTTTCTAACAACATGGGGAAGCCGCGCGCTCAAAGACCATTGGCCTGCGAAGGAAGAACTGCCAGTCTCGCGGATCAGGCAGGTGGGAATGATCGTCATTGGCAAGACGAACGCGCCGGAGTTCACGTTCGAGGGCTATACGCGATCCGGGTTGCCGATGGGCGCGCATCTCGCCGCCGCGTGCGGGGCTGACGATCAGCTTATCGCTTCTGCCCGCGAGGTCTCGCGCGCGAACCCTCTTCCATCGCTTCCTCAGCTCGAGGCCGCGCTATGAACACCCGTTCTCCGGGCCGCCACTTCCTGCAAATCCCGGGCCCGACGGATGTTCCGGGTCGGGTCTTGCGCGCGATCTCGGAACCCACGATCGACCATCGGGGCCCTGACTTCGCCACGCTCGGACGTTCGGTCCTGACCGGCCTCAAACGGGTCTTCCAGACGAACGACCCTGTGCTCGTCTTTCCCGCTTCCGGCACCGGCGCGTGGGAGGCCGCACTGGTCAACACGCTCTCGCCGGGGGACGCCGTGCTTATGGCGCGCACAGGCTGGTTCGCGTCGCTATGGAGCGAAATGGCGAAGCGCCTTGGGCTCGAGCCGATCCTTCTGGAGACCGACTGGCGACGCGGCGCCGACCCTGCCGCCATCGAGGCCGCGCTTCAAGCCGACGAAGGGGGCCGGATCCGCGCCGTCTGCGTCGTCCATAACGAGACCTCGACTGGTTGCGTCAGCCCCGTCGCCGCTCTCCGGAGAGCGATCGACAGGATCGGACATCCCGCGCTGCTTCTCGTCGACACGATTTCGTCGCTGGCTTCGATCGACTATCGGCACGACGAGTGGGGTGTGGACGTCACCGTCGCCGGGAGCCAGAAAGGACTGATGCTCCCGCCGGGACTCTCCTTCAACGCGACCAGCGCCCGCGCGTTGGAGGCCTCGAAGACCGCGAGGCTCCCGCGGAGCTATTGGGACTGGCGGCCGATGCTCGAAGCCAACGCCGGATTCTATTTCCCGTACACTCCGGCCACGAACCTCCTGCGCGGCTTGCAGGAGGCGCTCACGATGCTTGACGAAGAGGGCTTGCCGAACGTTTTCGCGCGGCATCAGCGTCACGGCGCGGCGACCCGCGCGGCCGTGCAGGCTTGGGGACAAGCGGGCGCGGTCGAGCTGCAGTGTCTTGCGCCGGCGGACTATTCGTCGTCACTGACGGCCGTTCGTCTCGCGGAGGGCCATAGCACCGACGCGCTACGCGCGCTGATCTTGCGGCGGTTCAACATGAGCCTCGGCAACGGACTTGGGATCCTCAAGGACCGGGTTTTCCGGATCGGCCATCTCGGCGATATCAACGACCTCACGCTACTCGGCGCCATATCCGGAGCGGAGATGGGACTGAAGCTCGCCGGCGTGCCGACCGGGAACGGCGGTGTCGACGCCGCGATGGCGGTGTTGGCGACGGCGGACGAGGACTAGGCTCAGCCGCGCCCCGAGCGCGGGGCAATCGGGAGCCGTCCCAGTTAAGCGCCTTTGAGCACAATCGCCTCCGCTGCATCGGCGAGAGTTCGGCAGCCGAGCGCGATGTCGGCTTCGCTCGTATCCTCCGCCCAGTGGTGGCTCACGCCGTTGATGCTGGGCACGAACAGCATCGCTGCAGGAAGTTTCCGCGCCAGGATCTGCGCATCGTGCCCGGCGCCGCTCGGCATCGAGATGAACGCGCCCGGCGCATGCTTTTCGGCCGCGCGGCTCAACGCATCCTGGAACGCCTGCGACATGAGCACAGGGGTCACCGTCGAAACGGTCTCCAGCGTGACCTCGCAGGGCCCTTTCGCATTGGCTTCGGCGACGAGAGCCACGAGCAAATCCTCGAAGCGCTGCAACTGCGCCGCCTCGATGTCGCGTACCTGGAACAGCATCTCGGCGCGTCCGGGAACGATGCTCGGCTGGCCGGGTTCGAGACGGATCGCGCCAGTGGTCCAGACGCTGCGGGGTCCGGAAACTTGCCGGAATCGGTCGGCGATCGTTGCGGACAGTATGACGAGCGCGACGCCCGCGTCCTTGCGCTGGACCATGCGCGTTGTGCCCGCGTGATTGGCCTCTCCGACAAAGATGATCCGATATAGGCGGATGCCGACAATGCCGGTGACAATGCCGAGACGCAGGCCCGCCTCGTCGAGCGTGTCGCCCTGTTCGATGTGGGCTTCGAGATAGCCGACATAATCCGAGGCCACGATCGTCTCGCGCTTCCGCCCCGCAAGGCCTGCAGTCGCGAGCGCCTCGCGCAGAGGCGTTCCATGATTCCGGTCGCGCGCTCTGTCGATCTCTTCCTCGGTGACGTCGCCAACGAAGGAGCGGCTTCCGAGGAAAGAGCCGAAGTGCCCTTCCTCGTCCGCCCATGAGGCGACGTCGATCGCGGCGCTGGCCGCCCGGGGATCTTCGGTGAACGCGCGCGCGACTTCCAGCCCATATATGACGCCGAGCGCGCCATCGAGCCAGCCGGCATGGCTCTGAGACTCGGTGTGCGAACCTATCAGGAGCTTGGGCCCGGTTGCGCGCGAGCGGCCAAACACGTTGCCGATTCCGTCGATCGACGCTTCGAGCCCGCCTCCGTGAAACATCCGGCGAGCCAGCGGCGGGCCTCAATGTCTTGCAGCGAAAATGTCGGTCGGTGCACGCCGCTCTTGTAAGCGCCGAACTCGGCGAGGCGCCGAAGGTCGGCGAGCAGTCGGTCGCCGTTGATCTGAGGCATTGGCGTTGGCTCAACTTGGGTTGACGGCGAGGATGAGCTTCCCCGCGACCTTACGCGAAGCCAGGCGATTTAGCATCGCGCCCGCCTCATCGAAAGGGAACGTCTCTTCAAGTGGGACTTTCAGGCCGCCATCCATGATCCCGCCCACGACTGCGTAGATCGATTGGCGCCAGATCGCGCAATCGACCGTGCCTTCGAGCGGCTAGCCCTGTTTCTAACCGGAAGCCACATGCCGCGGGCGTCATGGTCCGAAAGGAAAATCTCCGCCTGGGCCGTGTCGAACCGCATCCACTCCCAAATCTGTTAGCGCTACACGGAGCTGCACCCTCACTTCTGCTCGCAAATAGCTTGCCATCTATTGGGCCGCGACATCGGCTTTCCGTTGCGCGAAGGGCCTTCCGATCAAGGGGCTGGGCATGCCCCCGGCATGACGCTTGCTTCGTTAGCGACGTCGCGGGGCTTCACAATCGCGATCGGCCTTGATCAACGGCTTCTGCAACGGAGACTTGGAATGGCGAACCGTCCGTCATGGCGTTGTCCTGGTCCCTGCGGACAGGGCCAACGCGGGGGTGATCGCTCCATTGGCGGTCTCCGACAACGTCACCATGCCAACGCTCGCCTCGCGCTTCCGATGGTGGATGCTGAGCCGGCGCGCAATGACCGCCGAAGCCGCGGAAATGGCTCGGCGTTTCGAGGTGCGGCCGGCCGATCCGACGATGAACATCGCTTCGCTCAGCGGCGGCAATCAACAGAAGGTCGTGCTCGCCAAGTGGTTCCAGATGGCGCCGAAGCTGATCCTTCTGGACGAGCCGACGCAGGGCGTCGACATCGGCGCGCGACAGACGGTGTTCCGACACATTGCGAGCGCGGCGTCGGCTGGCGCGGCTGTTCTTTGCGCGAGCTCCGACTACGAGCAGCTGGCCGCGATTTGCAGCCGGGTACTCATCTTCGCGGCCGGCCGCGTCGTCGCGACCCTCGAAGGGGCGGAGATCAGCAAGGACGCCATCGCGGAGCGCAGCCTCGCCGGCGCCCGGAGCTTCGCGTGACCAACGGCGCGCGAGTCAAGCAAGGCACGCCATGACCAACTCGGCCCCCATTCACGCAGCCGCTCGAGCCGAGCGCGCGACGCATAAGCCGCTCACTTACCGGCTCGAGCAGTTCGGCCTCATCATCGTGTGGCTGCTGCTCATCGCGGTGTTCGGCTATTTGCGGCCTGATACGTTCCTGACTTGGCCCAATCTCTCGACGATCCTCGGCTCCCGGGCGGTCCTCGTCGTGGTGACGCTCGGCCTCATCATTCCCTTGACGGCCAACGACTTCGACCTCTCGATCGCCTTCATCATGGCGCTGTCGTCGATGCTAGTCGCGGTTCTAAACGTCAATCATGAGATTGGCATCGGCTGGGCTGTGATTGGAGCGCTTGCGCTCGGGATCGTAATCGGCCTCATGAATGGTCTGCTGATCACCATTTTCCGCATCCATTCGCTGATCGTGACCCTCGGCACCGGAACCTTCCTCCACGGCGTCACGCTTTGGCTTAGCGATTCGATGACGATCAGCGGGGTTTCGACCTCCCTCATCAATGCGGTCATTGTCGACCGCCTGTTTGGTGTGCCGCTCGAGTTTTATTACGCGATCGTCCTCGCCGCTCTTGTCTGGTATCTGCTTGAGTACACCGCGCTTGGCCGGCGCATTCTCTTCGTCGGTCGCGGACGCGAAGTGGCGCGCCTCAGCGGCATGAACACGGATCGAATCCGGATCGGGTGTCTAATGGCGTCCGGTTTCTTCGGGGCGCTAGCGGGCGTGCTCTACGCCGGCACTCAGGGCGCGGCTGACCCGGTGTCGGGAGTGACCTATCAGCTTCCCGCTTTTGCTGCGGCCTTTCTCGGTTCGACTTGCATCGCGCCAGGCCGCTTCAATCCCTGGGGCGCGACGGTCGCCGTCTATTTCCTGGTGACTGGGATCACAGGCCTCGTCTTTCTGGGCTTCAGCTCGTTCAGCCAGGAAATGTTTTATGGCGGCGCGCTTGTCGTCGCTGTGACCCTGTCTCAGCTGGTTCGCGGCCGGCAGGAGCAACAGTTCTGATCTTGACCTCTGTCAACGGGAAGCCAAGACGTGATTCCTCGCTCGCTCGAACGCGACTTCGTCGGCTACGGACCGAAACCGCCCCATCCTCGCTGGCCAGGCGGGGCGCGTCTCGCGCTGAATTTTGTTCTGAACTACGAGGAGGGATCCGAGTACAGTATGATGGATGGCGACGGCGTCAGCGACGCCGCCCTGACCGAAGCAGCGAGCGTGGCCGTCCCGCGCGGCGAACGCGATGTCGCCGCCGAGAGCATGTTCGAATATGGCAGCCGCGTCGGCTTCTGGCGCCTGCACCGGACATTCAAAGAGCGCGGGCTGCCGATGACGGTCTATGCCTGCGTGCTTGCGCTTGAGCGCAATCCTCCGGCGGCGATAGCCATCAGAGAGGCGGGGTATGACATCTGCTGTCATGGGTGGCGCTGGGTCGAGCACTTCAAGCTCGACGAGGCGACCGAGCGGGAGCATATCCGCCTCGCCGTCGAGAGCCTCAAGCGAACCGTCGGACAGCGCCCCCTCGGCTGGTATTGCCGCTACGGGCCGAGCGTCAATACGCGACGCCTCGTTGTGGAGGAAGGCGGCTTTCTCTATGACAGCGACAGCTACGCTGACGAACTCCCCTATTATGTGAGGGCCGAAGGCCGCGCCCAACTCGTCGTGCCGTACACGCTCACCAATAATGACGTGAAATGGCCCGCAACGAACTTGGCGACCGGCGAGGACTTCTTCACGATGCTGCGGGAGGCTTTTGACTTTCTTTACGACGAAGGGCGCGAGGCCCCCAAAATGATGAATGTGGGGATGCATATGCGCATCCTCGGCCATCCTAGCCGAGCGTCCGGGCTTGCGCGTTTCCTCGACTATGTGAAAAGCAAACCGGATGTTTGGGTCTGCCGGCGCTTGGATATCGCCAAGCATTGGCTGAAGGAGCATCCTTGTGAGGTTGCTGGATGAAGCGCTTGAAGATGGACCGATCGACGCGGAGGCGTTTGCGCCTTTCGGACAGCTTCTCCCGCCGGCGCCGCCAGGCAGCGATCGTCAGGAGCTCATGGAAGAATTGCAGAATAGCCGTGCGAGCGCGCGACCGCGCCTGTCCATCGCGACCACGGAGCCGAAAGCCTTGCCCCTCACAGCAGTGCGGATGGAGCGGCACGTCCATTCCTCACAGGCCTTCGCGCCGCTCGACTGCGCAAGTTATCTGGTAATGGTCGCCCCGCACGGCGAGGGGGGAACGCCGGACCTCGAAAAGGCCCGGGCCTTTCGGGTGCCCGGAGACACCGGCGTCAACTATAAAGCCGACACCTGGCATCATCCCCTTACTCCGCTGGAACGCATCGGGCGGTTCGCCGTGCTCACTTTCGTCGATGGAACCGCCGCAGACGAAGAATTCGTCGACCTGCCGCAGTCCGTTCTGATTGAGGAGTGAAGCGCCTCAGCTTCAACGACTCCGCTGCGCCGCAGGCACGACGCTTCGGAGCCGCCACTGGTCTTTTTCCCAGCCGCCAACAACCAGGGTTACAAGAGCGAGATAAATCGACAATCTCGGACGACAATCTCTTGCAGAAAATCAGAAGCCAAGTTAAGCTTGCCGCATGAACAATCCTGCGCTTCCGAACTCCAAAACTGCGGGCTCCCGTTCCGGTGCTGCTGACGCTACTGAAAAAAGGCACGAAAAAATGCTTCCGCTATAATCCAAGTAACCAATTGAAAAGTCTCAATTCGACGAGAGAATCCAAGGAAATCCAAGAAGAATCCAACACTCAAAAGCGGGGTCTTCAAAGCGAAACGGCCGCGAGCCAAGAAAATCCAAACCTCGCGGGCCGCTGCCGAGAAGGGCCATCCGGACTCCATCCAAATGCAAAGCGCCCTTTCAAGGCGGAGTCGCGAGAAACGCGCGCGTCGTTGACGTCGCCGAGCGACTCCGACGACAGCTTTCCTACCAGTCGCGTAGCCATCGGCCAGAGGCCCGCGGCGCTTCAACATAGCCCCAAACGCGCGGTGGCTTCGTCGCTCCGAACTCCGCCTCAACGTCGTCGGCATTGTTCCGTTGATTGTTTTCCAGGCGTATAAATCCTGCGCAATTGGGCAATTCGTATACATGCCGACGTGCACCTAGCTGCGTCAGTAGATCCGTTCGAGATCGTTGCTTGCGAACTCGTTTGACTTGAAAATCAAGCCGCCTAGGCGCCGCGCCGACGAGACAATCGACCTGTGTCGGTCGAGGATGCTGGCACGTGGCTTGCTTTCTGTTCCATCAGGTCCCGCTGCGCTCTGCCGTTGGAACGGATTAGGTCACCTCAAGGCCTGGCGCTCGGAACACGCGAGAGGAGAGGCGCGATGTGTGATCGCCACCAAAGCCAAGCTTTTGCCGGTCTAACCCAAAGCGCGCTTAGTCGTCGAACATTCCTGAAGTCGAGCGCCTTGGGCACCGTCGTGATGGCGTTGCCCGGCGGCATGATGGGTTCGGCCCATGCGGCTACGACGGTCAAAGGCACGCACGGAAACGGCTTTTGCAACGCCGCGTTCTTCATCACCCATGCGCGTCAGCTGGCAATGGACGACGGCCTGACGCTCGAATTCGTGAATACACCGTCCTTCGCTGATCAAGTCACGTTTCTTGGCACCGGGCAGGTCGATGTCAGCGTGATCCCCTACACGAACTTCATGGCCCTCTACGACGCGGGCGCGCCGGTCAAGATCGTCGGCGGCGGCGGCGTTCAGGGCGTCTACATTGTCGCCCAGCCGGGTCTCGACTCGCCGGAAAAACTCAAGGGCAAGACCCTCGGCACATTCCAGAACGATACGTTGGAGGTGCTGCCTTACGATTGGCTCAAGAAAAAGGGTGTCTCCTACAAGGACGTCACTGTCCGCTACATGGACTCGATGGCTGACATGGTCGCAGGCTTCAAGGCCGGCTCGATCGACATCGCATCGACCATTGAACCCTACGGCTCGTCGCTCCTCAACGACGTGAAGGGCTCGGTCCTGCTGTCCGATGGCGTCGACATCTACGGCCCGCAATACACCGACTGCGTCCTGGCCGCGAGCACCCAACTGCTTCAGAAAGACCCCAAGAGCGTCAAGGCGCTGATCAAGGCGATGCTCAAGGCGAAGCTGCTTTTTGAGACGGATCGCGAGAAGCTGCTCACGGAACTCGTGGGCACATACTACAAGACCTCCCTTGAAAACGCGCGGATCGGCGCCAAGGCCCAGCCTGCAAAAGTCGATCAACGGGCCCAGACGGACTTCATTCTCAACCGTGTCGATTCGATCATGGAGATGGGCTACATCAAGAAAAAGCCGGGCCATGACGCGATCGACTGGAGCTATCTGGAAGCAGCGATCGCCGAGGTTCCCGACGTCTATGCGCAGCTCAAATACAAGTCGGCATAGCCGACTTGAGCAGCGTGCGAGGGATTGGCGTTAACGTCGATGGAGGCGGGCAGGGCGGCTACCGCCTGCCCTCTGCCTCGACGCTCTTCCAGCCCGTGCTCGCCCTCGTTCGGCAGTATGGGCCGAAGGTCAGTTGGAGCATTGTCTCAATCGCCTTGTTCGCGGGTTTGTGGGAGTTTCTCTGGTATATTGGCGCTGCCGACCAGCGTCTGCTGCCGCCTCCCCACATCTTCCTCGGCGATCTCGCCGGGCAGGCGAAGAACTTCAACACTGCAAAGCGGTGGGAGATCGGCGTCGACCCCAATTCCGGACCGACGCCGTTTGAGGCCGTGCTGATCACCGTGGCGTCGTCGACAATGCGGGTGCTTGCCGGCCTCGCCATTGCAGCGGTCGCCAGCCTCTGCATGGGCGTGCTGATCCGGTACTACGGGATCGCGGAGAAGCTGATTCTGCCGATGGTGACGCTGCTGGCGCCGGTCTCTCCTGTCGCTTGGTTGCCGGTGGCGATCTTCCTGTTCGGGATCGGCAATGGGCCGGCGATCTTCATGGTGTTCATCGCTCTTTTCTTCACCATGACGCTGGCGACCATAACTCAGATCGATTCCGTGAACCGCAATTACATCAACGTGGCGCGCACCATGGGCGCGACCAAGCGGCAGATCTATGCTCGCGTGATTCTTCCTGCGGTTCTGCCAGGTTTGCTAGTCGTGCTGCGTCTCAATCTCTTCGGCGCCTGGATGGTGGTGCTCGTGGCGGAGGCGACAGGGGTCGGTTACGGGCTCGGACAGATCATTTCGATGGCGCGCAACACGTTCAACCCTGGCCTCGTGTTCTTCACAATCGTCATCATTGGCCTGCTCGGCTTCACCTTCGACTTTGCCCTGCAACTCCTCCAAAACCGCGTGTTGTTTTGGATCCCTAAGGGTCAGGGGGGCTTGAGTGGTGGGTGAGCGGCTGGGGAGCGGGAGCGCCGCGGCCAATGGGGTCCGTTGCGCCGGCGTCGGCAAGGTTTGGAACCCGGGGACTGCACGGGCGCATGAGGCGCTTGCAGACGTCACGCTCGACATCGAGTCCGGCGAGTTCGTTGTCCTGCTCGGTCCATCCGGCTGCGGCAAGAGCACGCTCCTCTACCTCATCGCCGGACTTGAACAGCCGACGTCAGGAATGATCATGGCGCATGGCGAGCTCGTGGTCGCTCCGGCGCCCGAGCGCAGTCTGATCTTCCAGGAGGCCTCCCTCTTTCCCTGGCTAAACGTGTGGCAGAACGTCGGCTTTGGCCTTTCCATCCGCGGCGTGCCAACCGCGGCGTGCAAGGAGACGGCGCGCCGGGTTCTGTCTCGCGTCGGCCTCTCCGAAGCCATCGAGAGGCGCCCCGACGAACTTTCGGGAGGCATGCGTCAGCGCGTCGCCGTCGCGCGCGCGCTCGCGATGCAGCCTGAGGTCCTGCTGATGGATGAGCCTTTCGCCGCCCTCGACGTTCAAACGCGCGTCAAGATGCAGGGCTTCCTGCTCGACGTGTGGGACGCCAGCAAGGCGTCGGTTCTGTTCGTCACGCACCATATGGACGAAGCGATCGCGCTTGCCGATCGGATCGTGGTGTTCACCGCGCGTCCTGGCCGCGTCAAGGCGATCGTGCCGGTCGAGGCCCAGAGGCCGCGCGATTTGACCTCGCCGGCGGCCCTAGCTCTGCGGGTGCGGCTGACGGCGCTGCTGCAAGACGAAGTCGACCGCGCATTCGCGGAGCAGGAAACTATATCCGTCGGAACCTGACCCAGCATTGAAATGACCGGACAGGCTTCACCAGTTTCGCTCGTGCGCGGCAAGCATGTCATTACGCGCGCGCTCGATCGCCATCGCTGGGAGCAGATCGACGACGGCGCGGTGCTCCAGCGTGACGGAACTCATCGTCGCAGTCGGAGCCTTCGCAGATCTGCACCGCGCCGATCCAGACGCGCCGATTGTGGGCGACGGCCAGCAGGCCCTGCTGCCGGGCTTCGTCAACGCCCATCACCATGTCGGCCTGTCGGCGGTACAGCTTGGCATAGCCGACACGACGCTCGAGCTGTGGTTTGCGACCAGCATCGCGATGTGCGAACGCATCCCCTATCACGACACCCTTTACGCGGCGTTCGAGATGCTTGCCTCTGGCACAACCACCGCGCAACATCTGCACGGTTGGCTGCCGGGGGACCCGCGGAAGACCGAAGAAGAGGCCGAGGGGATCATCCAGGCCTACGAAGACATTGGGATGCGCGTCTCCTATTGTTATGCCTTGCGTGAGCAAAATCATCTCGTGTACGAGGCCAACCAGCGGTTCGTCGAGCGGGTCCCCGCCGACTTGCAACCAGCGCTCGCAAGGTACTTCGCCGGCTTCCAGATGCCGGCCTCTGAGACCATCGCGCTGTTCGAGCATCTGCGCGCCAAGCACCAAGGCAAGGAGCGTGTCAAAATCCAGCTCGCCCCTTCCAACCTGCAATGGTGCACCGATGAGGGTTTGGCGTTGCTCGCCGACAGCTCCGAGAAACACGGCGTTCCCATCCACATGTACCTCGTCGAGACCCCCCACCAAAAGGAATACGCCCGTCGCAGCGGCGACGGGGGCAGCGCGGTGGACTATATCGAGCGCTTTGGGCTGCTCGGGCCACAGACGACCCTCGGGCACGCCGTCTGGCTCTCGGAGAGCGATCTCGATAAGCTTGCCAGCACAGAAACCAGCGTCTGCCATAACTGCAGCTCCAATTTCCGATTGCGCAGCGGCGTGCTGCCGCTGAACCGGCTTGAGAAGCGGGGGATCAACACTGCAATCGGCCTCGATGACGTCGGCACCAATGACGACCAGGACATGTTGCAGGAGATGCGCATGGTGTTGTGCGCTCATCGCGAGCCGGGCATGGATGACTGCGTCCCGACGATGGCGCAAGTCCTCCGCATGGCGACAAGCGGCGGCGGCAAGACGACACCTTACGGCGAGACGATTGGCTCGCTCGAAGTCGGAAAAGCGGCCGACATGGTGCTTATTGACTGGAAGCAGATCAGCGATCCTTATCTTGATCCGGAAACGCCGACGCTTGATGCGGTGATCCATCGAGCCAAGACGCGAGGCGTGCGGACGGTGATCGTTGGGGGCGAGATCGTCTATCAGGACGGCAAGTTCACCCGCGTCGATCGTGATAATGCGTTGCGCGAGTTTTCCGACATTCTGAAGCGGCCGCTTTCAGACGATGAGAAGAACCGTAAGCGCCTGTCCAAAGCCGTCGCTCCCCATGTGAGGGCGTTTTACGACGGCTATCTCGATTCCGGGGCGCACGCGCCCTATTACCGCCAGAACTCGAGGATGTAGGGGCACACGCGTCGCTCACGGCGGAACGCGGCCATCAATTGTTTTACGCGTAAGCTGAATAGGAGGGGTCATTCGTGTCATCTTCGATCATTCGGGGCAAGCATGTGATCACGCGAGCGCTCGATCGCCATCGGTGCGAGCAGATCGACGATGGCGCCGTCTTGCAGCGCGACGGAACCATTGTCGCCATAGGCCCTTTCGCGGAGCTGCATGGCGCAAATCCCGACGTTTCGGTCGTCGGAAATGGCGGCCAGGCGCTGTTGCCCGGATTCGTCAACGGTCACCATCATATCGGCCTGACGCCCGTCCAGCTCGGCTCGCCGGACATGCCGCTCGAACTGTGGTTCGCGACGCGACTCGTCACGCGAGACGTCGACCTCTACCTCGACACGCTGTACTCGGCTTTCGAAATGATCGCCTCCGGCATCACGACGGTCCAGCACATTCATGGCTGGATGCCTGGCAATCTGGCCCAGGTTGAGGAGCGCTCGGAATCCGTCTTACGCGCCTACGAAGACATCGGCATGCGCGTTTCCTATTGCTTTGCGCTGCGGGACCAGAACCACCTCGTTTACGAAGCGAACGATAAGTTCCTCGAGCGCGTTCCGGCGGACGTCCGGCCCCTGTTGACCAAACATTTCGGTCGCTTTCAACTATCGGCCCAGGACGCAATCTCGCTGTTCGAGCACCTTTACGCCAAGCATCACAACAAGGAGCGCATCAAGATCCAGCTCGCGCCTGCCAATCTGCATTGGTGCTCCGATGACGCGCTCACGATGCTCGCCGATTGTTCGGAAAAGTATGGGGTCTCCCTCCACATGCATCTCGTCGAGACCGCCTATCAAAAGGAATATGCGCGTCGCCGCGGCGGCGGCACGGCTGTGGACTACATCGAACGGTTCGGCCTGCTCGGACCGAAGTTGACGCTCGGCCATGGGGTCTGGCTGTCT
Source organism: uncultured Alphaproteobacteria bacterium (assembly GCA_963730555.1). Taxonomy (GTDB): domain Bacteria; phylum Pseudomonadota; class Alphaproteobacteria; order Rhizobiales; family Beijerinckiaceae; genus Roseiarcus. The sequence continues at coordinate 580,101 of CAVSSS010000008.1, read as the reverse complement.
GAAGGCGACATCGACAGAGTCGCGGAGACAGGCACGCACATTTGCCACAATTGCAGTTCGAATTTCCGGCTGCGCAGCGGCGTCGCGCCGCTCAATTACTTCGAAGCGAAGGGCGTCAACGTCGCCATCGGGCTCGATGAGGCCGGAATCAACGACGACCGCGACATGCTGCAGGAGATGCGCATGGTGCTGCGCGCCCATCGCGAGCCCGGCATGGACGACCGCGTTCCCACAATGCCTCAGGTCTTCCGCATGGCGACGGTCGGCGGCGCGAAGACCACTCCGTTCGGGGCGCGTCTCGGTACGCTCCAGGTTGGGAAAGCGGCGGACATGGTGCTCATCGACTGGGAGCAAATCAGCTACCCCTATCTCGACGACGAAACGCCGGCGCTCGACGCCATTGTCCGGCGCGCCAAGGTTGAAGGGGTCAAGACAGTGATCGCGGCCGGCGAAATCATCTATGAGGATGGGAAGTTCACGAAGGTCGACCGTGACGAGGCCTTGCAGCAGTTCTCCGAGCTCATGGCGCGTCCGTTGAACCCGGACGAGATCGAGCGACGGCGGCTATCGAAGGCCATCTTCCCTCATGTAAATCCTTCTACGAAGAGTTATTATTCGAGCTGACGCTCCATGTCCCTTACTACCGTCAGAATTCCAGGATCTGATGTGCGGCCGCTCGCTGACGCTTCCCTCGATCCATGACGAGCTCCCGAACCCAAAACTGCCCGCGACGAAACTAGCGGGCCCTCGTCGCTGATCCGCGGCGGCCGTGTCTATCGCCATGATGGCGATGTCGACGATCCCGCCAGTGCGAGACATACTTGTCCAGGGTTCGCGGATCGTCTCGGTGACCTTGCCCGACGAGGACGCCGCGCGGAAGGATGAAATTGTGCGGCGCGCGACCGAATTCTAGTCAGGCGGAAGTGATCGACGCGCAAGGCAAGCTTGTTCTGCCTGGATTTGTGAACGCGCACTATCACTCCTACGACGTTCTGGCCAAAGGCCTGCTTGAGGATATGCCGTTCGATGTCTGGGCGCTGCATTCGCAGCCCGCTTATTTCGGCAAACGCAGCAAAGAGGAGATCCGCGCCCGCACTTTGCTCGGCGCGCTCGAATGTCTGCGAAACGGCGTGACGACGGTTCAAGACATGAACTCCCTCGTGCCGCAGGACGAGGAGACGCTCGACACTATCCTCAGCGCATATGACGAAATCGGCATCCGCGTGGTTTTCTCCGTTGCGGTTCGCGATATAGGCGCACTCGACATCACGCCGTTCCTGCCGCCGGACATCGCCGGAATCGGTGATGGCCATGATCCGCGGGGTCTCGAAGGACCCGCGCGAGGAGATCGCATTCGTCGAACATCAAATCAAACGGCTGTCGCCGTTGCCGCCGCGTATAACCTGGGGCCTGAGCCCTTCCGGGCCGCAGCGCTCGTCGCGCACACTGTTGGAGGGCGTCGCCGACCTCGCGCACCGACGCGAGTTGCCGGTTTTCACCCATGTCTATGAGACCAAGGCGCAGACCGCGAAAGCGCGCGCGATCTACGGCACGCAGGGCGGCTCGATGATCCGTCATCTCGCAGACGTCGGATTGCTGACGCCGCGCACGACGATCGCTCACGGCGTCTGGCTGATGCAGGATGAAATCGAGTTGATGGCGGAGCATGGAAGCGGCGTCGCTCACAACCCCATCAGCAACCTCAAGCTCAAAAGTGGCGTCGCGCCGATGCGGGCCGCAATGCAAGCCGGAGTCAATATCGCGCTCGGCTGCGACAACTGCAGTTGCAGCGATTGCCAGAGCATGTTCCAGGCGATGAAGATGTTCTGCCTGCTTGCCGCGATTACCGATCCGAACCCGACTGGCGTGCGTGCGGCCGATGCGATCCGCGCGGCGACTCTGGGCGGCGCCCATGCGATGAACCTTGACGGCGAGATCGGCGCGATCGCACCCGGCATGAAAGCCGATCTCGTCATCCTTGATCTTGCCGACGTCGTTTATCAGCCGCTGAACAGCGTCGCCCGGCAACTGGTGTTCGGCGAGTCGGGTCGGGGCGTGGAAACGACGATCGTCGACGGCAGGACTCGTCATGCGCGAACGTCGCATTCTCACAATCGACGAGACGGCGCTTCGAAGCGAGCTCGCGGCGATAATGCCAACATTCCGCCACGACTTCGCGAATGTCGCCGAGGCGAACCGCGCAGGCGATTCCTTATCTGCTCGCAGCCAATGAGCGGCCGAAGTCCCACAATGTAGGGATTAACCGATTCGTCGCCTCGTGATTCGCCGCGCTGTTTGGTAGTTCGAGACGCCGTGCGTGCGCACTTGTCGGACGGCTTGAGTGGCCGCAACGCGCGAACCGCTTTTTCATAACGTCGAAGAGGTTCTAGGCTGAGCCCATGCTTTTTCGGACCGAACCCTCGGGCGTTCTCGCCATCAGCCAGCCGACCCATGCGTGGATCTCGGGACAGATTTTGCGCGCCTGGGACGAGGCGTTCGGCAAGACGCTGCTGCTCGCCGCGGAACAGCACGACATAGGGTGGCTGGATTGGGAGACGGCGCCTTCATTCAATCCGGAGACCGGGCGCCCGCATCTCTTTCGTGAGATCGGCGCGGCGGTGCATTCGCCGATGTGGAGGCAGGGCGTCGAGCGCGCGCTCGGCGCCTGGGGCGCCCATGTCGCGCTTGTTATCTCGCGGCACGGGGGAGTGATCTACCGCCGCTACACCGACCGGCACCGTACAGGCGAAGCGGACTTCGCTGCAGCGCAAGCGTATCTGGAGGCGCAGGCGCCGATCGAGTCGGAATGGGCTAAGATGCTGGGCCTGGATGCTTCCGCACTTCAGAAAGAGACAATGCTTGTGGCGTTGGTCGACACCCTATCGCTGGCCTTGTGCGGCGAGTTGAAGACGCCGATCGAACTCGAGGCGCCGAACGCGAGCGGAGGGACTGAGACCCTACGCCTGACGGAACGGCCCGGTCACCCTTTTGAGTTTGTCCTCTCGCCATGGCCGCTTAGACAGGATGTGCTTAACGTCGAAGGCGAAGCGCGTCCGCTTCCGGCGGCGGGACGTTTCGCCGATGAGGCTGCAATGCGGACATGGCTCAAGTCGCCTGAGCGTACGGCGTTTCGCGCGCTGCTGATGAGCAAATCCGCGACTGGCTGAATGGCCAAATCCAAGCTCCATGGCGGCGACCTTGCTTTTTGGCCCGATTAACTTCAGGCCATCAGCCAAGCCGGCGTTGCTATTTCTCGGTATATTTCTTGGCCCACTCGACGCCGTCCCAGGTGATCATCTTCGTCGGGACGATCTTGATCAGGTAGCGCGGCCGGTCATAGGTCGGCACCAGATATTCAGGGCCGCGCTCGCCGAGGTAGCGCACCGACGTGCGGTTGGCGACGCCCAGGCACTCTCCCTGCATCGGGGCCGGGCCAGAGACGATCTCCGCCTTTCCCTGCGCGACGATGCGCCTGTAGGTCCCGCTGTCTTGTGCGCACGAAATGCCGACGTTCGGATTCTTCTTGATATGCGCAATCCAGGCCGCCCGCTCCCGCACGACCATCCAGAAGGCCTCGCCGTCCCATTCCTGCCAAACGGGAGTTACGTAAGGCACGCCGTTATCGTCTATGGTGGCGATCCGCGCGACCACCGGCTCGGCCAGAAATTCTTTGACCTCCGCCGGAGTGAGCTTGCGGTTCTTTCCCATCCATTCGGGGTGCTTGTCCGTCACCTCAACCTCTCTGCATCAGCACGCTGGCTTGTCCGTGAGACTTCTAGTCGACCGCGAGACCTCAGAGCGCGTCAATGCGGTATAGTCGCCGCGCATTGTCATGGAAAAGCGCGGACTGCTCGGCTTCGGTAAAATCGCGGACGATGGCCTTGAAGCCATCGAAGATCGCGTCGAAGCTCGTCCATAAGCGACCGACTGGGAAGTCGCTGCCGAACATCGATCGGTCGACGCCGAAGCAATCGATGCAATGCAGCACGACTTCGCGCAAGCTTCCGGGCGTCGCGGACGGATCGTAGGCGGTCAGCGCCGAAATCTTAATCTGAACATTGGGCGCCGAGCCGAGCAGTTTCAGGCCCTCCCTCCATCGCATCATGCCTTCGCGGTCGCGGTCAATCGGGCTGCCGCAATGGTTGACGATGAAGGTCTGATTGGGGAAGTCTCGCGCCAGCGGGGCGATCTCCTCAGCTTGATAAGGATAGAGCATTAACTCGAGGAGTTGGTCGTGGCGAGCGAGTAGCGCGACGCCGCGGCGGAAACCAGCCTCCTCGGCGATGCCCGGGCGCGGGGCAAAGCATTTCGCGGGATCGGTAGGATGCCAGCTCAGCATCTGTCGAACGCCGACGCAACGGTTGACCTCGGACAGGCGGTCAAGTGCAACGCCGGCGCCGGGAGCGGCGAGGTCAGCGAAGCCGATGTAGCGCACGGCGACGCCTGACGACTTGTCGAGTGTTTCCAGCCACTCAATCTCGGCGAGTGGATCGTCGGCCCGGTCCCAAGCGGCTTCTATGTGCACCGAGGCGACCACGTTTTGGTTCGCCGCGTCGCGCAGGTAGTCATCGACGAGATAATTTTTTCGTACCGCGTCGAGATCGCCCAGCGCCTGGATTGCGCCTCCCACGGGACGAAGCCAGGGATGCCGGTCCATGCCGAGATCCCAAAGATGGCAATGTGGGTCGATGATCGGCCCCCGATACAGTGCAGCCACGTTCAAATGCTCCGTGGTTTAAGTGTAGTTCGCAATGCCGGAGCGTCGGTGATCCCGTTGACGCTCAGAGCTTCACTCAATCTCGCCGTAACGCCTCTCCAGCGGCCACGCTAGGCCCTCGACTCTGGGATTTGGATCTGCGCGACAGATGTCGGAATCGTTGACTTACTGAAACGCGGACCGGTAACGTCCGCCGTGAAGTCGATCGGCTGTTGGGAGATGGTTGGGGGCTGCGCGACGATCGAGGCCGATTGGTCGTCGTGACGCGGCTCGGATCGGACAGACGAGCCTCGCAGAGGGAGAACAACGACTTGAAGACAATTAATTTCGCGCGGCTTGCATTCACGCCCCTGGTCGTGGCCACTCTGGCTGTCTTGCAACTTGCAAGCGCCGGTTCGTCGTTTGCGGCCGCCAATTGCATCAAGGGCGAGCACAAACCGCCCTTCAAGGTCGGCTGGGCGAACATCTATTCGATCCCGACCTGGATGAAGGAGACGACCGGCACCATCGAGGACATGGCGAACGCGCTGAAAAAGCAGGGCCTGGTTGACAGCCTGACGATCACCGACGCTCAGGGCAACGCCAACACGCAGATCCAGCAAATTCAATCGATGATCGACGCCAAACTCGACGCGATCATCGTCGACGCCGGTTCGGCCACCGCGCTCGATCGCGTCATCGCCGACGCCTGTTCGAAAGGCATCGCCGTCACCAATTTTGACAGCCTCGTCGACACCAACGACCTCACCACGAAGATCGACACCGACCAGAACCAGTGGGGCAAGCTGACTGCGGAGTGGCTGGTCAAGCAACTCAACGGCAAAGGCAACATTCTGGTCCTAAATGGCCCGGCCGGCGTCTCGGTCAGCGACGATCGCCGCAAGGGCGCGGAGCCGGTGTTCAAGGCCAATCCGGGGATCGAGATTCTGGCGGAGACCAATACGCCCTACAACGCGGCCCCTGCACAGGAAGCCGTCACCAACTTGCTGTTCAGCAATCCGCAGATCGACGGGGTCTGGAGCCAGGGCGGCGCGCTCTCGGCGGGCGCGGTGACCGCGTTCGAGAAGCAGGGGCGGAACCTCGTTCCGATCACGGGCGAGAACTATCGGCCGTTCCTTGAGATGTGGAAGCAGAAGAAGCTTAACGCCTGGGCGACGCAGCAGCCGAATTGGCTCGCAGCCTTCGCCGTCTACGCCGCTGTGAAGGCGCTGCAGGGCGCCGACATTCCAGCCTATATCGATGTGCCGCTGCCGATCATCGACGAGGCCAATCTCGACAGCTACCTCGCCCGCGCGAAGGACTTCGCCGCCGACGGCTATATCTACTCGCCGTATGACACGAAGCTGTTCGACGAGCTGATCGCCAAGAGCCTGACGAAATAGCTTCGCTCGAGACTAGGGCGCGGGCCGGCGCATCAGCAGCGCGGTGATATGGGCGTAACCCAGACGATCCTCGGAGCGCGGAATGTCTCGAAGGCGTTCTTTGGCAATCCCGTTCTTCGCGAGGTCTCGATCGAGCTCGTCGGCGGCCGCATCCACGCTCTCCTCGGCGAGAATGGAGCGGGCAAGAGCACGCTGATCAACCTGCTGTCGGGCACACTAAGGCCCGACAGTGGAGAGATCCTGATCGACGGGCGCGCCATTGCATCTCTGACGCCGGAAAAAGCTCATCAGCTTGGCGTCGCCGTGGTGCAGCAGGAACTCAGTCTCGCGCCGCATCTTTCCATCGCGGAAAACATCGGCCTCGGCGCCTACCCTCGCCGGGGAGGAGTCGTCGACTACGGGCGCCTCGCGGCAACAGTCGCGGAGATCGCCAAGGAGCTCGACTTGGTCGAACCGCTGGAAATGACCGTCGGACGATTGCCCCTCGGCCGCCGGCAGATCGTCGAAATCGCCAAGGCGCTCTATATCAAGCCGCGCGTCCTCATCCTGGACGAACCCACGTCATCGCTCGCTGCGCCGGACGTAGCGATGTTGATGAGGCTCGTTCGGCGTCTGCGCGACCGAGGCGTCGCGATTCTCTACATCTCACACCGACTGAATGAGATCCTCGATTTCTGCGACTACGTAACCGTTCTTAAGGACGGATCGGTCACCGCCGACCGTCCCCTTGCTGGGCTTGATCCGACCGGCCTCGTCCGCCTCATGGTGGGGCGCGACCCCCGGAATCTGTTTCCGCCTTACGCTTCGCGGTCGACGGGCGCTCTCGTCCTCGAAACAAAGGCCTTTCGCGCCGGCGGAGCCGCCGATGTCGATTTCGAGCTCTACCGCGGAGAAATCCTTGGGATCGGCGGCCTTGTCGGCCACGGACAGGAAGACTTCATGATGGGCCTCTACGGCGCCATCCGCGCCGAGGCCGAGTCATTTCGCGTGTTCGCCAACGAAGCCCCCGTGCGGAGCGCTCCCTTCGCGAAAGTCGCCGACGCGAACGCTGTCGGCGTCGCCTACGTTCCGGCCGATCGACGCAAGGAGGGGCTCATCCTGCCGCACTCGATCGACTTCAATCTGCTGCTCCCATTGTTCGCCAGTCGCAGCGCAGAGCGTCGTCGGAGAGGCCAGGAGAAGGCAATCACCGAACGTCTGGCGCAACGCCTCAATATCCGAGGCGATCGGGGAAGGCCGGCGCAGGCCCTCTCTGGAGGTAACCAGCAGAAGGTCGCCTTATCGAAATGGCTGACGCTCGAGCCGTCGGTCTTGCTTCTGAATGACCCCACGCGCGGAGTCGACGTCGAGACCAAGCGCGAGATCTACCTCGCGTTGCGCGCAATGGCCGTGGAGGGCAAAGCCGTTGTCCTGCTGAGCACCGACACGCCCGAGCTGGTCCATCTGTGCGATCGAGTCATGGTGTTCAACAAGGGCAGAGTGGCCGCCACTCTGCCGCACGCCGAGGCGTCCGAGGAGGCAATCGTAGCGGCGGCCATGGGCGTGCGGCAAGCGCCGACGCCCCAGGGAGAGGCGGTCTGATGCTGGGTCAGGGCGCGCGGCTCTATTGGGCGATCCAGTGGCGGCGGAACGAAGGCCTCGGCGCGCTATTTCTCGTCCTCGCCGTGTTCGCGGCGATCTATGCGATTCTGTTCCCCGGCATTTTTGCCGTCGGCGCGATGGCCAAGTTCGTCCAAGGCTGGTTCCCGACGGCGATGGTCGCGGCGGCGGAAACCATCGTCATGCTCGCCGGCGGAATCGACCTGTCGGTGGGCCCGATGGTCAGCCTTGGCTCGGTGGTGGCGGCGTCCACCATGCAAGGGCCGCTTGGCGTTTTCGGCGGTGTCCTTGCGCTTCTTGCCCTGGGGACCGGCGTGGGCGCGATCGTCGGCGGTTTCGTCGCCGTTGGTCGATATCCCGCGATCATCGTGACGCTTGCGCTTTCGTTCGTGCTTCGCGGCGTCGCGCTTCTCATCATGCCGCGACCTGGCGGATATGCGCCCCCTTCCTTGTCCGAATTCCTCGCCGGCAGTCATCCGACCGCCGCCTTTCTGCTCGTCCTGCTCGTCATCATATGGAAGCTCTATCAGGCGACGCCTTTGGGAATCGGGCTGATCGCTGTCGGCGAAAATGCTGAGGGCGCCTACCGGTCCGGAGTCAACGTCACCCGCGTGCGCATGAGCGCTTACATCATCAGCGCCATTCTTCAGGCTTTCACTGGCCTCTATGTGGCTGCGCAAACCGGTTCGGGCGATCCCCTGATCGGCGAGCCGCTGACGCTTGCCGCCATCGCCGCAGCCGTGCTTGGCGGGGTCGGATTTCTCGGCGGCCAGGGCGCCATGCGTGGGGCGCTCGCCGGCAGCCTGCTCATGAGCATCCTGATCAATGTCATGTTCTTCATGGGCCTACCACTGGTGGCGCAATATGTTGTCCAGGGATTGATCATCGTCGCGACCGTTGCGCTGCCGCTGATCCGCGCCTCTCTACGGAGGGCGTCGTGAACGCAGTCCTGTCCTTGCGACGCTTTGCGGCCATCTATAGCCGTTCGCTCGTCGCCTACGCGGTTGTCGCGATCCTCTGGATCGGCGCTTCGCTCTTGGTCGCGGGCTTCGGCGCCTACGCCCACCTGCGCTATATCGTCGAGCTTGCCGCGGTGATCGGCCTCGTGGGCATCGGCCAGACCCTTGCTGTGATCGGCGGCGGCATCGACCTCTCAGTCAGCGCGATCATCACTGTCACCGCCATCATTCTGCCGTTGGTGTCTTTCGACGCCGACGCCGCCGGCCTCGGTGCGATCGCGCTGGCGCTCATTGTCGCGGCCGGAATCGGCGCCGTGAACGGGCTTGGCATCGGATACTTGGGCTTGCCCCCGCTGATCATGACCTTGGCCATGGCGACCATCCTGCAAGGGCTGCTCATTCTCATTGCCGGAGGCAGCGCCATCTCGGTCACCAACCCTTCGCTCGATTGGCTGGGCTCGACGCACGTCCTGACCATTTCCGTCAGCATCATCCTCTGGGCTTTCGTCGCCGCCGTCTGCCTATTCTGGCTGCATGGTACGCGCAGTGGTTCGCTCATCTTCGCGATCGGCGCCAATCCAGTGGTCAGCCGCCTGTCAGGCGTTCCCATTCGCCGGCTGACGCTCCTCACCTACGTCATTTCGGGCTTTTGCGCGGGCCTCGCCGGCCTTCTGCTTCTGTCGATGAATGGACAAGGGTATGTCGGCATCGGCGACCCATATCTGTTGTCGTCGATCGCAGCGGTGGTGCTCGGCGGCACATCGATCCTTGGTGGGCAAGGTTCTTATCTTGGCACGATCGCCGGAGCCGTCCTGCTGGTGACGATGACGGCGTTGATTACGGTCGTGAACGCCTCGGAGGGCTGGCGCAGCGTGATTCTCGGCTGCCTGATTTTGGCTATGCTGCCATTGTCGGGTCGCGACCAGTCCCGCTGAGAACGCGCTCGCGATCGAAGGAGAAACCAAGGTGCTTGTCCAGGACTTGGATACGCCATGCGCGGTGGTCGATCTCGACGCCATGGAGAACAATCTCCGGCGCTGTCAGGCCTATCTCGACCGTCACGGGTTGAGCCTTCGCCCGCATGTCAAGACCCATAAGATCCCTGAATTCGCACACTTGCAGATCAAGCTCGGGGCAAGGGGCGTCAATTGTCAGAAGCTCGGCGAGGCCGAGGTCATGATCGATGCGGGCATCGCCGACATCTTGCTGACTTACAACCTCATCGGCCAGACCAAGCTCGATCGCCTTGTGGCCCTCGCCCGCAGGTCTGATCTCAAGGTCGTCGCGGACTCGAAAGAAACGGTCGAAGGCCTGTCGTCCGCCCTGTCCCGCGCGGGGCTTGAGCTGCCGGTGCTCGTTGAATGCGATACGGGCGCGCAGCGTTGCGGCGTGACCTCGCCGGCCGACGCCGTGACGCTGGCGCAGGCGATCGATCGCGCTCCGGGGCTCAAATTCAAAGGGCTCATGACCTATCCGCCCAAGAATTCCGCTGCCAAGACCAACGCCTGGCTGACCGAGGCCGTCGATCTCTGCAAGCGCTCCGGGCTTGCCGTCGAGACCGTCAGCAACGGCGGAACGCCCGATCTTTACGGCGCTCATGAGGTGACCATTGCAACGGAGCACCGGCCCGGGACCTACATCTACAGCGACCGTTCCCTCGTGGAGATCCATGGTTTCGGAGATTGGACCGACTGTGCGCTCAGGGTCCGGGCGAGAGTCGTCTCGCACGCGGCGCCGGATCGTTGCGTTATCGACGCCGGATCGAAAACCCTGTCATCCGATCTGCTCGGGCTGAACGGATACGGTCGCATCCTCGAGCACCTCGACTGGGAGATCTATGGCTTGAGCGAAGAGCACGGACATGTGCGCGCCCCGCCGGGCTCAGCGGAGCCTAAGATCGGCGAGTTAGTCACTGTCATTCCCAACCACGCCTGCGTGGTGACGAACCTGTTCGACCGGATCTATGCGGCGCGGCAAGGGCGGGTGGTAACCTTCTACGAAGTCGCCGCGAGAGGGAAAGTGCAGTGAGCATTGCGAAACCCGATGTCGCTCGCCTCGCTGGCCTGCTCGAGCGGCTCGTCGCCATCGACACGCAGAACCCGCCCGGCCGAGAAACGGAGGCTGCGGCCCTGCTCGCGTCCGAGCTCGAGGCCATCGGCTTCGCCACAGAGGTTCGCCCCCTCGCGGATGGCCGGGCAAATGTCGTCGGTCTAATCGACAATGGTGACGGCCCTTGTTTCGCCTTCAACTCGCATATGGACACGGTGCCCGCCGGCGGCGGTTGGACCAGCGATCCATTTCGTCTGACAGAGCGCGGCGGCAAGCTCTTCGGGCGAGGTGCCTGTGACGCCAAGGGCCCTGTCGTCGCCATGGTCGAAGCCGGCCGTCTCCTCGCATCGCGGCGCCACCAATGGCGCGGGACGCTGGTTTTGATGTTCGTCGCCGACGAGGAGATTGACGGCGGCGGTTCAAGGGCTCTGGCGAAGCAGCAGCCTAAGCCCGACCTCATCGTTATCGGCGAGCCCACCAACAATGCGGTTTACGCGGCCCATAAGGGCTGTCTGCGGCCTTTGATCCGCGCCAAAGGCAAGGCCGCGCATTCTGGCCGCCCGGAGCTTGGCGTGAATGCGATCCTCGCTGCGAGCCATCTCGTCTCCATCTTCGACGAACGGGATCGCAAACTCAGGACACGGACACACCCCCTGGTGGGCCGCGCCAGCCTTACGGTGACGCGTATCGCAGGAGGGATCGCCGACAACGTGGTCCCAGAGAATTGCGAGCTCGTGCTCGACCGGCGCTTGTTGCCAGGCGAAACGCTTGAAGCCGGGTTAGACGAGCTGCACGCCATGTTGACACGCGCGAAACACGACCACGGCGTGGAGGCGGAGATCGCGGCGATTCGCACAAAAGCCGGACCGACAGAGACGGCGCTCGACGATCCGCTCGTGCGCAATGCGGTCGCCATCTCCCGCGCGCATGGCGTCACGTTTCCGCAGCCGGGCGGGCTGACCGGTGGATGCGACCTCGTTCATTTTCACGACGTTGGCGCCGTGGGGATCGTGCTTGGTCCCGGCTCACTCGACGTCGCCCACCAGCCCGACGAATATGTCCCGAAGGACGATCTCGCCCGCGCCGCCCTCGTCTATCGCGATATCGCGATCGCGATGATGCGGCCCTGATTGGCGCCGCCTTAACCACACACGGGAAGCGATCTTGCCCGCAACGCTGTCCGGCGTTGCCTCTTGTTTTGAGAGCCTGCTCAGACCTGCGCTTGGTAAAGTGCGTCAGTTGAGGGAAATTGCAATCATATAGGATTCGGGTCACAGTGCCTGCGTCAGAGCAACATCAAATGGGAGGAAAGAATGAAACGCTTCAGCGGCATTGCCGCGTTCGCCCTGCTTGTGGCGGTGGCGGCCGCGCCCGGACGCGCGAGCGCTGAGCAACAATTTGTCATTGGGGTCTCCAACACGCATATCGGCAACAGCTGGCGCGAGGAGTTCGTCTGCTCGATCAAGGCCGAGGCGCTTGCATCCGGCTTGGTTTCGAAAGTCATCCTGGCTAATCGCGAAGCAGAGCCTTCTGAGCAAATCGCGGACCTTCGCACGCTGATTTCGGCCGGCGTCAATGCGATCATTATCAACCCGTCCGACGAGAAGGCGCTGAGCGGCGTCATCAAAGCCGCGGCCGACAAGGGCATCGTGGCGGTTGCGGCGGACTTGTGCAGCCGGACCAGGGCGGACGCGTTCCGCTCGTTCTCTATTGCGTGCATCTCATGCATGACGGCGAATGTCCCGCGAACGCTTACAATGATCCCGAATCGAATCGCTATCGGGTGGTCGCCGAGGGCAGGATTGAGTCGTCCGCCGGGTCGCCCTTCTTTCGGTCCATGACCCCGGACGTCCAGCTTCGGCCTGGCGATCGGATCGCGCCCTTGTCTTCCTTTAACGATCTGGGGCAGGGCGGCCTCTTTACCGGCCTCATGGACAACGCTGACGGTGTCGCGGCGTTGGCGGTCGCCGCGCCGGTTCTTGCGGAAGCGGGCGTCGAAGCCATGCTGGCTTTTCCTGACGAGGAGGAAGGGCCGGTGGGGGCAGGCACCCAAACGATGTGTCGGGGCAGCGCCCGCATCGCGGGCCTTCTTCCGCCACCGAAGCTCGCGATTATCGCGGATGTCCAGCAGGGCGGAGGCGACCCGGACGCCGACACGAGGGGAGGCGTCGAGAACTCTGCAAGGCTGGGCGGCGGCGCGGTTCTCTCCGAATTCTCAAGCCTCGCCCGGGGCGCCGTCACGCCTCTCGATCTGTACGGATTAGCCCGGCGCATGGCCGACGTGATCGCCGAATTTGGCGTGCGGGTGCAGGAATCGAACAATGCTTATTCCTCGCGCAGCGACGATGTGAGCGTCATGATGAAGACGCCCAACGTTCTGCTTCTCGGCTATCCGGGGTTCAACCGGCATTTCGACCGGGGTTTGCCGCGCGCGCATCTCGATGACGTGACGCAGCTCGCGAAAGCCATGGTTTACGCCTCGGCCCTCGGCCCGATACTCGAGCAACGGCGCGCGGCGATGCTTCAGTGCTCGCGATGATCGACATCGCGACCGTCGGATGGCTCACGACGGACGACATTGTGCTCGTCGATCATTCCTGTCGACCCGGCGTGCTGGCCGGCCGAGCGTCTCCGCTCGTCAGACGCGGCTCGAGCGGGTGCTTGCGGAAACCCGATATGAGAAGCCGTAGCGGTCTTCAGTCTCACGTCGCTTGACGGGCGCGGTCGAGCGCGAGTGAGGATATGTCCGGTTCATCGACCATCATCGCGAGGATCAGGAAAGCCTTCGACGCCGGCCACGCGCTCGGCCTGCTCCAAAGAGCCATTTCGATCCCGAGCGTCACAGGGGATGAGGCCAACTTTGCCGGATGGCTCAAGGGAGAGCTTGTAGCGCTCGGGATCGAGGCCTCATGCGCCGAGTTTGCCGAAGGCCGACCTAACGTATGGGGCCTTCGCCAGGGGAGGACCGGCGCCGATGCGCTCTTGCTGATCGGTCACACGGACACGTGCACACACGTGGCTGGAAGAAGCGATGGGCGGGGAGCGAACGGGAAAGCCCGTTTTCGGGCGCTGTGGCGGACGGCGCGGTCTGGGGCCGCGGCGCGAGCGATCTGAAAGTGGGAATATGCATGACTCTCGAGGCGGTCCGCACGCTCGATCGCGCGGGAATCGAAGTCGATCCCACTTTGCTCTTTGCCTTTGTAGGAGACGAAGAAAGCGGCGAGCGCGGCAGCGGCGTCAGCGCGGGGGCCCGCGCCTTCAGCGCGCTCATTGCGAGCGAGGCTGTGCCGCGGCCGGACATGGCGATCTATGTCGAGCTGACAATGCTCGACATCTATGTCGCGCACATGGGTTTCTTCCTGTGCGACATCCGGGTGATAGGCAAGTCTGCCTATTTTGGCGTGCCAGAACTTGGCGTCGATGCGCTTAGAGGCGCGCACGCCGTTCTCGAAGCCCTTTGGCGGTATTCGGCCGAACTCGACGCCAGCGAGAAACATGCGCTGGTTGGATCCGGGTTCGTTCTGCCGACCGGCATTCAGGGCGGCGGCTACATCGCGGTTCCCGGCGAATGCACAATCAGCATGATCGCAAAGATTCCGCCGGGAGTTCGCGTGGATGACGTGTGCGCCGGTCTCGAGACAGCGGCAAGGGCGGCTTCCATGGATAGCCGCATCGAATTGCAGTTTTTCTACCACGGGCCTCGCGATCATTCGATCGGCGGCCAGCCTTTCGAGAGCCGCCTCGACGAAGCGCGCTTGGGGCGCCTCATATCTGCCGTTCGCGCCGTTCGCCCTGAGCGAGGAAATATCGAAGCCGCTCCCTATTGGTCGGAGCTGCTGATCCTCTCGGCGCTGGGCGTTCCGGGAGTTTACTTTGCGCCGGGGGATATAAGGATCTGCCACACGACGGAAGAGAACGTGAGCCTTGAAGACTATTACGACGGCATCGTCGCCCTCGCTGCGTTTCTGTCGGGTGCCGATTGTCCTGAGCGAGCCCGCTAGGCGAAAAAGAGAGGCGGTAGGGTAAAGGGATATTGCCATGTTTCTCGACCTGATCCGGCGCCGCAAACCGCGACTTATCGAGGCGGCGATTGCGCTGCATCAAGCGGTCAGCTGCCGGCTAACATTTACGTCGTCGACCTGGAGACTGTGAGGATAACGCGCGCGCGATCTCGACCAAGGCCGCCTCGCTTGGCCTCACCATGATGGCGATGACCAAACAGATGGGACGCAACGACTCCTTCTGCCGAGCGGTGATGCGGGGAGGAATAGAGCGCAGCGTTGCGGTCGATCTGGAATGCGCGCTAGCCACGAAACGCGCAGGCATGGAGCTTGGGCATATCGGCCACCTCGTCCAGATTCCGAAATGGGAGGCGGACAGCGCGGCTCGGCTCTCTGCGACCTGGTGGACGGTCTTCAACGCCGAAAAAGCGGCTGAAGCAGCGGCGGCTTCGGCGAGACTGGGACGGGAGCAGCACTTCCTCGCGCGCATTCGCGGAGAGAACGATCGATTCTATCGCGGCCACGAAGGCGGGTTTTCAGCTTCCGACGTCGTCGCAGTGGCCTCGACGCTGGATAAGCTTCCAGGCGGCCGCTTCGCGGGGATTACGACCTTCCCGGCGTTGCTGTTCGACGTCGCGAGTCGCACGGTGAAGCCGACGCCGAATCTCGGGACTCTGCGACAGGCGTCGGAGACGCTGGCGCGCTTCGGCCATAAGAGGTTCGAAATCAATGCTCCAGGCGCGACCTCGAGCGTAACCCTGGAAGCGCTCGCAGAAGCCGGCGCCACCGAAGTCGAGCCCGGACACGGGCTGACAGGAACGACCCCGTTGCACGTGACCGAGGACCTGCCCGAGGCGCCCGCGGTGGTCTACCTGACCGAGGTTTTCGCACCTCTCTGGCGGGGAAGCTTTCTGCTTCGGCGGCGGTCTATACATTGACCCGGTCTTTCGCAATTATCAGGTGAAAGCGATCGTCGCCGGGGAGCCAAGAACGGACGAGGCGGCGCTTCGCACCCTCGAGATTCCCCCGCCCGAGGCCATCGATTACTACGGCATGATAAACTCCGCCGGTCCAACGAAGGCCGCGCCCGGGGACAGCGTTGTTTTCGGATTCCGGCCCAGGCCTTCGTCACGCGGGCGTTCGTTGCCGGCGTCTCCGGACTTTCGACGGGAAGACCCGTCGTGGAGTCGATCTCTCACAGCTCAGGCGCGAAGGCCCACTGGCCGCCGTAAAGTCTCCGGAAGGAGGTTGCGTGTTCGACATCCTCATTCGCAACGCTGCTCTACCCGACGACCGCGCCGGGATTGATGTTGCCTGCGTAGGCGGCAAGATTGTGGCCGTCGAACCCAACATCGCCGGCGAGGCGGGTCAAGTTATCGACGCGAAGGAGCGCCTCGTCTCGCCGCCCTTCGTCGATTGCCACTTCCATATGGATACGACGCTTTCGCTTGGCATGCCGCGACTGAACCAGTCGGGCACGCTCCTTGAAGGCATCGCATTGTGGGGCGAGCTGAAGCTTCAGCTCACGGCAGACGCCGTGATAGAGCGAGCTCTGCGCTATTGCGATCTCGCGGCGTCGCGCGGACTTCTCGCTATCCGCAGCCATGTCGATGTCTGCGACGATCGCTTGCTCGCCGCCGACGCGCTGCTCGATGTGAAGCGTCGAGTTGCTCCTTACATCGACCTGCAGCTCGTCGCCTTTCCGCAGGATGGTTATTACCGATCGCCAAACGCCGCGAAGAACCTCGAACGCGCCCTCGACAAGGGAGTCGATGTCGTCGGCGGCATTCCACACTTCGAACGCACCATGGCGGACGGCGCCGCCAGCGTTGCGGCGCTGTGCGCGATTGCCGAAAAGCGCGGCCTGATGGTCGATATGCACTGCGACGAGAGCGATGACCCGATGTCTCGCCATATCGAGACGCTCGCAGCAGAGACGCGGCGCCTCGGCCTCGCCGGCCGCGTCACCGGGTCCCACCTCACGTCCATGCATTCCATGGACAACTACTATGTTTCGAAGCTCTTGCCGTTGATTGCCGAAGCCGGTGTCCACGCGGTCGCCAATCCGCTGATCAATATAGTTCTGCAGGGCCGTCATGACATCTATCCGAAGCGGCGCGGTCAGACGCGCGTGCCGGAGATGCGAACGCATGGGATTAATGTCGCGTTCGGTCAGGACTGCGCGATGGACCCGTGGTATTCGCTCGGCGGCGCGGACATGCTCGACGTCGCGCATATGGGGCTTCATGTCGGGCAACTCACCAGCCGCGAGGCCATGCGCTTCTGCTTCGAGGCGGTCACGACAAACGCCGCGCGGGTGATGAACCTTGATGGCTACGGCCTCGCGGTGGGCTGCAATGCCGATCTCGTGGTCCTTCAGGCTGCCGATCCGGTCGAGGCGATCCGGCTTCGCGCCCGACGCCTCGCCGTTGTTCGGCGTGGCAGAGTGATCGCCGAGACGCCCGCGGAGATCGGCGCCTTATTCCTCGAGGGCCGCCCGGCGCATCTTGATCCGGCGAGCTACGCGCCCGTCACTGGCTGAAGAGAAGTCAACCGATCAACGATCGGGGGGCGGTCAAGCCACTGGTTGCGGAGTATCGGCCGCCGCGGCCGTGGCCGGTCCGGTATTTGTCACGAGAGGTCGCATGCGTCGCACCGCTTGCGCCCCCCGCACGATGGAGAAGCATGCCGCGCCGCTCGCCTTCCTGTGGCCAGAAGCGCCTAACGCGACACTGTTCCTTAAGCTTAGTCCATTGATTAGAGTCTAAGTGACCGGCGGCGTCGATTGGCGCAATGATATCATACCCGCGCTCGCTCCCCGTAGGGAACTCCGAGCTACGCGCCAGATGGAGCGTGACGATTTGAAGCATCTCAATTACTCATGTCGACAGATTGCTTTTAGCTGAGAGGAAGAGCGTCGAAATTGACCCTGCGCAAATGGTTCGTAGATAGCGACGTTCGTCGACCAGATCGTCGGCTAAATTGATATATCGCAAGGCGCCCGTGCGCCTGGGCGATATTCTCTCCTGTAGTTCACGCGGGAGAGGTCGATGCTCGCCTCGGGTTTAATCGTCGTGCTTTATTTGGCCGTTCCAATCACTTTGGTGACGTCGGCTCTGCTCAGATCTGAGATGCTGATGGGAAGGCAAGTCGTGACGTTGAAAGTTCGGCGCGGGTCCGACGTCCTACCGAGCCTGAGGTCGTCCTCCGTAGAGCGATAAGATAAAGGAGCGGATGAAACTGTCCGGCGAGCACGCCAGCAATCGAGACCCAGTTTGGACTTCAATAGACGCTGAAATGTCTCGAAGCTACTTAGTCGAACCGATCGGTCCTGAAACGATTGCGAGGGCTTATCCTCTGGTTCATGCTGTCGTCCCCCACGTGGCGCAGCATGAATGGTCGTAAATTAACCGACCGCCCAGCGTCGTCGGACATCACCCGCGATAGACGGTGAACGCGAGGAGGTCATCGTGGCGCGAAACGCCGAGGGTTATGTTAAAGGCGTTTGCATCTATGCCGTCAGAGATCACGCGACTTATGGTCGCTTGATCGACGTTCCTTTATTCATCGTAGCAAGCGCCGCCGATGGTGAAGGTATGACCGCGGTCCTTCTTAATTTCCTAAGAGACAAATGCGATCAATCTGTTTGCTCTGGCATTCGATTCTGGACCCTGGATCGCGAAGCCTGGCGCATAGGCTAAGCCTTGATCACATTGCGCGAAGCGATCATGGGCTATTCCTGCCGGGCTTGGCGAGCAGCGTCGGGATGATAAAGGCGCTGCGGGCGCGCATGGTCGACGTGAACGAAGCTATCGACCGATTTTCCCGGTAAAGACGTAGCCGACGTTGCGTACCGATTTTATCAGCACCGGCTTTTTCGGGTTCGGTTCAATTTTTTTCCTGAGGCGGGCGACCTGCGCATCGATGGTGCGATCAAAGGCTTCCCAGCTTCGGCCGCGCGTCAAGTTCATCAACGCTCCGCGACCGAGCACACGACCTGGATGCTTGGCGAGGGCGGCTAGGAGGTCGAATTCGCCGGTGGTCAGCTCAACGGCTTCGCCTGTCGGCGAGACGAGCTCACGAGATGCAAGGTCCAGACGCCATCCCTCGAACCGAACCACTTCGTTAGCCGTGATAGATGACGGCGCTCGCGGTTCACGCCGCCTGAGAACGCTTTTGACCCGCGCCAACACTTCCCGGAGATGAAAGGGCTTCGCGATATAGTCGTCTGCTCCGACTTCTAGCCCTACGACGCGATCGAGCACATCATCGCGACCCGTCAACATGATAATTCCAACATCTGAATTTGCTCTGATATCTCGGGCGAGTGTCAAACCATCCTCGCCAGGCATGACCACGTCGAGCAAAATCACGTCGACTGAGTCGCTCAGCTGCGCTCGCATCGTCGGGCCGTCGGCCGCGACGCTGATCCGATATCCCTCCTGCTCGAAATAGCGTAGTCAACATCTGACGAATGCGTTGGTCGTCATCGACCACGAGGATATGCGCGGCGCCTTCTTTAGGATTTGCCATTGATTTCAAGCCTAAAGGGGCCTGTTACGTAACGTTACAAATCGACGCTAGATCTCACAAGCTGATGATACCCCGATAACATAAGCCGGTTCAAATGCTCCCGAGAGCCAACGAGAGGGGCGAAACCATGTACAGCCAAACAGCAGTCTCAACATCTTTTAGCCCAGTGATTCCCCTCGGTCTGGCAACCGAACAGTCGCCCACGCTCCGGGATCTCTTTCGAAGCCAGCAGACGGAGAGCTTTCCCGCTGGCGCAGCGCTCTTCTGGGAGGGTGACGAGGCCGGGCAAATCTTCGCCGTTTTGGAAGGTGTGCTGCGCGTTTGCCGGATCATGTCCGACGGCCGCCGCGCTATCATGGGTTTTATTTATCCCGGCGGCATCCTGGGAGTGTCCTTCCAAAGCCGTTATCTTTTTACAGCGGAGGCGGTGACCGCAATTAAGGTTCGGCGTTTCGCTCGCGGCCGCTTCTTTGCGCTGATCAACGAATCACCGGCTTTGCGACCGCAACTTTTCGCAATTTTGTGCGACGAAATGTCGGCCGCGCAGGACCAGATGTTGCTGCTTGGCCGCAAGAACGCTGAAGAGCGGATCGTTAGCTTCCTCCTCGCGGTTCATTGTAAGAGAGCCAGGACTGCTGAGATCGAGCTCCCGATGAGTTGGCAGGATATGGCCGATTATCTCGGTCTGACAATCGAAACCGTCTCGCGAACGATGACAAACCTAACCCGCCGTGGTTTGATTGCCGCTGGAGCTCGCCGTACCGTCACCCTTTGCCAACTATCGACTCTGCGGGAAATTGCCGGGTACGATGAGGACGAAACCGCGCCTCCCGCCGCGCAGGTTCGCCGCGCGGTCTGGCCGAACCGCGTATGACGCTGCGGATGGTCCTCGCAAATCTCGCTGGATCTCGCCGACTTGCCCCAAACTCGAATAAATGCGTCCGAACATGATCTAGATCAAAGCTCCCCGCTTCTCCGCGCCCGATACGACAGGAATGCCGACGCATCCTCTCACTGGGGACGTTTTCATAGTGCTCACTATAAAACTGACCGTTGTGATCGCAGCGGTGATATTCGCGTCCGCGACAGGGCAGCGTGTGAAGATCGACGGCGGAAACGTTGAAACGCGATTGCTGTCTCAAGCGGGCGCCTCTCGCCAACCAGGGATCCTACCGCCGTGACCACCACTCTCGATGTCGTTCAGCTCTAGCGGCTGCAGTTCGGTCTCACCACTATGCATCACTTTCTCTTCGTGCCTCTGACGCTCGGACTGTCCGTGCTTCTGGGGGTGATGGAGAGCGTTTACGTGATGACGGGCCGCGATATCTGGCGGCAGATGACGAAATTCTGGGGTCTCCTTTTCGGAATCAACTTCGCGATGGGAGTAGCGACCGGCATCACTATGGAGTTCCAGTTCGGTATGAACTGGGCGTATTACAGCCATTACGTCGGCGACATCTTCGGCGCGCCACTTGCGATTGAAGGGCTAATGGCCTTCTTCCTAGAGGCGACCTTCATTGGTCTCTTCTTCTTCGGTTGGGACAAGCTGTCCAGAGTTGCACATCTTGCCGTCACTTGGCTCGTGGCGCTGGGTCCAATCTGTCGGCGCTATGGATTCTGATCGCCAACGCCTGGATGCAGCATCCAGTCGGCGCCCGGTTCAACCCCGACACAATGCGCATGGAGCTTACTGACTTCATGGCGGTGATCTTCAATCCCGTGGCGCAAGCAAAATTCGTCCATACAGTGAGCGCGGGCTACGTCACCGGATCGGTCTTCGTTCTGGCTATCAGCGCCTATTATTTGTTGAGAGAACGCCACGTGGAGGTCGCCAAGCGGTCGGCAACAGTCGCTGCAAGTTTTGGTTTGGCGGCCGCGTTATCGGTCGTCGTTCTTGGCGACGAAAGCGGTTACACCGCCGGCGAAAATCAAAAGATGAAGATCGCCGCTATCGAAGCGATGTGGGACACCGAGCCTGCCCCGGCATCGTTCGACATCTTCGGCTTGCCCAACCAGGAGACCCATCGGACGGACTACGAGGTGCGCGTTCCTTGGATGCTCGGCTTGATCGCGACGCGGTCAATTAGCGGCAAGGTGGCTGGCATCAACGAGCTTGTTGCGCAGACGGAGCAACGCATCCGCTCCGGCCTGATCGCTTATAAGGCGCTCGAAAGACTGCATATCGATCATAGTGACAACAGCGCGAGAGCGGGCCTCGACGCCCGCGCCGACGACTTAGGCTATGCACTTTTGCTAAAGAAGATCAGGCCGGACATCCTCAACGCAAGCGACGCCGAAATATCGCAAGCGGCTTGGAACACCGTTCCAGCGGTTTCTCCCGTGTTTTGGAGCTTCCGCTTCATGGTCGGCCTTGGCTTTTTCTTCATCGGTATCTTTGCCGTCGCGTTCTACCTCGCTTCTACCCGCCGACTGCAATCCTCGCGCGCCTTCTTGCATGTGGCGCTCTGGATGCTGCCGTTGCCCTGGATCGCAGCGGAACTGGGCTGGTACGTCGCCGAGGTGGGTCGCCAACCTTGGGTTATCGAAGGCGTGCTGCCGACGTTTCTCGCTGTGTCGAGCCTATCGGCAAGCAACGTTCTGACAACGCTTGTCGGTTTCATCGTCTTCTATTCTGACCCTGCTTGTCGTCGAGATTTATCTTATGGCGAAGGCGATACGCATTGGACCGCAGATCGTCGCGCCAAGCTCTGCCAATGGGCGAAAGCGCGATGCCCGTCCCCGTTGCAGCCGAATGAGACTGTAAAGGGTATCCGTCATGCTCAGCGTCGACTCCTTGCGCCTAATCTGGTGGGCGCTTCTCGGCATCCTTCTCATTGGCTTCGCCATCATGGATGGATTTCGACCTCGGCGCAGCGATTCTTCTGCCATTCGTTGCAAAGACCGACGGCGAACGGCGCGTTGTGATTAACTCGATCGGCCCAGTCTGGGAGGGCAACCAGGTGTGGCTGATACTCGGGGGCGGAGCGATTTTCGCCGCCTGGCCGCTGCTCTACGCCGTGGCCTTCTCCGGTTTCTATCTTGCTATGTTCCTCGTGCTTTGCGCGCTTATCATTCGCCCGGTTGGGTTTAAGTTTCGATCGAAGCTGCCCAATCCGACCTGGCGGCGCATCTGGGACTACGCATTGTTCTTTGGCGGCTTGGTGCCGGCGCTCATCTTCGGGGTCGCGTTCGGTAACGTCTTGCAGGGCGTTCCCTTCCGTTTCGATGACACGCTTCGCATGACCTACGAAGGCACGCTGTTCGGCTTGCTCAATCCTTTCGCGCTGCTCTGTGGCCTAGTCAGTGTGGCGATGCTGACGATGCATGGGGGCGCATATTTGGCGCTCAAGGCGGATCAGTCGGTCGCCACTCGTGCCGCCAATTTCGCCAGCCGAGCGGCGCTCGTTCTGATCGCACTGTTCGCGCTCGGCGGTTTGTGGGTGGCGTTTCTAATCGATGGCTATTCGATATCCGGAGATGTGCTGCGTGACGGTCCCTCAAATCCGCTGATGAAGCAGGTGACGACGGCGGCTGGCGCGTGGTTGGCGAACTACGGAAAGGCGCCTTTGATTTTCCTTGCGCCAGGTGTTGCCTTCGTGGGTGCGGCTCTCACCATCCTGCTCCTGGGTCGGGCGTCGCAATGGAGTTGCGATCGTCGCCAGCGCGCTGACCGTGGGCGGCGTGATCGCAACGGCGGGGCTTAGCGTCTTTCCTTTCCTATTGCCGTCGTCGCTGGATCCGAATGCGAGCCTGACCGTATGGGACGCATCATCGAGCCGATTGACATTGATGATCATGTTGGTGACGACGCTCATCTTCTTACCGATCGTGCTGCTCTATACGGCCTGGGTCTATCGCGTGCTGCGTGGACGGGTCACCCTCGACGTATGTCGCCGAAAACTCGACGAACACTCGTACTGAATGGGAGAAGGACATGTGGTACTTTGCCTGGATTCTCGGCGTGGGTTTTGCCGGCGCCTTTTCAATACTCAACGCGATGTGGCTTGAACTCGACGAAGAGAAAAGTGAAGTTCATCCAACTCATGGGAAACGCGCACGTGACTAGCATCGGACGAGCCGCCTCCCTCGCAATTGCTGCCATGGTTAGCCTCGTTCTTACGCTAGATCCGTATATTTTAAGAAGCGCCTCGACGATTCGCATTCACTCTGGGCTGCCACTCCTCATGCTCGGCGTTTCAGTTGCGTTTGCTCACGGTCTCGATTTTCAGCCGGCAAGTCGTTTGTCGCGCGCGCTGCTGCACCCAGCGGTTGGGTGGGGGCTACTCGGTGCGGGCGCATCGCTGATCGCATTGGGGTAGTCCGGCTGCATGCATCAGGGATATAAGCCTGCCGCTTTTGGAAACGTGACCAGAGGCGGTTTCTTAGCTCCTTCGATCGGCCGCTGCGAAAGGAAGCTTGGCGCATGCAGAGGTAGCGCCTGCGAGGCCGTGACCGGCTTCGGGTTCCCGGTCCGCTTAAAGCCCTGCCAGGTAGCTTGCTATCGCCTCGATTTGCTCAGGGGTCACGGAGTTCATGAGGCCCGACATCGGGGGGTTGTTCGCACGCGTATGGTTACGAAAATCCATCAACGTCCTAACCAGATAGTCGTGCTGCTGGCCCGCCAGTCTGGGCACGGAGGAGTTGCCCTGGAAGTGGTCGAAGTGGCATGTCTTGCAGGGGACCGACCTGTCTAGCGCCGCCGACGTAGCGACATCAGCCGCCGAAGCCAAAGGTGCGTCGTTTTTGGGCCATGGTTTCGCTGCGAAATACTCTGCGAACTCCAGTGCGTCCTCTCTGACGACGTCGTGTGCGACGACGGACATCGCCGCGTTCTTGCGCGCCCCTTTCTGAAAGTCCCGCAACTGCAAATAGAGATAGCCAGCATTCTGGCCCCAAATGATCGGGACTGTCTTCTCGACGGGCAGGCCCTTGATTCCGTGACAGGCACCACAGACGTTAGCTTTAACTTCAATCGGCTCTGGATAGGCCGTTGCTGGGCTGACCAACAGTAAAACGCCAAGTACAGCACGCCACATGCAAATACGATCCTCCTGGCGTTCATTGGCGTTCAGCATGAGCGGCTTGGCCGTGCTTGGCAATGCAAAAGACGTCCTATTCATGCCCACGCGCCATGCGCACAACTGCGCGGCTCATGGTTGCACCAGGGTGCGACGCCTCGGTTGACCCAGGTCAAGCGCAACGCAATTATTCTTCGTTACTTATTCGGGATGTGCGGTGGTTTTTCGTCGGGTAAGAATAAGCGCGGCCGCCAAGGCTCTGGGAAATATTTCATGTCCGCGACGCGGCTCTTGGTCATCGGCGCTTTGACGATCGTTTTGGCAGGCTCAGCCGCGGCTGCTTATCATTTTCAGAGCGCTTTCCTTCCATGGATCGAAGGTAAGTCGCCCTCGGACTTCATCGAACTTTCCGGCAATATCGAAGCGCACGAGAGCGTTGTCAGTTTCAAGAGCGTGCAGTCGCGCATCGTCGAGCTTCCCTTCGATGAGGGCGCGCAGGTGAAGGCGGGAACCGTGCTCGCCCGCGTCGACCGGTCCGATTACGATCAACAAGTCGTGATCGCCCGCGCGAACCTCAACAGCCAGATGAAGCAACTCGACGTTGCGGAGCAGAATGTCGAGGCCGCCCGCAAGACCGTGACCAGCGACGAAGCCGACGTTGCGCTCAGACAGCTCGAATACGACCGCGCGCAGACTCTTCTGAACAAAGGCGCGGGCACGGTCGAAGCGCGCGATGTGGCTCTGACGGTGCTGAAGCAATCCCAAGCGGCGCTCGACCGGGACGAGGCGCTGGAAGCGTCCGCCGACCGGAGCGTCGCGCTCGCCATCGCCAATATCGAGAGCGCGCGCGCCGCGCTCAAGATGACCGAGATCACCCTCGGCTATACGACGCTGACGGCGCCCTTCGACGGCGTCATCCTGGTTCGTCAAGCGGAGCTTGGCGAAGTCGTCTCGCCGGGCGCGGCTATCGTCACGCTGGCTGACATCGACCACGTGTGGCTGCGCGCCTACGTCAACGAGACCGACATCGGCAAGATTCGTTTCGGCGAGGCTGCCGCCATCACGACCGATTCCTATCCCGGCAAGCAATATCCAGGCCGGATCTCCTTCATATCGGAGGCGGCGGAGTTCACGCCGAAAAGCGTCGAGACCCATGCGGAGCGAGTTACGCTTGTCTATCGCATCCGCATCGACATCGACAATCCGAGTCACGAGCTCGTTCCGGGCCTACCAGCCGACGCAAAAATCCCCATCCGAGCGCCCGGCGAGTCATGACCGAAGCGCAAACGCCAGCCATCGAAGTGCGCGACCTTGTCAAGCGGTTCGGCGGCGCTCCGGTCGTCAGCGGGGTCAGCTTCGATTGTGCTCCGGGTGAAGTGTTCGGGTTTGTCGGGCCCGACGGAGCTGGCAAGACAACGATCATGCGGCTTTTGGCCGCGGTGATGGCGCCGGACGAAGGATCGATCGTCATCGAGGGCGTAGACGCGGTAGCTGACCCCGAGCGGGTGCGGTCGCGGGTCAGCTACATGCCCCAGCGTTTTGGACTCTACGAAGACCTTACCGTCGACGAGAACATCGAGTTCTTCGCAGAGCTTTTCGGCATTGCCCGGCGCGACCGCGAGGAGCGCGCGGCGCGCCTTCTTGCCGCTTCCGGAATGACGCCATTCCGCAAGCGGCGCGCTGGTCAACTGTCGGGCGGCATGAAGCAGAAGCTTGGCCTTACCTGTGCGCTTATCCACACGCCGAGGGTGCTCCTGCTCGACGAACCAACCGCCGGCGTCGATCCTCTGTCGCGACGCGACTTTTGGCGAATCCTCTATGGGCTGCGAAGGGAGGGAGTCACCATCATCGTCGCCACTTCGTATCTGGACGAGGCCGAGCGCTGCACGCGTCTCGGGCTCCTGCGTGACGGCCGGATGCTCTATTGCGATACGCCCTTGGCGCTCAAGGCGCTGATGCCGGGCGAGATCGTCGCGATTTTCTCGCGCCGCCCGCGCTCGGTGCGCGAGGCCACTCTCGGGCTAAAGGGGGTCAAAGGTGCAATTCTGATGGGCGACAGCGTGCATGTGGTTGTCGACGACGCGGCGCGTCGAACCGGGGAGCTCGAAGCCGCGATGCGGCAAGGAGAGGCGTCTTTCGACGGAATCGAGCGGATCTCGCCATCCATCGAGGACTTGTTCGTGTCGCTCCTGACCGGGGAGGAGGAGCCATCAGCGACGCGCCAGTGAGCGAAATCCGGATCGTCGCTGATCGACTGACCAAGCGTTTCGGCGACTTCATCGCCGTCAACGAGGTGAGCTTCGAAGCACGGCGCGGCGAGATCTTGGGTTTTCTTGGCCCGAACGGAGCGGGAAAGTCCACCACCATTCGCATTCTGTGCGGGCTTCTGCGACCAAGCGGTGGGCGCGCCGAGGTCGCGGGGATCGACGTGGCTCGCTATCCGGAGAAAGTGCGGGAGAACATCGGCTACATGTCGCAAAAGTTTTCGCTCTACAGCGATCTTTCGGTGGCCGAGAACCTTCGTTTCTTTGGCGGCGTCTATGGGGTCAGGGGCGAACGCCTCGCAAAGCGCCTCGCATTCGCGGTCGACATGGCCGGCCTCAACGGTCGGGAAGACGCACTGGTCTCCGACCTCTCCGGCGGCTGGAAACAGCGTCTCGCCCTGGGCTGCGCGGTCATGCACGAGCCCGCGATCCTGTTTCTCGATGAGCCGACCTCGGGTGTCGACCCCGCCTCACGCCGGCGGTTCTGGGACCTCATCTATTCGCTCGCCGGCGATGGGGTCTGCGTCGTCATCACCACCCACTACATGGACGAAGCCGAGTACTGCAATCGCATCGCGCTCATCAATGCGGGTAAGCTCGCGGCCCTCGGCAGTCCGAGCGAACTCAAGCGCAGCGCCATTCACGGCGAGATCCTGCTGGTTGAAGGCGACGATCCCGGCGGAATGCTCGAGGCGCTGGAAGGCGCGCCGGGGGTGCGCGACGTCGCGCCGTTCGGTTCGTCGCTCCACATCGTGGTCGACGACGCGGCGCGCGACCGGCCGGCGATCGAGACGCTTCTCAAACAGCACAAGCTTGGCTGGTCGCGCATCGAGCCGATCAAGCCGACGCTCGAGGACGTGTTCGTGCAGCTCGTCGGCGGGGACAGGGCGCGGGCGCCAGGCTCATGAATCCGCGCCGCGTCAAGGCGATCGCCAAGAAGGAGATCATTCAGATCTGGCGCGATCCGCGCAGTCTGATGGTCGTTCTCCTGATGCCGCTCATGCAAATGGCGTTGCTCGGCTATGGCGTCAATCTGGATATCGAGCATGTGCCGATCTGCGTGCTCGACCGCGAGGGAAGCCAACAGAGCGAATCGCTCATGAAGGCCTTTCAGGCGTCGGTTTATTTCAACATCGTCGAGACTGAGCGCGACTATGACTCGCTCAAGCGCGCGATCGACGGCGGCCGCTGCAAGATGGCGATCGTCATTCCCCCTGACTTCTCGCAATATCTGGCGACCAGGAATTCCGCGCGAAGTCCAGGCGATTCTGGACGCGACGGATGACAATACGGCTAATATCGCGCGCGGCTACGCCGAGTCAGTCGTCGAGACTTTCTCTGCAAACACTCAGGCGGACCGACTGCAAAGCCTCGGACAGCAGCCTCCGAATACGCCTGCGGTCGCCCAATATCGGGTTTGGTTCAACGAGGATCTGGAGAGCCGCGACTTCATTATTCCGGGCGTTGTCGCAATCGTGCTCGCGCTCGTCGGCGCGCAGCTGACCTCGCTGACCATCTCGCGCGAATGGGAGCGCGGAACGATGGAGGTGCTGGTGTCGACGCCGGTGACCTCCGTCGAGCTCATGATCGGCAAGATCCTGCCCTATTTCTTCATCGGCATGCTCGACGCAGCCTTCTGCCTGGCGATCGCGGTCTTCTGGTTCGAGGCGCCGTTCCGCGGCTCGGTGTTCACTCTGTTCGTGACGACTTCGCTTTTTCTCATTGTCGTCCTCGGCGTCGGCTATTTCATTTCCGCCAGCATCCGCAGTCAGGTCGGCGCGAGTCAGATCGCGTTGCTCGTGACGATGCTGCCGACGACGCTCCTTTCCGGCTTTGCGTTCCCGATCGACCAGATGCCGCCGGCTGTGCAAGCGGTCACCTATCTCGTCCACTCGCGCTACTACATGACGATTCTCAAGGCGATTTTTCTTAAAGGCAGCGAGCTCGGCGACCTCCTGGCGCCGATTGACGCGCTGGTCGTTTTCGCCCTTGTCGTTGGAGTTCTGGCGACGCGTGCTTTCCGCAAGGGACTGGGGTGAAGCGATGTTTGGCCGCATCGCAAGCCTGGTGCTGAAGGAGTTTCAGCAGTTGCGGCGGGACAAATGGGCGCGATTCCGTCTGACGGTCCCGGTGCTCTTGCAGATGATCCTATTCGGCTATGCTGCGACCTTCGAGGTGTTTCATGTCTCGACCGCCGTGCTCGACTTCGACCACACTCAGGAGAGCCGCGAACTGATCTCCCGCTTCTTGTTCAGCGGGCGCTTCAATGTCGTCAGGATCGCCGGGACGCCCGATGATATCCGGGCCGCGGTCGACCGGTCGGAAGCCTCGATCGCGATCGTCATTCAGGCCGGCTTCGCCGAAGACCTCCGCAAAGGCCAATCCGCTCCCGCCCAGATCATCGTCGACGGCACGAACTCCAATACGGCGCTGATCGCGCTTGGCTACGTGAACGAGATCGTCGCCACTTACGCGCAGGACATGGCGCAGGACCTCGCCCGCCGCCTGCATGCGGGAGAGCAGCCTCCGCCGCAAGTCATGATCGAGCCTCGCCCCTGGTTCAATGCAGACTACAACAGCCGCTGGTTCTTCGTGCCCGGGGTGATCGCCACGCTCACTCTGATGGTGATCGTCAACCTGACTTCGTTCGCCATCGTGCGTGAGCGGGAAGTCGGCACGCTCGAGCAGATTATGGTCACGCCGATACGCCCGCTCGAATTCATCCTCGGCAAGACGATCCCGTTCTTCTGCGTCGGCCTCGCCATGACGGCCTTGATCGCGGGCGTCGGAACGCTGTGGTTTCAGATCCCATTCGTCGGCAACCCTTTCGTACTCCTGCTTGGCACCTCGCTCTATCTGTTGAGCGTGCTCGGGATCGGCCTTCTCATTTCAACGATCTGCTCGACTCAGCAGCAGGCGTTTGCGACCAACTTTTTTGTCGTTAATCCCTTGTTCACTCTGTCGGGATTCAGCTTCCCCATTTCGAGCATGCCGCCGGTCATGCAGTGGCTCTCGACCATCAACCCGATGAGCTATTATCTGATCGTTATTCGAGGGACTTTCCTCAAGGGCGTGGGATTGACTGTGCTGTGGCCACAAATGCTGGCGCTTGCGGCGCTCGGCGTTGTTTTGCTTAGCCTTAGCGTGCTCAGGTTTCGCAAATCGCTCGATTGACCGACATTTCTACGGGCCATGATCGGCTGCGACGCTTATACAGAGGCTTTGCTGGCTAACTCATCGGGGGATTCCCAGCGAACTGCACTTGGGAGAATGGAGAAGTGGTCGCGACCTTGCGCGAACCATTTGACATGCTTGCGGAAACCGCAACCGCGGCCGCCCGGATCGAGGGGGAGAGGACGCCAAATCGTCGAAAGCGAGATTTGGCTGGGGGACCTGGATTCTACACTACATTCTTCGAGCCAATTTCCTGAGCAATTACAAAGCAAAACTCGCAATTTCAATGAGTTATTGTAGCAGCGATCTGTAGCACGCGGCAAGCCGGAAAAGCGTTGAGTTTTAGAGTAGCGCTGACCCCGAGGAGGGGCCCCGATGGACGGAAGGTTAAGTCTGGCTGAGTTGATGAGCTTCGGACCGCTAGTGGTGAAAATCTGCCGCTCGGCACCCGCGAGGAAATGGCCGGAGTCGACCCTAGGACTTGTATGGGGCGATTGCTGTCAAGGGTGTTCGGAGCGGCATCTCCTTGATTCCGCTTTCGGAAGCATCACGACGCCCTCCCACTCAGGCAGCAGCCTAGCGCCGTGGCCCGGGTACCGGCCGCACGCTAGCACGCGACAAGCGAATTCGCGAACGACCGTTATCTCCGAATTGCGACCTCGACAGTCGAAATGATCGCTTCACGCCGAGTCCGGCCGTCCGCTGAGCGCAAACAGCAGCCATGCGCAAGCGACATCGCTCAGATCGACCCGCGGAGAGCTTTCCAGCGGCGCGCCATTGCGGATCGTAGGTCCGGACTCTAAGCTAGCCATCGCCAAGCTTGGAACGGAAGATCGTGATGCGAAGCTTCCTATGCGGGAGCATGGCGGTGGGAGCGACTGCAGCGCTGCTAGTCGCGCTCAGTGGAACGGCCCAAGCGATGACCTGTTCGGAGCGGTTGCAGGTCTGCAATAGCTGCGTCAAGAGCATGGGTGATACCCCCGGCTGCCACGCGAAGTGCCGCCAATTCCATCAGGAATGAATGGCCAGCGGCTGCTGGGAAAGCAAGGTCGTCGCTAAGCAATGTGGATTTGCCCGACAGTAGCGACGACAGCAGGGTTTTGGCCGGCGCACACTCGCGGTTCAAGAGGCGGGAGTCGCCGAATTGAAAAGTGAAGTCATGCGGGTTGGCGGACAGACTTTGGTGACCATCGGCTCAATCGCCGTCGTATCGGTTCTTGGGCTGCCGACAATGGCCGCGGCCCTCACCTGCCGGGCCTTTGAGGGTGGCGCAATGTTTACTCCGCCTGAAATTCGCGAGGTCCCGGCTGCCGCTGTCGAGGCAAAAGGGTCGGAAAAATGCGACGTCGTCTACCACGTCGACGGTCAACGGTATCAGCTCGGCGGCTGCAATCGCGAGTACGTCGGCGAATGGTCGAAGCGCGACGGCATACCCCTCGGCCATCGGCATGGGCGGCTCGGATTGGATTGTCGGTAGAACGCCGGCGACCGAGTCCTTTGGAGCGTCCTCGAAACGAGCTCAGGATTTTGTGAAGGTCAGCGTGCAGGCACGACGCTCGTTGCGTTTGCCGAAGCCGCTGCGCGCATCGAACCGGACGTTCGGAGTGTAGCGGAACGGCGTGCCCGGCAGGACATGGCCGATTGACGTCGGAACCGGTCCCGTCCTTCCGACCAGCGTCAGCAGAGCTTCGCCGTCGGGTCGTATGCGGCCACTGAGTTCCCCCATCGCTTCGTTGGTGGGGGAGTGGTAGTTGCCCGTCACGACGCCGGACGTCACCTGAGTCGGAAACCGCCACTTATAACCCCTGACGTCGCCGACGTCCGGACAATCCACTTCGACGTTCCACGCGGCGTCAAACGCCTGCGCTGCAAGCCCCCGGGCGCGCGGGCAACAGCGCCAGGGCGAAAACCGCCAAAGCCAACGCCGCCGTCATCAGATGAGTTTTGAGCATACCGCAGCCTCTCAGCCGCGCTGTCCAAACGTTATATAGAGCCGGAGGAAGACGCTAGCGTCCGCTGTGCGTAGAGATCCTATGGGGCGAGTCGCGCCGCCTGGTACGGTTCGGCTTTGGCACCGTGACAGGAGAACGGCCGATGCTCCAGGACAATGAAGGAACGATATCGACTCACGATCAGCCGACCGGCAGCGACATGTTCGTCTCAGTTGAGATGAGCCGATCAAAGTGGGTGGTTGGCATCCACACACCGCTGGCTGACAAAATCGGGCTGCATACGATGGCCTGCGGCGACGTGGAAGCCTTGCTGGCGTTGATCGATCGAGCGCGGGTGAAGCTGATCGCCAGCGGGTCTAATTCGCCGGCCGCGATGATCTGCTACGAAGCGGGATACGAGGGCTTCTGGCTCTACCGCCATCTTGTCGCGCTCGGTATCCGCGTCGTGGTGATCAATCCGGCAAGCTTAGGTGCTGAGCGAAGTTCGAGTGCCGACCGTCGAGCAGGACGACGCGCGCCTTGGGCTACGCGAGCGTCAGCGCTTGGTGAAGGAGCGAACGGGTCATGGCAACCGGATCCTCTCGATCGCCGTCGCCGTGAACAAGGTAAGCTCGTCGTCGGAGAATCCGTCGTCCCGAGCCGTGGCAAGCATGTTGGTTCCGTCGCTGAACGGCATGGGGAGAACGACATAATCGGTCATGCCGGTGCGACGCAGCTCTGTGAGAATGGGAAATTCCCGCTCCGCGGCGGGCGCCGTCAGTCGGCTGCGAAAGGGGCGGCCATCGTAGGCGCTCTTGATCGGGCTGTTCGCCAGAACGGCGTCCTTGCTCGCGTCCGCCCGGTAAAGCCGCTCCGTGACACGCTTCCCCGCTCCCGGAGGCCGCTGCAGGAGTAGAGCTGCGGGTGCAGGACCGGGACGCCGGTAGTGATTCGCGAAATATCGACGCCGGCCTCGATCAGGCACAAAGCGAAGTTTTCGAGAAAGCTCTTTGGGTCCGTTATGCGGCGACCATCCGTCGTCAGCCAGCGGATGACGGGGCTCTCCTTCGAGATGACGCTAGCCGGCGCATCAAGCGTCACATGTTTTCTCCGTCGCTTCGCCACAGGCGCGCTCTACCGATGCGGCGGAATTCTCAAGCGGCGCGGCGGCCTGTAGAAGCGCCCCATGACAGTCCGCTCCTTTTCCTGGCGACCGCGCTTGCCACTCTCGCCGCGCCCGGCCCGACCAACGCGCTCTTTGCGATGTCGGGCGCGCTGCACGGTGTCAGGCGGTCGCTCGTCCTCATCCCGGCCGGGGCCGCGGGCTATCTCATCGCCGTAACGCTGCTCGGCCTGGCGCTCGGGCCCGCGCTCGCGGCGTCCCCGCGGCGGCGCGCATCCTCCGGCTCCTCATTGGGGCCTATCTGTTCGTCCTGGCGTTCAGGTTGTGGCGGAAAGGGTCGGCCACGGACGGCCGGGCGCCGGCGGCGGTCGGCGCGCGCGAGGTGTTCGTGACCACGCTCCTAGGCGCGCGGTTCACGGACTTGGCTGTCGCCCGCCATCGCAGAACGGCGACAAGATCTTTAGTGAGTTCTCCGGGACGAGTCAGACGACACTTGCGCCGGATGGCTCGAAGCAGAGTAGTACCGAAGAAGGCACCGAGATATGGACCGGCGGCACCGGAAAATACGAGGGAGTCCATGGCTTTCAGTGGAACCACGGTGTCTTCGAAATCCACAAGGGCCTCAACCAGCGACGATCCGAGGCCGAATACTGGTTCGAATGACCGCGACCCGGCGCGGGGCAAAAGGCGGCTTTCCCCCCAACTGCGACGTCCAGCGTCGCGTTCCGTCGCTGTAAACCGGTCATTCGCTAATGACCCGAGTCCGCCATTGTCAGCGGAACCCAAATGAGCTTGCTTTCCCATCTCCAGAATCACCGCGTAAAACTCTTGCTCCTGTCCTTCGGCCGATTGTGCAGCGTTGACCTCGAAAGAAGTCGTGCGCGATGGGAGGATCAGCAGATCGTGCGCAGAGAATCTTGGCGTTTCTGGATTGCAGGCCCGCCACTTAGCGCGCATAAAAATGGTGCTTCTCATCGAGCTTGGCGTCGGTCCATTGCCAGAGCCAGCAACGCGTGTCGGGCATAGGACTAGAAATGTCGACGGTGGAAATACATGGCGCGCCGAAGGCGGCGCGCGACTGGGCGCACGCGCTCGGCCCCTACCGCCGGCCAAGCGCGGCGCGCGGCGTTTTCGAGCTTGCGGTCACCGTCCTGCCTTTCGTCGCGCTCTGGGCCGCCATGCTCATCGCCGCCCGTCATGGCCAGGTCTGGCTTTCGCTGGCCCTGGCGCCGCTGGCGGCCGTGTTTCTCGTTCGCCTCTTCATGATCCAGCACGATTGCGGGCACGGCTCGTTTCTGCCGAGCAAAGCTGCCAACGAGTGGATCGGGCGGGGGATCAGCATCGTGACGATGACCCCCTACGATCACTGGCGGCGATGCCATGCGATCCACCACGCAACGTCTGGTAATCTCGAACGGCGCGGCATCGGCGACATCAAGACGCTGACGGTTTGCGAATATTTCGCGCGCAACTGGCGCGGCCGGATCGGCTATCGGCTCTATCGCCATCCTCTGGTGATGTTCGGGATCGGCCCGGCCTATCTTTTCCTGATCCAGAACCGCTTGCCTTTCGGCTTCATGCGCAAGGGCGCCATGCCATGGGTCAGCACGATGACGACCAACGCGGGCATCCTGCTCGCGGCCGGCCTCCTCGTCTGGAGCGCGGGCGTCGCGCCGTTTCTTGAAGTCGCTCTGCCGATCATGGTGCTCGCCGCGACCGCCGGCGTCTGGCTGTTCTACGTGCAGCATCAGTTCGAGGGGACCACGTGGCGCGCAGCGGCCGACTGGAGCCAGCCCGAGGCGGCGTTGGACGGCAGTTCGCATTACCGCCTGCCGCCGCCGCTGCGTTGGTTCTCCGCCAATATCGGCGTGCATCACGTGCATCACCTTTCGAGCGGCATTCCCTTCTACCGGCTTCCGGAGGTCTTGCGGCACCATCCTGCGCTCGGCGAGGTCGGCCGGCTCAGTCTGTGGGAGAGCTTCGCCTGTGTCGGACTGGCGCTGTGGGACGAGGACAAGGAACGGCTCGTTTCACTTTGCGAGGCAGCCCAATCGCGTCAGGCGGCTCGCTTGCGCGACACGCGGTTGACTTGCTCCCAAAAGGTCACTGTGGAAGATGGAATTTAGGTGACGAGAAGCCGGCCCCACAAGCCCCGAAATTGAAGTCCGCGTAACGGATCGCGACGGCAATTCCGACGAGAATGATCGTTTCGCCAGATTGCTCCCGCGCGCGGATTCGGACGGTGACGCAGATCGCGAACGCCTCGGTATCGGACGTGGAAGCGTCTATAGTGCGCTATCGCGGCTACATTCCGCTATTGTCCGCTGTGCGCAAATAGCGGCCGTTCACCGTCGGCGTGGAGCGGGGTCTCAAACGACACGTAGCCCTTCGAGCGAAGCCTCTGACTCTAGTTTCCTTGTTGTTCGTGGAAATGGCGACCCTGAGGGTCATTGTGCTATTCGAATGCTAAAGCGGGGCACGATGGCCGAGACCCGAAAACTGGCGGCGATCCTTTGCGCCGATGTGGTCGGCTATAGCCGGCTCGCCGGAGCGGACGAAGATCGAACCCTGGCGCGACTGCGCGCGCTGCGTAGCGACCTGATTGACCCCACAATCTCCGTGCACCATGGCCGCATCGTCAAGCGTACCGGCGACGGCAGCGTCATCGAGTTCCGCAGCGTCGTCGACGCGGTGCGCTGCGCACTCGAAGTGCAACACGCCATGGTCGAGCGCAATGCAGGGGTCGCACTCGAAAAACGGATCGAATTTCGCATCGGGATTCACCTGGGCGACGTCGTCGAGGAGAGCGACGGCGACCTGATGGGCGACGGCGTGAACATCGCCGCGCGCCTCGAAGGAATCGCCAAACCTGGCGCGATCTGTCTTTCCGAGGATGCCTATCGCCAAGTGAGCGGAAGGCTCGATATGGAGGTGACTGATCTCGGCCCGACGCAGCTCAAGAACATCGAAAGATCGATCCGGGTCTACTCGCTTCAGGTCGGCGTCCCCGCCCAGGCGAAATCTGCGACAGAGCCTAAGGCCCCGGACAAGCCGCCCACCCCGAAACCGCGCTGGGCGCTTATGCCGCTGATCGCCGGGATCCTGGCGCTCATCGTGATCGCGGGAGGCGCGTGGTATTTCGTCGCCGGAAACCGAACCGCGCCCATCGCGACCACGCCGCCGCCGGCCGAAGCCGCGCATCTTTCCATTGTGGTTTTGCCTTTCACAAATCTCTCTGGCGATTCGAACCAGGACTATTTCGCTGACGGCGTCACCGAGAACCTGACGACCGACCTCTCGCGTATCCGCAACAGTTTCGTGATCGCGCGCAACACGGCCTTCACCTTCAAGGGCAAAAACATCGACGCCAAGGAGATCGGCAAGGAGCTTGGCGTTCGCTACGTGCTCGAAGGATCAGTGCAGCGCGATCAGAACCGGGTGCGGGTCAACGCCCAGCTCATCGACGCGGCGTCCGGCGCGCATCTCTGGGCCGACCGATTCGAGGAAGACCTGGCCGACCTATTCAAGCTGCAGGATCAGGTGGTCGCGCGATTGGCCAACGCGTTGACCTTCCCACTGGTCCAGGCGGAAGCAGAAGCGGGCGCACACTCGAAAAACCCCGATTCCATCGATCTCACCATGCGCGGCCGGGCCGTCATGAACCAGTGGACGCAGCAGCCGCCGACGAAGGACAGAACCTCGTCGCGGTGCGAGCTTGGTTCGACCGAGCGCTTGAGATCGACCCGAACGACGCCGATGCCTTAGCGGGAGAAGCCAGTACCTACCTGTACGAATACGTCTTTGGATGGACGAACCCCGAAACCGACTACGACGCAAAAATACTCGGTCAGGCCGATCGATCCCTCGCGCTCGCGCCCGACAACATGTACGCTTATACCGTGAAAAGCCTTTATTTGGCCATATCGCTTCGCCCGAACGACGCCTTCCGCGTCGCCGACGCCGGGCTCGTCATCAATCCGAATTCCGCCTCTCTCTACGCGACACGGGGCAACGCCGAAACGTATCTGCGCCAATTCGAACATGCGAAGTCCGATGTGGAACAGGCAATGCGGCTAAGTCCGCGCGATCCGACAATAGGGCTATGGCACAACTTGATGGCGGGCGCTGAACTCGGCCTCGGCCATTTCGACGCCGCGATCGACGAAGCCAATAAGGCGATCGACGCCGGTTGGCGTTCTTTCTATTCTTACCAGAATCTCGCCGTCGCCCACGCGCTGAAAGGCGATACAGATCAGGCGAAGGTCCCGCTCGCCGAAGCTCGCCGCCTCAATCCCAAGCTCAGCGTCAAATGGCTAGTCG
Organism: uncultured Alphaproteobacteria bacterium; assembly: GCA_963730555.1. Classification (GTDB taxonomy): domain Bacteria; phylum Pseudomonadota; class Alphaproteobacteria; order Rhizobiales; family Beijerinckiaceae; genus Roseiarcus. Next base: position 543,031 of record CAVSSS010000008.1, on the reverse strand, counting down.
GGAACGAACCGTTTCTGCAGCCCGCGTTCGACGCGCTGCGCAAGGCGGGACTGCCGGAGGAGTGAACGACATCCGAGCCGGCGACATTGGCTAGGCGAACGGCTGCCATCCCCCAAAATGAATGACCGGTTAACGTGTGCGCCGTGAGAAGGCGGCGCGTTCCAGTGGGTGCAAGCCCCACCCGGCAAACGCTCCAGCCGGAAGCAACCGGAGCAGTCATGGAGGTGACGAAATGGCTGAAGCCTTCGGTGTAGCTGGTCACGTATAGGTGACCGCGCGAGTGTGCGGGCCGCAACGCGAGTGAACGCCGAGCAAACCTCGAAAAGGACGATGTGCAGGCCGACCCGACAACGTTATCGGGGAAGGCTGATACGGCTGGGTGAGATGAGCGACGACGACGCCCAGCCGCTGCACCGGGGTAGTGGCGGCAGCACGTACACAAGGAAAGCGTACGCAACACGGGAGGCCCCATGGCGTGGTCAAGGGTGATCAACCGGACGCCCGTGAGGGAGAGGCCGGGCGCTATGGGGTGGCGGAGAGGTTCGTAGTACCGCTGAAGCCGGGTAACGCCGGGGGAGGGAAGGGGCCTCAGTTCAAGGCAGACGCAAGACGCGGTGAAGGACCTGGAGATTGGGCAACCTATCAACTCCGGACAGCGTTCAGAAACTGCAGACGGCGTTGCACGCGAAAGCGAAGGCAGAACCCGGCTACCGCTTCTACGCCCTCTACGACAAGATCAGCCGCGAGGACATTCTGGCGCACGCCTATGCTCAGTGCCGCTCCAACAAGGGCGCGCCGGGCGTGGACCGTCAGGACTTCGAGGCCGTCGAGGCGTACGGGGTCGAGCGATGGCTGGGCGAACTGGCGCTTGCGCTCAGGCAGGAGACTTACCGACCGGACCCTATCAGACGCGTGTACATACCGAAGGCCAACGGCAAGTTCAGGCCGCTGGGCATCTCAACCTTGCGGGATCGGATCTGCATGACGGCAGCGATGCTGGTGCTGGAGCCGATCTTTGAAGCCGACCTTCCACCGGAACTTTACGCCTACCGTCCTGGGCGAAACGCCCAACAGGCGGTGGTCGCGGCGGGAGAGCTGCTGTTTCGCGGCCATCCGGAAGTGGTGGACGCCGACCTCGCGGACTACTTCGGGAGCATTCCCCATGCCGAGCTTTTGAAGTCGGTAGCGCGTCGGATCGTCGATCGACGCGTGCTGCATCTGATCAGGATGTGGCTGGACTGCCCCGTGGAAGAAACCGATGATCGGGGTGGGAAGACGCGCATGACTGAAGCGCGGGACAAGCGGCGCGGCATTCCGCAGGGCTCGCCGATCTCACCCTTGCTGGCGAACATTTACATGCGCCGGTTCGTGCTGGGATGGAAGATGTTCGGGCTCGAGCGAACGCTGGGCACGCGGCTCGTGACCTACGCCGACGACCTCGTGATCCTGTGCAGAAGGGGCAAGGCCGAAGCGGCCTGGCAAAGCCTGCGCGAGATCATGGGCAAGCTGAAGCTGACGGTGAACGAGGAGAAGACACGGATCTGCAAAGTGCCGGGAGGAGAGTTCGATTTCCTGGGATACACGTTCGGGCGAATGTTTTCGGCGAGGACCGGCGAGGCCCGCATCGGCTACCGGCCGTCAAAGAAAAGCATTGAGCGCGTGGTCGAGAAAGTCCACGCGCTGACCGACCGAGCGGGAACATGGCAAGAGACCACAACGCTGGTGGGCAAAGTGAACCGCACGTTGCGCGGATGGGCGAACTACTTCCAAGTAGGAACCATCAGCAAGGCGTATCGGGCGCTCGACGCTTACACAGCGGTGCGGTTGCGCCGGTGGTTGCGCTCCAAGCACAAAGTCAGGCGACGAGGGGGCGGGAGCTATCCACTCTCGCACCTCTACGGGCACTTCGGGCTCGTACGCCTGAGCCGGCTTGGACACGACGTGCCGTGGACGAAGGCGTGAGGTCTTGTCCGAGAGCCGGATGCGGGAAATCTGCACGTCCGGTTCGATGAGGGGGGTGTGGAAACGGAGCTACGGCTGAGCCACTAAGGCACCGCCAGACGAAAGGGGCGGCAAACAGACATGCTCAACCTAACGCCATCGCGCCACACTCCTACTCTACCGACACCGGACGGTCGGTTCGCGCGCAAACAGCGGTTGTTCGCCCACATGGCGAATGGGTCAAATCGACCTGAGCGGACGGCGCAGACAATCAGCTCGCCTCCATCGTCGGGCGGCCCTTCCAGTTCAAGCTGATCGGCTTGTGACGAGGGCCTCTTGGCAAGTGAGATGTAATAGAGGAATCGCCACGCGTCGATCGCGACAGGTCGCCGTTCAGGTGGCCTGATCCCCCGCATTTGGATTCTTGATCGTCTGGATTGCCGCGAAGCCCTCGAACTCGGGATGGCCGAGATAGAGCGGCTTGTTGGCGCCTGCGTCACGATGGGCGCGCGAAAAGGTTCGAACTGCGTCCATCCGGTAAAGGCAGCTTTGCTCGCCCAGACCGTGTGCGATGAACAGAGCACGTGATCGTCGCGCTCAGGCCTGCGCAAGAGATGGAACTCGAGGAACCCGGGCACGCGGTAGAGATGTGTATCGCGCGAGAGGACCGCCAAAATAAGCATGGTGTGCGGCATTATGCTGCCGGGAAATATTCAAGGCGGCAATATCATTGGCGATGCGCTAGGACCAGCTTGAACTCTTACCCTTGAAAAGCAGCTCACACACGACGATGCCTACGGCGACGGCTAGGGCTGCTTCCAATATGATCACCAGAACTCCCGGACCACCGCCCGTCGACCATGTTGCTCCGTAAAACAGACGGTTTCCTATGGGAAATATGATGACCCCGGCGACGGCGAGACACAGCATCCGTGCCAAGCCGGGGGAATCTTTCATCCGCGAAATCTCCCTTGCGCCGCGCCCAGGGTCAGTCGGAACCAGCTATCCCTTTGCTCTACCTTGCGAAGCTATCCCTCACTTCGGAAACCAGGCGAGCCGCCCTCGCCAAGGCCGCCAATATGCGCTTGGGTGTAACGATCTACGCCAATCCTCTTTATGAGATCGATCTGGGTTTCGAGAAAGTCGACATGACCTTCCTCGTCGTTCATGAGCGACTTGAACAAATCCCGGCTCGGATAATCCTTCACGGTGAGACAATATTCGGCCGCCTCTTGATAGAGCGCGCGTGCCGATAGTTCGGCGTCAAGATCCGCGTCCATGATTTCATTTACGCTCTGCCCAATCCGCAGCGGGTTCAGCAACTGCAAATTCGGAAAGCCCCCCAGGAAAATGATGCGATCGATAAATCGATCGGCGTGGCGCATTTCCTCTATTGATTCCTCGCGCCACTTCTTCGCGAGAGCGTTAAGGCCCCAATTGTCGAGCCAACGATAATGGAGCCAAAATTGGCTGACAGCGGTAAGCTCGCTGCGCAGGCCACTATTGAGATATTCGATGACTTTCGCGTCGCCCTTCATGACCCCTCCAAGCCGGTTCGCGGCTGTTTGTGATCTCAACGAGGTGCGCACCCAGGGCCCGCAAAACCGTCCACTTTTTGGCTTTATTCGGCGGCGATCAGAAGAATTGCAAACTCTTCCTCACCCTCATCGGCTCCATTCGGCAAGTCGCTCGGACATTTCTGACAAGACGCCTCGCAATTGGCAATATGCGCCTCGGCGAGCAAGGCGCGTATTGTCGGCACGCAGCGCCCGCACCGGGGGGCGCAACCGAGACCTCGATACGCCCTAGCGGGGGAACAGGGACGCGCGGGATCGTGGCCTTGGAGCGCAGCAAGGATTTGGATGTCCGAGAGGACATTGCAGGAGCAGACGATCACAGGGAGCCTGCACTTTAGAAGCGTTCTAAACTGTCACTATTCCAGCTAGTTATATACACATTGCGGCGACGGAGCGCAAATCGTCAGCATGGTGAAAGCCTCGCCGACGTCCCCAGATGCCCGCGATGCAGAACCAGGGCTCGCCCTGTCGACACGCCTTGGAGCTTGCAGAGCAACAGCTCCGCAAGTCGGCTGTAGAGGCACGCTGGCAGCAGCCTTCGTTGGGCAATCCTTAGTATTGAATTAACCAGCAGCCCCTATCGATCGCGACTGTCCGATCGCAGGGGTTTACGGCCGCGAGGCGGGCCTCTCGAGAAGAGTGCACCCCGCCGAGGCCAACTGCAATCGTCACTACTGCGGGTGGCGTTTGGAGGCGAGCGTTCCGGCGTCGAGCCGGATCAAAGCCTCGGGAGACGACGGTTGTTCGAAGCGGTGGCACGCCTCCAGAGCGATGTGGCCCTCCTCGGCTCAGCAGCTGGCGGGAAAGCGCGCTCGCTGGTCCGATCGATCATCGCGGTAGCGCGAGGAGTCTACATTGGCGTCGTTGCCTCTGCGCTCCTTATTGGTATCGGCGGCAATGCGCTTTTGTCGCAGATTGGGCGGCATCCCGCGCCGCTATTCGTGTCAGCGAATCAAGCCGCTTCATCTACTTCGCAGAAAATAGCCTCGGCGACTACGAGGTCCACGGAGGCCGTGACGTCTTCACCTCTGCTCTTATCGTCCAACACGATCTCGACCGTGGCGCCCGCCGTGGTCGACGTGTCTCGCGTATCCTCTATTTCGAACGCGGCGCCGGCGTCGCCGACTATACGTCGCGGCGAACCTCGACCTATAGCGCGCACGCCCGATCAAATCGGCGATCTCCTCAGCGGTAAGCCTTTGCACGACAGAATCTCATTTGATCCGTGCTGCTCAGACCGCGTTGGCGAAACTCGGCTATGCGGTCAAGATTGACGGAGTTGAAGACGGGGATACGCGGCGCGCGCTCCGCGATTTTGAGCGCGCCCATGGACTGGCAACAACGCCCGAAATTGGCTCGGCGCTGGTTAGCCAGCTCACGGGGGCGGCTCGTATGGGACGGCAGCGAAAGGGCGTTTGACCAAAGGCGCCTAACGTCTCAACCAAGTGACCTTACTGTCTGCCGATTCCGTCTCCGCGGAAGGCAACTCAGCGGCAACGTCGTAGCCCTCCTGACGTCGCGCGCTGCGCTCTTGCCGCGCGCTGCGCAGGGCGCCTTCTGCGAATAGGCGCGCAGCGGATTCTGCATCGAGCTGCTCCGTCAGTTTGGCGATCTTTTCTTCGAGCAACGCGCGGTCGCCGAGGGTCGCCTTCTTGTGCTCATCAAACTTTGCTTCGACCGTCGCGACCTTCTGTTCCGCACGTTGAAGGGCAACCTCTTTCCCATGTAGAGATTTGGCGAGCGTCGTCGACTGCTCCACACCAGCAGTGCGGACGACTTCGGCCTCCATATGACCAGCGCGCGCCGAGGCAAGATCTTTCTCGAGATCCGCGACTTGTGCCTCCAGCGACTTCGCCTCGAGCGACTTCTCCAGGACGCGCTGTTCGGACTCTTGAATTGTCGCCTCTTGTTCATGCATTCCGGCGCGCGCCTCGGCCAGAAGCTGCTCTGCGGCTTCTAATCGTGTGGTCGTGGCCGATAATTTTTCTCGAAGGCCACCTTCGCTGAGCCGCTGCGCCTCCATCGCGTCGAAATGAGCCGCCTTCAGCTTCGCATGCGCCGTCGTTTCGTGATCATATGAAGTCTCCAATTTACCTAACAGCCCTTTGAGTTCGTCACGCTCGTCTCTCAGATCGCTCAATTGCCGGCTGAGCTTCGAGGCATCCACGACCAGTTGCTCAGTCCTCGTCCGCAGCGCGTCGTTCTCCTGGGTCAAGAGACCGCAATGGTCGTTTAGCGCCGCGCGCTGCTGCTCGACTTCACGAAGACGACTCTCTTTAGTGACGAATTCGGTGCGAATGGCTGGAAGCTGGTCGCTTAACGCGTGCAATGCACGCCGATTGTCGTCAAGGTCCCGTTCCGTTTGCTCGAGGTTGGCGCTACGCTCCGCCAGCACGGCAAGCGCCGCCGACGAGGCCGCTTCACCCGCCTCTACCATCTGCTCGAGGTCAGATACGCGGGCCAACAGTTCATCCCGTGCGACTGTCAGTGCGTCGCGCTCGACTGTAAGTCCCGCACGATCCCTCTGCAGGTGGTCATTCGCCGCGGTCAGATTCTCCAGTCTCCGTTCGGCTTCGAGGTTGGCGACTTTCGTGCGCTCGATCTCCACGAGGGTCTGGTCAATCGAGGTGAGAGCGTCGTGAAATTGCGTTCGGATTGCCTCGATATCTCGAAACGAAAATTCGATTGATTCGAGCTGCGCCCGCAGCGTTTCGCTTCGTTGGCCGATGGAGTCGAAATTGCATGAGAGCTTTTCGTATTTCAACGCCGAGTCTTCGTCCCGTTCTTGCGAGAAGGCGTCGCCCTCCGCAGCGCTCGACATTTTGCTCTCCGCTTCCTGGATGATGGCGCTATATTGGCTAGCTTTTGCCGAATCCGGTCCACTTTCGAACAGCTTCTTGAAAGCTAGTCTCATGACGGCAATTCCAAATGAGGCGCTACGTTCCGCGATCGAGGGGCGTGGAAGCTTTGTGGAGCTTGGGAATAAGATGCCGAGCAGGCTCTCTCGCTAGCGCCGCATGATTGACAGCAGGTTAACGGACTCGGACCCGCGGCGTTGAAAGTTCGGCCGCATGCTCGGTTCGACTGACCTTTTTTCTTCCTCAGTCGGTCACGGCCTGATCAACCTGCCACTGGCGGACGTTTGGAATCAGCGTTACCCGGCAATTCTGAGAGATGTCCCTCCGAGCTTGCGCGATGCGGCAATTCCCATCACTGCCCGGCGACAAGCGCGGCCCACCGAGCGCGCCTAGTCCTTACGTCGACTCGAGTCATCGGCCGGAATGCGCAAACACCGGACATTCGCCGGTGGCTTGGTGAACGGATCAAATCGACCCTGAGCGTGCCTTCAAGATCGCGCCTATGAATGGGTGCAAAGCGGGAGAAAGCGGTCTTTGGCTGCAGGGTCGGTTGGGCGGTAGCCGGCCCTCCCTGGAAAGACAAACGGATCATTCGTTCGATCTGGTGTTGGTCCTGGAGGCTCTGCACGCTTGGGCAGATTGGACCCGGCACTTGTGCTATCCTGCCGACCGCAAGAGGGGCGCAATGAGCGAGACCCGAAAGCTCGCGGCGATTCTGGTCGCCGATGTCGTTGGCTACAGCCGGCTCGCCGGAGCCGACGAGGAGAGGACGCTCGCGCGTCTTCGGGGGCTTCGCAGCGATCTCGTCGACCCCGCAATAGCCGCGCATCACGGCCGTATCGTCAAGCGCACCGGCGACGGCACCATCGTTGAGTTCAGGAGCGTTGTCGATGCAGTGCGCTGCGCGATCGAAGTGCAGAGCGGCATGGTCGACCGCAACCCCGGCGTGGCGGCTGAGAAGCGCATCGAATTCCGCGTAGGCGTTCATGTTGGCGACGTTGTCGAGGAAGCCGACGGCGACCTCATGGGCGACGGCGTCAACATCGCCGCCCGCCTCGAAGGCATCTGCGAGCCGGGCGCAATCTGCCTGTCCGAGGACGCCTATCGCCAAGTGAAGGCGCGGCTCGATCTCGCCGTAACCGACCTCGGCCCGACCCAACTCAAGAACATAACCGAGTCAATTCGGGTCTATTTGATTGAGGTGGGCAAACCCACCCAGGAGAAGCCCGCGCCACGGGCCCCGGCACCCGAAAAAACCGCCCCGCCGCGCCTGTCGATTGTCGTCCTGCCTTTCAAAAACCTCTCCAGCGATTCGAGCCAAGACTATTTCGCCGACGGCGTCACCGAGAACCTCACCACCGACCTGTCGCGCATCCGCAACAGTTTCGTGATTGCGCGCAACACCGCCTTCACCTTCAAGGACAAGGCCGTCGACGCCAAGCAGATCGCCAAGGAGTTGGGGGTGCGCTACGTGCTCGAAGGCTCCGTTCAGCGCGATCAGAACCGCGTGCGCGTCAACGCCCAGCTCATCGACGGCGAAACCGGCGCGCATCTCTGGGCCGATCGATTTCAGGAAGACGTCGCCGATCTCTTCAAGCTGCAGGATGACGTGGTGGCGCGATTGGCCAACGCTTTAAGCTATGAACTCATCAGGGCGGAAGCGGAAACCGCGACCCGCTCGAAAAACCCCGATTCCATCGACCTCGTCATGCGCGGTCGCGGGGCGATCCTCCACTGGGCGCAACAGCCGCCGACGAAGGACAACATCCTCGCGGTGCGAGCCTTGTTCGAGCGAGCGCTCGAGATCGACCCGAACGATGCCGATGCATTGGCCGGCTCGGCGAACACCTACCTGTCCGAATACGCCCATGGATGGACCGATCCCGAAACCGACTACGACGCAAAAATACTCGGTCAGACCGACCGATCGATCGCGCTCGCGCGTGACAACGCTTGGCCATACAGTCTGAAAAGCCTGTATTTGCACCTTTCGCTTCGCCCCTCAGACGCCCTGCGCGTCGCCAACGCCGGGCTCGCCCTCAATTCAAGCTACGCGTTTCTGTTTGCTTGGCGCGCGTCCGCCGAAAACTATTTGGGCCAGTTCGAGCAGGCGAAATCGGATGTTCAGCAAGCCATGCGCCTGAGTCCGCGTGACCCGTGGATTGGCAACTGGCATAATTTAATGGCGGACGCTGAACTCGGCCTCGGCCATTTCGACGCTGCAATCGACTCGGCCACCACGGCGGTCGACGCCGGTTTTCGTATTTGGTTTTCTTACTTGAATCTCGCCGCCGCCCACGCGCTGAAAGGCGATATGGATAAGGCGAAGGCGCCCCTCGCTGAAGCTCGCCGCCTCAATCCCAAGCTTAGCATCAAATGGTTAACCGCCCGCAAGCCCATTCTGCAGCCCGCGTTCGATGCTCTGCACAAAGCTGGGCTGCCGGAAGACCTGGACAATCTCGATTCATAGGAAGAACTAAATAGGAGAGGAACGCCATGGTTTCACGTCGCTTGTTCCTGCAATCGTTCGCGGGCGCCGTCGTCGTCGCGGCTTCCGGGGTTCGCGTCGCCCGGGCCGCGAATGCGCCGGGCGTCACGGATGCCGAGATCAAGATTGGGCAGACCTTTCCCTACAGCGGACCCGCTTCGGGCTACGGCGTGATCGCGAAAGCCGAGGCCGCGTATTTCAAGATGATCAACGAGAAGGGCGGGGTTAACGGCCGCAAGCTCAACCTCATCAGCCTTGACGACGCTTACAGCGCGCCAAAGACTGTCGAGCAGACCCGGCGGCTCATAGAACAAGATGGCGTCGCGTTCACCTTTCAAAGTTTTGGCGGGTTCACCAATCTGGCGGTCCGGCCTTATCTCAACGAGAACAAGGTACCGCAGCTGTTCGGCGCCGCCGGCGCCGACCAGCTTGACGATCCCCAGAACTATCCCTGGACGATCGCCTTTAACCCGGCCACCGCCACCGAGGGGCGCATCTACGCCAAACATATTCTCGCCACCAAGCCCGATGCGAAGATCGGCGTCCTCTATCAGAACGATCAATTGGGCAAGTCCTTCCTGGCGGGCGTGCGCGACGAGCTTGGCGCTGAGCACGCCGCAGCGCTTGTCAAGGAAGCTTCTTATGAGGTTACCGAGCCCACGGTAGATTCCCAAGTTGTGACGCTGCAGGGCGCCGGCGTCGACGCGCTCATCATCGCGGCAACCGCGAAACCAGCCGCGCAAGTCATCCGCAAGGTCTATGACCTCGGCTGGACGCCGGAACGCTATCTGTTTTTTGGCGCGGCTTCGATCGCCGGAACGCTGCAGCCCGCGGGCCTCGAGAAGTGCAAGGGGTTGATCACCGCGGGGTACCAAAAGGACCCGACTATCCCAATGTGGCAGGACGATCCGGGCTTCAAGGAATGGGAGGCTTTCGCGACGAAATACATGAACCCTACGGACGTTCGCGACGGGAGGGCGGCGTACGGATTCACGGCCGCCGAAACGATGGTTCATGTTCTCGAACAATGCGGCGACGATCTGTCGCGGGAAAATATTCTGCGCCAAGCGCTCGCCATCAAGGATCTCGAGCTGCCGCTGCTGCTGCCGGGCATCAAGATCGACACTTCGCCCGACAATTATTTCCTAATCCGGCAACTGCAGCTCGCTCGGTTCAATGGCGAATTGTGGGAGCCCTTTGGCGACTTGATCAGCGGCTGACGAGCGGCCTCACGGTTGAACCCGCCACGAACCTGAGCGAATGGAATGACGGGTTTCGGCCGGACTCCGGACCTTCCCGCCGCGACCCCTGTAGGCGCGCTCTTCGCCCAACCCCGATGTTCACGGCCGCGAACGTAATGACCGGTTTACGTCGATTCGAGACGTCGCTTAAACGTCTCAAATGCGCAAACACCGGCCATTCGCCCACGGCTGGGCGAACGGGTCAAATCGACCGTCCCGCTTGGTGCCGGTACGGAAGGAATGCGCACCTGAGCGGTCCGTCGAAACAGGCAGACTTGTTTTGGCATTTGCGCTAATCTGCCAACGGCCGGAGGGGCGCAATGAGCGAGACCCGAAAGCTCGCGGCGATCCTGGTTGCGGATGTCGTCGGTTATAGCCGGCTCGCCGGCGCCGACGAGGATCGCACGCTTGCGCGGCTCAGGGGCCTTCGCAGCGACCTGATCGACCCCGCCATCGCCGCACATCATGGCCGCACCGTGAAGCGCACCGGCGACGGCTCGATCATTGAGTTTCGCAGCGTCGTGGACGCGGTCCGCTGCGCGGTTGAGATCCAAAACGGCCTTATCGAGCGCAACGCTGGCGTGCCGGAGGACCGGCGAATCGAATTTCGCGTCGGGATTCACGTCGGCGACGTCGTTGAGGAGAACGACGGCGACCTGCTGGGCGACGGCGTCAATATCGCCGCACGGCTCGAAGGCATCGCGAAGCCCGGCGCGATCTGTCTTTCCGAGCAGGCATATTGGCAGGTGAAAGGGCGGCTCGACTTGGCGGTGATGGATCTCGGTCCGACCGCGCTCAAGAATATCGCCGATCCGATCCGGGTTTATTCGCTGCAAGTCGGCGTCCCTGCGCAGGCGAAGCCGGCGGAACCCGTGACTCCCGCAGCGCCCACGCCTCGGAAGAGGCGTTTCGGGGTCGCCCCGCTCGCCGCCGCGCTTGCGGCCCTGCTGGTTGTGATCGCTTGCGGCGCGTGGTGGATCCTCATTGCAAACCGGACTGCAGGCGTCGCCGCGAAGGCGCCCGCCGAGGCCGCGCGGCTTTCGATCGTTGTGCTGCCATTTCCCAACCTCTCTGGCGATCCGGGGCAGGACTACCTCGTCGACGCCCTGACCGATGAACTGATATCCAGTATAGCGCGCATCCGCGACACCTTCGTCATCGCGCGCAACACCGCCTTCACCTACAAGGGCAAGCCGATCGACGCGAAGGCTATCGGCAAGGAACTGGGTGTGCGCTATGTTCTCGAAGGCTCGGTGCAGCCGAACGGCGATCGGATGAGGGTCAACGCCCAGCTCATCGACGCCGGCAGCGGCGCGCATCTCTGGGCCGAGCAATTCGACACGCCCCGCGCCGATCTGTTGCAGATGCAGGACGCGATTGTCACCCATCTGGCGCGGGCGGTAGACTTTCAACTCACCGAGGCTGAGGCCGCCCGCCTCAAACGGACGCCTACGGCCAATCCCGACGCCGAGGACTTGGCTCTTCAATGCATAGCGGGCCAATGGAAGGCCGGATTTATCGGCAAGGAGGCCGCTGCAGCCGCCGCGCTTTGCGAACAGGCGCTCGCCATCGATCCGAACAATGTCCGCGCCCTGCTGGGGTTGGCGACCAAGTTCTGGATAACGGCGGCGCTTGGCGTTTCCAGCGATCTTAAAGCCGACCTTGAGCGGGCCGACGAATTGGCGTCCAAGGCGCTCGCCCTTGATCCAGATTTCGCTTGGGCTCACGCCACGAAGGGCTGGATCCTTCAGAACCAGGGGCGCCCCGAGGAATCCGTCCCCGAATTCGAGCGTGCGCTCGTCCTGGACCCGTCCGGCGCGGACGCGTACAGCGGCCTGGGCGTCGACTACCTAGCGCTTGGGCGATTCGACCAAAGCCTTGAAGTTCTCGACAAGGCGATTCTGGCAAGCCCGTCCGATCCGTCGCTTAGCTATTATTACGGCAACAAGGCGTGGGCCAATTTCGGGCTGAAGCGCTATGACCAGGCGATTGAACTGGCCCGCCAGGCGCTCGCGATCAATCCTTACAATCCGTATGCGCATGTGGTCCTTGTGGCGGCGCTCGGCTTGACCGATCATGACGCGCAAGCGCGCGAGGCGTTGCAGCGTTACCTCGCGCCCTCCACCGCGTCGTTCAAGACGATCGCGGCATGGAAGGCGCACCTGATGTCCCTCGCCCCCAAGCACGGCGGCGATCCACGCTTCGTCGACATGAGCGAACGGTCGTACGACGGCCTGCGCAAAGCCGGGATGCCGGAGACGTGAGCGGTCGCGATACGGGCGAAGGCGGTTTCGATCCGCTGCAGGGTCACGCCCGCAATCGAATGACGGCTATGCCGCGGACCCCGATCCTTTCGGAGGCGACCCGCGTAGGCGCGCTCTCCGCCCAATTGCGACAGGCTGATGTTGACAAGGAAACTGCTGAAGTCGCGGCGGCAGTTACGATGCAATCCGCGATGTCTGCTTCACGTGTGCGCCGTGAGAAGGCGGCGCGTTCCAGTGGGTGCAAGCCCCACCCGGCAAACGCTCCAGCCGGAAGCAACCGGAGCAGTCATGGAGGTGACGAAATGGCTGAAGCCTTCGGTGTAGCTGGTCACGTATAGGTGACCGCGCGAGTGTGCGGGCCGCAACGCGAGTGAACGCCGAGCAAACCTCGAAAAGGACGATGTGCAGGCCGACCCGACAACGTTATCGGGGAAGGCTGATACGGCTGGGTGAGATGAGCGACGACGACGCCCAGCCGCTGCACCGGGGTAGTGGCGGCAGCACGTACACAAGGAAAGCGTACGCAACACGGGAGGCCCCATGGCGTGGTCAAGGGTGATCAACCGGACGCCCGTGAGGGAGAGGCCGGGCGCTATGGGGTGGCGGAGAGGTTCGTAGTACCGCTGAAGCCGGGTAACGCCGGGGGAGGGAAGGGGCCTCAGTTCAAGGCAGACGCAAGACGCGGTGAAGGACCTGGAGATTGGGCAACCTATCAACTCCGGACAGCGTTCAGAAACTGCAGACGGCGTTGCACGCGAAAGCGAAGGCAGAACCCGGCTACCGCTTCTACGCCCTCTACGACAAGATCAGCCGCGAGGACATTCTGGCGCACGCCTATGCTCAGTGCCGCTCCAACAAGGGCGCGCCGGGCGTGGACCGTCAGGACTTCGAGGCCGTCGAGGCGTACGGGGTCGAGCGATGGCTGGGCGAACTGGCGCTTGCGCTCAGGCAGGAGACTTACCGACCGGACCCTATCAGACGCGTGTACATACCGAAGGCCAACGGCAAGTTCAGGCCGCTGGGCATCTCAACCTTGCGGGATCGGATCTGCATGACGGCAGCGATGCTGGTGCTGGAGCCGATCTTTGAAGCCGACCTTCCACCGGAACTTTACGCCTACCGTCCTGGGCGAAACGCCCAACAGGCGGTGGTCGCGGCGGGAGAGCTGCTGTTTCGCGGCCATCCGGAAGTGGTGGACGCCGACCTCGCGGACTACTTCGGGAGCATTCCCCATGCCGAGCTTTTGAAGTCGGTAGCGCGTCGGATCGTCGATCGACGCGTGCTGCATCTGATCAGGATGTGGCTGGACTGCCCCGTGGAAGAAACCGATGATCGGGGTGGGAAGACGCGCATGACTGAAGCGCGGGACAAGCGGCGCGGCATTCCGCAGGGCTCGCCGATCTCACCCTTGCTGGCGAACATTTACATGCGCCGGTTCGTGCTGGGATGGAAGATGTTCGGGCTCGAGCGAACGCTGGGCACGCGGCTCGTGACCTACGCCGACGACCTCGTGATCCTGTGCAGAAGGGGCAAGGCCGAAGCGGCCTGGCAAAGCCTGCGCGAGATCATGGGCAAGCTGAAGCTGACGGTGAACGAGGAGAAGACACGGATCTGCAAAGTGCCGGGAGGAGAGTTCGATTTCCTGGGATACACGTTCGGGCGAATGTTTTCGGCGAGGACCGGCGAGGCCCGCATCGGCTACCGGCCGTCAAAGAAAAGCATTGAGCGCGTGGTCGAGAAAGTCCACGCGCTGACCGACCGAGCGGGAACATGGCAAGAGACCACAACGCTGGTGGGCAAAGTGAACCGCACGTTGCGCGGATGGGCGAACTACTTCCAAGTAGGAACCATCAGCAAGGCGTATCGGGCGCTCGACGCTTACACAGCGGTGCGGTTGCGCCGGTGGTTGCGCTCCAAGCACAAAGTCAGGCGACGAGGGGGCGGGAGCTATCCACTCTCGCACCTCTACGGGCACTTCGGGCTCGTACGCCTGAGCCGGCTTGGACACGACGTGCCGTGGACGAAGGCGTGAGGTCTTGTCCGAGAGCCGGATGCGGGAAATCTGCACGTCCGGTTCGATGAGGGGGGTGTGGAAACGGAGCTACGGCTGAGCCACTAAGGCACCGCCAGACGAAAGGGGCGGCAAACAGACATGCTCAACCTAACGCCATCGCGCCACACTCCTACTCTACCGACTCCGGCCGGTCGGTGTCGAAGATTTTCTATGCAGAAACCTTCGCCACGACCATCCGCGCCACTTCTGGATTAAGCCGGCAAACACCATCTGTACGCATGACAAAATCGGCGTGATCGAAAACGTGTCCCTTGACGAAATCCGGTGCTCGAGGCGAGACAACGCCGCGTAGGCTGATTTCATTGCCCGCTCCCATTTATCGGAGCGGGGAATTGATTTTTCGAGCGTGATAATTGTCGCCTCGATTTTCCGCGTGATCAGCGACCGGCAATATCATTTCTCTCCTCAGGATTTTCGCGAGTTTCCAATTGCCAGCGCACCCGAAAAGGATTGGCTGAATAACCCGACGCGCCCGCGAAACAGACGATATCGCCTCTCCAATTAATGCGAATAAAGCTGACTTTTTGCGCGGCGAGCCATGGATAAAACGTCAAAGGAGATGCTGCCGCTCCCGTCCACCAGGATAATTCGTTCGGGCAAATCAGCATCGCAGGGAAAAAACAAACAGGTCTCTCGCGTTTGCGGATAGTGCGTGAGCCCATTTTGAATTTCGAGCGCACCGCCATGAATTCTCAGCGACACGCCATGACCCGCGAGGATTAGTGCAGGATAACATTCGAGACCGCCCGAGATTGAGTTTAGACCGATGTCAACAATCGCGCAGAGAATTCGCATCAGCCGTTTCGGCGATGCGAACGGGCGATGCAGAGCTCTCGAAGTCGTCGTAAGAGCTGCAGAAGTTCACCTCAGTTCACGTCCAGGTCCACAACCAATTCAATTAAAGCGCCATCTTGTCACGAGGCAGGCCTACATGCAGAGACCTCTGCTGCCTTGGCCGAGTGGCGCGCCCTGCGGCATAGGTCGCTGCTCGAACGCTGAGGTTTGGACTTGCCTTGGGAAAGTGGAGAGCTCTTCTGAAGGAAAGAGGAGCATTTCATGGGCAAGCCGCAGCGACGGTTCGGGAAGGAATTTGAAGCCGAAGCCGTTCGGTTGGTTGAGGTGAGTGGTCGGACGCAAAGGGAGATCGCCATGGACCTCGGCGTCGGCCTTTCGACGCTGCGACGCTGGCTCGACAAGCGCCGCGAGCACGAGATCGAGGCGCCGCCGCCCGAACGGCAGGAGGACCTGGCGGCTGAGCTGAAGCGGTTGCGGCGCGAGAATGAGATCTTGCGACAGGAACGCGAGATCCTGAAGAGGGCCGCGACTTTTTTCGCCAAGGAGGGAAGTCGATGAGGTTCCGTCTCATCGATGCGGCGAAGAAGGAATTCCCCGTCCAGCGTCTCTGCAAGGTTCTTGGCGTCAGTCAGAGCGGCTATTTTGCCAGGAAGGATCGACCGGCCTGCCGTCGACAGCATGAGGACATGGTGCTGCTGGCCCATATTCGCTCGGCCTTTGCACTGTCGAACGCAACCTACGGCAGCCCGCGCATGACGCGCGAGCTTCGCGATGACGGGATCACCATCGGTCGTCATCGGGTCGCCCGGCTGATGCGAGAGAATGCCCTGAAGGCGCGGCAGAGGCGGCGCTTCAAACGAACGACCGACAGCCTGCACGCCTTTCCGGTCGCGCCAAACCTCTTAAATCAAGACTTCAACGCAGCGGGGCCGAACCAGAAATGGGGTGCCGACATCTCCTATGTCTGGACACGCGAGGGCTGGCTCTACCTTGCCGTCGTCATTGACCTCTTTGCTCGGCGCGTCGTCGGCTGGGCCGCCGGCGACCGGCTCCATAAGGAACTGGCGTTGTTGGCCCTACGCCGGGCCGTCGCCGTGCGGTGTCCATCCGTCGGGCTCATTCACCACGCGGACCGTGGCAGCCAATACTGCTCCGTCGAGTACCAGGCTGAGCTGAGAAAGAACGGCATCTCGATCTCGATGTCGGGCAAGGGAAACTGCTTCGACAACGCCATGGTCGAGACGTTCTTCAAGACCCTCAAGGCCGAACTCGTCTGGCGCACCATCTTCCAGAGCCGGATCGAAGCTGCGATCGCAATCGGCCGTTACATCGACGGCTTCTACAATCCCGTCCGCCGCCATTCGGCGCTCGACTTCATCAGCCCGCTTCAGTTCGAAGGGCGGGCAGCGTAAAATCGAAAACGCTCTCCACAAATGCCGGGCAAGTCCAGTTTCGCCTCTTGTGCGAACCCCACATGGCCTTCAGGGCGGCTTGGTTTTGCTTGGCTGGGGCTTGGACCTATTCGACCACCGAGCGGAAGGGCGCCCCCACCAGGAAACCCTTTCTAACAACGAGGTCGCGGAGGCGGTGTGGCCGCCTTCAACGCACGGCAATCAGTTTGGCGGTTTCGGTGCTAGGGCATATATTGGTTGAATTGCTTCTTGAGCAGCATCCGGCAAAGAATCCGTGAATCCCGAGCTTGTCGACCGAATTCTACGAAAGCTCCCTCGTCCCAGAACTGTGGCCTCACGTCCTTGAGGAGCTTGGAAAAATAGCGGAGGGCACCGGCGGATCGCTATTTATCAGTAACGCCAATCTTCAATATTGGACCGCCTCGTCCCAGAACCGTGAGAGGATGAAAGCGTTTGTGAACGACGGGTGGTTCTCGCGGGGACAGGTTGTTACTCGTTTATTTGCGGCCCGCCATTCCGGATTTTTGACAGAACTCGACATATTCACGCTGGATGAATTGGATCTCGAACCGCTGTACCGCGACATGTGGCGTCCGCTCGGCATCGGCTGGGTTGTTGGCACAGCCATTCCAATCCCGACCGGCGAGAATGTCATTCTTGTTATTACGCGACGGACCGAACGCGGACCTGTTGAGCGCAACGTTGTCGAAAAGCTCGACGAGTTGCGTCCCGATCTTGCGCGTAGCGCATTCCTGTCGGCTCGCTTGCAGCTTGAACGGGCGCGCGTGGCCAGTGAAACACTCGCCGTCATCGGCCTTCCGGCGCTGGTTCTCAATGAGCAGGGCAAGGTCCTCGCGGCCAATAATTTGATCGAAGCTATGACCGGCTATCTTCATTGGCGGGCGCGCGACCACGTATCGCTAACCGACAGGGCGGCCGACCAATTGTTGCGGGACGCTGTCGCGACGATCGATTTGGCGGGTGGCTCGAGTGTGCGCTCTTTTCCACTCCGCGACACGGACGCCGATGCGATGATGGTTGCGCATGTCGTTCCCATTCGGCTGTCGGCCCGGGACATTTTTGTGCGCTGCGCCGCGGTGCTGGTATTGGCCCCCGTGGCGTTGCCACGAGCACCGCCGGTCGAATTGGTGCAATCGCTGTTCGACCTAACGCCCGCCGAGGCACGCGTCGCGCGCAGTCTAGCCGCCGGCAAGACCGTCGACGACATCGCCGCCGATGGTGGAACTTCCGCGAATACGATCCGAACCCAAGTGCGTGGCGTGTTGGAAAAGACTGGCTGCAAGCGCCAGGTCGACATCGTTGCACTTCTCACCGCGATTTCCGCGACCCGGCTTACGAGCCCGGCCTAACAGTCATCTCAATCGAAAAAAATCTTCGAGCGTTTCATCAAAACTGATGAAGCGGCGCGTACGGGCGTCAATTAACATCCCATTCGTTCGAGGATACAGGGCGCCACGACTTCTAAATAGGGGACGCCCAACCTCTCGTTTTGACGACTACGCATGCACCCCTCATAAAAGGAATTCGATTATGTCTAGCGAAATCGGCCAAGCGGCCGCCGAATTACTGCATCAATATCTTACTCAACAAGCTGCTGCGGCCGCGCTCAACCACGAACGCATAACAGCTATATTGGCTGCATGGCCCGCTCGAAAAGAGTTGGTCGAGAGGCCGGGCGGCAAGCTGCCTAGCCCCTGTCAGGCCCTGGTAGAGGCGCTCTTTGAAGAGGCGAGCGCATTTCACGGGGCAGTCCCGCAAGAGTTGAGACAGGCTTGGCTGAAGTCAATTGAGGCCTGCAAAGGCAAGATACCCGATTCGGAATTCAATCAAGCCTTAGGAATATTGCGCGCCGGTTCCTAGACACAGCTTGTCACAGTCGCGCGAGCTTTAGGTCTGCTAGGACGCGATATCGCTTAGCCTGTAGGCCAGGCCGTTCAGATGCTCGGCAATTTGGTGATTCTTATACCCAGGTCCGGGTTTGGTTGCCAGTATTTTCGCCATGGTCGCGTAAAGCCGACCATGGCCACGGCGGTCCGCTGTGCGCAAATACCGGCCATGTCTGGACGGCGCCCCGTGGTCAAGGGTGTCTCTTTGAAGCTGCTGTGAACGTCTCGAGCGCGGTCATGTCTACGGCCTGTTGATGCGGAAGGGATGTCTCCGCTGGCCCTGATGATTCGTCCGCATGGCTCTTTGCCTCATCATTCGCTCGCGCTCGTATTGGCGCTGACCGGTATTCGGGCTTCCAAGCCTTTTTCGTTGGTTCACATCACTTCGTCGGCGCCCTCGATGCTGATCGCCTTGGCGGCGAAAACTCCTATCGAATAGCCTCGCCGTTCAGGTGACGACCGGCCGGTCGTCGTATTGGCCGCCTCTCGTCATCAGCACGAAGACGATGCGCGCGACCTTGTTGGCGAGCGCCACCGCGGTCAGATTGAACTTGTATTTGACCGTCTTGCGTTCGAGCATGCCGCTCGCCCACAGGCGCATGGCGTCGTTATGGCCTTTGCGATGGCGCAGCGTCGCGCAGGCCCCTACCACCAGAAGCTTGCGCAGGTAGCGGTCGCCCATCTTTGTGATGCGCCCGAGCCGCGTTTTGCCGCCGGTCGAGTTCTGGCGCGGTGTCAGGCCGAGGAAGGCAGCGAACTCACGCCCGCTCGCGAAGGCGCTGGCGTCCTGGATCATGGCCGTGATCGCCGAGGCGGTGACTGGGCCAACGCCGGGAATGGTCATCAACAGCTTGGCCGTCTCGTCCGCCTTGACCGACGCCGCAAGCTCCCTGTCGATCGCTCCGATGGCCTCATCGAGCGCGTCGATTTGGCGGACAAGCGGACGAAGCGCGCCGCGCACGCAATCGGGGACCACGATCTCGCCATTCTCGTTGAAACCGTCGGCAGCCATGCGCTTCAGTCCGTAGGCATGCTGCGCGCCCTGCGGCGCGATAAGGCCGATCTCGGCCAGATGGCCGCGCAAAGCATTGAGCGCCGCCGTGCGCTGGCCGGCGAGCAACTCGCGCGCCCGATGGCGCATCAGTTCGGCCTGGTTGTCGATCGAACGCACCGGCACGAACCGCTGGCCAGGACAACTCATCGCCTCGCAGATCGCCGCTGCGTCAACCTGGTCGCTTTTGTTGCGGCGCACGTAGGGCTTCACATGCGCGGGCGGAATGAGCCTCACTTCATGTCCAAGTTCGATCAGCGCCCGTCCCCAATGATGCGCCGAGGAGCACGCCTCCATCCCCACCACGCATGGCGGCAACTCGGCGAAGAACGGGATCAGTTGGCTGCGCGTGAGCTTGCGCCTCACAACGATCTCGCCCTTCGCGTCGACTGCGTGAACCTGAAACACCCTCTTCGCCAGATCGAGACCAACCCGCGTGACAGTCGACAAACTCCGGATAGATATGCCCATGGACGGCTTCCCTTCAGATGGGGTTTTGACAACGACCATCTTGGCACGCTGATGCCGTGCGGGGCGCCGTCCACCCCATCATTCGCGGACGGCTGGGTGAACTGGTCAACTCGACCCGAAGGCGACCTTCAAGATCGGGCCTGTGAACGGGCCGGAAGCGCAAGAAAGCAGTCTTTGGCTGAAGGCGTCGGTTGCGCCAGTGATCGTCGGCCGGCCGACATGGGGAAGCTCTTTCCTTGATCTCCGGACGCCGTTACTGGCTGCGATATCTTCTCGCCTGTCGTGCCGGCAGGCGGCGACCTGTTTCGGGGTGAGCACAGCCGACAACTTTGACATTGTCTCGAGCGCGACTGGCGCTGTTACGATTACCCACAAACTCCCGCTGGTCCCGCGAGTCCCAACATTTTTGCGCAGCGAGAGAAGCGGCGGAGCGCAACGGCATAAAAAGAACTGGACTGTGACACTGCGTTTTCGCCGGACCCCAAACGGAGGACGCGACCATGCAAGGCAGTTTCTTGACCTCGGTTACAGCGGTCGCGTTCAGCGCGGCACTTGGCGTTTCAACTCTAGCGGCTGCTCAAACAGCGCCGCCGATGGGCGGTGGATACACGAATGTCATTCCGATCCCGGTCGATGACCCGAACATCAAGGCGATCGCCGGGGCGCTATTCAAGCCGGAGGGCGCGGGCCCATTCCCCGGCGTCGTTTTCATGAGCGGATGCGCGGGACTGAGCCCGCCTCCGGACATGGCGATGCAAAAGACTGTGATCGACCATCTCCTCGCCAAGGGCGTCGCCGTTCTCATGGTCGATCCGTTCACGCCGCGCAACGAACCGGAGGGCATTTGCGCCAATCTGAACGGCGACACCTTCGTCAAATATGCGACCCGCGGCGGCAACGACGTGGCGGCGGCACTGAAAGTCCTCAAAGCGACGCCGGGCGTCGAGCCCAACCGGATCTTCCTACAAGGCTATTCATGGGGGGCGATATCCTCGCTCTTCGCGATGGACCCAAACACGCCGAGCGTGCACGGCGCCAAGATCGCTGGCCTCGTCGCCTACTATCCCTATTGCTATGACAAGGTGGAGTTCTCGACCCCCACCCTCGTTCTGATCGGCGACAAGGACGATTGGACCCCGGCGAAACTATGCGAGGCAGCCAAGGGCAAGCCGAATTTGGAAGTCGTTGTTTTTCCGGGCGCGACCCACGCCTTCAATGTGCCATTCGAGAAGCCGATAGACTACCTCGGACATCACTTCGAGCATGACGATAAGGCGACGCAGGAGGCGCAGAAGGACGCCGACGCCTTCATGGATACGCACATGAAGTGAGGCGCGGTTGCTCCGGCTTCTCTCCAAGAGATCAGCGGCGCGGGTGGCGACAAGGCCACAAGCGCCCGAGCCGGAGGTCTCAAAAGAGCGGCGAAGCCTGTAACGCGCGCGGAATAAAAAGACGGCTTTGGCGCGGACTCCGGTCCTTCCCAGGCGACCCGCGTAGGCCCGCTTCCCGCCCAACTGAGGCGTCCAAGGCCACGGCGCATGTCCGCTCACCGTCGACTCCGCCGGCCGGAATGCGCAATAGCGGCCGTTCGTGGACGGCGTTGTAGGACCGACAATCGACCTATCCGGAGAATTGCTGGGCCAGCTGTCTTAAGCCAATCGCTATTGACCGGCTGGCGCTGGTCGACAATTCCTGTGGTATTGCATGGCTAGTGGAGGTGCATGTCCGAAAACCGAAAGATCGCAGCGATCCTAGTCGCCGATGTCGTCGGTTATAGCCGGCTCGCCGGGGCGGACGAGGAGGGAACGCTGGCCCGACTGCGGGCGCTGCGCGGCGATCTGATTGATCCCGCGATCGCGGCGCATCGCGGGCGCATCGTCAAGCGCACCGGCGATGGCAGCCTCATTGAGTTCCGCAGCGTGGTCGACGCGGTGCGCTGCGCGGTCGAGGTGCAGAACCGCATGGTCGAGCGTAACGCCGGCATGCCGGAGGATCGCCGCATCGAGTTCCGCATCGGCATCCATCTCGGCGACGTTGTGGAGGAGGCCGACGGGGACCTCATGGGCGACGGCATTAACATTGCCGCGCGGATCGAGGGCTTCGCGAAACCCGGCGCGATCTGTCTCTCCGAGCCAGCCTACTGGCAGGTCAAGGGAAGGCTTGATCTCGCAGTCACGGATCTCGGCCCGACCCACCTCAAGAACATTGCCGAGCCGATCCGCGTTTACGCGCTCGAGGCTGACGCGTCTGTCCGGGCAAAGCCGGCGTCCGCCAAGCCCACGCCTGCGCCCGCGCCCGAAAAGCCCGGGCCGCCGCGTCTGTCGATCGTCGTCCTGCCCTTCGCCAATCTCGGCGGCGACCCGGAGCAGGATCATTTCGTCGACGGGGTCACAGAAAACCTGACGACCGACCTTTCGCGCATTCGAGGCTCATTCGTGATCGGGCGCAATACGGCGTTCACCTACAAGGGCAAAGCCGTTGATCTGACGCAGATCGGCCGCGAGCTAAACGTGCGTTACGTCCTCGAAGGCAGCGTCCAGCGTGGTGGAAGCCGCATGCGCGTCAACGTTCAGCTCATCGACGCCGAGAGCGGCAATCATCTCTGGGCTGAGCGGTTCGACAAGCCGCTCGCCGATCTCTTCGACATGCAGGACGAAATCGTCGCGCGCCTGGCCGGCGCTCTCAACACCCAACTCGTCGTCGCCGAGGCGCGCCGCGCTGAACAGACTCCGACCCCGGATTCGATGGACCTCTATTTTCAGGGTACGGCTTGGTTCTACAAGGGTCTGACCCCCCATAATATGGTGCGAGCGCGCAGCTACTTTGATCGCGCGCTCATCGCCGATCCCGACAACGTCGACGCGCTGATCGGATTGGCAGGTGCGGAGGCGATCGAAGGCGTAAATTCCTTCGCGGCTAATACGGTGGCGTCCTTTGCTGCGGCCGAAGCAAAGTTGACCAAAGCTTTGTCGTCGGTACCGGACCACGCGGTTGGCCATATGTGGCTAGGACTTGTCTACATATGGACCAAGCGTGCTGCTGAGGGCATCGCCAAATGCGAACATGCGCTGACGCTGGACCGAAATCTCGCTAGAGCCGAAGGTGCTATCGGATTTGGCAAGATAAATATCGGCCGCGCCGAAGAAACAGAGGCTCACATTGCTGAGGCCCTGCGCCTCAGCCCGCGAGATACAACGGCTTTTGTCTGGATGACTCACGTGGGCCTGGCGAAGAACCTGCTGGGGAGTTGGGAGCAAGCGATCACATGGTGTCGACGTGCGATCGAAGTGAACCCAAATTATCCTAGAGCGTATTTTCATTTGGCCCTCGCCCTCGCGCGGCTTGGTCGACTCGACGAGGCGCATTCCTCGGTCAATGCCGGTATCGCGATCAATCCGTCCTTCACCGTCACCCGCGCCCGCGTTGATTGGACGGCGCTGAGCGACGACCCGACTTATCTGGCCCAACTCGAGCCTCTGTTTGAATCCATGCGCATGGCCGGCGTCCCCGGGTCATGACCACGACCCGCCGTTCGTCGCGATCCTAGCGGCCGACGTCGTCGGCATCTCCCGCTTGATGGGCGATCACAGTGTCCGCTTTACGTGTGCGCCGTGAAAAGGCGGCGCTTTCCAGTGGGTGCAAGCCCCACCCGGCAAACGCTCCAGCCGGAAGCAACCGGAGCAGTCATGGAGGAGACAAAATGGCTGAAGCCTTCGGTGTAGCAGGTCACATATAGGTGACCGCGCGAGTGGGCGGGCCGCAACGCGAGTGAACGCCGCGCAAGCCTCGAAAAGGACGATGTGCAGGCCGACCCGACGACGTTATCGGGGAAGGCTGATACGGCTGGGTGAGATGAGCGAAGACGACGCCCAGTCGCTGCACCGGGGTAGTGGCGGCAGCACGTACACAAGGAAAGCGCACGCAACACGGGAAGCCCCATGGCGTGGTCAGGGATGACCAACCGGACGCCCGCGAGGGATGAGGCCGGGCGCTCATGGGGTGGCGGAGAGGTTCGTAGTACCGCTGAAGCCGGATAACGCCGGGGAGGGAAGGGGCCTCAGTTCAAGACAGACGCAAGACGCAGTGAAGGACCTGGAGATTGGGCAACCTATCAACTCCGGACAGCGTTCAGAAACTGCAGACGGCGTTGCACGCGAAAGCGAAGGCAGAACCCGGCTACCGCTTCTACGTCCTCTACGACAAGATCAGCCGCGACGACATTCTGGCGCACGCCTATGCCCAGTGCCGCTCCAACAAGGGCGCGCCGGGCGTGGACCGTCAGGACTTCGAGGCGGTCGAGACGTATGGGGTGGAGCGATGGCTGGGCGAACTGGCGCTTGCGCTCAGGCAGGAGACTTACCGACCGGACCCTATCAGACGCGTGTACATACCGAAGGCCAACGGCAAGCTCAGGCCGCTGGGCATCTCAACCTTGCGGGATCGGGTCTGCATGACGGCAGCGATGCTGGTGCTGGAGCCGATCTTCGAAGCCGACCTCCCATCGGAACTCTACGCCTACCGACCCGGGCGAAACGCCCAACAGGCGGTGGTCGCGGCGGGAGAGCTGCTGTTTCGCGGCCATCCGGAAGTGGTGGACGCCGACCTCGCGGACTACTTGGAGTCCGCTTCATACTGCCCCCAGGTTTATTAGATGTGGCCGAAGAGGGTGGGTTGGCTCTCTATCACTTTGATCCGTAATCCTCTTTTGCCGCCTTTGGTGACGTGAGCGGCTTCGATCTCTCCGCGCTTTACACGCTGCAACACGGTCTGGCGCGTCACGCCGAGCGCGCGGGTGGCCTCCTGCATGGTGATGTAGCCGTCGCCGGCCGCCTCGGTGAACTTCGCTTTAAGCTCATTGGTCATGCGGATGCGCCACGGCGCGCCAGGGGTCACTTGCTCACCGGGTATGAGGCCGTCATTGAGCCAGCGATGCAGGGTCGACGGCGCGACGTTCACCGTCGTCGCCGCCGCCGCGACTGTCATGATCTCTCCTTCGGCGATCTCCGGCTTGGGCTGGAAGCACGGGATACGCCAATGGGTGCGCAAACTGGCGACCCGATTGGCCTCGAAGCGATGGCCGCGCGCAGTCGTCCGTCCCTGGCGATTGAGAATGCCGGCGATCACCGTGTCCGGATAGAGAGCCGCCAGCCTGCGCACGAGGTCGAGGGTCTCTTCATCGGTTCGAACGGTTGCGGGTCTCGAGCGAGGCAGCGGCACGTCGAGATCGGTCAACGCACCACCCTTCCAGCGTAGAATGAGGCGGGCCGCCGACTTATCCCGGTCCACCGAGAGGATCACCTCCTCGATGAGGGCTCGCAAAAGCTCCTTGCGGTCGCGCGGCGTGGTCGTCGGCGCATCCCAGACCGTGGCGAGGTCGGCCCCGAGTGCCAGCAGGCGCTCGCGCTCCTCCTGGCCGAGGACGCGGGGGCGTTGCTCCAGGCGGCGGGCGAGTTCACCCTCCGCAGCTTCGAGGTCCCCCAGGCGCTGCTCCCACTCGCGCTCGAGCCCACGGGCGACGAGGCGGTTGTCGGGGTCGACCGCCATGTAGCGACGCTCGGCGCGGCTGGCTTCATAACGCGCGCGTTCGACGCCCAGCCGCCATTGCTTGAGCGCCGCCTCGCTGTCGGCCTCGAGGCGCTCCGCGGCGGCGACGGTGGCGGCGACCTTCGCCGGCTCCAGCGCGGCGAGGAAAGTCTTTGCGATCGTCTCGTCGATCTGCACGCCGCCCACGCTGAGACAATAACAGCCGCGGCCTTCGACAATGGTCTTGCCCGCGCAATGGTATCCCGCGGTGGCGTTGCGTCCGCTGTAGTGCGTCTTCAAACGCCGGCCGCAGTGGCCGCAATTGGCCAATCCCTGCAGGAGCGCCGAGCCTTCTCTCACGGCGCCGCCCGCCTTGTGCGGCCCAGGGCGGGTGTTGGCGGCGAGCCGGGCTTGGTTGGCCTCGTACGTCGGCCAATCGATGAAGCCTTCATGGTGCTCCTTGATCAGCACTTGCCACTCAGACTGGGGTAAGTGTCGCATGCGTTTCTTGCGGAGGCCAGAGGCGTCGAGCGTGACCTCCCGGCGTGTCTTGCCGTACGCGTATGCGCCCGCATAAACCGGATTGCTCAACATGTGGTGGATGGCGGTGTAGCTGGCCTCCACCCAGCGGATCTCGCTCCGCTGATGCATCCGCAGCGGCAGGCGAATGCCCTCCGATCGGAACCACAGCCACACCCGGCGCGCGGAACCGGTCTCGGCGAATCGCGTGAAGACCGAGGCGATCGTCGAGCGCACGGCTTCATCGGGGTGGAAGCGGACTTCGCCGTCGGCCTCGCCCCAGACGAAGCCGATCGGCAGGCCGCGCCGAAGCTCGCCGCGCGCCGCCTTGTTGCGGATGCCGCCGTTGAGCCGGGCTCGCAGGACGTAGAGTTCCGCCTCGCTCATTGTGCCTTCAACCCGAGCAGGAGTCGGTCGTTGAACAGCGCCGGGTGATAGACACCATCCGCATCGCCGATCAACGTGTCGGACAGGCCGCACAGATCGATGAGCCGATACCAGTCGGCATTGTTGCGGGCCAATCTGGACACCTCCAGGCCCAACACCAGACCGACATGTCCAAGGGCGACCTCGGCGGTCAGTCGCGCGAAGCCCGATCGCGCGACGGCGCCCGAGCCGCTCAGACCGAGGTCCTCGTCGATGACGACGACCCGATCGGTCGGCCACCCAAGCTGATTGGCCTTATGCGCCAAGGCGTATTGTCGATCGGTCGACTCGCGGTTGTGCTCGACCTGGGCGGCGCTGGACTGGCGCAGATAGACAACGGCCTCGCGGGCAAGGTGACTGGAAGTGATCTTCTGGATGTCACTCATCGCTCGTCTCCAGCGCTGAGCCGGCCACACCGCAAGCGCACATCAGTTTCTCCAGTTCGCGGCGAAGACGATCGATCCGCCCGAAGGATGCCGCTCGAATCACGAGGTCATTTGCGCGCTCGCTCGCCGGCTCGGCGCCGAGCACCGCGGGTTCGACATGAAGCCCACGTGAGATCATCGACGAGACCTTGCGCGTCTCGGGACGAGGCACGCTCGCGGAGCTCGAAGCCGCGCGCTGGCTCGACTGCCAGCCTCCGTTCGAAACCGCGCATTTCCTTAATGGTTTTGCGCACACCGACGGCAAGTTTCATTTCCGGGCCGACTGGGCTAACGTTCCTTATGACCACGACGGCCTTTGTGGCCCGTGGCGTGGCTTGCCTTCACTGCCCGACCATTGGGCGGTCAACGAAGGGGTGGACGGGCGCCATCCCTTCAAGCTCGCGACCTCGCCCGCGCGAAACTTCCTCAATTCGAGCTTCAACCAGACTGCGACCTCGCTCGCCCGCGAGGGCCGCCCAGGCGCGCTCATGCATCCCTTGGACATGATGGAACTTGGATTGAGCGAGGGCGACATCGTGCAACTCGGCAATGCGCGCGGCGAGATCCGCCTGCACGTGAGGCCCTCTGCCGGGGCGACGCGCGGCGTCATCGTCAGCGAGGGCCTTTGGGACAATCGCGACTTCGTTGACGGACGCGGCGTAAACACGTTGACAGGCGCCGACAGCGTCGCTCCGTTCGGCGGGGCCGCGTTTCATGATGTGAGGGTTTGGGCGCGAGCTGACGTCTCCCGGGCCGCCGAAGGGGCTAAGGCCGCGGCCGAGGCGGCAACGTAATGCGCGAGCTGCGGTCGACCCTAAGCGACGAGCTTCCGCTTTGCGCCGGACGATACAGCCCGGACGCGTGAGCAATTTCGCCACCGTTGCGGGACCACCTATCATGGCGACTGACACGGCATACGCGATCGCCGACGCGTATCGCTGGCAACGCCGGCTGGGCAACATCAGCATCGCTGCCTCGCACTGTCATATTGTCACCGATCCCGCGCACCCGAACGTATGGAATGCGAACCATGCCGACGATGTCACGGCGCAAACCGGTGCAGAGATCGACTCTGTCTTCAGAGCGATGGATCGCCATCTCGGCCATACATCGTGGCGGGTGATCCACACGGATTGCTTTACGCCCAACGCGTTTCTCGCCCGCCTCGCGCTCGACGACTTCGAGGAACGCCCCGTCACGATCCAGACTGGCGACGCGTTGCTTGGCCCGAACGCGGTCGGGGACGCCCTGTCAGAAAACTGCGGCGAAAGGCAAGAAGCGCTGACGCCTCCACGGCGGCGTCACGGGCTTTACACGCGGGAGGCCATCGCCGAGCGCAAGGCGATGCGGGCTCTCATTCGGGCCTTCCGGGAGGACGCCCGCGCAGCGTTGGGCGAGCCCGACACAAGCTCCGGTTCCGGACCCTCGCGAGGAGGTTCCTGAGAACTCATGGCTTACCACTGCCTGGGCTTAGGTCTGAGGGATGCGCGAAGCTTCTGTGAGGCTCCTGACCCCCGTCAAGCAAACGGAAAAACGCTGACGCCGCTGCGCGACGGCGCAACGGGATGTCCGCCGGCGCGACGGCAGGAATGCGCAAATAGCCGTCATTCCCGGAGCGTGGCGAACGGGTGAGATCGACACTGCGCCTACGCGATCCTGTCGTTGAAACGATCTCAGCGTCACTTCTTAAGCAGCGGGCAAGTCGAGTCGGCAAGCCTACCGAATGCCTGCTCGCCTGGGATTTTCTCGACGACGCGATAATAGTCCCAAGCGTATTTGGACTCGGAGGGCTTCCTGACCTGCATGACGTACATATCATGCTGCATCAGTCCGTCGGCGCGGACGACGCCGTTGTCGGTGAAGATGTCATCGATCTTGGTCTTGTGCAGTTCGTTCATCACCTTGTCGGCATCGGTCGTGCCGGCGGCCTTGACCGCGTTGAGGTAGGTCAACGTCGCGGAGTAGTAGCCCGCTTGGGTCATGGTCGGCTCCGCCCCCGTCTTATCGAAGAAACTCCTGGCGAAAGCGCGGGACTTGTCGTTGAGATCCCAATACCAAGCCGCTGTCAGATAGAGCCCCTGCGCGGTTTCGAGACCGAGGGCATAGATGTCGCTGATGAACGCCAACAAAGCGGCCGGCCTCATCGTCTTCAAGAGGCCGAACTCCTCAGCCGCTCTCAACGAGTTGGTGAAGTCGCTGCCGGCGTTCGCAAGCGCGAGGACCTGCGCCCCGAGCTCTGCGCCTGCAGGAGATAGGACGCGAAATCCGACGCGGCGAGCGGTACGCGCACCGCGCCTATTACCTTCCCTCCATTAGCGGTGACGACGCGCGCGGCTGCCTCTTGCAACTGTGTGCCGAAGGCGTAGTCCGAGGTAAGGAAAAACCAGGTCTTGCCGCCCTCGCCGAGAATCGCCGTCGCCGTGCCGATGCCGAGCGCCGTTGTGTCATGGACGTAGTGGACCGTGTAGGGAGTGCAATCCTTGCCCGTCAGGGAGGCGCCCGTGGCGCCGATGGCGAAGAACGGAATTTTCTTTCCTTGGCGATCGACGCCATGGCGAGGCTGACGCCGGTATTGGCGCCCAACATCACCATGGTCAGCCCGTCGCGATCCGCCCATTCACGAAACTTTTGGGCGCCGATATCGGGTTTGTTCTGATGATCGGCGGTCAGCAGTTCTATCCTTTGGCCGAGGGCCGAACCGCCGAAGTCGGCGATGGCCATCTTGATGGCTTCAACCGCTCCGGGACCGTTGGTGTCGGCGTAGGGGCCAGACATGTCGTCGATGTCGCCAATGACGACTTTGGTAGAGTTGGCATGTGCCGCCATTGACCAAAAGAGTGCGACAGCGGCCACGGAAAAGCGCCTACACATAAGCGTCCCTCCTTCAATCGAGATTTGCGTCCATAGGCCGGCGGCGACTCAAAGAGGTTTTCGACCCCATGCCTGGGTAAGGAGTCGATCAATGACGAGCGTGTCAGGGTCGGCAAGATGCAGAAACAGTCTTTTCTGGTGCTCCTTGAACTCGCTTTCGCTGAACCGTCCTAATTCCATTATCCTTTCTTGCATCAACTCGACCAATGTCAGGAGAACGGTCCGCTGGCTATCGCCTACCTCAAGGTGCCTCGCATGCACCTTCATCTCGATGGAGCCGACTCCCGCTGACCGCAGGAGCGAATACAGCGTACGCCCGGTTGCGCGATTTCCGCCATGAGAGCGAAAAGCCTCCGCATAGGCCTCCAAGAGGATCGTCCAAGAGGGGTGCTCTGGAAAGCAGACTAGCGAGACGGCGTCGTATTCCTGAAGCGCGATGAGCCCGCCGGGCTTCAGTCGCGAGACCATTTGCTCGACGACCGTCAATTGATCGCGCTGCGGGAGGTTCAGTAAGACAAGCCGCTCATGAGCCAGATCGAATTGTTCGCTCGTCTCATTTGTTCCGAGCGCGTCACCCTGGACAATGCTGACATTCTTCAAGCGGCGCTTTTCGATCTGCCTGCGAGCTAGATCGGCGAAACGTTGTTCGCGCTCGATTCCCACGACTTCGCCTTTCGCGCCGACACGTTCGGACAGAACGTCCAATATTCCGACTGGTCCACAACCTATATCCGCAACGCGCCATCCCGCTTCGACCCGGAGACGATCCAGCAGCCACCGAGCTTGCGGTTCGAGCGCTTCGGCCTGATCAATCAGACGCTGTTGCTCGGTTCCGCTGCTGCCGAACACATATTCCGCAGACGACGAACTCACCTGGATTCCCCGTAAGGGCTGGACACCGCCGCGTGTGGCGGCAACAGCCGGAGATTGGAGTTTGGGCTATCCGGGTCCGGCTTCAAGTCTTCCGGCGAACGCGCGAATTAGCGCTGTTCAATCTCGGCATCGACAGCAAGTTGCGGGCCTGCGACCTGCTCAAGCTAAGGGTTCGTGACATCTGTCACGGCGAGCGGATCGCTGCACGGGCGATCGTGGTGCAACAAAAGACTTCAAGACCCGTGCAGTTCGAGATCACGGAGTTGACGCGGACCGCTTTAACCGACTGGATCAGGCTGTCAGGTCTCGCGTCTGATAACTTTCTCTTCCCAAGCCGCGTTCATGCGTCCCCTCATTTGAGCACCCGACAATATGCTCGGATTGTGGATTCCTGGGTCGAGGAAATTGGTCTTGATCCTGCCGCTTACCGAACCCATTCCATCCGCCGTACCAAGCCGTCTTTGATCTATCGGCGGACCAAGAATTTGCGCGCCGTGCAACTCCTGTTAGGCCACACGAAGCTCGAGAGCACGGTTCGCTACCTTGGCATCGAGGTAGAGGACGCGGCTTGGAGTTAGCAGAGCAGACAGAGGTGTAACTCTGCCCGGATGAGCCGGATTGATCGCAAATGGCGAAGCATCATCCGGCTCACGTCCGCGTCGCCGGCAGCTCCGCGCAAACACCGGCCACTCGCCGACCGCTTGGCGTAAGAGTCAAATCGACCCAAGGGGACATTCGCACCGAAACGGCGACAGTCCACTGTGATCCAATAGCGCGCATTCCTTTAGTCAGGGCGGACTCGTGCTCGCCGAGCGGGCGTCATATTAAGCCGCTCTGTAGATAGCCGAGACCCGATTTAGAAGAACCTGTTCGCCGAGCGACGGACGTCTATTCAATACTTCGGGACGCTACAGAACCGGAAACTTGAGACACTCGCCGTTACCGACCATAGTGGTGTTCTTGGAGGCGGCGTCAGGAGACGAATTGTGCGCACACTGTGCTTGGCTCTTATGGCTTGCGCAATCGGTCTCGCTGGAGAAAACGCCCTGGCGCAGGATCGAGGCGGACCCGTCGTTCGGACGCAATCGGGCCCGGTCCGCGGCGTGCACAACGGCGCAGTCGACGCGTTCCTCGGAATTCCCTATGGCGCGCCCCCGGTCGGCGACAAACGATGGCGCCCACCGCAGCCGGCGGAAATCTGGAACGACATCCGGGAGGCGAAAGCCTTCGGGGCCTATTGCGCCGCCACGAAAAGCACGAACGGCCCCCGATCGGAAGCGGAAGATTGCCTCTTCATCAACGTGTGGCGGCCGTCGGACGTCTCCGCCGACGCCAAGCTGCCCGTCTATGTGTTCATTCACGGGGGAGGGTTTATCAACGGCAGCTCGAACCAGGCCGACATGACCGAGATTGTCGAGAAAGCGGGCCTCGTCGGGGTCAGCTTCAATTACCGGCTCGGCGCGCTCGGGTTCTTCTCCCATCCGGACGTCGTCAAGGATTCGGGTGACTTTGGCTTAATGGATCAGCAGGCAGCGCTGCGTTGGGTCCACGAGAACATCGCTGTCTTCGGCGGCGATCCGACACGGGTCACGCTCGGCGGCGAGTTCGCCGGCGGCTATTCGATTTGCGCGCATCTAACCGCGCCCGGTTCGGCTGGCCTCTTCGCTCAGGCGATGATGCAAAGCGGCTCGTGCGTCAGCATTCCTTTGACTCAAGCGCAAAAGAACGCCGCCGAGATCGCCGACGCAGTCGGGTGCAAAGGGCCGGGCTCGGCCGAGTGCCTGCGCTCCGTTCCTGTTGGCAAGCTCATCGATGTGCCGTATCCCCCATATGGCGTTGTCGCGTTGCCCACCGACGGGACCAGTCTCCTGCCGGCAGCGTCTCGCAAAGCGGTTGCGGACGGATCTTTCTCACGTGTGGCGATCGTGATCGGCTCGAACCGCGATGAGGGCCGGACTTTCCAGCAAGACAGCATTGGGTGGCGAGAAGCCGACTACGCCAAATGGCTCGGCGAGAGGTTCGGAGAAAGGGCCAACAAGATCCTTGCGGAATATCCTTGGCCCAAGGACGCGAACGAATATACGGGCGCGTATCTCGCAGGAGCGGTCATCACGGACAGTGGCCAAGATGTCGGCATCGGCGGCTGCGCCAATCTGAAGCTGACACAGGACCTGGCGAAGTACGCGCCGGTCTATGCCTACGAGTTCGCCCACCGGGCAGGGCCGGGTCTCACACGCGAGCATGGCGCTTATGAATGGGGAGCGGGCCACGCTGCCGAACTCGCCTATCTCTTCCCGAGCTTCAACAACGGGGAACCGATCACGCCGCTGTTCAACGCCGGCGAGCGCATCCTCGCCGAGAGCATGAAGGGCTACTGGGGCGCATTCGTCCGACAGGGCGTCCCCAGCGACAAGACCGACGCGCCCTGGCCGATCTTCAACGCTGCTGGCCAGTTCAAGTCGCTTCAGGAGAACGATCGGTCTTTCGTACTTTCGACCGAGCAGTTCAAACGCGAGCACGACTGCAAATTTTGGGACGAAAACGAGCAGTGAAACGGAACGGCGGTATCCACCGATTGCGACGTCCACCGATCGGCTAGGTAGCTTCATGTCAATCCCAGCGGCCGCTTCGCGCAAATAGCAGCCATTCCCGGCGGCATGGCGAACGGGTCAATTCGACCCGTCGCTGCCCTTCCCGATGAACCGCGATACGGGCGAAATTTCCCGAAAAGCGGACGTAGGCGCTGCGGGCAGATGCACAAAGCAGCAAGCATTCGCGATCAGGCGACAGAGTGATATTGCATCATTCCCGGTTGACTTCCTGATCATGCACATTTAGGTGCACGGTTGTTCTCATTTGTGCGAGGTGTCCGTATGACGCTCGAATCCCCGCTCGCCCGGCGTGATGTCATCCTAGGCCGTTTGGCCCAGGGCCAATCCGTCGCAGCGGTCGCGCTGGCGCTGGAGTTCGAGGTCTCTGAGGACGCCATCCGCCGAGACCTGCGCGCCCTTGCAGCGGAGGGTCGATGTCGGCGTGTCTACGGCGGCGCGCTGCCGCTGTCGAAGGCGACGGCGCCGATGGCGGCGCGTATGGAAGAAGGTTGGGACCGCAAACAAGCCCTCGCTCGCAGGGCGGTTTCGGTCGTAAAGCCGGGACAGTTCGTATTCCTCGACAGCGGCAGCACCAATTTGGCGCTCGTCTCCTGCCTGCCCGAGGACTTCGAACTGACGATCGCGACGAATTCGATCGACATCGCCGCCGCCGCCCTGCGGCGGTCCGATCTGCGCCTCATCATGGTCGGCGGCGCGGTCAATTACGGCGTCGGCGGCTGCGTGGACGCGCCAGCGACGCTGAGCCTTATGCAGATGAACATTGATCTTGGGGTGCTTGGGGCCTGCGCGGTTTCCTTCGCGACTGGCCTTAGCGCCTACGATTTCTCCGACGCCGCTTTCAAACGCGCGCTATTGGCGGCGAGCAGGAAGCATCTCGTCCTCGCTACCAGCGAGAAACTCGCCGCGAAGGCGCCGCATCGTGTCGCCGAATTGAAGGACATCGACGTGCTTGTTGTCGAGCACGATACTGATACGGACGCGCTCGACAAATTCGCTGCGGCGGGCTGCGAGATCCTGATAGCCGACCGACCCGCATGACCGTCGAGGCAGGAACGCCAACGCCAGGAGTTTCAGTCTTGGTGACTGCGGATAGGCCGGAAACACGGCTTGGGACGCGGCTCGCCTTTCTGGTGGCGGGGTTTGGCGTCGCCTCTTGGGCGCCGCTCGTTCCCTTCGTGAAGGAGCGGCTTCAAGTTGACGACGGCGTATTGGGGCTGCTGCTGCTCTGTCTCGGGGTGGGGTCTATCGCGGCGATGCTTTTGACCGGCGTTCTCAGCGCCAGATACGGCAGTCGACCCATCATCCTGGCAGGCGGATTCGGCCTTGCCGTCCTGCTGCCGTCGCTCGTTGTGGCCGGATCGCCGCTGTCGCTCGGGTCGATGCTCTTCGCGTTTGGCGCGGCGCTGGGCTCCCTCGATGTCGCGATGAATATTCATGGGGTCGAGGTCGAGCGCGCCGCGCGTCAGCCGCTTATGTCCGGCTTCCATGCCCTCTTCAGCGTCGGCGGTTTCGCAGGCGCGACCGTGATGACCTTTCTCCTGTCCTCGAGAATAAGCCCGCCGGCGAGCACCTTGTTTGCGTCCGTGCTGATGGCGATCGCGATGACTCTCGCAGCTCCTCGTTTGCTGCGCGCCTCGCATTCGGAGAAGACGCCTCTGATTGTCGCGCCACACGGGATCGTTCTCCTGCTCGCGGCCTTGGCCTTCGTGATGTTCCTCGTCGAAGGCGCGATTCTCGACTGGAGCGCCTTGCTCGCCAGCGGGAAAGGGCTCGTAAGCGAGGCGCGAGGAGGACTTGGCTACTCGATGTTCGCAATCGCAATGACAGTGGGGCGGCTTAGCGGCGATTTCGTCACGGCGCGCGTCGGCGACCGGGCGGTGTT
Organism: uncultured Alphaproteobacteria bacterium; assembly: GCA_963730555.1. Classification (GTDB taxonomy): domain Bacteria; phylum Pseudomonadota; class Alphaproteobacteria; order Rhizobiales; family Beijerinckiaceae; genus Roseiarcus. Next base: position 507,821 of record CAVSSS010000008.1, on the reverse strand, counting down.
GTTTTGGGGTGGCCTCGCTACCATGGCGGGCTTCGCGCTCGTACTTTCCGCGCCGATCGCTTCGCTCGCCATGAGCGGGTTTCTGCTGATTGGCCTGGGAGCTTCGAACATCGTTCCGGTGCTGTTCCGTGGCGCTGGCGCGCAGCGTGCGATGCCGGCCGGCCTAGCCGTCGCGGCAATCACGACTGCAGGCTATGCGGGCGTTCTGGTTGGTCCAGCGGCGATCGGCCTCGTCGCAAAATCGGTAGGGCTTCCAGTTGCGTTCTGGCTGTTGGCGGCGCTTGTCAGTGTGGTCGTCTTTAGTGCGCGAACTGCCACGGGCTTCGCGAACCTGAAGGGAGTTGGCTGATGCGCATTGCGCATGTGGCGCTGTGGACCCACGACCTCGATGGGCGGAGGAATTCTAACTCCGAACGGTTCCGCTGCTTCGATCGGCGAGGGTACCCAGCGAAGGCGTTAGGGTTCCGACAGCGATGCTCAGACCAAGCCTTCCCCGTGGCTCTTGTACCCCCGCTATCCCGCCCGTTCCTGCCGTTCGGCGACGGTCACTATCCGCCCAACGGCGACGTTCACGGCCGCGAACGTAATGTCCGGTTTACGTCGACACGAGACGTCGCTCAAACGTCTCAAATGCGCAAACAGCGGCCATTCCGCGACTGCTTGGCGAGCGGGCCAAATCGACGCCAAGCCCAACCGGGATGTAGCTCACTCAAGCTGAGATCGCAACAGTTGTAGAAAGCTTTCCATCTCGCGTGCCATAGAGAAGCGGGAAATCCGGTGGAGGGGATTTGACTTCAACGAATGTCGAATCCTCCAATGCCTCAATAAGGTGAGAAATATTCCGAGGATGTCGACAGACGTCACCGGGGCCGAGGACGAACGACTTGTCTCCAACTATCGTTTTGAGCAGACCGTGCACCACATAGATGAGCGATTCGTGTTCGTGGGTATGCTGCGGTGCAGCAACCCCGGCCGCAATCCGCGTTTCCATCAGGCTCATTTGCTCACCCTGTATCAAAGGTTTTATTGAGAGAGCCCCTGACATCGCCATGCCCTCGATGGATTTGATCAGGAGTGCGCTAATCTCGGCATTCCTCGCAAAGATCATCGGGTTAGCCCCTCTTTTGGTGGTCGAATTGCCCCTTGCTGTCTGAACTATGGCAAGTAAACCGGCAGCAGTGAATCGCGTCCCCAGTCGAGGTCCACTTCTCGCGTCTGCGGGGCGGCAGACCAACATTGCGCTCGATCATGCCGGTCTGAACCTCGATCGCGCAGCGCACGGCGTCGACCACGCTGCGGAATTCGATTAGGCTGCCGTCGCCGGTCCGCTTGACGATGCGCCCGTGATGCAGGGCGATGGTCGGATCGATCAGGTCGCTGCGCAGCGCTCTGAGCTGGGCCAGCGTGGGATCCTCGTCCGCGCTGTAGCCGACTACGTCCGCGACCAGGATCGCCGCAATCTTCCGGGTCTCGCTCACAGCGCGCCCTCCGGAGCTATGAGCGTAGCACAAAACCCGTGAGGGCGGTGCGCTAAATTGATTTGGGCGATTGAGGCGAAGGAAGGCAGGCTTGAGCCGTTAGCCCGAAAGCCGGCCGCGGGAGCCAAGCGTCAGGTTTTGACCACTAGCTTCGCACCCCATGACGCCGCCGCGCCGACACTCCACGTCGCCATTGCCGGGAATCGCATCGAGATTGGGCTACTTGCCCTGCCCGGTCAGCTTTCTGGTCGCCGGCCATCCTTGACGATCTCGACAAGCGCATCCTGACTGCGTGTGCGCGGTCGCCCGTGGCTCACGCTGGGGTCAAAGTGAAGCCCCCTCGCCAGACCGACGGGCGCGTGCCGCCTGACTGTTCGACGCCGCATCGATGGGTCGATCGAGCGCGGGTTGGCCGCCGTTCACGTTCTTCCCGGCGAACGCCACGGCAGGTTCGCGTCCACCAACGAAGGGCACAAAGTCCTTCGCGGCGCTGCACCCCGTCCGTGGTTGAATCGGACCGACATTTCGGCCTTTGTCAGCCAAGAGGTCATCGACGGTTGCGTTGCTCGTGGTGTCTTTGAGTTGCCGCCGGCTGCCGACGTCGCGTATCTCGGATTCGTCGATCCGACGGGTGGCGCTAGCGACGCGATGACGCTGGCGATCGCCCATCGCGGGGGCGACATGGTCGTTCTCGAGGCGGCGGGAAATTCAGCCGCCGTTCAATCCCGACGCCGCGACGACGGAGTTTTCAACTCTGCTCAAGACCTACCGCGTCGGGAAGGTGATTGGCGACCGATACGACGGCGAATGGGTCCGCGAGCCGTTTCGCCGCCATGGCATCGATTATCAGCTGAGCGAGGCGGCGAAGTCGGACATCTACCGTGACGCGCTGCCGTTATTCAACGCCGGCCGGGCGCAGCTCCTGGACCTCAAGCGGCTGGTCAATCAGTTGTGCAGCCTGGAGCGGCGGACGGCGCGCGGTGGACGCGACCTGATCGACCATCCGCAGCATCCCGGCGCCCATGACGATCTCGCCAACGCGGTTTGCGGCGCCTTTGTCATGCTGGAGCGGGACCGCCGACCGCAGCTGATTTCGGTTGTCGACGTTGTTGGCGTCGATGGTCTGCCGCCGCCGTTGCCGCGATCGCAATATGTCTTCGCCGCAGTCCGGGCGGCGGGCGCCGACATTGCCGTGGTGTATGGCGCTTCGCCGACCTCGCGATGCGACTGCGGGAGCTGGAGAAGGCCTGTCGAGCGCAAGGGTGTTTTGTCATGGCGCCGGGGGCGCTCATCCGACATATCGAGCCGCACGGGGTTATGACCCGCGAAATCCCGGACTGGCTCGATCCGGCCGAAACCCTGCTTTTCGCCGCCGCCTGCATCAAGAGCGGGCGCGTTAAGTTTTGTCCGCCGACGATTGACAAGATGGCGATCCACCCCTTGGGCGCGGCGTTGAACTTCAAGGCCGACGATCCGGTCGAGGCGGCGCTGCAGGGCGCGTTCTTAGCTGCGATTTCCTTGAAGTTCGATCACCAGCTTTCGTCGAAGCCCAGGCCGAGAGCTTGAGTTAACGCTCAGCCCCTTGGCGGCGCGGTTCCTCGCGGCTTGCTGAGCGCCTGCCGCATAAGCGGACCGAAATTCCTTTGTGCGATCCTCTGCCGTTACCGGTTTCCGGCCGCTTAACGACGAGGAAGCCGGCGCACGGTGGACAAACAAATTCCAATCGGGCGAGCTGGGTGTCACGTGTTCGATCCCCTCTCGACCAGTCGCCGGACAGCTTTTTCGGTCCAACGCGGCACTAGCCTTAGCGACGCAAAGGATAATCAGGCTTCTTAACGGCGGGAAGCGCTCCCGTCCATCCGTGCGCCCATCCGAATTTCTGGCAAAGTCTGGCCCCGAACGGATGACTGGCTCCATGCCGGTCGAGAATTGCATTTTCGCGCTCTACGAACTAAGCCGCAAGTGAGCGCATGCAATTCGCAATAGGTATAAGATTTTCTATCGACCTATCAGGCTATCACTCATGGCGTCTGGCCCGCGAACCTCGAAGCCCTCAACAAAGCAAGACGCCGACCGTCGGCAGCTTCTTGTTCACATCGAGGCGGATCGCGTGAAGAAGCTGAAGAAGGCGGCCATCGATCTCGAAAGAAGCGCCTCCGACATCGTTGAGGAGGCTGTTCAGGCCTGGCTCGAAAAGTTCGAGAGTTCGCAGCGCCCAATCCTTATTCGCAGGTCGGTCGGGATGACGCGTCGAAAGTGAAAAACGCCCTGCCGCAGGACGACATATCCGATTGAAGCCACGCTGCTCCTTCGCCACGCGAGCGCGGACTTTGTAGCAGCGAGTTGTAGCAATCGGCTCCAGCCGCAGAATCGGCTAGAGCGAAAGCTGAGCCTTTATAAGTGCTTAGGAAAAAGCTGGCTGGGGGACCTGGATTCGAACCAAGATTGACGGAGTCAGAGTTCGTTCGCCCCCTTTGATCTCGCGCCGCTTTTTTACAAAAGACGAAGCGAGGCGGTCCTTATGGTTCAAACGGATAGAGGAAACTTTCAAAACGCCGGCAGGAACTTTTTGCTCAACCCGATTATGTCCTGGCCAGCCGACTGAATGCTCGTCCGCCCGAAATCGCGACGCGGCGGCTCGAGGCCAGGCGCTGGGCGGCCGAAGGTTCCGACCGAGCAAGATCCTCAGGGCTTCGAGATCGCGGCTTGGTGGGCTTTTGTCGAAGAAGGCCTCGGGCCGTTCGACGCCGCGCGGCGTGCGTTGTTGGCGGTCAAGGGCGGCCCCTTCACGGTCGAGGATATTGAGCGACTGGCGCATCTGGCCTCGGCGGAAATCCCCCTGCCGCAGCCGTTTGACGCGCTCGATCCCGACAAAGGCCTGCGCCGCCTTACGGCGAAGGCCAAGCGCGCCACCGAGCGCCAACCGCCATCGGAATGGTTGGTCCGCAGCGCCGGGACCATCGGCGCGCTCCTCGTCTTCATTCGCGAGAGCAATGCGGCGGGCATGTGGGCGGCCCTAGACAAGTTGATGGAGCTTGGCTGGAGGGCGGTCATTCTGGGGCTGGCCAAACGGATCGAGGCGGCCCTCCAGTCCAATTTGGCGCCCGCCGACTTGGAGAAGCTGACGCCGGCTATCCGCCAATGGCTGGCCGAGCGCCGCGCCGCGGAAAAAAAGTCGACGTTTGAATAATAACACTGGCGAGGCCCGCGCGGCTTTCGTCATAAACTGGGGATGCGCGATCCCCTCGCCACTTCCGCCGACCGCCGCAAAGCCCGCGAAGCCCTTTCCGTTGGCAAACGCGCCTATGCTGTGCGGCTGCGCCAGCATGGCGCGACGCAGGCTCAGATCGGCGTCGCGCTCGGCCTCTCGCCGACGCGCGTCGGGCAGATCCTCGCCAAGGCCGAGCGGTTGGCCTCGCGCCCCCAATGGCACAATGGACTCAACAACACCCGCGCGCTGAACTTTCTGCGCATGCGAGGCCTCGCCGACCTGGCCGAAATCGAGGCGGCACTGGCGGCGGCGCAATTCACTCGCCGCGAGCTGATGGTCCAGCCGAATTTCGGCACGGGCGCCTGCGCCGCGATGCGCGCTTGGCTCGCGACCCACGGTTTGGGCCTGCGCGACGAAACCCCGACCGCTGAAACCGAAAAAGGGCGCTCCCTCGCGGAAGCGCCCTTCTGATTCTGATTCCTCACAACCCGTTGGCACCGGGCCGGAAAGCACCAAGCACATGCGAAATAACGGCGATCCTGACGTAAAGCAAGAGCTCGAGCGCGAGTGCGCCTCCGTCACGCGGAGGCCCGAGCCATGAACCGCTCCGAGCGACGGCGCCACGCCCACGGCTCTAGGCGCGCCAGCCGCGCCCGCACCGGCGACCGCGTCGATCATGATTTCCTGCGCCGAGCGGCTCGCGCGCAATTCCTCATCGAAGAAGCGCAACGGTTCGGCATCACCTTCGCCATCGAGGCTGGGCGCCTCGCGGTCGAATATCCCCTCGACATTGATCTCCGGTTTTGGCGACAGCTTCAAGCGGCGATCCTCGACAACAAACAGACGATCGCGAATTACATCTACACGCGCGAATTGGGGGGCTATGAGCGCGCCGACCCCTTCGCTGACCGCGATTCCCGCCGCGCTTAACCGCGTTCGACTCCTACTCGATCCCGAACTCTGAGGCCGGTCGAAAGGCCGGCTTTTTGTTGTCCTTCCGCCCAAAGAGAAGGCCCGCAATGACCGATAAGCCCGACTATTTCACCGACGAGGAATGGGCCGAACACCTGCGCCAAAACGGCGGCCGCGGCTAGCGCGAGAAGCCGGACTTCCTGTCGGATGAGGAATGGGCCGCGTGGCTGCGCGATCATCCCGACCTGGGCGGCAAGGTCGTTCATTTCGACCAGTCGCAGCGCAAGGGCAAGAAGCCGCCGCCGCCGCCGCCAGGCGGCTGGCCGTCCTGGCTCGGCCGCCTGCGGCGCGACGACCGCGGCCGCGTCATCCCCGACCTCGCCAACGTCATGATCGCGCTGCGCAACGAGGAAAAGCTCATGATGGCCTGCGGCTATGACGAGATGATGCAGCACTCGATCGTGCAGCGGGAATGGCCGCGGGCGCCGGACGCTGATCCGGTTCAGCCGCCGCCGCACGAAACCAACGATGATGACATCGGCCGGTTGCAGGAATGGCTGCAGTTCATGGGCATGCCCCAGTTTGGGCGCGAGATCGTCGGCCAGGCCGTTGAGATCTTCGCCCGCGAGCGCCGGTTTCACCCGGTGCGCGATTGGCTCGAAGGCCTCGAATGGGACGGCGTCAACCGAATCCATCGCTGGCTGTTCACCTATTTCGGCGCCGAGGCTGAGGACGATTCCGCGATCGAATATGTCGGCGCGATCGGCAAGATGTTCCTCATCGCCATGGTGGCCAGGATCTTTCAGCCCGGCTGTCAGGCCGATTACATGCTGGTGCTGGAAGGCGACCAGGGCATCCTCAAGTCGACTGCCTGTCGCGCGCTCGCCGGCCAATGGTTCTCCGACAGCCTGCCGCGCACCGACGGCGATCAGGTCCGCTTGGCGATGCACCTGCGCGGCAAGTGGCTGATCGAGGTCGCCGAGCTCGCGGCGATGCTCAAGGGCGACCCGGAGGGGACCAAGCATTTCGTCAGCCGCCAGGTCGAAAAGTACACCCCGAAATACGGTCGTGGCGAGGTCACAGAACCCAGGCAATGCCTGTTCATCGGCACGACCAACGAGGACGACTATATCCGCGACGGCACCGGCGGACGCCGCTACTGGCCGGTCAAATGCACTCTGATCGACGTCGAAGGCCTGGCCGCCGTACGCGAGCAGCTTCTCGCCGAGGCGGTCCACCGGTTCAACCAGGGCGAGCGCTGGTGGCCGACCGCCGCCGATGAGGCGAAGTTCTTCAAGCCGCAACAGGACCGGCGGCAGTTCGACGATGCGCTGGCCGAGCGCGTCCACGAAATCATCGACCCGCGTGATCCGAAAACCGGGAAGCCGCTGCCGCAGACCTTCGACGATGACGGGAAGCAGTTATCGCCGCCATGGGAAATCACGCTCGCCGCTCTCGGCGGGCGCTTGGGCTTCGACAACGCGAGATTTGACATGGCGGCGCAAAAGCGCGTCGCCGCAATTCTGAAACGCGCCAAATGGAGGAAGGGCCATACCCACGGAGGCGGCAAAATATGGCGCAAGCCAGAACTCGATCGGTTTTGTTCAAATTGCGGTGCGCTCGAAGGGCGTGGCTGTGCCTGCGGCGCATCTTTCCGGTGACCCCTGGTGACCCTCTACCCCTATTTCCCGGAAACAGCCTCCCTACGCGCAAAGGAAACCCTACCTGGCGCGCGCGCCTTAGAGGCCCTTTGTTGGAAAAGGGGCCACCACAGGTCACCAGAGGTCACCAATACACGATGGCGACGCGTAGGCCGGGCGATTCCCGGCTCTGAGGCGGAGGAGGCGAAGATGACGGACGAATTGATCGAGACCGATTTCGAACTGGACGAGCAGGTCTTTGTCCCGGCGGGCGACGGAGCGCCCGCGCAATGGAAGCCCAAGGGCGAGCTACTGGTCGACGAGATGCGCCGGCATGTTCAACACGTGCAAGCTGAGGCCGAGCTACACGGGAAGCGGTTCGCCCGTTACAAGGAATTGATCGAGAAGGGGCGAAAGGCGAGCACCGCGCCGGACACGCTGATGCTCGACAAAGACGAGATGGCCGAGTTCATCGCGCTCAAGCGCACGCTCGACGCGATGGGGAGGGAGATCGAGCGGCGGCAAGCGGCGATCGACCGCGACATTGCGGCGGGGCGATATCGGGTGCTGCGCTTAAGGCGCGAAGCTAATGGATGACCGCCCCGCCGCGCTGACCCGTTACGAGAGCGGCGCGCTTCGCCCTGGCCGAGGCCCGCCGGGTCGATGAAGTGAAGGAGATCCGCGACAAGGTCGTGGCGCTGGCGGAATACCCCCGCCAGGCCAAGGACACCGAGATGCTTCGCGACGCGGTGGAGCTCCGGCTCCGTGCGGAGCATCGAGCGGGCGTGCTGCTGGCGGCGATGGAGAAAGCAAAGCCACGCGGCAGCAACCAGCATGAGGAACGGTCGCGATCGGCTACCGATCCTCCGACCCTCGCGAATCTCGGCGTCACCAAGACCCAATCCAGCAAATGGCAAAAACTGGCGGCGATGCCGGAGGACAAATTCGAGATTCGGGTCGCGCACGCCAAGACGCGGGTCGAGGGCATGACGACGAGCGCGCCGAGCTATTCGACAGGGGAATACGCCGGCGAGGATGACGAGTGGTTCACGCCACCCGGTATCATCGAACCGGCGCGCGAGGCGTTGGGCGGGATCGACCTCGATCCTGCGTCGCACGCGATCGCCCAGCAAACGATCGCCGCCGCCACCTTCTACACCGTCGCCGACAATGGACTGATCGGCCATGGTTCGGCAACGTGTGGCTTAACCCGCCCTTCAACCGCTCGCTGCTCTCCCTGTTCGTTGAAAAGCTCCTCGCGGAATACGCGAGCGGCGCGGTCGAGCAGGCGATTTGCTCACCCACGATTACACTGACGTCGAATGGTTTCACGCGGCGGCGCGGGCGGCTCAGGTGGTCTGCTTTCCGAGCGGGCGCATCCATTTCCGCTCGCCGTGCGGCGACGAAAACTCGCCGAGGCAAGGCCAGGCGTTGTTCTATTTCGGCCGGGATGACGCGGCGTTCCGCCGCACGTTCGCCGATGTCGGCCTCATCGTGAGGGCCCTGTGAACGATGGCGACCGATGACGAAATTGTGCAGATCGCGCACCTGGTGCTCGCTGTGGACGCGGGCACGAGCTCCTTGGACGAGCTCGAGCTGGCGGACGATCACTTGAGCTTCGACGACCTCCGCGCCGTATTGCTGGCGGTGAAGCTGATCGAGGGCAACGGATACCGCATTCGGTGCGACAATCCTGCACACGTCGACGGAGCGCGGGCGATCGCCGCCCGGGTTGGCGCCGCTGTGCTCTTCGCAGATGAGAGCGCCGGCGCGACCGATATTGTTTTCGCGCCGCCTCGCCGCCAATGACGCGGAGCTTGCCCCTGGTGTAGGATTCGAGGAGAGGAGATCGGCATGCCCGACGAGAACGGCGGCGAAGGCGCCGGCGTAGAGATCGACCGGCTCGCCCGTGTCGCCAAGTCCGTGGCCGTCCGCGACGGCCGACCCGACCTGTCACCAGCGGCGGTTAATTCTCGGCTGGCCAGTTTCATCGCCGAACATAAAGCGGCGCTGGCCAAGGGCGATCCGCGCGCGCTCCGCGAATCCGATCGGTTGTTGTGCTCGTGGGCGGAGGAAGCCCTGGCGCAGCAAGCGGAGGCTGAGGAGGCGCTTGCCCAGGCCGAGGCCAAGCTCGAGCGCCTTGAGCTCGAGCAGCGCGGAGGCCGGCTGCAGTGAGACTGAAGCCGAAGCGACACGTCCATTTGAGGCAGCGGACCGGCCCGCCGACGGTCCACGCTTTTCTTGCGGACGAAGCGGCCCGCCGACGGCGGCAAGGACGAAGGAGCGACCGGACCATGACGAGAATTTTCCTCACGACTATTCCCGGCGGCGGCGCCGACCTCTTCGTCGACGGCCGCCTCGCCGAGGCCGACCTGGCGGCGCTTCAGGCGGCCGAGCTCATGATCGCGGAGGAGCGACAGCGCCAGGCGCTCGAGGAGACGCCGACGAAACCGACGCCGGAAACGCCGACCAGAACACTGGTGGGATTGCTCGGCGCGCGGGCCGGCGGCTTTTTCGCGTGAGTGGAAAGGGTGACGCCATGGTGATGACCAGCGCAACCGAAGCCTATCCGCTGAGTGGCGCTGAGCGCAAAGACCGCGCGGCTCTGCTGAAACGCCTTGGCGTCAATTTCGCGCCGCCCGATGCGGAAATTATCCCGCTCGATCACGAAGTGCGAAAGCGTCGCCCGCTCGGCCTCGCGCCGATTCTCGACGGCGATCCTGAGGCGGCGCCCAAGCGTGCGACATACGAGACGGCCTTCGCATCGGATTGTCCGAGCGTCGGCGCCGGCCTCGGCGAGGCGACGCTCCAGCGCGCCGCGAGTATGGCCGACGTCGTCACGGCGGCGGACACTGCGATCGCGATCGCAATGGACGGCGAGGCCGTACTCAAAGCGCGGCTCAGCGAGATGCGCGGCGAGAACGCACGCTTGGAGACGGAGCTCGCTCGCTTGCGCGCTCAATTCGCTGAGGCCAAGGCTGAGTTCGCCGAGGCTAAGCATATTCTCGAGCGGCTGCAGATCACCCGTGAAGGCAAGCGTGGCGAGCGCGGTCCCTGCGGCGCCGATGGCGCGCCAGGCCCACGAGGCGAACGCGGTCCGCGCCGCGAGACAGGCAGGCCGGCGCCGGTCGTTATCGAATGGCGGGCCGATCCGGAAGCCTTCACCATTTCAGCGATTTTGTCGGACGGAAGCGCAGGGCCGATGATCGCTTTGCGGTCGCTGTTCGAAGCCTACCACAACGCCACGTCGTGGCTCGAAGACGCCGACATCGTCCAAGCGGCGCATGAGGCCCGTATCGAGAACGAGCGGCAAATCGAGGCGCACCGCTGGGCGAAGTGAGAGTTCGTAGCGCATGATTTGAGGCTCCAGTTTCGGAGCTGAATCACGTCCGCGACGATACCCTCAAGCCGCATTGGCCCTCTGAGGTGCCGCTAATGCTCTCAATCTACTTCTGCTTTCGGCGGCATAGCGGAGTTGGCCGGACTTGCAACTGGTTCGACCCAGTTGCGAATGACCCGAAGCCGACACTGAGCAGCCGCATCGACGGCCACGCGCGCGCGATGAAGGATTCAGTCCTGAGGGCGCAGGGCCGCTTCGGCGCGCTGCATCATCCGCCGCCATCGCTCGCTTGTCGGCCCGCCCATAAGCAGGAAGTAGCGGACGATCGCGATCGGCAGCCAGGTCTCCATCGCTTGCCTCAGCGCCTCTATGGGCTTGCCGGACAGCCGCGCGTATTCGGATTGCGCGGCCACATTGACCGCAAGCGGCCGCTGCGGATTGTCGGTGACGTCGAGGGCAAATTCGGTCAGGCTGATGTGAGTGAACCCATGATCGAGGGCCGCAGGCGCGCGGATCGAAAAAGTCCAGTCGAGCAGCCGCGGACCGTCCGCCGTCATGATCACGTTTCCGGGGTGGATGTCGCCATGGCACAGTCCGTCCCCCGGCTGCTGCAGGCGGTCGATCAGCGCGAGGGCGCCGGAGACGATGGGCTTGGGCACGCTGACGCCCGATTGCCTGAAGGCCTCGTCCATCCAGCTGCGCAGATGGAAGGCCTCCGGCGGCGGCGACATCCTGTGAACGGATACGCCGAGGGACGCAAGGATCGCGCCCGCCTCAGCGAACGTCACGGCGCCGCTGCGCGTGGCCTGCAGCAGTGACGGTCCGTCGAGTTGACCGAGCACGATGCCGAAGCGTCCGTCGAGCGTCACCTCGCCGAACACCTCCGGCGCTGGCACGCCGGCGGCGAAAACTGCCTGGGTCATCCGCGCCTCTTGCTGGCCGAGCCGCGGCGGGAAACCTTCCTTGAACAGTTTTACGACCTGACCTGGCGCCCAGGCGTGGATGTCCGCCGTGCCGCCCTGGTTGATCTTCTCCCCGAGGGATCCCCGCATCGCGGCCGTCAGCCGATCAGGGAGCAGGCCAAGTCGATCGCCGCCTGCCTGGTCGCGTGCTTGGCCCCTTTCCGGCGCCGATACTCGCGCTGCCGGCAGGCGCTCGAACAGAAGGCCGCGTCACGACGGACCGGAACGAACGGCGCATCGCAAACGGCGCAGAACTTGAAAATGAGCATCGCTTGGTGGGCTGGGCATTGCCCATCTGTAACGCATGTGAAAAAGCCGGACGAGGCCAATTTCGGCTTTTCCCGGCCATAAACGGGCGACCGCGATCGGGGCCGGACAACCCCACCCGATCCGACTGCAACCCGGCCCGACCCGGCCCCAACCCGCGCAAACGGCCGCGTTTCGCTTTTTCCGCATCGCCACCCCGGAAATGTGCAGCCGCTAAAGCGAGACGATGCCCGCGCCGTCACCCGGATGCGACCGATTATCTGAATCATGCCCCCCCGCCCCTAGTCGCGGCGTCGCGTCAGGCGCGCCCCTGAGGCCGCGTACAGGCCCGCCGGCTCCGTCAGGCTCAGGGACACCGGCGAGGGTGGAAACGGCCGTCTGTGCGGCCACGCGGCTGTTTTATGCGGGGGCTTGAGCGGAAGCGGCGGGAGGGGTCACCGGGTGGAGCTTCAAGACGATCGCACGAGACCTCACCACGCGGGACTTGAGCGTGTCAGATGACACGGAAAGCGTGTCAGATGACACAGCCAAGCCCCGCGCCACCGGGAAGCTGAAGCGCGGGCGCAAGCCGCAATTGGGGGATTCAAACCCCCAATTTGTCCCTCGACGATCGCCGATCAAAGGGGAATCAGACCCTTTGGTCACGCTCGAATCTCAGGCGGGTACTGAAATCCGGCGAGACGCTTCGCGAGCGGTCCTCCTTGGGCAAAATTCCCAAGGAGCAAGTAATCGCGAACCCTCGACGGCGCTTCTCGGAAATATACGACGCCAATGAGAAGTATGCCCAACAAGCCTATGCGCTGGTTACGCGCGACCAGGCCGCCGCCGAGGCCGTGGAAAGGGGCGACCCCGTCAAAGACGTGTCCTCGAGCGGCTAAATGGTGCAGACACCACAGCCTACATCATCTCGACCAACATTCGGCGTCGGCATCTCAATGCGGGGCAGACGGCGATCCTCCTGGCGCGCGCCTATCCCGAACGCGAGAAAGGCGGCCGGGGCAAAACTGTCAAAATTTTTGACGGTATTGCGCGGCAGCAAATATCCAACGCCCGCATGATTGATGATTACGCGCCCGAACTCGGCGATCAGGTTCTCGCTAAGGGAACGCGGGGCAACCTACGCGGCGTGAAGCCGGGCAAACGCGGGAGGCGCGGTTCGATTGCTGGCGGGGCGCTCAAGACCCCACTAGCAAAAGAGAAAACGCTCGACGATTACGGCATCGACAAGAGCCTCGGAACAGTTGAGGCGGGCCGCCTCTAACGCTTTAAGCGGCGTCGGTGGGGGGCGGGTTGTCGCCGGGCAGCTTCACGTTCAGCATCTTGTTGACGAGCGCGAGCACGTGCTGAGCATCGGCGCCGGTCTCGCGCAGCATCATCACAATGTCCTTGGCCACGCGGCGCTCATAGTCGTCGACGTCTGAGCCCCCGAAAGTGTGCAAATTTTGCAAACTTTGCTCGCGCTCGCTGGCGAGCTCGGCTTCATCTGGCATCGCAGCCTCCTCCCGGCTGAAACATAGGATCTGCATAAAAGCCGCCGCGTTTGGGAAACGGGCGGGCCTAACCATAGCGCGCCATCGCGAATTCGTGGCGTTCCCGACGCTCATATTCCGCGAGGCTACGAATCCAGGGCGGATATGGCTTCGGATCAGGCTCGGCTTTCGGCGCCGCCGTCAGGTTGACGAGGGCGCCTCCATAGGGCGCGATTCCTCTCCCGCAAGTTCCGCCACAAGCCGCCAGTGACCGGCGCTGTCCTTCGTAACCACCCCGCGCGTAGCGAGCCCGCGCAACCGCTCGCCGGTGCTCGAGCGATTCGCGCCGGCGGCCTTCGCCAGCACATTCACGCTCGCGCCCGAATGCTCCTGCAGCGCCGTCAGGAGCCGTTGCTCGGCGGTTTTCCGTGAGGGCGGTTTGCCGGGGCGCGCCCTGGTCGGACGCGCCGTCGGCGCGGCCGCGGCTGTGAGAAACTGTCCAGCCGCTAGACCGTTTTCCCGCGCCGGTGGGTGATAGTCGCGGCCGTTGGGCTTTGCGGTCTCCGGCGTGAGCCATCGGGCAACCTGGTCGCGGATAGCGTCGGGCCACATCAACACCGTGTCTATCGCGTCACGCAGTGCGGTCAGCTCGTCGCGATCCATGGACCATTGCCTCCCGCGGCGCCCATGTGGATGCAGAACATCATCTCCGGGCGGCTTGTGCCGTCAATGGGGTCCCGTTTCTTTTTGAGGGCCGCGTTCGGGGCGGTTATCCTTCCCCTGAGGCCCTCCGCCTTTGCCCGTTCGAGATTGAGCGAGAGCAGACGCGCGAGCGTGTCTTCGGTCGCAATGTCCTCGGGCCAGCCGTAGGCGGCGGCGACGGCGCGGTCGAGCGCCTCGTGCGCGTCGGCGAGCCAGCGTGGGCGCTGGTTGTAGAGGTTGGTGAGCGTGCGCTCCTTGAGCTTGACCGCAGCTTCGGCCGTCTTCGGCACGATGCGCTCGGGATATCGGCGCGGCGCTTCGCCGGGCGCTGCGGTCGGGGTCACTTCGGGCACGATGTCGACGAGGTCGGGCGGGTTGAGCCAAGCGCGCCGCAAGTCGTCCAGCTTTTTTGCCGCCGCCGAGATGCGCCGCGCGCGCGGATCGTCGGCATAGTCCTGCGCGGGAATATTCGGCGTCAGCCCCTCGGGGAGCGGGAATGTCCTCGAAGGTGGTGGTCGGCGTGTAGCGCGGCCGGTCCTCAAGCGAGGTACCAAGCCGCAGCGACCACGCTTCGTGGAAGCGCGAATGAAGAATACCGAAAGCCGTCTCGTCGTCGCGGGCTACAACTATCAATTGGTGATCGGGGCAAACCCCTCCGTCTACCCAAACAAATAGGCGATGCTTAGCGACAGTCGGCGTTGCGATGTATCGTGATAACTTGCTTTCGGCTTGAGGGTTCCCTTCGCCGCGCAGCGCCGCCAACATCGCCGGACGAGCCTCAGCATGCCTCCACCAGTTCGATCGATAAGCCGAACGCCGGTTAAGGTCTCGCTCCGGCTTTACGTGCTCAAGGATATGGCCGAACGGCCCCTGATAAAGCGCGCACTCGGCCTCGGTTTTCGTCGAGCCGAAATCGACAATCCACATGTCTCGCGTGCGGCGCGTCATATCTAGGCCGTTGATCCAAGGGGAAAGCACGTCGCTGTTCGGCCTTCCGTTCGCATTTAGCGGTTCCGTCAGCCATGTGCGCGCGACACGACCCTCGACATCGAACGCGCCGCCCTTCGTGTCGCCCATGAAGCTGACCCCGAGATTCTCCGGTTGCGGGAGAGCGGTCGCAAGATTTGATATGTCGGCTGTCAGGTCTGCATGGATCGCTGGGACCTTTATCCCATTCAGCCGCGCCTCGCCGCCGATCGCAAAGCAGACCAAGGAAACACGAACGGCCGCGCCGTCGATCGTCCACGGCTCATCGCTCCATGCGTCGAAGATCGCGCCGGCCTCCGCGATAGGCTCCAGAACTCGCCGGCTTGCGCCGCCGCGAATGGAGTTCGTTGCGACGAGCCCTACTCGCTTCGGCTGCTTCGTTTGCAACGCTTCCCAGGCTTTGGCGAACCAGTAGCAGACGAGATCGGCTTCGGCAGGAACACGGCCTTCATAGGTCCTGAACAACGTCTCAACCGCCTCGTCCCCAAGTCGGTCTCGCATTAGCTTTCCACCCAAAAACGGTGGGTTGCCGACAATGAAATCGGTTTCCGGCCATTCGGCCTCTTTGAGGCCGCCCATGCCATCCGGCGCGAGCAGCGCATCGCGGCACTCGATTGCATCAAGCGGGCGCAGGATGGGCTCGGGACGAGCATAGATGCCGTTGCGAATTCCCCACTGAATGTCGCCGATCCAAATGGTGGTGCGCGCAAGTTCAGCGGCGAGCGGGTTGATCTCGATGCCATGCACGATCTCGGGTCCGACTGCCGGCACGCGCGGCTCCAGGCCCAGAGCCCCGCTTTCGAGATTGGCCTTAAGCTCCAGGTCCTTCACCCCTTGCAACGCCAGGTACAGAAAATTGCCGGAACCGCATGCGGGATCGAGAATGGTGATGTTGCGCAGGCGCTCGAGATAGCGCGAGCGCACCTCCTCGGCGGCCTCCCATGGGCTCATACGGCGTATAGGCTTTGTCGTCCGCATCGGCGGTGCCTGCTCGCCCTCAAGAAGCGCGGCGATCTCCTTTCGGGTCACTTCCCATTCGGCGCGCAGCGGACGTAGGACGACTGGCTCGACGATCATCATGATCTTGTCGGAGTCGGTGTAGTGAGCGCCTATCTGGCCGCGCTTTTGCGGATCGAGAAAGCGCTCAAACAGTGTGCCGAAGATCGTGGGGTCGATTTGGCTCCAGTCCATGCTACCGGCTGCGATCAGCAGCCCGAGATCTCCTGAGTCGAGCGTCAGTGCTCGGCGACCATCGAACAAGCCGCCGTTGAAATGCGCTATGCGCGTAAGGTCGAAATCGCCTCCCTTTTCCATCGCGGCGAACAGGCCGTCGAAATAGCGCTTAGCGTTTTGGGGGCTCTCCGAAGCACGTCTGAGCAGACGCGGAAAAAAGCCATCTGGCAGCAGCTTCACGCTGTGCGCAAAAAAACAGAACACCAATTGGTTGACGAAATGCGCGACCTCATAAGGCGAACCGCGGCCTTGCAAGCGCGCGGCGATAGTCGAGAACTTATCCGCAGCCTCCCTGGTGACACCTGCGCGCGTCTCCTTTGGGCGAAGCTTGTCAGGATCGAAGAAAACCGAGCGGAGGATGTTTAGGTTCTTGGGGTCGGCCAGATCGTCGAGGGCGAATTCATAGGTCTTCGGAACTTCCCTGGTCCAAGCCGTGCGGATCAGAAATCTGTCGGTGTCGCAGGCGACCTGCAGCGGCGGATTCTCCAATGCCGCGGCATAGCGCACGAGCTGGACAAGCGCGTCGTCGAGGTTGCGTTTCTTCTTTTTGTACTCCCAGGCGAAGAAACCCTTCTTCCAGACATCGGCAAAACCTTCGCCGCCACCCGTCTTGGTAACCCCCTTTTCGAAGGTAAAAGATTCGCCCGTTGGATCGGCCGCGACGGGATCGTCGTGACCGACCAGGGCGCAGAGGTTGTTGAAATGCGTGTGCGCCGTCGCCCGTTCGGTCAGCGCCACCGGCTTCCATTTGTGGATGAATTCTTGCGGGGTCATCGGGGGATGGACCTCAATGCCGCGGGCGATGCGCGCGGAACGGCGGGTCCAGATAGATCCGATCCACCGTCTCGTCGCCGATGGACGCCCGGAGGACGGCGAGATTGTCGCCGTAGTACAGATGGTTCATCCAGCACCCGCGCGCTGTAGCTCGCGCGCCTCGCACCCTTCGGGGGACGCGGAAAGCCCAGGCGGGTGCGATGCCCATGGCTTGTCGGGTGGCCACCCTATTCCGCGCTGATTTGCGACTATGTGGGCGGACTTGCCGACGCGCAACTGACGGCGCGCCAGGCGAGCCGCTGGGCCGCCTCGCGCCAGGCCCGGCCTCTCAGGGCCGCCGGCGCTCGAAACGGCCGCCAGCGGGCCGCCCTGGGCCGCGTCGATGGCGCCGCGAACAGAGAGAGGCCGCTAACCGGCACGTCCAAATCTTCAAACTTTGAAGATTTGCCGCTCCGCATCGCCGCTTGACGGGCCATAAACAATTTGTTTATATAGCGGCGATGATCCGGTCGTTCGCCGACGCCGAAACGGAGCGCCTGTTCCATTCCGGCCGAAGCCGACGATTGCCGCCGTCCATTTTGCGGCGCGCGGCGCAAAGACTTCGACAACTGAATGCGGCGGCGGTCCTCACCGATTTGCAGCGGCCGCAATCGAATAGGCTCGAACCCTTGAAGAGCGATCGCAACGGCCAGCATTCAATCCGGATCAACGACCAATGGCGGGTGTGTTTCCGGTTCGCCGCGGGCGACGCCTATGACGTCGAGATCGCGGACTATCACTGAGGCGGCACCAGCATGAGCGCGTTCATCTTTCACCCCGGCGAATTCCTCGCTGAAATTCTCGCCGAAGAGAAGCTGACGCAGGCGCAATTCGCCCGCGACATCGGCGTCTCGCCGATGCGCGTGTCTCACGTCATCAATGGCTCTCGCCCGGTGACCGCCGATCTCGCGCTGCGCTTCGGCAAGGCCTTCGACCAAACACCGCAGTACTGGCTGAACCTGCAGACCGATTACGATCTGGCGATCGCGCGCCGGGCCCATGCGGCGAAAAAGCGCCGCGCGAAGCCGCCGGCGAAGGCGAGCCTCGCCAAGCGAAGGGCCTGATGCTCGACCTCAGCCGCCTCAGTTTCAAGTTCGCCAAGTCGATGCCGGAGACGCCGCATTGGTACGTGGTCAGGTCAGCCGCCAACGAAGCCGACTATGTCGCCCTGTTCCACGTCATTCAGGCAAAGGGCGTCCCGGAGAAGTTCGGCGCGCGCCGCTACCGCTACTGGTATCCGGGCGACGGCTGGAAATATTGGACGATGACCACTGACGTGCAGCACAGCCACGTCATCAACCGGGCTAAGGACGGCGCTGCCTCAAATGAGGCGCCTGGCGCGGACCAGACCGACGCCGATCCGGACGCGCCGCGAAGCGAGGGCGAGCCATGATTGACTTCGACCCCGACCGTGTCCTCGGCGTTGGCGAACATTTCGTTGACGACGACCCTCGGTCTGTCCGCAAAGAGCGCGAGGCGGACGACGAATACATTCGGGCGATGGCGGCCTTGCAGCGCCGCGAGCGGCGCGAGCGGCTGGCGCGCGAGATCGCCGTCATCAAGGCGATGCAGAAGGCGGGCCTGCCGGTCCGGCGCGCGACCGTCGCCGGCGTTGACCTCGAATTCGGCTCGCCGGAAGCGGCGGGGAAAGCGGCGCCCGACGATGAAGTCGAAGCGTGGATCAGGAAGCAGCAGGAGAGCCATGCGCATTGACCTGAAAGGCTTGCACTGGACGCCCGCCAGGCTCGCCGACGGCACGGAGAAAATTTACTGGTATGCTTGGCGCGGCGGCCCGCGGCTCAAGGGCGAGCCAGGAACACCGGAGTTCATCGCCTCCTTCAACGCCGCTGCGGCAACCCGCGTCGCCCCGCCGGAAGGCCGGCTCATCGCGCTGATCCACGCATACCAGAAGACGCAAGACTTCCTGCGACTGCGCGAGCGCACCCGAAGCGATTACGTCAAGCAGATCGTCAAGATCGAGCAACGATTCGCCGACATGCCGCTCAAGGCGCTCGCCGATCCGCGCACCCGCGGCATCTTGCTCGACTGGCGCGACGAGCTGGCGATCGCGTCGAAGCGGCAAGCCGACTATGCGTGGGTTGTTCTCTCGAAGATTTTGTCGGTCGCGAAGGACCGCGGCCGGATCACGGTCAATCCCTGCGAGCGCGGCGGGCGCGTCTATCACGGCACCCGCGTCGATCTTATCTGGTCCGAGGACGACGAGGCGGCGTTCCTCAAGACCGCCGGCCCGCACCTGCATCTGCCGCTGGTGATGGCGTTATGGACCGGCCAACGCCAGGGCGATCTCTTGCGCTTGCCGTGGTCGGCCTACGACGGGCAGGACATCAGGCTCAAGCAATCGAAGACCGGCGAGCGGGTGCTCGTCCCGGCCGGCGCGCCGTTGAAAGCGATCCTCGATACCATGCCGCGCCGCTCGCCGATCATCCTGGTCAACAGCGAGGGGCGTCCGTGGACCCCGGACGGATTTCGCGCCTCGTTCTTCAAGGCCCGCGACGCCGCCGGGCTCAAGGGGCTGACATTCAACGATTTGAGGGGCACCGCCGTCACCCGGCTTGCGCTGGTCGGCTGCACCGAGGCGAAGATCGCCTCGATCACCGGCCATTCGCTCAGCGACGTGAAGTCGATCCTCGACGCCCATTATCTGCACCGCGATCCGGAACTGGCGCGCGACGCGATCCACCGGCTGGAGATGAGATACGCGAAGCTGGCAGGTTAGGGCGTGCCGCCCTCAAAATGGCCCTCAAAACGGTCTGGCTGTTCTCACTGACGAAAGGCAAAAAGCTGAGGGAGATCAATTGGCTGGGGGACCTGGATTCGAACCAAGATTGACGGAGTCAGAGTCCGCTGTTCTACCGTTGAACTATCCCCCAACGGTCGCCTGAAGGCGCACTTTTCCACGTTGGCGTGGCGCGTCAATAGCGAAGCGCGGCCAGCGGCGCAAGCGCTTCGGTCGAGCTCAGACTTGCTCCACCGCGACCACCCCGGGCGCGGCCTTGAGCGCTCCGGCGATCGCCGCGCTCACCGAATAGCGGCCGGGTAGGCGGATCTCGACCTCGCCGTCTTGCGGCCCGAGGATCACGACCAGCGACACCTCCCCTTCGCCTGGCGCGGTCAAGCGCCGCTCTATGGAGTTCGAGCGGAGTCTCGTCGCGCACAAACACGCGCAGACCCCTCTGAACCTTCGCGACGGCCTCGGTGAGTGGCTCGACGGTGACAATCCGGGCGCGCACATCCTCGCCTTCGACCGCCGCCTGTAGCGTAACCAGGACGTCCGCGCCTTTCTCCAGAAGGTCGCGGAACTGGCTCAGGCCCTCCTGGAACAGGATCGCCTCATAACTTCCGGACGGATCGGAGAGCTGGACGATGCCGATCTTGCCGCCGTTCCTCGTCCGCCGCTCATAGCGGTCGATGACGCTCGCCCCGAGCCGCGCGGTCGTCGCGCCGTTGCGCACCGATCGCGCGAACTCAGCCCACCTCGTGGCCCTCAGGCGTTTGAGCGCCGCGTCATAGACTTCCAGCGGATGGCCTGAGAGGAAGAAGCCGACGGCGTCGAACTCGCGCCTCAGCCGCTCCGACTCGGGCCACGGCGCGGCGCGCGCTTTCACCGGCGCCGCCTCCGTTTCGCCAAACAGCGCGTTCTGTCCGGCGGCTTTCCGCGTCGCCTCACGATTGGCGATCGCCAGCATCGGCTCGATCGCTGCAAAGGCCGCCGCCCGGTTAGGCTCCAGGCAATCGAAGGCGCCGGCCGCCGCTAGGCTTTCGAGCGCCTTCTTGTTGACGGCGCGCGGATCGAGCCGCGCCGCCATGTCGCCAAGCGAAGCGAACGCCCGCGCCCGGCGCGCGTCGACCAGCGCCTCCGCCTGCGCTTCGCCAACCCCTTTGATGGCGCTTAGCGCATAATGGATCGTCGGCTTTTGGGCCTCCGTCCGCACGTCGAAATCGACCAGGGATTCGTTGACCGACGGTGCCACGACCTTGATGCCGAGGCGCTGCGCCTCAGTGCGGAATTCGGCGAGCTTGTCGGTATTGCCCTTGTCGAGCGTCATGGAGGCCGCCAGGAATTCCGCCGGATGATTGGCTTTGAACCAGCCTGTCCAATAGGCGATCAACGCATAGGCCGCGGCGTGGCTCTTGTTGAATCCGTAGTCGGCGAATTTGGCGAGGAGATCGAAGATCTCGTCCGCCTTGGCGCGGGTCAAGCCCCGCTCGACGGCGCCGTCGACGAAGCGGGCGCGCTGCGCGTCCATCTCCTTCTTGATCTTCTTGCCCATCGCGCGGCGCAGCATGTCGGCTTCGCCGAGCGAATAGCCCGACAGCGTCTGCGCGATCTGCATCACCTGTTCCTGATAGATGATGACGCCATAGGTCTCGCGCAGGATCGGCTCGATCATTGGATGGATGTAATCAGGCTTCTCCTGTCCGAGCTTTCGCGCGCAGTAAGTCGGAATGTTCGCCATCGGGCCTGGGCGATAGAGCGCGACTAGCGCGATCAAGTCCTCGAACCGGTCGGCGCGCATGTCGACCAGCGCCTTGCGCATGCCGCCGCTTTCCACCTGGAACACGCCGACCGTTTCGCCGCGCCCGAGCATCGCATAGGTCTTGGAATCGTCGAGCGGGATCTTGCCAAGGTCGATCGCTTCGCCGCGCCGGGCGATGAGATCGACCGCACGCTTGAGCACGGTCAGCGTCTTCAGCCCCAGGAAGTCGAACTTGACCAGGCCCGCCTGCTCGACCCATTTCATGTTGAACTGGGTCGCCGGCATCGCCGCTTTCGGATCGCGATAGAGCGGCGCGAGCTCGATCAGCGGCCGATCGCCGATGACGACGCCGGCGGCGTGAGTCGAGGCGTTCGAGTAAAGCCCCTCGAGCCGTTCGGCGATCGTGAGCATGCGCGCGACCTTCTCGTCCGCCTTCGCCGCCTCCTGCAGCCGCGCCTCGTCCGCCACCGCCTGCTTGAGGGTGACCGGATGGGCCGGATTTTGGGGCACGAGCTTGGCGAGCTTGTCGACCTGGCCGAGCGGCATTTCGAGCACCCGGCCGACATTGCGCAGGACGCCGCGCGCCAGGAACGAGCCAAAGGTAATGATCTGCGCTACACGGTCGGCGCCATAGCGCTCGCGCACGTACCTAATCACTTCGTCCCGCCGGTCCTGGCAGAAGTCGATGTCGAAATCGGGCATCGAAATGCGTTCCGGGTTGAGGAACCGCTCGAAGAGGAGGCCAAACCTCAAGCGGATCGAGATCGGTGATGGTGAGCGCCCAGGCGACGAGCGAACCCGCGCCCGAGCCGCGCCCCGGTCCGACCGGGATCCCTTGCGCCTTCGCCCATTGAATAAAGTCGGCGACGATGAGGAAATAGCCGGCGAACTTCATGTTGACGATGACGTCGAGCTCGAAGGCGAGGCGCTTTGCGTAGTCCTCTTCGGTGTGTCCAGGGGTCAGCCCATGAGCGGCGAGGCGCGAGCTCAGGCCCTCGCTCGCCTGGCGCCTGAGCTCCTGCTCCTCGTCGAGTCCGTCGCCGCCAACGACCGAAAAGCGGGGCAGGATCGGCTTTCGCGTCGACGGACGATAGGCGCAGCGCATTGCGATCTCGACGCTGGCCTCGCTCGCCTCGGGGAGATCGGCGAACAATTCGGTCATTTCCACGCGCGTCTTGAACCGATGCTCGGGAGACAGGCGCCGGCGTTCGGACGTCGACACCACCGCGCCTTCGGCGACGCAGAGCAGCGCGTCATGCGCTTCATAATCCGAGGGATAAGCGAAATAGGGTTCGTTGCTCGCGACCAGGGGCAAGCCGGCGCGGTCGGCGAGCGCGATGAGGTCAGGCTCGGTTGCGCGCTCGCTGTCGAGCCCGTGGCGCTGGATCTCGACATAGAGCCTGCGAGCCGAAGACATCGGCCAGCCGCTTTAGCCGGCTCTCGGCCAGGTCGCCAAGGCCTGCTCTTAAGCCGCGGTCGATCGGTCCGGCCGGGCCGCCGGTCAGTGCGATGAGGCCCTGCGCGCCTTCCAGCGCGGGAAACGGAAGATGCGCATCGTCGCCATCCTTGGGATCGAGCCACAGGGCCGAGACGAGGCGCATCAAATTGCCGTAGCCCGTCTCGTTCTGCGCCAGAAGGACGATCGGCGCGCGCGCATTGTCCCGCTCCACGCCGCGCCAGAAAGCAGGGGCCGCGTCGGCGAAATCGAGCGTGACCTGCGCGCCGATGATCGGCTGCACGCCGCTCTTGGCGAGCTTCTCAGAAAATTCGAGCGCGCCGAACAGGTTGTTCGTGTCGGTGATCGCGAGCGCCGGCATGGCGTCGGCTTGGGCGAGCTTGGCCAGCGTCTCGACGGTCAGCGCCCCCTCGCGCAGCGAATAGGCGCTGTGCACGTGCAGATGCACGAAGCCGACGGCTTTGAGAACGGACGAGTCCATGGGTTCGGTTGTCGCAAGAGCTGGTGCGCACGTCGATACCGGCGAGGCACGGGCTTGTGGATGACGTCGCCCTCGTCACGAGCCGAGTGCGCGGGCGATCAGTGCGATCATGACCAGGAACGCCCCGAGGGCGGCGATCTCGGCGATGTCGCGCAGGGCGTAAGTGGCGAAACTATGCATCTCAGCCTCCTTGATCTCAATAAATTCATGATATGTTCTCTTCTTGTTCGAGTCAATTCAACCGGCAACGCCGTACTGTCCGAACTAGGACACTTGGTTAACGTAACGGAATGAGGTCAGCCGTGAAGGAACCTGCGGCTGGAACTAGCGAAGCTAGCTAGAAGAACATATTATAGATGTTACCTATCCAACCACAAGACGCCCGGCGGCGCGCCACTCCCGGGACGGAACTATACGGGATCTTAACAGACTGAAAAGGTTAGGGCCGCAGAAGTAAAATGGAACTAAGACCGCTGCGCCGCCGCGATCGCTGATTGGCCTCGCGGCTCCAGCTCTCCGAAGCCCCTGCGACCGGCTTGCGCTCCACTTCAGAGTTTCTTTCGCCCCGCCTTCGCCACCGCCTCGTCGAGTTCAGGATAGTGGCGGAAGATGCCCGACTCATTGAAGGGAATCCGCCGGTCCGAGGCGAGATAGGCGGCCACGTTCCTCTGTTCGGCGACCGACATCGTCAGCGCCGCGAGCGACGGATAAAGCTTGCCGATGACTGCGAAGGCGTGCGGGAAGGCGTAAGTCATGCCCGCCCAGATCTGGAACAGTGACAAGTCGACGGTGGAGAGATCCGCGCCAACCGCATGCGCTGATCCCGCCGGATTGTCGCTGAGCACGCGCTCGAAATAGCCAAAAAACTTCGGGACGCGGCGCTGGAGGAAGGCGGTGGAGCGCGCCTCGGCCTCCTTCCTCTGGTCCTCGAAATAGAAGTCGGTCGAGATCGGATGATGCGTGTCGTGAACTTCCGACGACGAAATCCGTGATCGTGAGCTGCAGCCCATGGGCGTAGATGCGTCCGGCCTCGTCCTTCGGCGCCAGGCCGAGCTTGGGGCCGAGATAGTGAAGAATGTTGGCGACATGCGAGACGACGACGGCGCCGTCGCGCAGGAAAGGCGGCGCGAACGGTGTTTGCGGGGCGGCGCCGCCCTCGAGGATCGACATCATCCCCTTCACGCCACGCCCGGCGCCGCGCTCGCGCGCGACATCGATATAGGGCGCGCCCGCCGCCTCGAGCGCAAGGCGCACGAACTCGCCGCGTCCCTGGATGCCAGGCCAATAGTAGAGCTCATAAGGCATAGTCTGACCCTCGTGAGAAATGGCCTCGGCTACAGCGGCGCGCGCGGGCGCCCGGCTCAAGGCTTGCCGGGTTCGCGCGGATCGATCTGCGGCCGCATGTGGTCGGCGGCTTTGGCATAGCGGCGCGCATGGTCGAGGAGCTCGCCGTCGGTCGGATGATCCGCCTTCTCCACGCCTTCGACATGCGCGCGGATCGCGGGATGCTTCTCGGCCAGGAATTTGGCGAACAGGTCCTTCTCCTGCGCCGGGCCAACGATGAGGATGGCGCGGGCGTCGGCGATTGTCTTGGCGACATCCTCGAAGAACGGCTTGTTCTCTTCGATCCGGTGGCCGGTTCGCGGCTCGCGGGAATGAAGGTCGCGAACGACATGATCCCGGACCACCGTCCTGTCCGCCTCGTCGACATTGAAATGGAAAACGCGCGCCCGTTTGTGATCGATCCAGACGACGGCGTGATAGTGATCCGGCATCGCGGCGCTCCTTTGATTGGCGTTTGACCCTACCGCGCGCGCCGCGGCTAGGCTATGACGCGCTTCATGCGGAAAGATGGCAAGGCCGTGATGGCGGCTCCCGCTCCGCCCGACAAGGCGGCCTCATATGAGATCGGCGAGGACGAAGCGGGCATGCGGCTCGACCGCTGGCTTCATCGCCGGTTTCCGGATGTCGCGAATTCGCACCTGATGCGGATCGTGCGCAAGGGCGAGGTGCGCGTTTCGGGCAAGCGGGCGGACATATCAACCCGGCTCGAGACCGGGACAAGCGTGCGCGTGCCGCCGCTCCGGATCGCCGCAGGGCAGGGGCCTGCTGTCAAGCGCAAGCCGGTCCGGGCGAAGCTGAAGCCATCCGCGCGATGACCCTGTTCGAGGATCGCGACGTGCTCGTGCTCAACAAGCCCTACGGCCTCGCGGTGCAGGGCGGCTCGGGAACCACGCGCCACATTGACGGCATGCTTCAGGCGCTCGCCGACAAGGAAGGCAACAGGCCCGTCCTCGTTCATCGGCTCGACCGCGACACGTCGGGCGTTCTCTTGATCGCGAAATCGCGCAAGATGGCGGCTGAGCTTGGGGAGATCTTCCGCTCGCGGCAGGCGAAGAAGATCTATTGGGCGCTCATCGAGGGCGTGCCCAAGCCGGCGCAGGGGCGCATCTCCATGTTTCTCGCCAAGGGCGAGGGCATGGCCGCGCGCGCCGCCAGAGGGACGGGCAGGGCGGATCTCGAGCGGATGCGGGTCGCCAAGCATGGCGATCCCGACGCGCAGCACTCGCTCACTCTCTATGCGGTCGTCGACAAGGTCACGCCGCGGCTCGCGTGGCTGTCGATGCGACCGGTCACCGGCCGCACCCATCAGCTGCGCGCCCATTGCGAGGCGATCGGCCATCCGATCGTGGGCGATCCGAAATACAATCGAAAGGCCCCGAACGATCCGGCGCGCGCCGACCCGTTGCGCGCGGTCCCGCCTGGGCTCGAGCCCAAGCTGCATCTTCTGGCGCGCCGACTGATCCTGCCGCATCCGCGCGGCGGAATCATCGACGTGACGGCGCCGCTGCCGGAGCATATGAAAAAAAGCTTCGCCATGTTCGGCTTCGACGAGAACGAGCGCGATCCGATCGAGGACGCGCCCGATGAGTGAGCCGACCGAGGCGCCGCGCAATCCGATGCGCGCCGCGCAGGCGAATATGCGGCCCCAGCCGGTCAGGCGCTTCTACAAGGCAGCGAAGGTGACGGAAGAGGGCGGCGGCTTCGTGCTGAGCCTCGACGGCCGCCCCGCGCGGACGCCTGGCCGCAATCCGCTCACCGCACAAAGCCCGGCGCTTATGCTAAAAATTGCGGAGGAATGGGGTCGGCAGCGCGAGACGATCGATCCCGCGGACATGCCGCTGACGCGGCTTCTCAATTCCGCGATCGACTGCGTCACGCATACGATGGCCGAAACGCGCGCCGATATTCTGCGCTACGCCGGCTCTGACCTCCTTTGCTACCGCGCCGAAGAGCCTGACACGCTGGTTGCGCGCCAGGCGCACGCCTTCGATCCGGTTTTGCGTTGGGCCACGGATGAGCTTGGAGCGCGCTTCACTGTGACCGCCGGCGTGACGCATGTCGCGCAACCGGGCTCAGCGCTGGCGGCGGTCCGCGCTGCCCTCGACGACTACGATGACCCTGTTCAGCTCGGTGCGCTCAGCGTGATGACGACGCTGACCGCGTCGGCGCTGCTGGCGCTCGCCGTTGCGCGCGGGTTTCTCTCCGCCGAAGCCGCGTGGTCGGCGGCGCATGTCGACGAGGATTTCCAGGCCGAGCGCTGGGGCGCGGATCCGGATGCCATGGCGCAGCGGGACGCGCGCCGACGCGAGTTCGAGGCCGCGGCGACGGCGGTCGCGCTGACGGCGGCATTGTGAGGCCGCAATCCCCTGGCGGCGCTGGTAATGCAATAGTCACAGAGGGGAAATATTTGGCGCCTTTCGACTGACCGCGTGCCCGTCGGTCGCCTCTTGCGCTAGGGTCGGCGCCAGCTGAGGGGCGCCATGATTCGCCGCCATTCGCTGCGAAAGATTTGCGACCAAGCGAGCTTCGAAGCGCATAACCTAAGAGAGCTCGCGCCGTTCGGGCGAAAAGGGATGGCCTTCGCTGCGGCTCTGTTGGCCGTCGCCTTCATTAGCGCTCCGGAAGCCGCTCTGGCGCAATGCAGCCTGAACGGCCCACCGTTCAACGGCGGGGTCATTCAAAATGGCGGAACAGCAGTCTTTAATAACAACATTACCTCTGGCTATGGCACGGCCGTCACCGCCACGAACAGCGCGGACGTCACGACGAACGGCGCCATAGTCGCTAACGGCGGCGGAACTGGCGTTTGCGCCGACACCAACTCCATGGTCACCGCGAACGGTCCCGTGAACGCCGCCAATATCGCGCTGGACGCGATGAGCGGTGCGACAATAACCGCCAACGGGATCGTTATCGGAAACACCGGCGGCGGGGCCATGGCCATGATCGCCGATGGCGCCACAATCATCGCCAACGGCGTTACTCTCAACTGGCCCAACGGCTTCGGGTCGTCTCTTGTGGAGGCGCTGAATGGCGGGCTCATCGAATTCAATCCGACCACGTCGATCACCAACCCAGCGGCGGGTTCGGCGCGCCGTTATTGTTGGCCACCGGCGCAGGCAGCCGCATTACCGCCGACGGTTTGGATGTGTCTTTTGCGAACAATGGTATTACCGCGGCCTCCGCGCAAAATGGCGGCGCGGTTGGCCTCAGCAACAGCACGATCGAGGCGACAAGCGGAACGGGGGGCGGGAACACCGGTCTCTCGGCGACTGGCGCTGGCAGCACCATCACAGCAACCAATGTGACGGTCTCGCTCGGCTCAGGCGGCAACGACGTCGGCGTCAACGCCGGTTCGGGCGGTCAAGTCATGCTGACGGGCGGCAGCGTCACTGTGCCGGGTGTCGGGGGCGGAGAGACGGGACTTCAAGCTGCCGGGTCGGGAAGCATGATCACCGCAAACGGCGTGGACGTCAGCGTCACCGGAGCCGGCGGAGAGGCGGGCGTGAAGGCCACGAACGGCGCGGGCGTCGCGATGACGAACGGCTCGGTGTCTGTCGTCAACGGCGCGGGCGGCCTGTTGCAGAATGGCGGCAGCGTCACCATGACCGGCGCCAACGTGACAGCGTCGGGAAACGGCGGCTTCGGCTTTCTTTTCAACAACGGTGGCGCTCCCAGTACGCTGCAGTACAGCACTGGAACGATCACGGCCACCGATGCCTCTTTCTCGGTGCAAGGGTCGACTGCCAACATCAATCTCAGCAATGCGGTCGCAACCGCGAACAACAACACCCTGCTCGAGACGGATGCTTCCGGCGTCACAACGTTCAACGCGCGGGCGTCGACCTTACAGGGGGTAATCTCGACCGCAACCGGCGGCGCAAGCGCGGTGAACCTGACGCAGGGCAGCGTCTGGACGATGACCGGCAATTCGAACGCCACCTCGGTCATCAACGACGCGAGCATCGTCTACACCCCGCCGGTCGGGGATCCTATGCAGCTCGCGAGCTACAAGACCCTGACCGTGATGAACTACGGCGGCACGGGCGGAACGATTCAGCTGAACACCTTTCTCGGCGACGACAGCGCGCCATCCGATCGGCGGGTCATTGACGGCGGCGCGGGAACCGGCGCGACGAAACTCGATATCCGCAACACGACGGGCCCAGGCGCGGAGACGGTTTCAAACGGCATTCTGGTGGTGCAGGCGATCGACGGCGCGACGACGACGCCGGGGGCGTTTGCGCTCGCGAATGGCGAATTGCGCGGCGGCGCGTTCGACTATGATCTGTTCCGAGGCGGCGTCTCCGGCAGCCCCAATGACTGGTTCCTGCGCTCCGACTTCGTCGTGCCGCCGATCGTGCCCCCGACCACGCCGCCGATCGTGCCCCCGACCACGCCACCGATCGTGCCGCCCGTGACAAGCCTGCCGTCCGACCCGCCACCGAACCCGCTTCCGCCTGGCGTCTATCCGATCATCGGGCCGGAACTCGCCACGTATGGGGTGGTGCAGCCTTTGGCGCGACAATTGGGCGTTGCGATCCTCGGTACGCTCGACGACCGGGTCGGCGACACTTACGAGCCGGATGGTTGCGCCGTCGCGCCTGCGGTCGCTTCCGCCGCGGCCAAGACTTCTGCGGTCGACCTGCCGACCAAGAAGCCGGCGGCGGTGCCGACCAAGAAGCCCGGGCCTGCGCCCTGTCCGTTATTCTCGCCCTCGGTCTGGGGGCGCTTCTTCGGCCAAACAATCCACAACAACTATCAAGCCTTCGCCGATCCCAACGCCAGCGGCGATCTGGGCGGTTTCCAGGGCGGGATCGATCTTCTGCGCGGTTCGCTGATCGCGGGCCAGTACGAGCGTGCTGGCCTCTATGGCGCCTACGGCGACGTGAACGCCGACGTGAACGGCCTGGTCACCAATCCAGCGGCGACGGCCTATGTCCTCGCCCGCACCGGATCGATGAACCTCGACGCCTGGTCGGCGGGCGGCTACTGGACGCATACCGGACCCGGCGGCTGGTATCTCGACGCCGTGCTGCAAGGGACCTGGTATTACGGCTCGGCCAGCACCCAGTTCGCGAGGCTTAACACCGACGGCACGGGCCTCATCGGCTCCCTGGAGGGAGGCTATCCATTCGCTTGGCCGCAGCAACTCGGGCCGGGGTTCGTGGTCGAGCCCCAGGGTCAGATCCTGTGGCAGAAGGTTTCGTTCCGGCATGACTATGACGGCCTCGGCGATGTCGCGCTCGGCGACACGACGGGGCCGAGCGGGCGCATCGGGCTCAAGACCAAATGGACGATCGTGACCGGGGGCGGTCAGGTCTGGCAGCCGTATCTTAGGGGCAATCTCTGGAGGGATTGGGGGGCCGAGGCCAACACTGTCTATTCGGGAACGGACATCGTGCCGCTCCTGAGTCAAATCACCTTGCTAGAGGTTGGCGGCGGCGTGACCGGAAGGATCAACGCAAACGTCTCAGTCTTCGCCAATGTCAACTATGAGTTCGCAGTCGGCGCCGCCAACGGTGAGAAGCAAAACGGCGTCCGGGGCGCATTCGGCGCCCGATATACTTGGTGAGCCGCCGCTAAGCCGCCGTCAGAGCGGAAATGCCCGCTGCGCGCTTTGGATCGTGATCCATTGAGTTCCGTACTGCGCACACGGTGTAATCGACATCGGCGTCGTCGAGAACGATCAGCGGGCTCTTTCCGCCCATTTCAAGCGGGAAGCGTTTGAGCCACTTGGCCGCGTAAGACCGGACGCGACCAAGGAGCCGCTCCCGGAAAAGTTGCACATAGAGTTGTCTTAAAAGAGGATTCGTGAGGCGAGCATTCGGGCGGGCCGCAGGTCGTGCTACGCTACGCCGGAAGCAACCCGGACTTTGCAGATGAAGCACATCCTCGCCCGCCTCGACGCCCGCCGCGACCGCGCCCGACTCGGCGGGGGCAAGGAGCGCATTTCGGCCCAGCATGCCAAGGGCAAGCTCACCGCGCGCGAGCGCATCGAGGTGCTTCTCGATCACGACTCGTTCGAGGAATTCGACATGTTCGTCGAGCACCGCTGCGACGATTTCGGCATGGAGGCGACCAAGATTCCAGGCGACGGCGTAGTGACCGGCTGGGGCACGGTGAACGGTCGCACGGTGTTCGTGTTCGCCAAGGATTTCACCGTCTTCGGGGGCTCGCTTAGCGAGACGCATGCGCAGAAGATCACCAAGATCCAGGACATGGCGCTCAAGAACTGCGCTCCCATAGTGGGCCTGTTCGACGCCGGCGGCGCCCGCATCCAGGAGGGCGTCGCGGCGCTCGGCGGCTACGGCGAAGTCTTCCAGCGCAACGTGCTCGCCTCCGGCGTCATTCCTCAGATTTCGGTGATCATGGGTCCCTGCGCGGGCGGCGATGTCTATTCGCCGGCGATGACCGATTTCATCTTCATGGTGCGCGACACGAGCTACATGTTCGTCACTGGCCCGGACGTGGTGAAGACGGTGACCAACGAAAGCGTGACCGCCGAAGAACTGGGCGGGGCGCAGGTGCACACCACCCGTTCCTCGATCGCCGACCGGGCTTATGAGAACGACGTCGAGGCGCTGTTGCAGATGCGACGGCTGATCGATTTCCTGCCGGCCTCCAACCTCGAACGACCGCCGGCGCTGCCGATCTTCGACGACCCCGATCGGATCGACGCATCGCTCGACACGCTGGTCCCCGACAATCCAAACAAACCCTACGACATCAAGGAGCTGATCCTAAAAGTTGCGGACGAAGGTGATTTCTTTGAGATCCAGGAGGCGCACGCCAAAAATATCGTGACCGGGTTTGCCCGCATCGGCGGCGCGACGGTCGGAATCGTCGCCAACCAGCCACTGGCGCTGGCCGGCGTCCTCGATTCGGACGCGTCGCGCAAGGGGGCGCGCTTCGTCCGCTTTTGCGACTGCTTCAACATTCCGATCATAACCTTCGTCGATGTGCCCGGTTTCCTGCCCGGCACCGCGCAGGAATATGGCGGCCTCATCAAGCACGGCGCGAAGCTGTTGTTCGCTTACGCCGAGGCGACCGTTCCCAAGGTCACGATCATCACCCGCAAGGCGTTCGGCGGCGCCTATGATGTGATGGCCTCGAAGCACTTGCGCGGCGACATCAATCTCGCCTGGCCGACGGCGCAGATCGCGGTCATGGGCGCCAAAGGCGCGGTCGAAATCATCTTCAGGTCTGACATCAATAATCCGACCAAGATAGCTGAAAGAACGAAGGAATATGAGGACGCCTTCCTCTCGCCCTTCGTCGCGGCCGAGCGCGGCTATATCGATGAAGTGATCATGCCGCACGCGACCCGCAAGCGCCTGTCACGCGTGCTCGCGATGCTGCGCAACAAGAAGCTCGAGAACCCGTGGAAGAAACACGACAACATTCCACTGTGAGGCGCCGGCCCGACGCGTTACGGGTCTACTTCGCAATAGCGAGATAAATCCGTTCAGGATTTCTTGCCCGGCGCCTGCAACGCCTGGCCGGTTGGGCCTTGCGACTTCTTGTATTCGGACACCGAGCCCTTGGGCTTGTCAGACTTTGGCTTCTTGGCTTCCTTGTTGTTTCGCATCTGTCCCTTCGCCATCAATTCCTCCTTCGGCTGTTGGCTTGGCCCTCGATTGTGACACAGACGGCGCCACCCCGCCATCGCCGTCCCGTCGAAATAGCCGGCGGCGACGCGACGGCCAGAAGCCACGCCGAAGGTTTAGCGCGGCAGAACGAAAATAAGAGGGCGCGTGAGCTCTGGCAGTCAACCGTCACGGCGCCAGTGGCGCCATTGGCCGTGGCCCGCGGGCCTGCGGAAAAGCACGGCGAACCGACGCTTCTGGCTGTCGTCCAGGCTGTCGTATAGGGGCTTCGCGGCCGCAGCCAGCTTTTGCAGGTCGGCGGCGCGGGCGCTCAGCCTCTCGGAAACACGGGCGAGCCGGTCGATCGGGCTGATCTCGGCCTTCTCGTCTTGATTGTTTTGACTGTTTTCGCGCCGCTCTCTCCAAGCGGCGAAGCGGGCGGCCCTCTCCTTCGCCAGATCGCGCATCGCCAATTCGAGCGGCGGCCAATTCTTCTCCTGGTCGGCGTTCAGCTCGAGGCCGGCCTTCAACGCCGCGATGCGCGCGTCAAGAAAGGCGGCGCGGTCCTCCGGGCTGAAGCGAGCATGCTCTCCCCGTTGCGCGGAATCGTCCGCCACGGCGAAGCTCCCGCCGACAAAGGACGCCAAAGCAAGCGCGGTCGCAACGGCGATCACCGAAAGCCCTGTTTTCATGGAACAAATTTCCTCCTCGTGGATTCAGGGACAGCGCGAAGGCTAGATCAGCGGCGCGTGGACGTCCAATGACAAGGGCGTGAGGACTTTCTTGATCATTCGTTAACGCGGCTTTCATCTTCGTGAAACCATGCGCCTTTGCTGAAGCTTAACTGTGCCGACACGCTCTTCACCACGGCGCCGACGGATTCACCTGTGGGAAAATATTGAGGCGCAGGGTCTTTGCGCATCCAGACCCGTCGACAAGATCGCCGGACCGGAAAGAGTGCAGGTGCGTATGATGGCGTTCGCAATCGACAGGAGCCGCACGATCATCAGCGCGATGATCCTCGGCCGCCGAGTGACGGCGCAAGACGTCGCCTGGCTGAAGCGGGAAGTGTTCGCCAGTCGGGAGGTCTCGCGCGAGTCGGCCGATGAACTGTTCGCCGTTGTGCGCGCCGAGATGGACAACTCACCTGAGTGGAAAGAGTTTTTTGTCGACATGATTGCCGAACACGTCGTCCGGCAGGCTGAGCCGCCGGGTGTTATCAGCGACGAGCGGGCCACTTGGCTCCTGGCCCGTGTCGACGAATGCAAATCGGTTGAGGCGTTGGCCGCGCTGCTCAATGTGTGCGCCGAGGCGCAGCGCGCGCCCGACTGGTTCGTGGGCGCGGTCAAGGTGCGAGCCGCAGGAAGCAGGCGCGGCGCCGAGGCCGCGCTCCGCGCAACGGCCGGATAGCCTTTTTCGGCGCGTTCCCCCAAACCGTCGGAGCGGCTTGCAGCCGCTGATGGCGCGCGTTATCGGATAGCGGCGGTCCAAAGGGGCGTTTCAAGATGCTGGCCGCGATCGAGGGGTATCTCGGCATGGTCAAAGCTGCAGCCTCCGTTGTCGGCGCCGCCGTTCTCGCGCTCGGCGTCCTCTCGCAGCCAGGCGCAGCTGAAGCTCAGATATACACTTACCCACATGAACGGGCGGGATGGACGGTCGGCCCCGGCTTCTTTGGCTTTAGCGGTTATCCGTGGCCAGGACCGCCATTCGCGTCTCCTCTCCTAAAGCCGACCTATGGGTGCTATTTCACCCGGGCGAGGCTTCAGAACGTATGGCGGCAGGTCGAAGTCTGCGAGTGAAAGAGGGCGTGCCGCGGCGCGCCCTCTCTGCGAATTGCGTAAACGGCAAGGCGCGGTTGTTTACCCGCTTCCGTCGTTCCAATAGAAACGACGGTTGAAGGAAAGCCAGGCGCTTTCCTCGCAGGGGCGCGATGTTCAAGACAATCCTGATCGCCAACCGCGGCGAGATCGCCTGCCGCGTCATCAAGACGGCGCGCCGCATGGGCATTAGGACCATCGCCGTCTATTCCGAAGCCGACAAGGATGCGCTACATGTCGAGATGGCCGACGAGGCGGTCGCGATAGGCCCTCCCGCTGCGGCCCAGTCCTATCTCGCCATCGACAAGATTGTCGCCGCCTGTCTCAAGACCGGCGCCGAAGCTGTCCATCCGGGCTATGGCTTTCTCTCCGAGCGCGCGGCGTTCGCGCAGGCGCTGGCCGAAGCGAACATCGTCTTTATCGGCCCCAACCCCAAAGCCGTCGAGGCGATGGGCGACAAGATCGAGTCGAAGAAATTCGCCAGCGCCGCCAAGGTTTCGACTGTCCCCGGCTATCTCGGCGTGATCGAAACACCGGAGCGAGCGGCCGAGATCGCCGATGAGATCGGATATCCGGTGATGATCAAGGCTTCCGCCGGCGGCGGCGGCAAGGGCATGCGGATCGCGCAAACGCATAAGGAGGTCGCGGAAGGCTTCGCCCGAGCGCGCTCGGAGGCCAAATCGTCCTTTGGCGACGACCGGGTGTTCGTCGAGAAATTCATCGTCAATCCGCGCCATGTCGAGATTCAGGTACTGGGCGACAAGCACGGGAATGTCATCCATCTCGGCGAGCGCGAATGCTCGATCCAGCGTCGAAACCAAAAGGTGATCGAGGAGGCGCCCTCGCCGCTGCTCGATGCGCAAACGCGCAAACGGATGGGCGACCAGGCCGTCGCGCTCGCCACGGCGGTGCAATACGATTCCGCCGGCACCGTCGAGTTCGTCGCCGGGCAGGACCGGAGCTTCTATTTCCTTGAGATGAACACTCGCCTGCAAGTCGAGCACCCGGTGACCGAACTCGTCACCGGCGTCGATCTCGTCGAGGAGATGATTCGCAGCGCCGCGGGCGAGCCTCTGCGCCTCAGGCAGGGCGACGTGAGGCTTACCGGGTGGGCGGTCGAGAGCCGGGTCTATGCCGAGGATCCGACGCGTGGCTTCCTGCCATCGACCGGACGGCTCACGCGCTATCGCCCGCCGGCTGAAGGGACGCGGGACGGCGTCACGGTTCGAAACGACACGGGCGTATTCGAGGGTGGAGAGATCTCGATCCACTACGATCCGATGATCGCCAAGCTCGTGACCCACGCCCCCGACCGGCTGAGCGCGATCGAGGCGCAGGCGACCGCGCTTGACGCTTTCGTCATCGACGGCATCCGCCACAACATCCCTTTTCTGTCGGCGCTGATGCAGCATCCGCGCTGGCGCGAGGGACGACTGTCGACCGGGTTCATCGTCGAGGAATTTCCCGACGGATTTCATCCGCTCATCGCCGAGGGCGAGACCGAGCGTCGCCTCGTCGTGGCCGCGGCTCTGATCGACCACACGCTCAACCAGCGAAAGCGGCATATTTCCGGGCAGTTGCGTGAGCCCGAGCAGATGCGCTTCGAGCTCAAGCGAGTGGTCGCGATGGGCAAGGCCCGCGTCGAGCTTGAGATCGAGCCAAGGCGCGACGGCGCCGCGATCGTGTTTGCGGACGGTCGCAGGGTCGAAGTTCATTCGGATTGGAAGCCCGGCGATCCGCTGTGGCGCGGAACCATCGACGGGGTCGACGTCGCGGTTCAGGCGCGCACGATCCTTAATGGCTATGCGCTCTCCCATGCCGGAGTCGCTGTCGACGCCCGCGTTTACACCCGTCGCGAGGCTGAGCTCGCGGCGCTGATGATTGAGCGCAAGGGCGCGGATGGTTCCCGTTTCCTGCTCTGCCCGATGCCCGGTCTCGTCAAAGCGATCGCCGTCAAGGTTGGTCAGGAGGTGAAAGCGGGAGAGCACCTCTGCATCGTCGAGGCGATGAAAATGGAAAACGTGCTGACCGCGGAGCGGGACGCGACGGTGAAGGCGATCCTCACCAAGGAGGGGGACTCGCTCGCCGTGGACGCCGTCATCATGGAGTTCGCATGAGCGATCTAAAGCTGATTTCCTCGGGCTCGACGTTCGAGAAGACATACGGCTATTCGCGCGCTGTC
Organism: uncultured Alphaproteobacteria bacterium; assembly: GCA_963730555.1. Lineage (GTDB taxonomy): Bacteria > Pseudomonadota > Alphaproteobacteria > Rhizobiales > Beijerinckiaceae > Roseiarcus. The sequence goes on along the minus strand of CAVSSS010000008.1, from coordinate 471,439 downwards.
GTTTGCGGCGCCGAAGTCCATATCGCGGGCACGACGGGCTACGATTATGCGAAGATGGCGATGCCGGACGACGTCGCCGAGCAGACCCGCAACATCTATGCGACCTTCGCCGCGGTGATGGGGGAGGCCGGCGGCGAGCTTGCCGATATCGTGCGATTGCGGACATTCGTCACCGACGTCTCTTTTTGCGAGGCCGTGGTGACCGTGCAGGGCGAGGTTTTCGGCGCGATCCGTCCGGCTGGGACGATCGTCGTGGTTTCGGCGCTGCTCAAGCCGGAAATGAAGGTCGAGATCGAGGCCGACGCCCGGCTTAGGCGTCGGCCGTAGCGCTCTGCCTCAGGCCGCTTTCTTGACCCAAATAGCGCACCAGCCGGTCGGCGCGATCTCGCCGTCCACCATCTTGCACGCGTTCGGCGCGACGAAGAAGTTGCAGCCGTCGCACTGGTGGTCGTCCTTCGGCGTGGCCTGATAATGGACCGCGGTCTGCGCAATCTTTGCCTGCGCCTCGCCGCTCGTGAGGGCAAGCAGGGGCGCCGCGCCGGCGGCGGCGAAAAGGACCGTGCGGCGGCTAACGCCGGGTGTGTTGCAAGTCTCACGCATGACCGCCTCCTCCGTCGATGGAATCGCCTCGTGATGCTGAGCTCGCCGGCCGGCGAACCGCTCCACCAGTTTAGAAAGATCCTAGACTTGATTTAGAATGATTCTAAATCGGCGCGCCGTCAATCGCCTAAGGCGCCGCGCCGGTCGGCGCATGGCTGACCAACAGCCAACGCCATAAGACCATGAGCTCTCTACGACTTGACAAAAACAGAAACAAGTAGATATTATTCTCCCTAGCGGAATCCTGGGCCCCGCCCGATCCAGGGATCGTAGGCGGGGCGATCGCGATAACGACGCCAACCAAACGCAACGTGCTTCTAGCGAAAGCTGCCCAGCATGCCGACGAAATCGCGCCCGAGCGCGTTGGAGATGCTCTGGTGGCAGGACATGCAGCTTGACGGCGGATCCTGGAAATAGGTCTCGATCGTCGTGTTGACTAGGTTTTCCTTGGGCGCGTCCGCGGACTGGTAATTTTCGCGCGGCCCCTCCGCCTCGAGCGGCTGCCCGGGGAAATAGCCGCCGTCGTTTTGTGGGCTTGCGGGAGCGGGAATCGTCGGCCATTGGCTCGCGACCAGCATGTAATGCTCCCACACCGTTCCCTTGATTCCCTTGAGCCCCCAATAGGCCCGGTTCACCGCCATGGTCGAGGGATGAATCGGATGCCGCCGCACCACCTGCATGGGCTCAGGGTCGATCTTCGGCGGATGGTTCATGCTGACCGGAAGGGTCTCGGGCAAACCGAAGGCCGGCCAAAGGCCGAGCTCGGGCTTCGAGGCGTCGAAATAGGAATAGGGCGCGCCCGCTTGCCTGGCGTCGGGCTCGCGCGCTTCGCCCTCACCAGCCGGCGGCACGTTGTCGACATGCTCGAACGTGCTCCACAGACCTTGCGGCCGGTCTTTCGTCCGGATCACGATGTGCAGGCCGACGAGCGCGATGTCACTTTTCGAACAGACGACATGGCCTGCGGCGAGCGTCTTGGCGACGTCGACGACATTGGCGTTCTCGACCACGTAATAGCGCGCACGAATCGCGGGCGTGTCGGCGGCGGTGAGAAGACGCCACGCCGCTTTGACCGCGATCGAGCCGACGGGCAGCTGCGCGGGGTGAGCTGGGTCGGGCAGGGTCTGGCCGAGGCTCCAGCCGTGAACCGCGAGCGCCGAATATTCGGGTTCGTTGAGGCGCCCCTCATAGCGAGTATAGGTCCGATTTTGCGCCACCAGCGGATTGGCGCTGACGCCCGGCAGGAAGGCGGATTGATTGAAGTCCAAGAAGGGATCGAAGGTCGCCAGCGTCTTTGCCCGATTGTCGAGATTCGCTCCGCACGGGTTTGCCGCTTCGTAGGTCGCCCAGGGCTTAGGCGCGATCGGGCGCCCGTCCGGACCGACCTGGAACAGTTCATACCGGGCCTTGAAGGTCTCCCAGACGCGGGGGCCGGGATCGGCAAGCGTCCTGGCGCGGTCGGGTTCGCCGCGATGGGCGGGGTCGGTCAGCGAGGGCCAATTGAGCGCGATGAAGGCGCGCCAGGCGAAATTGTCGAAGTCTCGGTAGGGGTCCGGTTTGATCGAGGGGACATCCTCGATCCGGTCGGGGGAAACGGCCGGCGCGGGCGAAATAGCCGGCGCGTCGCCCTCGGCGGCGAGCACGCGAATCGCACAGAGTGCGGTTGCGATGATGAGAGATGCGAACGCGATCGCCGATCGACCCGCACGCATAAAGGTCAATCGTGTGGGAGCTCCAGCGCCGGGTTCACCGCTGCTCGGCATCGCGTTCAAGTCCCATGCCTTCGCGCGGCCACCCTCGCTCGCTCTGCGGGGCGAAGACGGTCGCCGCCGGTTAAAACTTCAGGTCTCCCCGTTATTCGCCATTCTTTGACGTTCAGGCGCCTCCGGTTCGTTGCTTCGCTCATCCGGATAAGTCAGGCGGGCGCCGCGTCGACCCTGCGCGAACCCGTACCGACGCCCAACCCTTGACAGCTACATCGGCGTCCGCGCTCGACGTCCCGCGAGCACGGTAGCCTACTGCATGCCCTTGTCGGTGAGCGTCCTGAGAAACGCCACCAGCGCGTCCACGTCCTGATCGCTCAGCCGCGGCTTTTGGCCGGGCCTGCGATCATAAGGGACCTCTTCCGTATTCACATTATCCTTGTATCCGGCGGGAAGATCGTCGAACTTGTCCGCCTCGCCGGTCTTCAACTTCGGGTACCACCGCTTCGGGTCGGTGTCACGCGTGGCGTAGAAGGCGACGGCGTCGCGCAACGAGTTGAAATAGCCGTTGTGATAATAGGGACCGGCGATTGCGACGTTGCGCAGCGTCGGAACCTTGAACTGGCCGCACAGCGATTCGAGCTTGACGTCCTTCGGCAGAAAGGCCGCGATTCCGGGGCGCTTGCACAGACCGAGATCGAACGTCGTAGGGTCGGCGTTCGCGGGAATCGCCGGGTTCCGCGGCACGCCCAGCGAGTTGTAAGTGAAGTCGGTGAAGATCCAGTCGGTCGGATCCTTCGATTCCGTGTTGCCGACATGACAGGCGGCGCAATTGCCTTCCTTCGGGTTGGTGAACAGCTCAAACCCGCGCGCCTCTTGGGGAGTGAGCTTGGCTTTGCCGCGCAAATAGTCGTCGAACTTCGACGAGAACGGCGCGAACCGCTCGGTCGCTTCGTAGGCGAATAGCGCGCCGGCCAGATTCGTCATCGCGGTCTTCGGGTCATTGAACGCATCCTTGCCGAAGACGGCAACCGCCAGATCGGCGTAGTCGCCGGCCTTCACTTTTCTCACCACCGCTTCGATCGAGGGATTGTTCATCTCGACCGGATCGAGCAGGGGCGTCGCCGGTTGCTCGACGAGGTCGGAGGCGCGGCCATCCCAGAATTGGCCGCCCTTCGCCTCAATGGTCTCCTTGCCCTCGTCGATATCCTTGTAGAAGCCGAACGCGGGGCTGTAGGTCTTGTACATGATCGTCGGAGTTTTGCGCCGTCCGAGCTTGTCCGGCGTGCTGCCGGCGGCGACGGCAGCGATCGGCGATCCGTTGTTGCCTTGGAAGGCGTGCTGTGGCGCGTGGCACGAACTGCAGGACTTGCCGCGTGGCTCCGAAAGGTTCGTATCCTCGAACACGCGCTTGCCCAATAGCTGAATGTCGGTGAGCGCCTTTTCATCCGCGGACCGGACGAATGCGCCGGGGGCCGCTGTCTGCGCCGCAGCTGTTGTCAGGACAAAGACAAACGCAACGCGTAGCGACAAGGCGAGGACGCGGCCTACCGACATGGGAGCCTCCGCAAACAGGCGGGTTCACGGCCCGCCGCTCTTTACGCAACTACTGATCCGGCGGAGGCCTGACAACGCGGCGAGGCGCACATTAGAACGCTTTCAATTTGAAGGAATTCTAGTTTGAAGGAATTCTAAACTGCTAATTCAAGGAAGGCGGAACGCCGACGGGACGGGGGGCGAGGAGCAGCGCCCAGGTCGCAGGCTCCGAATGGGCGCCGCTGTGAGAACCTCGAGCGCGACCCGGTTGGAGATCTGGCGTTCGCCGACGGCGTCGCCGGCCACGACGATCGTTGAGGGTCGAACGGCCATCGTTATATCTGTTCAAAACCACATCGGCCCTGAACCGCAATTGCTCTTCTCTCCAGATTTGTGGAGCTGGGATGGCTTATCTATTGTTAGACTTGCTCAGCGAGTACGCACACCCTCGTCGCCTTTGGCCGCCTGTTACCTCACGCCGGCGCACAGGGCAGCGAAGGAAGCGATGATCGAGGTTGATCTGACAGCCGCGGCGTTCGAGTTGGTCCGAGACGGCGTGATTGCGAAGTCGAGAAAAAGAGGCGTCTACAAGGTGTTGATGCCAAAAGGCCTAGCCGCCAAGCTGGATGCGGCCCGCATGTCCGGCGAGGATATGAGCGACGTGATCCTGCGCCTTGCCAAGGAAGCGAAGACCCCGGCGAGCCGGCATCCGTTCCGCTAGACGTTTTCCACCGCCGCGCGGCCTGTGCGACTGTGATAGCGAAACGCGCGGTTTCGCAATTTGTTCAATGTCCGCTTGCGTCGCGAGCCTTCTCTTCCTAGCCGCAAGCCATGATTAGAATGCAAACCATGCATAGGCGAACACGGAATTGTTGCCTTGCGCGTTATGCGTGCCGCCCAGATACGAGCCGTCGAAGTTGTTCGTGCCGCCGTAGACGCGCAGGTAGTCGGTGAACTGCAGGCCGAGCCGCACGTTCATTGTCGAATAAGGGAGCGGCGGTGGCGCGCCGTGGCTGAAGGGTAGCCAGGCGAGGTCGAGAATGAGGCCGTCGCCGTTCGGGCTGCTGATGTAGCTGTTATTGAACCCGCCGATGCTGGCGGGGGTGCAATTGACGTTATTGCCCGATCCATAGAGATTGCAGTCGCCGGATCCGGCGACGTTAAAATAGCCAAAACCGATGCTGTAGGTGTGATCCCAGACGAATGACGCGTTGGCCTTGAAGCTGTTGAGCGTGTTGTTCAGGTTCGATGAACCCCCCAGCGCGTAGGTGGCGTTCAGCTTCTGCCATTCCATGATGTCGGTGAGCTTCACGGTCACGCTGTATTGATCGCCGTCATATTGGTATTGCGAATTGAAACCGACATCGAGATAGTTGTCCGTTCCGTAGCCATATTGGCGGCCGGGGGTGATCTGCCCGTACATGCCAAAAGTGCCAACCATCAGGTAGTGCTGACCCCAGTGCGGCTCGAGCGCGAGGCGCCAATAGGGCGCGACATTGGACAGCGCGTCGGTCGTCGAGTTGCCGGTGTTGAAAGCCTGCAGCACCGGGACCGGAAGTCCCTTGTAGAACGTTAAGTCACCGTACAGCATGTCGTTCCAGAACACGTACGCGCCCGCGCCGCCGACGATCTGGCCATATCCGTTCTCGATGTGCGTCAACGGCGGCCCGAACGCCGGCGCGATGGTCGAGGAGATCTGCGGCCAACCAAACGAAGGCGTCGTATTCCAGGGGTCTTCCACGGTCGGCGTATTGTTGGCGTCGAGGCCCCAGATCGTCTCTTTGCCGAACAGTTTGAGCGTATCGGCGTAACGGACGTCGGAGGCGTCCACAAACGCAGTTCCCGAGTTGGTGGGATCGCCCGTTATCTGGATGAACGAGCCCAGATTGCCGTAGAGCTGGCCTGCGATGAACCCTGACACCTGTTGCGAGGCAAGGTTGTCGTTGGTGTGCAATCCGGGCGCGGGCGGCGAATCCTGGTTCGACTGCGTATGGGTGAAGCCCGCCATGTACATGGCGGCGACCGGTGGCCCCTTCCAGTCGCCGCCGCCGGCCGTATAGCCGCCGATCTTGAAGCGTCGGCCAAAGGGGGTGAGCTCAGGAAAGGCGGTATGACAAGCCGAGCAAGGCTGTCCTGTCTGGCGGGCGTAGCTCGGCAGAGCTTCCGCGGGCCCGACGCCGGCCGCGAGAAATCCCGCCGCAGCGACGAGGAGCGCGACGAACCCGAGAATGGGCGCCGAGATCGTCGCGTCGATCCTACCGCCCGCAATAACGCGTGCCGTCCTTGGGGGTAGGCTTCTACGATGCCGCATTCTCTTTGCCCCTATCCAGTTCGGGCGAGCGCCTCAGCCTATTTCTCTAAAAATTCGCCTCCGACAAAGCTCAGATACGACGCGACGGCGGCGATCTGGTTCGGCGACAAAGATCGCGCCACCTTCGGCATCGATGTCCCCCAGGTGTCGCGGCCCTGGCTCCAGTCCTCGAGCCGACGCTTGAGATAGCTGTAAGAGAGCCCGCTCAGGCGCGGAATCTCGCGCACGCCCTGCGCTTCGGGACCATGGCATGCCTGGCAAGCCGCAATGTTCTCGTTGGGAACGCCGTTTTCAAATATGATCCGGCCCTCGGCGGCGAGTTCGCTGTCGCCGTCCTTCGCGGACTCGGGTGGAAGCGCAGAAAAATATTCGGCCAGATTGCGAGCGGTCGATGGATCGAGATGCGCGGTCGCATACCACATGTATTTCGTCGAAAGGAATTCGTCCCGCTTATGGGTCGCGAAGGCTTCGAGCTCATTTGCCAGATAGTCTGCCCTCTGGCCGGCCAGTCGCGGCGCCATGGAAACGCCCTGCGCGGACGCTCCATGACACCAAGTGCAATTGCGAACCGGCAGATCATCCGCCAGAAGCGGTCCGGCCGTGGCGAGGGAAATCGCAAGGACCGCCATTTTCGTATGGGACTGCTTCATCAATTAAGGTCTCTTGCGTGCGAATTCAGCCCGGTTGACGCAACAGAACGACATGATTTACCTGAGCGCGCTGACATATTCGGCGAGCGCCTGCACCTGTTTCGGGGTCAAATTCGCCACCGTCGGCCGCATGATCCAGGATATGTCCTGACGCCCGCCCTGGCCGCGTTCGCTGCTCCAGAGCGACAGGGTGCCGACCATGTACCAATAGAGCTGGCCCGCGAGACGAGGGATTTCGCGCTGCCCCTTGGCGTCAGGGCCGTGGCAGGCCGAACAGGCGGGAACATTTTGATCGGGCAGTCCATTCGCGAAGATCTCTTTCCCTAGAGCGACATCGCCCGTGGGCGCGCCGCCAACGGGGGGAGGATTCAAGGCGTTCATGCGCGCGGCCAAAGCGGGGAACGCGTCGGGCGTAATGCCGTGGGCTACATTGGCCATCACGAGGTTCAGCCGCCGACGCTCGATGAAGGCCCGCAACTGATTTTCGATATATTGCGGCTGTTGCCCGGCGAGGCGCGGCATGGCGTAAAACCCGCGAAAACCCTGGGCGGACGGACCATGACAGGTCGTGCAATATTCGAATTTCGCTTCAATGCCGCCGGCCGTCGTGTGGACGTTTTGGGCTCCCGCCTGAGCCTGACCAGCCGTAGCCGCGAGAACAACCGCCAGAGCCGAGGTCAACGCCACGCGCAGACGAACAGCTTTCATCGTCCTCGCCTCCCCGTCGTCTTTTTTTTCGCCGCCTGGAATCTGCTCGCCGGCCTTGAACATCTTCGCCGACCTCACAAGCTTTTGTTTTCGTGCGCCCCAGCTTTCAACACCATTCGCAGCACAGGCGCCGCCGCTGCTGGTCGACTCGCTTTTTTCCACAATGGCGGCTCTCGTTGGTCGAACGAGCGCCCCTCGTTGCGCGAACTGGATGGCGCGCATGGCGATTGCGCCTTGCTTGAATTAGGATCATTGTTGACACGGTTCACTGGTGAATGAAAGTCAAAACGCGTTTGGATAACAGAAATGCTTGCGTCGGATGGCGACTGAAGCATTGACTTGCGGAGGTTCCGGCCGCGCCAGTCAAATGCATCCCGAACGCGCGCGATGCCATTCGGCGGGGGTGTCCGGCACGGGCGAGATGCGACGCAAATTCTGTAGCTCCAGGTAAACACTCGCCCCGTTCGCAATTGGCCTTGCCGTTCGGTCCCGACGAGCCAGAAGGGGCGCTCCTTCCGATGGTGCGCGAAAATTTTGGGGAGCAAGATCATGAAGGTTGTCAAGGCTCTCGCGCCGGCTGCTCTGTTGGCCGTTATCTTCTGCGCCGGGGTCGACGCCGAAGACAGCAAGACTGGCGGCCCTGCGCAACCCGAAGGCGTTCCGGCGAAGGAATTCAAAGCCAAGGCTGGCTATTGTGAAACATGTCATGGGTTGTCGGCGCGGGGCTTCATAGGGACGAATCCCATGCCCAAACTCGCGGGCCAGCAGCCGGACTATATAAAGAACCAATTGCAGGCCTTCATCGATCGCCGGCGGCTGAACCCCGTGATGGGCAATGTGGCCCATGTCCTCAGCCCCGGGATGGTCGACGCCCTGGCCACACATTTCAAGGATCTCGACCCGCCGCCCTACGGCGGGGCTCCGAGAGACCTCATGTCCGAGGGGGAAAAAATCTACCATGAAGGCGTTCCCAGTGCGGAGGTTCCGGCCTGCAAGTCGTGCCACGGCCAGGACGCCCATGGCACTGATCAGTTTCCGCGCCTGGCCGGCCAGCTCGACGGATACGTGATCGCCAAGCTGGTGAACTGGCTTAAGGAGCGTGGGCAAGACCCGAAGAATCCAGACAATTCGGAGATCATGGGCCCGATCGCCGAAAAGCTGACCAAAGAGCAGATCGCCGCCGTCGCCGCTTATGTCAGCGACCTCAAGTAAGCTTGCGCAAGTCGGGATTTGACCGCGGTCGCATTTAAGCCCCTCGCTGCATTCATTTGGCGTGCCTCACCTGTTTCATTGAAGGGCCTGACCTTCGACCAGAGCGCTGTCCCACTTATGGGACGCTGCGGTCGAATTATCGGGCGGTTTCGCCTCTTCCAGTCACTTTCAATTCGATGCCGAACTCATCCCTTCTTGACCCACAGCGCGCACCATCCTTGCGGTGAGATAGCGCCATCCACGGTTTTGCAGGCGTTTGGCGCCACGAACAGCTTGCAGCCGTCGCATTGTTTGCCGTCCTTGGGTAAATCCTGGTAACGCACACCCGTCTGAGCGATTTTTGCTTCTGCGCTCCCGCTCGTCAGCGCCAGCACCGACGCGGCCCCGGCCGCGGCAACAAGGACCGCGCGGCGACTGACGAATTGTGATTTGGCTGGATTGCCCATTTTGGCTCCCCGATGTCTGACCGCATTGCCCCGCCCGTGGGACTGAGCGGGCCGCTTCAGGCCAAAGTCGATCACGAAGGGCCGCAAGCGTAATTGATCTGGATCAACCCAAACCACGGGGATCGATCGGCGGCGCCTGCGCCGCTCGCTTTCGCTGAGCCTCTGTGATAGGCCGCCCCGATAATGAGCGACATCTTTCAGGAAGTTGACGAGGAAGTCCGGCGCGACAAGGCGGCGGAATTTTGGAAGAAATACCAGAATTTCATTCTGGCTGGCGCCGTGCTGATCGTGCTCGCTTCGGCCGGCTTTCGCTATTGGCAATATGAACGCGAACGGGCGACGCAAGCGGCCGGCGACCAGTTCCAGCAGGCGCTCACCGCCCTCGAAGCCGGCAAGTTCGACGAAGCCAAGGCGGGTCTCGACACAATCGCGGCTCGTGGGCCGAGCGGCTATCGGGCGCTCGCGCAAATGACCGTGGCCGGCGCCGAGGCCAGCAAGGACCCGCAAGGCGCGATCGGCGCCTTCGACGCCATTTCCGGCGACGCCGCGATCGATCCGCTCTTGCGTGACACCGCGCGCTTGCGCGCTGCGCTCTTGCGAGTGGACATCCCCGGCGAGCAGCAGAAGGGCGAAGCGGCGCTGACCGCGCTTTCGGCCGCCGGAGGACCCTATCGGCGCCTCGCGGCGCTCGCGCTCGGCGCGTTGGCGATCGAACGCAAGGACTATGACGACGCCTCGAAGCAATTCGATGTCGTGCTGGGCGATCCCGAAGCCTCGCCCGACGAGCGACAAGCGGCTAGCCGTTGGCTCGGCCTTATCGCCTCGAACCGATCGGCGGCGGCGAAATGAAGTCAGGGTGGAATGCTTCTCGTGGAAGGGCTGAATCACCGCCGTCACCGCGAGGAGCCGTAGGGCGTTCAATCGAACGCTCGTCCTTCGACGGGCTATGACGCGGCCGCAATCCGGGGGCCCTACAGCGCCCGACGTTCGCCTGGATTGCTTCGCTTCGCTCGCAATGACGGCTTTGAGCCGCACCCTACTCTAGGCGTTGGGCTGGAACGACATGAGCGCCAAGGTCGCGATCATCGGCCGACCGAACGTCGGCAAGTCGACGCTGTTCAATCGGCTGGTCGGGCGTAAGCTCGCGCTGGTTGACGACGAGCCGGGCGTCACGCGCGATCGGCGCGAGGGCGAAGCCAGGCTCGCCGATCTCGCCTTCACCATCGTCGACACCGCCGGCCTCGAGGAAGGCGATCCCGAAACGCTCGTGGGCCGAATGCGCGCGCAGACGGAGGCCGCGCTCATGGATTGCGACGCGATCCTGTTCGTGGTCGACGCGCGTGCCGGCTTGACCGCCGCCGACCAGCATTTTGCTCAAGCGGTGCGGCGCGCGGGCAAGCCGATCATCGTCATCGCCAACAAGGCGGAAAGCACCGCGGGGAAGGCGGGCGTTTACGAGGTGTTTGGTCTCGGCCTTGGCGAGCCGATCGCCTTCTCCGCAGAGCATGGCGAGGGCCTCGGCGAACTCTACGACGAACTCGTCAAAGTCCTGCCGGCCGCCGCGCGTCTCGATCCGGACGAGGAGAGCGAGGCCGAGCCGCTTATCTTGGGCGAAGAAGAGGACGGCAGCGAACTCGACCTCGCGAAGCCTTTGCGCATCGCGGTACTGGGTCGTCCGAATGCGGGCAAATCGACCCTCATCAATCATATCCTTGGGCAGGATCGTCTGCTGACCGGCCCCGAGCCCGGCATCACCCGCGACTCGATCGGGCTCGACGCGGAGTGGAAAGGGCGCAAGCTCAAGATCTTCGACACGGCCGGCTTGCGCCGGAAGTCGCGTGTCATCGAGAAGGTCGAGAAGCTCGCCGTCGCCGATGCGCTCCGCGCTGTGCGCTTCGCCGAAGTCGTGGTGCTTTTGCTCGACGCCACGATCCCGTTTGAAAAGCAGGACCTGACGCTCGCCGATCTCGTCGAGCAGGAGGGCAGGGCGCTGGTCATTGGCCTCAACAAATGGGACCTTGTCGACAACAAAAGCGACAAGGCGCGGGAGCTGCGCGAGGAAGCGGACCGGCTCCTGCCGCAGTTGCGCGGAACGCGCGTGATCCCCCTTTCGGGCTTGACTGGGGCGCATGTGGACAGACTCATGGAGGCGATCATCGCCACCGACGCGATCTGGAACACCCGCATCTCGACGGGCCGCCTCAACCGCTGGCTTGCGCCCGTCGTCGACGCGACGCCGCCGCCGGCGGTCTCTGGCCGCCGGGTCAAGATCCGCTACATGACCCAGCCCAAGGCGCGCCCGCCGTATTTCGTCCTGTTCGGCAATTCGGTCGACAAGATTCCCGAGAGCTACAAGCGCTATCTCGTGAACGGCCTGCGCGAGACCTTCGGCCTCATCGGCGTGCCGATCCGCTTGTCGATGCGTTCAGGCGGCGAGAATCCCTACGCACCGAAGAAGCGGCGCCGTTCCAATTAGCAAGCTAAGATCACTTCAAATTTCTGACGTGGATCGAATAGCTTATATCCACTGGGATCCTCCTTTGCGATCCTGCATCTGCAGGCCGGGCGCCGGGACCGCTGACTGCAAATGCTTTACGGAAAACGGAACTAGTGCTATACTTTTCTCATTGGCGGAAACAGGTCCGCATTTTGTACGGCGCGGCGCACGGCCACGGGAAGGAAGAAGATGGCCTGGAGGCTTCCTGTGCACAACCCGACACGCGAGTTCAACGCGCGGCGGATTTTTTTTATTTTTTTCCTCGTAACTTATTGAAAAGTCCGGATTTGGCAAATAAATGAAAGTAAATTCATTTGCGTTTAGGCTCATTTCCTTGGTTTTGCTTGCGAGTTCGCGTGCTGGTTGCATGAGACGCCTTGAGCCCCCTCGGAGCGCGCCCATGACGACGAACAATCCCACACATGTCGCACATTGCAGATGTGGCGCGGTCGAAATCGGCGCCTGGGGCGAGCCCATCATCGTCACCGCTTGCTATTGCGACGATTGCCAGGCCGCGGCGAAGCGCCTCGCCGAATCCGCCAGTGTGGCGCTCGCCGCGAGTGACGACGGCGGCACGGAATTCATGCTGTTCCGCCGGGACCGCATCGCCTGCACGCGGGGCGCGGACCGCCTCGAAGCGATGAAGCTGAGAGCCGCCACGAAGACCCGGCGGATGATCGCCGGCTGCTGCGCGACGCCAATGTACGTGGGTTTCGACGACAAGCGACCTTGGGTGTCGGCGTTCCGCGCCACTTTCGGAGCTGACGCGCGGCCCGTAGAAATGCGGATCTGCACCTGGTTCAGACGGTTAGAAGACAAGGTCGAGGACGGGGTGCGCAGCCATCCGGGCTATCCGCCGGCGATGGTCGTCCGAATCCTGGTTGCTTGGCCACTCATGCTGTTCAGCCGGCCTATCGGCGCCTTGCCCTAACGCGACCGCGCGATCGCCATTGCGAAGCGCTAACTCCCCGCCTCGCACGACAGGCGGTTTGTCACTCCGGCGACGCCTGGGACGGTCCGCGCATCGGCCTCGGCACGTGATTTCTCATAGTCCCGCTTGACCTGCCCGGTGAGTGTCACCCATCCGCGGTCCACGCTCACTTGCACGCGGTCCCGCGGAACGGCCAGGTCCCAGTGCAAAGCCGTCATGATGGCGAGCTTGATCCGCTCGTCAGCCCGCCCTTGCCAATTGTGCCTGTCGTCGGCGCCGAATTCGAATTGTGCCGGGAAGGCGGCTGGACCCGCCGGAATATCGCTCGCGCTTAAGAGTCCGTAAGACTCTTCCTCAGACGTCCGCTCCAATGCGCCCTCCTTGATCGCCCCGCTGACGGAGCTTCTCGCCTTGCTCACAACTTGCAAGCCACCGCTTGGTTCCATCGAAATGACGATAGGAGAGACGAAATGATACGTTGGAAAACAGCGGCGGAAGCATGAAGGAACCGGACGGCTCGCGGGACGTTCATGGACCGCGGGAATAAGCGGCTCATTCAACGCCGCGAAGGGGGACGAGAAATGGAAATCAGCGAAGGCAAGCTCTATCCGCTCGGCGCAACGGCGGACGAGAAGGGCGCGAATTTTGCTGTGTTTTCAGCGAATGCGACGCGGGTCGAGGTTTGCATTTTCGATAGCGACGGCCAGCGGGAGCGCGACCGCTTCGAACTTCCAGAGCGAACCGACGAAGTCTTCCACGGTCATTTGACGGATGTTGGCGCAGGAACGTTCTACGGCTTCCGCGTGCATGGCCCTTATGAGCCGGAGGCGGGCCACCGCTTCAATCCCAACAAGCTGCTGCTTGACCCTTACGCACGAGCGCATGCGGGAAAGCTGACGTGGGACCCCGCGGTCTTCGGTTACACGATCGGAGCCGAGGGAGACGACCTGACCTTCGACGAGCGCGACAGCGGGCCATTCGTGCCGAAATCCGTCATCGTCGATCCGAATTTCGATTGGCATGGCGAATATCGGCGGCGAACCATACCGTGGGAAGACACCATCATCTACGAGGCGCATGTCAAAGGCTTCACCAAGCGGCACCCGGAGGTCGACGAGAAGCTGAGGGGTTTCTATGCGGGGCTCGGCTCGAAGCCCGTCGTCGACTACATAAAGTCGCTCGGCGTCACGACCGTCGAGCTGATGCCGGTCCATACATTTATCGACGACAATTACCTGCTCGAAAGGGGCTTGAGAAATTATTGGGGCTATAACTCGATCGGCTTTTTCGCGCCGGACCCCCGTTACGCATCGGACGTGCCCAACTCATTGCGCGAATTCAAGGAGATGATTGCGCGGCTCCACGACGGCGGACTCGAGGTGATCCTCGACGTCGTCTATAATCACACCGCCGAAGGCAACGAGCGCGGGCCGACGCTGTCGTTCAAGGGGATCGATAACAAGTCGTACTATCGGCTCATGCCGGATGAGCCGCGCTATTACATCAACGACACAGGCACCGGGAACACGGTCAACCTCAGCCATCCCCGCGTTATCCAAATGGTGGCGGACAGTCTGCGTTATTGGGTGACCGAAACGCGCGTCGATGGGTTCCGCTTCGATCTGGGGACGATCCTTGCGCGGGAGCCCGACGGCTTTAACACTGAGAGCGGTTTCTTGAAAGTCGTGGGACAGGATCCCGTGCTCACCGAGGTCAAGCTGATCGCCGAGCCGTGGGACTGTGGCCCCGGCGGATATCAGGTGGGCGGCTTTCCCCCCGGCTGGGCGGAATGGAACGATAGCTTCCGCGACGATGTGCGGGACTTCTGGAGAGGCCATGCGACGGCGAAGGAATTGGCGCCCCGTCTTTGCGCTTCACCGGACAAGTTCGACTTTCGCGGCCGAAGGCCTTGGGCGAGCGTGAACTTCATCGCCGCCCACGACGGCTTCACCCTCCGCGACCTCGTTTCCTACAACGACAAGCATAACGAGGCGAATGGCGAGGACAATCGCGACGGGCACTCGGACAACCGTTCGTGGAACTGTGGCGCGGAGGGGCCGACCAAAGACAAGGCGATCCAAACACTGCGCTGGCGCCAGCTCCGCAACCTGCTCGCAACGCTGATCTTGTCTCAAGGCACTCCGATGGTCTGCGCCGGCGACGAGTTTGGCCGGACCCAGAACGGCAATAACAACGCCTATTGCCAGGACAACGGGATGAGCTGGATCAACTGGGAGATGGATGAGGAGCGTCTGTCGCTCGTGACCTTCTTCCGGCGGCTGACGTCTGCCTTTCATCTCTATCCGGTGTTACGCCGCTCGCGCTTCTTGACCGGTGAAATGAATCCAGACCTCGAGGTGAAGGACGTCGCCTGGATCGATCCCAGCGGCTCCGAAATGACGGAAGAGGCATGGGACAATGGAATGCGCTGCTTCGGCATGCTCCTGGATGGGCGCGGGCAGGCGACCGGCATAAAAAAGCGTGGGGCAGACGCGACGCTGCTCATCGTGTTCAACGCCCATCATGAGACCGTCAAGTTCACCTTGCCGCCTTGCTATGAAGCGGACGGGTGGAAGCGGCGCTTTGACACGACGGACCCGCAGCTGGACGCGAACCAGTTCGATATCGCGGTGGTTTACGATGTGACGGCGCGCTCGATGCTCCTGTTCGAGCGTGTCCCGGAGAGGACGGACCGCCAACCGCCGAAGTGAGGCCTGTCCGTGAGCGGGCCAACAATACGGCGAACGGCAGCGGCTGCAGCCACTCATGCAGGGGGGCGCTGACAGTCGCATCCTGGCCGCGGAAGAGGTCGAACCACCGCGCTTCCGGCAATCGCACGGTCGCGCTCCACTTTGGCTCCGCCTCTCGATGGGCGGGGTGGCGCGCCATCACGACAGCGAGCTTTCGGCCTCCTGAAGCCCGCACATAGCCAAAGGCCCAATCCGATCGACCGCCCTCGACGCTGATCGGCTGATAGTCGCCGCTGCTGAACAGTTCTGGCTCCTCTCGCCGGAGAGCGAGCAGGAGCGCAGTTGCCGCCAACTTAACCTGGCCGTTTTGCCATTCGTTCGTAAGCGTCGTGAACAGCGCCGAACGCTGGTCTTTGGCTTTGACACGAGCGGCGAGGTCCGCCATGGCCGCCTGACGAAGAGCGAAATCGACGTGTCGCCGATTGTCGGGATCGACAAGATTGAGGTCCCACAACTCGCAGCCCTGATAGATGTCAGGCACGCCGGGCGCTGTAAGTTTGCCAACGGTCTGAACGAGGCTGTTCTCGATTCCAAGGCGAGCTACGCGCCGCACGAAGGGCAAAAAATTGGAAAGGAACGTGTCGGATCGCAGCGCTGCCATCGCGAAGGCCTGCGTAGCCTGCTCATAATCCGCGTCGGGCGCCGCCCAACTCGAGCGGCGCTTCGCCTCGCGCAGGGATTTCTCAATCGCCGCGTGAAGGCGGGCGCTATAGGCTTCTTTTTGCTCGTCGCTAGGGTTGTCGAGCATGTCGATGGGCCAGGATCCCACAAACATTTGATAGAGCATGTATTCGTCGTCGCGGTCCGGCGCCGCTATGCGCTCGACGTCGCCGCGCCTCGCTCGCGAGATGCGGGTCCAGGTCTCGACCTGCCGGCGCCATTCCTCCGGCATTTCGGAGAGAACGGCGAGCCTCGCCCGGCTGTCTTCGCCGCGCTTGGTGTCGTGCGTCGCGGTCGTCAGCATCGCGTGCGGCCAATTCTGGGCGCGCGCGGCGTTCGCCTTGTGGAACAGGGTCGGGGCGAGGCCAAACCGCTCAGGCGAGCCGCCGACTTCGTTCAGCGCGACGAACCGATTGTAGCGATAGAAGGCGGTGTCCTCGACGCCTTTGGCCATCACGGGACCCGAGAACTGCTGCACTTTCATCGCGAAGCGGAGCGCTGCGGTATGGCTAAGCTCTTGTGTGGGCGGTTGTTCCGTTTCCGCCGTCAGGATGTTCTGCAGGAAATCGAAGGCGGATGGATGAACATCCGGATCGCAACGTCGGGCGCGCGTCATCGCCCAGGCGATATCACGGCGGTCGGCGTCGGCTGGCATCCCGGCAAAGTCGAGATAAGTCCGGTAGACCGGAAAGTTCGAAACGACCTGTCTGATCGCGCGCTGGAGGAGCGCGAGCGTCAGATCCGCCGTCATCGGGCTCTCGCCGGCCAATTGCGCAGCGCAGCGACCGAGCGCGTTGAGCTCGCTCGCCATTTCATTTTCCATGATCCTGAGCTTGCAGTCGCGCGCGACCGTGGCGAAGTCCTCGTCCTCTCCGGCGAGGTCGTGATAGGCCTGCGTGAAAGCCAGCTCACTCGCAGGATCTATGAGCACTGCCAACGCCAGGTTGGCATAGTCGTAGCCAGTCGTGCCCTCGACGGGCCAGTCGGCCCGCAGCGCCTCGTGGGGCGCCAGGATCTTCTCGACGACCAGATAAAACGGCCGGGGCGCGCCGGCCCGAAGCGCCTCGAGATAGGCCTTGGGATCAAAGAGCCCATCGATATGATCGATTCTGAGGCCATCGATTTCGCCGCTTTCGAGCATGCGGAATATGCGAGCATGCACATGGTCGAAGACCGGGCTCACCTCGATGCGCAGCCCGGCAAGGTCGTTGATATTAAAGAAGCGGCGGTAGTTGATCTCGTCCTCGGCCACTCGATGAAAGGCGACGCGCCAGAACTGCTCGCGAATGAGCCGATCGAGTTCACGCCAGTCGCTGTTGAACTCCTCCACTCGGGCGTCGATCGCCGCGCAGGGCGCCGCTATCTTCGTTGGCGAGCGAGACGAGTTCGCTCTTCAACGCGCGCGCTCTCTCCGCTACCTGCGGCCGCCAATGGGGCAAGTCGAGAAAGAGGTCGGCCATCCGATCCAGGGCCGGGTGTTGATGACCAAGAATTTGCGGAAAGGTCAGCGGGTGGATCGGCAGCTTGTGAGTCTCATAAGCCCAAACGGCGAAACCTCCGTCGTCTTCGAAACGAAGCTTGAGTTTCCCCGATCTCAGTTCCTCGCCATATTGCGCGCCAAGCAGAGGCGCGAGCAGCTTGCCGTCCTGCGCTGACCAGTCGATGTCGAACCAGCCTGCATATTGTGAATAGGGACCCCACTCCAGAACATCGAGCCACAGCGGATTGTCGGCGCCCCATACGCCCATGTGATTGGGAACGATGTCCAGGATTTGCCCGAGCCCCTGACGCCGGAAGGCTTCGATCATCGACGTCAAATCCTCCTCCGACCCGAGTTCCGGATTGAGTTGGTTGTGATCGGCGACATCGTAGCCGTGCACGCTGCCTGGGCGCGCCTTGAAGATCGGGGAGAGGTAGATGTGGCTTACGCCTAGCTGCGCGAGGTAAGGCGCGACTTTCGCGGCGTCATTGAAACCAAAGCCCGCATGGAGCTGCAGGCGATAGGTCGCGCGCGGAACGTTCATTCCGGATCGAGTCCCCAGCGCACGGTCCAAGGTCCGAGGGAAGCGCCGGCGTCGCCACAAAGCCGAAACGGCTGGATTTCGATTGCTGGAAACGCGACGGGACTGGACGAGAGATTGGCGTCGAGGACCAGCCGCCGCTCTCCCGCTCGCCAGACGACGCGCAAAGCCTGCTCACCCACCACGAGCGCCTTGCCCCCATGCCGAATGGAAGGCAGCAAGGGCTGCACGAAGTCGCGACGGGTCTTCAGGAGGTCGCGGTAATAGGCGAGATGCGTCGGGTCGATACGGCTCCAATCGAGCTTGGATGCGAGGAATGTCGCTTGCGCGCAAGGATCGGGGATCTTCGCCACCCGGTTCGGGTCTGCGAACTCGGGAAAGCGCGAGAATTCCTTGCGCCGTCCTTTTCTCACGGCCTCCGCCAGCTCACCACTGAAGTCGCAGAAAAAGAGGAATGGCTGCCTCGCGCCCCATTCCTCCCCCATGAACAGCATCGGTATCTGGGGAGCCAGCAGGTACACGCTTGCCAGCGCCCGGATGACTTCTGGCGGCGCCAAAGAGTTCAGCCGTTCGCCAAAGGCGCGATTGCCGATCTGGTCGTGATTTTGGATGAAAGAAACGAAGGCGGCGGGAGGTAATTCGGCGCTGGGGCCGCCGCGTGGGGCATTCCGATAAGGCATCACCTCGCCCTGGTAGGCGAAGCCTTCGGCGATGGCTTTCCCCAATAGCTCCGTTGAGCCATAGGCGGCGTAGTAGCCGCTGCTCTCATGGGTAGCGGCGACATGGAGGACATGATGGATGTCATCGTTCCATTGCGCGGTGTAGAGATCGGCCTTGTCCGCATGGCGCGTAAGGCGCTGCGGAACGTTGTCCTCGTTCTCCAAGATGAGATGGATGGGCCGCGAGAATCGCGCGCGAAGGCGCGCCGCAAGTTCGTCGAGGAGATCCGGCCGCGAATCATCCTTGATGGCGTGGACGGCGTCGAAGCGCAGCCCGTCGAGATGAAACTCCTCAAGCCAATATTCGGCGTTCTCAATGAAGAAGTCGCGCACCGGGCGCGAATTGGGTCCATCAAGCTGAATCGCGTCGCCCCAAGGTGTTTTATGCCGGCTCGTGAAGAAATCAGGGGCATAGACCCGAAGGAAATTCCCTTCAGGCCCGAAGTGGTTGTAAACGACGTCAAGCAGAACCGCGATGCCGTGAGCGTGCGCGGCCTCGATGAGCGCCTTGAAGTCCTCTGGTCGTCCATAGCTCGCGTCCGGCGCGTAGAGGAAGGCGCCGTCGTAGCCCCAGTTCCAGCGGCCCTTGAAGTCGCTGACCGGCATGATCTCAACGGCCGTGACCCCGAGGTCCGCGAGGTGGTCCAACTTAAGAGCCGCCCCCGCAAACGTGCCTTGAGGCGAGAAAGCGCCGACGTGGAGTTCGTAGAGAACGACGTCGCGCCATTCGCGGCCTGCCCACGATTCGCGCCAATGATATGAGCGTGGATCGATCGCTTCGCTTGGACCGTCGACGTCGTCGGGCTGGAAGCGAGACGCTGGGTCTGGAACTCGTTGTCCGCTCGACAGAGCGAACATATAGCGGGCGCCGGTGGGCAGGCCCTTGACCAAGGTCTCGTGAAAGCCATTCTCTTTGCGATCCATCGCGACGGGCTCGCCGCCGTCGATAACCAGAGCGATCCGCTCTTCTTTCGGCGCCCAAAAACGAAAGCGGATCCCGTCTTCCTCGAAAGACGGGCCGTGCGCCCACTTCAACACTCCGTCTTTCATTTCCAAGAGCCAGCCCCGGATTGAACCCCATCGTAAACGAGTTCCGGCTGCGGCGGTTCCATAAGGCCTCCCGGGCGCGACACCCCGGTCATGTCGGCCCGCGGCTTCGGCTCGCTTCTCCCCGCGCTCCGTGAGCCTGGTCGGCGTCGTCGGGCCGGTCTCCACGCCCGGGCCGCCGACAAAACATATTTTGTTAGGGGCTCGGGAACAAAATCCGTACCGGCGGGTTCTTGTGCCAGCATACGCAATTCGGGTCATGATCTGCGTGCGGGAGAGCTCAGACTCAGGATCGACAATCCCCGACGCGCCCTTGCGGGACATGCTCCGTCCTCAGAACGAGATGGGGCTTGCAATTGGCGTGATTGCTTGTGAACTAATCCCCACTGCCATATGGACGCCTGATGACGAGGAGGAACGACATGTCGATCTCGGACGCCATTGCGCCGCACATCCCCTTCTTGCGCCGGTTTGCGCGCGCTTTGTGCGGAACCCAGGCGGCGGGCGATGCTTATGTCGCGGCCACGCTCGAGGCGATCTTAGCGGATCCCGATTGTTTCGACGCCGACCTCGATCCGAAAGTCGCTCTCTACAAGTTGTTCCTGCGCAGCTGGCGCAATGTGCCGCTCAACGCCCATGTCGATCTCGCGGATTTCGGTGAAGAAGGCGGCGCAAACAGGAATCTTGCCGCCATCTCTCTCGAACCGCGAATGGCCTTCCTCTTGAGCGCGGTCGAGTTTTTCAGGCCGAAGGAAATCGGGCAAATCATGGGTTGCTCGGAAGACGCGGCGATTGACCTTATTGAGCGGGCGGGACGTGAGATCTCCGAGCAAATTCGCACATCAGTGCTCATTATCGAGGATGAACCCCTCATCGCCCTCGACATCCAGACGCTCGTCGAGCAACTGGGCCATGACGTCGCGACAATTGCTCGGACGCATACCGAAGCGGTGCGCGCGGCGCTCAAGCGCCGTCCGGGCCTTATTCTGGCCGACATTCAACTTGCCGACGGAAGTTCGGGACTCGACGCGGTTAATGAGATTTTGGGCACTCAGGAAGTCCCGGTTATTTTCATAACCGCCTTTCCCGAGCGCTTTCTCACCGGGCAAGCGCCGGAGCCGGCGTTCCTGATCACCAAGCCCTTCAGCGCGGATTCGGTAAAGGCGGTGATCAGCCAGGCCTTGTTCTTCGATCGGAAGTCCCAGAGAACCGTGGCGAAAGCGGCGGCCGGCTGACGACGGTCCGGACGGCTGTCCGACATTTTATCGGCTCCTGACCGTTCCAGCGAAACGTCAAAAAAAATCTGCCAGGCGGAACCTTAGCTCTCGCCGCACGTTCGGCGTGAGGAGGGCGAGCGAGCGAGGAACCGTCGTGCCGTATTGCGAATTCTGCCTGATCGGCGGAGATGGATCGCGGGTGTCGCGCGAACGCCACCCGGCAGCCGACCTCGAAACCGTTTGGGGTAGAGTTTTCCGTATGGCCGAGCTCGAGAGCACGCGAGGAAACCAGATCCATGTCCTGGATGATCAAGGAAGGATCGTCATCGGCATCGGGGCAATCGCCGCTGCACTCTCCGCTCAACGAACTCGCGCGGTTCAGCGTCGTTTCGACGAGGCATGACGGCGCAATCGCCGCACGGTGGGATTGTGTTCTCGACCGGCGATACAACTCGCAGGCAGGGAGCACGACGCGGCGGTCCGATAGCTGCCAGGCGGATAAGGCGGTGGAAAACCTCGCGATAAAGGAGCCGTTTACCCTTCCGAAGGATTTGGCTGACAGGACAGGCGCTATGGCCAAGTCCCGCTCATTGAGCTGGCGTTTGGGCGTGTCGACGCTTGTCATCGTTCTGCCGCTCGTCCTTTTCGCGTTGCTCATGGTTGGATGGATTGTCCGTGACGAACGGGAAGCCAAGCAGAATGAGCTAATCGGCGACGCTTATGCGTTCGCTGACACCGTTGGTCGCGAAATCCACGCGTATTTCCTTCTGTCTGCGGCGCTGTCGCATTCAAGGCCCCTTCAGCACGGCGATTTGGCCGGCTTCGCGGAGCAAGCGCGAGATACACTTGCTGAAGCGCCTGGCGTCAAATTGATCGTGTCCACGGCCGACGGCGATCCTGTGCTGAGCATTCCGCCGGCGGCTTCGGACTCGCCGCTGCTGCACGATCGCACTGCGCTCGTTCGGCAGGCGATCGAATTGGGCTCCGCGTTTCTTTCGGACGTCAACGCCGATCCATCGTTATCCGAACCGAACGCCTCGATCGAAACCCCGGTGTTTCTTGATGGCAAACCTGTCTACGAAATCGCGATGCTTCTTTCTCTAAAACGATTCCGCGATCTGATGCGACGTCAGAACTTTCCGCCAGACTGGCTATCTGGAATCGTCGATCACAAGGGCGTTTTTGTCGCGCGGATTCCGGGCGACGCTGTGGGTCCGGGGACGCTCGCGAGCGCGGAGTTTCGTAATGCTACGCGAAGCTTGCCCGCATCGACGGTAACTCACAATTCGATTGATGGAGAAAAGATAGTCTCCGCCTACGCGCCGGTGGAGGGGGGATGGACTGTTGGCGTCGCCGCAGATGCGCGCGGGCTTGGAATTGGTCCTGGCGCGTTTGCGGTCACCTCGCTCCTGGCGGCGCTTGCGATGCTAGGCAGCCTGCTATTGTCCTATCTGAACGGCCGCGTGCTCACGCGACGAGTGCAAGAGCTCGAGTCGATGACGAAGAATGTGCTGACCGGCGCGCCAGCGCGCGCCGCGCCATCCACCGGCGTTCGCGAGTTTGACAGCCTTTCCGACGCCTTGGCCAGGACTTCCGAATTGTTGGCGTTACGAACAGAGCAACATCGCCACACCGAGCAGGAACTGCGAAGCCGCGAAGAGCATTTCCGCCTTCTGGCCGACAGCGTGCCTCAACTGGTGTGGACGGCGGGTCCTGACGGCCGCATCGAATACGCCAATGCGCGCCGCGAGAGATATGGAGCGATCGGCCAGACGGACTGGGAAGAGCTTATCCATCCCGATGATCGGCGGGGGACCGCGGAAGCGTGGCTCCGCGCCAATGAGGCCGCGGTTCCCTATGAAATGGAGCACCGCCTGTTGGCGATTGGCAAAGGATACGTGTGGCATCTCAGCCGCGCATCTCCGCTTCTTGACGCACAAGGAGCCGTCGTGAGGTGGTATGGCACGACCACCGACATCGACGAACAAAAGCTCCGCGAGGGCAACATCCGGGACCTCATGGCGGAGGTCAATCATCGTTCGCGCAATCTGCTTGCCGTCGCGCAAGCCATTGCGCGCTGTGGCGTGCCGAACGCCAAAACGGTCCAGGAATTTCAGGAAAGATACTCCGAACGGCTGCTCGGACTGGCCGCCAGTCAGGATTTGCTGACCGATCGGAATTGGCGGGGCGTTCCGCTCGAGTCGCTGGTGCGCGCCCAAACGGCTGGGTGTCGGGAAAAACGCCTCGTAATCGAGGGGCCGCAGGTCCTGCTCAGTCCCAATGCGACTCAAACGCTTGGCCTTGCTTTGCGTGAGCTATGCGACAACGCTCTCAAGCACGGCGCCTTCTCGAAAGCTGACGGCGTGGTCTCCCTAATTTGGCGAATCGACAATCGCGGGGACGAGCCGAAGCTTGAGATGACATGGCAGGAACGCGGCAGACCCCGGGTGGACCGGGGGGCAACCTCCGGGTTTGGCAAAGTCATTATCGAACGTCTCACCGCCGCAGGCCTCAACGCCTCTTCGGTATTGAGCTTTGAGCCTGACGGAGTCAGATGGCGTTTGATCGCCCCGCTAAAGGACATCGTGAAAACTGGAACGAGTGATCCGCCCTCTTCGGAGCGGTCGGCCCACGCCGCGCCGGACTGAGCGGAAGACGGATCGATTCTTTGCGGTTCCTACAGTAGTCTGCCGGTAGTTTTCCGCGTGGAATGAGGCGGGCGTCGGAGAACTTAGACGAGGGTCTCGGGGATTCATCAATGCCGGACAAAACGTCGAGGAAACCGCGAAAGGGGGCGAGAAAGACTCCGGCAGCGCGCGGCGCGGAGGCCGCGAAGGCCGACCAATATATCGCCGATCAGCTGAAGGCGATGTATAACGCCGTGACTGTCGAACCTATCCCCGACCAGCTTCTGCAGTTGCTCGACCGTCTCGACAAGGACGCGGAAAAATGAAGTCGAGCGTCTTAGGGGGCGAGCGGGGCGGTGACGACGAACTCGACGCCGGGACGGCGCGCGACGACCTCCAATGACGCGTTCAATTGTTCGGCAAGCGCGCGCACCATGCGAGCACCCAGCCCTTTTCCCTCGCCGAATTGGAAGCCTTCCGGCAGTCCGCCGCCTTCATCGCGAATGGCGATAAAAAAGCTGTCGACGCCCGTGGTCGCGATGTCGACCCACACGTTGCCCGCGCCCTCCCCTCGATACGCGTGCTTTGCAGCGTTGGACACCAGCTCATTGACGATAAGCGCGGACGAAATCGCGCGGTCGGTCGAAATCACGATCCCAGACTGCGCTTGAACGTGAATTTCGCACTGCGCGAAGCTGGCGCCGAGGTCCTTGCAGATGGCTTCGATATATCGTCCGACGTCGAAACGCTCGACGTCCGCCGATTGATACAATTGCTCGTGCACTCTTGCGATGGCGGCGACGCGCAGCGTTGCATCTTCAACGTGTTGCCTGAATCCCGGCTCGGTGTTTTCGCGCGACTGCAGGCGCAGCATGCCGATGACCAGCGCAAGGCTATTCTTGACCCGATGGTTCATCTCCTTGACGAGAAATTGCTGGCGCTCCAGCGCCGCCTTCAGATTGCGCTCGTGCCGTTCGCGCTCGATCGCCATCCCGAGGATATTGGCGGCGCCCTGGAGGAACGCGAGATCATGCTCGACGAACTCTTCATCTGATCGGCTGTCGACCTCGAGCACGCCAAACGGCCGGCCGTCTCCTTGCAGGATAACGTTCATGGCTCGGTGGATGCCATGTCTGATCAGAATCTCGGGGGTTCTGAAACGCTCCTCGTTTTGGAGATGATTGGAGATCACTGGCCTCCCGGTTTTCAGCGCGAATCCGGCCGGTGAAGCGAGATCCGCGCCGATGCTGACGACGCCGACAACGCCCGGCTCCCAACCGACGCCCTCCCTCACGAGGAGGCGGTTTTCACTCGGAATATATTCGAGCACCTTGCAAAACTCAGTACGAAGGCCCTCCGCAGTCAGCCTCGCCGTGTCCGCGAGCAGCTGATCGAACCCCGGTCCCTGCAGCGCGCCGACGCCGAGTTCGGCAAGGATTTCCTGCTGACGCACGCGGTGATGAAGGGCGTGCAGAAGGGGATCCGCCGCCTCGGATTTGGGCTTGGAATCGACAACGGGTTTGTCCGGCGGCCTATCGGAGGACGGCATCAGATCGGTTGTGTGGCAAACTACGCCTCCCAGACGCTTTGGCTTTCCGCAGCCAATCTATGTCGCCGCGCGCCACCGCGCGCCAGCCGATTGTCCGCCTGAACTTGAACGTGCTTTCGCCGGCGAGGCCGCGGCTCACAATCCGACCACACGAACCCCCGGGCGAGTTTTCCGCTCCCGGGTAGCCACGGTTCTCGGCGAAGGACCTCATTGCGCCCCAGGAGCGCTGTCAGCGGCGCCGCAAACAGCCACAGCGGCAACCTGTTCACAGGCCCATATCGATCCTCCACCTGTCGGCGCCCTCGCCGGCTTGATAACAAACGCTCCTCGGACCGTACGGGTTCCGTCCGGCCACCGGCTGCGGCGGCTTCCAACGACTGCTTCTGGAACAGAAGGGGCAGGCGCGTCGTTTATCTATGCGACGAAGGAGGCGACGATGGACTGGAATCGGGTCGAAGGAAATTGGAAGCAAATGAAGGGCGCCGTGAAGCAGCAGTGGGGAAAACTGACCGACGACGACCTCACTCAAATCAACGGCAGCCAGGAAAAGCTCGAGGGCATCATTCAGGAGCGATACGGCATCGCCAGGGATGAAACCCGCAAGCAAATCGAACTCCTGGTACCACACCCAGACCTGGCAATAGCGTTCGGACTAATGGGCCCCGGCGGTTATGTCGGGGCCTGTTCAATCGCATCGCTTGGCTTAAGTCTCGAGCCGCGATCGAGGAACCGAGAGGCGAATTGCAAGTCCATCAGGCCGCCAGTCGCGGAGGATTTCGCCACTTAGTTGGTCGGAAACCGCAATCCGCGACAGGACGTCGCCAAATCCTAGTCCGCCGCCCGGTGCGGGGACCGGTGGGCCGTCACGTTCGGTCCAGTGGATGACGATCGAATCGCCCTCTTCCGCAAACACGACCTTTATCGAGCCCGTATCGGTGGACAGCGCGCCGTATTTGGCGGCGTTGGTCGCGAATTCATGCAGTAGGAGGGCGAGGCTCGTGATGGCGGACCCAGAAATTCTGGCGTCAATTCCAGACAGCACGATGCGCGATTGCCCTGCTTCGTCAAACGGAGCGACAATCGTTCGGACGAGCGATTGAAGCGTCGTCGGTTCGGGCGCGGCTTGACCAAAACCATGCGAGAACGTGAGAGCGTGCGCTCGCGCCAGCGCAGCGAGACGCCCGCGGGTCGATTCCGCGAGCTCTTGTGGGGATTTCGCGGAGCGCGCGCTCAAACCCACGAGGCTGCCGGAGAGCGCAAACAGGTTCTTGACCCGATGGCTCATTTCTCTCAGGAGCAAATGCTGAGCGTCGCGCGCCCTTCTTAGTTCCGTGATGTCGCGCGCTATTTTCGAAGCGCCGACAATCTTCCTCGTGAGTTCCGGATCGGCGAGAGGGTCAGCGAAATGTCGACCAGGCTCCCGTCCTTGCGTTGCCGGACGGTCTCGAAGTGGTCGATATGTTCGCCGCGGCTAATCTTTCCAAGGATGACCGGCTCTTCGTCCAGTCGGTCGACGGGGATGATAATCGTTATCGGTTTGCCGACCGCCTCTTCGGCCGTGAAGCCGAAACAGCCGCCGCGCGCTGGCGTTCCAGCTGAGAATTACGCCGTTCAGATCCTTCGACAGAATAGCGTCTTCGGACGAACTCGATGATGGCCCAGTAATGGTGGGCAGTCAGATCGTCATGGCGCCGCGCCGGTAGACGCGCCGTCCCTCCTTTCCTAGTCAGCTGATCCCCGCGCTTCTTGTTGGGCGGCTGATCCGCACGTTTCAACCCATTGTCCTCAGACGCAACCAAAACCGAGGCTCGCACACCAAGCACTATCGTCGTCAACTCAAGCTGAAACAGCCCGGCCTGCGGCATGCCCCGGCGCGCTGCCGTGTGGAGCATTGTGAACAGGAAAAAACGCGACAGCGAAACCCTTTCGCCCCTTGTCTGATGGGTAACACGCCTAACCGCGCCGTTCCGCGCGCGCGATCGGGTGGTGGGGTCAGCCCGAGCCGGTTCTTGGCCCGGAGGCTCGCCTTCGAGGCGCTTGCGCTCGGCAGGCGAAGTCATGCATGGCCTCCGCAGTGGACCAATGGCGCTCCGCCTCGCCTTCGGGGCAGCCCTCGTCGAGCCATAGGAAATAAGCAATCTCACGGATGCGGTCGTTGCGGTCATGCTCATATGTCTGTCCCTGTTAGGAAGTTGTCTCCCGGCTCAACTCGGTTTGATTGCGCCGAGTTCCAAAGAGGCGGCCGAAATAAGGCGTTGCTGAAGGGTTGCGCCTTCGGCAGCTTGGCCGGAGACGTCAGATCCTTTGCTCAGCCTTTGGCCGGCCCAGAGTGATGAAAACGGACGCCCGGCGATTGCGCCGCCGAGCGACGGCGTGATCCGAAACGGCAGGCACGCCTCGACTGCGCGTTCGACGTCGTCGACGAAGGCTTGTCGCGCCTCCTTGTCGCCCTCGAGATGGGAGAAGGTGATGCGCGGCTTGCCGAAGATCGAGCCGTCCCGCTTCATCATCAGCATGATCGTCAGCCGCGAGCCGGCCGGGCCGGCGGACTTGCCCTTCATGCAGGCGCTGAACTGCCGCTGAAGGTCCGCGAGCGTGTTGGCCGGCGCCGTCTCTTCAGCGAGCGCAGCGGGGGCGGCGCAGGCGAGAGCCGCGGCCAGTGCGATCATCGCCCAGGCGTTCTTCATCGTCTCGCTCCAACATCGGCGTCCGCGACGTACGCGATGTTCGGTCTGAAAGGGACGAAGAGCAATGCGCTCGCGTTGAAGGCGGGCTATTGTCGTCAAGGGCTCGAAGAGCGGGAGCGCGGCGTGGACGGATCGAATTCGGGAACGCCGGCAGGCCTATGCGGCTGAGATCACGCGCAGCCCCACGTCCAAGACCCGCGAATAGAAAAGGCCTTCGCCGCCGTTCCGCGCGAGGATTTCGTGGGGAACCCGCCGTGGCGCGTCGGCTCCGGCGGCCTCTTTGGCTTGACCTCGTCCGACGATCCCGCCCGCCTCTACGAGGACGTCCTCATCGCCATCGACGCCGAGCGGGGCATCAACAACGGCCAGCCGTCGCTGCATGCGCAGGCGATCGACGCGCTCCGGCCTGAAGGAGGGCGAGACGGTCGTCCAGATTGGCGCCGGGGCCGGCTATTACACCGCGATCCTCGCCGAGCTCGTCGGGCCGACGGGCAGGGTCATCGCCTATGAGATCGCGCCGGACATCGCCGCGCGCGCCGCCGCCAATCTCGCCCGCTATCCTCAGGTCGAGCTCCGCGCCCGTTCCGGCGCCGAGGACCTGCCCGAAGCCGACGCCATCTATGTCAACGCCGCCGCCACGCATCCCCTTCGCGCCTGGCTCGACGCGCTCAAACCCGCTGGAAGGCTCGTCTTTCCTCTCCAGGCGGCGGGCTCGAGCGGCGCGATGCTGATCGTGACGCGGCCCGAACGCGGCGAAGCCTGGCCCGCCCGATTGCTGACGGGCGTGGTGTTCATCCCTTGCGAAGGCGCGCAAGACGCCGAGATGGGCCGGAAGCTCGACGAGGCGTTCCGCCGCGGCCGCACCGACAGGGTGCGCTCGCTGCGCTTTGGCGACGCGCCGAGCGAGACGGACTGGGTCCGCGGCGACGGCTGGGCTCTGTCGACCGAGCCGGCGGGTTAGGGCGATCCGGGGCGAGACCCAGTCGCTGAGGGCGGCAAATGCAACTTCCAGTCGAGTATCGTGCAAGACAATCCAAATAAAACCAAGGAAAAATCCTTGCATTTGCTTGGATTTCTTTGGCCGATTTGGGACTTTTCAAAGGGTTACAGGCGGAAAAATAAAAAAATCTCTTCGTTCTAAACTCGCCTTCGGGTTGTGCGCGAAAGCGCTTTCAGAGGCCCATCCGTTTCGCTGGCTCGGTTCGCCAGAGTGGATTGTTCGGTCATGAAGAACATCGTACTACCATCGATTTCTGATTTTGCCAAGCAAAAATCTGACGCTCTTCCGGCCTAGCGCATGGCGCGTTTAGACCCTAGCTTCGTCGCTCCGCTCCTCGCAATGACGATGCCGCCGGGCCCGGCATGGAGACCGCCGCCCATGCGTTGGCGGCTGGATCGTCTCTTGCATCGCGACAAGACCGCCGTTCTCCGAACTGGATTTTGTCCCATGACGCGAGCCGAACTTGCCGAAAAGATCCTCGACATCAAGCGCGAGAAGGGCTGGACCTGGAAACACGTCACCGACGAGATCGGGGGATTGTCGCCGATCCTCGTCGTCGGCGCGCTGCTTGGGCAGATGAAGCTGCCGAAGCCGCTCGCCGAGAAGGCAGCCAAGCTCTTCGGGCTCACCGAAGCCGAAAAGCGGATGCTGAACGAGGTCCCGATGCGGGGCATGCCGATGCCGCCGACCGACCCGCTCTCTACCGCTTCTATGAGCTGATCATGGTCAATGGCCCGGCGCTCAAGGCGCTGATCGAGGAGGAATTCGGCGACGGCATCATGTCGGCGATCGACTTCGACCTCGAGACTCGACCGGCTCGCGAACCCGAAAGGCGACCGCGTCCGGCTGGTGATGTCCGGCAAGTTTTTGCCCTACAAATATTACGGCGCCGAGCAGGGCGTGCCGGAATACGGGTTCAAGGAGGAGTGAGCGGGCGGGCAGGCGGCTAGGGTCTAGTCGACTGAGCTGAGGAGAGATCGCTCCGCCCTCATATCCGATTAAGTTCTACATATCTGCTGCTTACTTCTGCACACCTGGCCGCGCATTTGACGAGGATTGGCGGTAAAATGCCCGCTCGTTAGCGGGAGGCTCTGAGTGCGTCGCGCCACCAAAGAATTACTTGATCCTTCAAGTCTATACGACGAGCAATTGCAAATAGCGATTCGGGTTGCTCGCGACAACCTAAAGGATTGAAAAGGCATTTTCGATGAATTCATATGAGATGGCGCCCATGCTAGAATAGTCCGATATTCGTACCTCCACCTATTATTTGCGCAGATGGTCGTTTTGGCTCTGACCGAAGAAAGTGATCATCGCCACGGGTCGGATCTAGGTGATAGATGGATCCCGTCCATCGGGCCAGGCGACATTGGGCTGACGCGCCAGAGCTTGATGACAATCGCCGTTTTCACGAATTGAAAGGCGACGGCTTGGTTCGAAAATCTCGGAGGAGACGAAGCGGCCCGCACTCGAGCTAGGGCCTGCCGGAATACGGGTACAAGGAGGCGTGAAGGGCGCGGGCGGCAGGATCGATCGGTCAGTCAGCACTGCTAGCGCCGGTGGAGTGGCTGCGTCAGGAAGCGCTCGCGCGAGAGGGGCAGGGGCGGCTCGTCCTCGACGGTCGAAGCCGCCGCTTGTTCCGCCACCATTGCGCGCAGGATATCGAAGCCAAGCGTAAAATTCGCTCCAGGAGGTTGGCCTCAGCTGCTCGAAAAAGGGCAGGTCCTTCGGCTTCGGCTTGGCGATGCGGAATTCGAAGTGGGTTCCCCCGTCGCGGCTGTCCTCGAACACATAGGAGAACAGGATTTTCGCGGCGCCCGGGATC
Organism: uncultured Alphaproteobacteria bacterium; assembly: GCA_963730555.1. Lineage (GTDB taxonomy): Bacteria > Pseudomonadota > Alphaproteobacteria > Rhizobiales > Beijerinckiaceae > Roseiarcus. The sequence goes on along the minus strand of CAVSSS010000008.1, from coordinate 440,743 downwards.
GGCAAGCAGCGCCGTCAAGGTCACATAGTCGAACGGGCGCCAGTCGACGATGTCCTCGATGACTGCATCTTTGCCGTGAAGGCAATGGTTCTGCGTGCCGGCGCCGCGGCGCCCTTGCGCTTTTGTCTCGACGACGCCGTCGCTGCGCTGCCAGCGGGCGTGATGCTGGGGCGAAGTGACAAGGTCCCACACTTCTTGCCTCGGCGCGGCGAACTCCCTCTCCATGAGCACATGGGCGTCGGCGCGCTGAACGAGATGGCGCGCCGTCTCGGTTTCCCGCGTCCATGCCTCTTCGAGGTCGCTCACCCAGCATTTCGTTTCGCCGATATGCTCGATCGCCTCGGCATGCTCTTTAAGACCCTGCGCCGCGGGATCGATCCCCATCGCTTGCACGCAGGCGTCGGAATAGAGCGCATAGGCATGCGAGCCGAACGTCTTGCCGACGTCGTTCTTGAGGAGGCGGTGGACGAGGATCACGTCGCGTCCGGCAAGCTCCTCGCGGCCTGACATCTTCTGCCGGATGAACTCGCCATGATGAACCACGAACTTGACGTCGAGGCTCTGCATCCGGCTGCAGGCCTGGCACTCGCAAGAGCTGGCCTGCTTGATGCTGCGCAGCCGCTTGCGGAAGGCAAAATAGGCCTGTTCGATCGAATCCTGCATGAGTGCGCCATCGACCTTGTCGGCGAGCGCGTAGACGAAGGCCGCGTCGCCTTCGAACTTGGCGAGGCGGAAAGGCGGACGCAAAGCCCGGACCAGCGTGTCCATGATGTCGGCGATGATGTCCTGGGCATGGTCGAGCTCGACGCCAGAAACGAAATGCGTGTAACCCGATATGTCGGCGATTGCGAAACAGGCTGTCTCCGCGTTCGGAAGCATACGCGCACTCCCATTCGATCAGCGGCGGAGGCTTATCGCCCCGGGCCTGGAAATGCGTCCAACTATCATGCGACAAGCAAACAGGCGAGTTCCCCCGACAGGGCCTGTTCCGCCGGTATGCGTGCGCCGGCCCGCCCGGCCGCACAAGCGCCGCGATCGGGCGGCAGAGACCCGCAATCGGAAATTGTGGTTCATGGCCTCGTTATGCTAGGCGCGCAGAACGTTCGTGAGAGGGTTTGAGCGCAATGCGCAGGACGGGGCCGTGACGCGCGGCGGAAAGACAGTGCGGATTCTTGCCGTCGTCGCCGTTCTCACGGTCTCGGCGGCGTTCGCGGCCTATGCGATGGAGCTCCATCGGACTGGTGCTGTGGCAGGTCGTGCGCGCCTGCGTGGCCGATTACAAGCTGACCGGAACGCCCTTTCCGTGCCTCGAGGTCAATCTCACCGGCGGCGAGCAGACCGGCAGCGTCGTCCTGCGTCCGCCGTTCTTGGACGACACGGTCCTCTCCCCAACGCGGCGGATCAAGGGGGTTGAGGATCCGTTCCTGCAGTCGCCCGAGGCGCCGAACTATTTCGACGCCGCATGGCGCGCGCGCACGTTCCTCAAGGCTGCGGACGGAAGCGCGCCGGAGCGCGACGCGATTGCGCTCTTCGTGAACTCCGCCATTGTCAGGACTCAGGACCAGCTCCACATCCATGTGGGCTGCCTTGTCCCTTATGCCCGCCGCACGCTCGCAGCGGCTGCGCCCAAGATCCCGATGGGCGAATGGGCGCAGATCGGCCCGGTCGTTCCCCATACGATGTTCTGGGGCTACCGCATCCCGGCGACGGACCTTGCGAACGTCAATCCGTTTCGATTGGCCGCCGAGGAACTGGGCGGCAAAGCGAATGGCCCCGGCGACCTGACGATCGTGGTGGTCGGGGCTCGTGTGGAAGGGCGACGATCAATTCCTGATCCTCGCGTCCTACGCCAGGGCGCCGCACGCCTGGTGGCCGGTCGGCGCGGAGAACCTCCTTGATATCTGCCGTTAGGCCAGGGCCGGCGCCGCGCTCCTGATTCCGGCCAGCCCAGGGCGACCTCTCGAGTTCGGCGTCGTGCCCGGCATCAGCGTGATGACGACGGCGACTAGAGCGCACAGAGCGATCGTGACGAGCCCCCAACGGAATTCCCCGGTCATGTCCTTGATCCAGCCCATGACAAAGGGGCCGAAATAGCCGGAGAGATTGCCGATCGCGTTGATAGCGGCGATGCCCGGCGCCACCGCTGCGCCAGCGAGAAAGGCGGTCGGCAGGGTCCAGAGCAGCGGCAGCGCCGAATAGACGCCAAGCGAGCCGATTGTCAGCGCAATCATTTTTGCGACAGGATCGGCGAGGAAAGCGGAACCGCCGATGCCGACGGCGGCGAGGAGGAGGGCGCCGGCCAGATGATAGGTGCGCTCCTCCTGCTTGTCGGAGCGAAGGCCCCACCAAATCATGCCCAGGAAGCCGACGATATAGGGAATGGCGCTGATCCAGCCGGTCGCGGCGATCGAGACGCCGAAGCCCTTCACGATCGACGGCAGCCAGAAACTCACGCCATAGAGGCACGCGACGTTGCCAAAATAGATGAGCGCGAGCGCGAGCACCCGATAGTCATAGAGTCTTGCGAGAATATTTTGAGGAGACACGTGAGTGCGCCGCGCGTCCTCCGCGGCGAGACGGCGTTGAAGCCAATCGCGCTCGCTCGCCGAAAGCCATGTCGCATCCGCCGGCCGATCCGTCAGATAGAAAAAGACGACGAAGGCGAGAAGGATCGAAGGCAACGCCTCGATGACGAAGAGCCATTGCCAGCCTGTGAGCCCGCCTGCCCCATGCAGGCCGAGAAGCGCCGCCGAGACCGGGGAGCCGATCGCGGATGAGAGCGGAATTGCAGCCATGAAATAGCTGACGATCCGGCCCCGGTAGGAGGCGGGAAACCAGAGCGTCAGGAAGAAGATGATGCCGGGGAAAAATCCCGCCTCGGCGAGGCCGAGAAGGAAGCGAAGGCCGTAGAACGCATGTTCCGGACTAAAGCCCGTCCACGCGGCGATCTGCGGAATGAAGGCCATGGCGCCCGACACGACGCCCCACGAAAGCATGATGCGCGCGATCCAGATCCGTGCGCCGACGCGGTCCATGATGACGTTCGAGGGAACTTCGAACAGAAAATAGGCGAGGAAGAAAATGCCCGCGCCGAACCCGAACGCGGTATCCGACAGGCCGAGATCCGCGTCCATGGTGAGCTTGGCGAAGCCGACGTTCACACGGTCGAGATAGTTGACGAAGTAGCACAGCATCAGGAACGGAATGAAGCGATACGCCACCCGCTTCAGGATGGAACTTTCATTGTCGACCGCCACGCTCGCTTCCTTGTTGAAATGCGCGACTGCCGTCGCACGATTGAGCCGTGGTAGGCAAATGCGCGCAGAGGCCTGAAGTCCCTCTCAGCCCAACAATTCCTCCATTCCACGTGGGCGTGGAGCACTATAGAGTGGGGCAAAGCCGCGGCCTTCAATTTTGACGTGTCGAGGTCGCAAGGGGGAGGCGCCATGAGCGCTTCGTTGCCCGCCTATGACTTGATTCCCTTGCCCGGCGAGGGTCCGGAGGACGTCGTGGTTGGCGCAGATGGCCTGATCTACACCGGGCTTCTCGACGGGCGTATTCTCAGCGTCGGCCCAACGGACGGGGCGGTGCGCGAGGTCGTCAGAACTGGCGGCCGGCCTTTAGGCCTCGAGGTGATGACCGACGGGCGGCTCCTGATCTGCGACAGTCCGAAAGGTCTGCTCGAGCTCGATCTTAAGACCGGCGCGCTCACAACGCTCGTCACGCACGATCGCGCGGAGCCGCTGATCTTTTGCAGCAATGTCGTCGCCGCGCCCAGGGGCGACATCTTCTTCACCATCTCGTCGATGCGCTACAGCTTTCATGACTGGAGAAAGGACTTTGTCGAGAACGTGCCGACCGGACGCGTCTATCGCCGCGCGGCGGACGGGACGTTGACACGGTTGATGGACGGCTTGCGCTTCGCCAACGGTCTCGCCCTCGCGCGCGACGGAAAAAGCCTCCTCGTTGTCGAGACCGCCGGACGCCGTATGCTTCGCCTGTGGCTCGCCGGCGATCGCGTGGGAGCAAGCGAGGCGATCGCGGAGCTTCCAGGTTTTCCCGACAATCTCTGCGCCGATGGCGAGGGCCTTGTCTGGGTCGCCCTCGCGTCGGAGCCGAATCCGATGCTCGAAAGCATATACATGCTGCCGCTCTTTCTGCGTCGGCTCGCCGCGCGCCTGCCGGAAAGAATGCAGCCGAAGCCGTCGCGGGTCGCCTGGGTTCAAGCCTATGACGAGCGCGGCGCGCGCGTGCACGACTTCAAGTGGACGGATGGCGGCTTCGCGATGGTGACTGGCCTCTGCCGTATCGGCCGTCGCATTTGGTGCGCCGGCCTGCATGAACGCGCGTTGATGCGGTTCGACTTGCCGGGCTGAAAGTCCTCGACGGCGCCGCTCGCTTGAGCGTTATGGTCCGCCTGGCCGGATTTTGACCTGACCCCCATATTGGGCAGTCCACCCAATCACCGAACGCAAAATCAGCCTTGGACCTCATCGCTTCAACCGACCGCGGGCTCTATTGCGCCGCAGGCGATTTTCACATTGATCCCTGGCGGCCGGTTCGCCGAGCGATCATCACCCATGCGCATTCCGATCACGCGCGCTTTGGCTCGGAGACTTATGTCTGTCATCGCGACACGGCGCCGATCCTTCGTAAGCGCCTCGGCGACGTCACGATCGAGACAGCGTCCTATGGCGAGATCTTGACGAGGAACGGGGTCGAGATTTCGTTGCATCCCGCAGGCCACGTGCTGGGTTCCGCGCAGGTCCGTGTGTCGCTGAAGGGCGAGACCTGGGTCGCCTCGGGCGACTACAAACTCGAAAGCGACGGCGTTTCGCCCGCCTTCGAGCCGCTGCGTTGTCAGGTCTTCATCACCGAGTTCGACCTTTGGCTTGCCGATCTATCGCTGGCGCCCGCAGGCCGACACGTTCGCCTTAATCGACGCCTGGCGGCGCGAGAATATCGCGGCCGGGCGCGCCAGCATCCTGTTCGCCTATGCGCTCGGCAAGGCGCAGAGGGTGCTGGCGAATGTCGACCCGACGCTCGGCCCTATTGTCTGTCACGGCGCGGTCGAGGCGATCAACGCGCTCTATCGCGAGGCTGGAATCGCCCTGCCGCAGACTCGTCTGGCCACCGAAATCCATAACAAGCGCGATTTCGCCCGCGCCCTTATTCTGGCGCCGCCATCCGCCGCCGCGAGTCCGTGGCTCAAGCGCTTCGGCGACTATTCCGATGCGCTGGCGAGCGGCTGGATGCAGGTGCGAGGCAACCGCCGCCGCCGCGGTCTCGACCGTGGCTTTGCACTGTCCGATCACGCCGACTGGCCGGGGCTAATAGCGGCCATCGAGGCGACAGGCGCGGAGCGCATTCTCGTGACGCATGGGTACACGGAACCGTTAACGCGCTACCTGGGTGACAAGGGTCTCGACGCGCGAGCGCTGACCACGGCTTATGGCGACGATGAGGACGCAGCCGGCGCCGAAGCGCCTGCGGAAGGCGAGGGCGGGGCGCTGCCGGAGAGCGCGCCGTGAAGGCGTTCGCTGCGCTCTATCGGCGACTCGATTCCGGGACCTCGACCCGCGCCAAGCAGGCGGCGATGGTTGAGTTCTTCGCCGCCGCCAAAGCCGATCCTACGCGATGGGCAAGCGCGGCCTGGACCGTCTATTTCTTGAGCGGCGGCAAGCCGCGCCAGACCGCGCCGACCCGGCTTTTGTGGCGTCTTGCGGTTGAGGGTTCCGGCTATCCCGATTGGCTGTGCGGGGAGTGCTACGGCGCGGTCGGCGATCTTGCTGAGACGCTGTCGCTGCTTCTGCCCGAGGGCGCACGTGGCGAAGAAGTTTCGCTGGACGTGTGGATGCGCGAGCGGCTGCTGCCGCTTCCCGCGCTTGACGAGGAAGAGCGGTATGCGCGGCTCAAGCAATGGGTCGGCGAGCTGCCGTCCGACGAGCGTCTCGCCTTCTTCAAGCTGATCACCGGGGAGTTGCGCGTCGGCGTGTCGCGGCTGCAAGTGGTGAAGGCGCTGGCCGAAGTCGCGGGCGTCGACGAGGGCCGCATGGTGCAGCGGCTGATCGGCTATTCGCAGGCGCGGCGGATTCCCACGGCTGCGGATTTCGAGGCTCTGATCGGCGAGGTGCTGCACGCCGAGGCGCAAGCCCTCGACGCAGGAAAACCCTATCCGTTCTATCTCGCGCAATCGTGGAGCCGGCCGCTCGCCGACATGGCTACGACCCTCGGGCCACCGTCGAACTGGATCGTCGAATGGAAGTACGACGGCATCCGCGCGCAGCTCTTGAAGCGCGGCGAGAACTGGCGCCTGTGGTCGCGCGGCGAAGAGCTGATTTCCGACGCCTATCCTGATCTGGGGCCGTTGGCGCGCGCTCTGCCTTCCGGCACGGCGATCGACGGCGAGCTTGTCGTCCTCATCCCGCCCGAGCACGAGCTCTCGATGGATTCGCTCGATGGCCTCGCGATCTTCGCGAGCCTGCAGCAAAGGCTCGGCCGCAAGATCGTCAGCGAAAAGACAATGCGCCAATTGCCCGTCGCGTTCATCGCCTATGATTTGCTCGAGAGCGAAGGCCGCGACCTGCGTGGCGAACCTCAACATGTGCGCCGCGCGCTCCTTGAAGCGCTCGTCGATCGCCTCTTCGCGGAGGCGACGACGCGCGGCGAGCGTCTGCCGATTCGTATCAGCCCGACCGTTTCCGCCGACACATGGGAGGAGCTTGCGGAGACGCGCGAGCAGGCGCGGGCGCTTCTGCGCGAGGGGTTGATGCTGAAGGCGCGCGACGGCGCCTATGGCATCGGGCGCCGGAAGGGCGATGACCGCACCGACGTGTGGTGGAAGTGGAAGCTCGACCCGATGAGCGTCGACGCGGTCGTGATCTATGCTGAGCGCGGGCACGGCCGCCGCTCGGGTGTCTACACCGATTACACCTTCGCCGTCTGGAGCGCAGGCGAAGAGGCCGGGGCGCGCGAGTTGGTGCCGTTCGCCAAGGCCTATTCGGGGCTGTCGGACAAGGAGATTCGCGAGATGGACGCAATCGTCCGCCGCACCACGGTCGAGACCTTCGGGCCGGTGCGAAGCCTCAACCCCACGCAGGTGTTCGAGCTTGGCTTCGAGGGCATTGCGCCGAGCAAGCGCCACAGGAGCGGCGTCGCCGTCCGCTTTCCCCGCATGCTGCGCTGGCGGCGCGACAAGCCGATCGCCGAGGCCGATACGCTGGATGCGCTCAAAGCGCTGCTGGCAGGGCAGGCTGAAGTGAGGGAATATTTCGAAATATAGGTGTGGCGCGCCTCACAGCGCTTAGGCGCACGTCCTGTTACACCCTTATTGTGGGGTGGATGCGGACTCGGAGCGTGTCCGAGTTGTGATGGGCATGGCTTTAGCAGTCGTCACGAGTGCTCAGTAGAGCGGGCTAGAGCTACTAGAGCCTAAAACGTTTTGGGGAAGCGCATGGCAAATCCTGGACAGCCAACGATCTCTTCAGGCGCCTCTGGTGAAGCAGTGAAGCGACTGGAGCGGGCGCTTCGGCGAACGCCAAATCTTGGTCTTACTGTCGACGGCGTTTTCGGGCCGCAACTAGAGGCGGCGGTCAAGCAGTTCCAGCAGGGAGCGGGGTTAACCGTGGACGGAATCGTCGGCCCAGCCACTTGGGCTGCCCTACCGGACGGAGGACCGATGCCTACGTTGCAAGAAGGCTCGACAGGACCGGTTGTCAGTTCGCTGCAGACGCTGCTGACTAACGGCGCGCCGGGGCAGTGGATCACGACACCGCAGGAAATCGACGGCAATTTCGGGCCTCATACGAAGGCGGCAGTTGTGGCGTTCCAAGCCTGGGGCGGCGTCGCGCAGGACGGGATCGTCGGCGACCAGACTTGGGCAGTCTCGTTACATGCCGCGAGCGCCACTCTCGAGACCGCTGTGGGCCTGCAGTTCGTGATTGGTTGAAGGCGCGCGAACTGAGCGCAAGAAGCGCGGCGTCGCTGCTCGCTTTCCCGATTGCCCGATCGCGTAAGGGAGGTAGGTTGTGCCCTTGACCGAAGGCGACGTCCTGGACACGCTGAGCGACCCCGTAGCGCTTGGCATCGAGTTCTATGCCGACAAGATCCATGTCAAAGGCGAGTACTTGACGACGGTCCGCGATCACATTCGCGCCGGTAATATTTTGGTTCAGGGCGGTACTGAGGATCTCGCATTCTACGATCAGGCGACGGATGTTCTGTTGACGCAGAAGAAGTCCCCACCCGCAAATGACGGCGATCGAGCGCTGCTCCTGCATGAATGCGTCCACGCCATGATCGACGTCTATAATCCTGAAGGCACAGTCACGCGCCACATGGGCGAATTGGCGGCTTATCTCACCCAAACGACCTATAGCGTTCGCAAGGACCCATCGGCTAACCGCACCGGCACGGAAGCTTGGGACAAGTTTTGGGGCGACCTCTTCGCCACGGTGCGCGCTCACAAGCTCGACACCACCGCGGGCAACGGCGTCAGGATCCCGGCGGCGACGCTCGAAGATTTGCGCCGGCAACTCGCTGCCCTGCCTTATGTGAACTATGGAAATTTCCCTAAAGAGGCGACCGGGGTATCGGATGGGCTGACCCGCATGAACATGTTCATCGCGACCGATGAGCCTGTGTCCATGCGATTCTCAAGCGTTGCCTATGAAGCTTATCCAGATCCGAGCGATGACTATTTGATCCGCACATTGTTGCAGACCTACGCGAGCACCGATGTCCGAGGCTATGGCAGCCGCCTGCGCGGGCTGCGTAGGGATTTTCTCTATTGCTCGCTCAATCGCGCCCGTGACCTGCGGATGCGGTTCTCGGCTAGGAAGCGAGGAGACCAACTCTCCGAACTCTTCTACGATCGCCTGTCGCACGGGGGCCGCGCAATTCTTCTCCGTGTTCTTGCGCTGCGAGGCTGACCAACGCCTTGGACGAGTTGGTGAAGCGGATGCCGCGGCGGCGCTCGTCAGCCCGTCTCGCCGCCGTAGCGATCGCCCTCATAATTCTCGCCGATCGACATGGCGCAGATGAGGGACAAATGCCTGTAGGGCAAGCCGGTTTCTTTCGCCCAGGCGTTGAACTGCTCCTGGATCTTCAAGAGGTCGCGCTTCGACGTCGGCGCCTCCGCGATGTCGAGGCCGGCGTCGCGCAGACAGGCGACGACGTCCTTCGAGGTCACGAAGGCGTCGTAGCCGAGGAACCTGAGCAGCATCTGCCCGGTATTGCCGCCTAGCCGACTGCCGCGCTTGGCCAAGACCTCGAGAAGCCCAGCCTCGTTGGAGGGCGGCCATGTCGAGAGGAACTTGCCGAACGAGCCATGCTCCTTCCCTATGTCGAGCACGAAGCGCGCGTTCTCGCGCACCGACATGATCTTCGCGCCGTTGCGGACGATGCGGGTGTCCATGGTCAGTCTGTGCCAGAACTCGTCGGGCTCGGATGCGAGACGCGACGGCTCGAAGCCTAGAAAGGCGTCCTCGAAGGCCGGCCATTTCGATTCGATCACGCTCCAGGCGAAGCCGGCCGAAAATACGCGCTTGGTCATTTCGGCAAGCACGCGGTCGTCGCGAAGCTTCGAGAGCGCCTTCGGATCGGGCTTGGGCGGCATGAGGCGGGCGAGCGCTTCAGCGCCGCCTTTGCGCTTCTCGGCCCGGGCGCGGATGGTTTTGAAAGCGATCAAGCTTGCTGGCCCTTAGCTGGGAGGAAAGACTAGGCTTGGCCGTTTCCACGCGCAATCACCATGGCGCGGCGGTCGATCACCTGAAATTTGTCTTGGCCCGGAGGCCAAGACTTCCTAGCCTGTCGCCAACGTCTCGAGCCGCGCCTGCTCAAGCCGCCGCCTGATTGTCCCCATCCCGGAGAGCCCCTTGATCCGCTTCTATTTCAACCTCGCGCCCAATCCGATGAAGATCGCGCTGATGCTCGAGGAGCTTGGCCAGCCTTACGAAGCCATTCCCGTCGACACGGCCAAGGGCGAGCAGCATTCTCCCGCCTTCCGCGCCATCAATCCGAACGGCAAGGTGCCGGCGATCGTCGACACCGAGGGGCCGGGCGGGCGTGAGGCGCGGGTGTTCGATTCGAGCGCGATCCTGCTCTACCTCGGCGAGAAGACGGGCCGCTTCATCGGCTCGCCAGCGGATCGGCCGGAACTCTTGTCGTGGCTCTTCTTCGTCGCCACGCGGGTTAGGGCCGTTTTCCGGCCAGGCGGTGCATTTCCAGCACGCCGCGCCGGAAAAGCTCCCCTATGCGGTCAACCGTTATCGGCGCGAGATCGAGCGGCATTATCGCGTCCTGGACAAGCAGTTGATCAGCCGGGACTTCATCATCGGCGACTACTCGATCGTGGACATGTCCGCCTGGGGCTGGCTTACGCGCGCCTCGCGCGTGCTGCCCGGAGCGGACGACCCCCTTGCCGACTTCCCCAATCTCAAGCGCCTATACGAGACCGTCGACGCGCGTCCTGCAGCGGCGCGGGCCAGAGCGCTCGGCAAGGACCACGCGTTCAAGACAGAGGTCGACGAGCAGACGAAGCGCTCGATGTTCCCGTCGAATTATCCTGAGATCGCGATGTGAGTCACCAGACGAAAGGCGGGTAGCTGAAAGGCCGCCAGGCTCTGTGAGCCTCGGGATCGCCGTCGAACACGATCTGGTCCGCCCACTTATGCGCCGCCTCGCGTTGCTCGGCGGTGTGCACAGTCCAGACCATCGTCGGCGCGTCGGTCAGTTGCTTGACCAGAAACGGGATCTTGTGCGGGAGGTCGTCGACGTTCCAGCTGAGAAAATCCGGACGCGCGAGGTCGTAATGGTCGAAATCCGTCCAGTCGCGTTTTTGCTCAGGCGTTAAGAAAGCCCAATCGGGACCGTCGTAGGACGCCTGGGCCAGGAGGCCGATCGGGCAGGGCCCCCTTGGAGGCCGCATGTGCGGGCGGCGCAGGCGCAAATAGGCGGCGAGATCGTGGTCGAAGCTCTTGAACGCGAGCGGGCCGTCATAAGTCGCGGCGAGGGCCGCGGCGCGGTCGGCGATGCGCCAGTCGCCGTCGAACCGGCTTTTGAGCTCGCAGATGATCGGAGTCCGGCCGGCGACCCTATCGAGAAACGCAGCGAAATGAGGCGGCGGCTCGCCAGATCCCCTGATGCGGACTTTCGCGATCTCAGCCGCGCTGAGCGCCGAGACGGGGCCCGAGGCGTCAGTCAGACGATCGAGCGTTTCATCATGGAAAACAATCACTTCTCCGTCTACGCTCAACTGGATGTCGCACTCGATGGCGAAGCCGCCGGCGATGGCCGCCTCCGCAGCGCGCAGCGTGTTTTCGATCACGCCGTTCGCGCTGTCATGCAGGCCGCGATGGGCGATCGGGCGCTCGATGAGCCAGGAAGGGGCGTTGACCGGGTTCAACCCTCGATCTCAAAAACGGCTTCGACCTCGGCCAGCGCATCAAGTGGCAGATGCGACACGCCGACTGTGGTTCGGGCATGCCTGCCCTTTTCGCCGAACAGTTCGGCGATGAAATTGGAGGCGCCGTTCATCGCCTGAGGCAGGGCGTCAAAGCTCGACTCGACGTTGAAGAACCCGCCGAGCCGCACGACCTGCTTCACCTTGTCGAGATCGCCGAGCGCCGCCTGCGCGTGCGCCGCCAAATTAATGGCGCAGAGTCTGGCGGCCTCGCGCGCGGCGTCGACTTCGGAGTTCGGCGAGAGCTTGCCCTGGTGGCGCTCGGCGAGCTTCCCATCTTCCCCTAACGGCAGCTGGCCGGAGACGAACAGCAGCGATCCGGCGCGAACGGAGGGGACGTAATTCGCCACCGGCGCCGCCGGTTTGGGCAAAACGACGCCCATCTCTTTCAGGCGTTTGGCGATTCTGCTCATGGCGGCGCGAACTCCCCGGCTTGCCTCCCGGTCGCGCATGAGGCCAAGCCGCCGGCGAGCGACCCTCGCCTATGTCGCCTTTCCCGTGAAGGCAAGCTTGTTTTTGGCTTCCCCCGCGCTTAGGTTTGGGCCAAAGAGAGGATGCGCTGGCGGAACGAAGACCGGGCGGCGCGCAATGGGATGACGGCCATGGGTAGCTTTAGCATTTGGCACTGGATGTTGTTCGGCGCGGTCGCGCTTCTGCTGTTCGGCGGCAAGGGCAAGATTTCCGACCTTATGGGCGATGTCGCCAAGGGCGTGAAATCGTTCAAGAAAGGTCTTGCCGACGACGATGAGCCAAAAACCGCTCAAGCACCGGCCCCCCGGCCGATCGAGAACCGCGTCGGCGTCGACGCGAACGACGTTCACAAGGTCAGCTGAACGCCCTCAACGGGAAAGTCCGCCGACAGGAATGCCGGCGTATTGACGCCGCTTGAGCCCGTGCGATGAGCCATGTTCGATCTTGACATCAGCAAGATGATCATCGTCGCCATCGTCGCCTTGGCGGTGATCCCGCCAAAGGACCTGCCGCGCGTGATGCGTACTGTGGGCCAAACGATCGGGCGGATGCGGCGGATGGCGGCCGAGTTCCAGGGCCAGTTCATGGAGGCCATGCGGGAGGTCGAGCGTGAGGCTGACCTCGATAGCGTGAAGAAGGAATTCCAGGCGATCAGCGACCAGGCGAAGATCGACACGAGCTTCGACCCGGTCGGCATCGTGCGGGACGACGTGACGAAGGCTGCGTCGACCTCGACCGTCGCTGAAGCGTCGCCTTCTCAACTGGGTCAAAGCGAGATCGGCCAGTCGGAAATTGCGCTGACAGGTCCAGAGCCCACCGCGACGGCCGCGCCGTGGACAAGGAGCCGGAGCCTGAGGCGCCTGCCGCTCCGAGAAGCGCGGCGGAATGAGCCAAGAGGAGATCGACGCCACCAAGGCGCCGCTGATGGATCACCTGATCGAGCTACGCGCTCGCATCATCAGATCGCTCTACGCCTTTCTCGCCGCCTTTCTCGTTTGCTTCTTTTTCTCGCGCCACATCTACAACGTGCTGACCTATCCCTATGTCCGGGTGGTCGGGCCGGAGAAGGCGACCCTCATCGCCACCCACTTCCTCGAGCAGTTCTACACCAACATCCGGCTCAGCATGTTTGGCGCGGCCGTTATCGCCTTTCCGATCATTGCGGTGCAGATCTACAAGTTCGTCGCCCCCGGCCTCTACCGCAACGAGCGCCAGGCGTTTCTGCCCTATCTGATCGCGACCCCGATCTTCTTCCTGTTCGGGGCGCTGCTTGTCTATTTCGCGGTGATGCCCTTGCTCATCCGCTTCTCCGTATCGCTGCAGCAGGTCAACGTGCCAGGCGAGGCGACGATCGAGCTTCTACCCAAGGTGAGCGAATATCTGTCGCTCATCATGACGCTCATCTTCGCCTTCGGCATCGCCTTCCAACTCCCTGTAATTCTGACTCTTCTCGGCCACGTCGGGATCGTCGACTCCGCCTATCTCATCAAGATGCGGCGCTATGCGATCGTGGCGGTGGTCGGGCTCGCGGCGATCCTCACGCCTCCCGACCTCATCAGCATGACCTCGCTCGCGCTGCCGATGCTCTTGCTCTACGAGGGCTCGGTGATTGCGGTAAAGATGGTCGAGAAGCGGCGAGCGCAGGCGCAGACGGCCGCAAATAACGCGGCGACCTGAGCTTTAGGTTGCGCCGAGGAGGGCAGGTTGAGACGATGCCCCGCACTCCGGCCTTTGAGGTCGCCGCCACGCGGGAGTGGAGGGGCTCCGCGTTGCTTTAGGCGCTTCCCGCGACGCGTCCGACGCAGAAGCGGGCAGTCTCCGTCTCTGCCTGATCCGTCCCGGACTTACGCCTTGGGGGCGTTCTGTGCAGCCTTGAATACATCGCGTGCGGACGTCGTACCCGCTACATGCTCCGCACCCACGACTCCGAGGTCCATCCATCCTGCGTTCACGGCCTCAAACATTTCTTCGGCAGGTCCGGTGTGGCCCTTCGGGATGCCAAATTGCTCGAACGCTTCCGCCCACCCTGCGCGCGGGACTGCAAAGGCTTTCACCTCGAGATTCAGGACTTCACCCAATTGCTCCGCGACTTCATCCGCGGTGACCATCGAACCAAGCTCGACGACGCGCTTCCCTGACCACGCTGGCCCGGTCAAAAGGGTTGCGACCTCCGCGCCGATGTCGTTCGTCGCGACCATGGTCGATTTCCGGTTTGTCGGATTGTAGTAGACCGGCAGCGTTCCGCCCTGGGCGACCTGCAAGCCGTAAAGAAAATTTTCGAAAAATCCCCCTGCGCGCACAAATGCGATTGGCGATATCAGCTGGCGAAAACCTTGCTCCAGAAGCGACAAGGCCGTGATCATCCCAAGCCCGCTGGTCCTGTTGGCGCCCATCGACGAAAGCGCAACCACTCGCGGCGGCGCTGCCTTGGTCAGCGCCTCGACATAGTTCGCAATCACGCCCTTTGCTTCTTTGTAATCGGGCGAGGGGGTCCAGACAGCCGGCAACATGACGAACGCGCCGTCGACGCCTTTGAGCGCCCGCTCGATGGCCGCCGAACCATTCCAATCACCGTCAACCAGTTCACGCCCTGGCTCGCCCAGCTTGACGCCTTCTCGCGATTGCGGACCAGCGCGCGGACTTGCCTGCCGCGCGCCAACAGATGTTCGGCCGTTGCGCCGCCCACTTTTCCTGTGATTCCCATGACTAAAAACATGCGTTTTCTCCTGATCTTGAGGGACAGAGCACTGCCCCTGTTGGTTCAACGGACGAGCGGCAGAATGGCCCGGATACGGGGATCGCGCGCGTAGAGGCCGCCCCATGTCATCGCGCCCAGAAGCAGGGAAATGATTTCCGGCGGCGACCCCAACTCACCAATGCGGACATGGGCGCAGATGGCGCCTCCCAAAAAGCCCGTCACTAGGATCGCGCCGAGGACGGCGGTGGCCGGGATGGCGTAAAGGATGGCGCATGCGAGTATGATCGGACCCACGACACTGGTCAGGTCCATCGCGAACCCGGTTTCCTGCAACATGCTCGCGATCTGTGCCGGCGCGAAAAGCTGAATGGCGCCGTCTGCCAAGAGAGCGATAACGACAAATCCGCTCATTATCCGGCCGGCCCAAAGGGCGCGATGCCAGGTCACAGTTTCACGCGCCTGATGCAGGGTCATAGTTTCCGACATTTGTCTTTCTCCGATGGGGGATCTCCATATTCGGAGCTTACTGTGTCTCATGGGGATGATAAACACCTATAAAATGAACTTACTGTTCTCTATTAGGTGAACAATACCGAGGCGCAAAAATGCAAAATCTCGAACCCATCCGCATATTCATAACGGTAGCGGAAATGGGGAGCTTCACCCGCGCGGCCGATAGCCTGGGCATCCAAAAGGGGAGGGCCTCAACGGCAGTCCGGAAGCTGGAAGACAATGTCGGCGCCAGGCTCCTGCACCGGACGACGCGCAGCGTGCAGTTGACGGAGGATGGACGCGTATTTCATGCCCGTGCCCGCGATCTGCTTGCTGAAGTCGATGACCTGCACTCGATGTTCGCAGGCGATCGCGCGGCGCTTCGCGGGCGTTTACGGGTCGATCTTCCGACCGAGGTGGCGCGCACAACGATCGTGCCGGCCTTGCCGGATTTCATGGCGACTCACCCCGAGTTGGAGCTGGAGGTGTCGAGTACGGATCGGCAAGTCGATCTGGTTCAAGAGGGGTTCGACTGTGTATTGCGGCTTGGACCCATAGGGGACGAGACGCTGATTGCCCGCCCACTAGGCCTGTTGCGCATGGTCAACGCTGCCAGTCCCGCCTATCTGGCGCGCTATGGCGTCCCTCGATCGCTAGAAGATCTCCAGCGTCAGCAACATCGGACAATTCATTTTTCGACGATGCTGGGCGCAAGACCCTATGGTTGGGAATATCCGGACGGCGACAGCTACGCGACGCTTCAGTTGCCAGGCGCGCTACACGTCAACAGCGCGCAGACCTACGAAGCCGCTGCCCTCGCCGGTCTTGGCCTGATTCAGGCGCCACTCTTGGGGATCGGCCGATACTTAGAGAGTGGAGCGCTCGTGGAGATCATACCCGATTTTCGTCGCCGGGCGCTCGCCGTGTCTCTCGTCGTAGCCCATCGGACCAATCTGTCGCGCCGAGTCCGCGCATTCATGAAATGGATCGAAGATGTGCTGACGCCGTATCTGGAATAGCGGTGGGTTTTTGACCTTGGGGGCGTTACTTTTGGATTGAGGCGGCCGAAGGCAACGGCTCGGACGACACAGTGCATTGCAGAAAATCAGAATCCGGGTTAAGCTTGCCCCATGAACAATCCTGCGCTTCCGCATGGCCTCGACCGCAAGCTCCCGTCCCGGCGGGTCTCACATGGCGGAGAAGGGCACGAGAAAAATTCTTCCCGCCAAAAGCCTCGTAACCCTTTGAAAAGTCTGGATTCGGACAGAGATCAAGGAAATCCAAGGAAATCCAACGCTCATAAGACGGGGCCTTCACAGCGAAACGCCACGAGCCAAGAAAACCCAAACGGATCGACCGGACCAAGGTCGCGACCCGCCGCCGAGAAGGAGCGAAACCCTCTCCATCCAGAGGCAAAGCGCCTTAGGTTATCGCCGCCGCTCAGGCCTGGCATGGCCTTCAATGCGAGCGGCTGCGCCCCCAGGCGCGACTGCTCATGTACAGCCTCGATCTCACGCTCGACGAGCCGAGCTCGCATCCAATGCTGGGGGATGGGTCCGCTACTGCCGCCGAAGGCGAGCGCCTGCGGTTCGCCCGCGGAATGACCTGCACAGCGCTTAAGCCGCAGGCCGCGCGGCTTCTGGAAAGCCTGACCGACTGAGCGCTTGACCTGACGGCTGGATCGGCGGGCGCCGCATAGCATGATGCAATTGGCCCGACGCATCCAAGGGGCCGAATGCGGCCTGCTCGGCGCGCCCGGCAGACTGAGATCAATCAACATTGGTCGGAAGGGTTGCTCGGCCCTGCAACGCAGGCGCCGCCTTTCCACGTCGTAGATGTGATTTGAGCGGGCATGGCGTCCCTCAAGCAAAAAATAACCGTGGCGCGCGGGCGAAGTGTGACCTGGATCACTGCCGCCACCGTGAGACCACTGTATTTAGGAAGCCACGGTTTTTGGGCGGTCGGGCCTGAGGGAAGCGGAACGCGGAGTCTTGGGCGCGGAGCGGCGTCGATCATTGCGGTTCGAGTCCGTAATTTTCGATTTGGATACGTCTGGTTACGGAGGTGGTTGCTATGATGGGTCAGGTTCAAGGCTTGGAAACTGGCAGGCGCGCGTTCGAGCACATGGAGCGGATTGGGGAATCTGTCGCGCCTATGAGATTCGACCAGGGTTTGTCGAGTTCTGGTCCTTCGTCGGAGGGGGTGACTGTTGAGGCGGCGGTGAAATGGTTCAACGCCACCAAGGGCTACGGTTTCGTCGAGCTTGCCGGCGGCGGCGACGCCTTCCTGCATCTTAAGGCCCTGCGCGAGATCGGGCGACAGACCCTCCCGTCGGGCGCGAAAGTTCGGGTCGTCGCTCGCACCGGCTCCCGAGGGGCGGAGGTGGTGCGGATTGTCGAGGTCGACACCAGAAGCGCCATCGAACGCTCGCCACGACGCTCGACTTTTGACCCGTCGTCCGCCTTTGAGTTGACCGGCAAGGTCAAGTGGTTTGATGACGCCCGCGGCTTTGGCTTCATCGCCAGCGACGATTTTGGCCGGGATGTGTTCGTCCACAGCACCACGCTCGACGCCTCTGGCGTCCAAGGTCTCTTGGAAGGCCAGGTGGTGTCGATGCGCGTCGTCGAGACGCCGAAGGGCCGCGAGGCGATTGAAATCGTCGTATAGCCCGAAGCCCTCCGCTTCGGGAAAGGACTGCTCCGGTCACGCCGCCTTATTCTGGCGGCGCAATCGGCGCGCGAGGACGCGCATGACGCTCAGCGCGAAAAACGGAGCGTTTTGGACCAGGAAGAGAAACTGATTTTCCTTGATCGGCGCTAAGGTCACGTCGGTCAAAGCGACGGCGGTGGCGCTTCGCGGGCTGTCGTCGATCAGCGCCATTTCGCCAAAAATGCCGTCGGGGCCGAGGGTCTCGAAATGGCGGTCGCCGCTCCGGATCTCAACCTGTCCGCGCACGACAATGAAGAACTCGTCGCCACGATCGCCTTCCCGAAAGATTGTCTTGCCTTTGGCGATCATGCGCGTGGGAACCCTCGGCCCAAAGAGGTGATGGAAACTGCTCTCAGCTTCCGGCATTTCGCCATCCTCACGCATCACGTCATACCGATTTGCTCCCCGACCCGACGCGAAGATAGGCTGATCAAACGATCCTGACAAATATTTCGGCGCCTGCCGCTTGAATACGCACAGCAGAGCTGTCCAGCTCGCGTCGCCTTCGGCGGAGTTAGCTCAACTACTGAGCAGGGTCGGCCAACTCGCCGGTGATGACGGCCTCCACCTCTGCGACCGTCGTGCGCTTCGGATCAATGTCGTCGGCGACGATCTTGCCATGTCTCATGACTGCAATTCGCTCGACCACCTGGAACACATGGTGGATGTTATGCGCGATCAAGATGCAGGAGTGACCGGAATCGCGCGCGTTGCGCACGAAGCGCAGCACGCCCTGCGTCTCCGCGACGCCAAGGTTGTTGGTCGGCTCGTCGAGGATAATGAGATCGCTGTCGAAGTACATGGCGCGGGCGATCGCCACCGCCTGCCGCTCGCCGCCAGACAGCGACGAGATCGGCGTTGAGGCCGGGATCGACTTGCCGATGCCGACTTTTCGTAGAAGCTCGCCTGCGACTTCTTCCATGAGCGCGCTGTCCAGCCGGTTCAGGATGCGCGGGCCTTTGAGCGGCTCGCGGCCGAGGAACAGATTGCGCGCGATCGAGAGCTGCGTGACCAGCGCCAAATCCTGGTAGATCGTCTCGATGCCAAGCGCGATCGCATCCGTTGTGCTGCGGATGTCGGCGCGCTTGCCGCGCACGATGATGTCGCCGCTGGTCGCGCGCACGGCGCCTGAGAGCACCTTGATCAGCGTCGACTTGCCTGCGCCATTGTCGCCCAAGAGGCCGACGATTTCCTGGCGCGCGACGGTGAAGTTGACGTCATCGAGCGCCTGGACGCGACCGTAAAACTTATCGATATGCTCCATGCGGATGAGGTCTTCGCTCATCGGTCAGGTTCCCGCCTGATGTCGGCGCTCGAGCCAGGAGTGGAGCGCCATCATGCCGAGAATGATGGCGCCGATGAAGATATTATAGGCGAGACCCGGCACGCCGATCAGCACGATGCCGTTGCGCATCACGCGCAGGATGAGGATGCCAAGCACGGTGCCAATGATGGTGCCTCGTCCGCCGGTGAGCGCTGTCCCGCCGATGACGACCATCGCGATCACTTCGAGCTCATAGCCGGTTCCGCTGTTCGGATTTGCCGCGGAAGTCCGGATCGAGCTGATGACGCCGGCGAAAGCCGACATGACGGCGCTCAGGACGAACAGCCATACCTTGACGGCGTTCACATTGACGCCGCGCGCCCGCGCCGCCACCGCATTCCCGCCGGTCGCCTGGATCCAGTTGCCGAATTTCGACTGCGTCAGGAAATAGCCAAGGATGATCGCCGCCGCGATGAACCAGAACAGCGACGCATAGACGCGAAACGGCCCGATATAGAAGTCGCCGACCAGAATCTTGGCGAGCCATTGGCTGCCGGCGCTCCAGGTGCGCTGCGGAAAGCCGTCGGTGACGAAGAGGGCGACGCCGCGCACCACCAAGAGCATGCCAAGCGTGACTAGGAACGAAGGGATCTTGAGACGAGTAACGAAGAGGCCGTTGAACAACCCAATCCCCGCTGAAATGAGCAGCGCGGCGACAAAGCCGACGAATAAGGAGGTCGCGCCGGAATTGTAGAGGGTCCACATCACGACCGGCGCGAAGCCGAACACCGAGCCCACGGAAAGATCGAATTCACCCGCCGTCATGAGAAGCGTCATGGCGAGCGCGATAAGGCCGAGTTCGACGGTGAAGGTGAGCGTGTTGGAGATGTTGAGCGGAGAGAGGAACGCGGAATTGATCGCCGCAAACACCGCAATCTCAAGGATCAGCAGCACGAAGGGGCCGAACTCCGGCGACGAAATGAAGCGTCGGAGGAGGGACGGTTGCGTCAAGTCCGGTCACCGGCGGATAAGGCGGCGCAGGCGGGCGCCGACAGGCTCAAGGTCACGAGCAAGTTCCCGTCCCGGCGACGGTCGGCGCGGGACGGGAACGCATGGCGCTTACTTGGCCGACATCATCTTGTCGTAGATGTCGGCGTTCGACTTGTCATAGAGCGTGCCGACGGTGATGTTGAAGCCCGGGGGCACGCCGCCCGCCGCCATCGCGCCCAGCGACAAGGCGAGATAGCTCGTCGCCTGCGGGTCCTGCCACATGGCGGCGTTGACGTAGCCGTCTTTGACTTCCGCCGTGGTGTCCTGCGAATTGCCCCAGCCGACCACCGGGATTTCACCGGCCTTCACGCCGACCTGATCGAACACGCGCTTAATCGAGCCGGTCACCATGTCGCCAAGGCCGATGATCGCGTTGATCTTACCCTTGTTGGCGGTGAGGTAGTCGGTCATGCGCGAGATGACGTTCGCCTGGTCGAGCGTCGAGTCGGTCACTTCCGTCTTGATGTTGAGCGGACCGAAGACGGTGTCGATGCCCTTCTTCTCTTCGACGCCATAGCTCGCGCCAGGAACCTCGACCGGCATCCAGACGAAGTCGCCGGACTTCACCAGCTTGTGGTCGACGAGATACTGCGCCCACGCCTTTCCGACGACGAGGAGGTCGCCGCCGACGTAAGCCGTGAAGTTCACCTTCGGGTCGGGGGTGTTGAAATTGATGACCGGGATACCCGCCGCGCGGGCTTCCTTGACCACATCGACGAGACTGCCCGGATCGGGGCTCGTGGTGACGATGGCGTCGGCCTTCGCGGCGATGGCGGCGCGGATCGCCTCCTGTTGCGAGGGCACGTCGCCGTTGTGGAACGAGGTCTTGACCGTCTGGCCGGTGTCCTTGGCCCACATATTCGCGCCGGCGAGAAAGTAGGTCCAGACCGGGTCGGCCGGGCTCCCATGCGAGATCCAGTATAAAGTCTTGGCTTGAACCGCTAGCGGCGACGACAGTGCAAACAACGCGACGGCGATCAGCCGCGCGACCATTCTGACCATGGAGGTCCCTCCCTCATTCGAAAATCGGCGCCGAGTTCTTTTCGGTCTTATTGACGGCTCACGAACCTCGCATGGCGGCGCGATCGAAACAAGCCGCGAGACGTCATCAAGGTCCGAAACATAGTGGCGCGCGCCTCTCAGAAGGAGGCGGCTAGGACGCCCAAATCTTGCAGCCCGTCAAGCGGTCGGCGGGCGCCGGCCGTG
The DNA here is from genome assembly GCA_963730555.1 of uncultured Alphaproteobacteria bacterium. Classification (GTDB taxonomy): domain Bacteria; phylum Pseudomonadota; class Alphaproteobacteria; order Rhizobiales; family Beijerinckiaceae; genus Roseiarcus. The sequence goes on along the minus strand of CAVSSS010000008.1, from coordinate 419,392 downwards.
CGGCTGGCGGCGGTTCTTACTGTATGGTGTAGCGAAGGCCGACCCGGATTTGCTGCGACCAGTTGTTCTGCATGACCGTCATGCCCGTCTGCGGGTTGATGAGGGTGCTGATCGCGCCGCTGTTCAAATATCGATAGCCGACGTCGAGTGTCGCGCTGGGAGTGAGCTGAAATCCGAGACCCGCCGCCAGCGCCCAGGCGAAGGAGTAGGTCGTCGAGCTCAATGTTCGGTTCCAGTTTTGCTGCGTGAACGCGATATTGGGCTGCGGATTGACCAAATTCCCGAACTGATCGAGCCAGAGCTGCGGATAGGTAGAGGTCGGGGTAAGATCGGCGGCGTAAGGCAGACCGTTGGCGGTCTGATTGAAGTTGAGGCTTCCCGACATGGTGTTGATGTTGAAGCCGGCGCCCCCGCCGATATAGGGCGTGAAGCGTAGTAGGTCCCAAGGTCGACGTAGGCGTTGGCGAGAAAGGTGTTGTTGTGCTGCTTGATGTTGGCCGAGCCAATGCAGGTGTTCGTGGTGTTGTAGAGGTAGCCCAGCTGTTGAATAGGCGGAAACTGGCTCGATAATCCGGTCAGTGCATAAGGGCAAACGACAGTCGCATTGCTCGATCCTCCCGGCCCAGTGCGGTAGTCCCAGGTTCCGTCGAAGCGCAGGTAGTTATTGAACCGATAGCCGGCACCGACTCCACCCGTAAAGTCGGTCGCGTGGATGTTCTGTCCGGAATAGACCGGCAGGGGCGAACCGGCGAAGCCTGGCGGCGGCACAGAGATGCTCGAGAACGAAACGCTCGGCGCGTCGTCGAAACTCATTCCGAGATCGCCCCGCACATACCAGTTCGAGCCGGATTCGAAGATCAGTGGGCTTGAAGGCGCCGGCAGGGTGGGCGGCGGAGCCGTGCCCAAAAGGTCCGCGGCTGAGGCCGGCGCCGCCACGATCGCTGCGGCGCAAGCGAGAGATATGAGAACCTTCATTGGCCACCCCAGAATCGCCGCGTCGGCGCGAGATACGGCGACGCTCTAGGTATTCTGGCGACCAAGACTTAATTCTTGTTTAACCGTAACAATCAGTTACCTATAATATACTGCATATCATAAGTAACGTAAGGTAAAGCATACCGCATCGTTCAGCAATGCCGGAGTGCCGTCGCATTGTAGCCGCGGACGCTTACGCGGGACTGGGGCCCCGTGCCCGGTCGCCCGTCTCAGGAGCGCGCGAGCAGGAGCCCGACGCCGGCGATGAGCACGCCGACGAGCTGTCGAGGTTCGAGCGGTCTCGCTTCAGTTCCCAGAAGGCCGAAACCGTCAATGAGCGTCGACGAGACGGCGATGACGACGAAATAGAGCATGAACGCCTGCGTCGGTCCGAGCCTGGGCGCAACAAAGGCGAGGCCCGCGACGATAAAGGCCCCCATCATGCCGCCGGCGACGACTTTCATCCCCTGCGCCATGACAAGGTTCGTGTCGGGAAGCGGCAGACGGTAGATCGCAACCGCCACCAGGATCAGCGTCAGCGTCGAGACGGTGGCCGACATCGCGCCGACCCAGATGGGGCCGATTCCCGACCGGACCGCTGAGCCGTTGGCCATGGCCTGGACGACTTGGAAGCAGCCGCACGCCATCGCAACAAACCAAAGGGTCGCTTTCAAGATCTCACTCCGGATTTCAGGGCTTAAGCTCGGACGGTCAATGTCCCATCGATAAAGCGGGTCCTGGCGAGGAACGCCGACAATCGCTCGGCGAAATCCCGCCTGAGACGCGTGAGCGGCGGCCGCGTCCGCCGCCAGGGCGGCGCTGCGGGCGACTTCGCCAAGTCCGGCCAAGGCGAGGAGGCGAACCAGGCGCGATAGTTCTCAGCGAACCTCGCTTCTCCTCGCCACGAGCCGAGCTCCCAGGGCTTGGGCGCGTTGACGAAATGCAGCACGATCGGCTCGAGCCAACGCTCTAGGTCGAGCAGGAAAAAGTCGCCCATGAAATTGAAGCGCGGCGAAAGGGGAGCAAAATTGCCTTTGAGCGCGGCGTTGAGCGCGTCCTGCTCCATGAACGGATAGCGCTCAGGCTCGTCGCGAAGCGCTTGGGTCACGCGTTCTGTCAGCTTCTCGGCCCGCCACGCGGCGCGGTCGATCGCCATGAGTCCCGCGTTGAAATAGGGCGTATCGACGGCAAGGCCGAGCGAGCGGCGGGAACGCTGAAATTGCCGCGCCAGCGCGTCGCCTTTGAAGTCCATGAGAAAGATCATGTCGTAGGCCGCGGCGAGGGGCCTCCCGCCAAGATCGAAACTTTCCAGCCGCTTCAGGCCCGGACGCACGATCAGCATGTCAGAATCGACCGTGACGATCCGCTCGAAATGGGCGGGCAGGATGTCGTCGAGAAACAGGCGCCGGAACACAGCGCGGGAAAAGCGCCCCTTGCCGGCGAGGTTCAGGTCGAAGCGCTTAAAATCTAGGGTCAGGAGCTTGATCCGCTCGCGCAGCGTACGCGCGAGCTTGTCGAACCCGGGCACGACGTCGTCCGGTTCGCAAATGAGGAAAATCTCGCGCTCGACGTCGGGCTCGGCCTCGACCAGTGACGCGATCGCGCGCACAGCCGGGGCAAAGAACGCGCGGTCCGGCGTGAAGCAATAGGCGGTTCGCATGGCCCCCCGATTCGCCCCCCAAGAAGCCGCTTACAAGGTTTTTGGCAAGAGATTGTTGGCAAACAGGGTTTTCACGCCCGGGCGACTCAGTCCGAGCGTCCCGGTAAGCGAGTCCGCTGCGATAAGGCGCGAAAAAGCGGAGACATTTTGCCCCCCCGCTGCCGACGATCTCAAAGACCTGGACGGTTTTCGAGCGCCGATCGGAGCGAGGCGGCCAGCACGTCGCGACGATAGGGTTTCTGGATTAGCGCGAAGCCCTCGGCGACCACCTCGGATGCGTGGCTGCTATAGCCAGTCGTCAGGATGACCGGCAGCTCTGGGCGCCGGTCACGCAGCGTGCGGGCCAGATCGAGGCCGCTCACCCCGCCGGGCATGACGACGTCCGACATGACGACCGCCAGATTCGGATCGTTCTCGACGAAGGCCAGCGCCGCCATCCCGTCGGCGGCCCAGCGAGCGTCAAAGCCCATGTTTTGCAGCAAGTCTTGCGTCGCCTCGGCGACCGCTTGGTCATCCTCGACCAAGAGGACGCGGGCCGAGCCGGGGTCGAACGCCGGTTGCGCCGCAATCTCGCCGATCATTGCCGGGCCTGCATCGGCGCGGGGCAGATAGAGCGTGATCGCGGTCCCCTCGCCGGGCGCGCTGACAAGCGCCGCGAGGCCCCCGCTCTGGCTGGCGAAGCCATAGACCTGGGAGAGGCCGAGCCCCGATCCGAGACCCATAGCCTTGGTCGTGAAATAGGGCTCGAAGGCCCGCGCCATCACCTCAGCCGGCATGCCCGGGCCGGTGTCCGTCAGAGTGATCGCGACAAACTCGCCGACGAGGCCGGCGCTAGCCATCTCGTCGCCAGAGCGCGTGTTGCGCGCTGCGAGGCGGAAAGCGCCGCCATTCGGCATGGCGTCGCGGGTGTTGACCGCAATGTTGAGCAAGGCCAGTTCGAATTCCCCGGGATCGACCATCATCGGCCACAGATCTGCGGGCAGATCGATCGTTATCGCGATGTCCTCGCGCAGCGAGCGGTGGATGAGCTCCTCGATCTCCGAGCTCCGTCCTTGCAGTGCGACGGCTTCCGGCCGCAGGGTCCGGCGTCGCGAGAAGGCGAGCAATTGCCGGATCAGACGCTCTCCACGGTCCGCGACGCTAAGAATGGCCGCCGCTCGCCTTCGCGTCGGCTCGTCTGCGGCACGATAGCACAAGAGCGTCGCGTTGCCGCCGACCACGGTCAGCAGGTTGTTGAAATCGTGGGCGATGCCGCCCACCAGGTGGCCTATCGCTTCGAGCTTTTGCGCCTGGTGCAAAGCTGCCTCGGTCTCGCGATGTTCGGCCATTTCGGCCTGCAAACGGAGGTTGGCTTCGGTCAAGCGGAGATTAGCCTCCTTCAGTTCGAAGCGCAATCGCAGCGCCTCTGCGAAGGTTTGGCTGAAGTGCCTTCCCGCCAGCGATAGCGCCGCCACGAACACGACGATCATCGCTGCGAGTACGCTGTCTGCGGGCGACCCCCGCGCCAAAAAAAGCAAAGCCATTGGCAGGCCGGTCGGGAGCAGGAAGGCGAGGAGCGACGGCAGATGCGACGCGCTCATCGCCATGGCGCCGGCGGACATGCCGCCCATCACGATGATGAGAAATAGCTGACCGGACGCCGGGAGGACTGGAAACAGGATGGTTCCGCCAATCCCCCAGGTGAGGCCGGCCAGAAGCGACCCCAAGGTTGCCAGCCCTGACCAACGGCGAGCATGTTCGGGCTGAATGGGGGCGTGGCGATAGCTCAGCCACAAAATCCCGCGGCCTATCGTCACCAGCACCACCGATGCGAACCAGGGAAGCAGAAGCGGTCGCGTGGCGAGCGGCGTAAGCACGATCGCAACCAAAGCCGCATTGACGAAGTTGACGGAGAGCGCGATCGGGATTTGTCTGAACAGGCTGCGTACTTGCGCGGCTTGGGCCGCGCTCGCGACGTCGTTTTCCGCCCCTGCTCGCATCAGCCGGCCGCGATGTGCGTCGGCTCGACGGCGCCGGCAGGCTTGAGCGTGCGCCCTTTGTGGAGGGCGATGGTCGGATCGATCAGATCGTGGCGCAGTCTTCTGAGACGCGCGAGCGTCCCTTCGCGGTCCGGCTCCATGCGCCGCGAACAACAATGGACACTGACGGCGCAGATCGCCGCGAGCCTTCTCAAAAACCGCCCCCGCCCAATATCGCTTGCCGGTGGCGCGATTCGACCGGAGCGCACCGCGGCAGACCACGCCAACCATCCTCTCGATGCGAGAGCCAGTCAACATAAATGCGGAGGTGAATTGCGCGGTCGCGCGCTAAGGGTCTGGCTTTGACGCTAGAGGAGCGCCGTTGCCGAGGGCGGCTAAGCCAAGCTTGGTCTATTCCCTTAATCCTGCTCGCCGATCGTTTGGGCATATGTCTGGCCATACGGATAGAATCGTTCCTTATGACCTTGCTCCCAAGCCGCTTTGAGCTCGGGCGTTGTGATGTCCCAATCCGGCCGGCAGGACGCGCTCGACGTTGTTCTGTCGTCGAGACTATCCAATGTCGCGCGGTCTGTTCCAGGACTTGCTCGCCGCCATCGCGGATCTTCGTCCGCTGCGCGATGCTAAGCGTCGACGCTATCAGTGAGCGACTGGGCAATCACCTGGAGACCCGCGTCTCGCATTGCCGGACGCAGGGATCGGGGCATAAGCTGCCGTCGCGGTGGGCGAAGGGGCCCTGCATCGGGGAACCCCGGGTTACATGTATCGCGGTGATCCTAGTTGATGGGTCAGTCATCAAGGAGGAATCATGAAACTCACAGGGAAGAAGGCTCTCATCACCGGCGGAAACAGCGGCATCGGCCTGGCCACCGCCCGACTTTTCGTTGCAGAAGGCGCTGAAATCGCGATTACCGGCCGGGACCAGAAGACGCTGGATGAAGCAGTCGCCGAACTGGGACCCAACGCGCGCGGCTACCGGGCCGACATTACCGTGGCGGACGACCGCAAGCGGCTTTTCGCGGATCTCGCCAAGGATTTCGGCAAGCTAGACATCGTCTTCGCCAATGCCGGAATTAGCGGCAGGACGCCGACCGGCGCTACGGACGAAGCAGTGTTTGAGAATATCGTCCACACCAACCTGAACGGCGCATTCTTCACCATCAACTCCGCCGCCCCTCTGTTGAACGACAACGCCAGCATTATCTTGAACGGATCGGTGCACAATTACATGGGGCAGGCTGGCCTAGCGGCTTATGCGGCCACGAAGGGCGGGGTGGTGTCGATGGCACGTGCGATCGCTGCCGACTTTGCGCCGCGCAACATTCGCGTCAATGTCGTCGCACCCGGAGCGACCAAAACTCCCATCTGGAAGCGCGGGTCTCGCGCCTCGATGTCGCCTGAACAGTCCGCCAAGCTGGCTGATTTCTTTTCCTCGACGGTTCCTCTTGGCCGATGGGGCGAACCTGAAGAACTCGCGAAGGCTGTGCTTTTCCTGGCTTCTGAGGATTCGTCGTACATCAATGCGGTCGAGCTGATGGTGGACGGCGGATTAACAGGTGCTCCCTTCGGGGCGCCCATTCTTCGCGGCTAGGCGTGGAATGACGCCCATTGAAGATTCAAGTCGTTTGAGAAATGCTCCGCCGCCTCATTCCTTCGTGGATAGAACCGTGATGGCGATCCCTAAAGAACACGGGAGGTACTGATGAGCACCAATGAAGTCCATGGTAACGACGCAGGAAAAAGCGCGGGCGTCGCGAGAATTGACATGAAGCTCGAGGTCGTCGTCATCCCCGTTTCGGATGTCGATCGCGCGAAGGCGTTTTTACGAGAGGATCGGATGGCGGCTCAACATTGACCGCTCCGCCGGCGAAGATTTCCGCTTGGTCCAGTTCACGCCGCCGGGCTCCTCCTGCTCGGTCCATTTCGGCAAGAACGTCACGTCGGCCGCTCCCGGTTCAGCCAAGGCATTCCTGGTCGTTGCCGACATCGAGGCCGCCCGGGACCAGTTCGTCGCCTCCGGCGTCGAGGTCGGCGAGTTCTTCCACGACGGCCCGGAAGGTCGAGGCAGCGGCCTGCACCCCAAGCGTCTCTCCTACCGATCGCGCGCCTTATTCAGTGATCCCGACGCGAATGTCTGGCACCTGCAGGAAGTTATGATCCGGGACCCCACTCGCGTCGAACCTGGCGCGACTTCCTTTAGCTCCGCAAGCGACCTGGCGAGCGCGCTTCGGCGTGCGGAGGCCGCTCACGGCGAGCACGAAAAGCGCATTGGGCAGCGCGACGCGAACTGGGGGGACTGGTACGCCGAGCATATGGTGGCTGAGCAGTCCGGCAAACAGTTGCCGCAATGAACGACTTCGCCGGGACCGACATCGCTCCCCGCGGGACGTCAAGGCTCTCGATCGCGGGTTCCTGGCGAATTCAAACTGCATAGTTTGCTGTCGGCTCATTAATCCTGCTCGCCGATCGTTTGGGCATAGGTCTGGCCATATGGATAGAATCGCTCCTTATGACCTTGCTCCCAAGCCGCTTTGAGCTCGGGCGTTGTGATGTCCCAATCCGGCCGGCACTTCCTGGTCACGGCTCGCAGATCTTGGCGGAGATCCTCCGTTGTTGGGCGGCCGAAGAACCAATAGCCATTGTAGACCTTATAAACGACGAGACCAGGCTCGAACACAATCGTATACGGAATCATGGGGTTGTGGACCGGATCGGTATATTCGGCGATGTCCAGGTCCTTTTGGACGGTGCGCCTCGGGTCGGAGAGAAAAGGCCAGTGGGCTCCAACTCCACTCCTATATTCATTCGTCTCGACGATGCTGTCGGTGCTTATTGTAACGAGCCTGCAATAGCCGACCTCGAGCTCGCGATGGAGTTGAACAAGGCCTTCGGCCTGTCGGCGGTCCTTGGGACAGTAGCCTCCACGGCTGAGAACGAGAACCATCGGATGCTGTCCTTGCAGCTCTGACAGCTTGCGGCGTTTCGCACTGTGGTCGGAAAGCTCGCAATCAGGAAAGACGGCCCCGGGAACGATGTCGGATCGCATGCGAATAGCTCCTCAATTTGGACGCGCGTCGACGTCCGCGCCGCCCTGCGGCGGCGGACTCAGTACCGTCCCGCCTTCCCTAGAAGGGCGCAGGGGCCACTCTCTTCTTCATAGCCCAGCGCGCCTTTCGCTCGGGCGCATCTGGCGGTCGATCCTGCGCAGCATGTGCTCGCCCATTTAAGCGGGCCTATTCTCTGGTGGACCCGCATTCAGTTCGAGAGGCCTGAAAGATCAGCGAATTGGCCCCACGGAGCAAATGCGGGGCCGCTGTTAATTCTATTAGCGGTTCCCGCGCCGAACCGGAAACGAGATCCGCGCCGGCGCCATCAGGAGCAAGCGCTTAAAATGGCCGCCGCTTATGAAGACAATTTTGGCTTCTGGAACATTGATGGGCCAGAGGAGCAAGCCTTCTTTGAGCACGTCCAGCGGCAGAGTACCTCCACAATCTGCAAGCGCTGTGATCGGCCCGTTCGGCTTATCCCGCCCAAAGCCCTGTGCGCCATCTGCGTCTGCGCTCTAGAATGGGGCGCGCCCGCCTCGATGGCCGAATATGGACACGTCGAGCCGAAAACGCTCAAGCCCGTAATTAAGGGCTTAAAACCCCAAAGGTGACGTGCCGCCTCCACTTTTCTGCGGGTAGACAGCGCGAGGACACAAAAGCAAACGCTCCAGACGCAGGAGATCTGTCGCCTCGCGCGACGTCGCGGCGATCGACCCATAGACGCCGAGGCTGAGGCGCTGATATTCGAGCATTCTGCAGGGGAACCGGAACGTGACCGAGGAGACGACCCGGCAAGTTCTCCCCACTGCGACGGGGTTCTCCGCGAGACAGTCGATTGCCGCACTTCAGAACCGCGGCGTCGCCGTGGACCCAGTCCTGCGACGCGTCGGCCTTTCAGGGGCGCATTTCTGCCAGCGCTCAAAGCAAGCTCCTGGAATATGCGGCAGAAGCGCTCAACGATAGCGCCTTCGGCCTGCACCTCGCCCAGCAGGCCAATCCGCGAGAGATTGGATTGCTGTTCTATGTCGGGTCGGCTGCGAAGCATGTCAACGAGGCGGTTGCGCTCTATGCGCGCTATTGCAGGATCGTCAACGAAGCAATCCGGGTGAAGGTTTTGGAAGTCGAAGGCGGGGTTGTGGTCGAGTTCATCTTGGTAGGCGTCTCTAGGCACAGTGTGCGACAGAACGCGGAGTTTGGAATGGCGGTCGTGGTCAAAGCGCTGCGCGAGATGGCGGGCCGGAACATTCATCCCACTCAGGTATCGTTCGCCCATGCGGGTAATTCGAACCGTCGAGAGTTGGAACGGTTCTTCGGCTGTCCAGTCGAGTTTGGCGCTTCAATCGATCAAATCGCCTTATCCAATGAAACATTGGCCCTCCCGCTTGTCACCGAAGACCAGCACCTTCTGGAGACGCTCCAGCCCATTTGCGATGAGGCGGCCAAAAAGCGCAACACGGCCAAGGGAACGCTGCGGGCTTCGGTTGAGAACGAAGTGCAGAGGTTACTTCACCACGGAAACGCGCAGAGGGAAACTGTGGCCAAGAAGCTAGCCATGAGCACCCGAACGCTTGCGCGGAGGTTGGCTGACGAAAACACAAACTACGAGGAGGTCGTGGATCACTTGCGGCGCAGCCTCGCGCTTCAATACGTTAAGGAGCCGAGCCTATCGCTCTCCCAAGTTGCGTGGTTGCTCGGTTACGAGGGATCGAGCTCGTTCAACCACGCTTTCCTGCGGTGGACTGGCCGCTCACCATCCATGGCGCGTAACGAGAAGCAGCTTCCCGCGCCGAGTTAAGCCCTTCTCCGGGCTGGCCCGAGAAGTCAGAAGATTGGCCTACGTGATCAGCTCGCGCTGACAATTCGCGCTTATTTTGGGTTCGCAACCTGGAGGTTGTCACAGACGCGGAAACTCGTTTTGAACTTTGAACTGGACGATCTCGATCATCGGGCTATTGGCGAAGCTCTTGTCGAGCGCATGGGGGTTTTAATTGAGATCGTCGAGGACACCACTCGAACAATTTCCGCACGGCGGACTGCATCGCGCGAGTTTAGGCGTTTGATGTCTGTCTTGCGGAAATTGATCGATCAACCGACCGGGCCGCTTAACTGATAGAGAATTGAAGATTCTGCATTGCGCATTGATGATCGCCAAGATGGTGCGCCCAACGGCTGGGCTCTCCCTCTTTCTACGACGACCTGCCCTTGTTCGCGACCCGCAGAACAGCGATCAACAGGAGCACCGCGACGGGCCAGTGAAACCAGATGTGGCGGGGGCCGCTGAACATGTTGACTACAAACAAGAAGACGGCGATGGCGATCATCACGGCGCTGACACGAGGTAGACTCGTGTACCACTCCCAGGCGCGAGAAAAGCCGGCCTCCGTACGACCTGGAGGCGCAGAGGGCTCCTTCGTCGCCTCGGGCCGCGACGCCTGTGGCCGCGAGGGCGCGCCGCCTTGAAGGACACGATAACCCGTCACCGGATTGGCGACGTTCTTCAAGCGCTGTTCGCCGAGGCAGTCGAACCCGATGGACAGTTTGTTGTGCACTTGTTCGTATACCGGACCGGATATTAGGATTCCGCCCGGTTCGGCCAGTTCCTGCATTCGCGCCGCGATATTGACGCCGTCGCCATAGACGTCGCTGCCCTCGACCATCACGTCGCCCAGATTGATCCCGATCCGGAATCTCATCCGTTGCTGTTCGGGCAGCCCGCCATTGTGGCTGGAGAGCTCCTGCTGCATCTCGACCGCGCATTGCACGGCCTCCACGACGCTGCCGAACTCGGCGATGACGGCGTCGCCCCACGTGTTGACGATGCGCCCATCGTGGCGTTCGATCAGCGGCGCCATGGCCTCGCGGCACCGGCGCAGCGTCGCCAGCGTACCCGCTTCGTCAGCCCCCATGAGGCGAGCATATCCCTCAACATCGGCGCATAGGAGCGTCGTTAGACGCCGTCTGACCTTCGTCGTCATGGGGCGCATGGTAGCGCAAAAGCTTGCGGACGGCACGCCGCGTCTGCGGGCGAGCCCAACGGCTCTCAACGTCGCCTCAAAAAGGCGGTGAGCACGAGGCAGATGAAGGCGCCGACTGCGGCGGCCAGAAATCCGTCGATATAGGCAAGAACCGCGGCCTGCTTCGCCACGGCCGACCCGAGCAGGCTCGTCGCGCGTTCCGCCGCCACCCCGACGTCGCTCGAATGCGCGCCGACAGCGTTGCGATAGGCCGCCATCCGATCGGCCGTCTGGCCGCCGAGGCTGTCGACATGCAAGCCGATCAGATTGGAGTGGACCTGTTCGCGCACCCGGACGAAGGTCTGCATGAAGGCGGTTCCGATTTCCCCGCCGAATAGGCGGGTGGTCTGGAACAGTGTGCCGATCGTCAGCACGTCTGCGGGATTCATCGATTTCACCGCGAGCGCGACGACCGCGGTCAGTGCGAAAGATTGGCCGATCGCCTGCAGGATCTGCGACGGCAGGAAATCGTCCGTCGCCCAATCCTGCGTCAGGCCGGTTCCCATGAGGCAGGCGACGCCGATGAAAATCGCGCCGACCGCAAGGATCCAACGCGCGTCGACCCGTGAAAGAAGCCAGCCGAGAGGAAGGACGATCAGAAACTGGGGCAGGGCGATCCAGAGCAGAACCGCGCCGACCTGCAGCTCCCGATAGTTCTGCACCACCTGAAGGTAAGTCGGAATGATATAAGCGGTCGACAGAATGATGAAGCGGAAGCCAGCAAGGATCAGTAGGATCGGCACGATCCCTTCCCTCGTCAGCAGCCGAAGGTTGAGAAACGGCTTCTCAACCCAAAGCTCGCGCATGACGAAGGCGAGCGTCAGCAATCCGCCCGACAGGAGAAGCCCATTGACGAGGCCGTTGTTGACCCAGTCGAGGCGGTTGCCCTGGTCGAGGCCGGCGTAAAGGAGAGCGAAACCGAGCCCGGAATAGGCGAGCCCAGGCCAGTCGAGGTCGCGCAACAACGCGATGTTGATCTTCTCGCGCGGCGCTCCGTACCAGATGCAGGCGAACATGACCGGCAGCGCTAAGCAATATTGCCATTCGATCCACCGCCAGGACAGGTTCTCCGTATACCAACCCTCGAGCGAGGCCGAGACGTTCTGCGAGAGCTCGGAGTTCATCGCATAGACGGCGAGGCCATAGACGACGAGGCGCTGCGGCAGATTGCGCACGATAAAGCCGATGGTGAGCGGGATGAACGTTCCCGTTCCGACGCCTGCAAGAAATTGCGCCGTCAGGAAAGCCGTGAGATTAGGCGACAACGGTCCAAGCAGGCTGGCCACGAATAGAAGCGCCATTCCATGCAGAAGCACGCGCCTGACGCTGAAAATGGCGCCGAGATAGGGACAGGCGACGCCAATGAGCATCTGGCCGACGCCGAAACTGGTCGTCATCCATGCACCCTCGTCAAACCCGAAGTGCAGCCCGCCGCGCAGGTCGGCGAGCCCAAAGGTCGTGATGCGGCTGCCGGTGAATGACAGGATCGCGCCGATGAGCACGCCCAGGATGCCAACATAAGGCCTGAGCGAGTTGGCGTTGAGCCGGATATACCGGGTCCCGCTGGCGTGGGCGGCGATGCCGGCGCAGGTGATCGGAGCGGGGGCAGGCGCGTCGGCGCCCGGCGCGACGAGCGGGGCGGTGACCGAAGTCATGGGCTAGCGGCGCTCGCTGCGGCGCCCTCGCCCCGGCCTGCGGGCGCGCCGGTGTCGATTGTCGGCTCTACCGACATGCCGGGCCGCACCAGGGATCCAAGCGACGGATTCGGGTCCAGGACAATCTTCACCGGAACCCGCTGCACCACCTTGGTGAAGTTCCCCGTCGCGTTGTCGGGCGGAAGCAGCGCGAAGGTGCTGCCCGTCCCGGGCGACCAACTGTCCACGTGGCCGGTGAGCTTGAGGTCGGGAAAGGCGTCGACCGTTACGCGGGCCGGCTGGCCGACCCGGATGTTGGTCATCTGGGTCTCTTTATAGTTGGCGGTGACCCAGATGTTCGGCAGTGGAAGGACCGCGATCACTTGCGTCCCGACATTGACGAACTGCCCAAGGCGCACTTGCCGCTCGCCCACGAGGCCATCGGCGGGCGAGAGGATGCGCGTATAGCGCAGATTGTCCGAGGCGAGCGCGAGCTGCGCCTCCGCTGCATGGATCTGGGCGCGAAGCTGCTTCTCCTGAATGTCGATCGCCGCTAGCGCCGCCTTCTGTTGGTCGAGCTGGGCTTCGTTCAGCCGTCGTTGCGCGATCGCTTTCTTCGCGTTGTCGTCGGCCTGTTCGACCAGCTGTTGTGTGCCGGCGATTCCGGTCTTGAACAGATTGCGCTGGCGCTGATCCTCGAGCTGGTAGCGCAGCACGTCGGCCTCGCTCGCGTCGATCGTCGCCTCGGCCTGGTGGACGAGCGCTTGCTGCACGACCCGCTGATTGGCGAGATTGGCGAGCGTCGCCTGCGCGGCGGCGAGATTGGCCTGAGCCAGTTCGAGCTGGGCCTGATAGTCGGACGGATCGATCACCGCGATGAGGTCGCCCTTGCGCACGGTCTGGAAGTCATTGACCGGCATTTCCGTGATGTAGCCCGAAACGTGGGCTGAAAGCGGGGTCACGTCCCCCGACACAAAGGCGTCGTCGGTCGATTCGAAACGGGCGGCGCCCGTCCAGCGGTCCCAGTGTCCAGCCGTGTACCAAATGAGCCACGCGGCGAAGACGAGAAAAGCGATCCGCAAAAACGGAAAGAGCCAGCGACTAAGCCAGCCTGAGGCCGTGGCGGTGGTTTGCGCGGAAGCGCTATTCGCCGGCTGGGTTTCTGTCATTGCGCCTCGCTGAATAGCGCAGTTAAGACAGAATCGCGAAAATGGCGCTCAGACTGAAGGATGAGTGGGTATGGCCTGCCGCCGCCGCCGGAGTGGCGCGCGGCTTGACGTAGGCGTTGCGCCAGGCGACCAGCCAGGCGTGGCGGAGTAGGAGGCGAGGTCTCGCGCCCGCTTGACTGGGGTTATGAGGGAGCGGCCATGTTCTCGGTCTCTTTGCTTCAACCGGCCGCCTTGCCGCCATCCACGCCGATGATCTGGCCGGTCATGAACGAGGCCGCGTTGGAAGCGACGAAGACAATCGCCTGCGCGATCTCGTCGGGCTCACCGACCCTTCCGAGCGGCACGCCCGCCGTCAGCGCCGCCTTGCGCTCGGCCGTGCCGGTGAAGCGATCGAGCATGTCCGTTTCCGTCGGGCCGGGCGCGACCGCGTTGACTCGCACGCCCGACGCCGCTGCTTCGAGCGCGGCGGATTTCGTCATGCCTTCAACGGCATGCTTGCTTGCGGCGTAGATTGATGCGCCCCGTGCGCCCTGATGGCCGTAGGTCGAAGAAATGTTGACGATGCTGCCCGAGCGCTGGGGCAGCATGACTCGCAACTCGTGCTTCATGCTGAGAAGCGTGCCGAGCACGTTCGTGTCGAAGGTCGCGGCGTAGCTCTCAGCGGTCTGCTCGGTCACGGGACCGGGCTTGCCTTCGGTGCCGGCGTTGTTCACCGCGACGTCGAGCCGGCCGAAGCGCGCGACTGTCTTATCTACCAGATTGCGCACCTCATCCTCATGGCGCACGTCGGCGCGAATGAACGCCGCCTTGGCGCCAAGTGCGGCGAGCTCGGCTTCCAGCGCCTTGCCTTCGGCGTCCTTGCGGCCTGAGACGACGAGGCTCGCGCCCCCCCTGGCGAAGGCTATCGCAGCGGCGCGGCCAATTCCTGTCAGGGCGCCGGTGATCAGCACGATTTGATTGCTCATGGGTTTCTGCTCCTGCAATTGTTGCGCGCCGTTAGACTTGTGGTGGGTCAAAGAAAAAGACTTTATAGGCCTTGCAGCCATGCCTATGAGATATGGGAGACGGGATGGAGCTCAGGCATCTTCGCTATTTCGTCGCCGTCGCCGACGAGAGGAGCCTGACGGTTGCGGCCGAAAAGCGGCTGCACACCGCGCAACCTTCGCTCAGCCGTCAAATGCGCGACCTCGAAGATGAGATCGGCGTCCCGTTGATGAGGCGCAGCGTGCGCGGCGTCGAATTGACCGCCGCGGGTCGCGCTTTCCTTGATCATGCGCGGCTTGCGCTCACCCAGGCGGAGGCTGCGGTCGAGGGGCGCGCCGGGCCGCCGAGCCGTTCAAGCCGGCCTTCGCCCTTGGCTTCCTGACGGGCATGGAGATCGATTGGCTGCTAAAAGCGATGCGCATCCTTCACGATCAGCTGCCCCACATGAAACTCACCATCGCCAGCCAGTACTCGCCCGACTTGGGGGCGGAGCTGATGCGGGGCAGGCTCGACGCCGCATTCATGCGCCCGGAGCCACATGCGGAAAACCTCGCCTATCGGCGCGTGCTGACCGAGTCGCTCGTGGTCGTGTTGCCGAGCGATCACCGGCTGGCCTCGAGAAAGGCCATCGATTTGCGGGCAATCGTCGGCGAGACGTTCATAACTACGTCCAACACCGCGCCGACCTTGCGCTCTCTGATCGCGGGTTACCTCGAGCGGTCCGGGCTCGACATCAAGCCCGCGCACGAAGTGGACCATCTCGCCCATGCGGTGTCGATGGTCGCCTCGACCCGCGGGGTGATGCTGTTGCCGGCCTATGCGCTCAATTTTCTTCCCAGGGCGGTGACCAGCCGCCCGCTGCGCGGCAAAGCGCCGACAATCGACCTCGTCGTTGCCTACAACAAGGCGAACAGGTCGCCGATCCTCGAACTCTTCCTCTCGAGGCTGGACGAGATCGTGGCGGCGCCGGCTCGCGAGCCCTGAGGGCCGCGAGCGTGTAGACTACGTTCCGTCGGCAGGCTCAGCGGAGTGACGCCGATGCCTTCCGTGTTTCATTGCATCGTCGCTGTGCGCCGGGGTGACGGCGGGACGGGACCCGTTGGCGCACTTCGTCTCCAGGGCATTGGTTTCCTTCGCGCCGCGCAAGGTCACGTTGGTCACCGTGTCTGTCCCGACGAGCAACGGGCTGGTGTTGGTCCACGACCCGTCCTGATTGCGCTTCCACTCTGCACAACTGAGTGTGAGCGACTTGCCGTGGACCTCGACCGTATCGACCTTGTCATCTTCCGCGGCGGCGGCGCCGTGCATTGCGATAAAGACCCATAACAGCGCTGTCACTCGAAGCATTGGATTTGCCTTAGGCCAAAGACCAGCATGAGCCTCCGCATCGAAGCACCGTGAGCCGGCGGAGTCGAGTCCGTGCCTGTGCCGCCTAAGGTCCCCCTGGCTCCGCATGGCCTACGACCCGGCGCGCCTCCGGAAAAGCGCTTCGTACCGAGCGCTCGAGAGAATCGACGGCGTTGTGAACGGTCTCGACCGGCATCGACGGATCGACGCGGCAGTGAAAGAGGACGAATACGCCGCCAGACGTCTCACGCACGCGCACATCGTGGATGTCGCGTACGCGTCCTTGCTCGGCGGCTGCGGCGGCGAGCGAGGCTTCGATGCGGTGCGCGAGGCCCGGCTCGGCCAGTTGTCCGCTTGCCTCCGGCTCGGCCGGCTCGATATGGGTCTCGACCTCGACGTCGTCGCCGATCTCCCCGGCGATCGCATCTTCAAGCTCTGAGGCGAGCCGATGCGCGTCGCCGAGCGTCATGGCGCCATCGACCTCGAGATCGAGCGTGACAGTCTTGCGCGCTTCAATGTCCTGGATCGTGACATGGTGCACCGGCAGACCGCGGCGCGCGGCGATCACCAGCACCCGCTCGAGGATCGTCTCGTCGTCGAGCGCAAGCGGGTTGGCGGTGATGGTAAGCTCGGCTTCCGGCCACCGCCGTGCGATCCGGGATTGTAGCTCCGCCTTGATCCCCGCGACGCGTTCGAGCGGCAGCGTGCGTGACACCGAGACGATGACGTCGCCCACGATCTTAGGCCCGCTTGGCCTCAAGCGGATCGTCTCGATCCCTGCGACGCTCGTGTCGTGCATGACCAACGAGCTGATCGCCTCGGTCAGCCCTTCAGGCGCGCGGTCGACGAGTGCGTCGATCGTCGTCCGGCCCAGGCGATAGCCCGCGACGGCGATGAAGCCGGCGACGCCGATCGCGGCCAGCGCATCGGCGTGGGGGAAGCCCGCGCGGGTCGCGACGAGGCCAATGAGGACGAGAACGGACGAAACGAGATCGCTCGAATAGTGTAGCGCATCTGCGGCAAGCGCATGGCTTGATGTTAAGCGCGCAACACGGATCAGCGTCCGCCAGCGCACGACGTCAACGACAATCGAAAAGATGATCGCGCCGATGGCAAAAGCGCCGACGTCGACTTGAGCATCACCGCCGCGGATGCGCGCGATGGCTTCGATCCCGACGACGATCGCAAGCGCGGCGAGGAAACCGGTCTCGGCCAACGCCGCCACCGCCTCGATCTTGGCGTGGCCAAACGGATGATCGGCGTCGGCGGGCTTGTCGGCCTCGCGCACAGCGAAGAAGGTCAGCGCGCTCGCACCGATATCGATTGCGTTATGCGCGCCTTCCGACAGAAGCGCGAGCGAGCCGGAAGCCATGCCCGCCGCAAGCTTGAGCACCGCCAGGATTGTGCTCGCGACGATCGAGGCCGCCGCCGCGCGCTGCTTCAGCGCCGAGTGGTTCGCGGCCGAATGGCGCCGCTCTGTCGCCAAAAGCGAGTGGTCCATGTGTCGGGGGGCTTCCCCTTGATGCCGGACGCGTTATGCTCCGAAGCCATTAGCGAAGCAAACCCCGACGAGGAGCCCATGGAATATTTGCATACGATGATCCGCGTGACGGACCTCAAAGCGACAATCGCATTTTTCGAGCTTATGGGTTTTGTCGAGACGCGGCGCATCGAAAACGAGAAGGGCCGCTACACGCTCGTGTTTCTTGCCGCGCCCGATGACGCCGAGCAGGCGAAGGCGAGCCGGAAGCCGACCGTCGAGCTTACCTACAACTGGGACCCCGAAGAATATAAAGGCGGGCGTAATTTCGGCCATCTCGCCTATGCCGTCGACGACATCTATGCGCTTTGCGCCAAACTTCAGAAGGCTGGCGTGACCATCAACCGCCCCCCGCGCGACGGCCACATGGCCTTCATTCGCACGCCCGACTCACATCTCGATCGAGCTCATCCAGAAGGGCGAGCCGAAGGCGCCGGCCGAGCCGTGGGCATCGGCGGCCAACATCGGGGTTTGGTGAGCGAACAGCCGGCTCACGCGATCGCAGCGGCGACCAAGTTGCGGAACAGCACGCGGAAATATTCGCGGTTCTCCGGCGTCTGAACCATCAGGACCGCGAACAGCGAGTCACGAGGCGACACCCAGAAGGCCGTGCCCATCATGCCGCCCCAGAAGAACTCGCCGACGGTGCCAGCCGTCGGCGCTCTTCCGGAATCGGTGCGCACCGCGAAGCCGAGGCCGAAACCGTGACCGGGCCACAGCAGATAGTGATCCTTCCTCACACCCGGATGGAGGTGGTCGCTCGTCATGAAGGCGAGGGTCTGAGGCCCGAGTATGCGCGTGGCCTCGATTGTACCGCCGAAGCTCAGCATGGCGGCGAAGCGCGTATAATCGGCGAGCGTCGACATGAGCCCGCCGCCTCCAGATTCGAATTTCGGCGGCGCCGCTGAATCGCGAGTGTCCACCCCTGCCGCCGTCATGAAATCGAACGAGAACGGATCGGCGCGCCGGGCGAGCTTCGGCTCCGGGGTGAAGAAGGCGGTGTCGACCATATGGAGCGGACCGAACAGGCGCTCATGCAGGACCTGTCCGAGCGAAGCGCCTTCGACGATCTCGACAATGCGGCCGAGCAGGTCGGTGGAGAGGCTGTACTCCCAGACCTCGCCTGGCTGATGCATGAGCGGAAGCGCAGCCATCGCCTCGACGTTTTCGGCCAACGTCCGGTTCGAATTGACGACATTCGCCCCCTTGATCAGCTTCTGGACCGGCGACGCACCAGTGAAGCCATAGGTCAGCCCCGACGTGTGGCGCATGAGGTCCTGGACGGTGACCGGACGCTTGAGCGGCGCAAGCTCGAGCTTGTCGCCGGTGACGACGCCGACTTGGGCGTTCGCGAAAGCGGGCACGTATTTCGACACCGGATCGGTGATGAGGAGCCGTCCCTCCTCGACCAGCATCATCGCCGCAACCGAGACGATCGGCTTGGTCATCGAATAGATACGGAAGATCGCATCGTCCGTCATCGGCGGCCCGCCAGGGCGGAGCGCGCCGACCGATTGGCGGTAAGCGATCCTGCCGTGGCGTGCGATCAGCATGGAGACGCCCGGCGCCTTCTTCTCCTCGACCTGGCGAGCCATGATTGCGGTGATCCGCTCGAGCCTTTGCGGAATAAAGCCGACCGTCTCGGACGGGGCGTAGGGCAGGGCGAAGGAACTCATGAAAGGCTCATCGGTTTGAAGAGGTGGCGGACAATGGGCTAGCCACGGGTTGCGGGCAAGCTGGCGCTCGCCGCTGGAGACGCGATCGCTGATCGTGTCCGCTGCGCTCCGAAGGGCGTTCGAAGGAACGCCCGTCTGTCGAGGCGCTATCGAGCGCGGCTGCAAGAGCGCCCGTCTGTCGACAGGCTATGGAGCGCGGCTACAGATCCTATGGGGGTGGATAGCGGCCCCCTCCCTGGCAGAGAGTGAGGTTGCTGAACCCCCACTCTTGGAGACGAGTATGCGAGCTGCCGATCATCGCCCTGAGGACCAAACCGCCATCCACACCAATCTTGGCGGGATTTTCATCTCGTTGGAGCTGAGCCGTTCGACCTGGTTGGTCACGTCCCTCTCACCAGGTGGTGGGGAGAAGATGTCAAAGCATTCGGTGCGCGGCGGTGATGCCGCCGGACTGCTGCAACGCTTCTCGCAACTGCAGGAGAGGGCGGAGGGGCGAACGGGACGGCGTGTTCCGATCGTGGTCATCCAGGAGGCGGGATTGGACGGGTTCTGGATCCATCGGATGCTGGAAGGAGAAGGGATCGAGAGCCACGTGGTCGATGCCGCCTCGATTGCGACATCACGCCGTCGCCGTCGGGCGAAGACCGACCGGATCGACGGAGAAGCGCTGGTTCGAGCCCTGTTGGCTTACAAGCGAGGCGAACCACGAGTCTGCGCGATGGTCCGCGTACCGACGCCCGAGGAGGAGGACCGCCGGCGGACCTCGCGCGAGCGCAAAACGTTGACGGCCGAACGGGTCGCGCATGTCAACAGGATTAAGGGCCTGCTGTTCTCGCAGGGAGTCGAGTACGAACCGCTGCACCGCAATCGGCGGACACGGCTGGAAGAGCTGCGGACGGGCGATGGCCGGCCATTGCCCGAGCATTTGAAGCAGCAGATCGGCCGCGAGCTCGACCGGCTCGAGCTGCTTCTCGAACAGATCAAGGCCGTAGAGGCCGAGCGAGACGTGATGCTCGCTCCGGCGAAGGGTGAAGAGGCTCCCGCGGCGGCGAAGATGTTGATGGGTCTGAAAGGTATCGGAGCGGAGTTCGCGACGGTTCTTTGGTCGGAAGGATTGTTCCGGCATTTTGATAACCGGCGACAGATCGCAGCTTATGCCGGACTGACGCCGACACCCTGGCAAAGTGGGTCGGTCGACCGGGAACAGGGTGTCGCCAAGTCGGGAAATCCGCGGCTGCGCACAACCATGCTCCAACTCGCGTGGTTGTGGCTGCAACACCAGCCGAACTCGGCGCTCAGTCGCTGGTTCCATGAGCGTGTCGACCGCAATGGCGGTCGGTTCCGCAAAACGATGATTACCGCGCTCGCCCGAAAGCTTCTCGTCGCGTTTTGGAAGTACGTCACCGTGGGTGTCGTCATTGAGGGGGCAACGATCAAGGCCGCTTAAAGGCAGTATTCGATCCAATTCCGCAATCTACCGGGTTTGATCAGTCCCGGCGGATCCAGGTGGGCGACCGCGTTCGCGACATGGCCTGAACAGCCGAGCTACAGATTGGTCTCGCCCGCCTGAGCCCTTCGCCCGCCGCAAGCGGGATATTGGTGCAGTCGTGATGCACGGCGACCGTATGTGAGTTTGACACGAGCACCGGAACAGGCGCGGGTCACGTAACGGGCTCAGACCTTGGATCTGAAGTAGCAACCGGAGCATCGACTGATGACGTTATGATCAGCCCTTGACGCAACGACCCCCATGTGAGTCGCGCTGGACAGCGGGGCGTCGGCGCGGGACAAAGAGCCATGAGCCTTCTCGACGGCATGAGCCCAAAGGCCGAGCCGCCACCGGCGCCGCTCGCCGAACGGCTGCGGCCGAAGATGCTTGCCGAGGTTTCAGGCCAGGAACACCTCACAGGGCCTAATGGAGCGCTGACGCGGCTGCTCGCGGCGCCGTCGCTCGGCTCGATGATCTTTTGGGGTCCGCCGGGCAGCGGGAAGACGACGGCCGCGCGGCTAATCGGGACTTCCCGCGATGACGCATTCGTGCAGGTCTCCGCGATCCATACGGGCGTCGCGGAATTGAAGAAGATCTTCGAGGCCGCCCGCACGCGCCGCTCGCAAGGGCAGGGCACGCTCCTGTTCGTCGACGAGATCCATCGCTTCAACCGCGCGCAGCAGGATTCCTTCCTGCCCGTGATGGAGGACGGATCGATCACGCTCATCGGCGCGACGACGGAGAACCCGTCGTTCGAGCTCAACGCGGCTTTGCTGTCGCGCGCCCGCGTGCTCGTCTTTCGTCCTCTCGGCTCGGAGGCGCTCGAGGCGCTCATCGAGCGCGCCGAACGGGTGATGGGGAAGCCCCTGCCGCTGGACGCGGGCGCGCGCGAGGGGCTCATCGGCATGGCGGACGGGGACGGCCGCGCCGTCCTGACCCTGGCGGAAGAGGTCTGGCGCGCCGCGCGTCCGGGCGAGACACTGGACGCGGCGCGTCTGGTCGAGGTCGTGCAGCGGCGCGCGCCGATCTACGACAAGGAGCAGGACGGCCATTACAATCTGATCTCCGCCTTGCACAAAACCGTGCGCGGCTCCGATCCGGACGCAGCGCTCTATTACCTTGCGCGGATGTTCGACGCCGGCGAAGACCCTTTGTTCATCGCGCGGCGCCTAGTGCGCATGGCGTCCGAGGATATCGGGCTCGCCGACCCGCAAGCGCTCGTCGTCGCCAACGCCGCCAAGGATGCTTACGATTTCCTCGGCAGCCCCGAGGGGGAGCTCGCGATCGCCGAGGCCGTGGTCTATGTCGCGACCGCGCCGAAATCGAACGCGGTCTACAAGGCGTTCGGCGCCGCTCAGACGCTCGCGAAGGAGCATGGCTCGCCCGCGCCGCCCAAGACCATCCTCAACGCCCCGACCCGGCTCATGAAGCGCGAGGGCTACGGCGCAGCTTATCAATACGACCACGACGCGCCAGATGCTTTCAGCGGGCAGAACTACTGGCCGGAGAAGGTTGGGCGCCACGCGCTCTACGAACCGGTCGAGCGGGGCTTCGAGCGCGAGATCAAGAAGCGGCTCGAGTACTGGGCGCGGCTGCGCGAGGAGCGCGGGGACGGGTAGGGCCGGAGGTGATTGCGGGGGGATTGCCTAAACCCAGCCACCCCGACGAGGCCTTTGGGCCTCGTCGGGGCAGGTCCTCGACCGTCGCGCCCCTCATTGGTGGAGCGCCTGGGAGTTGCTACGTTGAAGCAGTGCTCCATTGCTCAGATGTAGCGGGTCACATCTTGAAAATAAAGGCTTTGGAATGACCACTTTGATTGCGTGGACGTCGCGAGATCAGCGTTATTTCTCGGCTTTTCATGTGGCTGGTGACAGCCGTATAACCTGGGGATCATCATCTCGCCGCTGGGACGCCGGCCGCAAAATTTTCAGCTCAAGCATAACGCCTGATATATGGGCGTACAGTGGAGACGTTCTATTTCCCGCGCTCGTTTTAAGCCAAGTTATCAGTGCCGTAGACGCTGGTTTGTTGTTTGGGCGCGGATCGTCAGCGGCAGAGCGTAATGCTGTCGTATTCGACACATTGAAGTCATCGTTTGACCGTCGCTACAACGCACCAGATTACCAATTTTCATTACTACACGCTTCACGCGAGGGCGAAAAAAAATCGCTCAGCCAAAGCTGTGGGAGATTTCCTTCAGCCCCAATAATCGGACGTGGAAAAACGACGCGGTCCAAGTCTCGGACGAGCCAGGTGTTGTCGTAGTGCGTGGATTAGGGTCAGACGCGGTAAAAAACGAGCTCTTGCGATGGAAGAATTCGGACATTGGCGGCACCAGTCGTTCGATCTACGGTGCTTTCTGCGCCGCAATCGCAAAAGGTTCTCATCGCTCAACTGGCGGTGCTCCACAGATCGCGTCCATTTATCCTTCCGGGCCGGCCAAAGTCGCGGGTGTAGCTTACAATGGTGGTCATTATCTTCACGGCCTCCCGATAGCGGCTCCGCTTGCCTCCAATCAGATTGAATGGTTTGACTCACTTTTCCAAAGGACCGATCCGCTAACGCTGACCCTTCGTGCTGGCGCGACGCGTCAACCAAAACCAATGCTCTCATAGCCGTAATGGCCGCAGACGTTATCTCCCGAACTTCACTCTCAGCGCCTTGATCACGTTCGGCGGCGCGAAGGGGGAGGCGTCGCCGCCCATCGAAGCGATCTGCCGCACCAAAGTCGCGGTGATTGGCCTCACGGGCGAAGAGGCGGGAAGAAAGACAGTGCGCAGTTCGGGCGCCATCGCGCCGTTCATGCCTGCCATCTGCATCTCATAGTCGAAATCGGTTCCGTCCCTGAGCCCTCGGAAGATCAACGTGGCGCCTGCTTTACGCGCCGCCTCGATGGCGAGGCCAGTGAATTCGACGACCTCGAGTTCGCATCGCGCCTTCTTCATGATCGGCGCCGCCGCCTCGCGGATCAGCTTGAGCCGCTCCTCGACCGTGAACAAAGCGGCCTTGTTGGGATTGGAGCCGACGCCCACGACGAGCCGGTCGCACAAAGCCGCCGCATGCTCGATCACATCTAAGTGCCCGTTGGTCATCGGATCGAACGAGCCGGAGAAGAAGCCAATGCGGGTCATCGGCCAGCGTTAGCTTGCAGGGGAGCGCTCAGCAAGGGCAGGGCGGGGTTCATGGTCGATAGAAGAGCGAACCGATGGTTAAGGACGAAATTGATATTTACATATCTATACTGTTGGTAACTGTTATCGTGAAAGAGATCGCCCTCCGCGATCGATCTTAAACCCGGAGACCTAAGATGAGAATCGTCGTCGCCACGTTTGCGTTGGTGTGCCTTTGCGTGGCTTCGGCCAGCGCCCAAAGCGCCCAGGGAGCAACGGAAGGCACCGTCAAACCGGCGACGCTGAACGCAAATTTTCAAATATCCATTCCCCTTGATTCCGGCGCCTCGACCGCCGATATCGCCAAGGCGCTTGCTCAGGCTAACGCCTCCCTTGGCGATCTGGCCCAACGGCAGTGCGAATTGCTCTCGGCTGCATTCAAGCGCGAATGCCAAATCGTGCAAATCAATATCGGCGCCAACCTCAACCGCCGGTGGTTCGCAAACCAGATGAATGACGACAATGTCGCAAGACGCATGGCGAATGCTACGATGAATCTAGGCGTCGAGCTTTCCGCGCCGACCGAGGAAACGAAGGCGGCCCCATCGGCGAAGTGAACGAAAAGCGGCGGCGCTTGGCCGACCGCATTCGTCGAGAGGCGACAGGAACCCGGACCAACTGGGCGCTATCCAGGCGCCGGCAAGCGGACTTGCGCCGTGCATATGCGGAGGCCCGCCGTTGAGTCGGACAAGGGTTTCGGGCTAAATTGCCGCATACGCTCGATGCTTGATCATGGCCACGCGCTGCCCCGTCACGCAATCCTGCGCGCCAACACGCATCGAACATCGAAAGGCGAAATTCGCATGCCGATCGCGACGGCCAACGTTCCCACCGTCAACGGCGCCAAATACATGCAGCAGCTTTGCAGGCATTGGAGCCACAAGCTGGAAGTCGACCTTTCGTAGCAGAGAGGGGTCGTCAAGTTTCCGGCGGCGGTCGCCATCTTCGAACCACGCCCCGAGTTGCTCAAGGTCACGATCGAAGGCGAGGAGGGCGAAGCCGTCGAGCGCATGAAAGGCGTCGTCGCCTCGCACCTCGACCGGTTCGTGTTCCGCGAAGCGCCGCTCAAATTCAAATGGTTGGCGCCCGAGGTTGGCTGAAGCGAGAAGAAATCGTCATTCCGAGGATTGAAACGACGAAGCAATCCAGGGATCATAGGGCGTCGCTCTTCATCCTGGATCGCCGCGTCGCTTCGCTCCTCGCGATGACGATGCCGTTTGCTCCTGTCTCGTAGAGGATGCAGCCGCGCCGCCGATACGACCTTTGGCGTGAAACAGATTTAGAGGAGACGAACAAATGGACGCTGACCAATTGCGCGCCATCCAGGCGCCGCTCAAGGACCGTTACCGCGCGGACGCGAAGGCGGGGCTAGTCACGCTCAAATCCAATGGCGCGCTCGATTCCGAAGGCATCGCCTGCAAGGTCGACACGGGACGGGCGCTCGCGGTCGCGGGGCTTCATCCGGCGACCGGCGGAAGCGGCGTCGAGCTGTGCTCCGGCGACATGCTGCTCGAGGCGCTGGTCGCGTGCGCAGGCGTGACCATGAAAGCGGTCGCGACCTCATTGGGGATCGCGCTGCGCTCGGGCAAGGTGGCGGCGGAGGGCGACCTCGACTTTCGCGGCACACTCGGCGTCGATAAGCAGGCGCCGGTCGGATTCACCGACATCCGGCTCAAGTTCGAACTCGACACGGACGCGACGCAGGACCAGATCGACACCCTACTCAAGCTCACCGAGCGCTATTGCGTCGTCTTGCAGACATTGAGGCGTTCGCCGACAACCGACGCGACGATCGCGCGCGTCTGAGCGAAGGCGGGGCGATTAGTCCGTCTGAGCGCGGGCGCCGCTAGAAATCATATGCGCCAAGCTGCGGATTATTCTCGACGGATTGGGGCGCTCTGCCCGAAGGTGACCCTAAGCGCCGGCGTTTGGATTCGCCCTGGGCGCGCAAGCTTCCCGTCGAGGCAGTATTCATGGACGCGCGCAACGACATGCTGGGACGGCTCCAGAGCCGTCGCGAAGGCTTCACTCTGCCGCAGCCTTTCTACATCGACCCGGACTACTTCCGGCTCGACATGGAGATGATCTGGTACAGGGACTGGCTGTTCGTCGGGCACGATTGCGAGATCGACAAGCCCGGCTCCTTCATGACTGTCCAGATCGGCGACTATCCGGTGGTCCTGGTCCGGGATCTCAAGGGAACGATCCGCACCTTCCACAACACCTGCCGGCATCGCGGCAGCCGGGTCTGCGCGGCCGAGAAAGGCGCGGCCGTGCGGCTCGTCTGCCCCTATCACCAATGGAGCTACGATCTCGACGGGCGCCTCCTGTTCGCTCGCCAGGTCGCCGAGGGTTTCGACAAGTCGGCCTATGGGCTGAAAACCGTCGCTTGCGAGAGCGTGGCCGGATATTTGTTCGTCTGCCTAGCCGAGACGCCGCCCGATTTCGCGCCGTTCCGAAAGGTTATGGAGCCCTATTTCGCGCCGCACCGCCTCTCCGAGGCGAAAGTCGTGCATGAGACGACGATCGTCG
Source organism: uncultured Alphaproteobacteria bacterium (assembly GCA_963730555.1). Lineage (GTDB taxonomy): Bacteria > Pseudomonadota > Alphaproteobacteria > Rhizobiales > Beijerinckiaceae > Roseiarcus. The sequence goes on along the minus strand of CAVSSS010000008.1, from coordinate 393,179 downwards.
AGCGGGCAAACTGGAAGCTTGTCTGGGAGAACAATCGCGAGTGTTACCACTGCCAGGCCAACCATCCGGAACTCTGCAAAACCTTCCCGGAAGCGCCGAGCGCGACCGGAATCCAGAGCGCGGAGCAAGACCCAGAGATGCTGGAGCACTGGGCGCGGCTGGAAGCAGCCGGCCTTCCCGCTCGCTTCCGCATCGACCCCATGGGCCAGTTCCGGGCGACGAGAACGCCGCTTCTCCCGAATGTCGAGAGCTATACGCTGACCGGCAAGCCCGCCGTGCGGAAAAACCTATCGGATGAGTTCTCGGCAGAGCGCATCGGCTCGCTCATGCTCTATCACTATCCGACGATCTGGAACCACGTGCTGATCGACCACGCCGTCACCTTCCGGGTACTGCCGATCGGCGCAAACGAGACGGCCGTCACGACGAAATGGCTTGTCCATAAAGACGCGATCGAAGGCGCGGACTATGACCTCGAGGAGCTCACCCATGTCTGGACGGAGACCAACAACCAGGATCGCCGGATCGTCGAGGAGAACGCGCGCGGCATCCATTCTCCGGCCTACGAGCCCGGCCCGTATTCGACGATGCACGAAGGCGGCGTCGTCCAGTTTGTCGATTGGTACGCCCGCACCATCGAGCCGAGACTTGCGGGCGAATCGCGCACGGCGTTAAGCCTTGCCTCGTGACGATGGCGTTCGCGGCGCAGAGGATAAACCCCTATCGGATGCTCCGGTGCAACGAATCGACCTGTATCGCGTCGTCTTGCGGACGTTGAGGCATTCGTTGAAAACCGAGGCGGTGATCGTGGGCGGCGGCGTGGAGGGTCAGCCGTATCTTTTCGCGCGGGAGCGCATAGATAGTGTTGCTTCACGCTCTGTACCTTGTCGCCATTGTCGTCGAGGCCATGACTGCGGCGCTCGCCGCCGGGCGCCGAGCCATGGATTGGGTTGGCGTCTGCCTGCTCGGCAGCGTGACGGCGCTCGGCGGTGGCTCGATGCGCGACATCCTGCTCGGGCATTATCCGCTCTCCTGGGTGGCGCATCCCTACTATCTGCTGGTCACCGCCGGGGCGGCGCTGTTCACCATCGCGATCGCGCGCGTCGTGCACCGGCTGCGCCCTGTCTTTCTTGTCCTCGATGCGATCGGCCTTGCGCTGTTCACGGTGATCGGCTGCAACGTCGCGCTCGATCTCGATCTGCCGTTCCTCATCGTCATCATGTCAGGCATGATCACCGGCTGTATCGGCGGCGTGCTGCGCGACGTGCTGTGCAACGATGTTCCGCTGCTGTTACGCGGCGAGCTCTACGCCAGCGTCTCAGTCGTCGCGGGCACCCTTTATGTCGGAGGCCTTCGCGCCGGCCTGCCGCATGACCCGGTGATGGTGGTCGCGATGGCGGCAGGACTGGCGCTGCGCCTGCTCGCGATCCGCTACGGCTGGAACATGCCGAAATTCGTCTATACGAGCGATTTGCATTAGCGAACGTTAGCGGATCGGGATCTCGATCAGCGACGGGCCCTCGCGTTTGAGCGCGCGCTCGATCGCCGCGCCGACCGCGTCGCGGTCGTTGGCGCGCTCCGCCGGCACGCCCATCGACGCCGCCAGCGCCTGGAAGTCGACCGCGGGATCGACAACATCCATGCCGACGAACCGGCCGGCCTTGGCGTTGGCGTAGCCCAGCGACTTGGCGACATTCTGCAACACGCCATAGCGGCGATTGTTAAAGACGACAAAGATCGTCAGCGCTTTGTTGTGCGACGCGCTCCACAACGCCTGCGGCGAATACATCGTCCCGCCGTCGCCGACGAACGCCACAACCCAGCCGCCTGTCGCCAGCGAGGCGCCGACGGCGGCCGGCATGCTGCAGCCGAGCACGCCGCCGCGCGCGAAGAAGTAGCGGCCAGGCTCGGTCTTCATGAGATCCTGGACGCGGCCGAAGGTCGCAGCCGAAGTCGTTGGCGATGATCGCGCCCTCCGGCAGCGCGTCGAGGGCCGCGAGCACTGCGGCGTCGGCGCTGAGCGGAACGCTAGCGCTCTCCGCCAGAATGTCGATCCGCGCCGCTTCCCTGGCCTCGCGCCACCGCGCGCCCCACCCAGCAAGCTCCTGCCGCGACTTTGCTCTATCGACCAGCTCTCGCGAGGCGATCGGCGACTGCGCTTAGCGTCTGGCTGATGTCGCCAAGCAGCGCCATGTCCGCAGCATGTTCGCGCCCGAACGCTTCGGGGTTGTCGGCGATATGCATGACCGTGACCCCTTCGGGCACGGGTTCGGCTTCGCGATAGGGATAGGCGACGAACGCACGTCCGCCGACCAGCACGATCGCTTGTGTGGACTTGAGATGAGCGCGCATGTCGGCGAAGTCGGGCTTGAGCACGCCCGCCCAGCAAGGATGATGGGAAGGGAACGCTGCGCGCGAGGTGAGCTGAGTGCCCCAGACCGGAAAGCCGCCGGCCTCGGCGAAGGCGACCAGGCCGGCGCTCACGGCCGCCGGCAGGTCGTCGCCGAGCAGGACGACGACCTTATCGGGGTCGAGGGTCGCAAGCGTCTCGGCCAGGCGCGCCGCGTCTGGCGAAGCCCCCAGCCGCGGCCGCGCGGAAGCCCGCGGCGTCGCGTGATTCACGTCCTGGTCGAGAATGTCCATCGGCAGCGACAGGAACACCGGGCCGCACGGCGGAGTGCGGGCCAGACCGAAGGCGCGGCGGAGCGCCGGACCGACGTCGTCGGCGCGTCGCAATTCCTTCGCCCATTTCGTGACCGGCGCCGCAAGGCCGACGAGATCGCCGGAGAGCCACGGCTCGGTCATGAGATGCCTTGTGTCCTGTTGCCCGGCGGTGACGACGAGCGGCGTCTCGCTCGCCTTCGAGGCGACGAGCACGCCCATGGCGTTGCCCAGCCCACCCATCGCATGCAGATTGACGAAGGCGGTCCGGCCTGTAGCGAGCGCCCAGCCGTCGGCCATGCCGACCGCCGTCGCCTCCTGAAGGCCGAGGACGTAGCGGATGTCGGGCGTATCGACGAGCGCGTCCATGAGCGGCATCTCGGTCGAGCCCGGGTTGCCGAAGACATGGGTTATGCCCTCATCGCGCAGGATGTCGATGAGAACGTCGCGCGCGCGTCGGGTCATCGGAGCCCCGCAGTTTGCCTGATATCCTATACGAGTTTGGCGTGGCGAGAATGAGAACGCACAGATCAAACGGCTAGGGCGAGAAATCCTGCAGGAGTTGCCCCGGTGGCCGGCGTGTCAGGCGGTCGTATTCGGCGGCGAAGCTTTCGTTCGGGCGGCAGCCGGCCTGGTCGTGGGAAAATTCCTCTCTTAGGCGATTGAGGAAAAACATCTCGTGGCTGCGTTCGTGCTTGGCTTCGACAGGACCGCGCGGCTCCAGTTCGAACAGCGGTTTGGCGTGCCCCGCCACGGTGTCTGAGACGTTGATCCGGCCGGGCAGGCATTGCGCCTCCATGAACGACGCGATGTTCACCGCGTCGCCCCAGATGTCGAAAGCGAAGCGGTGATTGCCGACGACGCCGGAGATGACAGGCCCCGTGTGAACGCCGATCCGCAATTCGAGCGACGGCGGCCGCAACACGTCCTGCCGCGACTTCATGCGGGCGACCGTCGCTTGCATTTCCAGCGCCGCGAGGCCGGCGTCGACCGCGTGCGGCCGGCCCGTCTCGGGCACGCCGCCGACCGCCATATAGGCGTCGCCAATCGTCTTGATCTTCTCCAGTCCGTGGCGGCTCATGATGTCGTCGAATGCGCTGAAATATTCGTCCAGCAGACCAATGAGCGCCGCCGGCTCCGCGCGTTCGGACAAGAGCGTGAACCCTTGAAAGTCCGCCAATAAAACGGTTGCAGAGCGAATATATTTCGGTCGGACTCTGCCGTATGTCTTCAGTTCCTCGGTGACGGCGCGGGGCAAAAGGTTGTCTAGCAGGTCGTCAGCGCGCGCTTTTTGTACCGCGACTTCCTCGCGCGCTAGCTCGAGTTGCGCGATCGTTTGGTTATGCTCGATCAGCCTTCGACGCAGCTCCAAGAGGGTAAGAACCTGACGCGACAGCAGGCGCAGCGCCTCCATTTGTTCAAAGGTGAGCCGACGCGGCTCGAAATCCAAGACGCATAGCGTCCCCAGCGCATAGCCTTCGTCGGTGATGAGCGGCACGCCGCAATAGAACCGGCAGTGTGGTTCGCCGACGACCACCGCGGTACGATCAAACCGAGAGTCCTGCGTCATGTCCGGCACCACGAACATCTCGACGCCGCAAATCGTGGTCGAGCAAACCGTGGCTCCGCGAGGCGCGCTCGCTACGTCTGATGGGAGGCCATATCTCGCCTTGAGCCATCGGCGATTGTCGTCGACGAAGCTGATGTAGCCGATCGGGCATTGGCAGATTTGCGCCGCCAAGACTGCTATCTCGTCGTACGCCGTTTCGGGCGGACTATCGAGAATGTCGAGCGCGCGCAGCGCGGCCAATCGTTGCGGTTCGTTGACCGGGACCGGAAAGGGCAACACGTCTTTTCCAGCCCCTTTCGCGCTCAGCTTCTCAGAGGTTGAGGCGCCGCTGCTGGCCAACGGCGTCGGCGCCTGCGTCACTCTTTCGCCGGCAAACTTTCTGTAAGGGCTTAAATCGCTCAATGTCCGTTCCTCCGCAAAGCGCGCGTCAATCGCGCTTCGTCTAGCGACAAGAGGGATGGTGGGCGCGGAGCGTCGCTGAGATTCTTAGAGGCTCACATCCCGACATGACGGTGGACGGCGAAGCGCCATCCTCTTGCGCGATCGGATTGTCGAGAACCTGAAAGGGCATGGTCCAGCTCCGCGTCTTATCCCGCTTGGAGCCGCCTCCCACCCTCATTTAGGCTCAGTTGGGTACAACCGAGCGAGGGTGCAAGGTTTCTAGCACCCGCTTCAAGCGCGTAGTGTGACGAGGGTCACAACGCCGCTAGCGGCTTCGCGAGTTCGACTGACGAGGCGCCGAGCCTTCCGTCGGCCGTCCGTCGCGCTGTCGGTCAGGCCTTGGCGAGGCGGTAGCTCGGGCTCCTTATAGGCGTCGAGACGCAGCGGGCTCTGCACGTTGACCAGAGAGGCGTCGTCGCGCAAGGCGCGGGTGAAGAGGCGGGCGAGTCTATTCGTGACCGCGGCGTGCGGACTGCCGATCGCGGCCATGTCAATGATCTCTCCGTCGATCAGCTCGACGCGACACGGGTTGCCCAGAACGCCGCCTGGATTCCGTCGCGAAGCGCAACGCGTTTAAGAGAAGCGGATTTGAACGTCCTTTCCAAGCTCAGCAATCAAGGCTTGGAATGGCGTCTTGAACCCGAGGCATTTTCGGGGGGTGAGGTTGGTCGTGAGGACGATCTCTTGGATGTCTTGGTCGGATGTCCGGTCGATATCCAGGTGGCGCGGCAGCCATCGACGTAAGCGTCCATTGGCGTTTTCGATGCCGCCTTTTTGCCATGAGGCATAAGCGTCGCAGAACCAGGTCGTCATGTCGCGCATGGTCCGGAGCAGGGCGTGCTGAGCGAAGGCGGTGTCGTTGTCGAAGGTGATTGATCTTCGCAGGTGAGGATCGATGCGGCCGAACACCGCGAGCATTGCTGAGATGGTTTCTGCGGCGGTTTTCCCTGTGAGCCGCGCGGCGAGCGTGACCCGCGACTTTCGCTCATGCAAGACGAGCACAGGCCGTGCGCATTTGCAGATGATGAGGTCGCCCTCCCAATGGCCGGCCTCGCCGCGGCTTTCAATGGTCTTCGGACGATCATGGATCGACGCTCGATCCTTGATGGTGTCGCGCGAGGCTCTGGCGCGACGCGGGCGACGGCGTTTGTGGCGACGCGTCAGATAACGCCACAAGGCCGCGGCCTTCTGTGCGGTCCGATAGATGAAGGCGTAGATTGTCTCGCAGCCGATGGCCCGCAGCCGCGGTTCATTCCCGGATTTCAACCAACCGGAGATCTGTTCGGGCGTCCATCCCTCGGCGAGCCGGTCCCCCACGAACAGACGTAAGGCGGCCTCTCGTTCGAGGATCGCTTCACGCCGCCTGCGCAATTGATAGGCTCCGGCGGCGTGAAGCGGCGAGTACCCGCCCAAAGGGAGTGCGTTCCGCTGCAGCTCCCGGGAGATGGTGGCTTTCGCCCGACCGAGCGCCCGGGCAATGGCGCCCATCGACCGCCCCGCAGCCCGCAAAACGCCGATCTGGTCTCTTTCGTCCTCCGACAGATGCGAATAGGATCGCATGGCAACACTCCTTAAGGTCTTGAACAACCTTGCCGATATCAAATCGGCGGGGGGTGTTGCACTTCGCGTCAGAACTCAGGCCGGCCTCGGCCATCCTCTAGTACGCGTCGACGTCGAAGCGGCGACGCGCCTGCGCTTGCGGACGTTCGAGAATTTCGACCATCGGCTCTCTCCTGAGCGGAAGTATAGGCGCCGATCCTGCCGCCCACGCCCACCCGCAGGTCTCCCGCTGGAAGCGGAGCAGGCTACTCTGCGTCCTCTTCGCTTTCCGTCTCCCCGACCCGATCGACCGAGACGACGTGCTCCTCATCCGCCGTGTCGAACACGATCACACCTTGCGTTGCGCGGCCGGCGATGCGGATGCCGGCGACCGGCACCCGGATGAGCTGGCCTCCGTCGGTCACCAGCATGATCTCGTCGCTGTCCGCAACCGGGAACGACGCGACCAGCGCGCCATTGCGGGCGTTGGCCGCCATCGCGACAATGCCTTTGCCGCCGCGTCCGGTGACGCGATACTCGAAGGACGAGCTGCGCTTGCCATAGCCGTTCTCGGATATTGTAAGGATGACCTGTTCGGCCGCGCGCATCGCCTCGAAGCGCTCCGGCTCAAGCGCACCCGCGCCATTCGCCTCCGCGCCGTTCTCGTCTTCACTCTCGGCGGCTGCTTCGGCTTCGTCCGCTTCGCCCTCGGTCGCCCGACGTTGCTTGAGATAGCCGGCGCGTTCGGCCGGGCTCGCGTCGAACGAATTGAGGATCGCGAGCGAGATGACGCTGTCGCCCTCGACGAGCGCTATGCCGCGCACGCCCATCGAATCGCGCCCCTTGAACACGCGCACGTCATCAACGGCAAAGCGGATGCATTGGCCTCGCGCCGTCGTCAGCAGCACGTCATCCTTGTCAGAGCAGAGTTGAACGTCGACAATCCGCTCGCCCTCGTCGAGCCGCATAGCGATCTTGCCCGAGCGGTTTACCTGCGCGAAGTCGGAGAGCTTGTTGCGCCGCACCGTGCCCCGCGTGGTCGCGAACATCACATCGTAGGATTCCCAGATCTCCTCGTCCTCCGGCAGCGGCATGATGGTGGTGATGCGCTCGCCCTCTTCGAGCGGCAGCAGGTTGACGAGCGCCTTGCCGCGCGACTGCGGGGCGGCCAGCGGCAGGCGCCACACCTTTTCCTTGTAGACTTGCCCGGCCGAAGAGAAGAACAACACCGGCTGATGCGTCGAGGCCACGAACAGACGCGCGACGAAATCCTCGTCGCGCGTCGCCATCGCGCCGCGCCCTTTGCCGCCTCGCCGTTGCGCGCGATAGGTCGAGAGCGGCGCGCGCTTGATGTAGCCGCCGTGGCTCACCAGCACGACCATGTCTTCGCGCTGGATGAGGTCCTCGTCCTCCATGTCGGCGTCGCTGTCGAGAATTTCAGTGCGGCGCGGCGTGGCGAAGTCGGTCTTCACCTTGACGAGTTCGTCGCGGATGATGCCCATGAGCCGTACGCGCGAGCTCAGGATGTCGAGATAGTCGGCGATCTCCGCCGACAGCCGATTGAGGGCCTCGGCGATTTCGTCGCGTCCGAGCGCCGTCAAGCGCGCGAGGCGCAATTCGAGAATCGCCCGCGCCTGGGCTTCCGAGAGACGGATCGCGCCATCGGCGTCGAGCGCGTGGCGCGGATCGGCGATGAGCGTGATGAGCGGCGCCATGTCGCGCGCCGGCCACACCCGCTCCATTAGCGCCGTGCGCGCAGTCGCCGAGTCGGGGGAGGTGCGGATGAGGCGGATTACCTCGTCGATGTTGGCGACCGCGATTGCGAGACCGACCTGGATATGCGCGTTGTCGCGGGCCTTGGTGAGCAGATATTTGGTCCGGCGTGTGACGACTTCCTCGCGAAAATCGAGGAACGCGCGCAGCATGTCGGTCAGCGTCAGCATCTCTGGTCGGCCGCCGTTCAGCGCGATCATGTTGGCGCCGAAGCTCGATTGCAGAGCGGTGAAGCGCCAGAGCTGATTGAGCACCACGTCGGCGACCGCGTCGCGCTTGATCTCGATGACAATGCGCATGCCGTCGCGATCGGACTCGTCGCGCAGATCGGAGATGCCCTCGACGCGCTTCTCGCGAACCAGCTCCGCGATGCGCTCGATCAGCGTCGCCTTGTTGACCTGATAGGGGATCTCGCTGACAATCAGCGCCTCGCGATCCTTGCGCAGCTCTTCGACCGCGACCTTGGCGCGCATGATGATAGAGCCGCGGCCGGTTGCATAAGCGGAGCGGATGCCCGCTCGCCCGAGGATCGAACCGCCAGTCGGGAAATCGGGTCCTGGAACATGCTCCAGCAATTCGTCGAGCGTGATGTCGGGCTTATCCATAAAAGCAAGAACGGCGTCGATCGTCTCGCCGAGATTGTGCGGCGGGATGTTGGTCGCCATGCCGACCGCGATGCCGCCCGCGCCGTTGACCAGCAGATTGGGAAATCGCGCCGGCAGGACGACGGGCTCTTCTTCCTTGTCGTCATAGTTCGGCTTGAAGTCGACGGTGTCGTTCTCGAGATCGTCGAGCAAAGGGATGGCGACCGGCGCGAGTCTCGCTTCGGTGTAGCGCTGGGCCGCGGGTGGGTCGCCATCGACGGAGCCGAAATTGCCTTGGCCGTCGATAAGCGGCGCGCTCATCGAGAAGTCTTGCGCCATGCGCACCAGCGCGTCGTAGACCGCGAGCTCGCCGTGCGGGTGATACTTGCCGATCACGTCGCCGACAGTGCGCGCCGACTTGTTGTAAGCGCGGTCGGGAGTGAAATTGTTTTCGTTCATCGAATAAAGAATGCGGCGGTGAACGGGTTTGAGCCCATCGCGAACGTCGGGCAGGGCGCGGCTCACGATCACGCTCATCGCGTAATCGAGATAGCTGCGTTTCATTTCATCGAGGATCGAGACAGGCTTGATATCGGCCGGCCCGCCGGGCGCGGACCGTTCATCGCGGGTGTCGCTCAATGGATTTCGCCTTGGGAATGCTTGGCGCCTCCGTCTAGCCGATTTCGATGGGCGGCGCCAGTTTTCGCGAACCACGCCAGGCAGAAGAAATAGCTTTGTCTCTTCAATCGGTTAGGGGACGAGGCTCGGTGCCCGGCGGGCTGGCGCCGCTTCGCTCTGCGGGAGGCGCGCCGTCGGCGCGGAGATTCTGCCGTAAGTCCGCGACTGGGTGAGGGCGTGGATACAACGTGGAGGAGAAATCCACGCCAGCAAATGCTAGCAAAGTGCCCATAAACCCCCATAAACGGGCATAAACGCTAGTAAATCTGCTAGCGTTTACTAGCGCTTATTTTTCGGAATCGAGACTTTTCAATAGGTTACGGGCGAGAGAAATAAGGAAATTCGTCCTTCTCCTTGAACGCGCGTCTCGGGTTGCGGTCCCAACAAGTCAAACAGCGCGCCGGCGCCCAGCTGTCGCCAAGTCCGGTGAATAAATCCAGCATTAATATCTATAGCACCGATTTCTGATTTTGCCAAGGAAATGCCGGGCTCGTATAGCGTTAGCTGTTGGACGGCTGATTGGCGCGACAAATCACCCTTGCCGTCGTGGCCGGGCTTGTCCCGGCCATCCACGCGAGCCGCCGCCAAGGCCGCCTCAATTTCAGACAATGACAGCTATTTCATAGCTTTATGTGCAGAGGACCGATCTGCGCAGGTCTTTTTGCAGCCGCGCTTCGTGGATGGCCGGGGCAAGCCCGGCCATGACGTTGCTTCCTTCGCCGTGAAACAACAGTTAACGCTATAAGAGCCAAATGCCACCGTCAAAGATCGCCGCAAAGCCGCTAGGCGAGCGCGGCGCGGTGACGGCCGGCGCGATTGGCGACGCGCTCGAGCATTCTGTTTTAGGGCAACACCAATCGCCGTTATAGGGTCGACCGCTTCGGGCGGAATTCCGGACCTTCCAAGGGGCGCCCGGGAATGGCGGGACTCGGTAGAGTAGGAGTGTGGCGCGATGGCGTTAGGTTGAGCATGTCTGTTTTGCCGCCCCTTTCGTCTGGCGGTGCCTTAGTGGCTCAGCCGTAGCTCCGTTTCCACACCCCCCTCATCGAACCGGACGTGCAGATTTCCCGCATCCGGCTCTCGGACAAGACCTCACGCCTTCGTCCACGGCACGTCGTGTCCAAGCCGGCTCAGGCGTACGAGCCCGAAGTGCCCGTAGAGGTGCGAGAGTGGATAGCTCCCGCCCCCTCGTCGCCTGACTTTGTGCTTGGAGCGCAACCACCGGCGCAACCGCACCGCTGTGTAAGCGTCGAGCGCCCGATACGCCTTGCTGATGGTTCCTACTTGGAAGTAGTTCGCCCATCCGCGCAACGTGCGGTTCACTTTGCCCACCAGCGTTGTGGTCTCTTGCCATGTTCCCGCTCGGTCGGTCAGCGCGTGGACTTTCTCGACCACGCGCTCAATGCTTTTCTTTGACGGCCGGTAGCCGATGCGGGCCTCGCCGGTCCTCGCCGAAAACATTCGCCCGAACGTGTATCCCAGGAAATCGAACTCTCCTCCCGGCACTTTGCAGATCCGTGTCTTCTCCTCGTTCACCGTCAGCTTCAGCTTGCCCATGATCTCGCGCAGGCTTTGCCAGGCCGCTTCGGCCTTGCCCCTTCTGCACAGGATCACGAGGTCGTCGGCGTAGGTCACGAGCCGCGTGCCCAGCGTTCGCTCGAGCCCGAACATCTTCCATCCCAGCACGAACCGGCGCATGTAAATGTTCGCCAGCAAGGGTGAGATCGGCGAGCCCTGCGGAATGCCGCGCCGCTTGTCCCGCGCTTCAGTCATGCGCGTCTTCCCACCCCGATCATCGGTTTCTTCCACGGGGCAGTCCAGCCACATCCTGATCAGATGCAGCACGCGTCGATCGACGATCCGACGCGCTACCGACTTCAAAAGCTCGGCATGGGGAATGCTCCCGAAGTAGTCCGCGAGGTCGGCGTCCACCACTTCCGGATGGCCGCGAAACAGCAGCTCTCCCGCCGCGACCACCGCCTGTTGGGCGTTTCGCCCAGGACGGTAGGCGTAAAGTTCCGGTGGAAGGTCGGCTTCAAAGATCGGCTCCAGCACCAGCATCGCTGCCGTCATGCAGATCCGATCCCGCAAGGTTGAGATGCCCAGCGGCCTGAACTTGCCGTTGGCCTTCGGTATGTACACGCGTCTGATAGGGTCCGGTCGGTAAGTCTCCTGCCTGAGCGCAAGCGCCAGTTCGCCCAGCCATCGCTCGACCCCGTACGCCTCGACGGCCTCGAAGTCCTGACGGTCCACGCCCGGCGCGCCCTTGTTGGAGCGGCACTGAGCATAGGCGTGCGCCAGAATGTCCTCGCGGCTGATCTTGTCGTAGAGGGCGTAGAAGCGGTAGCCGGGTTCTGCCTTCGCTTTCGCGTGCAACGCCGTCTGCAGTTTCTGAACGCTGTCCGGAGTTGATAGGTTGCCCAATCTCCAGGTCCTTCACCGCGTCTTGCGTCTGCCTTGAACTGAGGCCCCTTCCCTCCCCCGGCGTTACCCGGCTTCAGCGGTACTACGAACCTCTCCGCCACCCCATAGCGCCCGGCCTCTCCCTCACGGGCGTCCGGTTGATCACCCTTGACCACGCCATGGGGCCTCCCGTGTTGCGTACGCTTTCCTTGTGTACGTGCTGCCGCCACTACCCCGGTGCAGCGGCTGGGCGTCGTCGTCGCTCATCTCACCCAGCCGTATCAGCCTTCCCCGATAACGTTGTCGGGTCGGCCTGCACATCGTCCTTTTCGAGGTTTGCTCGGCGTTCACTCGCGTTGCGGCCCGCACACTCGCGCGGTCACCTATACGTGACCAGCTACACCGAAGGCTTCAGCCATTTCGTCACCTCCATGACTGCTCCGGTTGCTTCCGGCTGGAGCGTTTGCCGGGTGGGGCTTGCACCCACTGGAACGCGCCGCCTTCTCACGGCGCACACGTCAAGCGGGCATTGTGGGTCGCGCGCAGCGCCTGTCGTGATTAGGCGGAGGACCAATAGCTCCAACCGAGGAAAGTCAGACTGGCGCCTCGGTCTGGAGGGAGAAGGGGATGCCCGGAGAGGATGCGGAAAATGGTCTCCTGCGAGAAGGCCGCACGTCATCGGAAAAGATTGGTCGCCGCAGATGTGACCTCCATCACTGTGCTCTGGTCGAGGTTGACGTACAGTTCGCCTGTTAAACAGAGAAATATTGCCGAGGAAGCGTTTCATGCCACAGGAATTTGATGTTTCTGCGCAGGCTCACATCGATCGCGACAATCAAGGTCGGGTCCGTAGCGTCCTTCATTTCGAACAGCCCTATCGCCCCGAAGCCCGCACACCGCAGCTCGCGGCCGACGCCTATCTGCAACGGTTTTCGGGCTTGCTTGGACTCTCGGAGAGCGAGCTTAGCCATCTTTCGCTCGCCCTTCGGCGCGAGCCGACAGACGAAGCGCCCGACTTCCGCCTGTGGTCGGAAAAAACTCAATTCGACACGACCACGGTCACCTTCAGCCAGGCGTGCCTGGGTCTGCCTGTCTGGGAGGCGGGCGTAGCGGTCACGATGAAGGCAAACCCTTTGAGGATCGTGAGCGCCCAGTCGACGGCGCATGACGACGTGAATGTCCGGAAGCCGTCGCGGGCCGAGGTCAGTCGTCTTTTGGCGTTGGACGAGGGGCAGTTGGCCTCGAGCCTAGGACTGACGGCGAAGGACAAGGCTTTCGATCGCGCTTCGCTCAAGATCGAGCGCCGGCGGCTCTACGTTTACCGCTATGAAGACGACAAGCGCGTTCGCGACCCCGAGGAGGTGACCGCCGAACCTGCACGACCGGGGGGCGCGCACGTCCATCGCCACCAGCATGAGAACCCTCCCCTGCCGCCGGTCCCGCCGGACATCGAGAACGGCAGGCATTATGTGGTGGCGGCCGTCTATTTCGTGCTCGGCGTGCCGAACATCCCAAACCTGCATTGGGTCGCGCTCATCGAATCGAAGTCTTCGAGCGTTCTTATGCTGCGCGCGCTCATCGCAGGCGTCGACGGTCTTGTATTCAAGCAGGATCCATCGACCACCGCGGGCGGACCGCTGCCCAGCGCCACGGATGCGGCTCTCAATCCGTTGCGGTCCGCCGTTCTTCTCAAGAAGCTCGATCCCCCAGCGGGCGGCGACTACGCGCTTATCGGCAACCTTATTCAGCTCCAGGACGTCGAGCCCCCGCCTATCCCTGCACCCGTCGAGCCGGTCGGAACGGATTTCGACTTCAACGCGCGCACCTGGAATTTCGCGGCCGCCAACGCCTACTACCACGCCGACAGTTTCTTCCGCCTCGTTAAGAATTTCGGTTTCGACCTCAACGTATATTTCGGCGGCACGATCTTCCCAACCGTGGTCGATCACGCGGGCGACGGCGGGATCGCCAACGCCCACTGCCTAGGCAACGGCGCGTTCGGCATCCTGCAAACGACCTTCGGTCTGGCCGACCTCACGAACACGGCCCAGCCGCTTGGGATCGCGTGCGACCAGCGAGTCGTTCTCCACGAGCTCGCCGGCCACGGCACGCTCTACAATCATGTCAACGGCCCGAATTTCGGGTTCTCGCACAGCGCCGGCGACACCGTGGCCGCGGTTCTGAACGACCCTGACTCCAAGGCCGCGGACCGGTTCGAAAGCTTCCCGTGGATGTATTGGCTCGTCCAACGGAGGCAGGACCGAACTCCGGCCGCCGGATGGGGCTGGGAGGGGCTCATCGCGCTCAACCCATTTTCCGGCCTGTACGATTCCGGCGGCTACAACAACGAACAGATCCTATGCACGACCCATTTCCGTCTCTATCGGGCCATCGGCGGCGATTCGACGGAATTGGCGATGCGGACCTTCGCGGGACATTATGTCGCCTACCTCATTCTGCGGACGATCGGCGGTTTGACGCAGCCGACGAATCCGCCGAACGCCGCCGTCTACGCCGGCTTCTTGATGGCTGCCGAACAGGGCGACTGGACGGCCAAAGACCAGATCGGCGGCTGCTATTGGAAAGTCATCCGATGGGCGTTCGAAAAGCAGGGTTTGTATCAGCCGCCCGGGACGCCTACGCCGAACAACAACGTGGGCGCCCCGCCGCCGATCGACGTCTACATCGACGACGGACGCCATGGCGAATACACCTACGGTCCCGCCAACCAGTACCCCTATCTGCAGCGGTTCTGGGAGACGACGGACGTCTGGAACCGTCATCATCCGGACGGACATCTCGAACATCAGACTCCGATCGTAGGGCGCCGCAACTACGCCTATGCGCGGGTCAAGAATCGCGGTTCGATCACCGCCGCCAACGTCGTCGTAAGCGGCTGGCACTGTGAGCCATCGGCAGGACTCGTTTGGCCGGACGACTTCAGGCCGATGACGACCGCCTCGATCGTCGTCCCGAGCCTGCCGGCCGGGGGCGCTGTCGTCGCGGGTCCGTTAGAATGGCGCCCGGAGACGCCGGGACACGAGCTTATGTTCATGAGCGCGACCGTCCCGGGTGACCGCGCCAACAACGACGCTGCGAGCGGCATTCCCGCCGCCGTGGGGCCGACGCCGCTCTGGCGCCTCGTCCCATGCGACAACAACCTCGCGCTGCGCGCGCTGATACCCGTGCCGGGCGGGGGCGGACGCAAGGCGCTTGAAGAGGCGTTCGAGGGACGGCAAATCCACGCCCGCAATCCCTTCGCGACAACCGCCGAAATCGAGGTGCGTCCGGTCCTGTCCGCGTTTCTATCGAGCCGCGGCTGGGCGATAAAACTCGACAACCCCGGCGGCGGTTCGTTCAGCCTAGGGCCGCGCGGTCACCGCGTGATCCATCCTCGAATGATTGGCGGGCAAGACTTCAGCGCAGCGGAGCTGCACCTCGCGGGGGAAGTGACGATCACCCTTGTCGTTCTGGCGAATGGGCTCGTTGTCGGCGGTCTGACTTACTGGCTCGATCCGAACTTGCATCATCCGCCGCACGAATTTCCGGAGGAGCCTCATGAGCATCATCACGAGGAGGCGCGTCATGAACGACGGGAACGCCGCGACGGCGAAGCGCGCCATATCAAACTCGAGTTTGACATCGACTGACGCCTGGATGCGGCCCGAACGAATGGCCCGCCTTACGGACAGGTTCTCTTTGAGGTTTCTACCGCGAGACGGCAATTGTAGATTTCGGCGTATTGACGCAAGCGGAAAAGCCCCCGGTCCGGGAGGACGAGGGACTGGATCCAATGGCCTTGGCGCTGGTCGGACGAGTCCGCGAACTGCGGCCGGTCCGCTCGGGTTGCGGGCTCAGCCGAGCGCCGGCGCCAGGCGCAAGCGCGCACGGAATTCGCCCGGCGAGCCCGGCGAGGCCTACAAAGCCTACGCCCAGCATCGCCCAGGTCGACGGCTCGGGGACGGCGGCGAACTCGAAGTCGCTCGATCCAGTCGTGAACACGACGCTGCCGAAATTCTGCGGCGTCATGGAAAGAGATGAGGTAACCGGGGTCCTGCGTATTGTTGATGCCGCTGAAGTCCGAATAGAGGTCCGAGGCGAGCACCTGGCCGATGAGCGAGCCCGTCCCGTTCGCGCCGGTGTAGAATGATACGGTGTTGGTCGCGGCCGGATTGTTATCGTTCGGCGAGCCCCAAACGATGGTCAAAGCGTCGTTCGACCCGTTGAACGTCACCTGCCCGCCCTCGATATTCCACCAGGGGTGGGCCGTGTCGCTGAGGCCGTAGGGGTCCCAGCCGGATTGCTGAGTTCAGGTGGAATTCGCCGGCCCGCTGACCTGGCCAATCTGGATCTGCGCCGTGCCGGTCCCAACGCCGGGCTGCGCGAAGTCGGGCGCGGCCGGGTTGACGCGGCCATAGTCACTGACCGTTATGCCATCGATGATGGCCGTGGCCGCCGACGCCGCCGGAGCCGCCAGGATCGTCGCCGCTGCGCATACCACACACATAAACATTTTGCTCATTGCATCAATCCACTGTTATCACCCCACTGATATGGACAATTATCACGTGTGGAATAATTTCGGCAAACTTACATCAAATCGACGGTTAATCGGCCCCGCCCCGTCCCGAGCGCCGTCTGCGTAAGGTCGGCTCGCAAATGCGGGGTGTCGAGCCTACGGCGCCGTTGTTGCGGATTATTGCCCTCTATTCCAACGTGCTCGAGGACCCAGGCGTTATTGCGTCCAAGGACTTGGGGAACTCACAATTGGATTTTCTCAAGGCCGCGCTGACGCGCGCGAAAAAATTCGCGGGCGCGCTGGTTCTTGCTCATCAGAAGCAATTGCGCATCGAATATCCCCAGACGGCGATGCGGCGAAAACGCCCGATGACCTGGTCGCAGTCGACCTCTCGACGCGCAAGCTCGTCGCGCCGCAAGCGCGAGACCTTCGACCCCAGCCCGAGATGCGCGATAGACTTGAATTACGGACGTCACCCCGGATCTTGGCCGAGCGTTGCAGCGATGTCGCCCGAGAGCTTCTCCGGCTTATCGTTCGGCGCGTAGCGGCGCACGACACGAAACTGCCTGTCGACCAGGAACTTGGTGAAATTCCACTTGATCGCTTGCGTGCCTAGGAGGCCAGGGGCCTCCAGCTTCAGCGCCTGGAACAGCGGATGGGCGTTGGCGCCGTTGACCTCGATCTTGGCGAACATTGGGAAAGTCACGTCGTACTTGTCGGTGCAGAAATTCTTGATCGCGGCCTCATCGCCCGGCTCCTGATGGCCGAACTGGTCGCAAGGGAAGCCGAGCACGGCGAAGCCGCGTTCGCGAAAGCGCCGGTGCAACGCTTCGAGGCCGGCGTATTGCGGGGTGAAGCCGCATTGGCTCGCGACATTGACGATGAGCAGCGCCTGGCCCGCGAAATCGTTGAGCGTGCGCGCCTCGCCGTCGATAGTCTTGAGCGCGATTTCGGCCGCGAGGGGCATGTGGAGCTCCAATTTACCCCGGCTTCAGTCGCGCCCGGAGCGAGACGCTAGGCTTTATCCTCTCCGTTTAAAAGTCAGCAAGGAATGTTGCGCTATGAAGTATTCTCCTTCACTCTCGTTGTGTGAGACTAGGGAGACGCCCATGAAAAAGCTGTCGGTTAAGCTACTCGGAATTGTGATTGTTTCGGCTACCCTATCATCGGCGATTACCCCCGCGTTTGCGTTGGGAGGCTGCGGTCCGAACCGACATCGCAACGCATGGGGCTACTGCGTATGGGGCGGTCAAAATCAGGAATGGTGCTTGAGACGAACCGGCCATCCAGCCACGCGTATGCCCGATGGGACATTGCGCTGTTTTCGGTGAGTGCCGCCCTCGCTCGCTGAGGGGCTCGACGAGCCGGATCTCGAGCCCGAGGGTTTCGGACGCCCGGCGCTTGACGTCCGAAACCGGCGCAACGCATGGCGGAGTTGGCGACTCCGCGCGATTGATGGCGTAATATTGGGCGTCCAGGTTAGACCGTTGGCGAGCGGTTCGACCCCTCCAGTTTGCGCCGGAGCCCGCATCTCCTTCAAGGATCTTCGCCATGACTGCTGCATTGAAGAGTCGTGCGGACCGATACGAGCACGGCCAAGAGCTGCGAGCGCGCGTCCCGCGTGAAGCCCATGCGGAATTGCATGGCCCCCGGGACCGGGACGCCGTAGCGAATTCTTGCGGAATCCGACCCCGAGCGGATCGCCGAACTCTTGCCCCTACGTTACAAGCTCATGACCGCGGACCCGTTCGGGTTCCTTCGCGGCGCGGCGGCGGTCATGGCGACCGATCTCGCGCATCAGCCGCTCGCAGGGGCTCCTGTGCAAGCCTGCGGCGATTGTCATCTGATGAACTTCGGCGCGTTCAATTCGCCCGAAGACAACATCCTCTTCGACATCAACGATTTCGACGAGACGCTGCCCGGCGTCGATTTCACCGTCGACATCAAGCGCCTGGCGGCCAGCGTCGCCGTCGCGGCCAAGGCCGCCAACATGTCGGACAAGCGGGCGCGCACTTTCGCTGCGAGCACCGTGACCGCTTATCGCGAACACATGTTCACGCTCATGGACATTTCTCCGCTGGAGATCTGGCACAGCCGGATCGATCTCGAACACGAGCTCAAGCAAATCGAGAGCCCCGAGCTGCGCCGCGGCCTTTCAACGGTAATCCGACACGCTCAGCATCGCGGTCTCGACAAGGACGACAACTTTCCCCATCTCGTCACCGGTGGCGAACCCAAAATCGCCGATAAAAAGCCGACGATCTTCCACATCGACCCTCATACGCTTGGGGGCCGCAAGATCGACTTTGCTCGAGGGTTCACGCATTACCGCGAAACGCTGACTCCCGATCGGACGGTCCTTCTCGACCGTTATCGATTGACGGACGTTGCTTTCAAAGCGGTGGGCGTCGGCTCGGTCGGCACGATCTGCGTCGTGGGGCTCTTCATTAGCGGCGACAACGAACCGCTCTTCCTGCAAGTCAAGCAGGCGCAACACTCGGTCCTCGAGCGGCTGTCGGAAACCCTCGCCTACCAAGGCCCGCAAGGCAGGCGCGTGGTCGAGGGGCAGCGGATGATGCAGGCCGCGAGCGATATTTTTCTCGGCTGGACCTCGGACGAGCCCTTGGGGATCGATTTCTACGTCCGCATCCTCAAGAACCGCCGGCTCGGCGGAGTGAGCCAACTCGCCGAGCAGGAGGCCCTGTCGGAATACGCCCGCTTGTGCGGCCGGACGCTCGCCCGCTCCCACGCCCGAACCGGCGAATCGGCCGTCATCGCCGGCTACATGGGAAGGAACGAGACGTTCGACGACGCGCTTGCGTCCTTCGCCATGGCCTATGCCGAGCAGACGGTGAGGGATCATGCCGCACTGGTGAAGGCCAAGGGCGGCTCCGAGGCGCAAGCCCCGGCGAAGAAGGCAAAGCCGGCGCGGGAGCGGAAGTCGACTTGAGGGCAAGGTTCTCTGAGGCGGTGCTAAAGGAACGGTGGTCGCAGGCCTGCATCCTGCGTTGAAAAAGCGGATCGAGGTCTCTACTGTTCTCGCGTTCTAAGCTGTATGATGAGCCGAACCGCTGCCGTTATCGCGAGCGCGAGCGAAGCGATCCAGGGGATGCAAGGCGCTCGACAATTCCTGGATAGCACGTCGCTGCGCTCCTCGCGATGACGATCCACATACGCTAATCGCTCTCGCCCAGGTCGCGGCCCGTCGCACGGGCGGGCTCCTCACTCCGCCGCCATCGCGGCAAGCTTCGAGACCGTGTTCATGTTGCGGGCGGTCCCGTCGCCAGCCGCGGGGATGCGCAGCTTGGAGCGGCCGATCCCGTCCGGATAGTGGACATAGATCTCACGCGCGCCGAGCCGAATCTCCTCGTTTGCTTGGCCCTTGATATCCTTCAATGCGTCCGGCGGCGGCGGGTGGTCGAGAAAGATCGCTACCGTTCGGTTGACGGCCCTGTCCGGGAAGGGGTTCAAGGCGACAACCTTGGCCATTTCGGTCGCCGTCCGGATGATCACGCCGACCCGCTTCCCCGCGTAAGCCCTAAGTTCAGCCTCAAGCGCGGCCTTGGCTTGCATCTCCGATCCGTCTCGCCCGGCCACGACGTTGCCACTCGCGATATAGGTTCGGACGTTCTGGAATCCGGCTTTCTCGCACAGCCGCTTGAGGTCGCTCATCGGCAGTTTGCCCGTGCCCGCGACGTTAACGGCGCGCAGGAGAACGACGAACACGGGCACAGGTTACTTCCTTCACCCCGTCAGCGGGCAGCCGGTCCCCGACCCCTCTCTCCCATGCTTCGACAAGCTCAGCATGAGGGAGAGGCGCTTAGAACGGAATGTCGTCGTCGATCTCGCCCCCGCCGCCTGCGGGGAGAGCAGGGCGGCGGTCGCTGGCCGCGGCGCGGTTGAAGCTGGACGCAGCGGCCTCCACCCTCTTCCGGGAAGCTGTCGCGATCTCGCCTCCGCCGCGCGAGTCGAGCAGGGTCAGCTCGCCGCGGAAGCGCTGCAGCACGACCTCGGTCGTATAGCGATCGTTGCCGTCCTTGTCCTGCCACTTGCGGGTCTGCAACTGGCCCTCGACATAGACCTTCGAGCCCTTCTTGCAGTACTGCTCGACCACCTTGCCGAGATTTTCGTTGAAAATCACAACGTTATGCCACTCAGTCTTTTCCTTGCGCTCGCCTGAATTCTTGTCGCGCCAGTTCTCGGAGGTGGCGAGGGTGAAATTCACGACCTGGTCGCCGGAATTGAGCCGCCGGACCTCCGGATCCTTGCCAAGATTGCCGACCAGAATGACTTTGTTGACGCTGCCCGCCATGATCCTCTCCTCGCCGCCGCCTTGTCGCCGCGCTCACCGAGCGCGGCTACAACGCCCGACATCCTTAGCCGAATGCGGCGGACGCTTGGGCGCCCGAAACCCGCCGGCTCACGCTTATCCACATCTCGCCGCACCCAACGCTTGGGAAGCGGCTGCCTTATGACTACATTAACCTTAACCCGCGGGCTCCGGTGCTGGAAGAAGCCCCTTTGCCCGTGTTCTGCTTTTGTTCTAGCATCACGTCGCGGCCCGCGCAAGCGTGATTCGCATGCGACCGAGCGTTACCGTTAAGGAAAGAGCCGCCTCCAGGAACCGCTATGGCCGGACCCCGATCAGAAGCGCGCCCGCTTCGGGCCTCCAAAGCCGCCGAGCCCGTCGAGGCTGAGCGCGTCGAAGCCCTGTTCGGCGGCCGGGCCATCGTGGTCCGTGGCGCGCGCGAGCACAACCTCAAGAACGTCGATCTCACCATCCCGCGCGACAAGCTGGTCGTGTTCACGGGCCTATCTGGCTCGGGCAAGTCCTCGCTCGCCTTCGACACCATCTACGCCGAGGGTCAGCGCCGCTATGTCGAGTCGCTCTCGGCCTATGCCCGCCAGTTCCTCGAAATGATGCAGAAGCCGGACGTCGATCAGATCGATGGCCTGTCGCCGGCGATCGCGATCGAGCAGAAGACGACGTCCAAGAACCCACGCTCGACCGTGGGCACCGTGACCGAAATCCACGACTATATGCGCCTGCTCTGGGCGCGGGTCGGCATTCCGTATTCGCCCGCCACGGGTCTCCCGATCGAGAGCCAGACGGTGAGCCAGATGGTCGACCGCGTCCTGGCTTTGCCGGAGCGGACCCGTCTCTATCTGCTCGCGCCAGTCGTGCGCGGCAGGAAGGGCGAGTACCGCAAGGAAATCGCCGACTATATGAAGCGCGGCTTCCAGCGGTTGAAGATCGACGGCCAGTTCTACGAGATCGCCGACGCGCCGGCGCTCGACAAGAAGTTCAAGCACGACATCGAGGTGGTGGTCGACCGCATCGTGGTGCGCCCGGATATGGCGGCGCGCTTGGCGGAGAGCTTCGAGACGGCGCTCGATCTCGCCGACGGCCTCGCGGTCGCCGAGTTCGCGGACAAGTCCGAGGGCGAGAGCGAGCCGAGGCGCATCCTGTTCTCGTCCAAGTTCGCCTGTCCAGTCTCGGGCTTCACCATCCCCGAGATCGAGCCCAGGCTGTTCTCGTTCAACAATCCGTTTGGCGCGTGCCCGGTCTGCGGCGGCTTGGGCTCGGAGCTTAGGGTCGACGATTCACTGGTCGTCCCCCATCCGAAGCTCACGTTGCGCCAGGGAGCGATCGCGCCCTGGGCGAAAACGAGTTCGCCCTATTACCTGCAGACGCTCGAGGCGCTCGGGCGGCGATACAAGTTCCGGCTCGACAAGCCGTGGAGCGAACTTCCGGAGGAAGCGCGGCGGGTGATCCTGCATGGCTCGGGTACGGACGAGATCCGCTTCGCCTATGACGACGGCCTGCGCGCCTATGAAGTGAACAAGCCGTTCGAGGGCGTGGTCGCCAATCTCGAGCGCCGCTACAAAGAAACCGAAAGCGAGTGGTCGCGCGAGGAGATCCAGCGCTACATGACCGCGACGCCGTGCGAGGCCTGCCACGGCTTTCGCCTCAAGCCGGAGGCGCTGGCGGTCAAGATCGACGGCCAGCACATCGGCGAGGTTAGCCTGCTCTCCGTCAGCGCGGCGATCGATTGGGCCAAGGGCCTGCCGGCGAAGCTCGACGCCAAGCGCAACGAGATCGCCCAGCGAATTTTGAAGGAGATCATCGACCGGCTCACCTTCCTGCGCGACGTCGGGCTCGATTATCTCACGCTCGCGCGTTCGTCCGGCACGCTGTCGGGCGGCGAGAGCCAGCGCATCCGGCTCGCTTCGCAGATCGGCTCAGGCCTCACCGGCGTGCTCTATGTGCTCGACGAGCCGTCGATCGGCCTCCACCAACGCGACAATGCGCGGCTCCTCGATACGCTCAGGCGCCTCCGGGGCTTGGGCAATACGGTGATCGTCGTCGAGCACGACGAGGATGCGATCTGGGCGGCCGACTATGTCGTCGACGTCGGCCCCGGCGCCGGCGTGCACGGGGGCGAGATCGTGGCCGAGGGAACGCCGGCCGACATCGCCGCCGATCCCAACTCGCTGACCGGCCACTATCTTTCCGGCGAGCGGACGGTCGCGATCCCGGCCAGGCGCCGTGCCGCCGACCCGGGCCGCGAACTTATAATCGTCGGGGCGCGCGGCAACAACCTCAAAAACGTCACGGCGACCATTCCGCTCGGGCTCTTCACCTGCGTCACCGGCGTCTCCGGCGGCGGCAAATCGACGCTGGTTATCGATACGCTCTACAAAGCCGCAGCGCGGGCGCTCAACGGCGCAAACGAGCCGCCAGCGCCACACGAGCGCATCGAGGGCTTAAGCGAGATCGACAAGGTGATCGACATCGACCAGTCGCCGATCGGCCGCACCCCGCGTTCGAACCCGGCCACCTACACCGGCGCCTTCACGCCGATCCGCGACTGGTTCGCCGGGCTCCCGGAGGCCAAGGCGCGCGGCTATCTGCCGGGGCGCTTCTCGTTCAACGTCAAGGGCGGGCGGTGCGAAGCCTGCCAGGGCGACGGCGTGATCAAGATCGAGATGCACTTCCTGCCCGACGTCTACGTCACCTGCGATGTGTGCAAGGGCAAGCGCTACGACCGCGAGACGCTCGAGGTGCGCTACAAGGACAAGTCGATCGCCGACGTTCTCGACATGACCGTCGAGGAGGCGGCGGAATTGTTCAAGGCGGTGCCGTCGATCCGCGACAAGATGGAGACCTTGAAGCGGGTGGGCTTAAGCTATGTCAAGGTCGGGCAGCAGGCGACGACGCTGTCAGGCGGCGAGGCGCAGCGCGTCAAGCTCGCCAAGGAGCTGTCGCGCCGCTCGACCGGCCGTACCCTCTACATCCTCGATGAGCCGACCACCGGCCTTCACTTCCACGACGTGGCGCAATTGCTAGACGTGCTCCATGAGCTGGTCGACCAGGGCAACACGATGATCGTCATCGAGCACAATCTGGAGGTGGTGAAGACGGCAGACTGGATCGTCGACATGGGACCGGAGGGCGGCGACGGGGGCGGGGAGGTGGTCGCCGAAGGCACGCCCGAGCAGATCGCCCGCAATCCCAGGAGCTATACCGGGCAGTATCTCAAGCCGGTGCTGGCGCGGAAGGCGAAGGGCGGGCGGCGGGCGGCGGAGTGAGGGACGGGGCGGCCAGGTACGCAGCCGCCCCCAGCGCCGGCCTCTAAGCCGCAGTCTTCGATCCAAGCACCTGGACCGGCTCGATCGAGGGTGGCGAGGAAAACAATTCCGGCGCCTTGGCGATCAGCGCCTGTCCGATCGGGCCGTTGAGGTGCCGCTGGCGTCCATCTTCATCGTTGAAGGTGTCGAACACGCCGAACGTGGTGGGTGAAAGCCTGAGCGCGTACCAGTTGATCGTGCTGGGTTCCTTCCTCGCCATGTCGAGGGCCGTTTCGAGAAACGTCGCTACCGCCTCTTCCTTGCCAGGTTTGGCTTCGAAGCGGGCGAAAAAAGCGAGCTTGACCATTTCCGTTCTCCTCATAGCGCTCGCAGGGGGAGCGATGCGCCGGCTACCCTTAGTTGCGGCAGCGTACTCGGCCCATTGTCAAGAACGACATCTTTGATATTGATTACGCCATGAGGATCGACGTCCTTGCGCTCAATGGCGCGTTCGACACCGGCCTGGCCGCGGTGCTCGACGCCTTCGCAACGGCCAACGAACTCGCCCTCGCCCAGGGGCTTACCTCTGCTGTGTTTGACGTGAGCGTGGTCGGCGTGCGCCGCCAAATTCGCACCGCGCAGGGCTTCACGATACCGGTCTCGCCGGCCCATGTCCGCAAGGCGCCCGATTGGGTGGTTGTCCCTGCAATCGGCGCAAGGGCGCCGGAGCCTTTAGCCGCGGCGCTCGCGGCGCCGGAGACGCGCGCCGCCGCGCGCGTTTTGCGACAATGGGCCGACCAGGGCGCGCACGTCGCAGCGGCATGCATCGGCACCTTCGTCGCCGCCGAATCCGGCGTGCTCAATGGCGAGACCGCAACGACCACCTGGTGGCTCGCGCCATATTTCCGCCAGCGCTATCCGCGCGTTCGGCTCGATGACCGGCGAATGCTCGTTCGCTCGGGCCGAATGCTGACCGCCGGCGCCGCGCTCAGCCACATGGACATGGCGCTGTGGCTGATCCGCCGGGCGAGCCCGCTTCTGGCCGCGACGACTGCGCGTCACCTGATCGTCGACTCGCGACCAAGTCAGTCGGCTTACGCGATGAGCGATCATCTCGCGCACGCCGATCCGATCGTGCAGCGATTTGAGGGCTGGGCGCGCGGCCACCTAGGAGATGGCTTCGCGCTTGATGAGGCCGCGCACGCAATCGGGGCGAGCAAGAGGACGCTGGCGCGTCGCATCCATGACGTGCTTGGCAAAAGCCCGCTCTCATACTTCCAGGATCTACGCGTCGAACGCGCCGTGCATATGCTGCGAACTTCCAGTGATAACGTGAAGAAGATCGCCGCTGCCGTTGGTTATGCCGATGGTGTGACGCTGCGCAACCTCCTCAGACGCAAGCTCGGTCGCGGCGTGCGCGAGATTCGCTCAGAGCGAGCCGCGGGGTAGGGTTCGGTGGCCTCGGGATGCAAGGCGCGCGGCTAACTGCCGCGGCGCTTCTGGATCGTTGACATGGCACCGCAGGGCGGTGACGGGGCGGGGAGGTGGTGGCCGAAGGCACGCCCGAGCAGATCGCACGCAATCCCAGGAGCTACACTGGGCAATATCTCAAGCCGGTGCTGGCGCGGAAGGCGAAGGGCGGAAGACGGGCGGCGGAGTAAGTCGGCGCCGGCATTTGCGGCGACCGCCCGCATTCAGGCCGGCGCCATGCCGAACGTACGAGGCTCGGCCGGTCAGGCCGTCGCTTTCTTGCCTCGCGGCCAAAAGGCGATGGCGAGGCCCGCGATCGCGACGCCGGCCAGGAGCAACAACAGCGAAGCCTGCTTGAACCATGTCATGGCCGGAATGGACATCAGCATGGCGACTCCGAGAAAAGCGATTCTGAGCGAGACCAGATGGATTCCGGCAAGAACGGTGCCCGCTCCGAGCAACAACATCAGCACCAGGCCGGTGGCCTGAATCGGCAACACTTGTTGAACGCCCTGCAGGAGCACGAGATTCATCGCCACCAGGATCGTCACCCAGTGCGCGACCTGCGTCCAAATAAGCTTGAACCGCGTCTGACGATCGGGCGCGTTGGGCCATCCTGTGGCGACGCAGACAAGCCCCGTGGCGACCGCCAGGAATTCCCAATAGCCGTTGATCGCGTGCCCGGAGAAACTGCTATAGGCCACGCCGAATATGGCGAGCGCCAGCGCCGCGATATAAGGCAAATTGCGGAACAGAGTGCCCCTCGAAATGAACGGCTGCGGAACGGGTTCGATCTCCGCTTCCGGCTCCGGCTCCGGGTCTAGAAAGCTATCTGGGTCGGTCATCGTCCGTCCAATTTGCGCTGGAGCCCGGAACTCTTTACGCCTCGGCGGCTCCCAGTCTATCCTCAAAAACAGGGGTTGGGCTTCGATTTGGCTCCGCGAAGGTCTCGGCGCCGCTAAAATCAATAGCTAAGCTCACCTCTTGATCCTCGCGCATTGCGTATTGGCGTCCAGGCGCGCCGGCGCCTTGGCTTCGTCGCAAGGGGAGTGCTTCGCTTGAGGCGGCCCAACGTTCGAGGTTCACGAGATGCCGACTGAAGCAGCCGAGCCCATTACGCCGCAGTCCCGTTCTGATCGATCTCGCACTCCAGGGCGGGGGGTCTCACGGCGCCTTCACCTGGGGCGTGCTTGATCGACTGCTCGAGGAGCCATGGCTTAAGATCGACGGCGTTTCCGGCACTTCGGCGGGCGCGATGAACGCCGCGGTGATGGCCTACGGCCATAAGGTAGGAGGCGCCGCCGGCGCGCGCGAAGCGCTTGGGGCGTTCTGGCGGCGCGTCTCGGACGCCGCCCGCTTCAGTCCGTTCCAGCGCGGACCGCTCGACGTGCTGCTCGGCCGCTGGACGCTCGATTCCTCGCCGATCTATGTCGCGATGGACCTCATGTCGCGCTTGGTGTCGCCCTACACCATGAATCCCATGGGCAAGAACCCGCTGCGCGAGATCCTCGCCGAAATCATCGATTTTGACGTCTTGGCGCAGTCGCCGATCCATCTGTTCATCACCGCGACCAATGTGCGCACAGGACGGGGCAAAGTGTTCAAGAACGACGCCGTGACGCCCGACGTCCTGCTCGCCTCGGCCTGCCTGCCGACGATGTTTCAGGCGGTCGAGATCGATGGCGAGGCGTATTGGGATGGCGGCTACTCCGGCAATCCGACGCTGACCCCGCTCATCCGCGAGTGCAAATCGCAGGACACGATTCTCGTTCCCATCAATCCGATCGAGCGGCCGGGCGTCCCGCGCAGCGCGTCCGAGATCCTGAACCGCCTGAACGAGGTGTCATTCAACGCCGTGGTCCTGAAGGAGCTGAGAATGATGGCGCTTCTGCGCAAGGTCGCCGATCCCGGCGACGGCGAGGGCAGGCTCTGGACCGAGATGCGGGTGCATGTTGTCAGAAACAGCATCATGAACGAGCTCGGGGCATCGTCGAAGCTCAACGCCGAATGGTCGTTCTTCTCGTTCCTGCGCGACGAGGGGAGAATGGCCGCGCAGGCGTTTCTCGACGCTCATGCGATGGATTTGGGAAAACGCTCGACCCTGGATATCGACGTCCTGCTCGAGGGGGTCTGAGGCATGGGGCTCATCGGCATCCTCATCGCGCTCGGACTGCTCATCTGGCTCGCCTACCGCGCCTGGAGCATCCTCCTGCTTGCGCCGGCCGCCGCGATCCTTGCAGCCGCTTTGGCTGGCGAGCCGCTGCTCGCGCATTGGACGCAAACCTTCATGGGCAGCGCGGCGCAATTCGTCATGCAATTCTTCCCGATTTTCCTCCTCGGCGCGCTGTTCGGCAAGCTCATGGAGGACTCGGGCTCGGTAACGTCCATCGCCAAATATATGACCCAGCGCCTGGGGCCTCAGCGAGCGGTGCTCGCGGTCGTGCTAGCCGGCGCGGCCGTCACTTATGGCGGTGTAAGCCTGTTCGTCGCCTTCTTCGTGCTCGCGCCGATGGCGCATCAATTGTTCCGTGCGGCGGCAATTCCGAGGCGTTTCATGCCCGCGGCGATCGCGCTGGGCACGACGACCTTCACCATGTCGGCTCTGCCGGGAACGCCCGCAATTCAGAACGCGATCCCGATGCCGTTCTTCGGCACCACGCCCTTCGCCGCGCCCGGTCTTGGAATCGTCGCCGCGATCGTGATGTTCGGCTTTGGCATGTGGTGGCTCGGGCGGGCCGAGCGAAGCGCCCGCGCCAAGGGTGAGGGCTATGGGGCGGAAGTTCCGCAGGATAATGCGGCTGAGAACCTTGTGGTGCGCGAGCGCGCCACGACCGCCAGCACGTTCGATCCGCCGGAAGCGATCCATGGGGCTCCGAGCGACATAGGCCCGCCGATCGCTCTCGCGGCCCTGCCGCTCGTCATCGTCGTCGGGGTCAATCTCCTGATGTCGCTCTTCGTCCTGCCGCGCATGGACGCGTCCTTTCTTGCGCAAAAGGAATGGGGCTCGACCTCGCTCGCCGCGGTCGGCGGCGTCTGGGCCGTGGTGACGGCGCTCGCGGTCGCCATTGTCGTCCTGATCGCGACCAATTTTAGCCGCCTGCCGGCTTTGCGCGACAGCATGGATGCGGGCGCCAACGCCTCCGTGTTGCCGGTGCTTGAGCGTCGCCAGTCTGGTCGGCTTCGGCTCGGTCGTCGCCGCGCTCCCCGCGTTTGGCATGGTGCGCGACTGGGTGCTCGGCATCGAGGGCGGCCCGCTGGTGTCGCTGGCCGTCGCCACCAATGTGCTGGCCTCATTGACCGGCTCGGCCTCGGGGGGCTTGACGATCGCGCTCGACGCTTTGGGCGCGACCTATCTCAAGATCGCCCATGAGCAGGGCATCGATCCAGGACTTCTGCATCGCGTGGCGGTCATCGGCGCCGGCACGCTGGACAGCCTGCCGCACAACGGCGCCGTGGTGACGCTGCTTGCGGTCTGCAACTCGACCCATCGCGAGAGCTATCTCGACATTGTCATGGTGTCGATCGTCGGCGGCCTGCTCGCGCTCGCCGTGGTGATCATCCTGGGCAGCACGGTCGGGTACTTCTGAGAGCCCCTCATCCGACCGGCTACGCCGGCTACCTTCTCCCCGAGGCAGAAGGGAGAGACGCGACCCGCTCTACCTCACGAACGTATAGCTAAACCGGTCGCCGTCCACCGCGACCCGGCCGACGGTCGGGTTCGGGAAATGGGTCGGCAGCACCAGCGTGGCGGTGTCGGCGACCTGCCGCAAAAGGCGCCGCCGCGATTGCGCGGCCTGCACAGGATCAAAGTCGAAAATGGTCGACCAATCGGGCTCGCGGCATTGGAGCGCGTGGTGCATCAGATCGCCGGTCACGACTGCCTCTTGGCCTTGTGAGCGGATCCTGACGCAGCAATGACATGGTGAGTGACCGGGCGTCGGGATCAGCGTGAAATTGTCGTCGAGCTGAAACGTGTCGTCGACCAGCAGAGCCTGTCCCGCTTCCACGATCGGGCGGCAATTGTAGCTCCACGAATTCCCGGGCAGCTTTCCCGCCATGAGCCCCACGGGCAGCTCGCCGCGCGTGATGATCGCCTCCCAGCGCTCATACTCGCCTTTTTGGAAGATGTATTTCGCCTTCGGAAACGTCGGCGTCCACCGGCCGTTGCGAAGCATCGTGTTCCAGCCAGTATGGTCGAAATGCAGATGCGTGCAAAAGACGTGCGTGATGTCCTCCACGCCCAAGCCCGCCGCGTGGAGATTGTCGAGCCAAGGTTGCTTGGGGAAGTCATAAGGGGCCGGATAGCCTTTGTCCTCGCCAGTGCAGGTGTCGATCAGGATGGTATGTTTGGGTGTGCGCACGACGAACGTCTGATAGGTGATCACCATGCGGCCGCTGGCGGGATCAAACACGATGGGGTCGAGTTCAGCCAAGCGCCGCCACCCGACCACGGGATCGTAAGCCGGGAACATATTTTCGGGCTTCCGCCAGGGACCGTCGCGCTCGATGATGCTCGTGATGGTGATCTCGCCCACTTTCAGTGTCTTCATGCCCGTCTCCCCCTCGAACTCCGGTCTTTCTACCCCCGTGAATTTCCGGATTTCAATCGAATAACCCTTGCGGAAAACCCCGACAGGCGTCTAGGTATGAATGCCTATCCGGGGAACGCCGGACGAAAGGGGCGGGGGCCCATGGCCGAGCATGTCGTCGTCGTTGTTGGCAGCAACGAGAGCCTGCCCGAATTTACCCCAGGCCAATTTTGGGTCGTCGACTTCTCCAACGCTCCCACGGGCGCTCCAACCGCCGTCGCCGTCTCCTGTTCATCCGGCGGCGTGGTGGTTGACTGCTCCGGCAGTCTAGCCGCAGTAGGCGACTGCGTCGGCGGCTCGGTGACGATCTACGACATCTCCAATCCCGCGAAACCGCAGTCGATAGGATCGGCCGGGCTTCCCTTCAGCGGCGTCTGCGCCGTCTCGTTCTATGGGGGATGGGTGCTGGCCGCGGAAGCAAACGGCAGACAGGTCGCGCTCATCGACATCAACGATCTGGCGAACCCGCAGATCTACCTCACCTATTTCGACACGCTCACGGATGTCACGCTCTTCGGCTCCAACGCGATCATCTGCGGGGTCTCAGTCTACAACAACGCATTTCAGTTCGTGAACACCGCGAATCTCTCGAACCTCGACAACGTGGCCATTACGACCGTCAGCCCCAACAATCCCGACACGAACAGCCTGCTCATGTGCGACTTCGACGGAACGAATGCGGTCTTCTCAGAAGGGCTCGGCCTCTATGCGTTCAACGTTTCAGCCGGGACCCCGACCCTCGTCGGAGGTGGGGCTTCGTATGGCTCCGGCGGAGTGACATCGGTCGCCATTGCTGAGGCTGGCGGGGTCTCAGGCGCTCCGACCGGGGGCGTTCAGCTGGCTTATACAGCCGGCGAGGACCCGAACGTGGAACTGCAATATTTCGAGCCTCCTGTCCCATCCGGAACGAGCTGGGCCGGCAGCAGCGCCAGTCTCGGCGATGCGAAAAACATCTACGGCCAACCGAACGACGCCTATGGCGGCGTCGCCAAATTCTGCCGCTCGATCTGGGGAACCAGCGCTCTTCTCGCCACCGCTGGGGTGACACAGACCAGCGGTGGCGAGCAGGAATATGTTGTCTCGCTATTCGACTTGAGCGGCGGCGGCGGGTCGATCGAGGCGATAAAGCAAGGCGCGCGGATCCCAGTCAAACTGGCGACGACGCTTACGCCAAACTCAACGCTCGCCGTCACCACCTTTTTCACCTTCCCGCCGTGGTTCCCGCATCCTTTGCCGCCATGGCCGTGGCTGCGATCGATCGGATTGTAACGGACCCCGCGCCTTAAGTCCCTTCATCCGTCGCGCTACACGCGATGAAACCTTCTCCCGGAGAGAGACGGGAAGGGGCGCCTCACGCTGCGACCGCTTCCTGCTCAGGCTGCTTCGCGCGGTAGAGCGTGATGTAGAAGACCGGCAGCACAAGAAGTGTCAATAGCGTGGCGACGAACAGTCCCCCCATGATGGCGAAGGCCATCGGACCCCAGAACACGGTCGGCGCGATCGGGATCAGCCCCAGCACGGTCGAGATTGCGGTCAGCATGATGGGGCGGAAGCGCGAGAGGGTCGCCTCGACGACAGCGGTCCAAATGTCGCGGCCCTCGGCGCGCTCTGTCTCGATCTGATCGATCAGGATGACGGCGTTGCGCGCGATCATGCCGACCAGCGCGAGGATGCCGAGAATCGCGACGAAGCCAAGCGGGCGGTTGGCGACGAGGAGCGCGAGAACGATGCCGATCAATCCGAGCGGTACGGTCGCCACCACCAGCGCCACGCGCCCGAAACTTTGCAATTGCGCCATGAGGAAGAGCAGCATCAGGAACAACGCGGCAGGCAGCAACGCGAAGACGGAAGCCTGCGATTGCGCGCTCTCTTCGACCGTGCCGCCGGTTGCGATGTGGTAGCCGCTCGGCAGGCTTGCCTCGAGTTTCTCAATTCCGGGTTTCAGCGAATCGACCACGCCCTCCGGCGTCGCGTCGCCGCGCACGTCCGCTTGCACTGTGAGCGTCGGGACCCGGTCGCGCCGCCAGATGAGCGTATATTCCTGATCGAAATCGAAACTCGCGATCTGGCTCAGAGGCACGGTGCGCCCGCCGGGGAGCGGCAGCTGCAGCGAGCGCAGAGTGGAGAGCGAGACGCGCTGCTCGTCATTCGCGCGGGCGACGACATTGATGAGATAGATGCCGTCGCGAACCTGGGTGATCGGCGTTCCCGACATGACGGCGTTCAGCGTTTCGGCCAGCGTTTGCGAGCTTAAGCCCAAGAGCCGCGCCTGATCCTGGTCAATTCTGACCCGGACTTCGCGCGCCGGCTCCATCCAGTCGAAATTGACCAGCCTGAGATTTGAGTTCTCGCCCATCGTCTGGCCGAGCTTGAGCGCGATTTCGCGCACCTCCGCGGGGTCCGGTCCGCTCACCCGATATTGCACCGGCCAACCGACCGGCGGTCCGAGCTCGAGCGGAGAAACGCGCGTGACCGCGCTCGGCATCTGCTCAGCCAAAGCTTTCTCGAGCTTCGCGTGCAGACGGTCGCGCGCCGGAACGTCTTTGGCGATCACCACCGCTTGCGAAAAGAAATCATTCGGCAGCTTGACGTCGAGCGGCAGATAGAATCGGATGGCGCCGCGCCCAATATAGGTGCTCCAGCTCTTAACGTCGGGATCGTCCTTCAGTATCGCGTCCAGCTTGGCGGACGCCTCCTGGCTCGCGAAGATCGAGGCGTTCTGCGGCAAGGTCAGGTCGACGACCAACTCGGGGCGGTCGGAGGCGGGGAAGAACTGCCGCGGCACGTAGGGCAGGGCGGCCAGCGCCGCGACGAAGCAGGCGAGCGTCACCGCGATCGTGATCCAGCGCATCCGCATCGCGCCGACCAGGATCGACTTGAACGTGCGCATGACGAAGTTGGGCTTGGCCTCGGAAGGTCTCTCCGGCTTCTTGAGGAGCCATACGCCGAGCAGCGGCGCAAACAGCACGGCGACGAACCAGGAGACGATGAGCGCAATCGTCACCACGGCGAAGATCGAGAAGGTGTATTCCCCGGCCGCGCTGCGGGCGAAACCGATCGGCACGAAGCCGGCGATCGTCACGAACGTGCCGGTCAGCATGGGCAGCGCCAGCGACTTATAGGCGAAGGACGCGGCGTCCTCCTTGCTGTCGCCTTGCGCCAAGCGGGTCGTCATCACGTCGATCGTGGTCATGGCGCTGTCGACAAGCAGGCTCAGGGAAATGATGAGAGCGCCGAGCGAGATGCGCTGCAGGTCGATATGCATCGCCTGCATGATCGGAAAGACGATCGCAATGGTGAGCGGGATCGTCAGTGCCACCACCGAGCCCGGCCTTAAGCCGAGGCTGATTATGCTGACCGCCATGATGATGGCGATCGCTTGCCATAACGATTCCATGAACTCGCCGATCGCGGTCTGGACGACGACCGGCTGATCGGAGACGAGCGCCGCGTCAATGCCGAGCGGCAGGTTGGCGACCTGATCGTCGATCGCCTTTTTCACGTTGCGGCCAAGAGCGAGGATATCTCCGCCGTCGCGCATGGCGATGGCAAGGCCGATCGACGGCTTGCCGTTTACGCGGAACATTGGCTGCGGGGGATCGG
The DNA here is from genome assembly GCA_963730555.1 of uncultured Alphaproteobacteria bacterium. Taxonomy (GTDB): domain Bacteria; phylum Pseudomonadota; class Alphaproteobacteria; order Rhizobiales; family Beijerinckiaceae; genus Roseiarcus. Next base: position 359,777 of record CAVSSS010000008.1, on the reverse strand, counting down.
AATAGCCGCGCCTCACGGTTGCGATATCGCGCAGCCGGATGAGCCTCCCGTTGGACAGGAAGTTGACGTCGAGAAGGTCGGCCTCCGACCGGAACGCGCCGGAAACCCTGAGGGAAATCTTTTCCTGGCCGGTTTCCAGAGCGCCCGCGGGACTGACCGCGTTCTGCGCCCGCAGCGCGGCGATCAACGCCGCCCGGTCGATGCCAAGCCCAGCCAGATCCTGAGTCGAAAACTCGACATAAATCTGCTCGTCCTGCGCGCCGAGGAGCTCGATCTTCGACACATCCGGGACTTGAAGCAGGCGCGAGCGGATGTCCTCGACGTAATCGCGCAGCTCGCGCTGACTGAAGCCGTCGGCGGTGAAGCCGTAGATCAATCCGAACGTGTCGCCGAAATCGTCGTTGAAGCCTGGACCGACCACGCCTGCCGGCAATGTGCCGCGGATGTCGCCGATGTTCTTGCGCACCTGATACCAGATGTCCGCCACTTCCGAGGCTTTGGTCGAGCCTTTCAGATTGACGAAGATCGTCGTCCGGCCGGGGATGGTGTAGCTGCGCAGGAAATCGAGCCCGCGCGTCTCCTGCAATTTGCGCTCAAGCCGTTCGGTGACTTGCTGGAGAGTGTCGTCCATGGTCGCGCCTGGCCATCCGGCCTGGACGATCATGGTGCGAAAGGTGAAGGGCGGGTCCTCGGCGCGGCCAAGGCTATAAAAGGAGGCGATGCCCGCGAGCGTCACCGCGATGATGATGAAGACGATGAAGGAGCGATGCCTCAGCGCCCAATCGGAAAGATTGATCACATGGCCCCCTGCGACACGGATAATCTCCGTTTATCAATGTGTTAGCCTAAAGCCTGCTTTCCGATGCCGCCGTTGGAAAGCGTATGGAAAGCAAACCACAGGGGGAGGGCGCCAGGCGGCTCCAACTCGTCAAGGGTAGGATATTGGCTCCGGTCTGTCCAAGGCGGCCAGGCGGACTTCCCTTGGGCTTGGCGGCCTCTCGCGAGAGGAATGCTCCGAAGCTCTAGAAGAAATTTCGCTCGCGCAAAGCTTCGCAGGCGCCGTCAATTCCCGGAAACATGGAACTAGCGGTTATGCCCATCAACGCTAGTTCCGCAAGTATGATTTTGCGAGCGTTCGCGGGAAGATCAATGACTTGCAGAAGTCCCCCGGCGAGATCCAGTATATATGACTCAATATCGTCTACTGTAGAAACCGTTGAAATCGATTGCTGCGGCAAGGCGCGAGGATTCTCAAACGGTGTAGCGTCCGCAATGGTCAGAGAGGGTCTGCACGGATATAGGACATTTATATTTCCCGTCAACTTGTACCATTCCCGTGCATCGAGCTTAAAAATTCTTACTTTTCCATCTTGTGAGGAGGATTCCTCAGGATTTAGATCTCTAAACGCAAAGAAGGCCGCGACATACGGCGAATGTGTCCAATCGAGAAGGGGGGTTGGATAGCCGTGATGTTGTACTAAATTGATGAAGGCCAAGTTCTGCATCGGGTCTTGTAGATTAAATATATGGCGGGTTAAGCCACTTAGATGTCGGTGCAACTGCCTTATATCAGATACCTCAAATCGGTTCAAATTTGCTCGTCCGCTTCTATGATATCCTGTTCTCAATCGCCACTTGTTGCTTTTCTGACCTCTGAAGATGAATCTGTTATTTTCAATCGTGCTAACAACCTCTTTGAACGATTTCCAATCGTCAACTTTATGGGGTTGAATAGGCAAATCAGTGGCAGCCTTACTACGCAACGCGATAGCGGTTCCGGCCGTACCGATATTAGTCACCCAATTTATGCTAAGACGATCTGCCGGAGTTAGGCTAAATTCGACTTCAAGAGACGTAGGAACCACAACCTGAGGGTTCTGAGCTAGACTAATTCTCCCCGACCGGGTATCCAGCGGAGTTATGGACAAATTTTGGAGCCGATGATCTCGATCGAGTGAATTCGTAGTGAACGTGACAGCCGAACTGGGCAAATCAGGATTGTCGTCCCACGCGGATGCTGCACCCTCGAAATGGTCGTCCACCTTGTCGATCTCGACAACAAGAACGCCTTGAATTCGTGCCTTGGTAGCGAGTGATCCATTGCCCCGCTAGTGACATCCCCAATCCCCGACCTTTCGACTAGTCGGAGTAGAACATGCGTCGGCGGGTATCCCCTGTCTAGCATGCCAGGACCGAGGCGCCCGGCCCCCGGCTCAGAGGAAGCGAGCCGATCAATGACAGAAAGCCTTGACGGCGCAACCACCAGGGCAGCTTCCCGGTTCATCAAGTCCAAGGCCCTCGGGGCGGGCTTCCTAGGCCCGGGCGAGCATGACGTCGAGACGCCGGCGATGCGCCGGCGCGTCGCCGCCAGGCACGCGGACCATCATCGAATCGCGCTGCTTAATAGTTGTGAGAAGTCGTCGCATCCCTGTGGTTTCCTGGAAAATTGTTCTCCATGTATTGTTAATACAAAACGCCGCAGCAAGCGGACAGGCGTGCCCGGTTCAAAGGTGGACCAACGCCTTCTGGCGCGGCGTGATATCGGCCTGGATCATGCCGAAATTGACCCGGTGTATGTAGGTCCAACCCAGCCTGTGTGTGGCGGCGGATGCGGGAGAGCGAGGGGCCTGCGTCATATTCCGTCAGCAGGTCTCCGCCGCCCATCAAGGCGACCCTCTTTCCCAGAGTGTGGCCGTACTGCTCATGGTCCACTCGCTTCTTGAACTGCGCCGCCGTCTCCCCCGGGTTCTGGGTCAGCTTTTTGGCGTAGTCCGCGTCCTCGTGTTCGAAAAGCGGACTGACCACATTATGGAGCCAGTGGCCGACCTCATGGGCCGCGCTGGCTTGGCCGAAGAAGGCGTCAGGCCAGCGCGCGTCGTGGTGACGCTTGAAGAAGATGGACTGATCCGAGATCCGAGACATCTGGTCCCGAAAACCATCGCTGGGATTGTCCTGGCGCACGACCTCGATCATCGCTTGGCCGGCGCCGCCCCCCGGCAGCAACGATACCCGCAGCGCACCTTCGGCGCGCGCCCGGATCCTGGGATTGGCGATGAACTCGCGGTATTCCTCATCGCTCAGCACGTCCCTCGGATCGCCTTCGTCGTTGGGCAGCAGGATGATCTGGTTGTCCCAGAAGCGCTCGACGACCTGTTTGAACTGAATCTGAAACGCGTTCCACTCCGGGGCCGTCCAACTATGGCATTTCACCGCCGTACCGTTCACGTCGACTACGTTGCCGGACTGCATGTCAGCCGCCCCGTGCGCAAGATACGCCGGTCCCGGGCTCATACGCACAGGCTGCGACCCGCCGGCCCTCGGGTCGAGCGGCACGAGGCCAACCCTGATCGCGATTGTCAGGTTCGCCGCGTCTCCGCCCGAGGCCGGGTTGAGGACGAAGTCGAAGTTCGGCTCCATGATTGTGCGGCGGATGGTGCTGTGACCCCCGAAGTTCATCCAGCCGGGGCTAGAGTCGCGGGTTGAGATTGGCGCATGAGCGCCGGGGGTGCAACGGGCGATCGGCGGAGCTGGTCGGGGTTGCGCAGCCGATCGCCCGTTGCGGTGAAGGTTCCCGCGAAGGCCGCGGGGGTGAGATAACCGAGGGCTGAGTGGGGGCGCTTCTGATTGTATGCAGCGGTCCATCGCGCCAGCGCCGATCGGGCGTGATCGAGATCGTAGAAGATCGTCTCATTGAGCAGTTCGGTCTTAGGCAGCAAATGCACCAAGATTCGGATTGCTCCTGGGCGGCTGAAGCCGGATGTTTAAGTCATGACAGAACCGTTGATTAATTCAGTCGCTCAAAGACAAGCGCGGGGAGATCCATGGGCGGATCGCAGCCTATCAGGCGCAGATCGCGCAGGCGAAACATGACCTGGCCCATATCAATGCATCGATCCGGCTGTTTACCGACCCCGAGCATCAACGGGCGCGGTATATGGTCAGCCACGGCTTTTTCAAGAAGGGCGAGATCGCCGATATCTGCCTGCGCCATCTCGAGATCGATGGCGAGATGTCCACACGGGAACTAGCCGAGCGGGTGATGATCGAGCGCAAGCTGGATGCGACGGACACGACGCTCAGAAATTCGGTCGTCTTCAAGGTCGTCCAGTCCCTTCGTCATGCGGCCAGACGCCAGCTGGTTCGCATGGTCGAGAAGCGCAAAGGGATTTGTCACTGGGTGGCCGGCGACGCCGTTACGCTGCGCGTCGTTGCCAATAGCCGGACCACGTCCGGCTGATTGGAGCGGCGAGCGCATCAAGGATCAACCGATCAGCCAGCATGCCGTTGGACTTGCCCGGCATTTGTGGAGAGCGTTTTCGATTTTACGCTGCCCGCCCTTCGAACTGAAGCGGGCTGATGAAGTCGAGCGCCGAATGGCGGCGGACGGGATTGTAGAAGCCGTCGATGTAACGGCCGATTGCGATCGCAGCTTCGATCCGGCTCTGGAAGATGGTGCGCCAGACGAGTTCGGCCTTGAGGGTCTTGAAGAACGTCTCGACCATGGCGTTGTCGAAGCAGTTTCCCTTGCCCGACATCGAGATCGAGATGCCGTTCTTTCTCAGCTCAGCCTGGTACTCGACGGAGCAGTATTGGCTGCCACGGTCCGCGTGGTGAATGAGCCCGACGGATGGACACCGCACGGCGACGGCCCGGCGTAGGGCCAACAACGCCAGTTCCTTATGGAGCCGGTCGCCGGCGGCCCAGCCGACGACGCGCCGAGCAAAGAGGTCAATGACGACGGCAAGGTAGAGCCAGCCCTCGCGTGTCCAGACATAGGAGATGTCGGCACCCCATTTCTGGTTCGGCCCCGCTGCGTTGAAGTCTTGATTTAAGAGGTTTGGCGCGACCGGAAAGGCGTGCAGGCTGTCGGTCGTTCGTTTGAAGCGCCGCCTCTGCCGCGCCTTCAGGGCATTCTCTCGCATCAGCCGGGCGACCCGATGACGACCGATGGTGATCCCGTCATCGCGAAGCTCGCGCGTCATGCGCGGGCTGCCGTAGGTTGCGTTCGACAGTGCAAAGGCCGAGCGAATATGGGCCAGCAGCACCATGTCCTCATGCTGTCGACGGCAGGCCGGTCGATCCTTCCTGGCAAAATAGCCGCTCTGACTGACGCCAAGAACCTTGCAGAGACGCTGGACGGGGAATTCCTTCTTCGCCGCATCGATGAGACGGAACCTCATCGACTTCCCTCCTTGGCGAAAAAAGTCGCGGCCCTCTTCAGGATCTCGCGTTCCTGTCGCAAGATCTCATTCTCGCGCCGCAACCGCTTCAGCTCAGCCGCCAGGTCCTCCTGCCGTTCGGGCGGCGGCGCCTCGATCTCGTGCTCGCGGCGCTTGTCGAGCCAGCGTCGCAGCGTCGAAAGGCCGACGCCGAGGTCCATGGCGATCTCCCTTTGCGTCCGACCACTCACCTCAACCAACCGAACGGCTTCGGCTTCAAATTCCTTCCCGAACCGTCGCTGCGGCTTGCCCATGAAATGCTCCTCTTTCCTTCAGAAGAGCTCTCCACTTTCCCAAGGCAAGTCCAGAGAGGTTCGAACATAGGTCAGTTCTCGGTGGAAAAACCCGTGGCGCCCGGGTCAGTTCTCAGTGGAAATCAACAATTGGGGATCCGGGCGATTCTTCTTGTCCCGATAGCCGTCGATGGCAAGCTTTGGGGTCACATAGGCTTTGACGACTGCACCACGGAACGAGCATGGAACTCGGCCGAACTCGATATTTTGCGGATCGTCGCCGACATGATCGGCGGCGCGATCGTCCGTGAGCGCTATATCGAGAGGCTAAAGGACCCGCTTGCGGCCGTGCTGGTTTGGGCCATGAGCAACCCGTTCCGATATTTCAACAGCTCGCCAGAGGTCATCCGTCTGGTCGTGATGATGTACGTCAGATACCCGCTGTTCGCTGCGCAACGTCGAGGATCTTTGCGATCGAGCCTGATGCGGCGAGCCTTGGTCAGGACGTACCGGATTCCGTCAAGCTTGCCAGTTAGGACCATGTCGGTTGGAGTTGCCGTGCCGCCTGGATGCGCGCGATGTAGCCGTCAGGATACTCGTCTGGCCGATCGTAGATGGTCCAGGTGGCGAGTGCGCCACGCTTAGCGGCTTCGCTTTGGGCCGCCAGAACGTGGGAGACGGGGTCGTCGCTCATTGGCTGCTCCTACGTCGCAACCGCGGTTCCATCTCGGCAAGGCGCATGATGGCCGCGCTATGGCCGTGCGCCGTGAGCAGCGCGGTAACGTGGGGAAAACGAATTTCGTCGGTCACTTGATTCCGTCGCGCCATTGGTTTGTCGCACGCGAGCCCGTCGCGAGCACATAGTAATAGCGGACGGTGCAAGTGGTTGCGCATCAGGCAAGTGGCGCAACGCGGCAGGTTAATGGCCCGACAAAGCAGGAGTCGCCGAGGCAACGGCGAGCGTGCGAGTTGCAGTCGGCCTCGAGCGTGACCACGTGACTAGTCATCGCATGCGCTAGTCGTGGAATGGCCAGCATATCTTCAGGTTTTACTGAGGATGGCTTGCCAATCGAGCTCGCGGACAACGCACGGACAACAATCGAGCCGTTTCGGTGGTCCTAAATGGCAGGCCCTCAATTCCCCGCATTGTGGGCCTCTCACCGGCGAGCGACATCCGGACTATGAAGGACTATTGATGCAAAACGAGCGACCGATCGACGATGGCCCGTCACTTCGCGCCGTCACCGCAAAGATCAAGGAGCTTCTCGTGGCCAATCCAAAGGCGACGGACAAGGCCCGGTTCAAAATGCTTAGCAAGTGGCTAGAGCACAACCCCGAGCATCAAAAGAGCGTCAACGCCTACTTCCTCACAGCCACACACCACCTTTCCTTTGTTCCCCCTGTGTTACCCACCGCGGACATATTGCTGAAACGCGAAGGCGGATTGCGATGAAACTCTAGCGTTTTCACGGTTTTCAACTCGGCAGAGCCGCTGATTGTATCAGTTGCTCTTCGGTAGGGCGCGCCCGTTGACCGCCTTGATCCCGAAGCTATCAGACTCAGCCTGAGTGGCGTTCCGGCAGTTCTGGCTGTCGCTGTCCTCATTAAGGCAGATCTGCACGCGAGCCGTCCGCCGTGCTGATTGCCCTTCAACATGACTTAGCGGCCAAAAGACTGTCACGTCGGCGCCGTCGACTGTAATCTGGCGACTCTGCATGAAGCCCTCGGCGGCGGCGGTTTTGACTCTTATTGCTCCCAGCGGCGCAATCGATAATGGAACTTTTCCACCAGCCGACGGTTATCGTTTGGGCGCTCTAGCGAGCGCCGAACGAGCAGCCTTTCACTACCGCGGTGATCGGGTCCAGCGCGTACAGCGCAGACAATCCCCCGGTTCCGAAGGACCAGCCGACCCAAGCCCAGGCGCCATCAGGCGTCAACTTTGTGACGGCGCAGGAAAAAACGCAGTGGCGCGCGCCGAAATTGGTGGGTGTCGGCGTTTACGGTCCGGACGACAAGCAGATTGGAAGGATCGACGACTTGCTGATGGACCGTACCGGCGCGGCCCAAACCATCGTCATCGGCGTCGGCGGATTCCTCGGGTTCGGAAAAAAGGATGTCGCTGTGCCGTTCTCGGCGGTGCAATGGCGCACGGAACCCCGGAAGATGCCGGCGACCGATCAGCCGCTGGCCAACCCCGCTGCTCCTGGGTCAAGCGGCGCGCAACAGCCGCCGCCGATGAAGGAAACGGATCCGGCCGCCACCGAGGCAAGTCAGGGCTATCCTGACGAGGCGATCCTCAACGTAACCCTGGCGGAGCTGAAGGCCGCGCCGGACTTTAAATATGCGCCAAGCCCGCTTGCCGAATCCGATACGCGACCCGCGGGCGGCGGCGAGCAAATGAAGAGGTCTACCCCATAAGCGCTCCTCACCCGGAGAGGAATCGATAGGCGCTCAGCGCGACTTAGCCGTCGGAGCGCCGGCCCTCTCACTGCGTCTGCGCCGGCGGCGGAGAGCCGGCAAGCGGGTTGAACTGGTTCATTTGGACTTAACGGTCACGCCTGGCCGTCAGGCGTCGTTGGCGCTCGCCGCGGGCCTCAGGACCGACGAGTGACCGCCATTCGTCGTCCGTGACGCTTTGCCGACGCCTGCTTGGGGCGGTGCAGCGTACTTGGCGTTCGCAATGGAAATGGCGGCTATGGCGCGGACTCCGGTCCTTCCCGAGGCGACCGCCGTAGGCGCGCTTTCCCCCCACTGCGACGTCGAGGGTCACGGCCCGCAATGTCCACAATACGTCGATCCGCGCCATTCGATCGCCGCGATCAACGTCCGCACAGGGGTCAGGCCGAAGAGTGCGCGCGGGTCGGCCGCAACGATGATGGCTGCGGTCGAGCAGCTGCGCACCGAGCAGGTCACTTCTGTCGTTACGTCGCCCGCATCGAGGGGCCGGACGGTCCTGAACCTGGCCGCGGCGCAAACACATGGACCGGCGAGAACCCGAACCCGAAGGATGGCGGCCCACTATTGCCTTACCGTTTGCGCTCTTGGGATAGTGGTGGGTTTCGTAGAGGAGGCGGCCGCATGGCACGCGTGTGCCTCGCCTCGCCAACGTCGAGGTTTGCGACCGCGGCCTCCACCGAGGCCCGCGCGGCCGGCGGGCGACGGTGGGGCTGCCGGGGACTGGCCTGTTTTGGACGGAGAAGGTCCCTCCCGCGACGGCTGGCCTTTGATCTAGCCGGCGGGGGTAAAGAGTGCTATCAGCAAGGACCTGAAAGAGGTTGTTTCAACAAACAACCCAACTCGTCCCCAACTCGCCCGAAGCGCTCGGACGCGTCCAAAGAAGGCGGCCCCGATAGCGCGTCCGAAGAAGGCGGCCCCGATAGCGGCGAAGGGCTTAGCGTTGGCGTTACCCGCGTTTGCATCGTCCGTCCGCCGAATAGCGCGTCAGCGTCAGCGGAGAGGGGCACGCCACGACGGGAGGCTATATCGCCGGACGGCGGCCCAAAAAAGTCGTTGCTGGCCCACAGGAGCTGGCTGGTGAGCGAGGGGGTGAAGAGGAAAAAGGAGACCGCCGTGAATGCCCGCGCGTCGGCGGAGTGCGGAACGTCGATGACGTCCGCGAAAAAGTCATAAGGCGAAACGCCGCGCGCTCCGGGGGCCTCAGCGCTCGCAGAGGCGAGCGCCGACGGCAACCCGTCGGCTAGGGCCGCTGGCACGGCCTTCCTGTCGAAGATTAGAGCGGAATTGGGATCGTCCGCGTCGCCGCCGAACCGGGACAGGGTGATGCTGGCCGCGGCGTCGTCCTCAGCGACGGCCTTTTCACCGATCGTGACCGGAACGCAGCTTCCGGAGCACCCGTCCAGATTGATGGGACGGACGTCCCCGCGCACGCCGCTCCCCGCCGCCATCGCGACCACCGCCACGCCAACAACGAGCGCCCATCGCACGCCACACCCCACTTTGTTTGACCCCCAAGTTATGATCGAAATCGCACAGACCAGCATCTAGGCGCGCATTTCGAAGCCGACGGGGACGATCGTTCCGGTCGGCCGATTTGGCTGGCGCCGCGCCTGCTTGCCGTCTCGGGCTGGCGGCAGCGGCTTCGGCACAAGCTTCGCCCAATCGACGGCATGGCCGAGCGGGATTTTACGTCAATCAGCGTCTTATCAGGCCGGCCATCGGATGCATAGGCGCCCGGTCCCCACAGAACGATGTCGCTGGCACGAGGCAGCGGTTCCTCGCCGAAAGCCAGCCGCCAGTGCGGACTTGAGACATTGCGGACATTGGTGACCAGCTGGCCGCCAAACTGCGGCGGTCCGGGCATGCCCCAGCGCGCCATGACCAGTTCGCGCTCACCATCCGCGCTGTTGCGCACGATCGGCGCAAGCTGGTCGGGGAAAATGCCGGGGAACGCCGGGAGGTTGCCGGTCCTGTCGTGGGCAGTGCGGAACAGGGCGCGGATGGCGGCCTGGCCTTTGGTTGCACATGTGGGGCGTCCCTAACTTCGATTGTGCGCCAGCCGTCAATCGTTGCTGGCCACGACACGCAGCCGCACGAGCCTGGGCGGCAAGTCGGGCGGCCGGGGCTGCTCAAGATCTGGCAGGTAGACGCCGCAGGCTGAAACGCCTCGCTTGCCGCGCGCCTCCGCTCGCCACAGGCAGTCATAGGAAAACCGATCAAGGAGGTCGCGGAGACTGATCTCTGGCCCGAATTTGGCTGCCAGTCGCGCCAATCGGTAAGCCCCATTGCGCGCGCAGACCCTGCAGGCGATCCTGACGACCACGAAGGGATAGAAGGCGAGGCGATCGCGGTCGTCCATCGCCCCATGTTCCTATTTTGTTCTCGTCTGGTCAAGCCGGCTGACGCCATTGCCCACATGGATCGAGCCACAGCTTTGCAAGCTCGCGACGAAAGCGCCGAGCGGCGCCTAATCACCCTCGGCCAGAACTATCAAGGCTGGCGTGGAGAGGCGCCGCGCGCCCGAACGATGCGGCTCACCGCTCTCGCAGTGTGATCTGCGTCACATCCTCTCATGATGCGGTATGGTCCAATATGTCGGTGAGATGGACCGGCGCATAAAGAGAAACGGCGGCGGTCACGGAGATGCGGCGATGCTGCGAAATCTAGGAAGCAACGGCCTGTATGATGATCGCATGATCGACGACCGGAACGCCCGCCCGTTGACGATCGCTTTCGCGACGATCGTGATGGTATGGATGCTGGCGTTTGGGATCGTCTCCGTATCCGCTCAGTTTGGCGCGCGATCACAGCATATGGCGGACAGCGCGGGATCGATCGCGTCCTCGATCGAGAAGTGACAGAGGCGGCAGCGTCTCGCAAAGCGACGCGCCGAACGTGCGGCTACCGCTGAGAGTAGCCCGTCCTAAGGTACGGGCTGCGCCTCCGCCTTAAGCGATTCGGCCAGCCTCCCCGCGCCGGCGACAAGGTCGGCCATCTGGTCATTGACCGTGTGGCCGGCGAGCACGCCGTAGCCATCGTTTCCGTAAGCGAGGCTAACAGCGCCGACGCGGTGGCCGTCCGCATCGTGGAACGTCAGACTCTCCTCGGCGTGGGAATGAAGCTGCGCCATGATCGGTCCGATGTCGCGGGAGCGCTCGACGATTAGAGCCTCGCCGTCGCTGTGGCTGACGGTGTAGCCGTGGAAGAAAAGCGCATCGCTGACGAGCCTTTCAACAATGGCGCGCTCGATCTCGATGCGTCGGGCGGCTCTGATTGACATTGGGGTTGGCCCTCGTTCTCGCCGGTTTGGTTGCCGTCGAACGCGGCGGCACATCGAGTAATTGGGGAGGAGGCCGTGGTGGCGCCAGCGAGCGGTCGTGTTGCAAACTAAGCCAAACTGCTGCGGCTGGGAGCCTAGCGCTTGCCCCCCGATCTGTTAGAGCCGCGTGGGGTCTAAGGGGTTTCGAGCCTCAGGCTCAGCGCCCATGCATCTTAACCCGGCCGCGCGAGGCCGTGTCTCGACGCTGGCCGGGGCAGTATTTCCCCAGCGCATCGGGCGGGTGCGCGCGAGAGGCGTCTTCGCCAGCAGCAAATTTATGTCAGTGGATGGGCGCCGGCGACAGCGTGGCCGCCATCATGACCCGCGGCTCCGCCGTGTGCAGATCGATGAGTCCCAACTCGTAACCGAGCGCGACGGCGTGAGCGATATTGACCGCGTTCATCTTCGACTTAAGCTTGTCTATGTGGGTGTGGATGGAGGCGTGCGTGATGCCGAGGATGCGCCCCGTCTCCCAATAGGTTTTGCCTTTGGCGGCCCACGTAAGGATTTCCAATTGGCGGGGCGAGAGTGTTCCACGTTCCATTGGTCATAGCCGATCATGTTTAGTCCCCGGGTTTTTGTGTTTTCAAAAGTGCGGCCCTCCCCCTGTGGGGAAGGAAGGGCCGCCAACCGGTACCCGGTCCGTCGGGGACGGCGAAAACCGGGTGGGTCTGCTTGCTAGTCGTTTCCTACTGATGACCGCCCACCCCATGTTTCTTGAGTACGACGGGTCTCCAACACGTTCCGCTCGCATCCTTGCAGCGCGTCCACGTCGATTGCGCACTCTTTCCCGACGCTAGCCGCCGCGCGCCACGCATTGCATCTTGTCGGTCTACGGATCGGAGCTAAGACCGATGCGTGCTTGTGGCGGATCGAATTAAAGGAACCGGTCGCCGAGCGCGCTGACGCCTCCCGTTTGGGAAGTTGGGCTAACAGGTTCGCCGGTTAACCGCCAAGATCGCCCTTAAGCGGCCCCCCGGCGCTTCCTGGCACTATCCCGGCCGATGCGACGCTGCACGGCCCTGGCGTTCTCCCGAGCGGCGATAAATTTCGCTCTTGTTCTGTTTCTGTTCCTATTCAAAAATGAGGGATGCACCCTCCCCTCTTTCGCAGGACGCACCGGCTATCGGACTGGCCACAGTGTGTGATCGAGTTGCATTGCCCGCATTGCTGCGGCGGCTCGGTCGGCTATCCCGTGCGGCTGCTGATGGAGCGCAAGGGCGATATGACCTTTGAAAACCTTCTCCGTCGTCTGCGCTGTAAACGGTGCCGTGGAGTCAAGCCCGCGCCCGTCTACCTCGTGGCCGGGCATCACCGTACGGCGTGCAGCGGGCCTGACGCGAATTGGTCGGTTGAGCTGGTACCGCCCCCGGGAGTGAAACCGAAATCCGGGCGCGTCCGACGCTTAACCGCCCGTCTTGGAGCGGGGAGCCGCCCCCTGTGCCCAATTAAAGCGCCGTCGCGGTTGCAAACGTTACGACGTTCCCGCTGTCCTCTTTCCCGGCGACAATCGCCTGCAGCCGCTGGCCCCAAGCGTCCAAGGCTCGCCGCATCTCCGCGTGATAGCGGTGCCTGTCGTAAATCGCGGTCACCTCGCTCTTGGCGTGGTTCAAAATCTCAGAGATGACGACGCGGTCGACGCCAAGACGCGCCAGATTCGTTGCGCAGGTACGCCTTAGATCGTGAAGATGCCATTCGGGAAATTCTGCCGGGAGCTCTTCGCGGCGCTCCTCGGCCAACGCCTGCAGCTTCTGAAGCGCTATTTTGTCCAGGGTCGTCTTTGCTTTCGACCAACCGCTGATGGGGCGCGCTTCGCCGGCGGCCCCGGTCTTCCCTCGTCCGCTCCGTCCGGTCGAGAACACGAATGCGCCAAGCTTCCTCCGGTCGAATACGACCGCGCGCGCAAGGCCACCGCCGAAGCGCTCGGCGTCCGGGCGTCCATGCTCGATCGCGTCATCGCTGCGAAGCGCGGAGAGCTTGGCCTCGACGGCGGCGACGGCAAGCAAGGCAGGCCGATAGAGTTTCCTGAAATCAAGCCCTGGCCGGCGCCGGTCAAAGGTCCGGCGATGCTCGACGACCTCGCTGTCGCGCTCGGCCGTCACGTCGTCATGAGCGCGGATCAGCGCGTCGCCGTCGCACTGTGGGTGACGCATGCCTATTTGCTCGATCGGCTGATGATCTGCCGCGATTGAGCATCCGGTCGGCGGTCAAGGGTTCCGGGAAAACCACACTTCTTGACGTTCTCGCGCGGCTCGTTCCGCGGCCGCTCTTGGCGGCCAATGTGAGCGCATCTGCGATCTTCCGCGTGATCGCGGCGCACGGGCCGACTCTGCTGATTGATGAAGCCGATACGCTCTTTTCCAAGGACGGCGACGAAGCTTTGCGCGGCGTGCTCAATGCCGGCCACCGTAAATCTTCTAGGCCGACGCTGGAAGCGCGCGCGCAAAGGCGAGGGCCAACTCGCGCTGATCGTTGGCGAACCCGGCCTGGGCAAGTCGAGGCTGATGGAGGAGTTTCACGGCCGCCTTGGCGAGACGCCCCACACCTGGACCGAATGGTCGTCGTAGCAACTGTTGCAGAATACGCCCTTGCATCCGATTGCCGAATGGGGCCGCCAGCGATTCGGCGCGGAGCTGCCCGCCGAACAGCGCTTGGCCGACCTCGAGAACACTCTGGTTCTGAGCGGTCTGGATCCAACCGAATACGCGCCTCTGCTCGCGCCGCTGGTCGATGTCCTCCTGCCAGAGGATCGGGCGGCGAAACTCGCGCCAGAGGAGTTGCGCCGCCGGCAACTCGCGGCGATGACGGCATGGATTCTGGCCGCCGCGCCGACGCAAGCGATCGTGCTCGCCTTCGAGGACCTGCACTGGGCCGACCCGACTTCGCTCGATCTCATGCGCGCGTTGGCGGAGCGCGGGGCGCAGGCGCCGTTGCTGATCATCGCGACAGCACGGCCGGAGTTCCGCCCCCCGTGGAGCGTGAGGTCGCACCATAGCGCGATCTCGCTGCCCCCGCTTGATCGCGCGCAGATCGCGAAGATGGTTCATGAACTCTCGTCCCGTCACGCGCTACCACGGGACATCGTTGAAGGGGTGAGCGAGCGCAGCGGCGGCGTCCCGCTGTTCGTCGAGGAGGTTACGCGCCTCCTGTTGGAGCGCGGCGAACAGGGCGGCGCGCAAGCGATCCCGCCGACCTTGCAGCAATCGCTCGCCGCGCGGCTCGATCAGCTCGGCTCCGCGCGTGAGACCGCGCAGATCGGCGCAGTCTTAGGCCGCGGATTCTCCTATGCGTTGCTCCAGTCCATGGCTGGCCTCGACGAGGGCGCGCTGCAATCGGCGTTGGAGCGGCTGGCCGAGGCCGACATCCTGTTCGTCGAGGGCGATGGAGCGCAAGCGGCCTACCGCTTCAAGCACGCGCTGATCCAGGACGCCGCCTACGACAGCCTGCTTAAGAGCCGCCGCCAGGCGCTTCACCGCCGCGCCGCCGAGGTGTTGCGCGACGCAAACGCCGAGCCCGAAGCGATCGCCCATCATTTCACGCAAGCCGGCCTTGACGATCTGGCGGTCGAGTGGTGGGGCAAGGCGGGCGACCAGGCGTTGCGCCGCTCCGCCTTCCAGGAGGCGATCTCCCATCTCGGCAAGGCGATCGCCATGGCGGACAAAGCGGCGGTCGGAACTTCAGCGCCGGGTGCGGGAGATGCGCTCGCTTCGAGTTAACGAGTGAAGCTACAAACCGACTACGGTCAGGCGATGATGTACTCCAAAGGCTTCGCCGCCGAGGAAACCAAGTCGGCCTTCGCCCGCGCCGCGGAGCTCGCCGCCAAGACCGACTTTTCGCAGCGTTTTGCGGCGGCGCACGGTCAATGGACCGTCGCGCTCGTGCGGGGCGAACTCAAGTCGGCGCGGGAGATGGCCTCGGCGTTCCTGCAGGAGGCGGAGAACGAGGGGCGCCTCGTGGAAGCCGGCGTCGCGCGCCGTGGCCTCGGTCTAATCTGCTACGTTGCCGGCGATTTTGCCCAGGCGCGGGCCCATTGCGAACGGGCGCTCGCAGCCTGTGAGCCTCAGCGCGATCGAGAGACGCGCGAACGCTTCAGCGAGGACACTGGCTGCATAGCGATGTCCATCCTCGCCGCAACGAGCTGGCAATTGGGCGAGGTCGAACGCGCGCGCGAACTGATCGAAATGGCGAACCGGCGCGCTCTCGAGCTCGACCACGCCCCGTCGATGGCCCATCCGCTCCAATGGAAATTCTTCCTCGAGCTGCTGCGCGGCGACGCCGCTTCCGCGCTGGCGGCGGCTGAGGCCCTGGCGGCTCTCGGTCGAGACCATGGGATGGCGCATTGGCTCGCCGATGCGGAATTGTACGCTGTTTGGGCGCGGTGTCGTCTCCATGACCCAACGGCCAGCGCAGCGCTGGCGGCCTCGCGGGGCGCGAGGAGCCGCGTTTGGTTCTCCAAAGCGCTGCTCGCCGAACTCGAGTTGCAGACGCTCGGAGCCGACTGGGCGCTCGCGCGCATAGATGAGGCGTTGGTCGCCGCGCGGCAAGTCGAAGGCCATTGCAATCTCCCATTCGCGCATCTCTTACGCGGTGAAATCCTCCTCAAGCGCGATCCCCGCGACCCCTCGGCCGCCGAGGAAGCCTTCCAAACCGCCGCAGCCATCACAAAGGAGCAGGGCGCGCGCAGTTGGGGTCTGCGTGCCGCGCTGGCGCTCGCCAAACTCTATCAAGCGACCAGCCGCCCCGCCGCGGCCCACGCCGTCCTTGCGCCCGTGCTCGAAGGCTTTGCGCCGACACCGGAAATGCCGGAGATCGCGGAGGCGCAGGCGCTGGTGACCGCACTCGCGGCGACCGGCGAGGTCAAGGCCGAAGCCGCGCAACGGCAGCGGCTGACGCAGTTGCACGTTTCCTACGGCAACGCACTCATTGCCGCCCGCGGCTACGGCGCGCCGGAAACGACGGAAGCCTTCGCCAAGGCCCGCGAGTCGGCCTATGGCGACAAGGATGCGCCGGCTCGGCTAGCGGCCGACTTTGGCTTGTGGGCCAGCAGCACCTTCCGCGGCGACTTGCCGGCGATGCGGGCGCACGCGGCGGCCTTCCTCAGCGACGTCGAGGCGAGACCCGATTCGCCCGAGGCCGGCGTCGCCCATCGCGCCGCCGGGGTCAGTTGCTGGTTCGCCGGCGAGTATCGCGAGGCGCGGGATCATTTGGAACGCGCGCTCGCCTTGTTCCAACCCGGCCGCGACGACGATCTGGCCTTTCGCTTCGGATGGGATCCCGGCGTCGGCGCGATGGCCTATCTGGCGACTGCGCTATGGCCTCTCAGCGAAGTCGATCGCGCGGTTTCGCTCATCGACCGCATGCAGACGCGGATCGCGGACCTCACCCATGTCGGCACGCTCGCAAACGCAAGAATGCACGCGGCCATTTTCGAACTGATGCGTGGCGACCACGCGCGCGCCACGGCGAACGCTTTCGAACTCGCCCGTCTCACTCGCGAGCACGACCTGCTCTTGTTTCGCGCTTTCGGCGTGTTTCTCGAGGGTTGGGTGACCGCTGCGACCGGCGCCGTCGGCAGCGGGCTCGAGGACATGCGCCGCGGCGCAGAGCTGCTGCGCGAACAGAATGTTCTGTTGTTCGACGGGCTATTGAAGATCGCGCTGGCCGAGGCCGAAGCGCGCGCAGGCGATTCTGACCGCGCCATTGCAATCCTCGATGAAGCTCTGGCCACCGTCGATCGGACGGGCCATCGCTCATTCGACGCCGAACTGAATCGCGTCCGTGGCGAAATGCTGCTCAAGCGCGACCCCCCCAACCCCGCGCCCGCGGAAGACGCCTTCCTGACCGCCGTCGCGGTCGCGAAGCGGCAGGCCACACGCAGCTTCGAACTGCGCGCCGCGCTGTCGCTGGCCAAACACTATCTATCGAACGGTCGTTCGGTCGACGCCCACGCTATCCTCGCGCCGGCCCTCGAAGGCTTTGCGCCGACGCCGGAGATGCCCGAGATCGCTGAGGCGCAGGCGCTGCTATCGCGACTGCCGTAGGTCGGCTTCGGGCAATGAAGCTGATTTTCTGCTCGCCATCCGAAGACAGCTTTCGGCTGGACTCAGGTCCTTCCCGCGGCGACCCATCTAGGTCCGGAATCCGCCCAATTGAGGCGTCCAAGGTCGCGATCTGCAACGGCAGGTTTACGTCGATTCCGGCCGTCCATTGCGTTAGTTCTCGCTCGGCATCGAGCGCCATCCGCTCGTTGTCTCGCCCCTATGATTTGCCGCCGGTGCGGCTCTAAAGACGTAGCGCCAAGAGACAAAACGGACGATCCTGCGATCCGTATGAAGTCCAATCTTGAACCATCGACCCAGGAAGTGCTCGCTGGCCTCGTCGAGCGTGTCACCTTCCACAACGCCGAGAACGGCTTCTGCGTTCTCAGGGCGAAAGCCCGCGGCCACCGCGATTTAGTGACCGTCGTCGGCCATGCCGCGATCATCTCCGCCGGCGAATGGATCACCGCATCCGGCGAATGGATCAATGATCGCGCCCACGGTCAGCAGTTCAAGGCGCGGTTTCTCAAGACCTCGGCGCCGAGTTCAATCGACGGGATCGAGAGATATCTCGGCTCCGGGATGATCCGCGGCATCGGGCCGGTCTATGCCAAGAAGATGGTCAAGGCCTTCGGTGAGAAGGTCTTCGACGTCATCGAGGCCGAGCCCGATCGGCTCCGCGAGGTGACGGGCATCGGCGTGGTTCGAGCCAAACGCATCACGGACGCTTGGGCCGAGCAGAAGATTGTCCGGGAGATCATGGTCTTCCTTCACAGCAAATCGACCGTCGTCGGCTCCGTGGTCCGAAAAGCCGCGAAAGGGTCGCGGCGTCCAAAATCGGAAGCCATCCGCGCAGGTCCAAACGAGAAGATATTTTTGCGCTCGACCACTTTTTGCGCGCCTCTCTAAATTTCTGTCACGATAATAATTGGTGAGAGTGAGGGAGAAGTCGAATTCTCAACTTCTCATTGGCCCATCGCTGCAAGCTTTCGGGGTCTAGAAATGTGCGCCCCCCGTATGGAGCGCCGACGATTTTTCCGCGGTTGACCCAGCGAGAGCTCGTGGACTTCCCAGCCCCGCACATGCTCGCTGCTTGCTGGACGGTTATCCAGCCGGCCGGGATATCGAATCTCGGTGCGGGCTGCGTCGCTTCGAGCATGCCGATCCGCACGCGGAGCACAATGTTCTCAGCCTCTCGCGCCTCGTCGCGGTCGAGAAGATCGGCGACGAGCTCTTCGAGCCGGTCGATCCGGTCGCGGTCTGTCTGTTCGATGCTGGCGGAGGCGGGGGAAGATTTCATATCGGTCGCGCTACCAGCGTCGCGACCGCATCATCCCAAGCGGACTCAGGGTTCTCTTCAAGAAAAGCGCGCACCCGTATTTCGAGATCGGCCGGCGCCGCGCACTCTTCCGTCGGCATGGCGGCCAGGGCCTCTTCCGCGACCCGCCTGGCTCGTTTGCCGCGGACAAAGAGCTGGTAGGCGTCCGCGAGTTGGTCGGCGTTGGGAATGACTTTGCCAGCGCCGTGCTCGGCGAGCTTTTCCTCCAACAGACGAATGAACTGCCGGGAAGTCATGGCGTTCAGCTCGACGCGACGCCCACTCAGCAGGAAGTCGATTTCATCTTGGGCGGCTCCATTGATCTCAAGCCGATTGCGCTGCGCCTCCTTGCCGTTCCTGCCGATGTCAACGCGCTCGAACCCGAGATCGAGGCGCTCGATGTCGGCGAGCCGGAGGCCGAAGTCGATGACCTTGAAATCCTCGCCCGAAAGGGTCCTGAATTTATACCGGCGATTCGTCTGATGGATCGTGCTCGCGATACTGAAGCCCGCAATGTCGAAATCGCGTAAGATGTAGAGCGGGACCCTGAAGCGAGCGCATGTCTGGTCGACAAGCTCGCGCGCGGCGGTGACAGACATGCCCTTGCACGACATGATCGCCAGATCGAAGCGTCTGCCAATCCGCGCCTGATTGAGGAGCGGCTCGAAACCTTCCTTCTCGATGTACAAGATGCCGTTGAACCGGCCTTCCGGACCCTGCGTCGAGATCCGCGGATCGGTGAATAAGCCCTGTATTAGGGCCGGGTTACCATAGCCGCGCAGGTATTCGCGCACGGCCAGAGTGCCTAAGCCGACTGTCCGATCCGTGTGTGGCTCGACGAAATGGCCGCGGTCGGAGAAGACGACGTTCCACCCGGCGCATTCCTCGGGGTGGTCGCGCATGTAGTCGATCAGGAGTTCCTGGGTGAAGCGACCGCTGTCGACGACATCGACCTCGGCAAGGCGCATGATTTCACCCCGCGCCGCGCAGAAGATCTGCCGCGCGTTCGCCGGCAGCGCTCCGTTGTCGGACGCGGCCGCATAGGCCTTGGTCATGACGGAGAAGGCCGCATCTTTGATCGACAGTGGCTTCGAGACCGCCATCATTGCGTCATCACGCCGAAGCCTGGCCTGTCGATCACGCTCCTCGGCCTTGCGCTGTTTGCACCACGCGGCCGTCACAGTTCTGATCGCCGATTCAACCGCCTTGTTGACCTCGATCGGCTCCATTTCTGCCAACCCTGATCAGTGGCCTGATTGTCAAAGGAAGTGGCGCTAACCGTGTCCACGAAGGACACGGTCAGATGCGGATTGGTTCAGGTGAAATCACACGCAATGTTGTGCAGGTCGTCCCGGACATCGGACGTAGTAGGCAATAGCACCGAGATCATGGTTCCCGGCGCCGCGGGGATCTCAGCACGCTCAACGTCGAGTTTGGGCTCTCTTGAGATAGGGTCGATCGAGAAGGTGATCCGATGTCCGACGCCGTGGCTCTCGATCACAGTGACGCCAGGGCGGCCGGTCAAGGCATGCTCCATGGCGAGCAGCGTTTGGAGCGCGTTGCCCTGGGCGCCGCGGGTCGGACTCCTATAGGCCGCGTTCGAGGATGTTTTGAAATTGTAGTCGATAATGCGGCCGATCGTTTCGCGGCTGATTTCGCCGCCATTGTCGGCGACGCTGATGTGGTTTTGGTCGACCTTGATCTTGATGCGAGGAGCGATGCCGGCGGCCTCGCAAGCGTCGAGTGCGTTGTCGACCGTTTCCTTCAGTACGACTTCCGGCCAAAACGCTGCAGAATGACCGGTCTGCCTTTCCAGCTCCGATCTCGAGGCGAAGTCGGCGAGCCGAGAAGTGGTAAAGATTTGCCTGTCGAAGACCCTTCCGACCATGGTGGGAGCGGGAGCGACGGGAGTAAGATTCTTACCAGTCCCATCATCGACCCACTTGCGGGCGATGTCGTTCACTTGGGGCCTCCCGCGCCATTCAAGGACGGCCATGTGCGTTGGAACGCAATTTCCTCCTTGGCCTCGGCAACATCGGCTTCCCACTTGGCTATTAAGGCCTCGTCGCGAGCGGAATATCGGCCCCGTGCGCGGAGCCCGGAAATCTTGGCCTCGAACGCGGCAACTCTCGCTTCGATCTCGTCAAGCTTAGTTTCGCTATGCTTGGTCATGGCGTGCCCTGCGAAGGGTGTCCCGAGTTTTCGGGAGACCCCTGGGGCGCGTCATCGGCGTACGGGTCCGGATAGCCATCGCGCGCCAATTCCGTCAGGGCTTCCCGAACTTCCTGATCCATCTCATAAAGAAATTCACGGCTCAGCCCTGGCACGCGCGCCGCGACCCGCGCCGGAATCGCCATCACGCCTGAACGCAGCGTTCGCAAAGCGCTGGCCCAATTTCTTTCGACGTCGCTAAGTTCGACCCATTTTCCGAGCTCTTGCGCGAGTTGGAATTCCGCGCGCTGGCGTTGCGTTTTAAGTAAAGCGGCGCGCTCGGCCGCAACTTCAGTTGCCGCATTGCCGCCGCGCCCGGCCGCGGTTTCACGCAAATGCGCGACATATTTCCGAAGCGCCTCGGGATGCGGAAGACCACCAGCCGTGCGCTCGATAACCTTGCGTTTCAAAAGATCGCTCGCCGTCCGCGTCGAGATGCCGACTAGCTCGGCAAAGTTCGAAATTGATATCGTACTCATTCCGTTTTCTCCTTCACTTGGAAGCGGAACCCCATAAAATATTTCCATGCAAATATTTAAATACAGGGATCGCGCGGCGCCCTCTTCGGGAGGGTCACCCTCCAGAAGGACCCCAGACTTGTGGGAAGGGTCGGCGCCGATTCTCGCCAGCGAAGAGCCCCAAGGGCGGCCCCAAAGCCGCCCCCTTGGGCTACAGGGGGTATGGGGGTTCCTCGAGAAAGGACCGGCGAGGACCGGCGAGGTAACGTATCAATATGTTGCAAGCGGCCGGCGAACCGACGAGGCACCGACGAGCTAACCGGTGAGGCCAATGATATCAATGGGTTAGGAACGAGCGCTGGAACCGACGAGGTCATGAAGGTTCCTCGTCAGCGTCGGCTCGAATGAGTTTTTCATAGCCGCTCGACGGCGGTCCGTAGGGAACGATCTTGATCGTCTGGCGCTGAAGCAGACGCTGCATGGCGAGCTCGAAGTCGCCTCGCTGAAACCCTTCGCGGTCCCGCGGCGGTCTTTTCATGAAGAACGCGGGCGCGTTGTTGCCCGCTCTTGGTTTTGCCGAAACCTTTTGGCCTTCGCGCGTCACCGCATCGAGCAACTCAAGAAACACGTCTTCGGCGGTGCGGCGGAAATAGCTCGGCGTCGTGATCGTGTCTGGCACGATGACGCCGTTCTGCCAGTGCAATCGGATCGAGTTGCCGATGCTGGCGTGGTTCGACTTCTTTCTGGTGAGGAGGCGCGCGTTCGGGTCGCCGGCCGACTCGCCGTCATCCTTGGGACGGCTGAGATAGAGGCGACTGCGGACGGCGTTCGACCAGTCGGTGCTCCCCGAATGGCCTCCGTCGCTCTGTATCGCTGCCGCCGAGACATGGCTCGCGAGAACGACCGCGGCGTTGATTGCTCTGGCCAAGGCTGAAAGCGACCGGATGAAAGCGCGCACTTCCCGGCGTTTGATTTCATCGCCGCCGAACAGATCGACGGCTACGTCGAGCGTGATCAAGCCGACGTGATAGTCGAGAGCAGCTTCACGGACCTGCCGATAAAACGGCGTTATGATCGGGTTGCGCCTTGCATCGAATGATACCAGCGTGGCGTCTTCGTCGGCCATCGGGAACAGGTGCATTTTGCCGGCCTTGCGGCAGTTGAGGCCATAGGCAGCGTCGATGAATGACTGCCGCTCTTTGAGGTCTGCTTCTTCGTCCTCGCTGTAGATTCCGAGAGAAGCACACTCGACGACGCGCAGGCCGAGCCACGGGAGCACATTCGCGCAACTCGATTGCAGTTGCTGCAGCAAGGACGTCTTGCCGTCGCCGCCGTTGCCTTGGAGTAGGGTGAGTTTCCTTGTCGGAATCCAACCGTCGTGAACGGTCCAGCAGCGCGGGGGGATCACTTCGTCCTCGAGGAACGTCATCGGGACGAGCTTCGTCAGCGGTTCCCTGTCAGCGCCATTGCCGCCCTGCGGCGGTGCACCAGTGCCGAGCGGCGGTGCACCAGTGCCGTGCGGCACGGCGCTGCCCGCGGCTTCGTCCCGCCAATCGCCATGGCCGCGCACTTCGGGCAGCGGCTCCAGCGCCTTGCGCCACAACTCGCTATCGCCGAAGGGGGTCATGACGCCTCCGCGATCCGCGCCTTGGCCATGCCGACGAGGCCATTGATCAGTCGGCGTTCGCTTTCCTCCGCGACCTTAAGGATCTCGTACTGCTCTGACGGAAGGTGACGTTCAATCGCCTCCTGAATAATGAATTGAAGCCAGTTCGGCGGAATTGCATCTAACTCGACCGATATGCTCCCGAAGCCTTTCGCCCGACTGTCGCTGCTCTTTGTCGGTCGAGTCGGCAGCGATAATTGATTATTTTGCTCCGGCGTGACGGCTAGGCGTTCGAAATGAATCTCCGCCTCGGGCGCCATCTCGCGCAGCGTCTGTTCGATGGCGCGCGCTGCGTCCTGGCCGCTCGGGTCGAAGTCGCCGAGGTGATAAATGTAGGTCGGCACATCGAGGCTGGATATGTATGTGGCCGCCTCGTACAGAAAGCTCAGACTGGCGTAGCCGCGCGCCACCATGAGCGGCACGTCGAACATCGAAGTGATCGGGTATACGACGGCACTCAGCGCATCTTTTTCGAGCCAAATTTCGACGTAGGAGTTTGCATCAGCCCAGAGCGCTTTTCGGTAAAGGCGCGCCGCATCTTCAAGCGCTTTCTGGACGCTGTCGAATGTTTGCGGCTTGCGCTGCCAGCGGGTGGAGTTGGCGAGCCAGCCATAAGGCAGCTTTCCAGACCGGCGCATGAGCGCCAAGTCCCTCTGCACCATGTTGCAGCCGTTTTCCGTTTTCGGAACGAGGCTGGCTACTTCGGCCTGATAGAAGATCTGCCGGACCGTGCAGGGCCTAAACTGCGCAGCGAGGTCATGAACCGCAGCACGGCGCCGCCCGACCCCGGCCTTCGTCGATCGTGCGCGTTTTATGCGACTAGCCGCATAAACGACCTTTGGCGTGCGGGCGGCGCTCATTGGGCGCCACTCCCCGCGGGACACCTGACGTCAATGGATAGTTGCGATTTCGAGGCAGAGCGGCTATAATGCGCGTCTTCTGATATCGCCTTAAAGGGGCCGGCGTCGCAAGCACCGAGCCCCATTTTCTTGACCACTTTGCATCACGCGAGCGGCCGCTCGCCGATCGCCAGCGCATCGCTGAGGCGCATGCCCAAGCGGCGCGGGCTGAGCTTTAAGATCAGAGCACCGTGGCGGCGCTTCAGTGTATCTGGCGAAAGATTGGTGATTTCGGCGGCCTGCTCCAGCGGCAGGACTCGGCGCAACTCCTGCTCAGGGCTGAGTTGAACGCGAAGGCTTTTGGATTGCATGGTGTTCCTCGTTCCATGAGGCGCGACGCGCGCTCTAGAAGCGAAGAGGTCGCACGAGGCCGGAGCGAGTTCGATCCGTAAATAATTATTGGGCGCAATTTTTTTGTGCGGACTTCATTTGACGCAGCATGCGCTTGGCGACGCGGCTCAGCTTGCCTTCATGCGGCGGGAAATTAGATTGCAAAGATGCATCGATGCGACCGACGACGCGCAAGATTGTGTCGCCCCATCCCTCGATCTTGAGTAGGTCGAGCGTTAGCTCAACGCCAAGCTGCGCTTCCGGCAATCGAGGTACGAACTTCACCAATGCGGCAATCAGCGCCGCCGATCGTTCCAACCATGCCCGCTCGTCGTCGTCCGCCCGCTTCATCACCTCTTCCGCCCTGCGACGCACCCGATCGGCGTGGCCTTTTGGCGTCACCATTATTCCAAGGCCAGCGCTCGATTGCAGCAAAAGGCCTTCAATGCTCTCGGTCGTGATCGCCTCGTTGGACGCCAACAAAAAAGTCACCAAATTTGCGGCTCCGTACGGCCCCAGCCCTGATTCTGAGAAGGCGAGCCAAGCGGCGGTCTCTTCTCGCCGTGGGTCGTCCATAAGCCGAACATGCCCCGGTGGGCGCCCCGCGGTCATCGCCGCAGCGCCACAACGCGGCTTTCGCGGCCTTCGACGAGCGCCATGATATGCTCGGCCCAGCGATCGAGCGCCTGGCGCTTCTCGTTGACGTACGCGGCGCGGTTGTACACTCCGGCGATTCCGCCCTGGTAGTGCCCCAGAAGGGCCTCGCAGACGTGTGGGGGCACGCCAAGGCGCTCATGCAACGACGTTGAGAAAAACCGCCGAAGATCATGCAGCACCCAGTTTGTCACGCCGCTGCGGGCGTCGAGCGCCGCCTTGGATCGAGCCCAATCGGTGAACCCGCGCTCGCCAAAGACAAACTCGCTCAAGCGAGGCTGCACCTCGAGAATTTGCCGCGCAGCCGAGGGGAGGGGGATTACGAAGGGCCGCGCGTTTTTCACCCTCTCGGCTGGCAGGGAGATCGCCCCGGCAGCAAGGTCGACTTCGCTCCACTGAAGCAAGCCAACCTCCTGCCGGCGGCAACCAAGCAGCATCAGGAGACGGGCGATTGCGTCATACGGATTGCCGCCCCCCGTTGCCAGCCAAATGGCCCGAGCCTCGGCGTTGCTCAAAAGCCTCTCTCTCGGCTTGCTCGCGAACTTGTTCGTATGGGCCGCCGGATTGACGTCGATCAGCCCTTCCCGGCAGCACCACGCGAAAAATGCGCTGAGGTCGCGCCGAACGTTGTTCGCGGCGATCGGCCCGTTCATTGTGCCGATCTTGGCGAGCAGCGCAGCGACGGCTCGCCGATCGACTTTGATAAGCGGTAGGCGGTGCAATGGCGCGGCGTGGACGCCGACGTGGCGCTTAAGCTCGATCAAACTGCGTGGGCGAAGGCGCTGACTCTGGCGGTCGACAAAGAGGTCGACGGCCTCGCCGACGGTGATCGCCCCGGGCTCGGGCTCGCTCTTCGTCGACGGATCCTGCCCGAGCGCAACCTTCGATGCGGCTTGCTTAGCCCATGACCGGGCCGCAGACGCCGTCACCGCCGCCGCCTTAGCAGTTAGGCGCCGTGATTGCCGGTGAAACCTGTACTGAAACAACCATGCTGCGTGACCGCTCGCGCGCAGCCGGTAGCCGAAGCCGACAATTTCATCGTCCCACCAAGTAAAATCATCCTTGCCAGACGGCAGGGCAAGCGCAGCGATGGCGGCCGTGGTTAGCTTCATGGCCCTTCGGTCCTCGATCCTGGAAAGCACCTGGAAAGCAACTCACGGCTTTCCTATGCGCTCTCATGCCGTTTAGGGATTGAGGATATGGGCGAAAAAGCGAGACAAAACAAGGTTTTTGCGCGTTCGTGCAACCTTATGCACTGGTTATTGCGCACCCGGAAAGATTGAGACCGCTCACGAAGTCGCCCCGAGGAGCCGCACCTTCTGACCGGGATGCAGCGCCTGAACGCCGGCCGTCACGACGACGTCGCCCGGCTCAAGCCCCGACGAAATGACCGCAGTCGCCGGGTCGAAACGCTGCACTTCGACGTTGCGCAGCGCGACGGTCAGGTTTTGCGGATCAACCACCCACACCGCCGGCTGGCGATCGGTCGAGGTCAGCGCGCTCGCCGGAATTGAGATGCCCGCTCCTCCTTCGAGTTGCAGGCGCCCGGTCACCGTCGCGCCGAGCCGCATGGCTTCGGGATGATCGATGAGGCCGAGCCTGACGCGGAAGAGGCGGGTGACCGGATCGGCCTGCGGATCGACCGTCCGCACGCGCGCCTTAGCGGTCACCGACGGGTCGTCGGCGAGCGCGATGGTGACAATCGCATCCGGCGGCGCGCCCCGTAAGACCTGAGCCGGGACGTCGAACACGGCGTCGCGCCCGTCCTGCCGCGCCACGGTGAAGATCGGCTGGCCCGCCTGCACCACCTCGCCCGCCTCGGCCGATCGAGCGGTGATCGCCCCCGAAACGTTAGCTCTGAGCTCGGTGAAGCTCAGCCGATCCTGAGCGATATCCAGTTGCGCGGTTGCGTCGTCAACGCGGGCCTGCGCCGTCTGCAACGCCTGCTTGGCGGAATTGAAGATCGCCCGGGTGGTGAAGCCTCGCTCCATCAGGTGATTCTGGCGATCGAAATTGTTCTGCGCCTCGACCTCCTGGCCGCGCGCGGCGTTGAGCGCCGCCTGCGCCGAGCGCACCCCATTGAGCTCGTCCTGCGGGTCGAGCTTCGCCATCACCTGATCCGGCTCGACCTTGTCGCCGACGCCGCTCTTCCGCTCGATGATCCGTCCGCCTATGCGGAAGGCGAGGTTCACCTCGTTTTCGGCGCGGATGTCGCCAGTGAGCTGAACCGAATTGCCAACAACGCCCTTCTCGACGGTGACGGTGCGGACCGGGCGCGGCAGCGGCGGCTCGGTCTTGGCCTCCTGATTGCAGCCGGCCAGGAGCAGGGCGAGCGCCGACGCGGCGACGAGTGCGCAAATGCGCCCGCGCGCACGCGGATCAGGGTTGCACAGGGCCAAGGCGAATCCTCTCGAGCACAATGCGGCCGTGCTTATCGTCCAGCCGCCGGCTGCGCAACGATAGGGAGGTAGCCGGTCCGCGCCACCCCCTCGGATACGCTCAACGGCGCTGGCTTCCGCCGCGATTGCCGCCGGGGCGGTGCGCCGGCGGCCGGTGATGGGCCGGCGGCCTCGCGTGGACGGGAGGGCGCGGACGGTGGACCGGCGGCCTGATGGACGGGCCGGTGGACGAAGCCTGGATGGCGCCAGCCATGCCAGCCGGCGGCGCCGCCCCAGCCGAACCCGCGCCGCCAGGCAAAGCCGCATTGGTACCAGCCCGGGCCGCGCCACGCCGAATTGTACCAGCAGTACCTGCGGCCGCCCCAGACGAACTGCGCCCTTTCGACCGGCGAGGCCTCCGCGAGCGCGGCCGACGGCGCGAATGCACCAACGCCAAGCGCGGCGTTGGCCGGAAGAGCGAGCTGGGAGATCAGCCCCGCCGCAACGGCAAGAGATAAGGCAAGCTTGCGAAACATGTACGGGTCCTCCGAATGCCGCGATTGTGGACCGCGCCCCTTGAACCTCGATGAATGGGCGGGCGCCCTTTGACCGGCTCGCTACCGAGCGGAGCGGCCGCATGCTATGACGCAGAGGCTGTGGGAAAATCTCTCATCCGACGCCATGCGAGCGCCCGACGTTTCCCCCTCGAGCGCTGAGCCCAAGCTTGAGCGGTACGAGCCCGTTCGGGCGAGACCGATCCTCGATCCGCGCAATGGCGACGCCGAGGACGACGTCTCGAGCCCGAAGCAGAAGTCGCTGCTAGCGATTGCCGGCAGCCTGCTCGCCGAGATCAGCCTGACGAAACTCCTGCTTGCATGGATTGCGTCGATCGTGCTGCCGGCGGCGATCCTTGGCCTCGCGCCGCTCATCGTGACGGCATGGGTCGGCGGCGTCTTTTCCAGAATCCTGGAATTGTATGGATTCAGCGCCGCGCTTCTGCTGCTCGCCATCCTCGCCGCTAGGCTGGTTCGGCTGGCGTCCGCTGTTTCGCGTTGCAGAAGCGAATTTCTGGGCGCTCAATGCGCTCGGCGTTCAGCCGGGATACGCCTTGTGCCGCGAGGCGATCCGGCATCTTGCGGAGCGATCCCTCAAGCCGCGCGGCGGAGCCGAGCTATGCGCGCATGCGGGCGAGAGCTGCGCCGGCGCCGGGATCCTGCTCGCCGCCGTCGCGGCGCTGGTCGCGCGCTTTGTTTGGCCGCACACGCGCTGGATCGGATCGACCGCCGATCTTGCGGTCCCGCATCATCTGATCGTGCCCACGCTCGCCAACGCCATCGTCGTCATGTCGGCGTACCTCGCGGCGGCTTCGCTCGTCTGGGGCTTCGCCGATGCAAGCATGCACCAGCCACTCGACCTCGATGCGTTCGACGCTGCGCCATCGGACGCCCGCGTCTGGCGCGTCGCGCATCTCTCCGACATCCATATCGTCGGCGAGCGTTATGGCTTCAGGATCGAGAGCGGGCGGGGCGGCCCGCGCGGCAACGAGCGGGTGAGGCGGGTCATGGCTCGCCTTGAGGCCGAGCACGCCGCCCGGCCGCTGGACCTCATTCTCATCACCGGGGACATGACCGACGCCGGGCGCTCGGCCGAATGGGCCGAGTTCTTCGACATTCTCGCCGGCCATCCCGAGCTTGCAAGACCGGACGCTGATCCTTGCCGGGCAATCACGACGTCAATGTCGTCGATCGCGCCAACCCGGCGCGGCTCGACCTTCCGTTCAGCCCGGCGAAAACCTTACGCAAGATGCGCGCTCTGTCCGCGATCGCCGCCTTCGGCGCCGACCGCTTGCGCGTGATGAGCGCCGGCGCCGTCGAGCCATGGCGTCACGCTGGCGGCGGCGTTGGCGCCGCAGCGCCAGGCGATCGAGACCTTCGCCGATCAAGGCGGGCTTCGGTTGTCGAACCAGCTCGCGCGGTCTGGGATGATCTCTTTCCGCTGATCCTTCCGCCGCGAGAAGACGATGGCCTCGGCGTCGCGATCCTCAATTCGAACGCCGACACGAATTTCTCATTCACCAACGCGCTCGGCATGATCTCGGCAGGGCAGGCGCGCAAGCTCATGGCGGCGTTCGATCACTATCCCAAGGCGCGATGGATCGTCGGGCTGCATCATCATTTGATCGAATATCCGATGCCGGTCGCCGCCTTCTCCGAGCGGATCGGCACGGCCCTCATCAACGGCAGCTGGTTTCAGCGCGTGCTGAAGCCCTATGCCGAGCGAGTTGTCGTCATGCACGGCCACCGGCATGTCGATTGGATCGGCGCCTGCGGCGAGCTCAAGATCGTCTCGGCCCCCTCGCCAGTGATGGCGCCGAATTCCAAGCCCACCCATTTCTATATCCATGCGCTTGGTCCCGCGCCGGACGGGGGCCTGGCGCTGATGGCGCCGGAGCGGATTGACCTGGCGGCCGAAGGAGGAAGGCAGGCCGCGATCTGAGTTGATGACGATTTCAGCCAACGCATCACGCGCCTAGCTCTTCACCAAAGCCTCTTTTTCCGTTGGGCCGCCGAGGAGGTCCGCGATCCAGCGGCTCGAGGGATGATAGGCGCAGAAGGTGACGATCGCGATGACGATCGGGACCCCGATGAAGGCGCCGAACAAGCCCCAAAGGTAGGTCCACAAGAAGACGGCGAGCAACACCACCGTGGGCGACATGGCGAGCACGGCGCCGGACACGCGCGGTTCGATATAGCTGCCGACGACAAACTGGATGATGTTTAGGCAGACGAAAACGCCGACGACCGCTTCCCAGGTCGCGAACTGTGTCATCGCCAGCAAGGTCGGAAAGAGCGTGGCGACAAACGGGCCGATAAACGGAATGTAATTGAGCGCGAAGGCGATCACGCCCCATTCCAACGGGAACGGCAGTCCGACGATCCAGGCGAACGCGCCGACGAGAGCGCCCGTCGCCACGCTCATCAGCGTGCGGACTTCCATATACTTGCGCATCTTCACCGCGGTGGCGGCCGTTCCTTGCAGAAGGATGCGAGAGGTTTCAGGGGGCAGGAAGGCCTTCGCGCGCCGCCTTAGGTCGTCGACTTCCATCAAACCCAGGATGACGTAGAGAAGAGCGATCAGCCAGAAGGTCAGGGTGGTGTTGACGCGGCCGGTGATCTGGCCCGCCCATTGCACGAGCCAGGCGACGTTGAAGTGCTCGCTCCATAGGCCGGCGACCGAAACGCCACGCTCCTCGAGCCAGTTGATCGCGTTCTCGTAGAGCCCCTGGTAGCGCGCGGAATTCGGCCATCAACGATACGCCGACGTGGCCAAAGCCCCAGACGACAAGCGAAGCAAAGGCGAGGCACACAGCGACGGTGACGGTCATAGTGATGGCGAGCGCGAGCAGCGCCGGGATGCGAGCCTGCAACCACGACTGCAGGGGCCAGACCAGCGCGATGATGAACAGCGCCAGCGCCAAAGGAGCGAACACATCACTCGCCTGACGGGCGGCGATGCAAACCATGACCGCGGCGATGATCCCGACCGAGACATTAAGCGCCGAGTCGCGAGCCATACGAAATTCCCGGAACGCTGGGTCCCGCCTGCGCGAGGACGCGGTTTTTCTGCCCGAACGCTCCGCCCATGTACAGGCGACGCCTTTTTGGGAGACCAGCGCCCTGAGATCATGGGCACGGCAATCCGGCTGCATTGCGGCGTGCAATTGCGCGCAACCGGAACAAAATGCATTGTGATTCTGTTTCGCGGGATAGAAGCGGAGGACTGGCGAGGACTTAGAAAAATTGGCAGTCTCAGAAACGCCGATGAGCCGGCGCTCAAGCAAGTGACGGAAGGGCCTTTCGATGGCGGCGCGTCCATTCTGGAAAGGTTACATGAAGCTCAGTCTCGTCACCTGTCCGGTGGCGATGATGTCGGCGACCAGCGAGGAGGAGAAGGTCCGGTTCCATGTGCTGAACCGCCGCACCGGCAATCGAATCCAGAGCCAATATGTCGACGCCGAAACGGGCAGGCCGGTCGATGAGGCCGACGAGGTCAAGGGCTATGCGCGCGGCGAGGACGACTACGTCCTGCTCGACGATGACGAGCTTGAATCGGTCGGGCTCGAGAGCGCCCGCACCATCGACATTCAGAGCTTCGTCGAGGCGGAGAGCATCGATTGGATCTGGTACGATACGCCCTATTACCTCACGCCCAACGAGCCCATAGGGGAAGAGGCTTATTGCGTCATTCGCGACGCGATGCGCTCGACCGAGATGATCGGCGTCTCGCGGCTGGTCCTTAATCGGCGCGAACGGGCGGTGATCCTGAAGCCGCGAGACAACGGGATTGTGCTTTGGACGCTGCGCTTCGGCGACGAGGTGCGCGATCCGGGCGAGTATTTCGCTTCCATCCGCGAGGCGAAACCGGATGCGGAGCTGATGCGCCTGATCGGCGACCTGATCAAGTCGCGCAAGAAGACCTGGAGCCCCGACATGGTCGCCGATCCGGTGCAGGAGCGGCTCCTCGATATCATCGAGGCCAAGAAGAAGGGGGCGAAGAAGCCCAAGCCGAAGCCGAGCGCCGAACCTGAGGCTCCGAGCAACGTCATCAACATCATGGATGCTTTGCGGCGAAGCGTGGCGGGCGCTAAGAAGCCGAAGGGGCGCTAGGCTAGGCTACCAGCAAGCTCTTGCTGATTACCAGAAATAGAATTAAGCTTGCCCATAAACAATCCTGCGCTTACGCATGGCCTCGACCGTGGGCTCCCGTTCTCGCGCCTCAAACGTGAGGGGAAAAGCGCGAGGAAAAATTATTTCCGCGGAAATCGCGTGTAACCCATTGATAAGTCTTGATTCGGACGAGAGAATGGCGATTATAACCTTGACAAAGCCACTGACTAGCGTGTACGGTTCCCATATTGGAGCCCATACATGTCCGCCGCCATCCTTCAAAACCCGATCTTCACAGATAATGGTAAGGCCCGTGAGTGGCTTGAGTCTCGCGTTTGGGCCAAGGGCCGTCCCTGCCCGCATTGTGGAATTGTCGACCATTCCACGCTCCTAAGGGGCAAAGCTCACCGCCCAGGCCTCTACCAGTGTGGCGAGTGTCGAGAACAATTCACGGTCACAGTCGGAACCGTTTTTGAGCGTTCAAAAATTCCGCTGTCCAAGTGGCTTGCAGCCCTATTTCTCATGGTCGCCAGCAAGAAAGGTGTGAGCGCACACCAAGTCCACCGTATGCTTGGCGTCTCGTACAAATCCACATGGTTCATGATGCACCGATTGCGCGAAGCAATGCGTGCTGGCGATCTTGCTCCAATGGGCGGAGCTGGCTCGATTATTGAAGTTGATGAGACTTTCATTGGTAAGCGCGGGGGATTTTGAAGCGAAGCCCGGATGGGTCCGCCACAAGAATACGGTTCTTACCCTTGTGGAACGCGGCGGTTCCGTCCGATCATTCCATATCGACGAAGCCATGAAGGCTAATATCGTCCCGATTGTCAACGCTAACCTAGATCGAGAAAGCCACCTTATGACCGATGAGGCTCGACGGTATGAGGCTATCGGCAAGGGGTTTGCTTCCCATGGCGTTGTCGACCATTCGCGCAAGGAATATGGTTACACAGACCGCGAGACCGGAGCGAAGGTCAATACCAATACGGTCGAAGGCTACTACTCAATCTTTAAGCGCGGCATGAAAGGCGTCTATCAGCACTGCTCGGAGAAGCATTTGCACCGCTACCTGGCGGAGTTCGATTTCCGCTATTCCAATCGTTCCGCGCTTGGGATCGAAGATCGTGAGCGGGCGGATATTCTGGCAAGCGGCATCGTTGGGAAGAGACTAACCTATAAGCGACCTGTTCATACACAAACGTAGGAAACCGCACGATGGCTAAAATGTGGGAGCAACTCACCCAGCCAGAAAAGGTCGAAGACCTGCGACAAGACGTGAAGCGCATTTTCGATGCGCTTCGCTCTCTTAGTTCCGATCTTGGCCGTCTGCAAAATCGGCTGTCTGAGGTCGCAGAGAAGCGACATTCTCAGGAACCGAGCACCAAAGGGGCGTATACCAATCGGCCCTCGCCTTCGTCACCCTATGCTGCGGCCCGCTCTTTGACACCGTATCTACGGCGCGCTCAAATCGCTCCCAGGCATCTGGCATCAGCTCTGTGGATAACGGGGATAAGTGGTCCACCTTCTCAGTGTCGATGTTCTTCATCTGATCGCCCATAAGGGGGTTGATGGTTAAGTGGCAGAGTGATATAAGGGGGCAGAATCGCAGCCATCTCCCATTTAGGCCCGTCATCATGCAAGAAGACTTCAAAGCAAAGTTCCTGGCCTTGTTCGAGGAACAGGAACGTCGCCATAAGGTAGAACTTGAAGAAGCCTTCCGGAACGGTGGAGAGCAAATGCGCAACTCCATCTTCCGAGCTGCACAATCTCCAATCACCCCCGCCAAATTCGTTGCGGCTGAATTTTCGTCAAGCGGCGCATCATCAGCCACGGCCGTAGGCACTATCCAGCGCGCGCCGCGTGGCTCAGTGGGAAAGGCCATAGATACCGTTCTCTCTGAGAAACCGGGGTTGCTGGTGCCTCAACTGGAAGAAGCCGTCCTTGAGATTGATGCAGAAATTGCAAAAAAATCTGTGGGCAACGAGCTTCGACGCATGGAGGGGAATAAATACAAGCGAGACCGTCCGGGCGGTTATCGGTGGTTTCTGATCGACCAACAAGTTGATCAGGAAGTTGGGGAGCCGACGTCGCAAGCGTCGACCCCCAGCATTTTCAACCGAAGACTATAGGAGACAGACATACCGCCCCCTAATACCTAGCCAAACGCCCCAGAACAACCGGCTTGGCGATTTGGCTTCCCGAGGGTCGGGCCGGATGGAGGAGAGTTCCCGCTCTCGTTCCATCCGGTGGGACGAATCCCATAACCCTATGTGTGCTCGTGGCGAAATCGGTAGACGCAACGGCTTTGGGAGCCGTACCTGCAACGGTATTTGTCGGTTCGAGTCTGACCGAGCGCATTATTTATATAACATCTTAATTCAACAGTCAAATTGTTTATTTTTTGATTCTGAATCAAGGGTTTAGCACGCCTCCTTAATTCCATCGCGGTAGAGCGAACGCCGCCCTGTCGGGGTTAGAACGCACGTTATCGTATGGCTTTGTCAAGGTTATAATCGCCGAGAGAATCCAAGGATATCCAAGGAAATCCAACAGCGATGTATGGGGGGTTCGCAGCCCAACGGCCAGGGGGCAAGAAAACCCAAATTGACCGAGGTGGCGACCCCGCCGTGACGGAGCACAACCACGCTGTGCTAGTGTAAATGACTCTCTAAAGGGGTGAAGGGCGCGCTACGCTCCCGGGATCGCCACGTCGGCCTATCGGCCTCCTCGCGATGACGACGCGCTCTTCCGAGTCGGCTTGGCCTTCTTGCCTTCCCCCTCGATCGGCGCCGCCGCGGCGCGGAAATCGGCCCAGGGATCGGCAACGGAGGAGAGGCGCGCGGGTGCGTTGCGGATGGTGAAATAAGCGGGCCCAATCTCGGGCGAAAGCTCCTCCCAGGCGAGAGGCATCGAGACGGCCGCGCCTGGCCGCGCGCGGGTGGAATAGGCGGAGACCGCCGTCATTCCGCGCTGGTTGCGAAGATAGTCGATGAGGATCTTGCCGTGCCGCTTCGCCTTCGGGATGGTCGAGACGAAGCGGTCGGGACTGTCGGCCGCCATCGAGTCGGCGATCCCTTTGGTGAACGCCTTCACCGCCGGCCATTCCACTTTTGGCTTGATCGGCGAAACGACGTGCAGCCCCTTGCCGCCCGAAGTTTTGACGAACGAGGCGAGGCCCGCCTGCGTCAGCCGAGCGCGAACCTCCTCCGCCGCTGCGATGACTGAGGTCCAGTCCACATCCTCGCCCGGGTCGAGGTCCATCACGATCATGTCCGGCCGCTCCCAGTCGGTTATGGTCGATCCCCAGGGATGGATTTCGAGCGCCGCAGACTGCACGAGCGCCATCAGCCCGTCGAAGTCGCGAATGCTGATGAGCGGCTCCGGCTCCGCCGGATCCTTGACAAGGACGATATTACGGTTGAGCCCCTTCCAAGCGTGCTTCTGAAAGAACGTCTGTCCGCCGATCCCGTCCGGACAGCGCACGAGGGCTAGCGCCCGGTTCACGACGAGCGGCTTCATGACCGCCCAAGCCTCGGCGTAATAGTCGGCGAGGCCTTCCTTCGTGACGCCCTCGTCGGGCCAATAGATGCGATCGGGATGGGTCAGCGTCACGCTGCTCTTCGGCCGTTCAGGCGCGGCGTTTGTGGCCATGGTCGTCTCACGCACAACCTCGCGGGCGGGCTTATCCTCGCGCAAGCCTTGAAAAGACGCCTGACGAAGCAGGCCGTCCCCGGTCCAGCCCCGGAAATCGATCTCGGCGATGAGCTCGGGCCGAACGAAGCGGACCTGGCGCACTTCCGCCGTCGTGAGCCGCTTGGCGAATGGGCTCGACCGGATGCGCATCGCATCGAGCCGCGAGAACAAAGCCTCGGCGACGCCGGAGGAAAACCCGGTGCCGACGCGCCCGACATAGCGCAGGTCCTCGCCGTCGTAGACGCCGAGCGCCAGCGAGCCTATTGCCTTGCGCCCGGTCGACGAGGGGACGTAGCCGGCGATGACAAACTCCTGCTGGGCCGAACACTTGGCCTTGACCCAGCTCTTGCCGCGACCCGAGACATAGACGGATTGGCTCGCCTTCGAGACGATGCCTTCCAGACCAAGCGCGCAAGCGCGCTGCAGAACGAGCTTACCGTCCTCCACGAAGTGGGAGCTATAGCGAATTGCGCCGCCGCCGGCGCCGATCAGCTGGCTAAGCAGCTCCTTGCGGCGGATGAGCGCGGCTTCGCGCAAATCGTAGCCGTCGAGATAAAGGCAATCGAAGGCGTAATAGGCGAAGCGGTCGAAGCGGCCGTCGCTGAGATCCGCTTGCAGAAGCGAAAATTCAGAGACGCCGCTCGGGTTCTCGGCCACCAGTTCGCCGTCGATCAAGGCTTTGCGCACCGGCAAGTTTTTGAGCGCCTGTTGCATGGCGTCGCCGAATTTCTTCGTCCAATCGAGTCCGCCCCGGGTCCAGAGCGTGACCTTACCATCCTCGACATGGGCTTGAAGCCGATAGCCGTCGAACTTGATCTCATGCAGCCATCGGTCGCCGGTGGGCGCAAACTTGGCCAGAGTCGCCAACATCGGCTCGACGAAACCCGGCATGGGGCCTTGGGTGGCTCCCTCGATCGCCGACGGATCTAGCGCCTTGCCGGTCCGCTCGCCTGCAGCGGGCTGAGCGGCCCCATCGCCGGCGCCGTCGGGCTTCTCGATCTTTCCCGTCTTCGACGACCAACCTGGTGCTTCCCCTTCGAGCTGGTCAATCGTCCTGCCCGTGTTGATCGATTCCGGCCGCTCCTCAAGGATGTCTGCCTCGTCAGCAGAGCGGGCAAATTCGTCGTCGCCTTTGATCAGGAGCCAGTTTTCGCGCTTCTCGCCTGGCTTGCCGTGCATCCTCACGAGGTGCCAGCGCCCGTTGAGCTTTTGCCCATGAAGATCGAACTCGAGATGGCCCTTCTTCAGGCCCCTGTGCGCATCTCCGATCGACGTCCATGTCCCATTGTCCCAGACGATGACCGAGCCGCCGCCATATTCACCCTTCGCGATCGTGCCCTCGAAATCAGCATATTCGAGGGGATGATCTTCGACCGCGACCGCAAGGCGTTTTTCGCCCGGATTGAGGCTCGGGCCGCGGGTGACCGCCCAGCTCTTCAGCACCCCGTCCAGCGCCAGCCGGAAGTCGTAATGCAGCCGCGTCGCGTCATGCTTCTGGACGACAAAGATATTGCTGTCCGCGAGCGGCGCGCCGCCCTTGGGCTCCGGGGTCGCGGAGAAATTGCGCTTTCTCCGATAGGTTTCGAGCGCCATGCCTCAGCCCGCCTTGCGTCGCGGGGCGGCGGGCTTTGTCTTCGTAGCTGCGCGCCGGCCGGTCTTTTTCTTGGCCGCGGCTTTGCGGCTCGGCTGATTGCGCGCGCCGGCCGCGGCGCTGTCGCGCAACGCCTGCATGAGGTTGACCGTCGGTTCGCTGCGGGGCGGCGCGCGCTTGGGGATCGCCTTACCTTCGAGCTTAAGCTTGACCAGCTCTGCCAGCGCGTCCTCGTAGCGATCATGAAATTCGCGCGGATCGAATGCGCCTTGCTTGGTCGTGATGATGTGGACCGCGAGATCCAGCATCTCACCGGTGATCGCCTTCGTGGGGACGTCCGAGAAGGCCTGCTCGGGTGAGCGTACCTCGTAGTCGTAGTTCAGCGTCGAGGCGGCCAATCCCTTGTCGAGCGGGCGGATGAGCACGGTCCGGGCGCGCCGAAATAGGACCGCCTGGGCGACCGCGGCGACCTTGGCCACGCGCATGCCCTCGCGCAGCAATGCGAAGGTTTCGTCGGCGCTCCGGTCCGAGGGGCCGAGGAAGTACGGCTTGTCGAAATAGAGATCGTCCACATCGGTCAAATCGACAAACGCGGAAACGGTGAGCGTCTTGTCGCCGTGCGGGATGACCGCGGCAATTTCGTCTGGCTCGACGGACACGTACTCGCCCTTCGCCACCTCATAGCCTTTGACCTGCTCGTCGCGGTCCACGGCTTCGCCAGTCTCCGCGTCGACGAACTCGCGCCGAACGCGATGGCCTGTCGGTCGATTGATCGTGTGGAGGGCGATGCGCTCACTGGTCGAAGCGGCGGCGTAAAGGCCGACGCCGACGGTCACGTCGGCGATCCTCAAAAAACCTTTCCAGCTTGCTCTCGGCGACAACGACGACCTCGCGAAGTTTCCCAGAGCGGCTAACGCCGCCGCGGATTAAAGCCTTTCAATGCCGGACGGTCAAACTTGATCCCCGGAAAGAAACACAGTTTACGATGGAGCTGGAACTTTTCCCATACAGGTTGTTTATTCCAGCCGTAGGCTCAACTCGACGTTGTTTTCTGGACCCGTTAGAATCGAGCCTCCAGTTGTTCGCAAGCGGTCGAGCGTCGGGATCCGCGAGCGCCACCGATCTCCCGGGTGCAGAGTAGCGGGCCAATGAACGCAGCGCCGCCGACCCGGCGGAGCGGAGGAACGATGGGGGAAGGCCAGCGTCTCGAGACGGCGGCGGCGGACGAGGATCCGGATCCCGAAATCAGGCTGCGGGAAATTTCGGCCTGGTCGCTGGCGATCCTTGCCGCAATCGCGGCCGGCTTCGTTCTCTACGCCGCGCGCGAGGTAATGCTGCCCGTCGTGGCGGCTTTCGTCGTCGGCGTCATGTTGGGTCCAGCCGCTCGGAGACTCGAAGCGCTGCACGTTCCGCGCCCGCTCGTAGCGCTGCTCATGGTGGCCAGCGTGACGCTGATAATCGCTTTCGTAATCCTGCTCATCTTCCCGCGTGTTTCCGAACTCGCGAATGGCTTGCCGGGCATGGTCGTCTCGCTGAAGGAGAAGCTGCATGTATTCGACGGTCTGATCGAGGCGTGGCGGCGTTTCAGCTCAACCATTGGCGAACCCCCGTCCGCGGAAGGGGTCGCGATACCTATACCCGGAATTTCCTGGGTTCCATCGACGATCTCCATCCTGTTGCCGCCAATCACTGGCTTTCTTTTCTTTCTCGTCGTACTGCTTTTGGTCATCTCGGAATGGCCGGACTTGCGGCGTGGCCTCGTGATGACATTCGCAAGCCGCGACTCGCGTCTGACGACGCTCAAGATCCTCAACGAAATCGAATCCGGGCTGGCGAACTATCTGTTGATCGTTTCGTTGATCAACGTTGGCGTCGGCACGATGGCTGGGATCATTTGCTGGCTGACCGGAATGCCGAACGCGATCGGATTCGGCGCGCTGGCGGCGACGCTGAACTTCATCCCGATTGTCGGGCCGATCGCGATGTTCGTGGTTCTTCTCGTGGTCGGGGTGGTGGCCGAGCCAACCTTCCTGTTGGGCCTCCTTCCCGCCGCGGGATTTCTTATGGTGATCACGGTCGAGGGCCAGTTCTTAACTCCAATGATCATCGGGCGTCACCTCGAACTGAATGCGCTTGCGGTCCTGCTCTCGCTTGCGTTTTGGACTTGGCTTTGGGGTCCAATGGGCGCGTTCCTTTCGTCGCCAATTCTGATGGTGGCGCTGATCCTGAGGCAGCGGCTGTATGTTGACGAAGACCGTTAGGGCGCGGAACCTTCCGCGCGAACCGAGGTTAACTCTAACCGCGGAGGAACGAATGACATCTGACTTTCCGTCCGACCCTGAACAAAGCAACGGAGCGCAAGGCGCAGACAACGACAACGCTTTTGCCCGGCTAGAAAAGGAGATGACCAACATGAGGGATGCGATTGGGGGTCTTTCTGACCAGATTTCGGACGCTGCAAGCGATATAGGCGCGGTGGCGAAAGAGCAGGGGAAGCGCGGTCTCAAGCATGCCCGCGCTAATTTGGAGTCCATGGCGAATGACGCCTCCGATCGGCTCGGTGTCGTCGCCGATAGGGCGCAGTCGCAGGCCGCTTCCCTCGGCGACACGCTCGAGGGTGCGATCCAAGAGCGCCCGCTATCCGCTCTCGCTCTCGCTCTGGGGCTCGGGTTCCTGGTCGGGGTGATCTGGCGACGGTAGTGGAGCGGACGGTATCGACGCTGCAAACTTGAACCCCGCCGCAATCGCGGCGGGCTTTGTTTTTTAGTGGACGGGAATGTGTTCGTCCTTGACTCCGCTAGACGTATCCAAGCAAGGCCAGAATGAGGAGGATGATGAGGATGGTCCCGAGTTCCGCCGACGGGATAGTAGCCCCAGCCGGCGCTGTAAGGCCAAGAGGGCAGGGCGCCGACGACCAGAATGATCAGAATGATGAGTACGATAAGACGCATTTTGGCCTCTGCTTAGGTCAACCCATCACTCGGGGTGCCTCGACAACGCCAAAATCGCCGAACTGTTCCCAATGCTACGAGCCCCGTGACGGCAGCGTGCCCCCGAGATGCGCCAGTTTACAGACATTATTTGGGTCTCAACTCGTGGCCGTGGGCTCGTCGAAATCACGCGCGACGTCCTGAATTGGCTCAAGCCGCATCCCATCGAGGACGGACTTTTGACCCTGTTTTGCCGGCATACCTCGGCCGGAGTGCTCATTCAGGAAAACGCCGCGCCCGACGTTCGCGTCGATCTGGAGACATTTTTCGACCGACTGGCGCCCGAGGATGCGGCTCGATACCGGCACGCGGACGAAGGCGCCGACGACATGCCCGCCCACATTCGCACGGCGCTGACCGGAGTGCAGCTTGCGATCCCGATCCTGCACGGACGGCTCGCTTTGGGGACGTGGCAGGGCATTTACTTGTTCGAGCATCGGCGTTCGCCGCATCGACGAGAGATCGCCTTGCATCTAATTGGCGAATGACAGGCCGATCACACAAGAGAGCGACGACCCCACTGCTCTAAGGGCGTAATTCTACGGAAACTACGCGCAGCACCGGTGAAGAGTTTTCTGTGGATGAAACTTCAATGACACCGGCAACGCCATATTTTTGTGGACGTTTGCCCCAGACTGTGATTAAAGCGTGACGCCGCGACGGGTTTTAACCTGGACCTTCGAGTTGAGAACCCCCTTCAACCCGATGAGTGACGCGGCGAGGATGGAGGCGACGCGACTAGCACCAGCCGGGAGGGCTTGCAGCAAGTTCGTCTGGCAAAGTCGCTTCCAAAAAACTGGGCGGTTCGAGCGCTCAGGCGCTCGGGCCGCCCCGCCTTTCTGGCAATCACCAATCTATACATGCAGATTACCGTCACGGTATTGCGACCGAGACAATTCGACCCGGCTACTATGTTTTTCCTCGTCCTCAAACGGGGCGGCAGTCCGGGGACTGCGATTCGAGCCCGTCGCTTGAGACGCGCCCTAGCTGGCGCCCTGTGATCGACCCGTCCAGCCGGCTCGCTGCGTCGCGAGCTGGTCACGTTGTTGCCGCGATTAGGGGTCACTCCTCCGCGGCGGAAATGCGGCGGACGGCGGACCGCCGAGACCGAATCAGCGCCGTCTGGGCGAAACGGCGAACCGCGCCTTGTTCGGCCGCGGGGTCGGAATTCTTTAGCGAATTCGAAACGAAGCGGGATCAATAGTGCGCAGCGGGCTTGATGGTTCGGAAATATTCTGTCGCTGTGGCGGGCTCGGCGTTTGAAGCTCGAACCGTGCGCTGCTGGGCGACCCGAGTAAGCGTGATGAGCGTTTCGGGCCTTAACCCGCACATTTACGCGGGTCATCGGAGATGGCGAGGCGCTGTGAGCTTGGGCGTGGCGGCTTTGGCGCTTGCCGGCTGCGCAACCCCCCAGCCAAACCGGCTCTCATATTCTCACGGCCATGAGCATTTCTCCCAGGCCAAATACGGACACGCCAGCCGAAAAGTCGTCGCCGATGGCGAACCGGTGCCTCGCGGTGGAGGACAATATCTCATCGGCCGCCCTTACATGGTCGCCGGGCGACGGTATTATCCCGCCGAGAACCCCTCCTATACGGCGGTCGGCATGGCCTCTTGGTATGGCGCGGCGTTCCATGGCCGCCGCACCGCGAATGGCGAGGTCTACGACATGGCGTCGCTGTCGGCCGCCCATCCGACGATGCCGCTGCCAAGCTACGCCCGGGTGACGAATCTCGAGAACGGCTACTCGGTGATTGTGCGGGTCAACGATCGCGGGCCCTACCACGGCGGGCGGGTGATGGACGTTTCGTCGCGCGTCGCCGATGTCCTCGACATGAAGGCGATGGGCACGGCGAAAGTGAAGGTCGAATATGTCGGGCCTGCGCCGCTTGAAGGATCGGACGATTCGCAGTTGTTGGCGAGCCTGCGCACCGACGGGTCGCCGGCCAACATGATTGGCTATTCGGCGCCGGTCATGGTCGCCAACGCCGCCGCGGAGCAGACGGAAACGATTTGGTCGTTCTTCTCGGGCGGCGGTCGCGGCGGACAACAGCCTCAACCGCAACCTGAGGCTCAACCGGCGCCTGCGCCTCAGCCGGAACCCCCGCCGGTTCAGGTCGCAAGCGCTCCTGAGCCTCCGCCGCCGCCTGAGCCGGTGCGGGTCGCGGCCGCGCCTGTGGACTCTGGCGCGGAGCCCGCTGAATCTGCCGACGCGGACCCGACGCCGCCGGAGCCAATCCATTCCAGCCACTTGTCGAGAGCCCCGGTTCCGCTGCCGCCGCCGCGCCCGTTCGATCTCAGCCTGAGCCGGGGTTCAACGGTCGTGGCGGCCGCCGCGTCGTCCTCGTCAGT
Organism: uncultured Alphaproteobacteria bacterium; assembly: GCA_963730555.1. Classification (GTDB taxonomy): domain Bacteria; phylum Pseudomonadota; class Alphaproteobacteria; order Rhizobiales; family Beijerinckiaceae; genus Roseiarcus. The sequence goes on along the minus strand of CAVSSS010000008.1, from coordinate 317,301 downwards.
TTCGTCCGCGCACGTCTCGTCCTTGCACGCGGTCCTGCCCCCGCGCCGGCCGGAACTTCACGCCAGCGCCGAAAGGGCGCTTTACTATTCGGGATCCGTTCGCCTGCCGCCCAAGAAGCCGACGGCCGGCGCGTTCGATCACGTGAAATCTGCGAAGACCGCCCGAGCGGACTATTAGGGGCGCTTTGCCTCGAATGGAGTCGGCTTGGCGCCTCCGCAGCGGCGGGCCGCGACGTGGTCCGTCGATCCGTTTGGGTTTTCTTGGTCCTGGCTGTTTCGCTGCGAAGGCCCCCAATTCTGAGCGTTGGATTTGCTTGGATTATCTCGTCCGAATCGAGACTTTTCAATGGGTTACAAGGTTTTTTTCGGGAAGAATTTTTCTCGTGCCCTTCTCCGCCGCGCGAGCCCCGCCAGGACGGGAGCTTGCGGTCGAGGCGGATGCGGAAGCGCAGGATTGTCCATGAGGCAAGCTTAACCTAGTTTCTGATTTTCTGCAATGAATTGTCGTCCAAGCCGTTGCCTTTCGTCCGCCTCGATCGAAAAAGCAACTCGCTCCAGCGCCCCGGGCAATCCGGTCCCGCGCCGGAGGCCACGATTCAGCTCGTTGCCAATTCTCGCAGAACCATGCTGAGAAGAGCCGTCGGCGGCAGTCTTTGAGGCGGTGTTTGCAAGAAGGATTGGCGGTGGGCTTCGTACGCGATTGGATACGGATCGGGCCGGAATCGGCGCCGCGGGCGCGCCGATGACCACGCAGGCGAGGGGCCGTTTCATCACGCTCGAGGGCGGCGAGGGCGTAGGCAAGTCGGTTCAGGCCGAACGGCTGGAGAAGCGCCTCGCCACACTTGGGCTTGACGTCGTTCGCACGCGCGAGCCGGGCGGCTCCCGAGGCGCCGAGGCTTTGCGCGAGGCGATCCTTTCCGGCTTTGCGGCTGACTTCAACCCCGCCGGGCAGGCATTGCTTTTCGCAGCGGCGCGTGTCGACCATCTCGACAAGACGATTTTGCCGGCGCTTGCGCGCGGCGCCTGGGTCGTTTCCGACCGGTTCGCAAACTCAACCCGGGCCTATCAAGGTGCGGCGGGAAATCTGCCGCCGGAGTGCATCGCCTCTCTCGAGCGCCTGACCGTGGGCCCAAACCAGCCCGACCTGACGCTGATCCTCGACTTGTCCCCGGAAATCGGCCTTAAGCGGGCCGCCGAGCGAAGACAGACGGCGACGGCCGACCGGTTCGAATCGGAGGGGCTGGCTTTTCACCAAACCTTGCGGCGAGCGTTTCTCGACATCGCCGCCGCCGAGCCTTGGCGCTGCGTCGTCATCGACGCCGACAGATGGGAAGACGAGGTCGCCGCCGCCATTTGGTCAGTGGTTGAGAGCAGGCTCGCTCCGGCAGGGGCGGTCAAGGCCAAGTTCGCATGAACACGCCCCGCACGAAAAGAGGCGATACCGACGATCTTCCCGAAGCCGACGCGCTGGCCAGCGCGCCGCACCCGCGCCATGTCTATTCGCTCATCGGCCACGAGCGCGCCGAAGCGGAGATGCTCTCGGCCTATCGCGAGGGCCGTCTCCCCCATGCCTGGCTGATCGGCGGCAAGGAGGGGATCGGCAAGGCCACTCTCGCCTGGCGGTTCGCCCGTTTCATCCTTGCCAACCCCGACCCGACGACGAAGGCCGTGCGCGAGGCGCGTAATCTTCACGTCGAGCCGAACCATTCCGCGGCCCGGCTGCTCGCCGGGCTTGCCCATCCCGATTTCGCTCTCATCCGCCGCGAGTGGCAGGGGGCGACGAAGAGGCTCGCAAGCGAGATTGCCGTGGAAGCCGTGCGGCAGGGCCTTCAAGTCTTCCAGCTCTCCGCCGCCTTTGGAGGGTGGCGAATCGCGATTGTCGATTCCGCTGAGGATCTTAATCGCAATAGCGCCAACGCCTTGCTCAAAATCGTTGAGGAGCCTCCGCAACGATCGCTGATCCTCATCGTCTCGCATCGGCCGGGCCAGGTCCTGCCCACAATCCGCTCGCGGTGCCGCCGTTTGCGGCTCGACCCTCTCACCCAGGATGAGATCGTCAAGGCGGTCAGCGACCTTGGACCGCCCTGGGATCGAAGCTGGCCCCGAAGCCATAGCCGCCGCAGCCAAGCGGGCCGATGGTTCGGTTCGGGAGGCGCTCGTCAGCCTCGCGCCGGAATCGGAAGGCGTGGGCGGGCTGATCGACTCGATTGTCGCCGGTCTGCCGCGCCCCGATCCCCGTGCGGTCGCCAAACTCGCCGATGCGGTTAGCGGCCGCGCGGGAGACGAGACGTACCGGGCCTTCCACCGCGATCTTTATGACTGGCTCGTCACCTACGCCCGCGATGTCGAGCCTCAGGTCTGTCCGCGTGGAGGAGATCGGCGGCCTCTGGGACCGCATTCGCGAGGCGCAGCGCGAGACGGAGGAACTCAATCTCGATCGCAAGCTTCATATTCTGGCGCTGTTCGCCGAGATCGCGGCGACGGCGCCGCGCGGGTGAGGGTACAGAGCCGCGTGCGATTAGGCCGAACCGCGATCGTCAATGCGAGCGACGCGAAGCAATCCGGGAGTCGCCGGCGCCCTGCGGCTCCTGGATCGCCGCGTCGCTTTGCTCCTCGCGATGACGACTAGAGCCAGAACAAACGGGGTTAGATTTTCGTCGCCGCATAAATGCTTTTGCTTTAGGACGGCGCTCATGAGCCGCTTCTACATCACCACGGCGATCCCTTACGCCAATGGCGCGCCGCATATCGGCCATGCCTATGAGCGCATCGCGACCGACGCGATCCAGCGGTTCATGCGCCTCGACGGGCGCGACACGTTTGTTTGTCACCGGCATGGACGAGCACGGCCTCAAGGTGCAGCAGGCGGCGGCCCGCGAAGGCGTGTCGCCGCAGCAGTTCGTCGACCGCGTCGCAGCCGAATTCGAGGCGATGGGCGACATGCTGAACGCCCGCGCAGACGACATTGTGCGCACGACGCAACCTCGGCACATCCGCGCCTCCCAGGCGATCTGGGAGCGGATGGCCGCGAACGGCGACATCTACCTGTCGAAATATTCCGGCTGGTATTCGGTGCGCGACGAGGCCTATTTCCTTGAGAACGAGCTGACCCAAGGCCCGGATGGCAAGAAGCTCGCGCCGAGCGGCGCGCCGGTCGAATGGGTGGAGGAGGAGAGCTACTTCTTCCGGCTCTCGCAGTACGCCGACAAGCTGCTCGCGCACTACGAAGCCCATCCCGAATTCGTCACGCCGGAAACCTATCGGAACGAAATCATCGCCTTCGTGAAGCGGGGTCTCGCCGATCTCTCGATCAGCCGCGCGACCCTCAAATGGGGCGTGCCGGTTCCGGGCGACCCCAAACACGTGATGTATGTCTGGGTCGACGCGCTGACCAATTACATCACCGCGACCGGCTTCCCGGACGATGGCCCGCGGACAAAATTCTGGCCTGCGGACGTCCATGTGATCGGCAAGGACATCACCCGCTTCCACGCGATCTACTGGCCGGCCTTCCTGATGTCGGCTCGCCTGCCCGTCCCGCGACAGGTTGTCGTTCACGGCTTCCTGTTCAACCGCGGTGAGAAAATGTCGAAGTCGGTCGGCAATGTCGTCGGCCCGAAAGAAATGGTCGGGACTTATGGGCTCGACGCGGTGCGCTATTTCTTCCTGCGGGAAGTCCCGTTCGGCCAGGACGGCAGCTACTCGCACGAGGCGATCGTCGCCCGCATGAACGCCGATCTCGCCAACGACATCGGCAATCTGGCGCAACGCTCGCTCACCATGATCGCCCGGAACTGCGGGGCAGAGGTTCCAGACTGGAACGCGCCCATGGGACTGGTCGACGAAGAGACAGACGAACTGCTGGCGGCGGCGGATTCCTTGATTGAAACTGCCCGAACGCAGATGGCCGCTTTTGCCATACACCAGTACGTGGCAAGCGTCTTCGAAATTGTCGCGCGGACAAACCGCTATTTCGCAACTCGCGAGCCATGGAGAAAGGCTAACAGCGATCCCGGCGAAATGCGCGTCGTTCTGTACACGACGCTCGAAGTCTTACGCATCGTAGCAATATTGTTGCAGCCGGTCATGCCCGCGTCGATGAACAAGCTGCTTGATCTCCTTGCCGTGCCTCCGGACGAACGCAATTTCCGCGCCCTCGAAGTGTGGACCGAGGATATCGAGGTGGACGAACCGTTTTGGAGAATTAGAGCCCGACATCGGCTCAAGCGCGGCGTCCTGCTGCCCGCGCCTACGCCGGTCTTTCCTCGCTATATCGAAGCGGAGCCGGGAAAGTGATGGGTCGGGTCTCGCTCTCCCTTTGGGAGAGGGATAGGTGCGAGGGGTCCAGGCCCTACGGCGCCCAAACCTTCATCCGGCCGGCCCTAGGGCGTTCGCCAGAACGCCCGTCGACTGACGGGTTATGGCCGGCCACCTTCTCCCGGAGGGAGAAGGGGTCGCTGAATGACTCTCATCGACAGCCACTGCCACCTCGATTTTCCCGACTTCGCCGACGACCTCGATGGGGTCATTGAGCGCGCCCGCGCGGCCGGCGTCGAGCGCATGATCACCATTGGCACGAAAGTCGCAAAGGCTGCTGGCGTGGCCGCGATTGCCGAGCGGTACGAGGATGTGTTCTTCACCGTGGGCACGCATCCGCACGAGGCGGCGGGGGAGGGCGCGGAGGACTTCGACACGATGCGCGCATTCGCCAAACATCCGAAATGCGTCGGGATCGGCGAGGCGGGCCTCGATTATCACTATGATAGCGCGCCGCGCGACGTCGCCCAGCGGGTCTTTCGCGGGCATATCGCGCTCGCCCGCGAGCTCGGCCTGCCGCTTGTGATCCATACGCGCGACGCCGACGACGACATGGGCGCGATCCTGGCGCAAGAAATGGGGCAGGGGCGGTTCCGCGCGGTGCTCCATTGTTTCACCGCGTCGCGTGAACTCGCCGAGACGGCGCTCGATCTCGGGCTCTGATCTCGTTCTCCGGCGTGGTGACGTTCAAGAAGTCGGAGGACTTGCGCGCCATCGCGCGCGATGTTCCGCTCGACCGCATTCTGGTCGAGACCGATGCGCCCTATCTCGCGCCGACGCCGCATCGTGGCCGGCGCAACGAGCCGGCCTTCGTTGTCGCCACGGCGGGCGTCGTCGCCGAGGCGCGCGGGATTGAACCCGAGGCGCTGGCCACGGCCACGCGCGCCAACACGCTTAAGTTTTTTTCCAAGCTACCCCCGGTCGTTGGCAAGCTGCCGCAGGCCGTCGGATCGTCGCATTGACGTTGCGACTGACCATCCTGGGCTGCGGCTCGTCCGGCGGCGTGCCGCGGATCGCGGAGGGTTGGGGCGCCTGCGATCCGGCAAACCCGAAGAACCGCCGCCGGCGTTGCTCGGTGCTTGTCGAACGCCTGGGGCCTGCCGGGACGACCGCCGTTCTCGTCGACACTTCGCCCGATTTGCGCGAGCAGCTGCTTGACGCCGACGTGAAGCGGCTCGACGCCGTCCTTTTGAGCCATCCCCACGCGGACCACACTCACGGCATCGACGATCTGAGGCCGCTCTGCTTGTTCATGCGCCGCCGCCTCGACGTTTACATGAACAAGACGACGTCGCTCAGAGTGACCGACGCGTTCTCATATATTTTTCAAACCCCTGACGGAAGCTCATACCCTCCGATCGCAAAAGAGCTGCGCCTTGTTGCGGGTCAGCTTTGCAGCGTCGAGGGCCCGGGCGGGGAGATCGAGGCGATGCCGTTCGATCTCGACCACGGCGAGATCAGCGCGCTCGGCTTTCGCTTTGGAGCGCTCGCCTATACGCCTGATGTGAAACGCATCCCCGAAGCGAGCCTTCCCTTCCTCGAAGGCTTGGATATGTGGATCATCGACGCGTTGCGGAATCGTCCGCACCCGTCCCATTTCAGCCTCGACGACGCCCTCAACTGGATCGAAAAAATGCGTCCGCGTCGCGCCATCCTGACCAACCTGCATACCGACCTCGATTACGAGACGTTGCGCGCCAAGCTGCCTGCGAATGTGACGCCGGCTTATGACGGGATGCGCGTCGAGGGATTCGAAACCTCGCTAGTGGAGAAAGAGGCCACGCGATGACTGAGGTCGAAAGCGCGATCCATGATTTCGTCCGCGAGCACGCCGAGGCTGAGACAGGCTTCCTCGCCGAGATCGTGAAGAGCCCTTCGGACAACCCGCCCGGAGATTGCGACCGCTCTGCAGGAGTTGTCGCCAAATTGTTGGAGGGACTTGGCTTTCAGGTCGAGCGGCACAAGGTTCCGGAGAACCTCGTGAAAGCCAACGGCATGATTTCGGCGACCAACCTGATCGCGCGGCGTCGGTTCGGGCAGGGAGGTCCGACGATCGCGCTCAATGCGCATGGCGACGTGGTGCCTCCGGGTTCGGGCTGGACGCACGACCCTTATGGCGCGGAAATCGTCGACGGCTGGATGGTTGGACGCGGCGCAGCGGTGTCGAAGTCGGACATTGCGACTTACGCTTTCGCCATGCTGGCGCTCGAGAAATGCGGCGCGGCCCTTGATGGCGCTGTTGAACTCCACGTCACCTATGACGAGGAGGCGGGCGGCGAGATCGGCCCGCGTTATTTGCTTGAGAACGGCCTCTCGCGTCCGGATTTGGCGATCGGCGCGGGCTTCTCCTATGCGGTGGTCAACGCCCATAACGGCTGCCTTCATCTGGAAGTCGAGGTGCTCGGCCGCTCGGCCCACGCCGCCCGCCCCTCGACCGGCGTCGACGCACTCGAAGCAGCGAACGCGATCCTTTCCGCGCTTTATGGCTGGCACGGCGGGCTTGAGGCGCGGACGTCCGCGATAGCCGGCATCGGCTCGCCACAGATGACGGTCGGGCTCATTTCGGGCGGGATCAACACCAATGTCGTGCCGGATCGCGTGACCTTCCGCCTCGATCGGCGCATTGTTCCGGAGGAGAAGCCGGCCGAGGTTGAGGCGGAACTGCGCGCAGTCATCGCCCGCGCAGCGACGCTCCATCCCGCCGCCAAGGTCGAAGTCCGCCGCATCCTGCTCGCCGAGCCGCTGACCCCAACTCCAGCCGGCGCGAAACTGACCGAGATCCTGTGCCGGCAGGCCAGCCGCGTCATGGGCGAAAAGGTCATGCCGTCGGGCGTGCCGCTCTACACCGACGCCCGCCACTATGCGAAGGCCGGTGTTCCGATCGTGCTCTACGGCGCCGGCCCGCGCACGATCGAGGAGGCCAACGCCCATCGCGCCGATGAGCGGCTGCCGCTGTCGGATTTGTACAAGGCGACCGAAGTGATCGCGCTGACGCTGGCTGAGCTGATGGGCGGGTGATCAACGGCTTGTTGCAGACGGGTTCGGTGTATATATTCTGGTGTGTACGTGTACACGCAGGATCATCAATGCCGCTGCACATCAAAGACGAGGCCGCGACGAAGGCGGTGCGCCGGCTGGCTCGCGCCCGAAATCTTAGCCTGACCGACACAGTGCGTGTCGCCTGCGAGGAAGCGCTTGCACGCGACGATCGCGCGCGTCCAATCGCCGAACGGCTGGCCGACATTCACGCGCGTGTCCGCGCTGCGCCCCGCACGGGGCGAAAGGCCGACAAGGCCTTCTTCGATCGAGAGTGGGGGGAGGGTGAGTGACCGAGACGCTGATGGTCGATTCGTCCGCGCTCGCTGCAATCATTTTGGAGGAGCCGGGTTGGCGGCAGCTGGCCGAGCAGGTTATTCGCGCGAGCGCCTTCACCACCTGTTTCAACGTTTTCGAGGCAGCGCTGGCGGTTGCGGGACGCGAGAAATTCGGCGCGGGCAAGCGCGGACTTAACCTGGGCGACTGCCTATCGTACGGGGCGGCGAAGAGAAACAGCGCCCGCCTCCTATATGTCGGCGAGGACTTCGCTCTGACTGACATCAACGACAGCGCCTGAACTGGATCGACAGCCGTCGCGCCACAGCTCTCACGGACGTCACTCCGCGGCATCGCCCGCCGGCCTTCGTCTCGCTCGCGAAAAATACTCGTCAGCCACAAAGCGGGTCTGCACGGATACGCGATGTCCAGGCCGAGTTGCTGGAAACGCATTTTCATGCGGCGATTGAATTCCCGTTCGACCGCGCGGAGGAGCAATGATCCTTCGTACCCGGGTTCCATAATAACTCTTATGCGAATCGGCTCCTAGGCCTAGCGAGCGCGGACGGGCGATCGAGTTGCGAATAAGGGTCGAAACGGCTGGTTTCATTGAGGTGACGAGAGAAACCAACGACTGTCTCGCTGGCTGCCTCGAAGTAGTGGTCGGAGTGGCGGGATTCGAACCCACGACCCCTAGTCCCAAGACGGAGGCGTTCTTTTGGGACGCGGAGACGCCCGGCCTTGCGCTGCGCGCCTATCCGAGCGGCAAGCGGGTCTGGCTCTGTCAATACAGGGATCAACACGGCAGGACGCGCCGCGTGCCGCTTGGGCAGGTCGGCGTCGTCGATCCGGCATCGGCGCGCAAGGCGGCGCGAGAGGCGCTGCATCGCGTGGCTGGGGGCGCGAACCCCGCTCTGGAGCGCAAGGCGACACGGACGGCGACCAACGTCGGCTGGCTGATTGACGCTTACCTGCAACACGCCGAGCGCAAGCTCAAACCCGGCACGCTCGACCAGACACAAAGGAACTTGAGGAAATATGCCGGGAGCCTGCACGGTGACGCCGTCGCCATTGTGGACCGGGCAGCGATATTCCGGCTGCATCCTTGTCGGCGATGTGGTCCTGGGCGCTGCATGCGGGCTTTGTGATCGGCGAGAACCCAGCCGCCTTCGTGCCGCGCTTCCCTGAGGCCGGCCGCGAGCGCGTGCTCGCTCGGGACGAATTGCGACTGCTTTGGAGGTCGACGGCCTCCGATCAGGCGTTTCATCGCATTGCGCGGCTGATCCTGTTGACGGGCTGCCGGCGGCAAGAGGTCGGTTCGATGCAGTGGGACGAGATCGACGGCGATTTGTGGACCATTCCCGCCGCGCGAATGAAGGGCGGTCGCCCGCATAAGGTTCCCCTGTCGGCGCTGGCGACGGCGCAATTGCCGGCGAGAGGAAATGGTGGATCGGTGTTCGGTAAGGGCTCCACGGGCTCCGCGGGCTTCGACGGCTGGACAGCGGCCAAGGACCGGCTTGACTTGGCGATGTCGGCGTTGCGAGCGCCGGGCGCCCCTGCCCTGTCGCCCTGGAGTCTGCATGACCTTCGCCGGACCTTCTCCACAATGATGCACGAGCGCGGCCTCGCCGAGCCGCATATCATCGAGCCGGCGCTCGCACATCGCGGCGGACAAAGCGGCGTCGCGGGCGTCTACAATCGCGCGGCGTATCGCGAGCCGAAGCGCGCGGCGCTGACGGCATGGGCGACCCTTGTGAGCGAGATCGTTGAGGCGCACTGATGCCCCGCCGCAAAACGCTGCTTGCGCCCAAGGGCAGGATCATACTGGGCGACATGCTGCTTGCGCCCAAGTGCGGGAGCATACTGGGCGAGTGCCGCCGCTGGCCCCTGACATGGAGGCAATCAAGAGGGCCATTCGAGCGTGCGGCGCGACGCGACGCCTGCCTCGGCCCCAAAAAAATGCACTGCGGTTTGACCTGGGCGCAGCCGCCGTATTCGCCAAAATCGGGGTGCAGCCATGGCTGAGCGGCAGGAGGGTCAAGCCCGATGCGTGGACGCTCGATATTTTTGTCCGCGACGCAGCCGCCGCTTGGCGGCGGGCAGGCCTGCGTCCGACCATGCGCTTTGACGCCACGGGAAAATCGGAATTTCTTCTTTTCGCGGAGGATTTAGCGAGACGCCTTGGTGTTCTTTTGAACCGCGACTCCCTGTATCACAATGCGGTGCGGGCGCACAAAGTGGTGGTCTTTCGGCATGCGCCTCCCCCTCGACCCACGCCTTTCCCGCAACCTGCAGTGCTGGACCCGGACGCGCTGCGACCGTCATTCGGCCCGCGACCGCGACCAACCACATTGTATCTATATAAATACAACAAGATTACATCGTTATTTGTTCCTCTTCTGTATAGGACAGCAGCGAGCCCGCGATCTAAATAATAAGCCCTCTAGCTACTCTGTGAGGGTTCCCAAATGCAGGTGGATGGCAAGACGACGAGCCCACCCCCCGTCGCCCTAGACCCAGTTCTCTCAGAAAAGCAACTACTGGACTGGCTCGGCATCGCGTCAGCGACAGCGTCACGCTGGCGTTTGATCGGCGAAGGCCCGCCTTTTGTACAATTGGGGCCACGCCGGATCGGCTATCGCCGCCGCGCCATCGAGCAGTGGCTGGCGGAGCGCGAGCGGAGGCCAGGACACGCAAGCGCAAGCCGACCGGTTCGGCCCTGCGTTACTCTCGGAGTAAAATCACATAGATAATTAGTAACATCAATGTTGAAATGAGGTGTTCCCCTAATGAACAGAAGGACGCGGCAAACTATGCGGCGGCGGCGTAGGACCGGCATCGGGTTTGGAGGCTTCCAGGAGAGACCGGGCGGTGGCGACTTGGCCGTCCTAGCGGCCGGGAGGCGTTCTACCGCGCCATCGGCGAACGGTTGAGGGGCGTCGGGCGCTCAAGGGCTGCGGGGGGGCGTCGGCGCGCCCGATTGGTACGCAGCGCTTCCGATGTGCTTCCGAATCGCTGTTTGCCGGAAGCATAATCGACGTAAGTGCTTGAAACAATGGTCGGAGTGGCGGGATTCGAACCCACGACCCCTAGTCCCCCAGAAACGTAAAGGGTCGTTTCAGGGGCTCTCACACTAGTCCATGAAGCGTCAAATTACCCTTGCCTTTCAATGACTCCTTATGTCATACCGCCTCAAATGGGTTCACGAGTTGTCATGGCATCCCGCCGAACGTGAACCCAGATTGAACCCAAATCGAAGTGACTAGGGCTTCTCCGACTAGGGCTCCCAAAGACTAGGGCTCACTGGTTTTTGGGTTCAAAGGGGCGGACTAGGGCTCGGCGCTTGGGTTCAAAGGACGCGAATCCATGCCGGCCAAAATGCTGACCGACGCCCTGCTCCGCGCCGCCGCGCCGAGCGAAAAGCTCACTGAACTTTGGGACCTGAAAACTCCCGGCCTATGCCTCCGCGTCTCTCCGACCGGCGTTCGAACGTGGACGTTCCGATACAGACCGAAGGACTCAGTCTCTTTCAAACGCCTCAGCCTCGGCCGCTATCCGGAAGTCGGCCTCGCCCTCGCCCGAACACGAGCGCAAGAGAAGCGCGTCGAGATCGCCGGCGGCGCCGACCCACAAGGGGCCAGAAAAGCCAAGCGCGAGGCCGAGCGCGGTGCGCTGTCCTTCGACGCGCTGGCCGATGCCTACATTGAGCGCTACGCGAAGCCTCAAAAGCGAAGCTGGGTTAACGATGCGCTCTATTTACGGGCGCACGTTCGCCCCGTGTGGGGAGCACGCCCAGCGAACAGGATCAGCCGGGCCGACGCGGCCACCCTGCTCGATACGATAGCGAAGACTGCGCCGACGTCCGCGAACAGAACGCAAAGCATCCTTTCACGGCTTTTCAATTGGGCGATCGAAAGCGGGCTGCTTGAAATCAACCCCCTTGCCCGCATGCCGAAGCGTGCAGCGGAAGCGGCGGCGAAGGACCGTATTCTGGCGCCCGACGAAATCCGTATCCTGTGGCGAGCCCTTGGCGACGGCGGCTCCGTGGCCGCCGCGTTGCGGTTTTTGCTTCTTTCGGGGCTGCGGCCCGGCGAAGTCGCTGGAGCCGCGACCGCCGAACTGGTGGACGTCGACAACCCCGCACGTGCCCGTCTCGAAATTCCTGCGGCCCGTATGAAAGGCGGCAAGGCGCATGTTGTCCCGCTCGCCCCGATGGCTCTGGAAATCATGCGGCGGCAAGTAGACCGGGGTGACAGCCATCTTTTCGCGTCGGGATTTGCGGACCGAGGGCCAATCGCTCGTCACACGCTCTCACAGGCTCTTCGCCGGATCATCGTGGGGCTCTCCGACGCGAAGGCCATTCAAGCCCCCTACCCTACGCCGCACGATTTTCGACGGACCGTGGCGACAGGCCTCTCGGCGCTTGGCGTGCCGCGCGAAGATCGTCTTGCCGTTCTCGCTCACGCGCATGATGACGTGCATGGGATCCACTACGACCGGTATGATCGGCTCGCGGAGAAGCGACAAGCGCTCGAAAAGTGGGAAGCCCGCGTGGCGGACATCGTCGGGCCGAGCGAAGCGCCGAGCAATGTCGTCAAGATCGGCGCGCGCCGATGAACGCCCGTTCTCGCTCGAGGCCGGCCGACCCGTTCGCATATGACCGCGAACAATGGGCTCGGTTGGAGGCGATCGTCCAAAGCGCGGGCGGCGCCATCGCGCGCGACAAGTTCAACGCGCAACGCGACGTTTTTGAAAAGATGGTTTCAGGCTGGCAGGAGCAACTCGCTAACTGGGACGGCCACACATGGGGACATGACGAGACCAGCAAATACCAACGCATCGAACGCGCCGCAGGCGAATTAAATGCGGCTCTCGCGGACCTAGGTTTTCCGGCAATTTTCACCGGCGATGGCCTTATTTGGAAGAGCCTCGCGGAGACCAATGAGAACCAGCGTCGCTGTTCCGAGTTCTGCGCGGCGCTCGAGCACATTCGAGCGCGCGCCAAGCTAGTGGCCGCGCGTAAGCGCAAGCGAACCAGTTATGCTCGTAACCGACTCTTCGTCGACGTGTGGCGAGTGTGGCGCGGCGAGCTAGGCTTGGCGGTTTCGTCGAGCGCCCTGTCGCCAGTCGTCGAGTTCATCGCAACCGCGGCCGAAGGGATAGTGCCGAAAAAATATAGGACGTTGGACATAATTTCGAACCTCATCCGCAAAGGCCCCGACCGCGCCGGCCTGTAAAAACGCGAGCGAAAAATGGTCGGGTTTTTACTTTTACGACGCTGGTTTGCATGAATATTAGTGGTGTCGCACTGATATTGGAGCGACTAACCAATGCCTTCAAAACTTTTGCGGCTCGAAGAAGTTCTGGCCCGCGTCCCCATCAGCAAATCGAGCGTGCTTCGTCAGGTTTCCGAGGGGCTGTTCCCTCGCCCGGTTCGAGTTGGCGAACGACGCGTCGCATGGGTCGAGGACGAACTTATCGCATGGCAGGCGGCCCGCATCGCCGCGCGTGATGAGCCTTCCGTGGACGGTCAGGCCGCGTGATGCATGTGGCCCACGAAAGCGACGAGACCCGCGGCCGAATTCTCAGCGCGCGGGCCCGCGAGACTGTTCAGCTTGGCCGGCAGAACAGTTTCACGCTAAACGGATCGGCCGCCAAAAATCAAGCCGGGCCGCGCGTCAGCCTGTCACCGATGCAATCCGCGTTTTTGGCCGGGTTGCTTGACTGGGCGCAACGCGAGACCGGCGACGAATTGATCTCGATTCCGACCGGCGTGGTTGATCCGGCCGAGCTCCGCCAGGTCATCGTCGCGCTGAAATGCGCGCGCGATGCGCGACGGCAGGCGGCATGAACGAGCTCCTCAAAGACCTCGGCGACGTTTATCCGGCTAGTCGGATAAAACGCGCACGATCGACGAAGGCCAAGGTCGAGAGTTGGCGCGCTGCACTCCGTGACATCGCCGAACGGTCTAAGCCGTGCACGGTCAGACAGGTTTTCTATTTGGCGGAGGTAGCAGGCCTCGTTCCGAAAACCGAGAACGGCTGCGACATCGTGCAAAACGACACGGCGCTCATGCGTCGGTCTGGAACTCTGCCCTACGAATGGTTCGCCGATAGCACGCGCTGGCAGCGCAGACCGCAAACATTCGATAGCGTCCGGAAGGCGCTTGAAGACACGGCGCGCCTTTATCGAAAGGCGCTATGGGCCAACGCGGACTGTTACGTCGAAATTTGGCTCGAAAAGGACGCGCTGAGCGGCGTCGTTTATCCCATCACTTCGATGTTCGACACGCCGCTCATGGTGGCGCGCGGCTACGCCTCGCTGTCCTTCCTGCATCAGGCGGCCGAATACATATCTGGCCTCGAAGTGCCGGCCTATATTTATCACCTCGGCGACTTCGACCCGAGCGGCCAAGACGCCGCGCGCGCCATCGAACAGACGCTGCGCGAGATGGCGCCCAAGGCGGAAATCCATTTCGAACGCCTCGCCGTCACACCCGGGCAGATACGTCAATGGGGTCTTCCGACCCGCCCGACCAAGGTGAGCGACAGCCGCTCGAGGGGCTTCGGCGACATTTCGGTCGAGCTTGACGCTATCCCTCCTGACCAACTGAGGGGCCTTGTTCAGGAGGCGATCGAACGTCACCTTCCGCCAGAGCAGTATGAGATCCTCAAGGTCGCGGAGGAAAGCGAACGCCGACTGATCAATGGGCTGGTCGGCATGGCCAAGGCGCGGATCGCCGAGGCCGCCCAATGACCGCAACCGTCATCGGAATCGACCCCGGCGTGACAGGCGCTCTGGCGCTGCTCACCGACGAGGGCGTTCTGCTCGAAGTCGCGGACATGCCGACGCTTGCCGACGGAACAAAAGGCAGATCGACCGTCAATTCGCCACTGCTCGCTGACCTTCTCGCCCGATGGCACGCACGGGAGGCGTTCTGCGAATTCGTTGGCCCGCGCCCGACGGACGGATCGGTCCAAGCATTCTCCTTCGGCCGTTGCAGAGGTGCGATTGAGGGCGTTGTCGCAGCGCTCGGTATTCCGATCGATTTCATAACTCCGCCGGCCTGGAAACGGCTTGTCGGCATTAAGCCGGGCCGCGAAGGCGCGAAAGACGCAGCGAGGGCCGAAGCCATCCGCCGCTGGCCGGACAAGGCCGCCTGGTTCGCGCGCGTGAAAGACGACGGACCCGCCGAGGCGGCGCTGATCGCCGTCGCCGGCCTCATGCGGCGGCGCGCATGAAAATTCATGACAACCTGCCGTTGATTTTCGGCGAAGGCGCGGCCGCCCTCGGGGCGCGCGGTAATGACTATGACGGGCCGCGGAACAACGGCGATACCGCCGACGCGCGTTCGAAGCGCAACGGCGCCAAGACGACGACTGCGACAGACGGCAAAGAAACCGTCTACCCGTTCCACTGGCACGGCGAAGTCGACGATGCGCCACTGAAAAAGTGGTTGGTCTACAAAACCATTCCTGAAGTTGGAAAGGCGTTGATCGCCGGGCAATGGGGTACGTACAAGACTTTTGTCGCGCTCGATCTCGCCGACTCAATAATGACGAAGACGCCGTTCGCCGGGCGCGCCGTCATGCGCCAGGGCGGCGTTCTCTTTATCGTCACGGAGGGGCAAGACGAAGTTCGCGTCCGCCTCGAGGGCATCGCTCGCGCGAAGGCCGCGCAGATCCCGCCACGCGAGGGCGTCGTCACCGTCGATCCGGCGCATATGCCTTTCGTCTGGATTGAGGCCTGCCCTCGCCTGACGTCCGACACTGCTGGCGAGGAGCTCCGCAAGATCGTTGAGGCGGCGCAGAGCGAGATGTTGGCGCGCTTCGGCCTGCCGCTCGCTTTGATCACCATAGACACCTTGATGCCAGCCGCGGGTTTCAAGGATGCGAATGACTCGTCGGAGGCGCAGCGCGTGATGAGCGTGCTGACTGAGATCGCTCAGGCGGCTCAAGCGCTTGTTCTTTGTGTCGACCACTTCGGCAAAAACGCAGTCATACCGGCACGCGCAATAGTTCAGTCAAGGAAGACAACGTAGACGCCGTCTTAGCTCTCCTTGCCGAGCGCGATCTCTCCGGGGTCGTTAGCAACCCGCGAATGGCGCTCCGGAAGGTCCGCGGCGCGTCGGCAGGCGAGCAAATCGCGTTCACGGTGCGAGAGGTCGTCGTTTACGAGAACGCGGGCTACGACGCGGTGACAACTTTAGTCGTCGACTGGCAAGCCGCCGAGTTGGCGGGAGGAAAAGCAGAGCCGGCCGCGAAGGCGAAGCGCGTATGGCGAAAGTCTCTTCTCGTCTTTCGCAAGGCGCTCGATAACACGATCGGATCTGCGGGCCATCGTATTACGCCGTTCCCCGACGGCCCGGAGGTTCTCGCGGCGCGCCGTGACACGGTGCGAGCCGAGTTCGCGAAGATGTACGACGCCGAGACGGCAAAGGCGAAGGCGGTAGCCTTTCGCCGCTGCGTTAACGACGCTGTCGCCGAAGGCCTCGTCATGGCGCGCGAGATCGGGCCGGCCGAAGAAGCGGTCGCATACTTGTGGCCGCTGGCGTCATGAAGGCGACAAAGGGGCCATCGTGCAGGGAACAACGGGAACAGGAACACGCGCCCTCTAGGCGCGCTGTTCCCTGTGTTCCCTGTTCCCCGCTTGCGACACGGAGAACAAGGGGAACAATTGTTCCCTCTGTTCCCTCTGTTCCCCCTGGGCGGAAGACATCACGCTCTGGCCGCCACTCTTCGCCACGAGGCTGGGGGTCCCTCCCCCGACCATCCCGTTCAGAGGGCACCGCGCCATCCCGACACTAAAATCTCTGCAAAATTTTTCAAATCGAGGTTTCGCCATGAAAGATCAACTGACGACTGACGAATTGAGCGTGCTGTTGGGCGTGAGTGCGCAGACAATTCGCGAGCTTGCGCGCCGCGGCGTCATTGCGAAGTCCGCCGGCCGAACGTTCCCGACTGAGGAAACCGTTCGGCGATATCTCGCGCATTTGAGAGGCGTTGCGCACGAGCGCGGCGGCGAGGCTGCAATCGCGGCGGGTGCGGCGGCTCGGGCGCGTCTGGCGACGATCAGGGCTGACCGCGAGGAGTTCGCATTGGAGGTCGAGCGCGAACAATGGCTCGATTTGGATGACGTCATCGCGAATTGGGATTCCGCATTGCGGACGCTGCGCGCCGGCGTGTTGACGATCCCAACCCGGGTCGCGTCGCGCGTGCCGGGCCTGACGCGCGACATGGTTTACGAGATGGATCAGGAAATTCGGGAAATACTGACGGAATTGGGACGCAATGGATACCCTGCAGCGGTTGTTGAAGAGAGAAAGCCCACATTATGAAAACATTCAACTATCCTGAAGACGCCCGGTTAACACTCGCCGAGTTGTCAGAATGGGCGGAACGCCCGTGCACGAGCTTTTGGAATACGAACGACTGGGCGTCATTTCGCGCGACGAGGGCGGCCTATTCCCGATCATGAGCACGACCAACCGCATCACGGCTCATATCGAAGCCGAGTGCGTCCGCTTCCGCGCCACCCACGTTCGAACGCCTAAGGGTTGGGCCCTGTTGTTGTGGGAAGCACCTGGGAAGGCCCTGGATCGGGTGTTGGAGGCCTTTCGGCGGAAGGTGTCGGGATGACCTCCCCTTCGTCGCCGGGGCTCCCTGAGGCTTCCATGGCCCGCGCAGATGACCGCGAGGCGCTTCGGGCGCGCGTTCGGGAGCTCGAAAGCACTGGCCGACTGCTCAAGGCGCTCGCGGTTCTCGCCGAGGCGACGGCGACAATCCAGCAGGCGTCGCCGCGCCGGCCGCAGAACCTTCAAGTCGACTTGCAAAATTATCGATCTCCGATCGGGTGGAAGGGCAGATGACGAGCAACGTCGTTCAACTTTCCCCCGCGGCCCCTCCCGCGCCTTCGGATCCAGAACTTCTCCTACAAGCCATCAATCTCGTCCTCTCGCTGACCAAGCATGTCGCAGCTCAATCAGATCGCATCGCTGCGCTCGAAGCGCGCGTGCCGGCGCCGCCGCTTGAGATTCCCGCGCACTGGGTGGTCCCGAAGGTAGCCGCATATTCGAGCGGGTACTCGAGACAATCAATTTATCGATTTTTTCGCAATCGTGAGGCGCGCGGCATTGCGCGCGGCGGAAGCATTTTCATCGACCCCAATTCTCTGCCGAAAAAGGGCTCTCGGCGTAGGCGCAAATGAGAAAATGTTGATCTGGTCAACACCCATAAATCCGCTAGCGTCGCGACACACATTCAGGATCGCCTTGACGTGATTTTTAACAATCCATTTCGACCGTTTCTCGCGGTCGATAACGACGATACGCCCGTGAGGTCGCGTCAAGCCGACGCCTTCCATCCGTTCACGCCCTTCGCATCCCGCACCGAGATGGCGACGAAGGCGCTTGAACAGGCCGAGCGAGACTTGGAAGCTTCGCGCCATCGATCGGCCGAGGCTGACAGAAAAAATGAGCGCCGCGCGCGGTTGGAAAAAGAAGCGACGCTTGCCGAACGCAAGCGCATTGTTGCCATCCTGACAAGTCCCGTCGCACTGCGCCATCCGCGCATCGCCAAGAGGGTTGCACTAGAAAGCGATTCACCCGCGGACGAGGCGATCGCGGCCCTGGAACAATACGAAAGGGAGAACGCTGCAAGCAGCGCCAAGGCCACCTCGGACCTCATCATCCTTTCTGGCCGCAAGGCTAAGGGCGAGCTTCCCTGTGAGGTGACGGCCGGCCCCAAAAATTTCGTCCGAATGAGCGCTGACGAAATTTCGGCCGCTGCTCGAAAGGCGCGCGGCCAAGACTTAACGAATAGCCGACCCAACAGAAGGATCCTCACATGACAAAATCCCTCACCCAACTCGAATCCGAAAGCGCCGACCTTCGCGCAGCCAATGGCCGAATGCGGTTGCCGAAATCGAGCGGCTGCAAGATCGCCGCAAGAGGTTGTTGCTCGCGGCGTCGGTAGACGAGATTTTGTCGCTCGACGGCGAGATCCGCCGACAGGAAATCGCGGGCGAGATCGCGCAGGCGAAGGCCGACGCGCTGCGAGGTCCGATTCACCAAGCGCGGTTTCTTGCGCGTCAATATGCCGGCGTCACCATGCCAACTGACGACGAGCTCGAGCGCTTATTAGACATCGTGACCGAGGCTCATCCCGGCCAATTCCGAAACAATATGACCGAATTCAAAAACGCGTTTTTCGCCGTCGGTAGGTTGGGGCGGCTCTCGGAGCCGAGCAACGACCGCTACTTTGTCTCGAGCCTCGATGACGTGAATGAGATCCTTCGGGCGCATCGGCTTCAGAGCGTCAATGGTGATATGATGCATGCGGCTGCGCTCGCTTGGGGCGATTGCGCATGGCGGGCGCCGGACATCGCCCTCGGCCAGCAACCAGAAATCGCGCTCGCGCGCCCGAACCAAGGAACGCCGGCAAGGCCGGTTTGGCGAGAAATTCTCGCGCGTCGCGCGGACGTTCTCGCACCGCTTCCGCCGCGCGGAATGCGCTCAAGCGCGGCGTCGTATCCAACGCCGAACGTCAAAATCTATCGAGAAGGCAGCGATGGTCGGATGCACGACACCGATCCGGTCGCGCCGTTGTGGGTGCAATGATTTGCGACGTGTGTCGCAAACGAAACGGCCGGCGCGTTCCAGCCTCGCGCGCCTGGCCCATGGGCGACGCAGTTGGTAACCGCAACCGGCAGTGCCGCCCTTCGGGCGACGTCGAAGTTGTCCTTCTGGCTTCGGCGTCGCCTTCCCATTTCCGAGCCAATGCGGCGGGCGCGCGGTCCGCCCGCATTTGAGGGGCGTGGTTTGTCATTCGAACTCACCGCCTCTTTAGGTAGACGTATGACCGAGCTTCAAGCGATTCCTGACCGGTTTTCGCAGCCGATCAGAGACATGTTGCGCCAGCTTCGCGCGCTCGCCGCCGAGAACACGAAGACGCACGGTCGAAGCCTCCCTCGCCAAGTCGCACGCCGCAGAGTTTCAGCAGATTTCGTGAGCAAGTCTTCAAAACCTCTGAGATTTTCAAAAAAGAATTTGCGCCGCGTTTTGAAGGGCGTCGCCGAGGAAGCGACGGGGTTCGGTTCGCCTTTATGGGCATCGCAGGCAGCGCGGCTGCTGCGATCGGCGCTGCGTCCTCGATGAGCTTCGCCTTCGCCGGGACTGCGTATCGGTTGAATGCCTTGAAGACGGCGACCGGGCTGAGCTTCAACGAGCTCCGCGGGCTCGAAAGCCTCGCGCCTCGCATCGGCGTGTCGGTCGAGAGTTTGGACAGCGGCTTCGAAAGCCTGAACGCGCATATGGAGCGGCTCCGTCGCAACTCGCCGGCCGAGCTCGCCTCCATGGCGGCAACGATGTTTCCAAACGTGCGCAATGAGGTCGCCAAACTCGCGAACCAGCCGCGAGAAAAACAGCTCGAAGGCATTCTCGACATCGGCGAGAAAATCAAAGCGAACCTTGGCCGCGGCGGCGGCGTCGATAACGAAAAGCGATTCTTGGAATTCTTCGGCTTGCCCGCGAATTTCGCCGATTACAGCAAATCCGAGCTTCTGAAATTCTACGGCGTTTATCGAGAACAGAATCGCGATTTCACCGAGAAAGAACAACTGGCCGCGATTGCGGCGCAGACGGCGTGGCTCGATTTGCGCCAGAAAATGCAGAGCTTCACCGATTATGTCGGCAATGCTTTTGTGCCGTATCTCAACACCGCTCTGAAGGGTGTCGGCGACAAGTTCACCTCGCTTTCGTCCGGCGCGACCGCATGGTTCAGCAAGCTCGTGGCTGACCCGAGCATCTCTAAATCATGGGACGACCTCTCGACCCGCGTTGGCGCCGACATCAAAGCGCTCATAGACGGGCTGAGTACTTTCGACGACACGGCCACCCGGCCACGAGTGCTGCCGTTGAGCGTTGCGCCTGAGTGGGTTGGCTTCGGGCAGGACATCAAAAATTTGATCACCGACGCCGACAATGTCGCGAAGATTGTCGACGACCTCAACGCCAAGAAGATCAATTGGGCAGAGGTCCTGAACCTCGCTGATCTCACGGACCGCATCGCGTCGTTCAAGGCCGCGACGCAACCGATCGTTGATTGGTCGGATAAGATGGCGAGGCTAAAGTGGTGGCTGCCGGGCAATCAATATGAGCCGCCACCGTCGAAGGATCAGCCTGAGGGCCCGACCGGACCAAGTGTCTTAGATCGCCTGCGCAGTTGGTTTAGCGGTCGATCCACCGGCGGCCCTGGTCGTTCGCCAAGCGGACCAGCACCCGCACCGTTTGTGCTGCCAAAGCTGGGCGGCATGGATGATTTTTCAAAACCAGCGACCGCACCGGTTTTGCCTCAATTCGCGCCAGGCTACAGCCCAATCGCTTTTCATCCGGAAAACGGCCTTCCGAATCCGTTGCTCGACAAGAGCGCAACCTCGAGCTCGGCCGGCGAGGCGATCGCGATAATCCGGAAAGGCGTCGCGGGCGGTCTTTATGATTTTTTCCAGACGCTGCGCAGCATGACCAAGGGCGGAGGGGGCGGGATCGTGCCGGCCTCATACGAGACGGGCGCGGGCGGCTCAGGGGGCGGCGCTGGCGGCCTTGGCGGCGGCTCGGGTGGCACAGGGGCCGGAAGAGGCGGCGCGGGCGCTGGCGGCCCGGCGGGCGAGCTCGGCGGTGCTATTCGGCGTCATGGTCATGGCGGCGGCGGGGCTGGCGACAGTCCCTATCAATACGACGCCTCGAAGGCGCAGCCGGGAAGCCTGACGAAACTCATTGGGGACGCCGCAGAGCGCGCCTCCAAACAGCCAGGGGCCAAATTGTCCGCCGATCAAATCAGAAGGGAAATGGAGGGCATCAGGGCTGGCGAGAGTGGCCATGGTCCAAAATACGATTTCAACCCTGGAACGCCAGGTCATCCCGAATTGTCTTATGGCCCGTTCCAAATGAACCGGCTCCGCGGCTTCGGCGTCACGTTTGAGCATGACACAGAGGCCGAGCGGAAGCGCCTTGGGCTTGGTGATTTGCGCGACCCGCGCACCATGCAGATGCAGACCGACTATCTGGCGAAATACCTCGCGCGGGGCGGCTCGACCGCGCCGTGGATGGGCTTCCATGGGGCAAGGGAGGCAGATCCGCGTTGGGGCAACTCCGGACTGATCCCTGAGAAGAATGTCGCGGTCGCCGGGCCGGTCGCGCCGTCCACTGCCGCACCGCGAGCGAACATTCACATCCCGAACGTTTACAGCCAGTCAGGGGAATCAAGCGAATATCCCGCCAAGGGCGAAACATCCGGGGCGCTGGCCAAGCACGGCGAAGCCTTGCGCAAGATGTTCGGCCATCGCGGCGCGCAGCGGAAGGATGGGGCCCTCGGCCAAGAAGTCCGCCGCGAGCCCGGCTCATTGCTCAGGGCCGCCGACGCGCGGCAGGCCGCAGTACAAAAGCACGCCGTCAGGGGCGAAGCGAGCCTGAAAATCGCCCTGGCGAGCGGGCTCAAGCCTGTCGGCGGCGTCAAGAGCTCCGGGAATCTTTTCAAACAAATTCAACTCGACCGCGCGTCGCCGTTGCCGCCCGCGAATACGACAGGTTAGTGCGATGGCCTTGGATAACATTCAATTAGAGGCGACCATCGTCGCCAACCAAAAAATTTATCCGGGGTGGATCTCGATCGAGATCTGGCGAGAGTTCGGCAACCCGACTTCGTATTGCAAATTTACCGCGGCCGAAGATGAAAACTACTCCGCATCTTACGCGGTCTCGCCGGGCGACACAGCGCAAGCGTTCCTCTGCGGGGTCAAAGTGCTTGACGGTTACGTCATGAGCCGTCAGTTCGCGGCCGACAAAAATTTGCACGCTGTCGAGATCGTCGTCGCTTCAAAAACGCAAAGCGCGATCGCGGCCACGGTCAAAAACAATCCGGGACAATATCGAAATCAAACTTTGATGCAGATTGCTCAGGCCGCGGCGGCAACCGCGGGCCTCAGCGTGCGCATGACCGGCGACACAAGCGGAACAGAGATTCCGTTTGACCGGGTGAGCGAGCATATCGGTGAGCGCTTAATCGACTTCATCGGAAGGCTTGCGACGTGGCGCAACATGCACGTGGTCGACGATTCGAACGGCAGTCTTGTGCTCACGCGGGGGATCGTTGGCGGCGCCGCGGCCGCAATGCTGGTCGAGGGGCAAAACATCGAGTCCATGCGGCTGGTCGAGAACTTCGACGCCCTTGTCGACCGCGCCGCCCTCACGACGCAACAAGCTGGCAACGATCAGACCAATGGGACGGCCTCGAGCCAAGTGTTCGCTTCGACTTCGATCACGAATTACAAAGGCCCGCCGCGTCAGGCGCTGTACATGGGCGAGCAACCAGCCACGCAACAGGAAGCGCAGTTGAGGCTGAACCATGCGGTTCAGCTTCTACAGATGGACACTCTTGAGGCGACGGTGACGGTTCCGGGGTGGCTTCAAGATAACGGGCAGCTCTGGATATCGTTGGTGGGCGACGCGGCGCCGACGCCCGTCACCATCTTCTCGCCCATGCTGTTCCCGTCGACTGGCGGCCAAGGGCCATCGCCCGGCTTGTTTGTCAAAGGCGTCAAGCATCTCCAGGATAATCAAGGCGGCACGCGTACCGAGGTCATCTGTTGCATCCAAAACGGGCTCGCCAACGCCGACAAGGCCAGCATTTGACAACGAGCATCAAGTCATTTGAATTTGAAATGGGACCGAAATCTTGCCGACGCATCTTCGCTAACCCGGGGAAGTCGATTTTTCCGCCCTCCGAGTAGGTCGAGAAAATCGACTTTGGGGGCCGCCCGCCGCTAACAGGCTGGGCCCGGCGTTTACAGACCTTTATCTCATCGCCGTGCCGCACGGCGATTGTCAGATTGCGCTCACTGAAGGGATTTGGACGGTCGCCCGCGGGTGACGATGTCAACCAGCCTCTGCCAGTGCCAGTCCGAGTCCGACAGCGACGGCAGAAGATCCACTACGGCCTGGAGCGCCTCATCGGCGGTCAGCGTGCTCGCCTCAGCCGGGCGGACAGCTTTCGCTGGCGCCGTGATCGTGATCGTGTCCTCGGGGCGGTCCGTCGCCTTGGGCACGATGTAGCCCCGCGTCTCGATCCGATCTGTCCTGGAAACGATCTGCACCTGGATCGAGGCCTCCCGCCGGACGTCGGCGAGACGCACCTCCGGCGCTTTGGGGCGGACCTCGGCCAACGTCGCCTTGACCTCGGCCTTGCTGATGACTTCGCCAGCCGCCGCGCGCGCCATGATTTTGTCTCTGACCTCGGCGGGCGCCTTGGTCAGCGCCGTGGCCGTGGTCAGGTCCAAATCGGCAAAAGTTGCCGTTTTGCCCTGAAAAAACTCAGCAACGCGCATGTACATACGGGCAGTGCGTTCTGACCAGGAAAACTCGGCCGCTAACCAGGGCAAGAAATTGCCGTGGCCGGCGATTTTTTTGGCCCTCAGTAAACTCTTACCGATTTCCGCAATGACCGCGAGGTGTCGGCGGGTGGCGTTTTTGATGCCCGCCGTTAACTGATGAAGTTCGTCTCGGTTTGCCTCCGGAACTTCGCCGTAGTCGAAGAAGCTCTCGGGCAGCCCTTCGCCAAACGCGGCCACCTCTGCGAGTTTGACGCTCACAAAGCCGACCGCGATTTTCGCCGTGTCCTTACCCCGCGATGGGGGATCACTGATGAACATTTGCGACACTCCTTTTAGCGCGCGGACCATGCGCAGCGAATCCACAGATGATGGATTGGGGGAAGTGTCGCGGCTCGGTTTGGGCGTTGATCGCTGATCGCTGGCCCCGACAGGGCGCTGGATGCTGGATGCTAGCTTGCTGGCCCGAGAACCTGCTCGCGCGACGCTCTATTGCTAGTCCAAAGCCGGCGAAAAGGTCAAGAGTTTTCGTCGCTTATCCACACGGCTTTTGCAGCGCAATGACGGCTGCGTGACAAAAAAGAAAAAGCCCCAGGAGATGCCCCGAGGGCTTGCGACGCGACGCGGATTGATCAGTCAGGGATGCTCAACGCCGCCTCATGCGCCTCACAAGGCCGCCTAAGCCGCCTTCGTGCGGATCGAACCGTGCGAACGAATGGGGGCGCATCGTGACCCGCCAACCGAAACCCACGATCGTCTTGATAATGTACGAAAATGCGGCGAGGCCAACGAGGACGATGACAAGCGTGGTCACGTGCGCGCCTCCTCGGGGGACTTGAAAGGCTCGTCGTAGGTTTTCACCAAGGCTTGGGCCATTTTCTCGACGTGCCCGATTAGAAGGAACAAGCGGCAGATCTCTTCGTCCCCCTGATCCGCGCTGAGCCCCTCGATTTCGTGGGCGTAAAACCGGGCGATCGTAGCCATGCGCGCCAGATCGCGAAGTTGGCTCTCTAGACCGCTGTAGGCGGGCCAGTAGTCTTTCGTGACCGAGGTCATCGGGCCGCCTCCAAGAGTTCCATGTTGACCATGTCCTGCTTGATGCTGGCCAACGCGAGCAGAATGACCAAATCTCTCCTCGGTCCGATCATGATCTCCTCGCCTAGAATGAACTCGAAGGCCTCCAGTTTCTGCCAGAGTTGATCCGGATAGGCTGAGGGCGTGACCATCAATCGGCGCTCGGCGGCGGGTAACGCTGCGCTGAACCGTTCGGCTTCCTCCTCTTCGACCGAGGGGTTTTCGTTGTCGGCTTTCGCGACGAGCCAAGTGTGGTAGGCCTGCGCGAACGCTCGGCTGGTTTCCAACTTCGGGGCCTCAGCTTTCGCGGCCTCCTCCTTCCTTTTCTCGGTGGCCAACGCGAGTAGGACGTCTGCGACAATTTTATCGGCCATCAGGCGCAGATATTCGTCAGCGGCCGATTCAGGTGAATCGGGCGCGGCAGGCGTGGATTTTGTGGCTTCAGGCATAGCTCGGGCGTTTGCCCGCACGGTGGCGTTGGGCATTGGGGTTGCTCCTAAAATCAGTTTGACGGTCAGAAAATAGAGTGTATTATTCTGACTGTCAATCTGAAACTGAATAAAAGTAGGAAAATGTTAGCCAGACAATGCAGAATGGCGAGAGCGGCGCTCAATTGGACGGTCCGGGATCTCGCGGAAAAAGCGGGCGTCTCGCACGACACAATCGTCCGGATAGAAGGCGGCCAAACCCTGAAGGAAAACACGATCGCCAAGGTGCGCGCTGCGTTCGAAGCTCAGCACATCGAATTTACAAACGGACGTAGTCCGGGCGTTCGCATTCATTTCCCGGATGGATCAAGCCTCGAGGCGCCCGCGGCGTTGCCAGCGTCGCCGCTGAAACCGAAATAAGGCCGCGGATGAAGAGATCCGTCCGAGAAATCCGGCCCGCGCAAGCGCGAGCGCAGCCGGGGGCGTCGATCGGTACTCTCACGGCTTGGGGAAGCATCCTGATGTCGGTGACCTATTTTGTCGTTGTCCCCTTCGATCGCAATGATGACGGTGATCTCGCTGCCGGCGCGGCCAAGGAGGCCATAAGTGCGGGAGCCGCCGAACGTGGCGCACGTGAACTCGCGCTCCGGCATGCCGGCGCCGTTGCGTTCTCGCGCACTGGCGACCCGTCAACGGGCGAGTTTGAGGACGCGGTTATCCTCGCGCAATTTGGGGATGTTGACTTGAGTGAGTTGAGCGGCTGAGACCCGGCGCTCGAGGCCGCGGGCGTCGAGGTTTCACGGCGAATCGCGACAAGCCGCCCCGCGCCTCAGGCCGCCGCCTTCCAGCCGAACCAGAGCGCGGGTGCTGGGAGCCTGACCGCATGGTCCGCATCGCCATCAGCCACGCCGCGTTTGACGCCATCGCCCGAACGATGCCCTTTGGCAGCGTCAACTTCGAGGCGGGAGTCGACGACAAGGGTGAGCGCCTGATTTGGTTGGACCACGCCGTCGTCGCTCGTCTCAGTGCCATGCGCGGACCGGGCGACAGCTACAGCGATGTCATCCTCAAAGCTGGCGAACGAGCGCGAGCATGATGCGCCTTGGCCGCGCCATCATCCCGACGCCATGCCCAACAAATAGGTATCCCAGAAGAACTTGGCTTGTTCAGCCACCGGAGCGGGCTTCGGCTTTTGGCGACCGCACGCCGCAATGAGATCGGTTACGATTCGTTCGGCGGCATCGCGGAGATCATAGATGTCCTCATAGCGGACTTTGGGCGTCGGGGTATCCCTGATCAGGATGTGACCAACCATATCGTGCCGCAGCCACTTTGCGCGGTCAAACAAGTCACCCTTGACTAGCTCGTCGTAGCTCTCTCTCGCCTGTTGAAGCGCCGCTGTTGACCCCTGTCCGGCGCTGGCAAAATAGTCAGCGAGCGTTTTGTCCTTGAGCGCCTCAATAATCTGTCCAACGCTGGCGCGGTTGCCGCGTCTCGAGTCTTCGGGATCAAGACATGCCATGATCGTCCCAATCGCCGCCCGGACAATTCCTGCGTGAACCCAACGGGTCGCTGCGACATGTTTGGCTGCGACGTCTGATGGGGTCACTAGGTATTCCGTCACCAAGACGCTGTGTGCGGTCAGCTCCTTCAGATAAGCGCAAAAGGCGTCCGCGCTTTCCATCGCCTCGTTGAGGACGAATAGGCGTCCAATGACCTTATTTGCGCGCTCGACCATCTGTGCGTCGGCCATCTGAACCCTCCGCTACTTGCCCGATCAATCGGCCGGGGGGAGCTTCAAGGCCGCTTGAAATCGAATTCATCTGATGCGCACGGCTGTCGTCAGTCAAAGCCAGAGAGTTGGACAATCCGATCAAACCGCGGCTTGCCTTCCGAAGATCATATCCTTGCTTGGAAAGGAACCACCGCAGCGGAAGGAACACCAGCCAGAGCGATGATATGCTGACGTTTTCGTTCATTGCCTGCACCTTAGCCCCAAGACGACGCAGCGATTCGACAGCCCTTGAGTGATCCGCAACCATCGGGCCGATGTTCCCCGTGAAAATGATCTCCTCATGCACTTGGCTTCTTAGGTTCAGAAAATCGAGCAACGGCTTTCCGAAGAAGTTGGTCACAATCCATCCGACAACTGCGAAGAAGATCGTTACGACGATTGCCGACCACATAAACGGCTCCAAAAACGGGAAATCGCGTCGAGCTCTTGCGCCTAGCCTCCCGCGCGGCGCCGCCGCCATGAGCTGCGCTCCGGGGAAGCGAGGCGCGCCACCTCTCTGATCGCGCAGTCGTTAAGCCTCTCAGCCACTCTGCGCCAAGCGTCCCGCTCCTGGCGCAGCCCGTCCCGCTCCTGGCGGAGTTCCTCGCGGTCCTCCCTGACCTGAGCGAGCACCATCTTGAGGCATGTCAGCTCGGTTTCGACCGCCGCCAGTTGGCTCACCCTGCGCGTTGTTCAAGACAAGCGCCATGATGGCCACTCAGCCGCCAGCGCGCGTCATATCGGCGAGCGCGTTGCGCATCGCGGTGCTGGGCACTCCGAATAGCCCGCCGTAGGGTTCGTCCATGTCGAGGATGACGAAGACCGCGATCGTGATCGAGAGCGCGCACAAAACCGTCACTGTCGCCACCATTGCGTTCGGCCGCGCCGTCAGACCGAACGATCCAAACAGGATCGCAAGCCAGATCACCAACACCCAATAGAACGGCGGCGAGAAAGAAGGGTGCGAGCCCTCGATCACTTTCCACCTGGCCTTCATCAAGTCGCTATACTGCTCGACGCATGCCGCCGCCAGATTTTTGTGCCCAGCGTCCGTCGGCTGAAGCTCGTGGACGGCGCGTCCCACGTCGCTCAAAACGTCGGACAAGACCGACGATTCCCCCGTCACAGGCATTTTTGACGGATCGGGAAAGGCGACGCCGACAGGGCGCGGCTCGTCGGGCCACGTGCTAGCGATGACAGCGGCGACATATCCGCGCAATTGCTCGCGAATGGTCGCCGTCTCGGGGCCGTAGTCGCGCAGGCAGCGATCGAGCTGCGCGACTTTCGCGGCGTCGTCGCCGCGATCGTTATAGGCGGCGTCGAAGCCGGCCTTGACCGAGGTCGTAAGAAGACCGAGCACGATGGCCGTGAAGGTGACCAGGAGCGTGATCATAAGCTGCACCAGCGCGATGGATTGGGGCGACCGGTGCGTCTCCGGCAAACGGGAATGGATGAAGAAGCCGATCGTAGCGCTCGCGCACATGGCGGAGAAGACGATCAGGGAATTGATGGGGTCTTGCATCGGGTTGGCCCTGCCGATTGCGATTGAGGGGGCAAGGGATCCCTTCGTGCCGCCAACCGCGTTTCACTTAACCCAGAGGTCGTCTAAACCTCAATCCCTCGAAGCGGCGAGGCAGTAAACTGGCTTCTGGCCAATCCCAGGGCCTCGGGTTAATTCCGCCAACCCGAGATCGGTGACGGGGCCGACCGCGCGTATTTCCGGGCTTTTGCGTTGCTGTGGGTGTTAACGGTTAACGCCGGGGTTAACAGCTAACGGACGTGGACCGGGTTAACCCTGAGGTGGGGGTTAAGGCCAACGGAGCGGTTGAGTAGAAGACCGCGTCGACGGACCGCCGTGAAGACCAGCGCCCCGCGGTGACGCTTTGAGGAACGCGAGGCCATGATGGCCATCTGGCCACGATGGCCTTTTCCTGCGGCGGCCCGGGCGTGCGGATGAAAAAGCAGCAGCCACGGGCCTACTAGGAAGCAAGCCTGACCGCCTCGCTTGACCCGGCGGCTTCGCCCTGGCCGAGTCGGACGGCCGCCAGCGGGCTTCCTATCAATGCCCGATTAACCATCTTCGGCGTGCATCGCCTCGGTTAAATCAGTCTTAAAGGGCACAGCCTTATGGAGGCTGCAGTCGCGTATGACACGATCGGTGAACCTCGATGACCGAAACCTTTGTCGCAATCCTCGCAAACTGCCCAAACCGCCAATATGACGCGGCCGATGGCGGCGAAGCGCCTATATTGCCGGCGATGGTCACAATGTCGATTACGCCCACAGCCTTTGAGGCGATCGCGCCGACGTTGCCGACCGGCTACACCGCTGAAGGGCGCCCGGACGGCAAGGGCGGCTACCTCGTCACGCTCGATCGCCATATTATCGAGAGGCTCGCGGCGATGCGCAGGCCACGCGAGAGCTACAGCGACGTGATCCTGAGGACAGCGAACGGGTGAGGCCGCGCCGAGTCCAAGGAAGCCCGCCTGACCGCCTTGGACAGGCCGTCCTCCCGCCCCTGCAGCCGCTTGCGGCATAGGCAGCGGCGGGGCGCATGATCCGCATCTCCATCACCGCCGCCCCTTGAGGCGATCGCCGCCCCGCTCCGGAACTGACGGATGAATTTGACGCCAATCTACGATCCGCCTGAGCCGCCGAAACCCCACCCAATTTGCCTCCTGATGCCGTCGGCGGACGAGGACGAATTGCGGGGCCTTACCGATGATATTCGCGCGCACGGTTTGCTTGATCCCATAGTGCTTTTTGAGAGGCGGATACTCGACGGCCGCAACCGAGCCGCCGCTTGCAAAAGCTCGGGCCGAGAGCCGCGCTACGTCGAATTTGAAGGCACTCGAGAAGAAGCCTTGATGTTTGTGGTTTCCCACAATCTCAAGCGGCGCCATCTGACCAAGCAGGCCATTGCCGATACTTTGATCGAGGCCGAGGATTTCAACTTACATTACCAGCTTGGCGAGCCGCTGGCAGAAGCCGACATTAAAATGTCAGCCCAGAAGCCAAAAACAGCGTCCAGTCGTGCATTGGCCTAGGCGGCAAGCGGCGCGGTGAGTTGCGAAATGATTAACGCCACGCGCAAGGTCAAAGAGAAAGCTGAACCGGAGTTGCGGGAGGCGGTAAAAAGGGGGCGAATTGGTGTGCAAGATGCTGCCAAGGTGGCCGATCTACCGGCCGATCAGCAAAAGGCCATTGCCGCATCGTCGAAACCAAGAAGAGCCGCGAACGCAGCCATCGAAGCGGTGTACAATGGCGACCCGCGCACTGCCCTTCGCAAAGCTTGGGAAAAAGCAACTGCGCTGCGTCGCCTATTGAAAGAGGCCGACAACGGAACGAAGGAATGGTTTGTGGACGCAGTTTGGCTCGATCTCAATAACGGCGACGATCGCAAGCGGGCTCCGTAGGCGGCCAGCGCGGCCCTCGAGGCCGCGGGGGTCGACTTCACCAATGGGGATCGGCCTGGCATGCGGCTGGGTCGGCGCTCGCCATGATGGCCACTGGCAATGATTGCCATTCGTGCGGCGGCCCGGGTGAGATGCGGCGTAGAGCAGGAATTTTCGAGTGGAAAAATTATCGTCGGGGGGACTCTGAGGGTAACTCTTAACTTGTCCAGTTTGAGGTTCCGGTGGGTCTCGAATTTCCGTACCGCAGCCGACTGTCGCAAGTTCAACTTATAGAAGTTGACCAGGGCTTGCTCGATGTGATGCTCGGCTGCGAATGCAGGATCGATCTGGATTGTCAGAGAACTGTCCTCATTCATATGTTTCACGTCATTCTTCCACTCGTTCACGCTTCTGTGTGCTTTCCCTTCCGTTAGGACCGACCCTGCCGTTTCGGACTTCAGCGCCCTCTCGGCCTTCCACGCGAACGTCGAGATGCGTTCATCTTCGGAAAGATGCGCGCCAAACAATTCCTCTGCTGCCGCCGACAAGTGGATGGCGCTGAAGTAATTCGTTCGCGCCAAAAAAAATTGGATCGCCGCGTCGAGATACTCGCGAGCGATCTCAAGCTTCGGAACCTCAACTTCGGTCATTTTCCTGCGATCCACCGGCTGAGAGAAAGAAGGCTGCTGGCCGCATCGAATGCGATGGCCGAAATAGGCCCGAGAAGGCCTCGCCAAGCCCAAGGCCGCCTGATCGCCTTAGGGCAGACCGGCGGGCCGAAGCCGCCCTGCAAGACCGGAGTGATTCCTCGAGGAGAACGGCGGCAAGGCGGCCCCCGAGGCGGCGGGCGATTCAAAGGCCTCCTGGGTTCAGAACTTTGGTTGAACCCACCGTGAACCCAAACGGCAAAAGGTCAAAGACACCTAGTCTTATTCACTCCCGAAGCGCTTGATTTTATTGGGAAAAATGGTCGGAGTGGCGGGATTCGAACCCACGACCCCTAGTCCCCCAGACTAGTGCGCTAACCGGGCTGCGCTACACTCCGACTTGCGGCCCTTATAGGGACGGCCGCCGCGCCATGCAATGCGCGGGCGCTGTGTGCGCGTCAAGAGGCGGGTGTGTGCGCTCGCGCGAGGATTCGTTCGGCCTCCATAATTTCGGCGAGCGCTTCGCGCAGCGCCACGAGGTCTTCGTCCGCGATCCCGGAATGGGCTTCTCGCGCTGCAGGCCCCGTCTCGGACCGGGCCTCAGGCTCAATGGCGAGGGCCATTTCAGCGGAAGATTCAACTGGTGATAGAGCGGCCGCCGACAGCGCCTGAACGCCCTGCTCCTTGAACAACTTCTGGACGCCCTTGATCGTGTAGCCTTCGTCGTAAAGCAGGCGCTTGATGAGCCTTAGCCGCTCGATGTCGTCAGGGCGATAATAACGCCGGCCGCCGGCTCGCTTGAGCGGCCGGATCTGGGGAAAACGGGTCTCCCAGAAGCGCAGGACATGCTGCGGCAAATCGAGCGAATCGGCAACTTCGCGGATCGTTCGATAGGCTTCCGGGCTCTTCTCCAATGGCGCGCTCGCTGGCGCCCGCGGCGAGGGAATCATGGCGCCTCCGTCTGGCGATAACTGACTATCGGCCGATCCCAACCGAAACGCCAGTGGCCGTTCGCCTTAAGGAACCGCCCTACTCCTTTTCGGGCGCATCGCGTCCGTTGATCTTGGCCTTGAGCACATTGGACGGCTTGAACACCATCACCCGGCGAGGAAGGATGGGCACTTCGACTCCGGTCTTGGGGTTGCGCCCCACACGCTCGCCCTTGGAGCGGACGACGAACGAGCCGAAGCCGGACAGCTTGACCGTTTCGCCGCGCGCCGCCGCATCGCAAATCTCATCCAGAACGGATTGAACCAGCTCCGCCGATTCGGTGCGAGACAATCCGATCTTCTGATAAACGATCTCCGACAAATCGGCGCGAGTCACGGTCTTGCCAGATTCGCGGCCAATCCTAGCGTTCGCCATATCGAGCCCCAATCAAATTCCCCCTCCCGCGCGATATCAGCCCTTGACCGCGCAGGCCCAAAACGCATGGCCGACCACCGTCTCCGATCCGTATCGGACTCTCTTTTCAGTCCCGGCAGTCCCTGAGGGGCCGAGCCTATAATCGGCGGAATAGAAAAGCCACATTGTCGCGCCACCGCGGCCGGCGCGGATGCGACTCGGGCCCCCCCTGTCGTCTTGCGTCCTCCCGCGGCCATGCCCCATAGGCAAGCCTAGCAAATGATGCAAGGAGTGTCGATTGAGCGCCTCGAGCCCCGATGGACCGCCCCGGATCGCGCTGGTGACCGGGGCCTCTCGCGGCATTGGCCGCGCGGCGGCCCTCGCCTTGGCCAAGTCGGGCGCGCATGTTGTGGCGCTGGCGCGTACCCAGGGCGGCCTCGAGGAACTTGACGACGAAATTCGAGCGCTGCGGCCTGAAGAGCCGGAGGCCACGACCCTGGTGCCGATGGATTTGCGCGACTTCGCCGCCATCGATCGGCTGGGCGAAGCGCTCAACCGCCGGTGGGGCCGGCTTGACGCTTTCGTGGGCAATGCCGGCGTTCTGGGCTTGTTGACCCCCTTGCATCAACTTGATCCAAAGGTATGGGATGACGTGATGGCGGTCAATGTGACTGCCAACTGGCGCCTTATTCGATCGCTCGATCCGCTGCTCCGTCTGTCCGGCGCCGGACGCGCCGCGTTCATAACGTCCGGCGCAGCGAGCCGAGCGGCTCTGCGCGCCTATTGGGGGCCCTACGCCGTCTCGAAGGCAGCGCTCGACGCCCTCGCCCGAACCTATGCCGCCGAGACCGTCAACACGTCGAACATTCGCGTCATGCTCGTCAATCCGGGCCCGCTGCGGACGCGAATGCGTGCAACAGCGATGCCAGGCGAAGATCCCGGGACGTTGCGCGAGCCAGCGGAACTGGCGCCCAAGATTGTCGAGATGTGCTCGCCCGAATGGACCGAGACGGGCAAGCTCTACGATTTTCCTTCGGACCGGATTCTCAGCTTCAAATCTCCCGCATGAGCAGGAACACAAGGCAGGCAAGCGCGTTGCGTCGCCAGGGATCTCTGACCCAGGAGGCGCGCCATGGCGCGAGAACCAACGAGAAACACAAACAAGTCGAAGAACGAGGCCCAGGCTGCAAAGCCCGCGGGCGCAGAGAATCAAAAACAAGGCGCGGAGCAATCTGGAGCGGAGTTGCTCAAAGCACAGCACCAAGAGCTCCAATCCACCTTGGCGAAGCGCTCCGACGCCAATGCGGATCGATCCGCCATCATAAAGGAATTCGCCGTGCTTTGGCTGCCCCATCAGGCGGTCGAGGAAGAGATTGTCGTTCCCGTATTGAAGGGTTCCGGATTCGACCAGGCGAAGATTGTCGCGAGCGAGATAAGAAAGGACCTGATCAATATCCTGCTGGCTGACCTTTTGCAGGATGAGGACGAAGAATCCGTCGAGCCCAGGTTCGAGGCGCTTGCGCGCGAGTTCGGCGCGCTCATCGAGGCTCATCAAGCCGACGAAGAGAGCATCCGAACGTCCATCCAATCTGCGGAAGGCGAATCTCCCTCGCTGGGCTCGCGGCTTACGACTTGTTACGACCGGCTCAAACAGCGCTTTGCCGATATCGACGACAATTTTGAAGAGATCGTGGACATGCTGGCCCCGCGCCGCCTCTCTGTGCCATCCGGGCGCCGGCAGAGCCGAAGATACAGCAATGCGCGCGACCGGGGCCAACAGGCTCGGTTAGAAGACGACAGCGGATATTCGAGTGGCGGTCCGGAGCGCGATGATCAGGGCCGCTTCCTGAGCGAGGGCGGTTCGCGTTCACGCAGCCGCTTCCAAGGCGACGACGAGCATTATGGTCCCCGATCCCTTGGGTCCATGGGCCGCGACCGCGACGATGAAGGCCGCTTCGCTCCTCGCGGAGCGCCGTACGAAGGCCGCGGCCAGCGCGGCCGGTACGGTGATCTGGAAGGCCGTTCGGAAGCCGCAAGAAGCGGCGGACAAGGCCGGCCGCGCGAATACGACGAAGACGAGCGCTATCGCAATCGTGGCGGCGGCCAAGGCCGTGGACGGAGCGGCTGGTACGGCGATCCGGAGGGCCACTCCGAGGCTTCCCGCAGAGGTTGGGAGCGCTCTGGCCGTGGCGAAAGCGGTTGGTACGGCGATCCGGAAGGTCACACTCGCCCCGCCCGCAGAGGATGGGACGAAGGCCGCGAAGGAGAAGGGCCTTACGGTTCCCGCTCTCGGTACGAGGACGACAATAGGCAAGGCTACCAAGGTCGCCGAGGTCCTTCGGAATACGACGACCAGCGACGCCCTTCGCGCGGCGGAAGCCGAGGCGATCGCTACTGAAATCGGGTCATAGGTCGGCGACGCTTCTGAACGCGCGGCCGACCATTTCCCAAGCGCGCGGAGTGGGCAAACCTGCCATCCGCTCCGCTGATCGGATCAATGAAATCGATCCGGAACAAAGCCCAACCCCGTCTGTTGGGCTCCGACTGAAGCCTAGAAGGAGGAGTTCATGAGTTACTACCGAGAAGAGCGTGGATCACGAAGAGGCCGCGAGGATTATGATGACGATCGTCGCTATTCGCGTGGCACGCCGGAGCGTGATGAACAGGGCCGCTTCATGAGCGAAGGCGGCTCGCGTTCCCGTAGTCGTTACGACGACGAAGACGACCGTTACAGCCGGCGCTCCATGGGCCGAGACAGCGACGACGAGGGTCGCCTCACCCGCCGCGGCGGGTCCGAGGGACGCGGCCAAGGCGGATGGTTCGGCGACTCCGAGGGCCATTCCGAAGCTTCCCGTCGCGGTTGGGACAACCCCCGCCATGGCGAAAGCGGCTGGTACGGCGATTCCGAGGGTCACTCGGAAGCCTCTCGCCGCGGATGGGACAATCCACGTCATGGCGAGAGCGGCTGGTACGGCGACTCCGAGGGTCACTCTCAGGCTTCTCGCCGCAGATGGGACAATCCCCGCCATGGTGAAAGCGGCTGGTACGGCGACCCGGAAGGCCATTCCGAAGCCGCGCGTCGTGGCTGGGAACACGGCCACGAAGGCAACTACCGGAGCCGGTCACGCGCTGACGACGATGACCGTCGGTACGAGAGCCGCAGCAGCAGCCGTTATCGGGACGACGACCGCGACTATGAGCGCGGCGGCAATGGCGGCCGCGGTCACGGCGGCTGGTCCGGCGATCCGGAAGGCCATTCGGAGGCTTCGCGTCGCGGCTGGCAAAACCGCCGCTGACGAACCCTTATCAGCGAACGCAATCGGAACGGCCAGGCGAAAGCTTGGCCGTTTCAACTTCAGACAAGGGAGATTGATCATGGCTCGAGGACTCGGCGGACATTCGCCAGCGAACATTACGCACCACCTCAAAGGAATGCATTTCCCGGCGTCGAAGGAAGATCTCCTGGAGCGGGCTCGAGACAATGGCGCTGGCCAGGATGTGCTCGAGGTGCTCGAATCCTTTGCCGAAGACGAGCAATTTGAAAGCGCGGCCGACGTCGTGAAGGCCTACGGAGAAGCCGATCAGGCGCCGCAAACCGGGATCATCGATCGGAAGCCATAACCCCCACACGGGCTTACAAACGAAACTCATTCGATGCGAGAAGACGGGCGGCGATTGGCCGCCCGCTTTGATTCTGGTTCTATGCGCGACGCCTTCTTTGCCGATTTTCCTTGAAGACAAGTTGAAGTCTCGATATGAGGGGCGCCTCGTTGCGTCCCGCCGGGGGCTGAACGGAGGGCCGCGCGCTCATTTCAAAGCGACGTGCGGCAGGGCCTGAAGCGCCCGTCCTCCCGTGTTCCCGCCTTCGAACGATCCGGTCGAGCCTTTACCGGCTCGAAGGGCTCCGCGTGGGACGCAGTTGAATTGGAAAGGCTTAACATGGCTCTCTATGAGCATATTTTCCTGGTGCGCCAGGACGTCACGCAACAGCAAGTCGAAGCGCTGACGGAGCAGATCAAAACCACGATCGCCTCCCGCGGCGGCGCAGTCACCAAGGTCGAGCCTTGGGGCCTGAAATCGCTTGCCTTCCGCATCAAAAAGAACCGTAAGGCCCACTTCACGATGCTCAACATCGCCGGCCCGTCCGAGGCGGTGGTCGAGACCGAGCGCTTGCTTGGCCTCAACGAGGACGTCATCCGCTATCTCACCATCCGCGTCGACGAGCATGAGGGCGGACCGTCGGCTATGCTGCGCAAGCGCGAGGAGAGCGATCGCGACGACCGCGGACCGCGCGGACCGCGCGGCGATCGGCCGGATCGCGGGGACCGGGGCGACCGAGGCGATCGCCCTCCCCGTCGCCCGCGTGACGACGCAACCATGGGAGCATTCTGATGGCCAGCGCGCCTCGCCGACCCTTTTTCCGTCGCCGCAAGTCGTGCCCGTTTTCGGGCGCGAACGCGCCGAAGATCGACTACAAGGACATTCGCCTGCTGTCGCGCTACATCTCCGAGCGCGGCAAGATCGTGCCGTCGCGCATCACCGCGGTCAGCGCCGGCAAGCAGCGCGAACTCGCCCAGGCGATCAAGCGCGCCCGGTTTCTGGGCCTCTTGCCTTATGTGATCCGCTAGCGTCCATCGGGCGTCGCCGCGCCTGAATTTCGAACCTGCCGCGTTCGGCCGCGGCGGGAGCTGGAGGCGGGCGGCGAACCCCCTTCTAACCGCAAGCCAACGCGGGACAGCGCTCGTCATGTTGCATCGCCTTGTCGTCGCCATTGGAGCTGGATGCGCCGCCGCGCTTTTGTTTGCGGTGAGCGCCCAGTCCAGCCTTCTCGCGATGACGCTCGCGTATCTCGCGCCGTTGCCGATCATGATCGCGACCCTTGGCTGGGGACTCGACGGTGGTGCGATTGCCGCGGCGATTTCAATCGCGGTTCTCACCGTAGTCGCCGAGCCATTGTCGGCGCTGGTATTCGCGGGCTCCGTCGCTGCTCCGGCGTGGATCCTGGCCGCGTTTTCGATCACGCCGTTGGCTCGGTATCTCCGCCGGCTGAAGCCGGACGCGTCGGCATATGCCCCGGTCGGCGTCATCGTCTCCCTCGCAGCCTTGCTCGGAATGCTCGGCGGTCTGGCCGTCCTGACAACGGTGATCGTCATCTATGGCGGCTACCGTGAAGGCGCGCGTCATGTCACCGAGGCGATCACCGCCCTTGCCGGCGACGCGTTTGACGGGGCGCCGGGCAACCTGACCGCGCGCGAGTTCGCCGAGGCGCTCGTGCGGTTCGGCCCGGCCGCGATCGCCGGCTCGACGCTGATCATGCTGTGCGTCAATCTCTATGCTGCGGCCCGCTCGACTCAATTGTCGCGCAATCTTCCGAGGGCCTGGCCCGACGTGCCGACGTCGCTTGCGCTTCCCTGGCCGGTCGGCGTCGCATTCCTCGTCTGCCTCGCCGGCGCCTATGCCCTGCCCGCTCCGACCGCGCAATATTTCTCCATCGGCGCCGGAGGGCTCGGAGCGGCGTTAGCGCTGCAGGGGCTCGCGGTCGCGCACGCGCTGTCGCGCGGTCTCAAGATGCGACCCCTCATGCTGATTGCGCTCTATGCCTGCTGCATTTTGCGGGCCAAATACACTCTTCCGGTTCTTGCCGCCCTCGGAATCATCGACGGCTTCCTCAAGCTGCGCTCGCGCGCGGCCCTCATCGCCTCCCCTACCCCGACTGGACCCAACAGGAGATAAATCATGGACGTAATTTTGCTCGAGCGCGTCGGCAAGCTCGGACATATCGGCGACACCGTGCGCGTGAAAGACGGATATGCACGCAATTTCCTTCTGCCGCGCGGCAAGGCGCTGCGGGCGACCGACGCCAACAAGAAGAAATTCGAGGTCCGCCGCGCCGATCTCGAGGCGCGCAACAACGAACTCAAGCGCAGCGCGAACGAAGCGGCGGCCAAGCTCGATGGGGTGACGGTGGTCATCATCCGCCAGGCCGGCGAGACTGGCCAGCTCTATGGCTCGGTGTCGGCGCGAGACATCGCCGAGGCGCTGACCGCCGCTAAGCACAAGGTCGAGCGCGGCCATGTCGCGATCCAGCAACCGATCAAGACCCTCGGCTTGCACGCTGTTCCGATTCACCTGCATCCCGAGGTCGAGTCGAAGGTCACAGTCAATGTCGCGCGCTCGCCCGAGCAGGCTGAACGCCAGGCGAAGGGTGAAGACCTCTCGGTGCGCGAGCAGACCTCGATGGACGATCTTGGGCTCGAAGTCGGCCGGGCGCTGGCCGAGGCTGGACCGAACGCAAGCTTCGAGCAGTGACGAGACCATCGCAACACAACCAATGCGCGAATTACTTCCAAGCACATTCAAACAAAACCAAGGAAAATTTCTTGGACCTCCTTGGTTTTATTCGTCCGCAGGCTTGGCCAATGGGTTGGCGGCGACAAGGCTGAAAATGCTTGGCTGAGAGAGTGGACCGGTTGTGAGTTCGGATTTCCGACGCGCCTCGACGAAGGTTCACCCTGGCTTGAGCGGCTTTTGGGGCTCGATATACAAATCGGCCGCCGATCAGCAAACCGGGTCTCGCGAGCGCCCGCGAACGTCGGACGGTGTTTCACCATACCGGCGTCGAAAGACTCGGTTGAAATGGGAGAGATCGCCGAAGCCGGCCTCGTAGGCGATCATACTGATGGTTTGCGCCGCAAGCAGTGGATTGCTCAACATCCGATGGGCGCACGCCAGACGCTGGTCGAGCAGGAACCGCGAGAACGTCGTTCCGTCGCTCTCGAACAGCATCTGCACGTGGCGCGGCGTGACTCGGTGGCGTGCTGCGAGGCCCGCGAGCGACAGTTCCTGACGGCTCAAGCTGTTGAGGATTTCCGTTTTGATCGCATGCAGGCGCGCAGCGCGTACGCCGCGGCCATTCGCAATCGCAGCAGCATCGCGGGTCGCGCCGAGCGCAAGCGCGACGAGATCGTAGAAATGAGCGACCATGAGGCTGCGCAATTCGGGGGGCGCCAGGCTCTGCTGGTCGTCGAAGAGGCGGGCGTAGCGCGTCAGCAGTTGTAGAGCTTCGGTGTCCCGCGGGACGGGCCGCATGAACGCATCTTCGAGCCCCGGAACCAGCGGCGCCAGCCTCTGGCGCGACAGAGTGACCAGAGGCCCTTGGGACCCCGACGCGACGTCAATTCGCATGACGTCGGCGGCCGACAACAGGATAGCGTCTCCGACGGGCGAAAGCTCTCGGCCTCGGTGGGAGAGCATGTTTGCGGCGCTTGGCGGCACAGCAAAAACAACGTCATCATTGCCGTCCGCCAACAATTTGCGCGTCCGCCGGATGGTGAGCGACGATTCTGAAAACATGGAAACAGTGAGTCCAGGCATGGCCCGCGCGATCACCCGATAATGCAGCGGCACGCCCGGCGCCGGCTCGATATCGACCCTTGCGGTCAACCGGCCATGGACCTCGCGCATGATCGGCAGCCGGTCGCGCTCCGGCAACTCGTCGGTTGAGAACCGGAGGATCCGAATATCGTCGGGCTGTGCAGCCATCCGCCCCACTCGGCCGAGGACGCAGAAAACGGCCCGGCACCGCTGCCAGGAGCATCGCTCCAGGGCGGCTTTGGCACTAACCGAAAAGATTGACTGTGA
Source organism: uncultured Alphaproteobacteria bacterium (assembly GCA_963730555.1). Taxonomy (GTDB): domain Bacteria; phylum Pseudomonadota; class Alphaproteobacteria; order Rhizobiales; family Beijerinckiaceae; genus Roseiarcus. The sequence continues at coordinate 276,989 of CAVSSS010000008.1, read as the reverse complement.
TTGCTGTCACACAACTCGCCTTGCGCCAACAGCCCACAGTTGCGGCGACCGCGTTGACCGAGCCGGATCGAGTCGGTCGCGAGCCGGGTTGCCCGATCGACTTTGACCGCCGCGGCGGCGCTCGCAGCCGGCCGCAAGCGGAGGCCCGGAACTTGTCAGAAAAACCGTGGCGGCGTTCGCATTTGGCCCATTGTTGTTCGCCTTAGTCCAAGACCTACCTATTTAATTGTGTTGTGTTAAAGTTAATCTATTGACGCGTGGCTTCTTGTGAGGTCGTAAGCAGAGTTAACGACATTTATCTGTGGTCCCACGTTTATCCGTGACTAGGCTTACTTGGTTATTTTGGGCAGGAGGATTGCTAAAATGGCTAGTATTGGCATGAATTGGGCAGGAGTTGTCGTGACTTTAAACGAGTTAGACACAAAGGCTCTTGAGACGGCCGAAAACATTGCAACGGTAGCGACTGGTCTAATTTCCGGTTTAGCAGTTCCGTTGGGTTGTCCGCCCGCCGCGGTTATAGCGGGGGTAATAGGAGCGTACTTGAAGCTAACCGGCTCACTGTTGACACTAATCGACAAAGGATTTGGAGTCTATCTAACGTTACCTTGGCTAGCAATCTATCCCTTTGAGCAGCTATGGCTCATTATTCCGACTCCGGTCCAGTCTGGACCGCAGATTTTAGCTACCTCCGGCCTGACAACTTGGGTATCGGCGACCGATAACCTGCAACACGTCGCGTACGTAGACCAAAACGGCCACGTTCAAGAGTTGTATCAGCAGATAGGGCAGACGACCTGGAATAGTGATGATGTCACAGCCACCGCCAAGGCGCCCGACGCGCAACAGGGAGCGCTCACCAGCTGGCTCTCCACCACCGACAACCTTCAGCACATTGCATACATCGGCACTGACGGCCACGTACACGAACTGTATATGAAGGTCGGCGTGCAGCCGTGGCAAACTGATGATGTCACCGCCACCACGAAGGCGCCCAACGCGCAACAGGGAGCGCTCACCAGCTGGCTCTCCGCTACCGACAACCTTCAGCACATTGCATACATCGGCACTGACGGCCACGTGCACGAGCTGTATATGGAGCCGGGGGCGCCGCCGTGGCAGACTGACGATGTCACCGCTGCGGCCAAGGCGCCCGACGCGCAACAGGGAGCGCTCACCAGCTGGCTCTCCACTACCGACAACCTTCAGCACATTGCATACGTTGGTGCCGACAACCACGTGCATGAACTGTATATGAAGCCAGGCGCGCCGCCGTGGCAGACTGATGATGTCACCGCCACGGCCAAGGCGCCCAACGCGCAACAGGGAGCGCTCACCAGCTGGCTCTCTACCACCGACGACCTTCAGCACATTGCATGCATCGGGACTGATGGCCACGTACACGAACTGTATATGAAGGCGGGCGCGCCACCGTGGCAGACTGACGATGTCACCGCCACGGCCAAGGCGCCCAACGCGCAACAGGGAGCGCTCACCAGCTGGTTCTCAACGACTGACGACCTTCAGCACATTGCATGCATCGGGACTGATGGCCACGTGCACGAACTGTATATGAAGGCGGGCGCGCCACCGTGGCAGACTGACGATGTCACCGCCACGGCCAAGGCGCCCGGTGCGCTACAAGGAGCGCTCACCAGCTGGATCTCCGCGGCCGACAATGTTCAGCACATCGGATTTATCACACAACCCAAGGCTGCATTTCAGCTCTTCATGCCCGTTGGGAAGCAACCGTGGCTTTGCCAAGCCATTGCTTAGACTTAGCCCCCTAGCGTCACCAGCTGGTGAGGAGTAGAAATAACGACAATCTCTTTTCCTGAATCCGAACGCGTGCTATATTTTTGCAGTCGCAGGATCGAACACCGTGTTCGGGGAAACGGGCCAGGGCAAATGAGATGGGAATGCTTTTGAGACATTCTGCATAGGAGCCTGGGACGCCGGCCAGATTTTTTATTTGGATTCGCCGTAGCCCATCGAAAAGTCCCGATTCGGACGAATAAAACCAAGCAATTCAAAGCGTTTTTGCTTGATTTTATTTGGTTTTGCTTGGCCATGGGGCGCGAGTTCGCGGCCGCGCAGACTGACTTCGGCTTTAAGCCGGGACGACGGCGGTTGCGTCGAACGGCGTATCTCACGCTAGGCAGTGGGTTGAATTGACTTAACCTCCCGCCAGCCCAGCGGGGACGTTGGTTTGCGATTGTTTGCACGAAGGGAGAATTGGCGTGCTTCAGGAGTTACGGTGACGATTTACTGTATCCCCATGACCCATGACGAGTACGATGACAGATGACGATGTCAGTCCTAACGCCTGGGCTATTCGAACCCCATTGCTACACAAAGCGAAATTCGCTCACGTGCTGGTACTCGTCCTCCGGGTGCAGCACGCAATTGGTGAAGTGGCGCCGGTTGGGCGAATCCGGGAAGGCCTGAGGCTCGAGCGCCAGGCCCGCATGCGCCCCGTAATGCTGGCCGTCCAATCCGGGCGCGGGACAGTTAAGGGGCGCCGCGGAGTAGAACTGGACGCCGGGCTCGGTCGAGAACAGGCTCATCGTCAAGCCGTTCTTCGGCGAACGCACCGCGGCGATTTGCGCCAAACCACCCTCGACGTCGGGCTGAAGCGCGGCGACGAAATTGGTGTCGTAAGGCGTGAGCGCCGGATCACGAACCGTGCGGGGGGCGCGAAAGTCATATGGCGTGCCGGCCACGGCGCGGATCTCCCCGGTCGGGATCAACTCGGAATCGGCGGGCGTGTAGAAGTCCGCGAACAGCGTCAGCTCATGATCGAGAATGTCGGGCGAGCCGTCGAGGTTGAAATAGCTGTGCTGGGTGAGATTGACGATGGTCGGGCGGTCCGACACCGCCGAGAGTTCGACCCGGAGCGTCGCGGGCTCGACGAGGCGGTAGATGCAAGTCGCGGTGAGAGCGCCCGGGAAGCCGGCGTCGCCGTCCGGGGATTCGTGGATCAGCTCGACTGACGACCCATCATACGCGCCTAACTTCCAGATCCGATGGCCAAATCCATGCGGGCCGCCGTGCAAAGTGTGCTTCTGGCCGGGCTTGCGCTCGAGTTCATAGGCGACGCCGTCCAGGACAAAGCGGCCGTTGGCGATCCGGTTCGCGAACCGGCCTGGCACCGCGCCGAAAGACGGCGAGTAGTTGAGGTAGTCGTCCAGCGTGTTGAGGCCGAGCACCACCCGCTGCAAACCGTTCGAGGCCGGCACGACGAGGTCGCGAACCACCGCGCCATAGGTGAGAATCTTCGCGCTCGCCCCTGCCTGGGACGCGATCGTGACCTCAAACACGGGCGCTTGATCGATCTGACCGAAACTACGTGCGCTCAATTTCTTCCCCCATCGCTGCGCTTGGCCCCTAAGCCGCGCCCTAAGCCTCACCCGCGACCGGCGCCTGCCCGTCCGTCCGGTCGAGCTCGGCGCGCACCGAGGCGAAGACCTGACGAAACATCGCATCGGTCAGCACGCCGGTATTGGTGTTGTAGCGCGAGCAATGATAGCTGTCGAAGAGGCTGAGGCCCGTTGGCGTGACCGAATGCCGCGCGCCATGGGCGAAAGGAAATTTCGATAAGGTCAGTTTGAGCGCGCGCAGCGTGCTCTCATGCGCGATCCGGCCGAGCGCGACCATGATCGTGAGCCGCGGCAGCCCCGAGATCGCGGGCGTGAGATAGCGGCGACACGTCGCGATCTCTTCTGGCGTCGGCTTGTTTTGCGGTGGAACGCAGCGCACGGCGTTGATGATCGCGCAGTCGACGAGTGTCAGCCCATCGTCCGGCCGGCGATCGTAGACGCCCGAGGCGAAGCCGAACTCGATCAGCGTCGAATAAAGCAGTTCGCCCGCATAGTCGCCGGTGAAGGGCCGCCCGGTCCGGTTCGCGCCGCGCAATCCCGGCGCAAGGCCGATGATCGCCACGCGCGCCTCGGCTTCGCCAAAGGTCGGAACCGGCGCGTTCCACCAGTCCGGGAAGGCGGCCCGGTTCGCGGCCCGAAAGGCCACGAGGCGCGGGCAATCCGGACAATCGTGCGAAGGGCCGGCGTCGAAAGGCACGCAGCCTTCGTGTCGCCTACTCGCGCAATTCCTCGGCCGGCTGCTGGACCGGCGCCGAAGGACTGGCCTCGGCGATGGTCGAGGGGACGCTGGGGCCTGTCGCCGGGATCGCGCCCGATCCTCTGGATCAGGTGGGCGAGGTCGATGAACTCGTCCGCCTGACGGCGCAGTTCGTCCGCCACCATCGGCGGCTGGGTCGAAATCGTCGACACGACCGCCACCCGAACGCCCTTGCGCTGGATCGATTCGACAAGCGACCGGAAGTCGCCGTCGCCGGAGAACAGGACCATCAAGTCGAGATGCGGCGCCATGTCCATGGCGTTGACCGCGAGCTCGATATCCATGTTGCCCTTGACTTTGCGGCGGCCGGTCGAGTCGACGAACTCCTTCGTCGGCTTGGTCACGACCGAATATCCGTTGTAGTCGAGCCAGTCGACCAAGGGTCGAACGGACGAATACTCCTGGTCGTCGACCAAAGCCGTATAATAAAAGGCTCGGATCAAGCGTCCCTTGGATTGAAATTCCCGCAAGAGACGCTTGTAGTCGATGTCGAACCCGAGAGCTTTCGCGCTTGCGTAAAGGTTTGCCCCGTCAATAAACAGGGCGATCCGTTCCAATGATGACATATTGAGGTTCTTTTCGGGTTTTGAAAGTTTACCATGGATTGGCGGTTTATGGCGGCCGTCGAGCGGCCACCGCACATGACATTTTCATGAAACCATGATCAAGTCTGAAATGAGACGCGACCCCGGCTCTCCTCTACAATTTTTTTCATTTCTCCCACGGAAGCGCTGGCTTGTCGATCGGCCATCGCCGCCGGAATTCCGAATCTCAAAGAAGTGACGAGCCGAAACAAGAGACGAAATATGGGGTTGTCCAGCCCGAAATCCAAGGGATCGCCCGCAATTTCTCGCGGCCCGCGAGCTCTGAGCCGTCCGCGCCCGCCTGAGCGCCGCGACGCGGCAAGGATTGACGAGGCCGTCGCGCGGGCGTTTGGTATGATGCATTGGCCGCCGAACGGCCGGGGGCGATGGCGATTCCTGGGCCGCGGGGGCTTCCACGGAGGGCTTATGAAACTCGCACGATATGGCAGGACAGGTAAGGAAAAGCCGGCGCTGGTCGACGGAAACGGAAAATTGCGGGACCTGAGCGAGGTGGTGACCGACATCGACGCTGATGTGCTCGGCCCCCGCTCCTTGGCCCGCCTGGCCAAGCTCAAGCCGGAATCCCTACCCGCGGTGCGCGGCACGCCCAGGATCGGCCCATGCATCGCTAAGGTCGGCAATTTCATCGCCGTCGGGCTCAATTACGCCGACCACGCGGCCAATCCAGCATGCCGGTCCCCAAGGAGCCGGTGCTCTTCAACAAGGCCCCTTCCTGCGTCGTCGGGCCGAACGACGACGTCATGATCCCCAAGGGCTCGACAAAGACCGATTGGGAGGTCGAGCTCGCGATCGTGATCGGCACGCGCGCGAATTATGTCAGCGAGAGGGAGGCGCTCTCCCATGTCGCGGGCTTCTGCGTCTGCAATGACGTGTCGGAGCGCGAATATCAGCTGGAACGGTCTGGTCAGTGGATGAAGGGGAAGGGCGCGCCGACTTTCGGTCCGCTCGGGCCCTGGCTGGTCACGCCGGACGAGATCGAGAACGTGCAAGGGCTCGGCATGTGGCTCGACGTCAACGGCGAGCGGATGCAGACCGGATCGACGAAGACGATGGTGTTCGGCGTCAAGACGCTCATCTCCTACATCTCGCAATTCATGATCCTCGAGCCCGGCGACGTCATCACGACCGGAACGCCGCCTGGCGTCGGCTCCGGCATGAAGCCGCAGCGTTTCCTTAAAGCCGGCGACACGATTTCGCTCGGCATCGACGGTCTCGGTCAGCAGACGCAGCACGTCGTCGCCTGGAAAGCGGGCTGAGCCTGTCGGAATGAGGCGCCTCAGGTCGTGGACGGGGGCGGGTTTCGCCGCCGTCTACGCGCTGGCGTTCGTCGCGCTCTACGTCGACTATGTGCGGCGCTCCGGGACCTGGTTCGCCGACCTTCCGCTGTCCCTCATTGCGCTTCCCTTCACGCTCGTCATGCGGACGCTGAACGGCGGCTCATTCGACTTCGGCGGCTCGATGACCGGACGGGTGATCGCCGCGGGCCTGTTCGGCTCGGCGCTCGCCTATCTCGCCGGCCTGATCGTGGAGACGATCGTCCGCTTTGTCGTGCGATTGGCGTTGCACTCGCGCGCGCCGGGGGTTGAGCCGCGCGCGTCAGCGCCCAGCATCAGCATGAGGTTCTGCACCGCCGCGCCCGAGGCGCCCTTGCCGAGATTGTCGAACTTGGCGACGAGCAAAGCCTGGCGGCGGGCCTCGTTGGGATAGACGTGGATCTCGATGTCGTTCGTGCCGTTCAGCGATTCCGGCTCGATGCGCGCGCCGTCGCTCTCGACAATGCGGAAATGCGTCTCGCCCCGGTAGTGCTTGTTGAAGACAGCGACAAGGTCGGCGGCTTTGGGCTTGCCGGGCAGCGCGTCGAGATGCAGCGGCACGCTGACTAGCATCCCCTGCCGGAAATTGCCGACGGAAGGCGTGAAGACCGGCCGCGCGGTCAGGCCTGAATAGAGCTGGATCTCGGGCATGTGCTTGTGCTCGAGCTTGAGCCCGTAGAGCTCGAACGCGGGCGCCTTCCCCGTCTCATAGGCCTCGATCATGGACTTGCCGCCGCCCGAATAGCCGCTGACGGAGGTGATCGACACGGAGGCGTCCTTCGCGATCACGCCCGCGTCGGTCAGCGGGCGCAGGAGCGCAATCGCCCCGGTCGCGTGGCAGCCGGGGTTGGTGACCTTGTCGGCTTTGGCGACCACTTCTGCCTGGCCCGCGACCAGCTCCGGAAAGCCGTAAGCCCAGCCGGGCGCGACCCGGTGAGCGGATGACGCGTCGATGACCCGCGGCGCATCCGCGCCCATTGCATCGATCAGGCGAGCCGCCTCTTTCGCCGCCTCATCGGGCAGGCAAAGAATGACGACGTCGACTTCGCCGTAGAGCTTTTGCTTGGTGGCCGCATCCTTGCGCGCCTCGGGCGGCAGGCTGGGCAGGTCGAGGCCGGAGACGCCCGCAAGCTTCTCCCTGATTTGCAGGCCGGTGGTGCCCGCTTCCCCGTCGATGAAGATTGTCGCTGACATGGAAAACTCTCTGCTCAAATCCGAAAGCCGAAAGATAAGTCGCGCTCAAAAGCGCGAGCTTGCGCTTCTTCAGCGTCGTCGGAGTCGGATGAGCGAGCGGCCGGTCATGATAGATCTTTCGTATGAAACTGCCGTCATGGTCAAGCGGCTTCAAGAGGGTTCGATCAGAAGCTCAGCGATCGCCGCGTTGACGAACTCACCTCGCCAGCGTCGCCGTGAACCTCACCGCGGGTTCACTCGTGCGGTGGTTCGCCGGATCGGAGAAGAACGCGTAATAGTCCGGCGTGGCGAAATGGGCGCCGTAAAACGGATTGGCGTAGGTCCCATCGGCAAGCGCATAGCCGAAGCCGTGCAGGGAAAGCTGCGGACCCTCGACCCTTACTAAGTCGTCGACCGGATAGCCGTCGTTGCCGGCTATTGAGGTTCCGGGCGGCTGCAGGCCCTTGATGGCGACGCCATTGGCTTCGCCGGTTATGCCCGTGATCTCGTAGAAGCCGTCGGCATTGGGCGTGTCCTTGGTGGTGAAGGCGCCTGACGCCGTAACCCCTTCCCCGTGATAGCTCCAGCGCCACTCCAACGCTTCGGCGGGAAGAGCCGCAAGCGCCGCGCCGGTCAGGAGGGAAAGTGCGAGCTTCATGCGAATCGCCCACGGGCCCAAGATGCGAGGCAATCTATTCTCGCGCCCCATCGGCGCGCAAACAGAACGCCGCCGCAGATTTTGACGGGTCGGGCGACGCGATCTAAAAGGCGGAAAATTCGCGATTTATCGGAACCAGCGGCCATGATTCTGCGCTCACTCGACCTCGAAGCCTTGAAATCAACTCCCGTGACCCGGGAGCCGTTCGAATATTTCATCGTTCCAGGCTTTGTCCGCGCGCAAGCGCGAGAGAAAATCAACGCCGACTATCCGAAAATCTCCGAGGGCGGCAGCTTTCCCGTGGCCCAGCTTTCCTATGGCCCGGCGTTCCGCGAATTCCTCGACGAATTGGAGAGCGACGAGTTCCGCGACGTCTTCGAGGAGAAGTTCGGCGTTGATCTCGCCGGCCGGCCGAGCACGATTACGGTTCGCGGCCAGTGCAGCTTGAAGGACGGGCGCATCCATACCGACACGAAGAGCAAGATCATCACCATCCTCATTTACATGAACCCCGCTTGGGAGAACTCCGGCGGCCGCTTGCGCCTCCTGAAATCGGCCGACAACCTGGACGACATGATCATGGAGGTTCCGCCGGTCGAGGGAACGCTGCTCGCGTTCAAGCGGGCGGACAATTCCTGGCACGGCCACAAGCCCTTCGCCGGCGAACGCCGGGTCATCCAGTTCAACTGGGTGACCTCGGAAGGCGATCGCCGGATGGCGATGCTGCGCCACCATGTGTCGGCGCCCTTGAAGCGGCTGTTCGCCGCCGTCAGATCCGGCGAGCATTAGAAGGCGCGCTCCTCCGTTCTCCCTTCGGGAGAAGGTGGCGCGAAGCGCCGGATGAGGGAGCCAGCGCAGGCGAGAGCGCGCATCGCGCGCAAACCCTCACCCCTGCCCCTCTCCCGCTGGAGAGGGGGGTCGCGCGAGCGAGGCCTTCACCGCCCAGATCTGCCGGTATACGTCGCTGATCTCGTCAACCTCACGGTCGCGGCTGAATGCGCTGACAACCCGCTCGCGAGCTCGCCGTCCCATAGCCTCGATGCGTTGAGTTTCACGCATCAGCGGTTCGAGCGCGGCTACAAGCGCTTCGATATCGTCAACCGGCGCCAGCACGCCGTCGTCTCCGTCGGTGATAATCATTTCCGCCGCGCCCGCGCGCGTCGCGACCACGGCGTCGCCCGCCGCCATCGCCTCGAGCATGGTGAGCCCGAATCCCTCGACGCGCGAGGCGAATACATAGATGGAGATGCGCTGATACCAGAGCGGCACCTCCTCGATTGGCAATTCGCCCAGGAAACGGATGCGCTCAGTCAAGGCCCGCGGCGGCGATCTCATGCTTGAGCCCTTCGACAAAGGGCAGATTGTCGACGGTCGTGAGCCCGACCACCACGGCGCAGAAATCCGGATATTTCGGCAAGAGGCGGCGCATCGCCTCGACGAAGAGATCGCTGCCTTTCTGCTTTCGCACGCGGCCGAACGTCCCGATGCCGTATTTTCGCGGGTAGCCCTGTCTGCGCGAAGGCCGCGAGGCGGTCGGCGGTCGGGGAATAGAGATCGACGTCGATGCCGTGAAGGATCACCGTCGCCGGGCGCTCGCAGATATTGCGCCGCGATCTCGCTCGTCGCGATCACAGCATCCATCCGCGCGATGAGAAAGTGGGTCAGCCAGGTCTTTTTGCGCTGTGAGGCCGAATTGAAGATCAGCGCGAAGCGATAGCCGATGAGGTTCAAGAAAAGCCCGGCCAGCATCTCGACATTGCGGCGCGCATGCCAGATGCGGACCTTGCCGTGCGTCGGAGGACGAAAGCGGAGACGCACAAGGTCGCGAAGGCTCAAGGCCGCGGATACCGTCCGGCTGATCAGGCCCACACCACGCCGCGCGCCAGCGCTTGGCGATCAGAGGCGCGATCGTGCGGTTGACCGCGGTGCCCCCCGAATAACGCCAATTCAGATTGGGAATGACGACCTCGAGCGCATCAAGGGCCTCGTCATCGAATTCCCGGCTCATTGCGCCTCGCCCGATCGCATCGTCGCCAAACAAGAGCGCCTCAACGCTCCGTTCGGGCGTAATACAACTGCCGATGGATCGATTCGGTCATGAAAGAATACATGGCGCCGACGCCCGCGTGGATGAAGCCCGCCCAGCCGGATAGGAAAAACCGGTTCCAGAAGAAGATGCGCAGAAAATAAATCGGCGGATTGAACACGAGCTTGAGGACCGATGGCTTCCGCCCCTGCTTCAGCCGCTGCTCGGCCTTGAGCCGCGCGTAGGCGATTTCCTTTTTCATCTGCTCGTACAGCGGCAGCGAGCGCTCGTGCCGCAGCAGCCCGTCGCGCGCGATGGGCGTCTCACCATGATCCGCGACAAGACCCTCGTGGACGATGAGCACAGGATCGAAGTGCGCCCTGCCGCGCCGCACGAGCCGCAGGATGTGCTCAGGCCTTGTCCAACGGCTGACCGGCTTCGCCTGCCCGTATAGCGTGAGCGACCGGCGCACCTTCCAGCCCGCCATCAACTCGTCGGCGCTCATCAAGCGCGGGAGCGAAGCGCGCAGCTCGTCATCGAGCCACTCGTCCGCATCGACGCTGAAAACCCATGGCTCGCTCGCCTGGTCGAGCGCGAACTGCTTCTGCAGCGCATAGCCGAGCCATGGCTGATGTATGAATCGGACGGGAAAGCCGCGTCGAACGAAATCGTCGACGATTGCGGGCGTCGCATCCGTCGAGCCGGAATCGACAACCACGATCTCGGCGAAGCCGCGAAGGCTCTCCAGGCATTTGCCGATGCAGGCGGCTTCGTTGAGACAGATCACCGCCGCGCTCAAGCCGAGCGCGCCGCCAGAGGACGGCTCGGAACGTTTTGCTGGAGACAGCGTCGCGGGATCCGTTAGCGCCATATCGCCTTCTGTTTTCGCGGCCATCGCCGGCGTTCATCGCCCCTCCGAGGGGAGCCGAAGAATCGGGCGGATATCTGGGCCAATTGTCCGAAGCTGGCAAGCTCGGCGAGGACACGGGCCCGCCGCTGGACCGCCTGACCGCCCATCCTTGCGACGCCGTTCGGCCGTCACCATATCGCCGCAATGATCGATCCCCTCCCATCTCGCTATCCCAGTTCTGGACCCTCGACTTCGGACAGCCTCGCCAGGGCCCCGGCGCTCCGTCCGACCCCCAATGACGCGGCGCTGCTCGATGACTATTCGCGCGTCGTGAGCGGCGTTGTGGATCGGGTCGGCCCGAGCGTGGTGCGGATCGACGTCCGCAAGCAGGGCCGCAGCGCCGGCTCAGGCTCCGGCGTCATCATTTCCTCCGACGGCCTTGCGCTGACCAACAGCCATGTCGTCCAGGGCTCGCGGACGGTCAATCTCACCACGCTCGAAGGCCGCGAGCTTCAGGCGCGCGTGCTCGGCGACGATCCCGATACGGATCTCGCCCTGCTGCGGGTCGAAGCCGACGTCGCGCTGCCTGCGGCGAAACTCGGCGACAGCGCCAAGCTCAAGCGCGGCCAGATCGCGATCGCCATCGGCAATCCGCTCGGCTTCGACGCCACCGTGACCGCAGGCGTCGTCTCGGCGCTCGGTCGGTCGCTGCAATCGCGCACGGGCCGCATGATCGAGGACGTGGTGCAGACCGACGCGCCGCTCAATCCCGGCAATTCGGGCGGCCCGCTGGTGTCGTCGACGGGCGAAGTGATCGGCATCAACACCGCCGTCATCATGGGCGCGCAGGGCATCTGCTTTGCGGTCGCTTCCAACACCGCGAGTTTCGTCGCTGGCGAGATCGCCCGGCACGGGCGCGTGCGGCGCGCCTATATCGGGGTCGGCGCTGCGACGCACGCCATTCCACGCCGGATCGCGCTGAGACTCGCGCTCGAACAGGCGACGGGGGCGCGGCTTCTCTCCGTCGACCAGGCGGGACCGGCGGCGCAGGCGGGGCTCTTGTCCGGCGATCTGGTCATCGCGCTCGACGGCAAGCCGGTGACGAGCGTCAGCGACCTCGTGCGCGCGCTCGACGCCGACAAGATCGACCGCACCGTCAGCGTCGATTTTCTGCGCCGGTCGGAGCAGCTGAGGCTCTGGATCGGACCGGTCGAGCGACCGCTGGCGGCGTAAGCCTTCTTGCTCTCGAGTTTACGCGGAGATCGTCCTGGCGGCTCTCCTTCCCCTACCCGGGCCGCGCTTGCGCGCGCCCTGACAGCCCTCAGCGGACAACGCCACAAGGCGGCGCTAGCCTTTTCGAGAGGCGATCGCGGCAGCGCTCTTCCGGCACCCCCTACTCCACGGTAACCGATTTCGCCAGGTTGCGCGGCTGGTCGGCGTCCTTACCCATGATGACGGCAGTATGATAGGCGAGCATCTGGATCGGCGCGGCGTAGACGATCGGCGCGAAATTGGCGGCGATGTCGGGCATCGGCAGGACATGCTCAATCGCCACGCCTGCCTCCTCAGCCGCATGCCGGTCGCCGATCAGGATGAGGCGGCCGCCTCGCGCCGCCACCTCCTGCATGTTGGAGACCGTCTTTTCGAACACCGCGTCGCGCGGGGCGATGACGATGACCGGCATCGCCTCGTCGATGAGCGCGATCGGACCGTGCTTGAGCTCGCCCGCCGCGTAACCTTCGGCATGGATATAGCTCAATTCCTTGAGCTTGAGCGCGCCCTCCAGCGCCAGCGGATAGGCCGTGCCGCGGCCAAGGTAGAGGACGTCGCGGGCGCGCGCGATCGCATGCGCGAGCTTTTCGGCTATCGGCTCAAGCTTGAGCGCCTCGGCGAGAAGGCCTGGCGTCGCGACGAGTTCGCCGATCAAAGCCTGCTCGGCCGCTTCGTCGACCGCGCCGCGCGCTTTGCCCAAGCCGATCGCCAGCGCGGCCAGCGCGGCGAGCTGGCAGGTGAAGGCCTTGGTCGAGGCAACGCCGATCTCGGGGCCGCCGAGCGTCGGCGCGGCGGCGTCGGTCAGTCGCGCGATGCTGGAATCCGGCACGTTGACGACGCCGACCGTCCGCGATCCCCTGTCCTTCACGTAACGCAGCGAGGCCAGTGTATCCGCCGTCTCGCCCGATTGCGACACCACGATCGTCGAGTCCGCCGTCATCGACGGGCGCTTCGCGGTAGCGGTATTCCGAGGCGACGTCGATCTCGACCGGCAGGCGCGCCAGCCGCTCGATCCAATATTTGGCGACGAGCCCGGCCATATAGGCGGTGCCGCAACCGACGATCGACACGCGCTTGAGCTCTGGGTCGGGTCGACAGGCCAGGCGAAGGGCTTGAGCTTAAGCGCCGCCATATCGATGTAACGCGCCAGCGTGTGGCCGACCACCTCCGGCTGCTCGTGGATCTCCTTGGCCATGAAGTGCCGGTAATTGCCCTTTTCCGCCAAGAGGCTGCCGGCCGGGCTGCGCTGGATGCGGCGCTGGACACGGTCGCCGCTCGCGTCGTGAATCTCGGCCCCTTTGCGGGTCACCACCGCCCAGTCGCCTTCCTCGAGATAGGCGATGCGGTCGGTGAAGGGGCTGAGCGCGAGCGCGTCCGAGCCCAGATACATGGCCCCGTCGCCATAGCCGATCGCGAGCGGCGCACCCTGGCGCGCGCCGATCAGGAGATCCTCCTCGCCCTCGAACAGATAGACGAGCGCGAACGCGCCGCGCAGCCGGCCAAGCGCCGTATGAACCGCGTCTTGCGGCGATTTGCCCTTGGCGAGTTCGTCCTCGACGATGAAGGCCGCGATCTCGGAATCGGTCTCGGTCGCGAACGACGTAGCCTTTGGCCGCGAGCTCCTGCGCGCAGCGTCCGGAAGTTCTCGATGATGCCGTTGTGGACGACCGCAAGCCGAGGAGACGCATGCGGATGAGCGTTGGTCTCGGTCGGCTTGCCATGCGTCGCCCAGCGGGTGTGGCCGATGCCGATCGCCCCGCCAAGCGGCGCAGTTGCAAGCTTCGCCTCCAGATTTTTCAGCTTGCCCTCGGCGCGCCGCCGCTCCAATCGGCCGTTCTCGAGTGTCGCGACGCCAGCGGAATCGTAGCCGCGGTATTCGAGCCGCTTCAGCGCGGCGACAATCGAGCCCGCGACCGGTCCGGTCCCGAGAATCCCGACAATTCCACACATTCCATAGTTCCCTTGCGCCAAACCAATTTGGCCCGACAAAGCCTTAGGCGCGATTGGCTCGATCACAAGTCAAGTTCGGCGAAGGAATGTGAAAGCGGGGGTCGGACGCCTGTTCAAGTCGCCGAGGAGGCTAAAGGCTGCAATAGATTGAAATGACTGCACGATATGGCGAGTTCACTAAGCCGGGAGAACGGTCACGGCAACGAGAGGCCGGCGGGCGGCTCCCTGGATTTTACGGTTCTCCCAGCCCGTAACCGGCGAATTGAAGGTTAACGACCACTAAATCACTTGACGAGACTGCTACAATATGATTGGTTCCGCCCGTCAAATCATCCGTCGCAACGAAGTGAGATGGGGGGCTGCCAAAGATGATTGACGTTGGCCCGCGCATTTTTCATCGGCGCAACAACGGCTCGAGGCAAGCCTCATCGGTGAAGACGATTGTTTGCGCCGTCGGATTGTCTTTGGCGCTCGGCGCGGGAGAAGCGGCGCCGCTCAGACTGCGCCCGCCAGCGCGATCGGCCAAACAGCATTAAATTCCACCCATCCCATTCGTGATCTTGGCGATTTGCCGCCGCCTCCCGATTCAGACAATTCCACTCCGACGTCCGCCTCTGCTTCGACCGTAAGCAGCGCGGAGGCCGTCCCTGAACTGCCGATCTGGGCGATGCTGCTCGTGTGCTTTGCAGGGCTCGGACTGGCCGGATTCAAGAGAGGCCGCAAGGATCGGCTTTCGCCGGAACTCGAGTAATCGCCGGAGCACATGGGAGCGACCTACTCCGCCGCCCGTTTTCCGCCCTTCGCGCCGCAACCCACAGGGTTCGCAGGTCGCTGCGATCGCGCCTTAGCGGGAAGATCGTCTTGCACCACGCGCCCGCATTGGGTCGCCGGCAGGCCGCGAACCCGCCGGCGGAACACCCCTTACTCGGCCGCGGCCGACTGAACGCTCAGATTGTCATGCTCGATCTCGCTCGGCTCGGCCGGCGCGACATGGGCGAATTTGGCGAAGGCGTAGAGCATCACGGCGATGCCCAGATAGCTCACCGCTACCACCGGCGATTGCCCGATGCCGAGGTCCTCGGCGTGGATCAGACCGAAGAAGGTGAGGATAGAGCCCGCGAGCGCGAAGGCCGCGGCCTTCTCGAGTTGGCGCTCGATGATGAACACGGTCACGGCGCCCAGGATGATGCCGGCGAGTGTCGCGCCGCCGCCGAGCGTCTGCAGGCCCTTGTACAAGACGCCCGTATTGCCGAGCTTGTCGAAGCCGACCGCAGCCGCGTTGGTGCCGGCGGCGCCGAGCGCGCCGTCGATCATGGTTTTGCCCCAGGCGGCGATCTGCGGAATCATCGCCAGAATGATCGCCGGCGCATGGCTCCGAGGCGATTCCTGGAAGGCCTGCGAGCCGATCAGCATGCCGATGTAGAGCAGGATCGGCAGGATCGCGACGACCGGGATCAGGCTCGAGACGAGGGCCACGATGCCAAGCCATGTCAGCACCAGCACCATCACGCCGGTCGCGGCGGAATAGCCGATCCGCCCGCCCATCGCCTTCCAGCCCGGATGGCCGATATAGACGGCGTTGATGAACGGATTGCCGAGCAGGCAGCCGATCAGGCTGATCACGCCGTCGGCCGTCAGCACTTGCGTCGTCGGAAACGAATCGCCGGCCGCAGACGGCGCTCTCGACATTGTCCATTGCCTCGACGAGATCATAGATGCCGAACGGAATCGCGGTGACCAAAATGATTCCGATGAACTTGAAGCCCGAAAAGACATGACCGATGGCCGGCACCGGGAACGAGAAGCCGAAGTGTGAAAAGGCGTCGCCAACGCTGCTGACGCTCAAGCCGCCGTAGCCAAGACCCGAAAAGATTCGAACCCCAGGCGATGAGCGTGCCCGCCGCGATGGCGATCAGGCCCCCCGGGACGTCTTGGAAATAGCGCACGCCGCCGAACCAGTTCGCCAGGATAATGGCGAAGCAGACCATGCCGATGAGCGGCGTCTCAAATACCAGAAGGCCGGGCCGCATCGAAATAAAGGTGATGGAAATGCCGGCGAGCGAGCCGAGCAGCGCCGCGCGCGGCGTGATCCTGCGGATGATCGGCGCGATGAAGCCGCCCGCCATCAGGACGAAGCTCTGCACGAACACCCATGTCAGGCCCGCCTCCCAGGCCTGGACCGGATCGTTGGTCCTGAGCAGGATCGGCAGCATGACCACGAAAGTGACGACGAACATGTGCGGCACGCTGGTGCCCGACGGCAGAGCGCAGACGTCCGTGCGGCCGGTCTTCTGCGCCAGCCGGTAGGCGAGCCAGGCGTAGTAGACGGTGCTGAGGAACAGCATCAACCCGAGGGCGGGAAGAATCCTGCCGAACACCAGCGAATCCGGCATCTTGAGAACGAAGCGGAGGAGCCCGGTCAAGACGAGAACGTTGACCAGGATGTTCGTGCCGAATCCGAAGAAGGCGTTCCAGTCGCCGGGAACCCAATAGCGCTCGCGCCCTGTCGCCACCGCCGTCGTTGACATCGCGTCCTCCTTCTTGCTTGCCCCTCGCCTACTCAGGCGCTCTTCCACGCGCCCAAAGCCTTGATCACGTGCTCGGAGCTCGACACCCAGCCGAAGATGCCGCCCTGCGCCTTGATCATCTTGAGACCCATGGCGTGGAACTCCGGAAAGTAGGAGCCGCAGCAATCATCAAGTACGAGGCAGTCGTAGCCGCGGTCATTGGCCTCGCGCACCGTGGTGTTTACGCAGACCTCGGTGGTCACGCCGGTGACGACGAGCTGCTTGACGTCCTGGTGCTGCAGGATCGCGTGCAGATCGGTGGCGTGGAACGCGCCCTTACCCGGCTTGTCGATGACCGGCTCGCCGGGCGCGGGATAAAGCTCGGGAATGATGTCGTGGCCAGCTTCGCCGCGCACCAGGATGCGGCCCATCGGGCCGGCGTCGCCGATGGACGTGGCGCTGCGGCCGCGGATCTTCTTGACGGGCGGCAAATCGGCGAGGTCGGGCCGGTGGCCTTCGCGCGTGTGAAGGACAGGCAGACCGGCGGCGCGCCACGCCTCCAGAAGCTTGCGGTTCGGCTCGATCGTGCGGCGCAATTGCGAGACGTCGTTGCCAAGCATTTCGCCGAAGCCGCCGGGCTCGAGAAAATCGCGCTGCATGTCGATGATCAGCAGCGCGCAATGCGCGGGCTCGAGCGTGAACTCGTAAGGCTCGGCGGCAAGGTCGATGGCCGTAGTCATTCGATGGACCAGTTCGCAGCCCCCTCCAATCGGCGAGCCATCGCTGCCTCACGCAAGGAACGTGCCTGCCGTATGATGGACGCTGGCCCGCGATGAGCCGGTCTGGATTGCCTACGGCCTAGATTCGGGCGCCGATATTCGTTGCGGCTGCACAAGGACCGGGCGTTGAACGAAGCAATGTCCGGTTGAGTTTCCCGCGGACGAGGCCGACGCGTCTCTTCCCCCACCCGGCCCGCGCTTACATGGGGCGGGCGCCGACGTCATGGATTTCTGCCAAAATGCGCCGGGTCTAAAGCTGCGTCGAATAGGCGGCCGCGAACTCTGTCCCTACGGGGACCGGGGGCTCGACCGCAAAGGCGCTCTTATGCGTGACGCGCGGCGCTGCTCGCGAGATAAGTCGCCTCGGCCCGAAGGCGAGACGCGTCGATCCGCGCGCCTTCACGCCTTTGGCTTGACGAGCGGCCCTGGAAGAGCGCGCTCGGCCTCTTCCTCCAGCGCCTCCTCGTGATGACGGATGAAGCGCGCGCCAACGATCGCTCCGATCACGGCGACGATGAGGACGGCAACTCCCACGGGTCGTGCGTAATGTTCAAAGGCGCGGCCAAGCAGATAGCCGCCGACGCCGAAGATTGAGGCCCAGACAATTCCCCCCGCCGCATTGAAGAGAAAGAACGCCTCCCAATTATACCGATTGACTCCGGCGAGAAAGGCAGCAAAAGCGCGCAGCACCGCGACGAAGCGGCCGAAAAACACGATTTTTCCGCCGTGCCGAAGGAAGAGATACTGCCCGACCTTGAGCCGCCGCTCGTCCAAGTGAATGTAATGTCCGTATCGGTAGATCAACGGAAAGCCGAGCTCGCGGCCAACCCAATAGCCGCAATTGTCGCCGATGATCGCGCCCGCCGCCGCAGCGCCGATCACCCCATATATTTTCAGCGTGCCGGAGGCGGCGAAGATCGCGGCCGTGACCAGAACGGTCTCGCCAGGCATCGGAATCCCGGCGCTCTCCATCGCGACAATGAGGAAGACCGCGAAATAGCCGTATGTGGCGACGAAGTGTTCGAGATGCGGAACAAGCTCCATGTCAAGGCCAAGTCTTGGTCAAGGCCAAGTCTTGTCTGGTCAAGGCCAGCTTTTGGCTCCGGTCAGGCGGCGCGCGTTCGCCCGCACCTTGCGCCGCGCAGGCGCGGCGGCGGCCTTGGCGATCGCAGTAAGACCGGCAGAAACGTCGTGAGGCGTCCGCACGCCGCCGAACGCGGCCTTGATGAAGAAGGCGCCCCAGGCCGCCTGGGCGGCGAAAGCGCCTTCGATGGCCGCGTCGACTTTCTCCTGCACCATGAGCCGCGCTTCTCGCGCTTTGGCTGACTGCTGGCCGCCTGGCGCGAGTAGATTTTGGGTGCGAGCGGCGATGGTGAGCGCAGCGTCGGCGCTCGCTTGCGCGTTGGCCTTGGCGATGGCGAGAGACTGTTTGGCAAGACGTCGCGAACCCATTGAGACCCCCGCTTAGTCCATGTCCCATGGCGGCGCCCGAGCAAAGGGCGCCCGCCCCGCGCAGCATGAGGCAAGTTTGGAGGAGCGGCAAGTCGGCGCGCCTCAGGGCAGAGGATCGATGCGATACTGGATGAATCCCGGGCGCTCGGCGACCGCGTCGTAGAGCCTGCGCGCGACGGCGTTGGTCTCATGCGTATTCCAGTATACGCGCGCCGCGCCCGCGCCCTTGGCCGCATCAACGACCGCGGCGATCAGCGCCCGCCCGACGCCGCTCCCCCTCGCCGTCTCGCTGACATAGAGGTCCTGCAGATAGCACTGCGAATTGATGAGCCACGTGCTGCGCTGAAACAGATAATGGGTCAAACCGATGAGCCCGCCGCCGCGCTCGGCGACGAAGGCAAGCACGGGCTCGAGCGGATCGAAAATACGCGCGAAGGTGACGTCGGCGACCTCGTCGCTCCAGGGGGCGCGATAAAAATCGAGATAGGCGCGCCATAGCGGCGTCCATTGCGCGCGATCCGTCCGCTCAATCTCGCGCACCTTGAAATCCGCCAATCCCGCCCTCCCGTCACAATCCGCGAGGATAGGATCGACCGCTTGCGCCATCTTGACAAGCGCGTGTCCAATGGACTGCTTTGCCCGCGCCGAAGCGACTTCGCCGGCAAGGAGTGAAAAGATGACCCGCGCGCCCCTCGTTCTTGCCGGCCTGGCTGCGCTCATGGGCGCGGCCGGCGTCGCGCTGGCGGCCGCGGGCGTGCATGAGAACGGCGGCGAACTCGCAGAGAGGGCCGCGCTGTTTCTGCTGTTGCACGCAGCCGCAGCGCTCGCCATCGCCGCGCACGCTCGGAGCGCGACCGCCTCGGCGCGCGCGCTTGTGATTGTCGGTTTCGTCATGGAGGCGGGCGCCATTCTGTTTTCCGCCGAGCTCGCGATGCATGTCTTCACCGGCGAGCGCATTTTCCCCTTGGCCGCGCCGATCGGCGGCACCACCATGATGGTGTCCTGGATCGCGCTGGCGATCGTCTTTGCTGGCGCAAGCCGGAGGGAGATTTGATCGCCCATCGGGAAACCAGTCGCGCATTCGTGAGTTGTCCGCGGGGTTGACCGGCTAGCGGCCGAAGCCTACCCTCTTCCAGCGCTTGGGATAGCTGTTGGAGCGATTTGCAGGAGGTTACCCATGCAAACGAACCTGAAGCGCGGCAAAGCCGCGTCACGCGTGCGCAGCGGCGGGTTATCCGTCGCGATTGTGGCTACCGCTTCGATCGTCGCGACGTTTTCGTTCTTCGTCCCGAACCCCGCCCTGGCGGGTTGCGGAGCCAGCTCGCGGGGAAGTCATCTGCCATCGGCCCATACCGGCGCTTATACCGCGACCAGCATTGCACCATCGTCAGGCGCGAGCAGCGGCGGCGGAGGTGGAAGCCTCGGCTGTGCAAATGGAAGCAGCGCTACCGGATTGAGGGGCCTGGCGACGGCCGCGTCGGGCAGGGTGGTCGAGGGCGGCGCGGGCGCGCCGGGAGACGCACGCGAGGACCGCGACGCGGACCAACGCCACCGCGCATTTGCATACTGTCAAGCCGGCGCATCACGCCTGACGCGGAGATCGTCGGGAGCCGGCTAGAGCGCGATCTGGTTAGACTGAAGCATATCCTGCGTTTTTGAAGTAGTTTGCGCATTCTGTCGGGGTGAAGCAGTTGAGCAGGGCGCCGATGGTTCGCCAGGTCTCGTCGATAGTTCGCGCGTCGGCCTTGCGTAACAAGGTCTTCATTTTGGCGAAGGCCTGCTCGATTGGATTGAGGTCTGGCGAGTAGGCGGGCAAGAAGAAGAGCTTGGCTTTGGCCGCGCGGATGGCGGCGCGAACGGCGCGGCCCTTATGGCTGCCGAGGTTGTCCATGACGACAATGTCGCCCGGCGCGAGGATGGGTGCGAGAACTTGCTCGACATAAGCGCGGAAGCTCACGCCATTGATCGGTCCGTCGATGACGCAGGGCGCGGTGAGCCCATCGCGACGCAGCGCCGCCAGGAAGGTGAGGGTTCGCCATCGGCCGAAAGGCGCTTTGGCGACGAGGCGTTCGCCTCTGGGGCATCGGCCATGGGCGCGCGTCATGTTGGTCTTAGCCCAGGTCTCATCGATGAAGACAAGCCGCCTCGGATCGATCCTCGCCTGACGCGCCTTCCACCGCTCACGCCGCCTGGCGACGTCCGGTCGGTCCTGTTCGGAGGCGCGAAGACTTTTTTTTGAACGTCACGCCTTCGTGCTGGAGAAAATGCCAAAGCGCATAATAGCTGACCACTAGGCCGCGGTCGGCCAGCTCTCTGAGCAAAGCGCGCAGTGTCAGGTCAGGCTTCTCAGCGATCCGCGCCAGAACCCAATCGCGCTCGCGCGCCACAAGGTAGGGCCTGTGGCCGCCCATCTTCCGCGCCGCCGGACTACCGAGCGCGCGCTGGCGCTGCGACCACTTCACAACGCTGGCGACGCTGACCATGAACGTCTTGGCCACCGAGCGGCAGGACTGTCCCGAAGTCGCCGCCGCAACCACCCGCTCCCGCAGGTCCAAAGAATAGGCTCGCGCCATCCCTGCTAGCCTCCAACCCAGCCAGCAGGTTGAATCTGACTCTGCGCCCCTTTGGGAATCCCCTCGATTCAGTCAAACCAGATCGCGCTCTAGTCCCGCACGAACGCGAACTTGTCGACGTCGACCAGCCCCATGTCGGTGATCTTGAGATGCGGGATCACCGGGAGCGGCAGGAAGGCGACTTGCAGGAAGGGCTCCGGCAGCGTCACGCCTAACCCCTTGGCGGCGGCGCGCAACGGGATCAGCGCCTCGCGCACCGCCTCGAAGCTTTTCAAGCTCATGAGGCCCCCCACCGGCAGCGGCAGTTCGGCGATAACTTTGCCCTCGCACGCGACCGCGAACCCGCCTTCGGTCTCGCGCAGGCGGTTGACCGCCGCCGCCATGTCGACCTCGTCGGCGCCCACGACGCATAGATTGTGGCTGTCATGGCCGACGGACGAAGCGATCGCTCCCCGCTTCATGCCGAAGCCCTTGACGAAGGCGGTCGCATGGTTGTCGTTGACGCCGTGGCGGGCGACGACCGAGACCTTGACCACGTCCTGATTGAGATCGACGCCGCGCTCGCCTTGTCCGAACGGCAGCGTGACCGGAATGCGCTCGGTGATGATCTTGCCCGGGATGACGCCGATCGCCGGCGTCGACGGCCCCTGCCCTTTCGCAATGAAATCTGCGGGCTCGACGCGCCGCGCCTTGACGCTCTCGCGACCGACCGGCGCAATCGAGGCGCGCGCGGCGAACAACGCATCGTTCACCACACGGCCGCGGGCAAGGGTCATCGAGACCGCGCAATGTTCGAGGTCGTCGATGACGACGAGATCGGCGCGCCAGCCGGGCGCGACCAGGCCGCGATCCCTAAGGCCGAAGATGCGGGCGGCGGAGACGGTCGCGGCGCGATAGGCGGCGAGCGGCGGCGCACCAAGCTTGATCGCCGTGCGGATTATGAAGTCGAGATGGCCCTCCTCCGCGATATCGAGCGGATTGCGGTCGTCGGTGCAGAGCGCGATGAACGGCGAATTCCGCTCGGTAATCATCGAGCTAAGCGCATGAAGATCCTTGCTCACCGACCCTTCGCGAATGAGCAATTGCATCCCCTTGGCGAGCTTTTCTTTCGCCTCCGGAAGATTGGTGACCTCGTGGTCGGTGCGCACGCCGGCGCTCAAATAGCCATTGAGCGCGAGGCCAGCCAGGAGCGGGCTGTGTCCATCGATCGGACGGGTCTGGAACGCGGCAAGCTTGGCGAGGCATGATGGGTCGCGCGCGAGAACGCCAGGAAAGTTCATGAATTCCGCGAGTCCCAGCACCTTGGGATGATCGGCGAGCGGCAGAAGATCGCTGGCCTCGAGGCGAGCGCCCGAGGTCTCGAGCGCGGTCGCGGGAACACAGCTCGACAGCTGGATGCGCAAGTCCATCGCGGTCAGCATCGCCGCGTCGAGGAAGTAATGCAGGCCGGTCAGCCCGAGCACATTGGCGATCTCGTGCGGATCGCAGATCGACGTCGTCACACCATGGGCGAGCACGCAGCGGTCGAATTCGAGCGGCGTTAGAAGCGAGGATTCGACGTGGCAGTGCGTGTCGATGAAACCCGGAACGACGACCTTGCCGCTCACGTCGATCTCGCGCGCGCCGCGGTATTCGCCCATCGTGCCGACAATGCGGTCGTTGCAGATCGCAACGTCGCTCTTGATGAGTTCGCCGGTCACGAGATCGAAAATCCGCCCACCCTTCAGCACTACGTCCGCTTGGGAGAGCCCCTGCCCCTGCTCGATGGCCCGCTTGAGAAAGGCGATGGCGTCGCTCATGCGATGTCCCTTTACAGTCGGGCGAGAAATCTGAAGGCATTGTTTCAGGCTTGCTGAGAACGCTCAAGCGATCCGTCCGCGCGAGCGCGCCTGACCGTCCGCGCGAGCGCGCCTGAGGATCCGCTTTGACGCCGCCGTCGAATCATCCTCTCGTTGACCGCCATGCTCGCGCCCATCCTCTCGATCCAGTCGCATGTCGTCTACGGCCATGTCGGCAATTCGGCCGCCGTATTTCCACTGCAACGGCTCGGACGCGAGGTCTGGCCGCTGATGACGGTACAGTATTCGAGTCACCTGGGCTATGCGGGCTGGCGCGGTCGCGCCTTCGACACGGCGATGATCGACGATTGCCTGAGCGGCTTGGAGGCCATCGGTGTGCTTCCCCGCTGCGCCGGTCTCCTGACCGGCTATCTCGCCAAGGCGGAGATCGGCGAGGCGGCGCTTCGGGCGCTCGACCGTATTCGCGCGGTCAATGGCGAGGCGGCCTACGCGTGCGATCCGGTGATCGGCGATGTCGAACCGGGGATTTACGTGGCCGCGGGTGTCGGTGAATTCTTCCGCGACCACGCCCTGCCGCTCGCGACCATCGCCACCCCGAACGCCTTCGAGCTCGAATGGCTGACCGGCGAACGGCCTAACGATCTGCAAGCCGCGCGGCGGGCGATTGAAGTCTTGCGCGCTCGGGGACCGCGGGTCGTGGTCGCGACGTCGCTCCACCTCGACGATACCGCTGCTGGCGCTCTCGACATTCTGGCCGGGGATGAGGGCGGCCTTTGGCGAGTGCGCACGCCAAACCTGCCGATTTCCGTCAACGGCTCCGGCGACCTGTTCGCGGCGCTGTTTTTTCATCACTGGCTGGAGACGCATGACACGCGAGGGGCGCTATCTCGCGCGACGTCGTCGGTTCACGCGATCGTGAACGCTACCCTGACCTTAGGGGCACGCGAGCTGACTCTCATTGCTGCTCAAGATGAGCTTACTCGCCCATCGCAACTTTTCGCGGCGGAGGCGGTTTGATCCCGTGAACTGCGCATTTACTTTTTTTGCACATCGGCGCATGAGTTGACGGGGTTCGATGTACAATGGCGGGTGAAAGGGGAGCGTTCATGATACGTCAAGTCGGCGCCTTGGGCGCGATCGGGCTCGCCATCGCTTCGACCTCAGCCGGCGCCCAGACGGTTCATCACCGTGCGAAGCACGTAGCCCCAGCCGGCCGTCAGATTGTCGTTCGCGAGGGCGTCGAACCGTGGCTGACCCTTGGCACGTGGGCTCCCGTCGGCTCCCGCAACGGCTATGCTCTTGACACGCTGAGGCCGCCGCAGCGGTACTCCAATCAAGGGACATTCGTCAGCCCGCGCGGCCTGAGCCGTCTGCCAAATGATCTTTCCCTGCCGCAGGCAAATCGGCCGCTGATTACGGTCGCCTGGCCCGGTTATAACGGGCCCCTGTTGGACTTGTATTAACGAGCCCGCCCGCACACTAGGGGGGTTCTGCGGGCACGGGCTCCGATGAAGCGCCGGTTTCAAACACTCGATGTGTTCACCGAGGCGGCGCTGGCTGGCAATCCGCTGGCCGTGGTTCTCGACGCCGAAGGGCTCGACGACGCGCGCATGCAGGCGATCGCCGCCGAGTTCAACCTGTCCGAGACCGTCTTCGTCTTCGAGCCGAGAAATGCGGTCAATAGCGCGCGGGTTAGGATTTTCACACCGAAGCGGGAATTGCCGTTCGCTGGCCACCCGACGGTCGGCGCCGCAGCGCTGATCGCGCAACAGCGCGCCGGCGACCTGCTCGCAGCTCAAGATCTCAGGATCGTGCTCGAGGAGCCGATCGGCGACGTTGTCTGCATCGTCCGCAGGCGCAAGGGCCAAAAGCTTGCGTCCTATTTCGAGCTGCCGAAGCTGCCTGAACGGCTGGACGTCGAGCCGCCCTCGACGCCGGACATTGCATCAGGCCTGGGGCTCGAGCCCGCGGACATCGGTTTCGACGGACATGAGCCGACCGTCTATAGCGCCGGCGCGCCCTTTCTGTTCATTCCGATCGGCTCGCTGGAGGCGATCGGCCGCGCCGCGCCCGCCGTGATGCCATGGGCGACCAAGGATGGCCCGGCGTCCTTCCTCGATACCCGGGAGACGGTGCACGCCGGATCGGCCTATCACGCGCGGATGTTCGCGAGCGCATGGGGCATGGTTGAAGACCCCGCGACCGGCAGCGCGGCGGCCGCCTTCGCCGGCGTCCTGCAAGCTTTTGAGCGGCCGCGCGACGGCGAGCACATGCTGACCCTCGAGCAAGGCTTCGAGATGGGCCGGCCTAGCCTGATCGCGCTCGGCCTTGTGATCGAGGGCGGCGCGCTCGCCTCCGCGACGATCGGCGGCTCGGTCGTCATCGTCTCCAGCGGTTCGCTCGACCTTTGAGCGAGCAGGCTCATATTCTCGAGGTCGGCGAGCTTGACCTCGCGTTCGAGCCGTGGCCCTGGGAATTCGCCGAGCGCCAAGCGGTAGCCATCGCCGCACATTGGGGGCGCCTGACGAAGGCCAAACCATCCTTGTTCAATGGGCGTGTGCTGCTTCTAGGCCACCGCTTGATCGAGGCTGGCTCCGACGGACTGCTAAAGCTCTCGGGCGTCTTTTTCGAGACCGACTACGCCGACTTCCTCGCATGGACCGCATTCGGCCATCCGGGCGAGCCCGTAGAAAACTGCTTCGCTATGGCCGCGCTGCGATCAGACGACGGCGCGTTTCTGCTCGGCGAGATGGCGCACCATACCTACAGCGCCGGCCAGGTCTATTTCCCGGCTGGGACGCCCGATCCCAACGATGTCTTCGACGGCAAGGTCGATCTCGAGGCCAGCGCGCGCCGGGAATTGTTCGAAGAGACGGGGCTTCTCGCCGCTGAAACAAATATGGCGCCGAACTGGACCGTGGTGATAACACCTCAGCGCATCGCCTGCATGAAACTGATGACGTTCCCTCTGCCCGCCGAGCGGCTCAAGGCGCGGGTCGAAGCGTTCCTGTCGCGAGACCCTTTGGCCGAGTTTTCGCGCATGCATATCGTGCGCAGCCCGGGCGATATCGATGAGACGCGGGTGCCGATCTTCGTCGCCGACTATCTGTGCTACGCCTTCGCTCACAGATCGGTCGGATACCCGTGACGTTTCTCCCAGGCCGCGACCATTGACTCGGCTTCGGCGTCGTGGCCGGCCGCGCAGACCTTCGAAGCAGCGTCCGTCTCGCGCTTGATCTGATCATAGACCGACTGAACGACGTGGCCCATGGACAGGTCGTTGTCCTGGACTGCCCGGTAGCCGGCGATCTTAGCCGAACAGTCCGCGCCCTCAGGCAGCTGGAAGCCCGGCGGCGTCACCGCGACCGACCCGGGCGTCGGCGGAGCCGAGGCCTGGGGAGCCAACGCGTTGCGGGCCGCCCAGCGCGAACCAGGCGATAACCGGCGGTACGAGTGTCGTCATCGACCTTCAGGCTCCTGGCGGGCGATTCGAGACGTTCATTCGAAACGCAACGAAAGCGCCGCTCCGTCAAGCGTCTGTCAGGCGGTCATCGGTCTGAAATCCTGGCGGATGGCCAGTTGGGCAGGCGATCCGCCAGTCACGTCGATCCTACCGCCCCGCCATCGCTGCGGGATTGTGAACGGCCCAGATCTCGGAGATCGAGGACAAGACGACGATCGCGCCCAGCAGGACGCATGACCACATCGCCGCATGGATCGCTGCGAATCCCAAGGCCCAGGGCGAGATGATCACGAGCGCGCCGACGATCAGCGCAACCCATTCCTCCCACTCGGCGAACTGCATGAGCGCAATTAGGCCCATAAGGAAGAGATCACGCCGCCGATCCATGCCGTTCTCGCCGCCATAACATCGCCGGTGAACCTCAAGCCCCAGGGCGATGCGAAGAGCAGCACGCCGCAGACCAGGTTGATCCAGTCCTGGACATTTTTTTCGCCCCCGCGCAACGAAGCACTGTTTGTCATTTCATAACTCCTTCATTACACGCGGCGTTGGATAACGCCTCTAACTGCTTTACATAACTCTCCTTTTTGCGGATTTCATGGCGGCCCGCGCGAATGGCTTGCGAAATCGGGCGCCAAATGAAGGGCGCTCCATGACCGACAGGATTGCGATTTTCGGCTAGGGCCGGTCGAACGGGCCACCGCGGCGCGGCTCATCGCCGAAGGCCGCAAGGTGGTCGTGGCGCAGCGCCGGAGGGATTGACCGCACCAAGTCGACGCGAGCCGATTCGAAGCTGTGTTCTGGTCGGACGTCACGCCGTTCGAAACCGGCATCCGCGCGACGGCGGAACGAATTGAGCAAGCGCCGGATCAATATGCTACCCGCGAGGGTGAGAACGCAAACAGCCCGCGTCGGAGGGCGCGGGCTGCCTATTGCCGGTCGATTAACGTAGCGCGAAGACGCGCCTCACGGTTCTTCCGGAGCGGGCTCCTTGTCGTCAGCGTCCGAGTTGGCGGGCTCGACGCGCTTGCGCGATTTCCGCTGCCCCGCGACGATCAAATCCCGTTCGAGCCGCGGCTGGGCCGGTCCTTCCGGATAGACGAAGCTTAGCTTCTTTGCCCCCTTTTCATCGGCGGTAACGACGACCTTGACCACGCCCCCGCCTTTGAGCCGGCCAAACAGCACCTCGTCGGCGAGCGGCGTCTTGATCTGGGTCTGGATCACGCGGGCCATCGGCCGCGCGCCCATCGCCTCGTCATAGCCGTTCTTCACCAGCCACTCGCGCGCCTCGTCTGTGAGTTCGATCGTCACGTTGCGGTCGCTCAGCTGAGCCTCGAGCTGAAGGATGAATTTGTCGACGACGCGAGCGATGACCGACTCGGGCAGACGCGCGAACGGCACGATGGCGTCGAGCCGATTGCGGAACTCGGGCGCAAACAAGCGGTCAATCGCCTCGGTGTCGTCACCCTCCCGCTTCGACTTGTGGAAGCCGAAAGCCGCCCCGGCGAGGTCCCGCGCGCCCGCATTCGTGGTCATGATCAGGATCACGTTGCGGAAGTCGATCTGCTTGCCGGAGTGGTCGGTCAGCTTGCCGTGATCCATGATCTGCAACAAGATGTTGAACAGGTCAGGATGGGCCTTCTCGATTTCGTCCAGCAGTAGAACCGAGTGCGGGTGCTGGTCGATCGCATCCGTCAAGAGGCCGCCCTGGTCGAAGCCGACATAGCCGGGAGGCGCGCCGATGAGGCGCGACACCGTATGACGCTCCATATATTCCGACATGTCGAAGCGGATGAGCTCCAATCCGAGGCTGGTCGCGAGCTGCCGGGCCGCCTCCGTCTTGCCGACGCCTGTCGGGCCTGAGAACAGATAACAGCCGATCGGCTTCTCGTGATCGCGCAAGCCGGCGCGAGCGAGCTTGATGGCCGAGGCCAGCGCCGCCACCGCCTCGTCCTGGCCGTAGACGGCGCGCTTCAAGGTCGTCTCGAGATGCTGGAGCACCTCGGTGTCGTCCTTCGACACCGACTTCGGCGGGATGCGCGCCATTGACGCGACGGTCGCCTCGATCTCCTTGACCCCAATCGTCTTCTTGCGCTTCGGCTCCGGCACCAGCATCTGCGAGGCGCCCGTCTCGTCGATGACGTCTATCGCCTTGTCGGGCAGCTTGCGGTCGTGGATATAGCGCGACGACAATTCCACCGCCGCTTTCACCGCCTCTCCGGTGTAGCGCAGTTTGTGGAACTCCTCGAAATAGGGCTTGAGACCTTTCAGGATCTCGATCGCGTCGGCGACGCTTGGCTCCTTGACGTCGATCTTCTGGAACCGGCGCACGAGGGCCCGATCCTTCTCGAAATACTGCCGGTATTCCTTGTAGGTCGTTGAACCGATGCAGCGAAGCGTTCCTTGCGCCAAGGCTGGCTTGAGTAGATTCGAGGCATCCATGGCGCCGCCGGAAGTGGCGCCCGCGCCAATGACGGTGTGGATTTCGTCGATGAAGAGAATCGCGTCCTTGTGTTGTTCGATTTCCTTCATCACCTGCTTTAAGCGCTCTTCGAAATCGCCGCGATAGCGCGTCCCGGCGAGCAGCGCGCCCATATCGAGCGCGAAGACGGTCGACTCGGCCAAAACCTCAGGCACGTCCGAGTTGATGATCTTGCGCGCAAGGCCCTCGGCGATCGCCGTTTTGCCTACGCCCGGATCGCCGACCAACAGCGGATTGTTCTTCTGCCGGCGGCACAGCACCTGGATGGTGCGCTGCACTTCGGCCTCGCGGCCTATGAGCGGATCGATGCGCCCCTCTCGCGCCTTCCGATTGAGGTTGACGCAATAAGCTTCCAAGGCGCCTTCCTTTTTCTTTGAATCTGAGCTGTCCTTCGAATCCTTGGAGTCGCGCGCCTCGTGCTCTTCTTCAGTCCCGCGCGGCAAGCGTGATGTGTCGGAGGCCCCAGGACGCTTGGCGATGCCGTGGCTGATGTAGTTCACCGCGTCATAGCGGGTCATGTCCTGCTCCTGCAGGAAGTATGCCGCATGCGTTTCGCGCTCGGCGAAAATAGCGACCAGCACGTTCGCGCCGGTCACCTCCTCGCGGCCTGACGACTGAACGTGGAAGGCGGCGCGCTGCACGACGCGCTGGAAGCCATTGGTCGCCTTGGCTTCCTCCTGGCTGTCGACAACGAGGTTTTCAAGTTCGGTGTCGAGATACTGGACGACGGTCTTGCGCAGCGCGTCGAGGTCGACGCCGCACGCCCTAAGGACGGCGGCCGCATCGACGTCGTCGATCAGCGCCAGCAGCAGATGTTCGAGAGTCGCGTATTCGTGTCGACGCTCATTGGCAAGCGATAGGGCTCGACGAAGGGTCTTTTCGAGCGCGCGGGAGAAAATTGGCATCGGGCGCCTTTCACTTCTTTTCCATGATGCACTGCAGGGGGTGCTGATTCTTACGGGCGTGATCCATCACTTGCGACACCTTGGTCTCGGCGATCTCGTAGGTAAAGACCCCGCATTCGCCTACGCCGTTATGGTGCACTTGGAGCATGATCTGCATCGCCTCTTGGGCGTCCTTGTTGAAGAAGGCCTGCAAAATTGAGACCACGAACTCCATGGGCGTATAGTCGTCGTTGAGCAACAGAACGCGGTACATATTCGGACGCTTCGTCTGCGTCCGCGTGCGGGTGATGACCGCCGCGCCCGCCCCTGGCGTTTCTCCTCCTCTTTTCGGCTCCCTCGAGCCCATTGGCCGCATCGCCATTGGCGGCGAGGCTGCGCCAAAGCCCGGATAGAGCCAACGCGCCAGCCGAACCATCCCCGCTCGAAGTCGAACAACCAACGGAATTGAGGCGGCAGCCACCGAAAGACCCCGATTGATGCCGATTGGACTGGAACTCACATCTACGCGGACACGAAACCCTGACGACTACATCTAGGCGCCGCGCGCCGTCACCGCCAGATGTCATCGCCGTATGGCAGCATTGCGAATTTACTCGTCACGTGCAAGAGCCTCTTCACAAGCAACTTGCAACATGCCTTCCCTGTTCCGTTTCTTAACTCGGATGACAGCATCAAGGGGCCATGACGAAAATAAAAAGCCGGCGCTGGAACGGCGCCGGCGTCGGCTCGAAGGACGTTGTCCCGCCGCACGGGGCGGCGGAAAATCTTCTGGATAAATTACTTCTGTATGTTCGCGTAGGCCGTGGTGACCGGCTTCAGAGCGTCTGTGGCAACCCGGGTGTAGAGTTCGGAAACCTTCGTCGCCTGGGCGACAAAGCCCTCATAGGCTTCCTTCGCGAAATCAGTCTGGATCTGGATCGCCAATTCGACGCTGCGGGCGCCGAGAAGCTTCTCGTACATCGCGGTCCCGGCGGCGAAGGCCTTCTTTGAATAATCGCTCGATTCGACGGCGATGTCCTGCAGACCCTTCGACAAGGTGGTCGAAGCCGCGGTGAAAGCCTCGAGCTGCTCTTTCGAGAATTTCTGGAAATCTTCGAATGTCGGCGTGCTGACTGTCATTTTAAAGCTCCCTGCATTGGCTCGGTTTCGCATCGCGAAATGAGGCGAACCGCAATAGATGCAATATGTGCACTGCACAATAGAAGTCAAGGCGGGATTGCTGCATTGCAGCACAATTCTGTCTGCATGCTCGAAAGGAAGCCTCGAACAAATTTGAAAGAGTAAATTATTTCAATCAATAGCCGCCGTTTACTGAGTTGTGGCTTCATCGCGCTCGACGCCTCTCGCCGCGCGTCGATCGAGATTTCAAAGGCTTGCGCAAAAATAGCGGCGGCTCGTCGGAATCCCGTTAACCGCTGCGTAACCGCTCCAGCATATCGTCCGGAACCGTGTGCGTAACGCAACTGTGATCGGCGTTTAGGCCTCACCGTTGCGCGAAGTCCGTGGGGCGTACGATGGCGTTGCGTAACGGTTGCTCTCGAATGGGCCGGCTTGCTCGCATGGCGACGGCGGCCTTGATTTCGGCCTCAACCCTTTGCCTTGCCGGGGCGCAAGCGCAGGCGCATCATTATGGGCGCCATCGGACTTACGCGCACGCATACCATCAAGCATACTATCCGCGCTATGCGCGGGTCGCACATTATTGGCGCCCCGCGCATTATGCCCATCGCGCCTATCACACCACCCCGCGTTACGCCTCTGTAGCGCCGGGCGCGATCCCCGGTTCGCCAGCCTTTTCAGCGCTTGTCGTCGACGCCAACAGCGGGCGCACGCTCTATTCCGCCGACGAGAACGGACTGCGTCATCCCGCCTCGATCACCAAGGTGATGACCCTCTACCTGTTGTTCGAAGAGCTCGACCGCGGCGCGATGACGCTCAGGACGCAAATTCCGATCTCCGAGCACGCCGCCGCGCAAGAGCCCTCGAAGCTTGGCCTCGCGCCCGGCGACACGATCAGCGTCGACGACGCGATAAAGGCTGTCGTGACCCGTTCGGCCAATGACATCGCGGTCGCGATCGCCGAGGCCGTCGGAGGGTCGGAAAGCAATTTCGCGGACTTGATGACGCGCAAGGCGCATGCGCTCGGCATGACCAACACGGTCTACGTCAACGCCTCTGGACTCCCCAACGACCAACAGATCACCACGGCGCACGATCTGACGATTCTCGGCCGCTCGCTCGAGGAGCGCTTCCCCCGCTACTTCCGCTATTTCTCGACCGCTCAATTCGACTTCGACGGCGAGATCATCGGCAATCACAACCATCTGCTCGGCCGCGTCGACGGCGTCGACGGAATCAAGACCGGCTACACGCGAGCGTCCGGCTTCAATCTCTTAACCTCGGTCCATCGCGACGGACGGTCGCTGATCGCCGTTGTCATGGGCGGGCGATCCGCCGCAGGGCGCGACCGGATCATGGAAAATCTGATCGCCGACCATATCGCAGAAGCGTCGACCGCCCACACTGTGACCGCAGTCGCCGACGCTTCGCCTGTGGAGCCGACCGAGCCGGCCGTCGCGCCGCCAGTGCGCGCGCGCGCCACCCAGATCGCCGAAGCAAAGCTCGAGCGCGTCTCGGCCACCACCCGCGCGGCCAATGCCGCCGGGGAAGGCGACGATGGGACTGGAGACGAGGAGGCTCAGACCCCGGAGCCAGTGCTTAAGGCGCCTGCGCCCGCCCGGCGCGCCTGGCAGCCGACTACGGCCGATGTCGGTTTCGTCAAAAGTCCCGAAGGCGCAAAAGCGTCAGCCAAGAACCAGGCCCGGCTCGCTGCGGCGAGCGCGCTGGTCATGCCGCCCGACCGTCCCGAGGCCCCGGCCGAAGACGAGCGCCGTCCGACGCAGCCCTCCGGACAAGACGAGGCGGCTGACGACGCCGCCGGGCGCGCCTGGATGATCCAGATCGGCGCCCCGAGAACCTCGCCAAGGCCAACGCCCTTTTGGCGCGCGCCCAAGAACGCAACCGTTCGACGCTGGCCTCGGCCAAGCCCCTCACCGAGAAGGTGCGGAAAGGGGATTTGACGCTTTATCGCGCGCGTTTCGCGGTCCTGGATTCGGCTTCAGCCGAAGCCGCGTGCCGCTCGCTCAAACGCACCGGATTTTCCTGTTTTCCCGCCCACGACTGACGTGTACGCTTCTTGGGAGCGCCTAGCCTTGTCGCTGCATCAGAACATCCTTGGCCTGATTGACCCGCGCGGCAAGCGTGGTCGAGCCGCCATGATCTGGATGAAACTTTTTCATGAGCGTCCGATGGGCGCGGATTATATCGGCCGCGCCCGCGCCTTCGCCGAGCCCCAGGACTTCCAGCGCCTCGCGGCGCGACATCGCCCCGGCGCCTCCCCGCCGCTGACGCTGACCCTCGTCTGCCTCACGCCAGCCGGCGAACCGGCGGTCGAGATATGCCTCTAACAGGCTGACGCCGTCGGGATCGTCGCGCGCGAGCTCCTGGCGAAGGGCGATGAGTTCCGGGCGGGACAGGGTTTCGACCGCGCGGCCGGCATGAGGACCGGACAAGATCGTTCCCGTCATCGCGCCGCTGTCGTGGTCCAGCCGCATTTCCAGCATCGCCGACCGGGCTGTCGAGGACCGTCCCGCGCGTGCGCCCGCGCCGACGTTGCGAAACCCCGTCGGGGCCGCCGCCTGTCGTCCGCCATCCGGCGAAGTTCGCCATCATGCCCGCGACTGCCGCGGCGAGCCCGATCCGCCCGCGCAAGAGAAGCAGAAGAGCGCCGATCATGCCCAGGACGCCGCCGCCATGGCGGACGAGCCGCGCCGCCGTAGCTGCGTCCATGCGCGCCGAATTGCTTGATCCCTTGCACCAAAAGGAACAGCAAGATCAAGCCGATAATGAGGTTCATTGTTATAAGGCTTCCAATTCGGGCCGGAGGCGCGTCGCGATGTATCAGCCCCGACTTAATCGCCGCCAACGGCGAAACTACGCCAAGTTCATCTTTCCCGCATCTGCAACAACAGGAGCCGCGCGGCGGGATCGGCCTCCGCATGCCGAACGAGCGCCGCGTGGCCGCCCGCGGCATAGGCCGCCGCCGCCCGCAGGAGCGCTGCGAGCCGCGCGGAGGCGCCGGCGTCGAAGGCGCTATAAGCCCCACCGGTCAGGCGAGCGATCTCGCTGAACGTCCGCCTCGCGGCGGGATCCTTTCCTTCCTGGAACATGAACGCCTTGACGCCGAGCAGCGCGAGCTCCCCCGCCACAGAGGCGAGCGCATCCGGATTCTCCTCCATGGCGTCGCCGATAAAGACGAGCGCTCCGACCTTCGCGCGGCCGGCTTCATCGCGCGCGTGGGCGAGCACCCGGCGGATCTGCGTCGATCCGCCGCGCACCTCGATGCGGCTCATGAGCTGCGCAAGGCCCTGCCCGCCGGAGACGAAGTTCGACGCGCGGCATTCGTTCATGCCGCGGAAATAGACCAGCTGCACGTCCAGGCCGCCAAGCGAGGCCGCGGCCTCGAACATTTTCGCCTGCAAGGATTGGGCGAGGTCCCAGGTCGGTTGCCGGCTCATGGTGGCGTCGAGGGCGAAGATCAGCCGGCCGCGGCCGGAGGCGCCCGGCGCGGGAACCTTTTTCGCCGCCTCGACGAAGGCGGCGATGCCCTCGCCGCCACCGCGGTTCGTCAGCGCGCCGTTCTTCTCCTTGTCCATCTCAAATAGATCGGCGTTCGCAATCGCCCCGACAAGCCGAACTCCCAAAAATTCGGCGCCGACCCGAGCGGCCGAGCCTTGAATTCACATAGCCGCGCCAGCCAGCCTTGCGCTCATCGGCAACCCGCAGCGTGTGTGACGCGCATCACAGCGTTTCGCCAATTCTTTGTGCAGAAAAAACCGGGAGGCTGGGGCGGCCGCGCCAGCGGCGGCCAAAGGATATCATTCGGGGTTTTGACCGACGGGAGGCATCAACGATGTCCATCACTTCAAGCGATTCAAAGATGTCCATCTCTTCGTCGCCGGCTGTCGGCGCCAGCAAAGTCTTTGGGTTTCTGGGAGCTTGGATCGGCAGCATCATCGTTGGCCTTGTCTTGGTGACTGTGTTAGGAGTCATGCTTTACGTGATCAAAAGCTCGGAGATCCAAGAGAGCGAGAAGATCGGTCCGTTGGTGTCCCTCTTCGTCGCCACTCTTTTTGCCTTGGCGCCGCTGCTTGCCTGTTTCGTGCAAACGATCTCCCTGGATCGGCGGAGCAAGAAGCTTGACGGCATGATCATACCGAAAATAAAGTCTACTCAATACTTTCAAATTGCCAAATCAACGCTTGCTTCAGTTCAGCCGGCGTCGGTGTCCCAGCCAGACTTTGTCATTCCTATGGTATTGTTTGCGATCATAATTGTATTTTGCTCCCTGGTATCCTTTATGGGTTTGTTCTGGCAAAACGACTTTGCGCCGAAATCGGCTTTGCTCGGCGGACTTTATGTCTTAGGAGATGGAATAACTCCGGTCAACATCGAAGCCTATCAATCCGGCACCCTGGTAGTTTCCGCGGTTGCCTTTGTCGGTGCCTATCTTGCCTTATTCAACCGTCTTCTCAACCAGATCAACAACAACGACATCTACCCGATCTCGTTCCACTACTTCAGCGTTTGGCTGATTACGGCCATGGTGTTGGCGGCCGTCATGAGACATTTCGCTGTGGTGTTCGGCGTCACCGACAGCGCATTCCTTCTAGGCATCGCGCTTGCGATCGGGGCCGTGCCGGCGCCGTTTTTTTCCGCCTTCATCCATTGGGCCTTTGGCAAACTGAACATCTCGGGCGACAAGGACGACCCCAGCCGGAGCAGCATGCCGACGAACTTGAATCTGCTCATGATCGACGGTCTGGCGAACGAGAAGATCGACCGGCTGGCGGAACTCGAAATCTCAGATGCGCAGGTTCTTTCCTGCCAGAACCCATTCCTGCTTTGGGTTCGGCTTCCGTATGACCTTGGACTTATCGTCGACTGGATCGCCCAAGCCCAATTGTATGTATGCCTGCGTGAAGAAGGGTTCCGCACCGCTCGGTCGCTCCAAATCGGCGATATTCACAAGTTCGTGGCGGTTCTGTCCAATTCCGCCGCCGGCCCTGAGTTCTGCACAGCGCTGGGCCTCAAGGTGAGTTACGTTGCGCCGCTGCTCGCCAGCCTCGACACCAACCCCAGTTTTGTCAGACTACGCGAAGTCGTTCAGGCGATGCTTCCCGATCCCTCTGACCGGCATAACATCGCCCTTGACGCTGGACCCGGTGGCTCCGCGCCGCCGGTCGTTCAAATCCCAACTCTAGCAACGTCGACGCAAATGGAGACGGCTCAGCCCACTGGCTGATCCGCCTCGCGCGAGTCACTGCTGACCGCTCATTCGCGGGTCGACGGCGGGCTGCCTTGACGACTAAAGCAACCCGAGCGACGCCAGCTCGCGGCGCATCGCTTCCGGCATCGCGGCAAAGCCAGGCTGCGCCTCGTCGATATCTGGCGGGGCGTCCTTCGGCTGATAATAGCGCCAGCCCTGGAAGGCGCGCATTGGCCGGGGCGCGACCGCGATCACCGTCTGATCGAGCCAGATCTTGCAGCGGCCGATCCCGTCCGAATCCATGAACGGCTCGAGGCCGACGATCTCCTGCCTCGCCGAGATCATGCCCTTGACGACCCAGTAGAGCGAGCCCCCGTCGAGAATCTGTTCGGTTCGTTTGGGCGTCATGCGGGTGACGTGCGCATGCCGGAGCGGCGCGCGGCGGCGCCTAGCGTCCGCCATCCGCTCAGCCATCCACTCACGCAGGTCCGCGAACGACTCCGCGCCGACGGCGAGTTTGATGAGATGGAGAGGCATGGCCGAATTATAGCGGAGGCGTCGGCGCGATGGAGCGGGCGAATAAACTTGCCCCCAGAAACCTTGCCCTGCTCCGCTCGGGAAAAGCTAGGCGCCTCTTTGCACAACCCCTGAGATCGAGGTAAATCTTATTTGCGCCAAGGCGAAGGGCTGCGTCGGCGCCAAACCGTCATTCGCCTTCGGCCTCTCCATGTCCATTCCCCTTCTCCACCCGCATGATGGTCTCGCCCATCTCGACCTGCTCGCCGACGCTCACGTCCAGGTCGCGCACGACGCCCGCGTGCGGCGCGACGAGGGCATGCTCCATCTTCATGGCCTCAACCACCGCAAGGCGCTGCCCCGCTTCGACCCTCTCGCCGTCCTCGACGGCGATCGTCACAAGCCGGCCGTTCATCGGCGCGCGGATCGCCGCGTCACCCTCCACCGCGGCCTCGGCCTTCGCGAACGGATCGACGAGCTCGACGAACGCCTGCCGCCCGCCGGCGAAAGCGTACATGCCCCCCTTGGCCTCGTGCAGCGTCACCGCGTCGCCCGCCTCGGCGCCCTCGTTCTTAGCGATGGGATCCACGTTCGGCCCCTCGACGAGATGCGCCCGCATCGGGACGCCGTCGACCGTGACGTCGACACTCGTGCGGCGGAAGCCGATGAGTTCGAAAGAATCGGCGATCCGCCAGGGGTCGAACGGATGAAGCGGCGACACCCTGCCCTCGTCGCGCCGTTCAAGCAGAAGCCGCGCCGCGGCGTGAACAGCCTTTCTGTTCGGCGGATGCGGCTCAGCGCCGAGGCGCCCGAGATTGGCGTCGATGAAGCCGGTGTCGATCCTTCCAGCCTCGAACTCCGGGCTCCGCAAGAGCTTGCCCAGGAAGGCGAGATTGGTCTTCGGCCCGATCACCACGGCGTCGCAAAGCGCCTTCACAAGCGTGGCCAGCGCCTCGGCGCGGGTCGCTCCACGAGCGATCACCTTGCCGATCATCGGATCATAGTAGGGCGTGACGCTGTCGCCAGCTTCGAAGCCGGTGTCGATCCGGACGCCCTCCGTGGCGTCCTCACCTTTGAAGTCCATGGCGTAGATCAGCCCGGCCGAGGGGAGAAAGTTGTGCTCCGGATCCTCGGCGTAGACGCGCGCCTCGATCGCCGCACCAGCGCAAGCGATCTCGTTTTGCCTGAGCGGCAGAGGCTCCCCGGCGGCTACCCGGAACTGCCATTCGACCAAGTCGAGGCCGGTGACCGCTTCGGTCACTGGATGCTCGACCTGGAGCCTCGTGTTCATCTCGAGGAAGTAGAAGTTCTGGGATTTGAGGCCGTGCGACGGGTCGGCGATGAATTCGACCGTGCCTGCGCCGACATAACCGGCCGCCAGCGCCACCTCGGTCGCGGCTTTCGCCATTGCCGCGCGCGTGTCCTCCGGCAGTCGGGGCGCCGGGCATTCCTCGATTACCTTCTGATGCCGGCGCTGGGCCGAGCAGTCGCGCTCGTAGAGGTGGACGCAAGCCCCATGCGTGTCGGCGAACACCTGCAATTCGATATGGCGGGGCGAGGCGATATATTTCTCGATCAGCACCCGGCCGTCGCCGAATGCGGCTTGCGCCTCGCGGCTCGCGCTCTCGAGGCCCATGTCGAATTCGACGTGAGCGTCGACACGGCGCATACCGCGCCCGCCCCCGCCGGCGATCGCCTTGATGAGCACCGGATAGCCGATCTCGTAGGCTTTCTCGCGCAGAAACTTCGGGTTCTGGTTGTCGCCGTGATAGCCGGGCACGACCGGCACGCCGGCGCGCTGCATCAGCGCCTTCGCCGAGCTTTTCAACCCCATCGTCCGCATCGCCTCGGCAGGCGGGCCAACAAAGACAATCCCGGCCTTTGCGCACGCTTCGGCGAAATCGGCGTTCTCGGACAGGAAGCCGTAACCCGGATGCAGACATTCGGCGCCGACTGTCTTCGCCAGCGCGAGAATGGCGGCCTGGTCGAGATAGCCGTTGGCGCCCTCGCCGATCTCGTGCGCTTCGTCGGCAAGCCGGGTGAAAAGCGACCCGCGGTCCGCAGGCGTGTGCATCGCGATCGACCGCATTCCCATCCGCCGCGCGGTGCGAATGATGCGGCAGGCGATCTCGCTGCGGTTGGCGATCAGGACGTTGGCGAACATGTCGAAGCTCCGACCGCCTTGTCTCTACCCAACGCACATTCAGATGGCGAGCAGATGGCGAGCGACATGCCCCGTCCGACGTCCGGAAAGATAATCGCTTCGGTGGGTTATTCAGCGTTGAGGCGTGAACTCCGCTATTGTCGCCCAACTGCGATCGCAGTCGCACGCGCCAACGGGATCGCCGATCGAGTTGCACTCTTTGACATTGATCAACGTTCAAAGCTACCCTCGGGTGTACAGCTTCTGCGGTGATGTTGGGCGCATTCACGCGCTAAGGAAGGTTTCAAAATGACCAATTGCTTTCTCGCATCCTTGGGCGCGGCCGCCGCCCTGGCTGCCTTCGCCGCTTCCCCGGCGCTTGCCCAATCGTCGATAAAGGTCGGAACGCTGACTTGCGATGTGTCGGCCGGGATAGGCCTGCTCATATCGCAGCAACAGACGATGACCTGCGCTTTCGCTCCTGCAAGCGGAGCGCCGCCGGACAATTACATCGGCCGCATTGACAAATTCGGCCTCGCCCTTGGCGCGGTCCAGCAGGGAACCATGGTTTGGGGCGTTCTCGCTCCCTCGACGGGCTTCCCGCATGGAGCGCTAGCGGGAACTTACGGGGGCGTCGGCGCAGAGGCGACTGCAGGCGCTGGTCTCGGCGCTAACCTCCTGGTGGGCGGAACCGGCCGCGCATTTTCTCTGCAGCCCCTGACCGTCCAGGGGCAGTCCGGGCTCAATTTCGCCGCCGGAGTCACGACCCTGACGCTCACCTCGGTGCAGTAATTTCGCCCACTAGTACGATCGCAATCGGAACATTGTTAATCGGCGGAGGTTTGAGAGGCGGACAAGCCGCCTGACTTGACCCGGAAGGCGCAAGGCTTCGGGCAGTTGGTGCGCCCTACCTGAGGGAGGAAGCAGATGACCTGGAATGACCAGCCGGACCGAGGCGAAGAAGCGCAAGATCGCGGCGCCGCGGCGCTGTCGGCGGCCGCCAAGAGTGCGCAGCAGGCTCTGGAAAGCGCCAAGGGGACTGCCCAACACGCGCTGGATAGCGCCAAGGGGACTGCCCAACAGGCGTTGGACAGCGCTAAGGGAATCGCCTCGCAGACCCATCTCGACGACGTCGGCGCGAAAGCCGCCGCTACGGCTTCGAATCTCTACCGGCAAGGCCGGGATCGTCTCGCGGCCAACGAAGAATTGTCGGACGCAGCCGATCAGTTGAGCGGCGCCATTCGGAAGAACCCGCTCGCCGCGGTGGGAATTGCTTTCTCCGCTGGGCTTTTGCTCGCGCTTCTGGCTCGGGGTTAGGCCGATGAGCCGTGTGATCGGCGAGATCGCGCAGGTGCAGGCTGTGGCTGCGATCGACCGTTTAGGGCTCCTCCTCGGTAAGGCGAGCTAGCCGATGCGCTCGACGATCGACCTCCTACTTGACCTTGTTCGTCAGGGTCAGGATCTGGCGCGCGTAGAGCTCTCGCTGGTCCGAGCGGAGCTTAGCGAGCGTAAGGGCCTGGTTGCATCCAGCCTGGTCGCTTTGGTGGCCGGGTTGGTTCTGCTCCCAGTAGGCCTCGGTCTTATCCTCGTCGCGTGCGCTCTGTCATTGACCCGCCTAGGCCTTCCGCTCGATCTCGCGTTTCTCATTCTTGCATTGGCGGTGATCGTCGTGGGCCTGGTGCTGGTGTGGGCGGGCGTGCGGGGTCTCAAGCCGTCGCGGCTTATCCCGGTGAAGAGCATCTCACAGATCTCCTCGCTTTTTGGAGGGGTTGAGCCGTGAGTGTGAACGTTTCCGCGTTCAAGCGACTATGAAGCGCAGGCCAATCTGCTGAGAGCCGACATGGGCTCGACGATTGACCAGTTGCGGTTCAATTTGACGCCGTCGAATCTCGCCTCGGAAGCGGCTTCGGAAGCAGCTTCGCGGGCCGGTCTGGCGGATTTGTCGTGGTCGGGCGCCCTAGACTTTGCCGGCAAACGTCATCCGGTTCCGACCGCCATCATTGGATTGGGCATAGCGCTGTGGACATTGGCTGCGGTTCGAGGTCGAGCCAGAGGCAAGACCCTTGCAAGTGTCACTTCGCCTTTGACAGAATCGTCTTTATCGCTTGTCAATTCTGTCGACCAAGGTGCTGCGGGAGCGCGCTGAGGCGAAAAGGCAAGAGTTTGTAGGGACAGCCCAAGCCCAGGTCGTAAGCGGAGCGGAGAAATTATCCGACGAAATCGAAAAGCGGATTGAGAACATCATTGTTGGCGTTCCTGGCGCAAACCGAGGCGCATCCGCTTATCGCATCCGCTATTCAGATCGGGCTGGCCGCTCTGCTCGAAGGTCTGTTGCACAAACGCTCAATTCGATAGGCAAGCATCGGCGGGTGGGCCTGATGAGGCGCTCGGCGAAAGCTAGAGCTGCCTCACGCGTAAGGCGAAATCTGCGCCGGTCAGAACTCCACTCGTGCGGCGATATCACCTGATGCACGCTTTTTCCACTTTGCCATGCAGCAGAGTAGAGCAAGCGGAGCGGATAATTACGATTTGTTATTGTACGCTGGCAAAGGCTAGGAATTTCTCCTGTCATAGAACTGCCAAATAATACGCGTAACATGTTCTGGCGTTAACCCGGCTTTTTCGTAAGTACCATCCGTAAACATCGGAGATGCCGTCGTGAGTCAACCAAACGACGGAGAGCGAAAGCTTTCGCTTGCCGATGAGTCACGACCGCTTGCCGATGAGCCACAACGATTATCGGAAGCTCGATTGACAATCCCAAGTTCACTCTTCTCGCAGAGGAACTTTCGGTTGAAAAAGAGGCGGTTGAAACGGGGCGGGTGCGCGTGAATAAGCAAACGCGCACACGGGAAGTCTTTCTTGATGAAGATCTTCTTAGAGAGCATGCAGAAATCGAACGAATGCCTATTGGTCGGCAGGTTCTCGAGGTCGCCTCCCATACGACAAGACGGGGAAACCACGGTCATACCGATAGTAGAGGAGGTTCTTTACACCGAACGTCGATTGATTTTGAAAGAAGAAGTCAAAATTACCCGACGACGGAGTACTGAGAAATTTCAAGATCGAGTTACGCTTCGTTATCAAGAAGCAGTGGTCACGCGCGTTCCGAGTACGAGTGATTTGGCGGACAACGTGTCGGCCAAAGGAGATGAAATCGTCCGATCCAAATCGTCAGACCCGAGGAGTAGCAAAATGGCTTACGAGACTTTGGTTGCCGTATACGATACTCCGCCCCATGCCGAGGCGGCCGTGAAGGCGCTCAAGGCTGCTGGGTTCGCGGATTCCGACATCAGCGTGTTTGACTTAGACTCGTCTTCAGGCCGGTCGAACCAGTTTGTCCCCGGGGGTTCGGGAAGCTGGGTTGTGGCATCGCCTATTCGGCACAGATGTTCATGAACACGAGGCCGACATCTACGGCAAAACGGTCGAAGAGGGCGGATCGGTCATTTCGGTCCGCGTGCCCGAGAGCGAAGTCGCGCATGCGTCCGCTGTTCTCAACATCCATCGTCCGGTGGATGTGCATGATCGCGCGGTGACGTCAGGCATTGCCCAGCCTGCCCATGTCGAAACGGTTGAGAAGAAGCTTGCCGAAGTTCCGCTCGCCTCCGAGCAGAGGGTTGCGGTTTCCCCCAAGCTTGCTGCGGCTCAACCGGACGTTCTGCGCCTCGCCGAGGAACAACTTGAAGTGGGCAAGCAGCAGGTTGAGACGGGCCGGACCAGGGTCCGTCGCTTCGTCACCGAGCGCGAAGTGACCCAGGACGTGACCCTTCATGACGAGCACGCGGAAGTGCTGCGCAAGGCGATCT
The DNA here is from genome assembly GCA_963730555.1 of uncultured Alphaproteobacteria bacterium. Taxonomy (GTDB): domain Bacteria; phylum Pseudomonadota; class Alphaproteobacteria; order Rhizobiales; family Beijerinckiaceae; genus Roseiarcus. The sequence goes on along the minus strand of CAVSSS010000008.1, from coordinate 234,252 downwards.
CCGACCCCGCGTATGTGGGCGAAATCGATTGGGCGGACGGCACGATCGAGATCATCGAGACTGCGGAGCATGCGCTGGTCAACAAAACAGCGAGGATCGTCGAGGAGGTCGGGCTGAAGAAGGTTGGCGCTGACCACGTCGAGACGATCACGGACAAGCTCCGCCGCCAGCAGGTCGAAATCGAGCGGATCGGCCCGGACGGGAAGGTCATTCGAGAGCCAAGAACGGCCTGATCGCTTCGCAAGGCGAAAAGCTCGCAAACGGATTTGCCAAGAGGATCGGCGACACAGTGGGGGGCGAAATGGCCCCCCTCGGAACTCGACGCGTCGATAGATGGCCGGCGCATTTTCCGCGCTCAGCGTGGGCGTTTCTTTCGCCTCTGCCCGGACAGCGCGGACGCTTCAAGTTACCAAAATAGAGGGCTTGCGCCGCGCGAGTGTCTGGACGCTTTAGCAGACGACCTGCGGACCCTTTAACTGAATATTTGCAAAGGTTTCCCACTCGATATTGAGACACTAGGCCGTGTGGACGAATTTGATCAAGCAAAGGCCGGCGGCGAAGCTGACGATTGATCTGAAGTTTCGTTCGGTCTTTTCGCAGCGGAGCGCGACGCGCTTGAAGCGCTTGAGCCGTCCGACGCCCTGCTCGATGCGTGCGCGGGCTTTGTAGAGGGTGCGGGCGAAGAAGGCTGGCTTGTTCTTTTCGTTGGCCTTGTGCGGGATGACCAGAGCGATGCCACGAGCTCTTGCGGCGTCCCGATTGGCCTTGCTGGCGTAGCCTTTGTCGCAGATGACGGCGCGCGGCTGAATGTCGGGCCCGATATCGAGCAGGGTTTCGAAGTGACGCCCGTCGAAGGCTTCGCCGCCGGTCAGGTCGAAGGCGATGATATCCCCGGAGGCGTCCGATTTTGCGTGGATTTTCGTGGTGAAGCCGCCACGCGAGCGCGCGAGCGCCTGGCCTTCTTGCCCCCCTTTGCTCCGGCCGCCGATACATGAGCGCGCACGACGGTGGAGTTCGAACATCTGAATAAGATGGGCCGTGGAGCTCATGGACGCGAGCGTGTCGAAGAAGGCCTCGAAGACGCCAGCCTTGCTCAAGCGATCGAAGCGCTTCCACACGCTGTTCCAATGACCGAAGCGCTCCGGCAGCGCGCGCCAGCGAACGTTCTCGACGGTGAAGAAATGAAGCGCCTCGAGGAAGCGGCGGTCGTCGGCGGCCTTCCGTCCACGCCGAGGCAGGCAGGCGCGGAACACCGCAAGCGTGTGCGCCCAATCGTCCTCATCCATCTTTGTCGACATTGACTCCGGCCTCTGATTTGGTCGGAGACCTATGAATCATGCCTGATTTACCGCGGGAATCCCAAAAGCGTCGACTGGCGAAAATTCATCCACATGGCCTAGATAAGGTGAGAATTGCGACATCGCGCTGTGCCCGGATCACTGCTCCGCCTAGAGGCTTGCCTCGGACGCCTCCGCTGTCATGGCCGGGCTTTACCCGGCCACCCCACGCCGCGCCGCCTCAGGGACGAGTTGCGACGTCGCCACGGATGGTCGCAAAGGCTTCAGGAGCCAAGCTTTTTGGACCTCGCAGCTCCCTTTCGGTCATTTTTCTGCGCTGAAACACACCTAGATGGCCGGGACAAGCCCTGCCATGAGGCTTCAGGTCCGCCTAGCGCCGCCCAATATTCGGAATTCCCTAGTTGCCAACCGCTAACGCTATAAGAGTCAACATCTATTGCAGATAATCAGAACTTGCGTTAAGCTTGCCCCATCAACAATCCTGCCCGTCCGAATGCCTCGACCGCACCGTCCCCTCGCCGCGCCTCTCAACGCCGGGAAAAGGCGCGAGAAAATTTTTCCCGCGAAAAACCGCGTAACCCATTGAAAAGTCTCGATTTTGACGAGAACAAGGAATCCAAGGAAATCCAACCCTCATAACCGGGGGTCTTTGCAGCGGAACAGTCAGGGACCAAGAAAACCCAAACGGACCGAGCCCGGCCAACGTCGCGGCCTCGTCGCCGAGAAGGAGCTCAGCCGACTCCGTCCAAATGCAAAGCGCTCTGACAGGAAGGGTAGAGGAGAGAGGTCCTTGAAGCTATCGCGGCGACTGAGGCCAGTTTCGACACCGGAACCACCTATTCGACGAAGTAACTGTCGTCGATCTTTCGCACCTCGTACACGTCCTTGATCCGGACGCCGACGCGATGTCGAATTATCAGATTCGCAAGCCCCTGACCGTCGATCAGCACGACCCGCTTGGAGACCCGAGTAATGAAGTCATAGGCGGTGCTGGGAAAGTACGAGGTCGTGACCAGCACGCCCTTGTTCGCCCGATGGCCCTCTAGCCCGCCAACGAAATCACGCACTTCGCATAATGGGACGGCCTTGTTGGGATCAAGCCGTTTGGCCTGGACATAAACGACGTCAAGGCCGAGCTCGTCCTCCTTGATGACGCCATCCACGCCGCCGTCGCCAACCCGGCCAAGCGCTCGGCCCATCTCGACGCGTCCGCCGCCGTAACCCATGCGCACGAGGAGGTCGATGATGAGGCGCTCGAAAAAGGCCGGACTGAACGAAGGCACTCGCCCGACGATGTCCCGCGCCAACTCCGCGTTCAGGAGCTCGAAGCTTGAAGCCATCGTCTCCTCGGTATCGTCCCGCGAGCCGCTTTCCTCTGCCGCCTCCCCGGCCTTTGCCTTGTGATCGCCAAGCGACGAATTCCGGATAGCGCTCCAAGGTTCCGAGGTCGATCTCGCTCATCCCCTCGGCGAGCAGTTCGCGGCCTCGGTCGGTCGCGCGACAGTAGCCGCGGCGGGGCAGTTCGATGAGCCCCGCCTTCGATAAGTAGGACCTGGCCCAATTGAGCCGATTGGCGAACAGCGTCTGATTGCCGCTGGGCAGCCTGAGCTGGCGATCCTCGGGGGTGATCTTGAGAGCCTTGCTGACTTCGTCTTCCAGCCCCGAAATGCTGATCTCGTCGTAACGCCGCCCAATCGTCTGCAGCGTTGGCAACATGAGTTGCTGAAAACTGGGCACGCCCATTTGTTTCTTACGCTCCCCCTACCCCACCCAAGACTACATGCGAAAGACGCCGAACCGGGTCGGCTCGATCCCACGTTTAAGCGTGGCTGAAAACGCCAGCGATAGAACCCGCCGCGTTTCCCGAGGCGCCACGATCCCGTCATCCCAGAGGCGAGCCGTCGCATAGTAGGGCGAACCCTCGGCCTCGTATTTGGCCCGAATTGGCGCCTTGAACGCTTCCTCGTCGGCCTTGGCCCATTCGCGCCCTTCGGCCTCGAGCGCATCCCGCCTGAGCGTCGCCAGCACGCTCGCGGCCTGTTCGCCGCCCATCACATTGATGCGGGCATTGGGCCACATGAAGAGAAGGCGAGGCGAATACGCCCGCCCGCACATGCCATAGTTGCCGGCGCCGAAAGAACCGCCGACGATTAATGTGATCTTGGGCACGTTGGCGCAGGCTACCGCGGTGACGAGCTTCGCGCCGTCCTTGGCGATGCCGCCCGCCTCGTAGCGTTGTCCGACCATGAAGCCGGAGATGTTCTGCAGGAAAAGCATTGGCACGTCGCGTTGAACGCAGAGTTCGATAAAGTGGGCCCCCTTCAGCGCGCTGTCGGAAAACAGCACGCCATTGCTCGCGATGACGCCGATCAGCATGCCGGAGAGGCGGGCGAATCCCGTGACCAGCGTGACGCCGTAGCGGGCCTTGAACTCGTCGAACTCCGAACCGTCGACGATCCGGGCAATAATTTCGCGCGCGTCGACCTGCTGGCGAAGGTCGACCGGCGCGACAAGTTCGAGCTCCTCGGCCGGATAGAAGGGCTCGACCGGCTTCGCCCAATTGATCGAGCGCTTCGGAGGGCGGTTGAGGTTGGCGACCGCTCGCCGCGCGAGCGCAAGCGCATGCGTATCGTCACGCGCCAGCCCGTCCGCGACGCCCGAGACGCGGGTGTGCAGGTCTCCGCCGCCAAGGTCTTCGGCGCTCACCGTCTCGCCGGTCGCCGCCTTGACCAAGGGTGGCCCGCCCAGAAAGATCGTACCTTGCTTGTCGACGATGATTGTCTCGTCCGACATCGCCGGCACATAGGCGCCGCCTGCGGTGCAGGACCCCATCACCACCGCGATTTGAGGGATCCCGGCCGACGACATCCGCGCCTGGTTGAAGAAGATCCGCCCGAAATGGTCGCGGTCGGGAAAAACCTCAGCCTGGTAAGGCAAATTGGCCCCGCCGGAGTTCGACCAGATAAACGCAAGGGAGACGGTTCTCCGTTGCGATCTCCTGCGCGCGCAGGTGCTTCTTTACCGTGATCGGATAATAGGCGCCGCCCTTGATGGTCGGGTCATTGGCGATGATCATGACCTCGCGGCCCTCGATAAGGCCGATTCCAGCGACCAGCCCCGCGCCGTGGACGTCGCCCTCATACATGTCGAAAGCCGCGAGCGCGCCTATCTCCAGAAACGGCGAACCCGGATCGACGAGGCCTGCGACGCGCTCCCGCGCCAGAAGCTTGCCCCGTGCGACATGGCGTTCGCGCGCTTTGATCGAGCCGCCCTCGGCCGCCGCGCGGCGGCGCAGGTTGAGTTCGTCAATCAGCCGACGCCATTCCGCAGCGTTGGCTTGTTCCCCGCCGCTCTTCGTCGTCAAAGCGCTCTTTATTCGCGCCATTACGCTTTATTTCCCCAATCCGAGCCGCCAACCTAGCGGAACCGTCAATATTGTTGTCATTGTTCACCCGCGACACTGCGGGTAAATCCATTGCCGATTTCATAATTTCTTTCAGCGAATGCTTGGCTTCCGCGAGAGCGCGCAAGTTGTTGTTTATTTGCAACATATTGACCTAGCGATGCCGGAAGCCGGACTTTACGGAAGGGCTCGGTCAACGGCTTTTGCCTAGTCAGATAGCTTCATAACGTTCGATCCGCCAAGGTTCGGCATGCGCGTCCGCGATCCAAGCCTTCCACGCCGGGAGAGCCATGATCGTCTCCATATAGGCGCGCGTCTGCGTCGAGACGGGAACGTCATAGACATGAAAGCGGTTCACCACGGGCGCGAACATCGCGTCCGCCGCCGAGAAGCGCCCGAACAGGAACGGTCCGCCCCTGCCGAAGGTCGCGCGCGCCTGCGCCCAGGCGGCTTCGATCGCGCACGACGTCTGCCCGGACCTCGTCGCCGAGAGCGATCGCCCTGACCGACCGTCGGAAGTTCGTCGGGCATGCCTGTCGCAGCGCGACGAAGCCCGCATGCATTTCGTTCGCGAGCGCCCGGGCATGGGCGCGGGCGGCTTTGCCTTTCGGCCACACTGTCTTTCCGGGATAGGCCTCCGCAAGGTATTCGATGATCGCGAGCGACTCCCAAATCGCGATCTTGCCATCTTGAAGCGAGGGACACTTTCCCGTCGGCGCGTATTTGAGAATGGTCCTCGCGCGTATCCGGCTGATCCATCGCGATCACCACTTCCTCGAACGGGATCTTCAACTGCGCGAGCAGGATCCACGGCCTGAGAGACCAGGACGAATAAGCCTTATTGGCGAGGATCAGCTTCAGCGGCACGATGATTTCCCGCAAGGATGGTCGTCCCCGATTGATCGGCGCGGGCCAAAGCCAAGTCAAGACGACGCTCTGGCCGATCCCTGCATTGACGCGACCGCCGCGGTGCAGGAAAAGGCGCTCCCATTGGTCGTCGGAGCCCTCAATTGTCGTCGAAAAGGATTGGGCTTCTGGTCGTCGCCGGAGGCCGCGGCGTAAGGCTCGGCGCAGATCGGCCGAAGCAATATCTCAGTTGCGCCGGCCGCCCGCTGATCGTCCATACGCTGGAGGCGCTTGCCGGAAGCTTTCCGTTTCTGGCCATAACGGTAGTCATCCGCCCAGACGATCGCGCGCTCTACGACCAGGCGCTGGCGCATCTGAAAGCAAACGCAGCGGCGGCGATCGGGCCGCCGGCGATCGGCGGCGCGACCCGTCAGCAAAGTGTCCTCGCCGGGCTCGAGGCGCTCGCGGCCGCCGAGCCTGATATCGTGCTCATCCACGATGCGGTGCGGCCCGTTCCCCTCCCCTGCCCTCATCGCGCGCGCGATTGACGCCGCCGAGCGCCACGGGGCGGCGGCGCCCGGAACATCGATGAGCGACACCGTCAAGCAGGTCGATGTCGAGGGTCGAGTCCTCGCCACCCCGCCGCGCTCGGCGCTTGAGAGCCGTGCAAACGCCGCAGGCCTTCCGCTTCCCGCTGATCCTCGAAGCGCACCGGCGCGCCGCCGCCGCTGGCGTCGGCGACCTCACCGACGACGTCGCGGTCGCTGAATGGGCGGGCGCGCCGGCTTATGTGTTCGAAGGCGACCCCGCCAACGTCAAGGTGACCACCATGCAGGATCTCGAGGCCGCCGAGGCGCGGCTCACGGCGAGCTTGGGCGAGACGCGGGTCGGCCAGGGCTTCGACGTCCACGCCTTCGCGCCCGGCGACCACGTGTGGCTGTGCGGCGTTCGCATTCCCCACGTCGCGCGCTCGAGCGGCCATTCCGACGCCGACGTCGCGCTCCACGCGCTCGCCGACGCGATCTACGGCGCGCTCGCCGAAGGCGATATCGGCCAACATTTCCCGCCCTCGGACCCGCAATGGAAGGGCGCGGCGTCGAAGGTCTTCCTCGCCCATGCGGCCGAACGCGTTCGGACGCGCGGGGCCATGATCGTCCATCTCGACGCGACGCTCATCTGCGAAGCGCCGAAGATCGGCCCGCATCGCGAGGCGATGCGGGCCCGCGTTGCCGAGATCGCGGGCCTCGATATCGGCCGCGTCGCGGTCAAGGCGACGACGAGCGAGAAGCTCGGCTTTACCGGGCGCGGCGAAGGCATCGCCTGTCTCGCGACGGCGACCGTGCGGCTGCCCTGAGCGCGCCCCTCGCCCAATGACTTCAGGCCTTATGGTGGACCTCCTGCAGCCCGTAGACCGGCGTTGGGATCCCCTCGAGATGCGCCTTCAGCTGCAGCGCCAGGAACTGCGAATAATGGCGTGACTGGTGCAGGTTGCCGCCATGGAACCATAGGGCTTCCTGCTGCGTCGGCTTCCACATATTGCGCTGCTCGCCCTCCCAGGGCCCCGGATCCTTGGTGGTGTTCGAGCCGAGGCCCCAGACCTTTCCGACCTTGTCGGCCATTTCCTGACCGCAGATGTCGGCAACCCAGCCGTTCATCGAATTGTAACCCGTCGCATAGACGATCACGTCGGCTGGAATTTCCTTGCCGTCATCGAGCTTGACGCCGCGCGGGGTGATCTCCTTCACTTGCCCCGCTACGAGCTTGACCTTGCCGTCGATAATCAGTTGCGAGGCCCCGACATCGATATAGTAGCCCGAGCCCCGGCGCAGATATTTCATGAACAGGCCGGATTCGTCCTCGCCATAGTCGAGCCTGAAGCCAGCCTTCTCGAGCCCTTTGTAGAAATCCGCGTCGACTTCGCGGATCTTGTCGTAGACCGGCTTCTGCAGCGAAGGCAGGAGTCCATACGGCAGGGAGGCGAAGATGAGATCGGCCTTTGCTGTTGTCATCCCGCCGCGGACCGCGCGCTCGGAATAGAGATCGCCCAAGCCGATTTCCATCAATGTGCTTGAGCGGACGATATGCGTGCTCGACCGCTGCACCATGGTTACGTCGACGCCAGCTTCGTAAAGCGCCGCGCAAATGTCGTGCGCCGAATTGTTCGACCCGATGACGACGACCCTTTTGCCCTTGAAAGCATCGGGCCCCGGATGAGCCGACGAATGATGCTGCTCGCCCTTGAACGACTTCATCCCCTTGAAGTTGGGCAGGTTCGGCTTCGAGGACATGCCGGTCGCGAACACCAGCTGCTTCGGGCGCAAAGTGACGTCCTTGCCGTCGCGATCCACGACGACGGCCCATTCCTTTTTCTTCGGATCGAACTTTGCGCTCGTAGCGGTCGTCTTGGTCCAGTAATTCAGCTCCATCACCTTGGCGTACATTTCCAGCCAATCGCCGATCTTGTCCTTGGGCGAGAACACCGGCCAGTTCTTCGGGAAGTCGATATAGGGCAGATGGTCGTACCAGACCGGGTCATGCAGGCAGAGCGACTTGTAGCGCTTGCGCCAGGAGTTGCCTGCGCGCTCGTTCTTTTCGACGATGATCGTCGGCACGTCTAGTTGCCTCAAGCGCGCGCCGAGCCCGATCGCGCCCTGACCGCCGCCGACGACGAGCACATAGGGATGCACATCGTAGCCGAGTTTCTCAGCCTCTTCGTCCCGGAGTTCCTTCCAGGTCTTTGCGCCGGGGTTGACGCCGTGCTTCGCGCCGAGCGGCCGGGTGAAGCCCGCCTTCTCTTCACGACCCTTGAGCCCGGCCATCGTGGTCAAGAGGGTCCAGATGAGACCGTCCTTGATCCGGATGAAGCCGTAGCCTCGCGCGATCTCGGTCTCGAACGAAATCCAGGATTCGAGCACGCCGTCCGCCTCGGCCACGATCTCGCCCTCGGGGACGCGCCAGTCGCGCGGCTTCACTTGGCTGAGGCAATGGGAGAGCATGTCGCGGACCTGATCGCGCCCTTCCATCGTCTTGATGTTCCAGGTGAAGGCGACGAGATCGCGCCAATAGCCGTCCGCGGCGAACATGGCGACCACGGCCTCGATGTCGCCCGCCGCCAGCGCGGCGTCGAACTTGCCGAGGAAGGCCGTCATCCGGGCAGTGGGCGCAGTGTCGAGCATCATGTCCTCCCGATGGATTTCGCCCGGCGCTTGGCGCTGGGCTCCGCTGACCTGGAAACCTGCGCGCCTTTCCGGATGCTGGCAAGCCGGACGCCGCGTCGATCGGCGTCGGGTCAGGCCGATGGCGGCGCCGGGCTCCGGATTCGCCCCTGCCCTACCGGAACCGCCGCCCTCGGCCTCCTCGGAGGCTCAAAATACAACCATCGCGCGAATTTCCTGTAAGCAAATCCAAGCTAATGAAAGCAGATGAAAGCAAACTTGCTTTCAATTACTTTCATTTATTTTTTCGAATTGGGACTTTTTCAATGGGTTACACTCGGAACAAATATAAAAAATTCCCTAGCTTTTTACTCGCGTCTGAGATTGCTGCCCAAACGGGGTCACGGACACATCTCTCGTCGCCTCTCCCACCGGACCCTCGCAGATTCATAATTTTGCCTCTGCAGAAACGTATACTCTATCATTTTTGATTTGTCAATGATCGTCGGCCGGCCTGGCATCAAACCATCTCCTATCAACCGGATCATGCCGGGCTCCGAGAAGACCAAGCCGACGATCAATGCCCGACGGAAACCGGCCGTTGGATAATGTCCTGTTCGGATACGAGAACTTCGACTTTGGGCGGAGAGCGGCCGTTTGCAGGTAAAATCTGCACCGGATAGCGATGAGCTTGTCAAAAAATCAAAACGTGATCAGATGCAGGGCGAGGCGGACGCCCATTCTCGGAATGCCGGCTGAATTGACTTTGATTGGGGAACAGCGTGGCCATTTCATCCGCAGGCGTCCGCACCGAAAATGAAGCCGCCATTCTCGCTGACGTTCGACAGCAATTCGAAAGAACGGAAGAATCCTCGTCTGCGGCAATTGATGCTCGGCTTGATCGACCACCTGCACACGTTCGTTTGCGACAATCGGGTGACGTGGGCGGAGTGGGAAGCGTTCATGACGTTTCTCGCGCGAGGCGCTGCCGTGACGAAGGATGGGCGCAATGAGTTCATCGCGCTTTCGGACTTAATCGGCATTTCGATGCAAGTGCTCGCGGCGTCCCAACCCAAACCGCCCGGAGCAACCATACCGACGTTGATAGGTCCGTTCTTCCTGAACGACGCTCCAATCTTTCCGGCGGGTGCTGATATAGCCAACGGCGCTTCGGGACAGCCGCTCTATGCCCATGGTCGTGTACTGGACACTTCGGGACAGGCCGTCAAAGACGCGGTCGTCAACGTTTGGCAGTCAGACGATCGCGGCCTCTATGACGTGCAAGATGATTTCGATCCGGAAAATATGTGGGGACGCGGGCGGATTCGCTGCGACGCGGAGGGCCGTTACAGCTTTTGGAGCGTCATGCCGACCGCTTATCCCGCGCCGATGGACGCCGCGCTCGGCGATCTCATTATGAATACTACACGCAAACATTGGCGGCCCGCGCACTTGCATTTCGCCATACAGACCGAGACTGCGGATCCTCTGTGCACCCACATCTTCGTGCGCGGCAGCGAGTATCTAGACAGCGACGTCGCGTTCGGAGTGCGACCTCAATTAATCGCCAATTTTCCGCAACGGGGCCCGGGCGTTGCTCCGGACGGTTCGCGGCGTGATCAGCCGTATCACACGTTGCACTATGATTTCGTGCTGACCCGGGCCGGCAAGTGAGCGCTCATGCCAAAACCATAGTTTAAACACGGCGCCGTATGCGCCAAAGCTGAACCTCCGTTTTGGGGGCGAACCAGTGCAACTAGCTGCGTTTTAACCATAAGGCCGAGGACAAAGGCCCTACCCCACGGCCTGGCGCAGGAGGCGCCTCACGGACGCCGGATCCTCGAACCGCAACGTGACCGGCAGAGCCACGACGGCGCGGGCCTGATGCGCGTTAAGTCGCACCAGGTCCTTCTCGGTCGTCGTCAGAAGCGCGTTTCGCCTGCCCGCTTCCTCGATCAAGGCCTCGACCTCGCGCGGCGTGTAAGGATGATGATCGGCGAAATCGCGCGTGGCGACGATCTGCGCGCCGACCCGGCGCAGGGTGGCGTAGAATTTCTCCGGTCGCGCAATGCCTGCGAAGGCGACGACCTCGCGGCCGATTAGCGGCGCCGCGGCGAGCGCATCCGGCTCGAGGCTCGCGCGGATGAGCGGCTTGCCGGGCGCGAAAGCAGCGATCCGCGCCGCCGCCGCCTCGCCGCCGCCGAGAACGATCAGCGCCTGCACGAACGGCGCTTGAGCCGAAACTGGCGCGCGCAGCGGACCCGCCGGAACGCAGAGGCCGTTGCCGAAGCCGGTCTCGCCGTCGACGACGGCGAAGGCGAGGTCCTTGGCGAGTCCAGGGTTCTGCAGGCCATCGTCAAGAATGAGCGTGTTGGCGCCCGCTTCGACCGCGCTTCTCGCGCTTCTCACCCGATCGGTCCCAACCCAGCACTGCGCGAGTTTGGCGAGCAGAAGGGGCTCGTCGCCGACCATCGCGACGGTGTGGGCGCCCGCATCGACGAGGAGCGGCTCGGAGCGTTCGGCGCCGCCATAGCCCCGCGACAGGAAGGCGACGCGCCGGCCGTCGCCGATCAGCATCCGCGCCAGCGCCATGGCGACCGGCGTCTTGCCTGCCCCGCCCGCGACGAAATTGCCGACGCAAATCGTTGGCGCCCCGGCGCGCTCGCCGGGTCCGCGCATATGCTGCGCAGTCGCGCGGCCGTACGCCCAGCCGGTCGGTTGGAGCAAGCGGGCGAGCAAGGTTGGTCTCGGTTTCAACCAGAAGCGCGGCGCCCTCACCGCCTCGCCCCGGCCGCCGGCAACAGAGCTTTCAGCGCGCCCATCGAGCGATCGACCGCTCCCGCGCGGCGCTCGACCGTTTCGCCCGCCGCCCGCGTCATCGCGCGCAGCCGCCCCGCGTTGGCGAAGAGCGCGATCAGCGTGTCCCCCAAATCCTCCGGGCGTGCGACGGTGAGCGCGCCGCCCGCCTCGTCAAGCGCTGCATAAGCGTCGGCGAAATTCCCGACCATCGGCCCATGCAGAATGGCCGAGGCGAGCCGCGCGGGTTCGATCGGATTTTGCCCGCCCCCGGCGACGAAGGACTTGCCGACGAACACGACGCCGGCGAGACGGTAGAAGAGCCCCAGTTCGCCGATCGTGTCGCAGATATAGACCGCGGTTCCCGGACCGATCGCTTCGCCCCGCGAACGCAGCGCGCAGACGAGACCCTGCGCTTCAAGTTGCCGCAAGATCTGTTCGCCCCTCTCGGGGTGGCGCGGCGCGATAAGCGTCAGCGCGTCGGGAAACACCCGGGCGAGGCGCTTGTGCGCCGCCGCCGCGATCATCTCTTCGCCTTCGTGGGTCGAGGCGGCGATCCACATCTGGCGTCCAGACGTGAGCCCTGCGAGCTCAGCGAGCTCACGCCGGTCGGCCGGCAGGGTCGGCGCGTCGAACTTGATGTCGCCCGGGACCAGGACGTTCGGGGCGCCGAGCGTTGACAGCCGCTCGCTGTCCGCTTCGCTGCGCGCGAGGCATACGTCGAACTTCGTGAGCAGCGCGGCGATGAAACGCGGCGCCTTTCCCCATCGGCGGAACGACCGCTCGCTCATCCGTCCGTTGATCATCGCCAGCCGCGACTTCGAACGCTTCAGTTCGAGGATCATATTGGGCCAGAGCTCGCTTTCCACCACCAACGCCGTGTCGGGACGCCAATGATTGACAAAGCGCCGCATGAATATGGGACTGTCGAGCGGCGCATATTGGTGCAGCGCGCCCGCGGGCAGGCGCTGGGCCAGCATTGTGGCCGAGGTCACCGTCGTCGTCGTCACAAGCGCGGTTAAGCCCATGTGGGTGATGCGCTCGACAAAGGGCAGAAGAACGGCGGCTTCCCCGACGCTCGCGCCATGCAGCCAGACAAGCGGGCCCGGCGGACGAGCGAGACTGGCGAGGCCGCGCCGCTCGCCGACCCGTCGCGGATCCTCCTTGCCGCGCTTAAGGCGTGACGCCAGCATTGGCCCGGCCAACGGCGTCGCCAGGAACGAGGCCCATCGATAGCCAATAAGGGACAGCGGCGGTGTCATTGCGGTTTCAGCTCGGCGCCCGGGTCGCGCGCGCCGACCATGGCGTAGCCTTGCCGGTGCGTCTGATCGAGCCCACGCTCGACCGCGAGCCGCGCGGCCTCCATCTCCTCCTCATCGGCGTCCCGCGAGACGCGGATGATGTCGCCGACAACGATGATCGCGCGCCCGAAGGGCAGTCCGAGCGAGGCGCGATCCCAGCTGTTGAACTGAACGCGCCTGCTCATGACCGCGGCGGTCGGAACGATCGGCCGTCCGGAGAGCTTGGCGAGCGTCACGATTCCCATTCCCGCCACACGCGCGCGCTTGGGCACATCGGCGGTCATGGCGACGGAAGAGCCCGATTCGAGCTGGCGCAGGAGTTCGCGCATCGCCGGCGCGCCGCCCTTGTAATAGCCACGGTCGGCGGGTCCGCCCGAGCCGCGCACGGCCGTGATCCCGAGACGCTCGGCGGCCAAAGCCTGGGCGCCGGCGTCTTCATGGCGCGAGATGAGCACCGCGAGCCGATCCATGGTCATGGGTCGCGCGAAGGGCATCATCAAGTGCTGGCCGTGCCACATCGCCGCGATGAGCGGCAGGTCGTCCTTGATAAAGGCGTCAACGTCCTCGGGAACCGTGGTGAACCGGCTCGTGGCGCGAACGAACGACAGGTAGGCCGCAAGCCCAAGGCCGATCGCCTCCTGCGCCCATGGCGACCTGCCTACACGCCTAGCCATGCGGCGCTCAGGCTGTCCGCGTCGGAGGGACCAGGTCGGGCTCGAGCAGACGATGCAGATGGACGATGTAGTAGCGCGTTTGCGCGTTGTCGACTGTCGCTTGGGCCTTGGCGCGCCAGGCGCGCTCGGCGCTCGCGTAATCAGGAAAGAGGCCGACGATGTCGAGCTTGGCGGGATCACGAAATTCGTGGCTTTCGAGCGATTTCAATTCACCGCCGAACACCAGGTGCAGGCGCTGCGGCTTCGCCTCGTCTTGGGCCTTCGCATAGGGAGAGGTCATGATCACGTTTCCTTGAAAGGCGCGCGGAGCAGCGCGGCTCAGCGCGCTGGCCTTTGCCCTCGCGGCGGCGAAAACGCAAGCGTCCGAAAACGGCCGCCGGTCAGGTTTTTGACGAGCCGATGGCGGCGCGAAAGCCGTTGATGAGGCGGGGCGCCCCTATGTTCGACACAGCAAGAAGCGCGCCGCGGCGGACCTGCCGGGAATTGTAGCGGAGCCGCTCGCCCGAGGCGTCGATCAGACGCGCGCCCGTCTCCTCGAGCAGAATATCGGCGGCCGCGATGTCCCAGTCATGTGAGTTCTCGGCGGCGACCGCGAAATCGATCGCGCCGCGCGCCGCGAGACACAGCCGGTAGGCGAGCGCAGGCACACGCGGAATGATCTCGACCGAGACGCCGAGCTCCGCCGCCATCGCCTCGATGACGAGCTTAGGACCGGCGGCGGCGCGCGGCGGCCAGCCGGCGGCGGGGGTAAGGACCGCGCCGTTGAAGGTGGCGCCCTTGGCCCGCGCCGCGGCATAGATCTCGTCCAGGGCCGGCGCGTAGACGACGCCCGCGATCGGGCGCCCGTCGACGACGAGAGCAACCGAGACGGCCCAGCGGGGATCCCCGATCACAAACGCGCGCGTGCCGTCAATCGGGTCGACTATGAGGAGGCTGCGGCGCGACAGGCGCTCAAAATCGTCGGCCGTCTCCTCAGAGAGCCAGCCGGCCTCGGGCAAAGCTTCCTGCAAGCGGCGCTTCAGAAGCGAATCGGCGGCGAGGTCGGCGTCGGTAACCGGCGATCCGCCGGCTTTTGTCACGACGCGCGCGGACGTGCGGCCTCCGGGATTGAAATGTTCGAGCGCCAGCGCTCCGGCCTCGCGCGCGGCAGAGACCAAAAGATCGCGCGCGGCAAGCGCGTCCGTATCCTCGTCGACGCTCAAACGAGAAGGTCCATAAGCGGAGGAAGGTTTGAGGCTGGCTTTAGCTCCGCGAGCTTCGCCGCGCAATCGCAAAGGCGGCGGCCTCGCTTAAGCGGTCCGGCGAACAGCCTTCGCCACCGCGCGGCCGAGCAATTCGTGCTGGTCGGCCTCGTAGTGGATGCCGTCGAGATCCGAACACCGGATCACGGCGCCGGCGTCCATGAAGGCGGCGCCCTCGCGCTCCGCGACTTCACGGTAACGCTGGCCGAGAAGAACGGACTTTTCCCGGCCACCCTCGAACATTTCCGCGTAGTTGGTGAGCTTGGCGATGGGCGGGGGCGCGATGAGGAGGATGTTGGGCGGGCGTCCGTCGGGGCCTTGCCCATAGGCGCGGGCGAGGAAGATGAGGCGCGCCGCGCCCTCGGCGATGTCGAAAACGGAAACGGAGAACCGCTTCTTCAAGTCGTTGCAGCCAAGGGCAAGAATAACGAGACCCACCGGCGCATGACTCATAAGGCAGGGCGGAAGCGCATCTGCGCCACAGCGATAAGGCTCGATCGGATCGTCGTGGACGGTCGTGCGGCCGTTGAGCCCCTCCGCGATCACCTCGAAATCCGGTCCAAGCTCGCGCTGAAGCACGCTCGGCCATCGCTGTGCGCGAGGAAATCGTCCGCCGGTCGCGGGATCCTAACCCCATGTGTTGGAATCGCCGAAGGCGACGATGACGGGCATAAGCTCAAATTCCCCTTGGACTCGAGCGAAAGCGACATTGTTCCCTCGCGCGCCTCAAACATAGCGCAGGGTTGAGTGAATGTGGGCGAGAGGAAGAGAAAGAACGCCGGGGCGTCTAACCGGCGACCGGCAGATCCTGCGGCGCCAACGTCCAGGCGTTGGCGAAGCCGCCGAGCGACCGAAATTCCTGGTCGCTCTCAAGATACTGCCGCCACATGAAACGCCCCGCATCGACTGTGCCAACTTCGGCCAACAGCCGGCGCTCCTGCGTCTTCTCGTGCGTCGTCAGCTTGGCGAGATAGCCGCCCTTGATGTCGATCTCGTCAAGCGGCGTCGCCTCGATGTAGTCGAGCGCTGAGCGCAGGCAATAGAGGGCGTGACCGTTGCACTCTGCGGTGATGCGCTGAACTGTCGCCCGCTCCGACGGCCCGAATTTGCGCCGGTTCGGCAACTTGAGGCGGGCGTCGAAGTTGAGCCTGCGCAAGACCTCGTTGAGGCCCGAATTGGTGAAGTTGCGCTCGTAAAACGTGAGCAGCATCCAGTCGTAGAAGCGGTCGAGCCTGGAATCGAGAAAATTGTAGTCGGGCTCGAACGGCGTGCCGAGCATGCGGCCTTCCGTTTCGAGCTGGGTCTTCAGCGGCGTGCCGGCGTAAGGCAGCGTTCGGCAGAAGCCGGCGACGGTCCAGCCGTCGCCGACATAGCGATCGAGGAACGTGATGTTGTTTCGAACGATCTCGATCGTGCTGTAGGGCTCGAGCAGCATGAAGCCGAAGTCGAACGACATGTCGAGCGAGCGCAGGATCTCGCCCGCTTCGGTGTGCACGCTCGCCTTCATCCTCTTATTCATGTTGGCGAGGCCTTGATCGTCGCCGTTTTCGACCCCCATGTAGACGTGGGTGAGGCCGGCCTCGGCGAGGCGAGCCATCGTGTCGTAATGGACCTCGTCCGAGCGGCAGCTGATCTTGAATGCGATCCTGCCCTTAAGTCCAGCGGCGATGATTTCGGCGGCGATGTCCTCAGCCCATCGGCGCGCGCGCCGGCCAGTCGCCATGAAGTCGTCGTCCTGGAACAGGAACATTTCCGCGCCCTGCTCGAAATGGAGCCGACGCATCTCCTCGACCACAGCCGCGGGCGAACGCAGGCGCCTGAGCTTGCCGCCCTGGGCTTCGTAGAACGGCCGGATGCTGCAGAAGCTGCAATCCCAGGGACACCCACGGCTCCCGAGCACCGAAGCCATCGGCAACTCCTGGCTGCGATAGTCGATGTCCGAGCGATCGGGCAACGACAACAGATCGAGATCGTCGAGAACCGGCCGGAGCGGATTGACGACGACCTTGCCGGCTTGGCTGTGGGCGATGCCCGCAACGTCACGCCAGTCCTCGCCGCGGCTCAGCTTCTGCATCAGTTCGACCAGCGTCCGTTCGCCCTCGAAGCGGACGATGGAATTGGCTCCGGGGATTCTGCTTAAAACCTCCTCGGGGTCGAAGCTCGGATAGTGCCCGCCAATGGTGACGTGCGATCGGCAACCCGCCGCGCGCAGGGCGTCAATCACTCTTGCAAAAGCGGGCGACATATATTGGAAGATGAGCGAGAACCCGATGACGTCGGGGCGCAGCCGCTCCGCGAGTGCCACGATCGGCTCAGGGTCGGCCGTGTAAGTCTCGATGCGGCCGGAGAAGCCCGCCTGCCGCACCGACGACAGCAGGTAGCGCAAACCCAGGTTGTCCTGGTCCTGGAAGCCGATCAGAAGAACCGAGGGCGTCAAATCCGCGGACAAGCAAGCCTCCCCTGGACAGCAGGCGCCCTTCGGTTGTCTTCTGATGCGACCGGCTACTTGGTCTTCGCGCCGCGCAGTTCCTTAAGCCGCGCGTTCAACTCGGCTTCGTGAGACTTGAGCCGAGTCAACTCGGCATTGACCGCGAGCAGCCTGCTCTCGACCGCTTCCAGTGACATCCGCGCCATATCGACCGGGCCCGGATCGGGGATAATACCCGGCGGCAACATCCGCCTCAGGGCCTCAAAACGGGATGTATCGGCGGTCGCACTATCTCCGACCGGCCCGTGTCCCGGCCGCCCACCGCCATAGATGATAATGATGATAATGATCAGCAGCTCTTCGATATTGCCGAGGCGCTGCTCGAACGATCCCGCCATCTCGCCCTCCCTTTGCTAGATCACATTTCTTTGAACAGATTTAATCGATGAAATCGAACTCGAACTTCCGCGATTTCAAATTTCACAACCCTCACTTATTGCCGCTTTGTGTCAATGGTCTCGGTACATCCCGCGACATGCGCGTCCATGAGCGCGGCTAACAGCGGACCGCTAAGGTCGCCGCGTGATCGCGTTCACGACGCCGGGGCAAGCCGCAAACGAATTGTTGGCGTCGAGTTCGGCGTCAAGACGGGCCGCCAGCGTGCTGAAATCACCGAGCTTCTCGCGGCCCATCGCGTGCTCGCCAACCCTGGGCCACATCGCGGAGAGGAGATCGACCAGATAGCTCCGGATCTCCGGGGTGTCCCCGAGCAGCAGTTCATTTCGCAACGTTGGAGGCGGCAGACCCGCCGCCTGGAAGTCGCGATAGAGGGAAAGTTCATTGTTTGTGCGGGCGCCGCCTCGCGCCAGCGTGTCCTGAATCAGCCGCCATACTTCGTTGTGGAGAGGCAAATGCGCCGTTTGGGCCAGCGTGTTCGCCAAACTCACTTCCTGGAAGGCGAATACGCCGCCGGAGCGAACAAGAGGGTATAGGCCTTTCAATACCGCAACTGGATCGGGCAGAAACGCCAGAATTAATCGGCCGATGGCGGCGTCGAACGGCTCGCTCGGAGGCAAATCCGCCACGTCGGAATGAAGGAACACAATGTTCTCAAACCCGGCGCCCGGGCTCTGCGGCTGGCGTGGGCTAGGACTATGTCATCTCGATCGACGGCGACGACCCGACCGGACGATCCGACGAGCCGAGCCGCGATCATTGCGACATCGCCCATGCCGCATCCAAGGTCGAGGACGCGCATGCCATCGCCGATCCCAGCCTCCCGAAACAGCCGTTCCGTTAGCGGGTCGAGCAGCCAAGCCTGGCGCATGAGGCGTTGATGCTCCGTTTCAATGGAATCCAATACAAACGTCCCTGGAGCTAATGACGCCATTCGCTTAGCCTCCCAGCCGAGTTTGGTGATTGAATAGCCTCTCCCGCACGGCGGTCACGCACGCGCCGGCGGTCTGGCTTCGGCTTGTGCATGAGCGCCATGAGCCTGGGCCGGCCCGACGCTCAGCGAAACGTCACCCTTCGGCCTTCAAGAGCGCCTCGGCGATCGCCGCCCATTCCTCGTCGAGCGAGGCGTGGCAGATCGGCTTGCGCGCGCGGCGATACCAATAGGCGGCGTTGCCGGCGTCGCCCTCCTTGCGATGCAGATAGGCGTGCACCCAGTCGCCTGCCCCACCCTCGTCCGCCTGCGCCGCGTCATGCGCGCCGTCCCAGTTTCCCCGCGCGTCGAGCCAGAGCGCCCGCAAGGCCTGGCTCAAGTCCGCCGGCGGCTCGGCGGCCCGAAAGCGAGGCGCGGAAAGCGGCGAGGTCCATGAACCGTTCCTATCTCGCTTCGGTCCAGACAAGACGCGCGGCGAAGGCGCTCATGAGCGCCGCGAATCCATAATCGAACAGCCGGAGAGCGCGCGGGTTGCGTTTTGCCGCGGCGACAAAGCGCCCGGCGACAAGGATGATGATCGCGTTCACCGCCGTCGTGATCGCGATGAAGCCGAGGCCCAGCACGAACAGCTTCGCGCTCGCGTGCGGATCGCTCGCGCTGATGAACTGCGGCAGGAAGGTCACGAAGAAGAGCACGATCTTCGGATTGGTGAGATTGATGAGAAGCCCGCTGGCAAATGCGCCGCGCAAGCCTCCACGCGCCGACATGTCCGCCTTCAATTTGAGCGCCGAACCATCGCGAATTGCGCGCCACGCTAGCCAGAGCAAATAGAGCGCGCCGGCGATCTTCACCGCCTCGTAGGCTTGCGCCGAGGCGGCCAACAGCGCTGAGAGGCCAAGCGCAGCGGCGAAGGTATGGACGACGAGCCCAGCGCTCGCGCCCGCTTGCGCCGCGAAGCCTTGCGCCCTGCCGCCGGCCAGCGTCCGCGACAGAAAAAGCGCCATATCCGCGCCTGGCGTCGCGGCGAGGATGAGACAGGAGGCGACATAGGCCGCCGCCAAGGAGGCGCTCGCAAAGACTGGAGTCATTGTATTCGCGCCGCCATCGCCGCTTCGACCTCGACGCGTCTCGGCAATGGCGCCACCGCGCCATAGCTCTGGGTCGAAAGCGCCGCTGCCACATTGGCGAAGCTCGCCGCGGCGAATGGATCGCCGCTCCGCGCATATTCGGTGAGAAATGCGCCGTCGAAACAGTCGCCGGCGCCGGTTGCGTCGACCGCCTTGACCGCGTGCGAATAGATGCGCTCGCGGTCCTTGGGCGTAGCCGCCAGCGCGCCGCCCCGGCCCATTTTCACCACGACGACGCGGGCGCCGAGTTCCAGATAGAAACTCGCGATGGCGTCGGGATCGCGCAAGCCCGTCAGCTGCTCCGCGTCGTCGAGCCCAGGAAGAGCGATGTCGCAGGCGCGCATCGCTTCGTGAATGATGGCCCGCGCGCGGCGCAAAGGCCAGAGCTTCAGCCTCAGGTTCGGATCGTAGGAGACGAGCCGTTTGGCGTCGTGGGCGATGTCGATCGCCGCGAACGCCGCGTCGGCGGCGGAGGATGAGATGGCTTGGCTGATGCCGGAAATGTGAAGGATCTTGGTCTCGCGAATGCGGTCGACGGGGAGATCGGCTCCGCTGATCCGGCTCGCCGCCGAGCCTGCGCGCATATAGGAGAACTCGTGGCCGTTCTCGCTATGGGTGACGAAATAAAGCCCGGTATGCGCGCCGCCGTTGACCACGATCCGGGTTGCGTCGACGCCCTCCTTGAGCCAAAGCTCCGTGAGCGCCTGGCCGAAACGGTCGGCGCCGACGGCGGTGAAATAGGCTGCGTCGGCGCCAAGCCGCGCCGCCGCGATCATCGCGTTCGAAGTGTCGCCGCCAAACCCCTGCACAAAGGGCGCGCCGTCCTTCGGCTGATTGAGTTCGACCAGCGCTTCGCCGATCGCCAGAAGATCCGACATGGGGCGCGCCTACCTCGTAGCGACTGCGACTGCAACGGTGGCCATCAAGCCCCCGGCGGCGCGATTGACAAATCGCATCGCTCGGGTCGAGCCGAGAAGCCTCCTCGCCCGGTTGGCGGCGAACGCATAGAGCGCCAAGGTCGAAAAGATCACGATGCCGCAGACGACAGCAAGTTCGAGAAGCGCGAGCGGAGTCAACGTCCTCAAGTCGACGACGAGCGGCATGATCGAGAGGAAGAAGACCATTACCTTCGGATTGCCGAGCGTCAGCGACAGCGAGCCGAAGAACGCGCGTGAGCCCCGCGTGGCCGGCGTCGGTGCCCCTCCGACAACGGCAGGCGCGGTCCCCATCCGCCATGCGAGATAGAGGAGATACGCGACGCCGGCGAATTTGATTGCGACAAATACGCCCGCGAACATCTTGGCGATGACGGAGAGGCCTGTCGCGGTAAATGTCAGCCAGACCATGTCGCCGACGAAATAGCCGGCGATGAACGGCGCGACGCTCTTGACCCCTGCCCGAGCACGCGCACGACCAACGCTGCGACGCCCGGCCCGGGCGTCGCCACGGCGGCAAAATACACAGCGGCGAACAGGATGAGAGAACTGAGCGTCATACATGATCGCCTGGGCTTGCGTCTCGCCAAGACGTTAAGCGCCTCGACCAGAGAGGAAAAAAACATCGCCGCGTAAATATAGCCTCTTTCGATATGAAAGCCGAAACCATCGGCGATCAGCGTCATGCCGATCATCAGGAGGAAGCTCAACGCGAGCATCAATACAGTCGGATTTCGGTGGATGAAGGCCGCCAGCGGCCCGACGGCGACCATCATCACCCCGACGGCCACGATGACGGCTATCACCATGACTGGAAAATATTCGGTCATGCCGACGGCCGTGATGATGCTGTCGATCGAGAAGACGATGTCGATCATGATGATCTGGATGAGCCCGGAGATGAGGCCAAGCGGCGCAACCGGCTTTTCGTCCTCGGCCTCGCGATCCCGATCGACGCGGTGGTGGATCTCTGTCGTCGCTTTCCAGACCAGGAACAGCCCTCCCGCCAGCAACAGGAGATCGCGCACGGAAAAGGAGCGTCCGAGCACTGTGCCCAGCGGCTCCGTGAAACGCACCAACCATGACGCCGAAGCGAGGAGCGCCAGGCGGAACACAAGCGCCAGCGACAGGCCGAGCTTGCGCGCAAGGCTGCGCCGCCGCTCGTCGATACGGTTCGTGAGCAGCGCGATGAACACGAGATTGTCGAGGCCAAGGACGACCTCCATCGCGATCAGGGTCGCGAGCGCCGCCCAGGCGTTGGGGTCTTCGGCCAGGCGAAGAAGATCGTCCATGCGCCGTTGAGCCCTCGGTCCTTAAGCTTTCACCCCGCCGCCAAGGGGGCGGGTTAATCTTAAGGCGCCCGAGCGCGTTTCCAACCTCGCGGCTAAGATCACTTGGCCCGGTACTAATACCTAGAGCCACGCTCTTCGTTTACGTTCATGACGAAAGGACGGCGGGGCCCGTCCGCTAGAGCGCTTTGCATTGGATGGCGTTTGGGCTCCTTCTCCGCAGCGGGCCTCGCCATTGGTCCGGTCGATCCCGTTTCGGTTTGCTTGGCGCGTGGCCGTTTCGCCGGGAAGGCCGCGATTCTGAGGGTTGGATTTCCTTGGATTTCCTTGGATTCTTTAGTCAAAATCGAGACTTTTCAATTGGTTACGAGGATTTTAGCGGAAAGAATTTTTCTCGGCCCTTTTCCCTGGCGTTGAGAGGTGCGACAACAGGAGCCAGCGGTCGCGGCCATGCGGACAGGCAGGATTGTTCATCGGCCAAGCTTAATCATATTTCTGCTTTTCTGTAAGATATCGTCGTGCCGCGCCCCTTCCCTTCGGCTGCCTCGCCGGGTCGATCATTGGGGCGGACTGGTGCTTCCTCCCACGCCAGGCGCGTAGACGGTTAAGCCATGAGGCGGGTGAGATGCGGCTGATGAGGGCGTCCTGGCCGGGCTTGAGTAGCCTATCCACGCATTGAGCGGGTCGAAATGTCGACCGCCGAACTGCGAGGCGAGAAAATTTATTGAAGGGTCAGTGTCCCGCTGCGCTCCGCCGCCCCGCTGGGGCGCAAAAACGGCGGCAGCGCGTTCGCGCTTTGGATCATGGCGAGGACCCCTGGAGGATGGGCGCCGTGCCATTTTCCGCGCGCGATCGCGCTGCGTAATCGCATGTCCAAACTGGTCACGCGCCAACCGAACCCCCGGCGGGCGCGCTTTCCCGGTTCACTTGAGGGTATTGCCGACCTCGGTGAACACGTTGCTGACGTTCGTGCCGACCAGCTGGACCGCGACGATAATGAACACCGCAATGAGGCTCGCGATCAGCGCATATTCGATCGCCGTCACACCGGATTCATCACTAAGAAAGTTCCGAACTTGAAGCATGGGATTCTCCTGACGCTATGGGCCCCTGCGTTCGCAAGCCGCAGCCGTTCCTAGGCCGGGGCCCTCGAAGTGGCCGCAGGATCCCGACCACAATGGCAAAATCTCACCCGTCGATTGCCAACAGCTCGATTGGACGATTAAAATTCTTATCGATCGCGGCCGCCATGGCGACATCGTTTGCGGAGGCTTAAACTCAGCGTAAAGGCGGCGCATCTTCGAAGTTCGGTCCTTGTTGCATGTTGGGCGTTGTTGCATCTTGATTGTTGTCGAAGCGCGCACTCGGGGCGAGTGCGCGCTTTGCTGGTTACTTGAGGGTGTTGCCGACCTCGGTGAACACATTGCTGACCTTGGTGCCGACAAGCTGTAGGGCGACGATGATGAAAACCGCAATCAGGCTCGCGATGAGCGCGTACTCGATCGCCGTTACGCCAAATTCGTCACTCAGAAAGGCATGAACTCGTGTCATCAGATTCTCCTTCGTGTTCGAGTGGAGCTTGCGTTCGTGGCCGTGACCCTGTCGCCCGGCCTTCAATCTCTGCGCAAAGTCTCGACAGTCCGAAGAATCCCACGAAGCGATTGTTGAGCGCTCGATTATATCGCTAAAATTGTATCGATCCCGGGCGCGATGGCGGCATCGTTTGCGGAGGCTTAAGCTCCACGAAGAGTCCTCGTGGCCCGAAGTCTCCGGTCCTCGTCGCATCTCGCTTATTGTCGGCGCGCTCGCTCCAGGCGAGTGCGCACTGCGTCAGTCAGTCAACATCGCACTCCCTGGGCGCCCCATATTCGATCGTGTTTGGAGCAGGATCATCGTTCAGAAGGCACAGAAATCCCTCCAAGTCCTTATCGAGTGCCTGGTTTGACCGTTCGACTTTTAGGGAGGCGCCTCACAAGGCCGTGATTGTTCGCCGATGCTTAATTCAGACGCGAATCCGCGCGGGGTCGATCGCGATTTCGCGCGCCTCCGTCGCGGTCCGCCGCTGCTATGACGCTTGCGCAGGGCCCGCCGCCAGGACAGCCTCTTCAACCTGCGCCAGCCGATCCTTGCCGAAGAACATGTCGGCGCCGACGAAGAAAGTCGGAACCCCGAACACGCCTCGCGAGACGGCGGCCGCGGTGTTGTCGGCAAGTTTTAGCTTGACGCGATCCGTCTGCGCTGCGGCGAGCAGGCTCGCCGAATCGAGGCCGGCGGAATCGACGCGGCGCGCCAGAACCTCCCGATCGTCCAGCTTGAGCCCCTCCTCCCAGAGGCCCTCGAGGCCCATTTCGAGATAGGCGGCCTCGACGCCGGTCTCACCGGCGGCGATGAGCCCGCGCATCAGCATCAGTGAGTTGACGGGAAAATTGGGGTTGAAACGGAACTTGTCGAGCCTGTGCTTCGCGATGAAGCGGCGGAGTTCGAGCATCTCATAGTCGAGCTTGCCCTTGACGCCCGCGTAGGCCACCCCCGGCGCCACATTGCCGGTCGCCTTGAAGATGCCTCCAAGCAGACAGGGATTGATCACGAGCCGCGCGCCTGTGCGTTCGAGGATTGGCGGCAGCGCCCGATAGGCGAGATAGGCGTTGGGGCTCCCGAAGTCGAAAATGAATTCGATGGTCGCGCTCATCACCACGCCTCCGACCACGGCCGCAAGTCCATCTCGAATGTCCATGCGCAGCGCTTTTGGCGATAGAGCCAAACATAGTTTTTGGCGATCTCGTCGGGAACGAGAATGGCCTCGCGCGCCACCTTTTCGGCGGCGTCCGGCATGATGGAGCGAATGAACGTCCCGTCAATCGCGCCGTCGATCACCACATGGGCGACATGGATTCCTTTGGGACCCAATTCGCGCGCCAGGCTCTGCGCCAGCGCCCGGAGCGCGTGCTTCGCGCCGGCGAAGGCTGAGAAGCCCACGCCGCCACGAATGCTGGCGGTCGCGCCGGTGAAGAGGATGGCGCCGCGGCCGCGTTCAATCATTCCCCGCGCCGCCTCGCGGCTCGCGAGGAACCCAGCGAGCGCCGCCATTTCCCACACCTTGGAATAGACCCGCGTCGTCGTCTCGACGATGGGGAAGCGCACATTCGCTCCGATATTGAACACGAGGACCTCGATCGCGCCGATCTCGCGCTCGATCCGTTCGATGAGCGCAACGACATCGCCTTCGACGCGCGCGTCGAGCCCGAACGCGTAAGCCTCGCCGCCCTCCGCTCGGATCGCCTCAGCCAGCGCGTCGAGCGACTCGGTATTTCGCGGCCGCCGCGTGACGCAGGCGCGAAGGCCCTCGCGCGCGAAGGCGTGTGCGATCGAGGCGCCGAGCCCATCGCCAGCCCCAATCACCAGGCAGACGCCCTGGCTAGGCGCCGCCTGGCGCTCGATAGGCCCATGCCCGCGGTGAGAAGCGCCCGAATGGCGAAGCCGATCGCTTTCAACTCCTATCCTCCCAAATTGCATCTCACAGTGCGCAGACGCGCCCTCATATCAGCGCCCACACGCCGGCGAAGATTGCGACAGCGGAAACGATCGCGCAAACGGCGATGATCGTTGCGAGATACCAGCCGCGCAGCCGGTAGGGCTCCGGCAAGCTCACGACCGCCAGGGCCACCAACGAGCCAATGACGAGCGGCATGAGGAAGGCGTTGAAGACCTGAGCGACGATGTTGAGCCAGACGAGGTTGGAGGCGAACCCCACCACCGCGCCCGAGCCTAAGACGCAGGCCGCGTACACGGCATAGAACCAAGCGGCCTCGAATGGGCGGTATTCCAACGAACGCCGGTAGCCGGCGACTTCGCCTACACCCCAGGCCAGCGCCAGAGAAGAGACGATCGCCGCGACCAGGGACGCCCCGAGCACGCCAGCGCTAAACACAATCCGCCCGATCCGCTCGCCCATGAGTGGGGCCAGCGCGCCGCTGATCTCCCCCACGGTCGACAGGCTCGACGACGCGCCGCCGCCAGCGAACGCAGCGGCGGCTGCGACCAGCACCGCGCCGGTGAGGCACTGGGTCAGAATCGCGCCAACGCCGGTGTCCCATCGGGCGGCGACGAGATCGCCAGGGCGCAATTTCTTCTCCACCGTCGCCGACTGCTGGTAGAAGATCATCCATGGGTTGAAGGTCGCTCCGATAATCGCCGCGCCCATGAACAGAAAGTCGCGGTTCCCCAACGGCAGATCGATCGCGTCCCGCGCCAGCGCCTTGAGGCCCGGATGCGCGGTCCATGCAACGACAAAGAACGCCAGTTCGAACAGGCCGACGATCAAGGCCGCGCGCTCGACCCGCTTGTAAGACCCGCTGGCCACGATGATGAGGAGGGTCGCGGCGGCGAGGGGCAGCGTGAAGGCGCGCGAGAGGCCGAACAATTCGCCGACGCCCGCGACGCCGGTGAACTCCGTGATCAACGATCCGACGACAGCGGCGGTTAGCCCCAATGTCGAAAGCCGCGCCCAGCCAAGGCCGAATCGCGCCCGGATCAGCTCGCCATGCCCCCGGCCGGTGTAGATTCCGAGCCGCACGGTCAATTCCTGGACCATGTACAGCATCGGGATTAGCATGCAGCACCAGCGGCAACAGGCGGTAGCCCCATTGCGCGCCGCTCTGGGCGGCCGTGACCACATTGCCGGCGTCAGTATCGGCCAGCATGACGAGAAGGCCTGGTCCCCAGACCGCGATTGAGCGGACCAACGAGCCGGCGCCGACGGCGTTCGACCGCTCGGCCTTCATCGCCCGGGTCCTCAGCAAAAGCCGCCGGCCGCCGACGGGAGGGCGAAAGCGGCGCACGGCGCCAATGGGCTTGGCGCGTCTCATTGCGGGCCGCGACTATCGGGAGGGACTAAGGAAAGTCAGTTGGCGCGAGGCCCCAGCCAGCCGCCGTTTCCATGCGACCGCGCGAGGCGCTTGGACTAAAAGCCCCAGCTCAGTCCGCCGTTGGTGTGGCCGCCCCCATCCTTACCCATACTGATCGACAGACCGCCGCCCTGCGGATCCTTGGGAACTGGGTAGGAATAACCAGGAAGCCCGCTTTTCTTGACGATGGTCGTGCCTTCCGGCGGCGCATAGGGGTCGGAGAAGCGAATCTCGCTATTGAGGTCTCTCCGCCTTCGAGACAATGGCCACGTGCTTGGTCTTCGCCGCGTGCGGTCGGGAGGTCTTCGGCGGATCGGACGATAGAGTTTCGGCCGACGCCTGCGTCCAGGCGACAGCGCTAAGACATGCGATCGTCAAGCAAAGGCGATTCATCGCAGCGCCCTCTGGATTCGCGCCCGCAGCCCTCTTTTACCGATTGTTAATCACACGTGAACGCTCATGCAACCCAAATTTGTTGGCGCCTGATCACATTTTTACGCATCGCGAGCCCATGCAACGTGATTTTGCCCCACCCGGCGACGCAAACCCTGGCGCTCGGTGGAAAACACCCCACATGAAAGGGCAAGCGCCGCCAATGCGCGTACGCCCCGCGCTGGACGCTGCGATCGAGGCTCTTTCCCATGCGAAACGCCAGTCCGTTGCCGGGGCTGATCTTCATCATCGTCCTCGTAGCTGGTCTGGCGCTTGCCTATGCAACCATGAGCCCGGAGAGCTACGGCGCGAGCGTCTCGATCGCGATCCTGAGCTTCATCGTCGCTTCGATCGTCGCCGGCGCTATCAAGGTCGCCGATCAGTGGGAGCGGGTCGTGGTCCTCCGACTCGGCAAGTTCCGCAGCCTTGAAGGCCCAGGCCTGTTCTTCATCGTGCCGATCGTCGAGACCGTCGCCTATCGGATCGACACCCGCGTCATCACCAGCACCTTCAGGGCGGAGCAGACGATGACGCGGGACACGGTGCCGGTCGACGTCGATGCGGTGCTGTTCTGGAAGGTGGTCGATCCGAAAACGGCGGCGCTCGACGTCGCGGACTACGGTTCGGCGATCAACTGGGCGGCGCAAACAGCGCTGCGCGACGTGATCGGCAAGACTATGCTGTCCGACATGCTGGAGGGGCGCGACGAAGCTGAGCGTCGATTTGCAGCGCATTATCGACGCGCGCGCCGAACCATGGGGGATCGACGTCATCTCGGTCGAGCTCAAGGACGTGCGCATTCCCGCCGCCTTGCAGGACGCGATGTCGATGCAGGCCCAGGCCGAGCGCGAGCGGCAGGCGCGCGTGATATTGGGCGATTCGGAGCGGCAGGTGGCCGGACTCGTTCAACGCCGCGGCGAAGATGTACGCCGACAACCCGATCGCCTTTCATTTGCGGGCGATGAACATGCTCTATGAAGGCTTGAAGCGCAGCAACGCGACCATCGTGATCGTGCCTTCGACCGCGGTCGAATCGATGCAGCTTGGCGGCATGCCGACCATGGCGACGGTGGCGAGCGCGATCGCCCATGCGCAGAGCGCGGGCGCGGCGGCACAAGCGCCGGCAACGGACTGAAGGCGCGTTCTCTCGCCTCTACAGCGCATCCTTGACCACCTGCCCGTCCTTCATGATGACGAGGAAATTCTTGTCCGGATCGGCGATCGAGCTTGAGATTGGCGAGCGGGTCGCCGTCGACGAGAATGAGGTCGGCAAGCGCGCCAGCCTCGATCACGCCGAGCTTGCCTGGGTAAGGATTGCGCGGGCCGGACATCGCTAAGAGTTCGCCGTTCACCGCCGTCGCCATCTTGAGGATCTCGACCGGACGATACCAGCGCTCGAGGGTCGTCAGGATCGCCCCCTGATGCGCCGTCATCTTCGAATCGAACAATATGTCCGTGCCCCAGGCCGTCTTGAGGTTGAACGCCTTAGCGAATTTGTAAGCCGCGTCCGTTCCTGCATAGACCTGCTGCGCTTTCGCCTCCCCTTCGGGCGTCGGCATCGCATTGGAGTATTCGCTGTTGAGAAACGGTTGTGTGCTTAGCCATATGCCTTTCCCCGCAATCATTTCCGCCGTCGCCTCGTCCATCAAGTGCCCGTGCTCGATGCATTTGACGCCACCGCGAATGGCGGTCTGAACCGCGCGAGGCGTATAGGCGTGCACGGCGACATAGGTGCCCCAGTTTTCCGCAGCGTCGACCGCGGCGCGGAACTCGGCCTCGGTGTATTGGCTGACATCGATCGGATCGTAGTGCGAGGACACGCCGCCGCCCGCGGCGAGCTTGAGCTGGCTCGCGCCGAGCATCAGCTGCTCGCGCGCCCGCTGGAGCACGCGGTCGACGCCGTCGGCGATGGCGCCGCCGCCGATCGCTTCGACACGGCTCAACGGCGCATTGGGGGAAGCAGGAACTTCGTAGGGGAAGCGAAAATCGCCGTGGCCGCCGGTTTGCGAGATCATCGCGCCTGAGGGCCAGATGCGAGGCCCTTGCACGAGGCCATTGTCGATCGCTCGCTTCAGGCTGAAGGTCGGCCCGGCCATGTCGCGGACGCTAGTAAAGCCGCGCATCAGCGTCTTTCTCGCTTCGTCGGCAGCGACAAGGGTGATGTAGCCGACATCTGCGGTCAGCAAGACATTTATCGGCAACGACGCCATCATCGCATGCCAGTGCGCGTCGATAAGGCCCGGCATCAGAACCCGGCCGCCGCAATCGACGACGCGGGCGCCAGGATCTGAGCGTGGCTTCTCGGCTGGCTCGACCGCCTTGATCGTCTTGCCCTCGACCACAACCCGTAAGCCCTCGATGAGCGCGTCCGACTTGCCGTCGAACAGCCGCGCATTGGTAAAGGCGATGGGAGCGCTCGGGCGCCGTCGTCAGCGCGAGCGGGCGAGCCGCCCGGCCCGGCCGCGAATGCGCCGAAGGTAGCACCGATACCGCCGATCGACGAATGACGAGAGAATTTTTGCGCAAGATGCGCGTTCAGACGCCCAAAGCCAGACGTATGGCAGAGACAGCCCGCCGACCGCGGCCCTTGCCGATCATCCGGCGTGCATTGAAACATTCGCTTTCCCCCCAAGGACTGAGTATTGCGCCGCCGTTTCGCGATCGACAGAAAGCTATGTGGATTGGCGATCCGCCGCAATCGGGCGAAAGCCGGTCTCAGGCTGGGGTCGGCGCGTCGGCGCGAATGAGCTTCTCGTGTTTGAGCTCGGCCCAGAGGTCGGCGGGAACCGGAATGGCGGAAGGCGGCCAGGTTCCGTTCGACCTGGGCGCGCGAAACCGCGCCCGGAATGATCGAGGCGACGATCGGATGGCCGAGCGGAAACTGCAGCGCCGCTGCGGGAAGCGGAACGCGGTGGCGGGCGCAGACCGCCTCGATTTTCTTCACCCGCTCCAGGATCTCAGGGCCAGCCGGCGCATAATTGTACATCGCGCCAGGGACGGCGCCCGTTGCGAGAATCCCGGAATTGTAGCCGCCGCCGATAACGATCCCGACGCCTCGCTCCTTGCAGCGCGGGAATTCGCTCTCGAGCACGTCCTGCTCGAGCAGCGTATAGCGCATCGCCAGCAAGAAGAAATCCATGTCGAAGAGATCGAGAAAACGCGGGATCGAGCCCAAGGAGTTAAAGCCCGCGCCGATTCCTCCTATGACGCCGGCCTCGCGCAATTCCGCCAGCGCCCGCCAACCGCTCGTCTTGAGCTGAGTGAAATAAGCGTTGAGCGCCGCAGGATTGTGATCCCAAGGATCGAGATCGTGGATGAGGAGGACGTCGACCCGATTGATTCCGAGCCGCTGCAGGCTGTCCTCAAATGAGCGCATCACGCCGTCGTAGCCGTAGTCGAACACGGTCTGAAACTCGAGGCCGCCGAGCCATTGATCCTTGATCGCGTTCGGTCCCGAATGGCCGGCGCAGACACGCGGCCGATCTTGGTCGATATGGCGAAGTCGGCGCGCGGCTTGCGATAGAGCGCGCGGCCAAGCGTGTGTTCGGCGAGTCCCGCGCCCATACCATGGGGATGTATCGAAGTAGCGCACGCCGCCGTCCCAGGCGGCGGCGATGATCCCCGCCGCCTCGTCGTCCTCGATCCTCTCGAAAAGTTCGCCGAGCGGCGCGGTGCCGAGCCCGATCTCAGTCACGCTGACGTTGGTCCGGCCGAGTTTGCGCGTCTTCAGCGATGGGAGGCCTGCGCCGCTCATGTCTGGGCTATCCTGAGTGCCGACGCGAAGCGCGCGCTATTCTTCTGGCTCCGTTCCGAAACGCAACGGATATCCCTTGGCTGCGCCAGCTTCAGTTCCGCGCGCGGCCTTGGTCTCCGCTATGTCCTGCGCGAACACCGCGACCACACAGACGCCCTTGCGATGGGCGGTCATCATTACGTTGAGCGCCTGCGTCTCATTCAGGCGAAACACGCCCTTCAGGACCTCGACCACGAAGTCGCGCGGCGTATAGTCGTCGTTGAAGAGAATGACCTTGTGCAGGCGCGGACGCTGGACGCGCGTCTCGGTCTTCGTCGCAATCTTGGTGGCGGCCTTGCTCATCGTGCTCTCTTAACGGGCGCGGGTCACGGAAGCGGCGACATTTTGCACTCTAGCTTCGCCGGTTTCAAGCCGATTTGCAGGCGCCGATCGCTGAACGCTACGCTAAGGCACGACATCACGTCACGCGGCCAGTGCGGCGCGGCTTTTGCGTCCGAGATGGCGTGTCGGCCGTCGCGTAACGCCGAGGAGCAACTCATGTTGAACACGCGCCAGCCGGTCCTGCGCAACTTCTGGTACGCCAGCCTGCCGCTCGCCAAACTCGATGACGGGCCGAAGCCCTTTCGCATCCTGGGACAGGACATCATCGTCTTTCCTCGATGCGGCGGGCGAACCCTCGGCGCTCGAGGACCGCTGCTGCCACCGCACGGCCAGATTGTCCAAAGGTTGGATCAGGGAGGGTCATATCGTATGCGGCTATCACGGCTGGGAATACGACCGAACGGGCAAGCTCGTGAACATCCCCCAATTTCCCGATCTATTCGGCGACGCCGGTCGATGACGGCGCCATCCAGCTCATTCAAATCCTCTACCGCAATGACCGCGAGGAGGATTGCTCGACCGCCGAGCTCGTCGCCTGGGACAAGCCATCATCGAGGAGGACCGGGAGATCCTGGAATCCACCGACCCGGACGCGATCGTCGACATGAGCCGCAAGCTCGAAATGCACATGCCCTCCGACCGCCCCGGAATGCTGATGCGCAAGCGCCTCAACGCCCTGCTCGAGGCCCATGGAGAACACGAGGTCGCTCGCTGATTCTGGATATCTCCGACGCTTGTCGCCTTGGTAGACGGCGCGAGCGGCGGGGCTCACGGACAATTGTCCCATTTCCGTCGTCTGGATTGGCCGGCTACGCGTTATACGAATGCGTCGTTGGGAAGCAACGTTGGCTCGTCCCACCCTAGGCTGCTCCGCGCCGCCCGCCCTATAGGAGGGAGAGATGATCGTTCGACACGGGACCGCAGCAGCAGGATTGGCGCTCATCTTCGGCGCCGCGGCGGCTCATGCTGGACCATGCACGGACCGGATCTATCAAACCAACCTCGACGTCGCCAAACTTCTTGATCTCCGCGGCGGCGCAAGGGCGGGCGGCGCCGCAATCGGCGTTCGCCACCATGCATCGCCAGCCGACTCCTGGCTCGATCGCAAGCGCGGAACACGAAGCGGGCGATCTCACCAGCGAGGAGGTTCAGGCAATCACCGAGGCCATGGATGAGGCGCGCCACGCCGATGATGAGGGCGATCGCGACGGCTGCGAGAAGGCGCTGAGCGACGTCGACCGCATGCTGAAGAATTAGGGTGAGGCGCGGCGTGACCCGCTCCTCAACGCGCCGCCGGTCCCCCCAAAGGAACGCTGCCGCATCGAACATGGAGCCATCGACCTCGAAGGGGTATTAAACCGTCAGCGCCTTCGACGCGCTCCGCAAGATATTAAGAAGCTGAATCCTCGTAGCGGTGCTCAAGTGATCGTGAAAGTACATGGATACCTGATCGCCGTTCCGCCGGAAGTTAAGCCTGTCCAGCAATTGCCCGCGCCTGCAACTGATCGAGTCCTCGAAAGATTTGCTCCAATTGCCGGACGCGTCCACCGAATCCCGCAACGTCATTTGCCGCAAAGCGCCTTTCTAGAAGCGGCAGCAGCGCCGCGTCAGGCGAAGCGACCCGGATGAATGTCGGGTTCGGCGGAGGTGGAGGGGGCGTATAGAGATGGCTTTTCAGTTCCTTGAGGGATTGCTTGCGAGCCGTCGGATCGCCGTGGCTCCGGATTACCTCGGATATAAAGGGGAACAGGTCGCTGCTCTTGTCCCTCCTGTAATTCCAATCTTCGACGATATGGGCCTGCTGTTCCGCGTTGTAATCGTCCCAGGCCTTGCTGTCGTCCAGTGGCGTGTATTCGTACGCGGGGATGGAGGCGAGGTCGCCCCAAAAAAGATAGGGCGCCACTGCCTCAACGGCTTGCGCGGTTACCGAACTGACCTTGACCCAGTCGCCGTGCAGATACTGCCAGACATGCGTCAACTCGTGAATGAACGAGTCGCAAATACGGCCGAACCCGCCGAAATAATGCATTGAAGTTAGATCCATGCTCGCCATGTCGCCCAGATTGACTTGATAGCGCATGAAGGGCATGCGGGCGTTTCGATCGGACCCCGTATCGGTCCACGGCCGGTCGCCGAACCCAAGACCATCCCCGATTCCAATCTGGTTCCCCGGTGGCAAGGTACCCCGAAACAGGTCCCAGGCGTACTGTTCTTCCCTCAAATTCATCGCTCTGTAGAATGTCGGTCGCCGCATCTTCTATCCGTCGGGCTTGAATGAACTTCCGGCTGACCCACAGGTGACTCTGTTTGGTCAGTTTCAACAAAGGTCGTCGATCACACCGAGCAACTTACGACCCCTTGCTCAAGGGATTTGTGCTAAGAAGCATAAGGCGCGTAACGGTAGCCCATAATTATGGCTCCCCCTGTGACGCGCATCACACTACATTTGAGTTGCCCGCAAACGATCAGGTTAATTGCCCGCAAACGATCAGGCCACTTCGCCAGATCCTGACGCGCAAGTGAGCGGACCCGACCAAGATGGATTCCGTCATGACGCTCGCTCCCCTGCTCAACGCGCCGCCGGTCATACGGTTTCACGCCGCTTTCGCCTTTGCGGCGATCGGTCTCGGCGTCGTGCAGCTCCTGGCCCCCAAGGGAACGCTGCCGCATCGAACGATCGGCTGGGCGTGGGCCATTCTCATGATTCTGATCGCAGGGACTTCGTTCTTCATTCACACGATCCGAACCTGGGGACCTTGGAGCCCGATCCACCTCCTCTCGTTGTTCACGCTGGCAGTCGTTCCCCTCGCCGTCATGCGGGCGCGCCAGCACGATGTGAGAGCTCATCGTTCGGCGATGATCTGGATTTTCACCCTGGCGCTCGTCGTCACAGGCTTGTTCACCCTTGCGCCGGGACGGATCATGAACAAGGTCGTATTCGGCCGCTAAGGAGCGGCGCATGCAGGCTAGAATCGCGGCGAATGGATGGATCCGTGCGTGCAGGGTCCGCGTTCAACCTATTGTGACCGCGATATCCTGCCTTCGCCTTGCGGCGGCGGGCCTCACGGCGCCACAAAGCCGGAGCCTGAAAGCCGCCATATGCGCTCCGCCGTTCTCACCGCCTTCA
Organism: uncultured Alphaproteobacteria bacterium; assembly: GCA_963730555.1. Lineage (GTDB taxonomy): Bacteria > Pseudomonadota > Alphaproteobacteria > Rhizobiales > Beijerinckiaceae > Roseiarcus. The sequence goes on along the minus strand of CAVSSS010000008.1, from coordinate 199,774 downwards.
TCATCGCGACCGCCCTGTTCATGGAGAACATGGACGGAACCGTCATTTCGACCTCGCTGCCGGCCATCGCGCTCGACCTGCATCAGGATCCGATCGTCCTGAAGCTGGCGCTCACCTCCTATATGCTGACGCTTGCGGTGTTCATTCCCGCTTCGGGCTGGGTCGCCGACCGGTTCGGCGCGCGCACGGTGTTCTGCAGCGCGATCGTCGTCTTCACCCTCGGCTCGATCCTGTGCGGCGCCTCGTCTTCGCTTTCGACGCTCATCGCCGCGCGCGTTTTCCAGGGGTTGGGCGGAGCGATGATGGTGCCGGTTGGGCGCCTGGTGCTGCTGCGCTCCATAGCAAAGAGCGATCTCGTCACCGCGATGGCCTATCTCACTGTTCCAGCGCTGATCGGCCCGGTCGCAGGCCCGCCGCTCGGCGGCTTCATCACAACCTATTTTCATTGGCGCTGGATCTTCTGGATCAATGTTCCAATCGGCGTTCTGGGCGTCTTGCTGTCGCTGCGGTTCATCGAGAATTTGCGCGAGGAGGCGGTGCCCCGCTTCGATTTCACTGGCTTCGTCTTATCGGGCGTCGGCCTCCTGAGCCTCATATCGGGCCTGAGTATGATTGGACGGGGCATTGCGCCTTATTGGCTGGTTGCGGCGATGATCGCGATCGGCGCCCTTTCGCTCGTTGCCTACGCCCGGCACGCCAACGACAAAGAGGACGCGATCCTCGATCTCAAGCTGCTCAAAATCCCGACGTTTTTCTCCGGCGTCATCGGCGGTCTCATCTTCCGGATCGGCATCGGCGCCATGCCCTTCCTGCTGCCGCTTTTGCTGCAAGTCGGCTTCGGCCTCACGCCGTTCGAATCCGGTTCGATCACCTTCGCCACCGCGGCCGGCGCGCTCATGATGAAATTCACCGCTTCCACCGCCCTGCGCTGGTTCGGCTTCCGCCAGACGCTGGTCGTCAACTGCCTCATTTCGGGGGCTTTCCTTAGCGCCTGCGCGCTGTTCACGCCTTCGACCCCGCACTGGCTCCTGCTGCTGACACTGCTCACCGGCGGCTTCTTCCGCTCGCTCCAGTTCACCGCGCTCAACGCCATCAGTTATGCAGATGTCGACCCGCCGCGGATGAGCCGCGCGACCAGCTTCGCGAGCGTGTCTCAGCAGATGTCCGGGGCGGTCGGCGTCGCGGTGGCGGCGATCTGCGTGGAGGTGATCCAGTTCGGCTTCGGCGATTCCGAGCTCATGGCGCGCGACCTCTCGCTCGCCTTCGTCCTGGTGGCGATGGTCTCCAGCCTGTCCGTATTCGTCTTCGCTCGGCTCAAGCCGGACGCGGGGGCCGCAGTGTCCGGACGAATGCTCTCGACGACCGAAGAGCGCGCGGCCGCCGCGGCGGAGTGAGCCGGGGGGCCGCGGCGCCGTATCGGGTTTGCCGAATGGGCGCCTCGCTGTAAGCTAGCGCTGGTCATCGATAATCGCCAGGTGGGGGCGAATGGATCAGCCGCGCGGCCGAACCATGCGGTTAGTGGCGCTCGGGGCCGCGCTCATTGCGCTGACCATCGGCTATATCGTGACGGTGCGGCAATTCGACGTCACGAAACTCCCGCTTGAGCGTCATTTCGGCGCCACCGACAAAGTCGTTCCCGCGGGAGAGGTTTATATCGAACCGCTCAGCATCGACGCCCTCAACGACGCCATGCAGGTTCGCGCGTATGTTTCGCCAAGCATATCGGCAAGCAAAAGCGATAAGATCGCGTCCGACCACGATTTGACTCTGCTGGTCAGCCACGACAGCACGGTTGAGGAAATCAAGCTGGCGGCGGGCGACCATATCGCCAGCTCGAGCTTCGAGGTCGACTTGAACGAGGGCAGCGTCACTCATTACCCGTTTGACAGCTATGTGGCGCGCCTCAGCATCGAACTCCGCGACGGAAAGTCCTCACTCAGGCTCCCGGCCAGGATCACGATGTGGGAGGGGGCGCTTGGGTATAATCTGCATACGACCAGCCGGCCCGGACCCGATCCGGATGATACTCAACTGACAACCATAGTGGCGCGAAACGGCGCCTTTGCGCTGTTCGCGCTGTGCGCCTACGGCGCCATGCTTGTCCTTGCCGGCTGCGCGCTTACGATCGGCATCTTGACCTTTGCCGACGTGTGCCGCCCGGAGGCAACCTTGATAGGAGCTCTGGCCGCAATCGCCTTTGCCCTACCCGTGTTGCGAAATGCAATGCCGGGCTCCCCGCCGCTTGGCGTGTCGGCCGATATGTGGGTCTTTTTGTGGACCGAACTCGCGGTCGTGCTGGCCCTCGTGCTGATCGTCTTCAAATGGGGGAGGTCCGGCTTCCGGGCTTGAGCCGCAAGGGACCGATGACGGGTCAGGCGTGGCTACCGCGGAGCACCGCTTGCCTGTAGCGAGCGGTCAGGCGACGAGATAGCCTCCGTCGACCGGCAAGACCACGCCGGTGATGAAAGCAGCCAATGGAGACCCAAGGAACACCGCGGCGTCCGCGATGTCCTGAGGCTCGCCCCATCGACGCAACGCTGTGCGACATGATGGTCTCGGAACGCGTCGGGTCCTCCCTCAACGCCTGGGTGAGCGGCGTCGCGATCCACCCCGGAGCGAGCGCGTTCACGCGGAGCCCGTCTACGGCATAGGCAAGGGCAAGCGACTTGGTGAGCTGCGCTATTCCGCCCTTCGAGGCGGAATAGCCGGGGACGAGCGCTCCGCCGAAAAACGACAGCATGGAGGCGATGTTGAGGATCGTGCCGGTACCTCTCGTGAGGATCGGCCGCGCCGCCGCCGCGACGCGCATCGCACCGTGGAGATTGATGTCGAGCACCATGTCGAAGACCTCCGGATCGTGCTCCTCTCCACGCCGGATGACGCCCGCCGCATAGACGAGATGATCCAGCGATCGGAGACCGCTGACGGTCCGCTGCACCGCCTCGGCGTCCCTCACGTCCAAAGCAAGGGCTTGAGCGCCTTCCAGACTGACCCGCGCCGCTCGAGCCTCCGCCGCCGTTGCGCCGGTGATGATGAGTTGCGCGCCTTCGCTCAGGAACCCGCGCGCAATCCCAGCCCCGATGCCCGATGTGCCTCCGACCACGAGCACGCGCCGGTCCTTGAAACACCCTTCAGGCCAAAGTCCCATCGCCGTCCGCCGAATGAACTGGTCGGCGCACCATCCTTAAGTTAGCGTCCGAGCCAACTGAAGAGGCCGCCCACCCGACCGCCGGTGTCGAAGGCGTGCTTCTGCTTGTCGTCGAGGCTTGCGTAGAAGGCCTGCAGCTTGGGTTCGATCGCCTTCATTCCGTCGAGTTGCGTCTGCGTGACCTTTTCGGTGAACGCGAGCCGGCCCGGGGCCGTCGCAAGATCCGGTTTGGCGTCGCATAGCGCCGCCTTGGCCGAAGCGGCGCTTGCGGCGGAGGCGTCCTCAAGGTCCTTGAGCGGGGCCTTCTGCGCATCCGTCAGATTGAGCCGCTTCGCCAAGCGATCCAAATTGTCGCTTAGCGCAGCCTTAGCTCCGCACATCCCCTCGATCATTTTGGATGCGAGCCACGCGTTTTGCGCATTGGCCGGCGTCGCCACCGGGGCCAGGCCCATAAGAATCACTAGGAGAACAAAGCGCATCGCACTCTCCTTCGTTGGCGCGTCGCGGCGGCGACGGCCGCTACCACCTCGGTTTCGGGTAGGCCGGCGGATAAGTCACCGGGTTAGCAAAGCATTTCTTGACTTTCTGCTCAAATCTCGTGACGTCGGCGATGCCTTTGTTGGCGACGGTCTCCCGGCAATAATTCGGCGTCATCTTCCAACCTGGCGGCCCGCCACCGCCTCTCGCGAGCGCTGGTTGAGCGCCTGCTGCGGCCAACGCGACGACGAGCATGAGCCGCGCGGCGCCGACCGGGTTCGGCGGCGCCGCTAGCGTTACAAAAAGCTCCGCGACTCACTCCAAGAGGTCCGGTTGCTCCTTGACGATGCGCGCATAGAGCGGCTGGAACTGGAACCAGCCCGAGAATGGGTTGCCCACGATTTTATAGGATTGCGCGGCGGCTTGCGGCGAGATCTGTTTCAAGCTCTCGCCGGGCTTCAGAGCCGCTTCCGCCAGCAATTGCACCTGGCAGGAGCGCTCCATGGTGATAAACCACCACACCGCCTCGTCGACCGTTGCGCCGACTGTGATCAGGCCGTGGTTCTGCAGGATCGCGGCTTTTTGCTTGCCGATCGCCTTGGCGATCCGCTCGCCTTCGTCGAGCTCGACTGCGACGCCGCCGAAATCGTCATAGAGCGCATGGTCGTTATAGAAGGCGCAGACGTCCTGGGTGATCGGCGCCAGCGGACGCCCGAGCGTCGAAAAAGCCCGCCCGTAAGTCGAATGGGAATGGGCGGCGGCATTCGCGTCCGCCCGCGCGGCGTGGACGCGCGAATGGATGACGAAGGCGGCCGTATTGACCGGATAGTCGCCCTCGACGACATTGCCCTTGTGGTCGCATCGGATCAGGTTCGAGACCTTGACCTGGCTGAAATGGACGCCGAACGGATTGAGCCAGAACGTGTCGAGGTGCTCCGGATCGCGCGCCGTGATGTGCCCCGCGACCCCCTCGTCGAAGCCGAATTTCGAAAACAGCCGGAATCCCGCCGCCAGTCTCTGCTTCCGGTGCAGCCGCTCGTCTGCTGGATTGTCGAATTTCGGCGGCGTCGGCAATTTCCCCATCAGCGCCGCCGGATCGACCGGCGCTTTCACTTCCTTGGCCTGGACGTTCATGGTTGTTCCTCCTTGATCGGCTCTGGCTTGCGCTCAGCATAGGCGCAAACGTGGCGCTCGTCAGCACGCCAATCGCCGGGGGAAGCGAGGGCGGAGTCCGACGACCTCAGGCGCCTGAGGTCGGATCCTTTGCGCCCCTGAACCCGGTGGCCAGCAAGTAAAGCTCGGCGCTGTCGGAGCGGCTCGCCTTGGGCTTCACGTGGCGCACGGTTGCGAATTCGCGCTTGAGGCGGCCGAGCAACTCGCTCTCGGCGCCGCCCTGGAGCACCTTCGCCAGAAAGAATCCGCCCGGCGCCAGGACTTCGCTGGCGAAATCGGCGGCGAGCTCGACGAGGCCGATGATGCGCAACTGGTCCGTCTTGCGGTGGCCGGTGGCGTTGGCCGCCATGTCGGAAAGCACGCCGTCCGCGAGGCCGCCCAGCCATTCTCGAAGCAGGCGCGGCGCCTCGGGGTCGTGGAAGTCCATTTGCCGGAACTCCACCCCTTCGATCGGGTCCATCTCCAAGAGATCAATGGCGATGACCCGTCCCCTGCCCTCGCCCACGCGCGCGGCCGCAACCTGACTCCAGCCGCCGGGCGCGGCGCCGAGATCGATGATGCGTTGACCCGGCTTCACGAGCTTGTGCTTGTCGTCGATCTCGATGAGCTTGTAGGCCGCGCGCGACCGGTACCCTTCGCGGCGCGCCTGGGCGACATAAGGGTCGTTGAGCTGGCGCTCGAGCCAGCGGGCCGAGGCCGGCGTACGCTTGCGGGTCATCTTGACCCGAGTCTTGAGCGCTCGGCCGCCCTCGCGGCCCGAGCCGCCCGTCGTCACCAGCGCTCGCGCACGCGGCGATGAGGACCGACCCCGTCGGCGCGCATCATGTGACTGAGGATTCCCTCGCGCAGCCCCCGATCGGCGATGCGCAGCCGCTCCGCCGGGAAATGCTTCCGAATCGCCTCGAGGATGGCGCAGCCGGCTAGCACCAGATCGGCGCGTTCGTGGCCAATGCACGCGTTGGCGGCGCGCTCGGCATAGCTCATGGCGCACAATCGCGCGATCGCCGCGTCGACCTCCGCCCGGCCAAGCCACAGGCCGTCGACCGCCCGGCGGTCATAGCGCGGCAGGTTGAGATGCACACCCGCAATGGTGGTGACCGTGCCGGAGGTGCCAAGAAGATGGAAGCGATCGCAACGCGCCTCGTCCGCCACCCGAGCGACGAAGGGAGCGAGCGCCTCCGACACGTGATCGGTCATGGCGGCGAAAGCCTCGTCGCTCACGTCCACGCCGCCGAACGTCTCGGCCAGCGACACCACGCCGAGCCTCAGCGATTCCCACGTCTTCACCCGGTTCGACGCTTGCGGCGCGCGAGGATCGAATGCAAGCCATATGATTTCCGAAGACCCGCCCCCGATATCGAACATCACCGTCGACCGGGCTTCCTTGTCGGCGAGATCGCCGACGCCGGCCGCGGCGAGATGCGCCTCAGTCTCACGATCGACAATTTCGAGTTGGATGCCAAGCCGTTCGCGAACCTCGGCGACAAAGTCCGGCCCATTGGCCGCCGAACGGCAGGCTTCCGTCGCGATGGTGCGGGCGCGGGTAACCCCGCGCGCCATCATCTTGTCCCGACATACCTTCAAGGCCTCAAGCGTGCGCGCGATCGCCGCCTCGCTTAAGCGTCCCGTCAGCGACAGCCCCTCGCCCAAGCGAACGATGCGCGAGAACGCATCGATGACCCGGAATCCCTGGGAGGTCGGCCGCGCGACCAGCAGCCGACAATTGTTCGTTCCGAGATCCAGCGCCGCATAAATCCCGCCCCAGCCATTGCGCGCGCCGGCCGGGCTCTCGGTTGAAAACGGCGCGTGGAACCCAGGAGCTGGACTCCACGTCGAAACTTGACTCAAACCACTCCCACCCCGCCTCACGCCGCTTCAGGAGGCGGCGCCCATTGTCGCAGGAGTGTAGCAATGTTGACGGCGGATGCAACGCGCTTGGGTGCAGATCACAACTTGAAGAACGAATGATGAACCTTGTCGCCCACCTTGAGCCCGATTGAAGCGGCCGTCCCGCCGTTCAATTCGAGGACCGCGACACAGGGCCCGCCGGAAGGAATGACGCGCTCGGACAAAGGCTCAGCATTGGCGACGATGTGCGTCACGACGCCTGATGGCGCAATGAAAACCATGTCGAGCGGGATATAGGTGTTCTTCATCCAGAACGACACCGGGGCCTCGCGATCGAACTCAAACAGCATGCCGTGGTCGGGGGCCATGTAGCGCCGGTCCATAAGCCCGTGCTCGCGGGTTGCGTCGTTATTGGCGATCTCGATCTGGAATGCATGCCGTCCCGTGGAGGTGACGATCTCAAGCGAATCAGACTCGCCGCCTTGGGCCGTGACGCCAATCGCGGCCGCTAGGACAAGGGCGAAGGCGAACGCCGCCGCTAGCCGAACTCCGATCGCCCTCATCGTCGCTCCTTATTCCTCGCGTAATGATCGCGCGAGGCGTCTAAAGCCGGTTTCAAGAGCAAGCAGAAGGGCGCGTCAAGCGCTTGAGCCGCAGCGACAGGCGCCGAGTTTCAAAACCGTCGCGGCGAAGCGCCGTTTAGTGCGGCGCGAAGACCTTCGAACTGTCGAGCGGCCTCACCTCGGCCGCCATCAATCCTTTCGGCCCCGGACCGAATCGAGCCAGCATGCTGTCGCCCGGCTTTGGGTCTACGAAGCCATAACGACGCAGCGTCTCCATATGAACGAATATGTCTTCGGTCCCCTCGCCGCGTGTGAGGAAGCCGAAGCCTCGCGCCCGGTTGAACCACTTGACGATGACGATCTCGAATGCGCCGACCGAGCTCGCCTGCGCGCGGGTTCGCGGCGGCGGCGGATCCGGGACCGAAGCCGGATCAGGCTCGGTGATCGCAAGCACCCTGAACACCTGCAAGCCGCGTTCGCGCCGTTGAGCCTCGGCGACGATGCGCGCGCCTTCGCGAAGGGTGGCGAATCCGTCGCGCCGGAGGACAGTCACATGGATAAGAACGTCAGCCTCGCCACCGCTGTCCGGCACGATGAAGCCATAGCCCTTGGCGGCGTCAAACCATTTGACTCGCCCAGCGATTTCGACCAGCCCGACCGGGCGCTCGCCGCTGTCCGCCATACGCGCCGTCGCTTCGGACGGCTTTACGAATTCATCGCTCAATTCGGCCCCCACTCAACGCGTCGGCTGCACATCCTCGCCGCCCATGAACCCCTTGCGCGTCGCGATTGGGACCATCCGCTCGGCCCCGCCAAAATGGCGGAGATCCGCAACGCAAGTGATTCGCCCCCAAGATAGCAAATCGTTCGGCGCTGAATATAGGAAACACGCGAAACTTGAGCGTGGCTGTGGATAGGAGGCGAAAAAAACCCGCCGCGCCGCGAAGGCCGACGGGATCATACGACTGCGCGCAGCGGCGTCGCTGCGCAGTGGCGACCGCTCCGGTCGCGCTATTCGGCGTCATCCTCCGGCTCCGGCGGCGGCGTCAGGCCCTCAAGCCCCCGCAACAAATCCTCTTCGGTCATGCGATCGAACTGAACGTCAGCGCCGGCTTCGATCTGAGTTTGCAGTTCCGCATTGACCAGAGGCGGCGCCGCTTCCGCCTCCGGCTCATCGATCTCGACATGCTTCTGGAGCGCGTGGATCACGTCCTCGCGAAGATCGCCAGGCATGAGCTTGCCGTCGCCGATCTCGCGCAGCGCGACGACCGGATTCTTGTCGTTGTCGCGCTGGACGGAAATCGGCGCGCCGGACGAGATCGCCCGCGCGCGGTGGCTGGCCATGAGGACCAGATCAAATCGGTTGTCGACCTTGTCGATGCAATCCTCGACGGTGACGCGAGCCATGGAGACTCCTCGGCTGTTGAAACGAGCGGCAAAATGGAAGCGCGCGTCCTACACCCCGCGGCGAAGGGATGCAAGTTATTCCCGCGCAGGCGAAGCTTCCGCCGTTACCGTCGCGGCGCCGCGACGCGCCGCCCGCATCCGCGCCATCACGGCCGCGAAGGCCTCGGCGAAGTCGCTCGACGTCCGCTTCCGTCGACGCCCAGCCGAGACTGAGGCGGATCGCGCCGCGCGCGAGGTCCGGCGGCGTTCCCATCGCCGCCAACACATGCGACGGCGCCACCTTGCCCGAGGAGCAGGCTGAGCCTGAACTCACCGCGACGCCAGCGAGATCGAGCGCGATCATCAGCGTCGCGGCCTCGACGCCAGGAACGGCGAATGAGACCGTATTGGGCAGCCGCGGAACGGTCTCGGCGAAGACAACCGCGTCGGCGGCGACCGAACGGACGGCGATTGTCAGGCGATCGCGCATCCCAATCAGCCTCGCGGGCTCCGAGTCCAACTCGGCGAGGCACGCCCGCGCCGCGGCGCCGAAAGCCGCAATCGCCGCGACGGATTCAGTGCCCGCGCGCGCGCCGCGCTCCTGGCCGCCGCCGCGAATCAATGGCGCGCCGAGACTGATTCCCGCGCGCGCTGCAACCAGAGCGCCCGCCCCCTTGAGACCGCCCAGCTTATGGGCCGACAGCATGAGCGCGTCGGCGCCGAGCGCGCCGATGTCGCACTCCATCCGCCCGGCCATCTGCACCGCGTCGCAAAAGACGAAGCCATGAGCGGCATGGACCAACGCCGCTGCTTCCGCGACCGGCTGGATGACGCCCGTCTCGTTGTTTGCGCCTTGCAGCGCTAAAAGCACGCGCCCGGGCCGGCGGCAGGCGGCCTCGAGCCAATTGAGATCGACGCGCCCGTCCGGCAGCAACGGCGCTGCCTCGGCAATCGGAAACCGATGCCCCGTGACCACGCAGGCATGCTCGCCGGCGGAGACGATGAGCCGATCGAGCGGCGCGGCGTTCGGCCCGCCGCCGAACAGGGGATTGAGCGCCGCGTTGGCGGCCTCGGCCCCGCCCGACACGAATGTGACGCAGCGAGCGCTTACTCCCGCCAGGCGCGCGACTTCGCTCCTCGCGTTCTCGACGATGCGCCGCGCGGCCCGGCCCTCGGCGTGGACCGACGAAGGATTGCCGGTCGTCTCCATCGCCTTGAGCGCGGCCTCGCGCGCTGCCGCACGTAACGGCGCCGTCGCGTTATAGTCGAGATAGGTTCGACTCAAAGGGCCCGCGGCGGCGATCATGGCTCCAATTCTCGCGTTCGGGGCGAAAACCTCTGCGGGACTTGCGGTTTTTCCTTGCAATTGCCGGCGGCGAGCGTGCTATGAGGCTGCCTCCGAGGCGAGCCCCCGTCGACTGACCGAGACAGATTCGCGCTTAATCTCGCGCCCCAAGGCGTGACGGAGCGCAGTCGAGCCCCGACTGGAGGCGCTTCATGGCATTGTGGAGTGTTCATGCCAGAGGTTTTCTTTACCGGTCCCGCCGGTAGGCTGGAGGGTCGTTTTCATCCCGCGAAGCAGCGCGGCGCCCCGATCGCGGTGGTTCTTCATTCTCATCCGCAGTTTGGCGGGACGATGAACAATCAGATTGTCTACAACACTTACTATAGTTTCGCCGAGCGCGGGTTTTCCGTGCTGCGTTTCAACTTCCGAGGCGTCGGACGGTCGCAGGGCGCCTTCGACCATGGCCAGGGCGAATTGTCGGACGCGGCCTCCGCCCTTGACTGGGCGCAGTCGATCAGCCCCGAGGCGCGCGCCTGCTGGATCGCCGGCGTGTCGTTCGGCTCCTGGATCGGCATGCAGCTCCTGATGCGCAGGCCCGAGATCGAGGGCTTCATCTCGATTGCTCCCCCCGCCAATCGCTTTGATTTCAGCTTTCTTGCGCCCTGCCCCTCGTCGGGCCTGTTCGTCCATGGCGACAAGGACCGGGTCGCGCCGCTGAAGGAAGTTCAGGCGCTGATCGAGAAACTCAAGACCCAGAAGGGCATTGTCATCGAGCATGCCGTCATCCCGGAGGCGAACCACTTCTTCGAGGATTGCATGGACGAACTCCAAACTGTGGTCGGCGCCTATCTCGACAAGCGTCTCGGCATGCCGCGTCATGCGCCGCCTTCCGTGCGCAAGGACCGGGCAAAGGCAGTCGCCCCACCTCGCGAAAGCCAATAGAGTCCCCAATCCCGTGTCCTTGATCACGACGACGGACGAACTCGCTCAGGCCTGCCAACGGCTGGCGCGTTCGCCGTTCGTAACGGTCGACACCGAATTTCTACGCGAGACGACGTTCTGGCCGATTTTATGCGTCGTCCAGCTCGCCTCGGACGAGGAGGCGCTGGCGATCGACGCGCTGGCTCCAGGCCTCGACCTCGAGCCGCTCTTGCAACTGATGGCGGATGAGGATGTTGTCAAGGTCTTCCACGCTGCGCGCCAGGATCTCGAGATTTTCTGGAAGCTTTCCGGACTCGTGCCAACGCCGCTGTTCGACACCCAGGTCGCGGCAATGGTGTGCGGCTACGGCGAGCAGGTGTCCTATAGTGAGCTCGTGCAGTCGATCTGCCATGTCGCAATCGACAAGTCGTCGCGGTTCACCGACTGGGCGCGCCGTCCGCTGGCGGAAGCGCAGATTGCTTACGCGATCGGCGACGTGACCCACCTGCGCGACGTTTACAAAGCGCTGTCGAAGCGGGTGACGGCTGCCGGGCGTCAATCCTGGCTCGACGACGAGATGAAGACGCTGATCTCGCCTTCGACTTACGAGCAGCATCCCGAGCGCGCCTGGGAGCGCTACAAGAACAAGGCGCGCAAGCCGCGCGATCTCGCAATGCTGATGGAGCTTGCGGCCTGGCGCGAGAGCGAGGCGCAGGCGCGCGACGTGCCTCGCGCGCGTGTTTTAAAGGACGAGGTGTTGATCGAGCTGGCGCTCGCCGCCCCGCGCAGCGCCGAAGCGCTCGCCAATCTGCGCGCCTTCCCGCGCGGGATGGAGCGCTCGCGCGCTGGCGCAGAAATCCTGGCGGCGATCGAACGCGGGCTCGAGCGCGACCCCAAGACGTTGCCGAAGATCGAGCGCGAGAGGCGTAACGGCGTCAATGTCGGCGCGACGGTAGAATTGCTCAAAGTGCTGCTGAGGCAAGTGAGCGAGGACAGCGGCGTCGCCGGCAAATTGATCGCCACCGTCGACGATCTCGAAGCGATCGCCCAGAGCGACAGAGCCGCTGTGCCGGCTCTTAACGGCTGGCGACGGAAGCTGTTCGGCGAACAAGCGCTCGAACTCAAGCGCGGGCGCTTGGCGCTGACGGTCGAGAACGGCAAGGTCGTGACGCTCGAATGGAAGGACGCCGAGGCGCCGCATTCCGTGGCTTGAGATAGGTCGGTCGCAGACACGGGGAGTCCGGCTCGTGAGCCCAACCGCCGATATCGTCTGGCTGCGAGACGATTTCCGCCTCGGTGACCAGCCGTCTGTCCACGCCGCCGCTGATCGTCCCGCGCTCTTCGTCTATGTCGACGATGAAAAGGGCGGCGGGGCGCGTCCGCTGGGCGGCGCGGCGAAATGGCGGCTCGCGGAATCCTTGACCGCACTGGAGAGCGAGCTTTCCGCGCTCGGCGCCCGGCTCGAAATCGTGAAAGGCGATGCAGAGGAGACGATCCTTGCGCTCGCAACCGCTGCGAAGGCCAGCCGCGTCGTCTGGACCCGCCGCTGCGAAGGCGGCGCGAAGGCTCTCGATGAGCGCGTCGAGAGAGCGCTCAAGGCGCGCGGCGTCGAAGCGCTGACCTTCAGCGGCCGGCTCATGCGGGAGCCATCGGAGCTCAGCAAGTCCGACGGCTCGCCGTTCGCGATCTTCACCGCGTTCTTGCGCCGCCATCGCGTGCTCGGGCCCCTGCCCGCTCCGACGCCGGCGCCGAAAAGCCTGACCACCGCGCCCTGGCCTCACGACGCGCCTCAGCGCGTCTCGATCGACGCGCTGAAGCTCAGGCCCACAAAGCCCGATTGGTCGGGCGAACTGAGCCTCGGCGAAACCCCTGGCGAAGCGGGCGCGCTTGCCGCGCTTCAGACTTTCGCCGCTGAGACGCTGAGATCTTACGTGAACGAGCGCGACATGCTTGCGCCCGGCGCAGCGTCGCGCCTGTCGGCCAATCTTCGTTTCGGCGAGATTTCGCCGCGCCGCATCGCGCATGCTGTCGAAACGGCAGCGGCCGCGCGGCCCGCTGTGGCCGTCGCGGCGGGAAAATATTTGGCCGAGCTTGCCTGGCGGGATTTCGCAACGACGCTTCTCGACGCCTACCCCGATCTCGCGACGCGTCCGCTCCGGCCCGAGTTCGAGCTTTTTCCCTGGCGCGACGAGAGCCCGGTTTTCACGCCTGGGCGCATGGCCAAACCGGCTATCCGATCGTCGACGCGGGATTGCGCCAATTATGGCGGACGGGGTACCTGCCCAATCGCGCGCGGCTAATCGTCGCTTCGTTCCTGGTCAAGCACCTGCTGATCGACTGGCGCCGTGGCGAGGCATGGTTCTGGGACACGCTGATCGACGCGGACCCCGCCAACAATCCGCTCAACTGGCAATGGGTCGCGGGCGCCGGCGTCGATTCCGCGCCCTACTTTCGCATCTTCAATCCAGTGCGGCAGGCGGAAAAATTCGACCCGGACGGCGCCTATGTGCGCCAATGGGTTCCTGAGCTCGCGCGCCTCGAGGCGCCTATGATCCACAGTCCCTGGAAGGCTTCAGGCGATGCATTGGTGCGTGCGGGGATTGTGCTGGGCGAAACCTACCCCAAGCCGATCGTTGAACACGCCGCCGCCCGCGCCCGGGCGCTCGCTGCTTTCGCCCGGATGCGTGGCCGCTGACACGAGAATCTGCGGCCAAAAGGTGACCCCTCCGGCTCGACTCTCTGCGCGCCGATTCAGGCCATCTCGCTGACCCGCCCGTCGCGGATGGTGACGCGCCGGTCCATGCGGGAAGCAAGGTCCATATTGTGCGTGGCGACGAGTGCCGCGAGGCCGCTCGCCTTGACCAGTTGAGCGAGCGTGCCGAACACATGATCGGCGGTTTTCGGATCGAGGTTGCCGGTCGGCTCATCAGCGAGCAGCACTCGCGGGCCATTCGCGACCGCGCGGGCGATGGCGACGCGCTGCTGCTCGCCGCCGGACAGTTCCGCGGGGCGATGGCTCTCGCGCTCGGCGAGACCGAGATAGCCGAGGAGTTCGCGCGCGCGGGATGCTGCCTGAGCCCGCGAAAGACCTGCGATCATCTGCGGCAGAACCAGATTCTCGAGCGCCGAGAACTCCGGCAGCAGGTGATGGAACTGGTAGACGAAGCCGATTTCCGTGCGCCGCAGCGCTGTCCGCTTGTCGTCGCTCATCGTCGAGGTCGGGGCGCCGCCGATTCTCACCTCGCCGGCGTCGGGCCGCTCCAACAGGCCCGCCAGATGCAGAAGCGTCGACTTTCCAGCGCCGGACGGGGCAATGAGCGCCACCGATTGACCCGGCGAGAGCTCGAGCGAAGCGCCGTTCAGGACCTCGACCGTCGTCTCACCACGCCCATAGCGGCGCTCGACGCCGTCGAGCGAGAGCGCAGCGATGCGCGCCTGATTATTCATAACGCAGCGCCTCGACCGGATCGAGCTTGGCCGCGCGCCAGGACGGATAGATCGTCGCCGCAAGCGACAGGATCAGAGCCATCGCGACAACGGACAGAACGTCGCGCGGCTCAACCCGCGAGGGCAATTGCGAGAGGAAATAAAATTCGGAGGGAAAGAGATTTTCCCCCGTGACCCAGCTCAAGAATTTGCGGATCGGCTCGACGTTGTAAGCGACGAGGAGGCCAAGCGCGAGGCCAACGCCGGTGCCGAGAAATCCGATGGTCGCGCCGGTGATGAGAAAGATGCGCATGATGGCGCCGCGCGTCGCGCCCATCGTGCGCAGGACGGCGATGGCGCGCGCCTTGTCCTGCACCAGCATGATGAGGCCGGAGATGATGTTGAGCGCGGCCACCAGCACGATCAACGTCAGAATGGCGAACATCACGTTACTCTCGACGGCGAGCACGTCGAAAAAGCTGCGATTGAGCTGCCGCCAGTCAGTGTCGATCATCGGGCGCCCTTGGGCGGGCTCGATTGCGCGCCTCATCGCGTCCATATTGTCGGGATCCGAGACGTAGACCTCGATCACGCTCGCCTGACCGTCCTGATTGAAGAAGCTCTGGGCCTCGCCGAGCGGCATGAAAATGAAGGTGTTGTCGAAGGTCGTCATGCCGATCTGGAAAATGGCCGCAACCGTATAGGTCTTCATACGCGGCGCGACGCCGAACGGCGTCTCCGCGCCATGCGGCGCCATGATGGTGATCTTGTCGCCGGACCTCAGGCTCAAATGCTCGGCAAGCTTGGAGCCGACCGCCACGCCCTGGCCGGAATCAAAGCCACCGAGCGAGCCCTGGATGATGTGCCCCTCGACACCCGGCAGGCGCTGCAGGTCGTTTGCGCGAATGCCCCGCACCAGCGCGCCCGACGAGCCATAGGGGGAGCTTGCAAACGCCTGGCCCTCGACCAGCGGCAGCGCCAAGGTGACTCCGGGAACCTTGCTCACGCGCTCCGTCACCGCATCGTAGTCGGTGAGTGGCGTCTCGACCCCTTGCAGGAACATGTGGCCGTTGAGGCCGATCATCTTGTCCATGAGGTCATGGCGAAAGCCGTTCATCACCGACATGACGACGATCAGCGCCGCGACGCCGAGGACGATGCCGAGGAACGAGAACCCGGCGATGACCGAGATCGAGCGCTGGGCGTTGCGAGCCCGCAGATAGCGAAACGCGACTATCCACTCGAAAGCGGAGAACGCTCTGGTGGCTGGGGCCGTTTGGGGAGCGGCCGCCTCCAGCGCGACGGCGGTCAACGTTTGCGCCCCGACGCGCGATCCGTCGTTGCGAGGAGCCATAGGGCGTCGAGAGACGCCCGTCCTTCCGGACGGGCTATGGCGACGAAGCAATCCAACGATCGAAGGGCGCCCTACGTTCCTCCGGATTGCTTCGCTGCGCTCGCAATGACGATATCCGTTCGCGCTCGGCATCACATTTTTCCGCCAAGGCGCGCGATCGCCGCGTCGACGCTGATCAACTCGCGCTCGTCGCCGCGGCGGCTCTTGAGCTCGACCTTTCCCTCGGCGAGGCTCTTCGGCCCGACGATTGACCTGACTGGGCGCACCGACGAGGTCCATGGTCGCGAATTTCGCGCCCGGCCGCTCGTCGCGGTCGTCGTAGAGCACATCGACGCCAGCTTTTTCGAGCGCGTCGTAGACACGCCCGCAGGCCCCGTCGCAGGCCGCGTCGCCCACCTTGAGGTTGATGAGCCCGACGCGAAACGGCGCAGCCGCCTCGGGCCAGATCGGCCCGTTCTCATCGTGGTTGGCCTCGATCAGCGCGGCGGCGAGCCGCGTCGGGCCGATGCCGTACGAGCCCATATGCACGGAATGCTCCTTGCCGTCCGGTCCGTTGACGACCGCCTTCATCGGAGCGGAATATTTGGTTCCGAAGTAGAAAATATGGCCGACCTCGATCCCGCGGGCGGATATCCGGTCCTTTGGATCAAGCTTTTCGAACGCCGCCTCATCGTGTTTGTCGGAGGTGGCGGCGTAGAGCGAGGTCCACTTGTCGACGACCCCCTGCATCGTCTCCGGCTCATCGAAGTCGATGTCCTCCGGCGGAGCCTTAAACGAGAGATAGTCGCGGTGGCAGAACACCTCGCTCTCGCCGGTCGAGGCGAGAATGATGAACTCGTGGGAAAGATCGCCGCCGATCGGTCCGGACTCCGCCCGCATCGGGATGGCGGTGAGGCCGAAGCGCGCGAAGGTCCGCAGGTAAGCGGTGAACTCCTTGTTGTAGGAATGGCGCGCGCCAGCCAGATCGAGGTCGAAGGTATAGGCGTCCTTCATGAGAAACTCACGCGACCGCATCACGCCGAAGCGCGGCCGCACTTCGTCGCGGAACTTCCACTGTATGTGATAGAGATTAAGCGGCAGATCCTTGTAGGAGCGCACCGAAGCCCGGAAGATCTCGGTGATCATCTCCTCGTTGGTCGGTCCGTACAGCATGTCGCGATCGTGCCGGTCGCGGATGCGCAGCATCTCCTTGCCGTAATCGTCGTAGCGCCCGGATTCGCGCCACAAATCCGCCGACTGGATGGTCGGCATCAAGACCTCGATCGCGCCGGCGCGATTCTGCTCCTCGCGGATGATGGCGCAGATCTTGTGCAGCACCCGAACGCCCAACGGCAACCAGGCGTAGCTGCCCGCCGCCTCCTGTCGGATCATGCCCGCGCGCAGCATCAGCCGGTGCGAGACGATTTCAGCCTCCTTCGGCGTCTCCTTCAGAATGGGCAGGAAATAACGGGAAAGACGCATTGGACAGGCTCAACAAGAATCAGGACGCGAGGGAACGCCTCGGGCCGGGCCTTATGCCGCTAGTGAGCCAAAAAGGGCAAGCGGACGCTAGTGCGCCAAATTCATAAAGAACTGCTCGCAGGCCGAGCCACGCGCCTC
The DNA here is from genome assembly GCA_963730555.1 of uncultured Alphaproteobacteria bacterium. Taxonomy (GTDB): domain Bacteria; phylum Pseudomonadota; class Alphaproteobacteria; order Rhizobiales; family Beijerinckiaceae; genus Roseiarcus. The sequence goes on along the minus strand of CAVSSS010000008.1, from coordinate 182,594 downwards.
AATGCGCGAGGCTTTTTAGAAAACTGAGATCGACCAGCCCAGAGTGCTGCTTGACCACCTTGCCCTTTTCGAACGCGATTAGCGTCGGAATGCCTCGGATGCCAAAGCGCGCCGCGATCCCAGGCTCCTCGTCGACGTTGACCTTGGCGAAGCGGGCGCGGGGCTCAAGCTCCTTGGCGGCGCGGTCGAAGATCGGCGCCATCGCGCGACACGGTCCGCACCAGGGCGCCCAGAAGTCGACGATGAGCGGCATGTCGTTGCGCTCGACATGCTTGTCAAAGGTCTTGGTGGTCAGCGCGATCGGCTCGCCCGTGAACAGGCTCGCCTTGCAGGCCCCGCACTTTGCCTCGGAGGCAGGACGGTCCGCGGGGATGCGGTTGACCGCAGAGCAATGGGGACAAACGACGTGGGTGGATTCGGTCATGGGATGCGCCCTCTCGACGGCGCTTGCCAATATTTGGCCCCAATCGGCCGCGTTTCAAGCGGCCAAAGGCCACGAGGCCTATGTGTGTTCACGGATTCGTGACATTACTCTCCGGTAACCTCGTGAGCGCGGAGACGTACTCGGTGCAGGAGCCGCCAAGGCTTCCTGAAACGGCGAGGCTGCTGCCGCGGCCGAACCTAAGGTATTGCTCAGACTGAGGATTGACCTCCATGAACGCCAGAAACGCCATCTCCGCCGCCACCCTCGCCTGCTCGCTCGCCGCCGCGCTCGCCATTTCCGCGAAGGCTGGCCCTGCCCCCGCCCAGCCAGGCGCCGACAAGTGCTACGGCGTCGCGCTCGCCGGCAAGAACGATTGCGCCGCCGGCGTCGGCACGAGCTGCGCGGGCACCTCGACCGTCGACTACGATCCCGCCCACTGGAAATATGTCGCCAAGGGCACCTGCGAAGGCATGACGACCCCGAAAGGCCACGGCTCGCTGACCGCGATGTGAGGCCAGGGTCTCCCTTCCTTGGCTTTCCGGCCCCGCCCCCTCCCTGGCGGGGCCATTTTCGTTTGTGTCACCCCTCCGGAAAGTCTTCGATCCGGAATTCCGCCTCCGCGCGTTCGCCGCGCTCGGCGAGCGCACTTTCCCGCTGGCGAAGCTCCACGCGCCGGATCTTGCCCGATACGGTCTTGGGCAGTTCATAGAATTCAAGCCGGCGCACGAGTTTGTAGGCCGAGAGGCGCCCGCGCATATGCTTGAAGATCGCCGCCGCCGTCTCACGGTTGGGGCGATGCCCTTGCGCGAGCGCGACATAGCCTTTGGCGATCGTGTAGCGCACCGGATCGGGCGCCGGCACGACGGCGGCCTCGGCAATCGCCGGATGTTCGATGAGAACGCTCTCGAGCTCGAACGGGCTCAAGCGATAGTCGCTGGACTTGAACACATCGTCGGCTCGGCCGATGAACGTGATGTAGCCATCGGCATCGCGCGACGCGACGTCGCCGGTCTTATAATATTCGCCCTCGATGGGCATGAGTTGCCCATGCTCGTTCTGGTAGCCGCTCATGAGACCAACGGGGCGCGGACGCAGCGGAAGCGCGATCTCGCCAGTGTCGCTCTCGAGCCCGTCGGCGTCGATGAGCGCGACGCGATAACCCGGCAACGGCCGCCCCATCGAGCCGGGAACGACGCGCTCACCGGGCGAATTGCCGATCATCATGGTGGTCTCGGTCTGCCCGTAGGAATCGCGTAGGCTCAGACCCCAGGCTCGCCTCACCTGCTCGATGATCTCCGGGTTGACCGGCTCGCCCGCGGCGTTGACCTCGCGCAACGCGACCTTCCAATGCCTCAGGTCGTGCTGGATCAGCATTCGCCACACGGTCGGCGGGGCGCAGAACACCGTGACCTGGTGCTCGACCAGGGCGTCGAGGGCGGTGCGAGGCTCGAAGCGCTGGCTAAGCGCAAGGATCGTCGCGCCGGCGTTCCAAGGCGCGAAGAAGCTCGACCAGGCGTGCTTGGCCCAGCCGGGCGAGGAAATGTTGAGATGCGCGTCGCCGGGTCTCAGACCCAGCCCATACATCGTCGAGAGATGCCCAATCGGATAGCTCGCGTGGGTATGCACCACTAGCTTCGAGCGCGCGGTCGTGCCCGAGGTGAAATAGAGCAGCATCGGGTCGTCGGCCTTGGTCGGGCCGTCGGGCGTGAAGAACTGGCTGCCCAGAAGCGTGGCGTAGCGCCGCCAACCGGGTGGGGCCGAGCCGACCGCGATCCGCTGCACGCCCTCAGCCAAGCCAGCGAATTTCTCCGCGTCGTGCCCATGCGCGACCAGATATTTCGCCTGACCGCGTTCGAGCCTGTCGGCGATGTCGGCTTGGCCCAACGTCGGCATCGCCGGGATCAGCACAAGGCCAAGCTTCATCGCCGCGAGCATCGTCGCCCACAGTTCTGGAACGACGCCCAGCATCATCAACAGCCGATCGCCGCGCTTGGCGCCAAGCGACCGCAGGCCGTTAGCGAGGCGCGACGATTCCAGGCGGAGATCGGCGAACGTCCGCGTCTCGACGCGATCGCCGATGACTTTCAGGGCGATCTTGTCCCCGTGCTCTCCCGCGGCGAGCTCGGCGTCGAACCATTCGAGCGCCCAGTTGAACTCGCGCGGACGGGGCCAGGAGAAGGCGGCGCGCGCGCCGTGATAGTCATGGCCGAGCTCAAGCAGGCGGTCGCGCGCCTCGCGGAAGGTCAGAGGCTCCGGAGCGGCGCGGGGCGAGGAGAAGGGAGCGAGGGACATTGGAGCATTGTGCCTCCGGTTGACGGAGGGGACAATGCGCCGAGCGCACGGGGACTATCCACGCGCGGGCCGCTGATTTAACCAGCGGGCGAACTCGCTCCAAATAAAATCAAACAAATCCAAATAAAAACAAGAAAAAAAGGGGTAGCATATTACCCACCCTACCCACCAACGCTTTTTCTGTAGACACTTTCTCAAGTACACCCCAAAGCAAATCCCCATTGCTTTCGTCTCCAAAGTTTTCATAACGTATTCATAACAACAGCCCCAACCTCTAAAACACAGCCCAAATATTCGCAAGTACATAAAAAAGGCAGTTGCTTTCCTATACCGTCCTTCTTACCGCACCGCAACACGCGCCTCGCCGGCAGCGTAACCCCGCCTTTCAACCGCACCCCGCTTCCGTGAGGGCAGGCATAGCGGTTATATCGAATACGCCCACCTACCATTCTGGAAAGCCTGACACCCGCTTCCGCGCGGGTGCTAACATGGAAATGCATGCTCGCATGTCAGTTGGTGGAGGTGATAGGCTTGGTGCCCTGAGGCCTGCCTGAGGCTCTGCGGCCAAGAGCCTTGACCGGCCCGGGCCAATGTTCCACTTCTGTTCTCATGGGGGGGGTATAGGGAAGTCGGATCGTGAGCACATTCTTGACCAAATCTGTGCGGCGGTCGCGACAGCGACGTCTGGCGATCGGCTGGGACCTACCTCAGCTAAGCAGTCGCCCGTCCGCAGAACATTGATCCAGGACGCTTTTCGCTCGCTTCAGGTTCCGTGAGGCCGTCACTGGCAGGTACGTGCCAACCACAAAAGCACAAATGACAATCAATATGAAAGGCGGACCGGTGAGAGGTGCACCGGAGAATATAAGAGGGAAGTCAGACAACATAAGAGGCGACGCACGAAATACGCTAGGTGACGAAGAGACGTACGACCACAGCTCTATCAGAGTGTATTGCACTATTTGGGCAACCAAGAAGATAATCGTAACTATCGCCCCGTCGATAATACGGTCGAAAAAACCAAGGTCACGCTCAGACGCCACGTGCTTATTCATTATAATTGCTATGATAACAGTATAAATACCTGAATATAATGATGACAAGCCAATAGCTATCAATATTGTTCCTTCTAGGTGAAATTTTAAATTAATCGGCGCGTCTAATAATATATATACCGTAGTAGTATATATTATATAAGACAAGAACCAAAGTGAAAAATAGTAGCGAATAGAATTTCGTCCTGCCTCCGGAGTTACATTGGAAAACAGTCTTAATGTACAGTATATCCCCGTTTGTTTTTTTGAAAACCAATCGCGACCGATAGATATAAATCCAAATATTAGAGGGAGTAAAATAGTAAATGTACAAATCAATCCGAGAACGATCAAATTCTGAGGAGGAACAGAGTGAGGAAATTCAAAATGGGATAAAACAGTCACAGATTGGGCGACTGCAATTAGAAAAACCAATATAGAATTACGAAAAATGTGATTACGCAATTCTGCAAGAGCGTCGAAAGCTCGTCCATCTAGCTTTCTATTTAGCTCTTCGTTCGTCCGCCTTTTTTCTCCATTCCTGAAACTAGCGCTCCTTGAAACAAACGTTCTTTCTTCGTCATTAATTTCACTGGTACGCGCCGCGACCCACTCTTCGGCTACTTCGAGGGATCTTCCGCGCAAAAATGTGCCGTCATCATCGGGATCGGCGCGCCACTCGCGAATGCGAGGCCTTAACTGATTGCGCCAGGAGATAAACGCGCGGTCGCGGTTTACCCATTGGATCAGTTCAGGCCAATTCCGGATCAAAGCCTCGTGGACTACCTCGGCCGTTTCTTGTCCCGAGGTCGCCGCAGTGACAACAAGACGGTTGTCCTCACCAGCCAGCCTCTGCGCGAGTGCCCACGCTTCCGAACCGAGCTCCTCCCGTGCAACAATCCGGCGGGTGTCCTCTGCACCTTCACCGAGTGTTACGAGGCGCGTGAACAGCCGGCGAAAGAGGGCAACCTGCGGTTCATCCTTTCCGTCCTGTGTTGCTTCGTCGAATATCGCCTGCGCCCGCTTCGCCAACGCGCCCTCGACGCCTTCAATCGCGTCATAGTCGGCACGTGTCATCAGCGGCGTCTTGAGCCGTCCCCACATTTCGCGCAACGCGAATTGCAGAAGCGGTAACGTGCCTGGACGCTTCTCGACGTCATCGAGGATCGTGTTCACGAGGCCAGGCTCGAACTCGACCCCTACAGCCTTTGCAGGCTCCACAATAGCCTTGCATAGTTCGTCGCGCGTCATTGCACCCAAATATTCAACCCGGTCCTTCAGCTTGTCCGCAAGTGGGCGATAGTTGATGGCCTGACTGACGAAGTCGGCACGCAACGTCAGCACAAGACACACGTTCGCTGCTGCGCCCTGAGCCGCATCTTGAAATGCGGCGATCAGCGCGTCGATGAAGCGATTGCGCACCCCGTCATTCGAAACGAGTGTGAACACCTCTTCGAACTGGTCGGCGATGAGAAGGATGCGTTTTCCAGCGTTCGCTGCGCGACATTGCCCAACGACATAAGCGAGGGAAATGTCACCAGAGGCCAAACTATTCGCGAGTTTCTGAGCTCGCGTCATTCGATCTACGACGTCTCCGTCTCCGAGCATGGGCGAAAGACCACGAGCGAGTGCTGCGAATGGATTTTTGTCCGGCTCAGTTCCGATCCGAAAATAGGTTGAGCGCCAGCCCCCTTGAGCCTCAAGCAAAGGCGCGAGACCAGCAAGAACGACAGATGATTTGCCGCTGCCTGATGCTCCGACCAGTGCCGTGAAGCTCCGCTTGCTAACTGCCTCTTCTAGCGCCTCGACTGCTCGCTCGCGCCCGAAAAAGCGAGAGGCGTCGTTCGGCCCGAAGTAAGCTAGACCCGGGTACGGACAAGGCGGAATGGGTCCGCTTGGCCGTGCGATCTCGGCTTGCGGTGCCGCGCTATAGAAATTGCTGATGAAGGTCTGACTGCCGATGTGCACGTCCTGTGCGTTCGCTACTCCGAACACACTACGGCTCGTATTTGCATTGCTTCGCGTTTGTGAAACCAGGTACCCAATGCGATCGTTAAAATGGAATGCCGACAGGCTCGGTGGTGGGAGCACGTTCTGCTCCAGCACGACCGGGACGAGATCTGGTTCCCGCTTTGGATCTACCTGTTGACGCTTGAGCGCGTACTCTGCTTCCTTAATTACCCAAGCAGAACTTTTCGCCGCCTGTGACCAGAACAGGAGAAATAGGTCACACTGATCGATATTTTCGTACAACCTCCTCTCCCAACGATCACCAGGGTCCAGCGACAGGATATCCTGAAAGAATTTCGTCCTCACGACCTCGAGCATTTGTACCCGCTTCAGGACCTCGTCGCGATCTTTGGCAGCGTAAGACACAAATGCATACTTGTACGACTTTGCATTATTGCCCAACGGCTCCGAGGTCGGTCGAGACGCGGTGTCGTCCGAGGAGAGGCGGAATTTGATCGAGCCGATTAGTTTTGTTTCGACGCTAACGCGTATGGTTGCGAAGAAGCTCTGCCCATTCGTTCCTGAGGGGATCGTCACAAGGAATTGGCAGTACGTGGGCTCTCCCCGCCAAACAACGCTTTGGACCGGCTCATCGACGCCGAGCCCGATCGCGGTAAAAACAATGTCGACGCGAGCTCCCGGCCTAACGGAGATGTCCAGAGCCTTCGTTCCCTTTAGTTTGGCAATCGCGTCCATCGCGGTCGCGAGAAAGTTTGCGCGTTGTGCTTGGCTCGCGAGATGCAAGAACACCTGGATTAGGACCGTCGCACCGGACGGTGCGGCGGGCGGACCAAAGACCGAGCAATCGACGATCTCTTCGACGAAACCGGTCGAATGAACACTTTCGGCAGGTTTCTGAGCCTCCGTTTCGGAGGCGCGGGCCGAGAGGGAAGCGCTACGTGTCGACGCAAGATTTTGCATCTGGGTGATCGAAAGATCTAGGTTTAGCGGACCGGGCCGATCCTTCGCGACGTGCTTCGGTGAATGCGCAGCGCCGATGCGCGTCTCCCCCTCCAACCTCTCGCGTCGAGAGCGTTCGATCGCCCTCGCCGCGCCAACGTGCAAAGAGCCTATCGATACGTTCTGCGCGCCAGCGACGCCGACAATACCTCCGGTCAGGGTTGTATTGATTTGAACACTTGGAGAGGAGGCAGAGCGCTCTTTTTCAGGATCGATCTCGACGAAACCGCTTGCGGCAAGCTTGTCGAGCTGCTGGGTGAACTTAAACTTCAATTCATCGACGTTTTTGTAGGCCGTGTAGAAGTGACCAAGCGTGCCTAGCTTATCCTGGAATGCCCACAGGCTCATCAAGTCCTTCTTGTTGGCGCTGGCGACATTGATCTCCGCATTCTTGAAATATGTGAATATGAACGGTCTGTTCGTAGATTTAAATTGCCCAAAGGCGGTCTCGAACTCCTCCTCGGTGTATTGGCCTACCTTCGTCCAGAAAAGCATGACAAAGAGGTCGCAGTCGCGGATCGCCTTCTTGTATTCATCCTGCAGGCGCGTTTGAGAAACCGCGTCCAGAAAATCCTCCCATATCACCAACTCGAGGAAGACGCCTTTGGCGATCCAATCTTTGTTCTTGCGGCCAATAAAAATCTCGAACTCCCTCCGGTCCTCTTTAAGTTCAGCGGAAGAGGCTAGGAAGAGTTTCTTAGTGATCATGGAGTTGGGGCCCCATCACCGAAAGCGTGTACGGTGTGCATTGAGCAAAGGCTCGAGCTTTTGGCTCACTCCGGCATCCTTTCACATCGACCATCTTTGAGCTCCGGCACTTGTCGTGGCCTCGCTCAGCAAAAACTCAACAGAAAAATCCAGCACTCCGAGAAGCGTATTGCGAATTTGGGGCCAGGGGACACTCAAATCCACGGCGAGGATTTTTACCGGAACCCCATCGATTTGATACTGCTTGAAGATTGGGTCGCCAGCGGAAGCATATATGAGTGCTCCCGCAACTAGCCGCTCGGGTGTCTCAATTTTTGCGTGTCTCAAGTACGCATACAGCTGATAAAGATGAGCTGACTGGATTTTCTTCCTGCCATACGAAATCGGAAACGGGTTAGCATAATATTTTGCATCGAAAATCAATATCGTCTGTTTTGATCGCAACGTGATGTCCGTCCGCATAACAGGCAGCATACTGTGTTCAGATACTGATATCTCTTGAGCATCCCAAACCATCTCCTCGCGGGCGACCCGATATTCGTCTTGTTCGTAATAATAAAAATTGCGCAGGAATTCCTCGAAAACCCGAGACATTTTCTCTTCGTCTTTAAGGATATCGTGAAATCGCGACCCGGAGCCGGTGCTGGATGGCAGTAATTCTTGATATACGAAATAGCTCACACGCAGCAAGAGTGCATAATGAGAGTTATTTCGATGGATGGAGACGCCTCGGAAAACCTCCAGATTTAGCCGGATATCGGCGACATCGGCGAGCTGCCGGCAAATGACCCTGAGCTCGTGCCCGACCTTTGCATCGATGTTTTTGGCTCGAGCAAGATCCCTCGCAGTAGCCTTCAAAATGCGGTTTTCAAGGATGTCCCGGCGAAGCTCATCAAACTGGCAAACGAGCGTACCCCGAATGAACGTCTGCTCCTTGATGGTCTTATCTAGGCTTATCCGACCCCGAGGACAGCTCGTCTCGTCCTCACTTGTGATGTATCCTTGGTTGAGCCCTCGGCGTATTAATCGATGCATTCCATTGATCAAGATCCGGGCAAAGAGATTAGGCAGGTCCGGGCAGTCGTCAATGCCAACGTCAATCATTTCTCCCTTAGGAAATCGCGCCCATGCATAACAAAATAAATAATATAAATTCCTTACTGGAATACTCATTTAACCGCTTCTAGCAATCGGTCTTCCCACTGACGAACTTTGTCTGCGTCGTCAAACCAATATTCTTCGAGCAGCGGTCGAATTTCGGTCTCGATTATTTGTTCGTACCAACCTAAGAAATACCCATTGATTTCACGGGGTACGAAGAAACTATGTCCAATCTGAAAACCGCGTCCAAGGTTCACGACGTCGGACGCGATTGCGTCATTAAGAGCCTTCATCCGAGCGATAATCGCAGCTATCAGCCCGTGGGGAACACCAGCATTTTGTAGGGCCGGGGTAAACGCAAAGCTATTGAATTCGGGATTTAGCGTAATGAAGGCAAACCTCCGTCGGAACGCATAATCAAATCGGGTTAGGGAACGGTCGGCCGTGTTCATCATCCCAATGATATACAAATTTTCAGGCACATAAAATTGCGGATCGCTCTGCTGCGCATATGCAAGACGGGTACTCCAACTTGAATTGCGCTTATCGAACTCGATAAGCATCATGAGCTCCCCAAAAATCTTTGACAGGTTGCCACGATTGATCTCATCGATGATCAAAACGTAGTCATTGTTTGGGTCTGCCAAAGCGGCGTTCCGAAAGCGGACAAAGATCCCATCCCTGAGGACAAAGCTTCCGCCTGGTGTCGGGCGATAGCCTTGTACGAAGTCCTCGTATGCATAGGACTGATGGAACTGAACTGTCTCGACCCGGCTCGGTGCCTGGTATTTCATTAGGGCGTAGGCGAGACGCTTGCCGACAAATGTCTTACCCACGCCCGGCGGGCCCTGCAGGATAATGTTCTTCTTGATACGCCAAATCGAGAGGATCCGCTCAAACTCGTCCTTTGGCAGGAACAAGCCGGACATCGCGTCATCCACTCCGTACGGTTGTTCTTCGACTTGCTTCGGCTCTGATAAAATTACGGGTGCCGGGGTCTTATCATCCTCCGGAATTTTAGGCTCCTCTACGAGGCGATCGTAGGCGCTGAGTAGACCGTTGAGGAGCTCCTCAACACGTTCATCCGTTGGAAGGTCGCCAGCGTCAAATTTTGCGTAGGCGATGGTGCTCGCCTCATAGTTTTTCGGTCGCCAGCTATCCGTCTTGAGATCAACGTTGTTGCCGATGACGAACCCGAGGTCCTTTAGTTCAGAAACCTGCGCCTGATAGGCAATTGAGCGCTCGACAAGTGTCCGCGACGCTGCTTTCTGTCCCAGCTCTTCGACCAGGTCGGTCATCCCCTGGTTCAGGGTGAGGTACACGGTCGACAGGTCCTCTGCGATTAGAATGACGATGTAGACCCCAGTCTGGGTGCTGGTGGTCACACGCCTGTTCATCAGCGCGATCCAAGGGACCTTAGCCCAAACTCCTCTTCCAAGGCTCCACCTGACAAGAATGTTAGGTCGCTTCTGCACGCATGATAGGTTTTCTAAACGGGCCTGCAGCTCGTTTAGGCTGTCCCAAAGATCCGGTGTTTCACGAAAGGGCGAGCCTCTCACTTCGGCAAATCGTCGAAGGGCCTTCGTCAGCAATTCGGCAGAAGGAATGACCTTCGAGTTGCTCAGGCTGCACCAGTCTTGAGGAGGTGGCCGATCCAGTCGCGAGAACCGTTTCCATGAGCGGGCGAAAGTCCTCGGCCATTTCCTGAACAATCTCTTCTAGCTTGGCATCATCCAATCCGTCCCCTCCTAAGTAGCGGCTGATGCAGCCACCACCCGTCTCTGCGCCGGCTGAAGACTTTAGATACTCAAGCCACGCATCGAGATTTGGAAAGTCAGAGCGCCCAGGTTCGAGGCGCGATTTCCTTTGGTAGTTCCACCCGTCTGCCAAGCCGTCTCGCTAGGACATTGGCTGCTTCGCTTCGAGGCGGCGGCAGGCGACTGTAGATCTTAGGCGCAGCGCTTCTAAGAGCCTGTTTGATGGCCTGATTGCTGAAGTCGGCGGGATGAGTGGCCGCAGCGAAGCCGAATTCCACGCCCGCGAATGGCTCGCGTCCTGAGACGATCATGAACAGTTGGGGATTGCCGAGAAATTCCTCCACGTTTTCGGTTCGGCAGACACCAAACCATAGATCCTTGGGTATCGCACCCCTCACTCCGCTCGCGAGGTGAAACCCAGAGGTCAGTCGCACCTGATATCGCGAGCGCTCGCCAAGGGTCGTAGCAACAAGGACCCCGAGGCTTCCGAGCGCTGCTGTAATTCGCTCGTAGGCCTGATGCTCTTCGACCGAGATGTCGGAGTATCTGGGTTTGGATCGGCTCTCACGTACAAGCTGGACGTCTCGAGCGGTTATCGTTGTTGCTTGTAGCGGGCCGACCAATTCGAACCCCAGTTGTTCAAGCTTGGCTTTCACGGTCGCTTCGCCACCGCTGAATTCGGAGGCAGTGAGCGGCCCGGAAGTCGGAAACTGTTTGCCGACCGCTACGCCTGCAAGCGCCTTGCTGTCGTATCGTTTGCCGTCGTGAACCACAAAGAAGGATCGGGCGGGCCCGTATCCGTAACGCGCCAAAAATGCATCTCGACCAAGCTGATCATACTCGGCCATGGCCTGCAGTACCGCGCTTTTCTCAGAAAGGTCAGATAAGCGCCAAAGTCCCCATCCCATCTTCACTGACGACCACGGGACGCGTCGCCCGGCTATAGATGTCTCGATGAGCGTTGTTAGCTCGTTTAAGCCTTTTGAAAACGCACCTGACGCCCAAGTCCAGCCTCGCATCGAACCGTCGGCCTGGACCCGTGCGGCAGCTGTCCGCCATCCACAAGGCCAAGAAGTTCCGCGAGTTCGGGATCAATGAAGATCTCGGTCAGGGCAATGTTGTCTCGGGCGCAACGCTCCACGACTGCACCAATGATGGCCGCCGTCTCATCAACCCCATGGTTCATGAACGCCGTAGGAATTGGCGTGGGGCTGGATGCAATTAGCCTGCAAATTCCCTCGACGAGTTCCGAAGTGGTGGCCATGTTTTAGTCCCGCAATCGCGCTTGAGTATTACACGGCCCGAGTTCGAGATACGTCGGCCCGCCGCGTCGTGGTCAGCGGCCGCTTGGTGAAGGAAGCGCACCGCCGGTCCTGGCCGCGGTTATTGTTACCACCATCCGGGCCATTTCCGGATTGAGCCTACAAACCCCATCGCTTCTGATCGTGAAATCCGCCGGATCGAAGACCGTCGCTTTGACGAATTCCAAGACGGCTTGATCAACTTTTGGGCGTTCCGGCTCCATTAGGTCGAACACGAATTTTGACGAACCGTCCCGGCCCTGGTGCATGATCCCGATTGTTGGATCATACCCCTCGCTAATGGCCTTGATCCGTATCTCGCTTTCGAGAACTGTATAGGCGTAATTCAAAATTGCGTTGACGGGGTGCGCCGCATTGCGATTGCCCGCCAAATGGAATGGCGAAGAGCGTTGCTGGATTGAGGTCCAATTGTCTGGAATTGGCCTACGGCTCGTTCCGCGCCATTTAATGGGTATGCCTTGCCAAGCGCGGAAATAGGCCGCCGCGCAATTGGCCTCCAATGCCCGCAATTCGACAATGGAATTGGGTTCGCGTTCATCGAGCCGCGTCAATGCCGCATAGGCTGCCGAAATTGCCCGTTCCCATTTTTCAGAGCGGCGGATTGACTTTTCCAGCGTCAAAACGCTCGCCTCTATTTTCTGCGAAATAATCGAGCGGCAATATTCAATTCGAAGGCCTGGATTATCGCGAGTATCCAATTGCCATCTGACGCGAAATGGATTGGCCGAATACCCAGACGCGCCGGCGACACAAACGATGTCGCCTTTCCAATCAATTCGGATCAGGCTGACTTTTTGCTCGTTGAGCCATGACAAAACCTCAAAGGAGACGCTGCCGTCACAGTCCAAAAGGATAATTCGCTCGGGTAAATCGGCGTCGCCGCGGAAAAACAAATAGGTCTCTCGCCGCTGAGGATAATGGGTGAGCCCATTTTGAATTTCGAGCGCGCCGCCACGAATGCGAAGCAGCACGCCATGGCCGGCGAGGATCAGTGCGGGATGTGGCCTTGCGCGCTTGGTGCGACGGATCGAAGCCCGCTCGACACGGCTTCGCCAAATTTCGCTGCGTGTCGCCCAGGCGCTCTGCGGGTGGACTGCAGGCGCGGTGACCGTCGGCTTTCGTTTTGTAATTGATTTCATGCGCCGCCCAGTTGCGCAGAATTTTCCCGACCGATCGTAGTCCAGACGAGGTTATCGCGCTAGAATTTTCCGAGCCAAATAAGCCCAATTTTTCGTGATCCCGCTCCTCATTTTTGCGGAGACGCAGGGAGATCAATCCCTTCCCAGAATTCCAGCCAAAGACCTTCCATCTGCTCCAGGGGATGGGGCCGGCTTTCAGTCCAAAACTGTTGCGCGCCCTCGGGACCCGTCCACACCCCGCATTCACGCGCAGCCTCAAGCTGGTCTGCACCAGCGGCGAGGAGTTCAAATATTCGAACCAAGGCAGCTTGCCCCTCGGTCTGCAGCGCAACGACGATCAACGATTGGGTCATCGGCCCGAAAGCGCCTTGACCGCGCCGGGCGATCGTTAATCCCAACTCGGAGATTGGTTCTTCCGGCCACATCTGAGCGATCACCCGACAGCCGGTTTTCCATATGAATTGTGCCGTCTCGATTTGTTTTGTGGTCGCCATTTGAACGGCCTTTCGAATTTCGAATATATTCGTGAATTTCCGTATGGATAAAATAAATGCAGGATCAATCTCAGGAAATTGATAGTCGTTATTTTGTTCAAATGGCGGTTTGTATTTCGTCATATGATAATTAATATATTCAAGTTCTTCTTCGAAATCGTCTGATACGGGACTAGCGAGCACAAACGAGAAGCCTAATTGAGCCAACTCATAGGAAAATTCACTCATCGCGTCGCCTTCGGCCTTTTTCTGCCGTGTTATTGAAGTCGCGATATTGTGGAGAGCGTCCTCTAATCGTTCAAAATAAGATAGTTGAACGGAATTATCGAATGGCGCATCCATATCTTGTTTTGCGACCTGACGCGAGACGCGCTCAATCGCTTGGAGCCAAGCCTTCTTCATCTGCTCTGGAGGGACTTCGAACCCGCAAAACCACAGCGCCAGGATCGTTCTATCTGTCTCCCAGCTGGGCAGATCGGCGACCAACGCCACCCGATCAAGAATGTCCGCGTCGGCCCAAAAGTAGGCCTTTCCTTTTCCATGTCCCCGGCCCCTTTCGCTTAGCTTCGGCAGAAGCCCTCGGCGTCGCCAATCCGTAAGCGTGCGCGGTTCGACATGACGCCCAGTCTTGGCGAGCTCGTCGATAACGTCTTTCGGGGTGAGGACCATCCGGCAGTCTTACAGCTTACATTTCGGCGCATAAATCGCGCTCTTGCCCCTCGGTATTTGAACTCCCGCGCAATTTCGCGCGCGGAGATAAAACGATGGCCAAGGGCCAAAGAGACTACCGGAAGGAATACGCGAGACGCATTGCGCTCGCGACGCAAAAAGGATTGAGCCGCTCGGCCGCGCGAGGCCATCCCAGAGCTGGCGAGCGGCAAAAACCTCCGTCGGCGAAAACGGTCGACCCCTACAGCCGAGAAGAGCAGGCGCTGAGGATGATGCGGCGGGGCAGCTCTCTGCGAGGCGCGTCGAACCACTACCGGATGAGCCAGGAGCGTTTGCGGACTTATCTCAAGGAGACGACCGCAGCGATCCGCGAGAAAGGACGGTGGAAGATCGTCGACGACCGCCTGCGGCAATTCCCGTTCTACTCGAACGGATCTGTCGTGATCCCGTGGATGACCAGCGAGCAAACGTCAAAAGCTGCCCGCTACATGCAAGCCGTAAAGGTCTTCCTCCGCTCAGGCGCGGTCAACTTTCTCGCACCGTTCGCCGGCAAGGGCGCTCGCGACAGGAACGGGAAATTCTATCCGTTCGAGCTCGACGAAAACACCCTCTACGAACTCGATCATCGCGATGAAGCGGTGATCCCCGAGCAATATCGGATCAGTGAAAGGATTGCGTCATGACCCCTCTACAAAGGAAACTCTTTCGGGCTGCCGTAAAGAACAAAAAGGAACGACTAGACGGCATACATAACGAGGTCTGTCTCTTCTGCGGTGACGAACTCGGGAACGACAAGGAGGACGACCACATGATCGGCCAAAAGCACGGCGATCTTGTTTGGCCTCTTCACGAAAATTGCCATCAAAAACGCCACCCACTCCAGCGCGAGGAACCGCCTCCCACCGACAATCCCCGTAATATTTTCGAGGTGATCGGTCGCTGGCTCTTGTCGGTCGCGGAATATTTTGAGTTGATGTGCGACACGTTTAGACGGTTCGGCGAATATCTGATCGAACTCGCCAGACAGGGTTATGGAGCAGACCTCAAATTCCCTTGACAACACCAGGGACGCCGTCCCCGAACCGGAGCGGCGTCCCATTCTTCTCAGGGCCTATTGCGAAGTCGCGACCAAAGAGCCGCGATCGAAGGCTCCGAAGACCCCGAGATGGCTGCTCGTCTTCGATACCGAGACGATGACGGACGAAAGTCAGCGGCTGCGTTTCGGAACCTATCAGCTCTGGGAAAAGGGAAGGCTCGAAGAGAAGGGTTTGTTCTTCGACAAGGTCACTCCTGCCGAACTCAACACGCTGAGAGCCGAAGCGCCGAAACATCGGTGCGCAGAGCCGCTCAGTGTCTCGGACTTCGTCCATAAGATTTTTCTGCCGGTTGCGTTCAAGGCAGGAGGCCTAGTCGTTGGGTTCAACCTGCCGTTCGACCTGTCGCGTTTAGCCATCGGTCATGCAGCGGCGCGGATTTCGCGAGCAGCACGGACGAAAGACGAAATTTGGGCCGGAGAACCTTTGAAGCCGGCGGATCGGTTCATGGTCGGAGGGTTCTCCTTCCAGCTCTCACCCTTCGACGATCAGCCGCGGCTGCGAGTGAAGCACCTCAATAGCCGTTCGGCGTTTTTCAAGTTTGCTAAACCAGCGCAGCAGGAAGCAGCTCGGAGCCAGCGCCGCAGGGGTGAACGTGTAGCGTTTCAGAGCGGCAACTTTCTCGACGTGAAGACCCTCGCCGCCGCCCTGACCAGCACCTCTCATAGGCTCGGCAGCCTCGCGCGGTATCTGGGCGTCAAGCATAAGGGCGACTTTTCAGACTTCGGGCGGGTGATCGATCCGGAGTTCATTGACTACGCGGTCAACGACACGGAAACGACACTTCAATGCTACGAGGCCTTGGTCCGTCGGTACAGTCAACATCGTCTATTCCTGACGCCGCCGCAGCGGATTTTTTCCGAAGCCGGGCTTGGCAAGGCTTACCTCGAGCAAATGGGCATTCGTCCGTGGCGCGAGGTCCAGAAGGATTTCGACCCGTCCACAATCGGCGCGATCATGAGCTCGTATTTTGGGGGTCGCGCCGAGGTCCACATCCGCAGAACTATCGTTCCCGCACTCTATTGCGACTTCGCCTCGATGTATCCCACTGTGTGCACACTGATGGCTTTGTGGCGGTTCGTCATTGCGCAGGGCGTCACAGAGGAAGACGCCACTGCCGAGACCCAAGCCCTTCTCGACAGGGTTCAGCTCGCTGACATGCAGCACGCAGCCGCGTGGACGAAACTAACGACACTCGTGCAGATCGAGCCAAAGGCCGACATCTTTCCCGTCCGGGCGCGCTATGCCCCGCGGATCAAAGCCGAACGCAAGTCCGGCGACATGCCGACCATCGGCGTGAACTACCTGTCGGCTGACCGTCCGCTTTGGTTTACGCTCGCGGACTGCGTGGCCTCGAAGCTGCTTACTGGACAGGCTCCGAAGGTCGCGAGGGCAATTTCGTTCTCACCGAGGCCACCCCAACCGAACCTAAAACCGATACGGGTCGCAGGCGAAAAAGAGTTCACCGTCGATCCTTACAAAGACGATTTCTACAAGCGTGTGATCGAACTGCGACGGCGCGTCAAAGCTGACCTCAAGGAGGCTGAGCGCCGCGATCCGGACGATCAGGAGACCAAGAACCTGGACATGAACCAGCTCGCGCTGAAGATCCTCGCAAACGCGACCAGCTATGGGATTTTCATCGAACTGAACGTCGAGGATGCGGATGAAGGGAACGAGCCGCTCGCCGTCTTCACTTCGCAAGGCAAGCGGATTGTCGAAGCGTCCAAGCGTGAGCAGCCTGGACGCTTCTATCATCCGTTGCTCGCCACGCTGATCACTGGAGCCGCGCGGCTCATGCTTGCGCTAACCGAGCGGCTAGCGTTTGAGCACGGTTTGAATTGGGCCTTTTGCGACACCGACAGTATGGCTTTTGCTGACACCGAAAAGCGTCCATTCGGCGAGTTCGTTCAGAACGCGCAAAAGATCTGCGATTGGTTCATTCCGCTCAACCCTTATGAGGCGGACCCGAAGAAGGGCGTCGTTTCGATCCTCGAGATGGAGGACCAGAATTATTCACCCGAGAAGGGCTTGGAGCCGCTGTTCTGCTTCGCGATATCTGCGAAGCGATATGCCCTCTTCAACTTGGACCCGCATGGGAAGCCGTTGATCCGGAAGGCGTCGGCTCACGGCCTCGGTCATTGTGCCCCTCCCTACGGAGGCGAAGAAGAAGGCCGGGGCGACCGAGACAGCGGCGTCAGACCCTGGGAAGAGGACGTTTGGAAGCAGATCATAACCGCGGCGCTCGGCGATAAGCCGAGCGAGGTCGATTACGCGTACCGGCGCGAGATGTTGAAGCCCGCGCGTAGCCGGTACAGCGCGACGCGTCCCGCGGTGCTCAATTGGTTCAAGCGATACAACAACGGCCGTCTTTACGCCGAGCAGGTCAAGCCGTTCAATTTCCTCCTCACCTTCTTCCCCCGACGCCAAGAAGACGTGACGACAGAGGATCCGACCCACGAATGGGACCCGAAGTTTGAGCAGATGCGGCCGGTCGCGCCGTATGAGAGTGACACCGACAAAGCCTTGCGGCGCGTCTTCGACCGCAGTTCGGATCGCCTGGAGGCCGTGCCAAGGAAATGGCTGCGCACCGTCGCGGACGTCCTTCGCGATTACCACCGGCAGCCCGAATACAAGTTTCTCGGCGGCGGCTGGAACGAGGAGGGTGTGTTGCGTCGGCGTCACGTCTTTGTCGACACCCTTGAGGACATCGGCAAGGAAAGTGACGGGTGGGAGGAGGATGAGGCACGAAACGAGGGTCAGGATACGGTGCTCACCTATCCACCATCCTCCTTTGATCGCGGACGCATGATCGCGGCGATCAAGTCGGTCGGAAAGCGAGAGCTGATGCGCGAGGCGGGCATCGCAATGCGGACGATTGATGCGGCGTGGGCCGGGGATGAGGTCGCGGATGAGGACCTCAAGCGCATGGCGGATGCGGCGGAGCGGATCGTCGGCAGACGCAAACGAGCGGAGGCAGAAGCGGTCGGTGCTGTCGCGTGGTTGAGGACAAAACGGAATGAGATTGGGCTGACAGCGCTAGCGGATATGCTGGGGGTCGATCCAGCAAATTTGGGGAAGGTCGTTGAGGGGAAACGCAACCTGCCTCGGGACATACTCTTGAAGATCAGCACGGAGGGTGCGTAATGGCGAAGCATCGCGATCCCCTCGCGTTGCCGGAGTGGCAAGCGCTCCACCGCGAGGCGCACCTCGTCAGCCAGCTCATCGGTGCGGGAGCCACCGCCCTCGGGCGCGCCAGCTATGGTAATTCATTTGGTGAATACTACACTGCGTTTTTTGCGCTATCCATTGGCATGGAGCGGTTGGGCAAACTTATCATTGTCGCAGACTACAGTATTGAGCATAGAGGAATGTTACCGAGCCAAGCGGTGCTCCGTCGATACGGACACAAACTCAAGGACCTGATCAATCAAGTCCACCAAATTGCCGAGAAGCGCCAATTAAAGCTCCAGTTTCCGAGACCCGACAATCAAATTTGTGGAGCGATTGTAAGATGCCTCGACGCCTTTGCTGACGCTTCGCAGGGTCGCTATGCAAACTTCGAAGCTATCGGCAACTCCAATTTCAAAGCAGGGGATGAACCTATTCGCAAATGGTGGGCTGAGGTCGTTGAGCTCATCCTCGCAGGCCATTACCGCGGTACCCCGAGGGAAGCTAAAGTCCAGCACCAAGCAGCTGAGGTGATCGGGGCGAGTGCATTCGTTCGGTTCTTGGACGAAGAGGGTGGCGTTATGTCCGATGTCGCGAGCGCTTCGGAGCGAACCGGTCAATCTCAATACGCTCAGAGCTATGGCCGGTTCTATACTCTCTCAATCGTTCGATGGCTTTCCGAGGTCTTTCGGGGCGTTGTTCATCAAGCGGCCGGCATCGATGCCCTCTTCGGACATGATGAGTTTTTCAATACCTATCGTAACGACGATAGCGTCTTGCTGACGCGAAAGCACTGGCCTCTACGCTGAGGTAAACAAATTTGGGCGACGCGGACGGGATCGTGATGCGAACAATTGGTGCGATCCCGCGAGAGGTAGGATGTTGCAGATGAGGACCTCAAGGGCATGGTCGCTGCGGAGAGAGATAGAACGTCGTCGACGAAAGTGTGAAGATGAGCTGACGCCACCGTGTTGTGGGTAAAGGCAAAGCGCGAGAAGAGAGTGGTGACGGCGATTAGGCGTTAACGATGAAGAGAGACTGACGGCGCTGGCAAGGGTGCTGGGGGTGGATCCGCCTAACTTCGGAAGGCGGTTGAGGGGAAGAGGAGCCTGTCGATGGCCGTTTGGACAAGATTGAGAGTTGCAAACGGGCGCATTGTGAAAATCATGACGGACGACCTGTGCCTTCCGAAGCGTGAAGACGAGGTTGGAAACATTCTTTGACCTGGAATTTGGACCTGCAATTTGCCGCGGCCGCGCGTTGAGAGAAAGAATAAAGAGCGTTCGTAGCCTAATGCAGGACGTCTATTGATCACGATCGCCGCTTTATACACAACATTCGGCTCGATTAGTCAGAAAATTGTCGAATTAAAACCAAGACATTCCCGTCGCTCCAATGCAAACAACTCGGTCGGGCATTCACGAATGATTTACACAGGATCTAACACGATAGTTCTGATTTTGCATGGAGAGGAATTGTGAATTTCACTTTTGGTGATGTTGCCCGTTCAACCGACGTATCTACAATTTTTGGGTCCGGGTGCTACGGTGATTGCCGCGATCGTAGCGGGCTGGCTCGCGTTTCGCCTGCAAGGTCTCCAAGCTGCTATTGGGGCGTCTCAAGTTGAAGTCCTGGATTCCGTCGCGAAGCGCAACGCGTTTAAGAGAAGCGGATTTGAACGTCCTTTCCAAGCTCAGCAATCAAGGCTTGGAATGGCGTCTTGAACCCGAGGCATTTTCGGGGGGTGAGGTTGGTCGTGAGGACGATCTCTTGGATGTCTTGGTCGGATGTCCGGTCGATATCCAGGTGGCGCGGCAGCCATCGACGTAAGCGTCCATTGGCGTTTTCGATGCCGCCTTTTTGCCATGAGGCATAAGCGTCGCAGAACCAGGTCGTCATGTCGCGCATGGTCCGGAGCAGGGCGTGCTGAGCGAAGGCGGTGTCGTTGTCGAAGGTGATTGATCTTCGCAGGTGAGGATCGATGCGGCCGAACACCGCGAGCATTGCTGAGATGGTTTCTGCGGCGGTTTTCCCTGTGAGCCGCGCGGCGAGCGTGACCCGCGACTTTCGCTCATGCAAGACGAGCACAGGCCGTGCGCATTTGCAGATGATGAGGTCGCCCTCCCAATGGCCGGCCTCGCCGCGGCTTTCAATGGTCTTCGGACGATCATGGATCGACGCTCGATCCTTGATGGTGTCGCGCGAGGCTCTGGCGCGACGCGGGCGACGGCGTTTGTGGCGACGCGTCAGATAACGCCACAAGGCCGCGGCCTTCTGTGCGGTCCGATAGATGAAGGCGTAGATTGTCTCGCAGCCGATGGCCCGCAGCCGCGGTTCATTCCCGGATTTCAACCAACCGGAGATCTGTTCGGGCGTCCATCCCTCGGCGAGCCGGTCCCCCACGAACAGACGTAAGGCGGCCTCTCGTTCGAGGATCGCTTCACGCCGCCTGCGCAATTGATAGGCTCCGGCGGCGTGAAGCGGCGAGTACCCGCCCAAAGGGAGTGCGTTCCGCTGCAGCTCCCGGGAGATGGTGGCTTTCGCCCGACCGAGCGCCCGGGCAATGGCGCCCATCGACCGCCCCGCAGCCCGCAAAACGCCGATCTGGTCTCTTTCGTCCTCCGACAGATGCGAATAGGATCGCATGGCAACACTCCTTAAGGTCTTGAACAACCTTGCCGATATCAAATCGGCGGGGGGTGTTGCACTTCGCGTCAGAACTCAGGAGTAGCGCAAGCTTCGAAAGAAGTTGCCAAGTTGCAGGCTGACTTAGCGTTCGACACACTCAAACTGAATTTGTTCAATCGACGCTTTGATCTGTACACTGAGGCTCTAAAGATAACCGTTGAGACCGTGAACAGTTACTATTCTGGCCACATCGTTCCAATTACGTATGAGCGCCTGGATAAGCTGAACGAAGCGGCGTTCGTTTTTTCTTCAGAGCCCGCTAGCCGGATCGAGACTATTCGGGAAGCCGTCGAAAATATGAGTGTCTATTCGGCGCGTCTCGAGAAAATGAGGCAGGAAGGAAGTCCGCAAGTTGAGGCGCAAGAACAATTGATTTTCACTCAGCTCACTCAACTAACGACAGCCGCCGCCGATCTTCGGGTGGCGATCAAGCACGACATGTCCTTCGTTCATTTATTGCCGAGGACTGAACGGACGTAACTGACGCGCCGGCGCTCTGAATGCTCCACCGGAAGGGCGAGAATTACAAGGCTCGACACAGCTCTCTCCGCAAAATGCTAAATGGAACGGGACCTTGAGCGTCTCAGCTCCTCCTCCAACAGCAATCGACCGAAAGGACGGGCTCGGCATGCCGACCCGATAGCAAAATGCTTGCGAGCAGATAGTCACGATCAAACATCGATTTATGGTCAGACATGTGCTCAAAACTCTGCTTCCCTATACCCCCTTCTGTTCTCATGGGGGTTATAGCGCATTCATTTCCTGGCAGCAGTTTTGAGCATAAATAATCCGAAGCGATGGTGCCCTGCTTTCAGGGCACCCACGAGCGATCTCCCCGGACGCCGCGATATGGACTGTTCCATGGCTACGGGCTGATGAGCCAGACTCCACGAGCCGTCCCACCGTTTTGTACGTAGTCAAGGCCGAATGCCATCAGGTCTGCAAGGTGATCATCGATAAGCAATTTTGATACACCTGGCTGAACGCCATAGATATGAAACTTAATACTGTGAGACTGAGTATCTAGGAGAAGTTGCTGCAATCTCTTCAGATCACCAACTATAAATCGAGATGGATGCTTATGTCTAGGATTAATTCTTCGTACGACATGTTCAGAAAGGATAGACGCATTACAAAAGACGACTGACTTCAGCAGTTGGCACGCGACTTCATACACATCGTTGACGCGATCGCCACTCGGCTCTCCGCCTGCCCCCTTGCAATGATAAAGCGAAACGCTGACTGCGCCATCGCCCCCAGTCGTCAGCGCAATGAAGTCTGCGGCTTCTCCACTCCGATGGTCGTAAACCAACACTTCGAGATCAGATCGGCTTCGCAAAAATAGTTCCAGATGTTGATGCACAGTACGCGAGCCCTTGGCCTTGACCTCATCGAACTCGGCGCGAATTTCACAGCCCGACCAGTCGAGTATTTCGATATCGCGGTCTGCCAACGCCGAAATGGTCGTTGAGGGGGCGGGCATACCATTGACGCCTTCGAAAGACGATTTATCCGCTCCGAAAAAGGAAGCGGGATGTAGGGACAGCCATTGTGCGATATCGAGCCAGTCGTCCTGGCCGTACCTCACTTCGAATTGCCAATTAGCGTCCTCTTGGCGGAAAAGCGGGCCGTCGGAGAGAGAAAAGCGGAAAAGAATGGAAAAATCGTCGTTGTAGATGGAAAAATCCAAGACCTTGCCTTCCTCCTTTACTAAAAACGACTGAAGCTCGAAATCGGTAATTTGCCCATACGTCCATTCAGCCGGTTGTTTTCGAAGGCGAACCGCGGGTGCGTCACGATAGGCGACTTTGTTCCAGACGCCCCCGATAACTCGATCCGGTAGTCTCTTTAGCGACTGCGAAGACTGTACAAGATCAAATTGCGTTGCTGCGACCGCGGCCGACCCGCTCAATCTTGCGTTGAGCATAGAGATCCAACAAAGATAACCCGCGACGGTCAGATGCTGATTGCTCCAGATCCGAGAACTGCTGCTCGCGCCAATTGTTTCTCGCTGCGTCCCCTCTTCGCCGCTACAAAAGAAGTGCCCTTGGACGTATGCCCGCCCATCCCCGCGAGTCACGGCAAGCTCCGCGCGGGGACCAGTCAGTACTCGATATGATTCTCCCTGAGTATTGATGGTCGTATTTTTCATGCCAAGATTGTAAAAGCGCAGATCTCGAAGGCCCGCCATTGCGCGCCGTGTGACCTCGTAACTAATTGGTCGATGCTGATCTTCGCAAGCCGTCTGCATTAAATCGAGATAAAGGCGTTCCGTGCGCCGCGTAGAGCCAACATAACAGAGATGCGTCGCTTGGTTGTAAGCAAGGAGGAACGCATCGTGCCTAACGTTGACGAGTACATTCGAGGTAGCCTGAGTTCTGACGCGAAGTGCAACACCCCCCGCCGATTTGATATCGGCAAGGTTGTTCAAGACCTTAAGGAGTGTTGCCATGCGATCCTATTCGCATCTGTCGGAGGACGAAAGAGACCAGATCGGCGTTTTGCGGGCTGCGGGGCGGTCGATGGGCGCCATTGCCCGGGCGCTCGGTCGGGCGAAAGCCACCATCTCCCGGGAGCTGCAGCGGAACGCACTCCCTTTGGGCGGGTACTCGCCGCTTCACGCCGCCGGAGCCTATCAATTGCGCAGGCGGCGTGAAGCGATCCTCGAACGAGAGGCCGCCTTACGTCTGTTCGTGGGGGACCGGCTCGCCGAGGGATGGACGCCCGAACAGATCTCCGGTTGGTTGAAATCCGGGAATGAACCGCGGCTGCGGGCCATCGGCTGCGAGACAATCTACGCCTTCATCTATCGGACCGCACAGAAGGCCGCGGCCTTGTGGCGTTATCTGACGCGTCGCCACAAACGCCGTCGCCCGCGTCGCGCCAGAGCCTCGCGCGACACCATCAAGGATCGAGCGTCGATCCATGATCGTCCGAAGACCATTGAAAGCCGCGGCGAGGCCGGCCATTGGGAGGGCGACCTCATCATCTGCAAATGCGCACGGCCTGTGCTCGTCTTGCATGAGCGAAAGTCGCGGGTCACGCTCGCCGCGCGGCTCACAGGGAAAACCGCCGCAGAAACCATCTCAGCAATGCTCGCGGTGTTCGGCCGCATCGATCCTCACCTGCGAAGATCAATCACCTTCGACAACGACACCGCCTTCGCTCAGCACGCCCTGCTCCGGACCATGCGCGACATGACGACCTGGTTCTGCGACGCTTATGCCTCATGGCAAAAAGGCGGCATCGAAAACGCCAATGGACGCTTACGTCGATGGCTGCCGCGCCACCTGGATATCGACCGGACATCCGACCAAGACATCCAAGAGATCGTCCTCACGACCAACCTCACCCCCCGAAAATGCCTCGGGTTCAAGACGCCATTCCAAGCCTTGATTGCTGAGCTTGGAAAGGACGTTCAAATCCGCTTCTCTTAAACGCGTTGCGCTTCGCGACGGAATCCAGGTAGCCCAACTCGGCGGCTCATGATCCACCGTGAGAAGCAGACCTATCAAACCATCGTCCGACATCCATTGTTTGGCGAGCTTGAGCTTTTTTCCGATCGTTGCACCAAACCGATCGAACTCTGGCCGCCTCGCGCACTCGAAAATACGCGTGTGGGCATAAAGTTCTAGAGAGAGAGGCGAAACAGAATCATAATCCGATTCAGCTTGTCGCCGTGTCTTTAAGATATCCAAGATCTGCTGATTTTCGGCAACCTTGGTAAATTCACCTTGCGCAGCTCCATCGATCAACTGGGCTATGTCGATGCCTTCCTGAAAGAGCTTTGCAGTAACATCTCGAATCCTGCTCAGTGGAGCTACTAACGTCGCATCGCCCGTCGCGCTGTCGGTTGTTCGTGCAAAACGGCCAATGAACTGAAGCGTTGGCACTAACGACTTATGTGGCGCGTGGAGCGCCGCGATTTTCAGCTTGGGGAAGTCGTATCCCTCGCCAAACATGTCTACACACACCACCCCATCGAGCGCGCCGGAGATCAACGCAGCTTCTGTCTCTTCTTGAACCTTTTTGGAGACGTGACTGTCGATCGGCGCAACTTTCGCACCCTCGGCACGGTAAATGTCCACTAGGCTCTGAGCGGATTTTATGGAAGCAGCTCGAGCAAACAGGCGGTGATCAAAAACCACGCGATCGGTCATCGACCAGCTGGCTCACTGCAACTCGAGCTACCGCTCGGTCCACCTCATCTTCATCCAAGTCATTCTCGACTTCCGCGGCACGGAAGTGAACTTTGCCAAAAGCTTTTTCGCGTGAGGCGCGGGAGACGGGATACGAATACGCCGTCCTCCCCGGAATGGTACGTTTATCGCGCCGAAAGGGAGTCGCGGTAAGGAACACGAATTGAGCGCTCGAGAAGCGGTCAAGGTATGCCTGCCAAGTGTCTGCCGGCGCGTGATGGGCCTCGTCGAAAATGACTAAATCGAACAGATCTTCCGGAGCTTCCGGTGAGACGAGCGGCGAAGTGCTGTTTGGTGTAGAGACAACCACATCATTGGCCCGCAGCGACTCCCATTCCTCGCGTGAAGTGGGCCGGCCCTTTTGCCCCTTCACTTCTGGATCTGGAGTAGATGAAGAAACCGCATTGATTCTACGGAGCGTCGAAATCGTCTTGAAGTGGGAGGTGGTTTGACGCCGGAGCGCGTCCGACGGCTCGACCACGAGCAAGCGATTTGCCTCAAGAATGTACGGCAAAGCCATGATTACTGCAGTCTTCCCGTAACCGGTGGGCAGGGAGACTATTGCAGGTTCCTCAAATACCGAAAAATGCGATAAGACAGCATGCAATGCACCAAGTTGGCCTGGACGGAAGCCGCTGTTGGGGATTGTGAGCAGTCTAAGAGAAACGCGTTGCGAGTTCTCGCGAAAATAATTGGGCACTTCCCACTCCAGACTTGCCCATTTCCGTCGAATTGATCATTTGTTTTGATTCGTTAGAGTAGGTCATTTTCCATCATGGGCAAGAGCATTGTCGTCTGCTGCGACGGAACGGGAAACGAGGTCGAGGGCAACCTGTCAAACGTGCTCAAGTTATTCCGGATTGTGCAAAAGAATGCAGGGCAAAGAATTTTTTATAGTCCTGGAATTGGTACGATCGGGAGTGCCGATAATTGGACTAGACTGAAGCAAGATACTAAATCAGTTTTCGAGTTGGCAACCGGCTATGGACTTGATAGCGAAATTATCAGTGCCTATCGATTTATATGTGAGGAATTCGAGTCAGCCGACAATATTTTTCTTTTTGGATTTAGTCGTGGCGCGTTTACCGTACGCGCCCTTGCCGGCTTTATACATATGGTCGGCTTGCTTCCTGCTGATCAGCTCAATCTCGCGAGCTATGCGCTAACAGCATACAAACGGTCTAGCGAAGCCAATGATTTTAGTATTGCCTGGAACTTCAGCAGGGTGGTCGGAGGTCGACCAACCGCGATCAAATTCATTGGCGTTTGGGACACCGTGGCCTCGGTGTTAGTGCCGAGGGCCGATCGCGTCATCCCCTCTCTTCTGACACTGCCGTACACGCGAACGAACCGAAGTGTTGAAGTCTTTCGACACGCGATGGCGATCGACGAGCGGCGACGGATGTTTCGACTAAACCGTTGGGTCGACCCGCAACCGTTCGTCGCAAATCCGTTTGATCTTGCCGCGCCGAAAGTTGATCAGGACATAAAGCAGGTCTGGTTCGCGGGCTCACATTCGGACGTAGGCGGAGGCTATCCCGAGCCGCAGAGTGGCCTATCAAAGTACCCACTGGCATGGATGATCGACGAAGCGGTGACGCATGGCTTGAAGATCAATGTCGCGATGCGAAATAATCTTGTGCTGGGACAGCCGCGCGCCGGTGGTAAGAATGTGTACGTCGCCCCGAACGCTTGCGCGGATGTCCACTCGTCCTTGACGCCAGCCTGGCAAACGCTGGAATATTTTCCGAAATCTATGAAATGGATCGAATGGCCGCGGCCCAGTCTGTTTGGGTGGTACATTCCAAACGGTGAGCCACGGCGGATTGCAGATCCCGCGGTGAAGCCTCGCATCCACAAGTCGGTAATCGAGCGCAAAATAGCGATGCCAGACTACAAACCTTCGAACTTTCCTGTCGATTTTGACGTGGAACTGTAGAAGCAAAAACCAATTCGGTTGAGCGCTCAGGGCGATTCACCGACGAACACGGATTAACGCGCTGTTCAATTCACTCACCCGCTTGCGAAGCCTTGGAGGCAGCGCCCGTTTTCCAGCCAAAACCTTTGCCAGGTTTGCAGGGTCATAATCCAACATCTCCGCCGTCGCCGTAAGCCCGTCTTTCCCGACTTGCTCAGAAATCCACTGAACTAGCACCTGATCGGAAACTTCTCTCTCCCGATCCTCCGCGACAAGAGCCGACGCGACATCGAACAGGCGTCTGAATTCCTTCACCGGCATTTCGTTCGCGGCGGCTTCGTCCGAAGGGATCGTACGCGTCGAAACCTTCGCTGCGGGGGCGATCCGCCGTTTAAAAACTGATTGAATTACCGCGAGCATCGTCGAACGATCGGCCTCGGAGACGCCGTAGCTTACGGTGAATTCACTGTCAGCTGTTAGCGGCTCTTCATCATCCCATCTGTCCGCTTCCTTGCCGATGTCCTCGATCGCTTCAACAAACACATGCCGACGCTGGGTCTCTCCTGAGTCTGATCGCTTCGCCATGAAGGAATTTTGTTTCGGGATGCCGATGGTAGCCGCGTAATGTTTCGGCATAGGTGCGAAGCCACTCCCGTCCGATGGGCTCGCCGGTAACTCGATCGCGAATTCGAGGGAGGGATTTATACGGATCGCGGTTATACGGCGCGCTCGGCTTCGGCTGCCTCTTAGTGTTGTCTGTTGATTTCAAGAGCCCCTGGCGGGCCATTTCGTCGGGTCGCTTGCCGTAAAACTCCAACAAGAAATTGAACGGTTTCACCCGCTGCGCATACGGCTTGCCGCGATTGAAGTCATTGAACCGGGCCTGCAGGTCGGGCGTCGCGGCGGTATATTGGCTTACAGCCGGATGGGCCAGTTCCGCCCGCCAATCGAGGCGCACATCAAGCGGATTGGCGCTGCGCAGCGATCTGATGATTTCCTTCCATAAGTCTTCCTGCCATAGGCGTACACCGCTCTCGCGTTCGTCGGGTTTTGATTTGTCTTCATATGGCGACAGCAAATGTCCAAGGCCATGCGCGGAGGCTTTGCGAATGACCGGCTCGCTGTCGCTATCGATGTTGAACAATGCATAGCGTTTCGCCGAAATCGCCGCGCAAAAGAGTGGCTCTAGCACCTTCTTTTCGCTTAAGGGCTCGAGGGATTCGATCGAGAAGTTCTGTTTTTCGAACTTGAGTATCGACCCTGGTTGCTCATACGGGTTCAGCGAGTCAAACCACGCACAAACCTTCCGCACTCTCTTTTCAAAATCTTCAAACGACGTTTTCGCGAGGGCCGCAAAGGCCATCGAGTCGGTGTCGCAAAAAATCCAATCCAATTCTTCGTCAATGAGCAGTCGCTCGGTGATGGCGAGCATCAGACGCGCAGCGCCGGTTATGAGCGTCCCGAGGAGAGGGTGAAAGAAATCACCGGGATTCTCGCGCTTCGCGCTCTTTGCAATCCGCGAGCCGGCGGAAGCGTGGATTTGAATCAGACTTTCGGTCTCATCGGGGTCATCGACATTCAATTCAATGAAAATGCCGTAGGAAGTTGCGTTGGCTAGGATCTTCAACGCCAGCTGCTCAGACTTTAGTCTCTTCAGCTCGGCCTCCTCCGCTCCTTCCTTCTTTCGCGAAGTCTGATTCGCTTGGACGGAGCGGCGAAGATCGATCACGCGCTTGTAGAAGTCGTCGTGCTTCGGATGAACCTGATAGCTCTTGTTGCCGCTGATGGCGACCGGCCGGAGCGTGGTCTGCGGCTCTAAAGGTCGAAAACGGATTGCCCTCGTCACCTTCGGCGATTTATCGCTCAGGAGCTTTGAGGCCGCGCAGTCCGCGAGGGTGAACCAAAGAACTTGATTAGCAGAGAGATAGTTGAGGCCGATTGTGGCGATGGGCTCCGATCCGTATCTGGACCGTACCGGGAAGATGTCGGCGTCCGGGAGCACTTGCACGAGCATGTGCAACTCGCTCCACGTTTCCTTTTGATTGAGTTCTGCGACGGTGATGCGATCGAGAAAAGCTTGCGCTTCCGTCGTTGCATCCTCGTGCACCATTCCCGAGGCAATGACGAAACGCCAAAGGCCCATCAGCGTGCAAACAGTCGGGTACATGGATGCGAAATCGCAATAGATGGTTTGAACGATTTCGCGCCGGCGATGAATCTCCGCGCGTCCGCCAAAATAGGAGCTCATGATTGCGCCAATGATTTCTGGGTCAAAACCGGGCTGGACCAGCTGCCAGGGCTCGATGCCCATTTCGCGCAGATAGGCCTTGCCGAGGCTCGCCTCTGAATAAATGCGGTGCGGAAGGGTGCTCTTTAGGCCGTGCTCGGAAAACCGGCGCATCAATTCCTGGTAGCACCTCCAGGTCGC
Source organism: uncultured Alphaproteobacteria bacterium (assembly GCA_963730555.1). Classification (GTDB taxonomy): domain Bacteria; phylum Pseudomonadota; class Alphaproteobacteria; order Rhizobiales; family Beijerinckiaceae; genus Roseiarcus. Next base: position 153,186 of record CAVSSS010000008.1, on the reverse strand, counting down.
TTGCGTGTCTGCGAGGGCGTAGCTGATATATTCGGGATCGATTGGTCGCCCGAAATCATCGAATGGAATTTTGCCTGGCACTTCAAGAAATTCGGCGAGGCTGTCGAGCCCGTGCGATTTGCTCGTTAAGGCCGCGGCCAGCGTTTTCAAATCGAGGAAAAAGCCGCGCGTATGGCGGTCGGTCTTGTCTCGTTTCCGCCGGCGGTGGCCGGCTGGATTGCCCGGGTTGGCGAAATTGATCCACGCCATTCTCCGCGACAGATGTTTGACGCGCAGATTCGGCCGAGCTTCATTTTCCGATAGCGGCATCGTAAAGCCGCCCACCATTGATCGGTCGACCCGAACAATTTCGCCTTTCCGATTGCGGCGATAGACAGGCAGGGCGCGCCGAGATTCAAGAGCAAGGCGGGACAAGTCATAGGGAAGGTTGAACCCGACGATTGTCGCCTCGCCCTCGTAGGCCGCGGTGAGAAAGACTTTCTCGACGAAATCGCGCAACGAAAAGAGGCGGCAACCTAGCTTTGCTGCCTCAGTCTTAAGAACGGTTCGCTCCGCCTCGGTCGTGGCGTCGCGATCGGGATCGAAGAAAATTCCCTCGATTTCCAACCGTTCGGCTTCTCGCAGCTGGAAGGTCCCAAACCGAATTCGCTGGGTTTCGTCGTCTTTGGTTTCCGTGTCGAAAACGAGAATCCAATCCGAAGGCTTCTGAGAATGTTTCCGTTTTCGCTTTTCTGCCGGCTCGGCCTCAGCATAGGCCCTTAGAAGAATTGTCCGCCGCTCCGCGGGGGGTGCGGGGTCGCGCCCATTAGGTTGGGAATACGAGTTCGTCCCCATACCCGGATCGAGCCAGTTCCAACAGGAAGTCAGCGATCACCCGCGCCTGAGCACATTGAGCCTGCACGAACCGAATCGCCATTTCAACGTAGACTATCAGGTTCAAGAGCCAGCGCGCGATGATCGCCAACGCGTTGCTTGGATTTTCAGTTTGAGGGGGGTCAAGATACAGCACGTAGGTCTTCTCCTGATGGCAGGCTTCGCAGAGAGGCCAGAGTTCGGGATGATATTTGCGTCCCTTAATGTGATCGAATTGGAAGGTGGATAGTTCCGCGCTTCCACAGCCGAGGCAGACCGCTCCATCCAGCCCAATTTTCTTCAGCTTTTGTCGGACAACCTCGGCGCGACGAGCTTTTCGTGTTGGATCGGTGGGCGCTGCGCTTGCACGCCTCGCATCCCGTCTAGACCGAAACCCAGCGCGCTTGAGCTTCCGTTCAAACTCCTCCATCGCTACCTCTCATCCTTGGATCTTGTAGATTTCGGGCACCGATAGCTCGCCGGCGGTGTCGAGCCGATAGAGAACGTTCTCTCGGGTCTCGAAAGGATGGAACTTGCCAGCGGTGTCTCGAACGCCGTCGCCGACGAACGGCTTCAGGACTGATGCATCCCCAGACGGCAGGAACCGGCCCACGGCGCTGAGATATTCGCCGGCTTTCGTCGCCTCCGCATCTGATAGCCAAACCTCGACAATCTGGCCGCGGGAGAAGATGGGCAGATGGAAGCGCCGAAGGTCGAGGATCCGCCACTCGCGATTTTTTCGGGTAGCTTGAGTGTTCTCGTAAAGATAGCGCCGTAAACGCTCTTGGCTGATTCCATTGGCGCGAGCAGCGGCCTTCAGAGCTTGCCCCGCGCTTCATCATCTTGAGGCCCGACGCCTCTGGGCCGTGTGGGTTCGTGGAAATGCCAGCCGGACGCGGCCGCTCCCCGGCCCGAGCATGGCCGCGGGCGGCAGATAGAGACAGCCCCAGCCGTTTTCCGCGCGCTTTGCGTCGGCGGTATTCGCGTTTGTAACTTCGTTTGCGCTCGGCCATCGAAGCTCTCCGTCTGTGGGCGGAGGACTGCGGCCAGCGTTTGCCCTATCATTTGGGGCAATTTGATTCGGACTCTGGACATGTGCTCCCCGCGCGCTTGGTGACGCGCGCGATTTCGAGCCATAGGCCCAGGTCAAAAATCTGCGGATTCGACCCGGAGCACTTCGTTGCCAGTCGCCCTCACCAAGGCGGAGATCGTCGAGCGGGCTGCAAAATGGGGATCCGCGCGAGGCTTCAAATTCAAACCCTCGCTTCTCGACCGGTGGATCAACGAGGGTTTGGTCGCTGAAGGCGACCGTGGCGGCAACGTAGGCAAACGACCAGTCTACCGCTATTCCTGTCGTCACTATCGACGCGTCTTGCAGGTGCTGAAGCTCTATTTCCGAGGCATAAGGAGCCGTGATCAGATTCTCATCATGCTTTTCCTCAACGGGCACGGGGTGAAGCCGTTCGAGGTACGAGAGCCGATCGCCCGTGAGTTCGGGCGGGCGCGGACCAAGTTGATTGGCATGATGCGCTCCCCCCGCTTCGACCAGGACGGCGCGGTTCCGCCTAAGCACAAGGAGAGCCTCGTCCGCAGCATTGGGAGAGGTGACAAGCGTTTTGTCGAAGCAGGGGTCGTTCTTGGTCCTGATCAAATGATTGCGGCCGTGCGCGCTGCTCGTTCGCCCGATCCCGACAGCAAGCTTCGAACGACCGCGAATCCCGGGTCGGAGAATTTGATGTTGGAAATTTTCAAATTCTCGTTTGGTGGGATCTTATCGAAGGACCTAGAATTTCCGGCCGAGATTGATCAGATCATAGCGAACGCGACCGATGCCGATCTGAGTCTCGTCTCGTCCATTTTGAATTTATTTCGCGCGGTTCTATCCTGCTTGGAGAGCAAGAACCGATCTCCGGAAATTGCGGGGCTCTTGACGCTTTATTGGCCTCATTCTCTCAGCCCGAATTCATAGCGGCTCATTTCGCGTTCCAACTCACCCTTCTGAAGCGGTTCCCGGTCGACAAAGGCGAGCTTGAAAAATTCTTGCAGTTCGCAATTAGGGGATTCTCACGAGCGGGATTTGCGGCGTAGGATTTGGCAGGTTCATTTCCGAACTCCAACACTTGGCCCATTTCCATGAAGAGGATCTCTCATATCCCCCTTGATAAAAAGGCGACGAATTCCGGCGCAACTCGAACAGACGATGACTCCAATTGGGCGGTCCGTTCCGGCATGTGGAGAGATCGATGGGAGAAGGCGACAGCACGCCGAACCAAACGCGCAAAGGCCTATCCGGCGCTAATCCTTGCCGGGCACGGCGTGTCGCTCAGAATTCGTGGCGGTGCGCTCGAAATTCAAAATGGGCTCACGCACTTTCCGCAATCGCGAGAAACCTATTTGTTTTTTCCACGCGACGCTGATTTGCCCGAGCGAATTATCCTATTGGATGGTAGCGGCAGCATTTCCTTTGATGTTTTATCTTGGCTCGCGGAGCAGAAAATCAGCTTTATTCGCATTAATTGGAAAGGCGACATTGTCTGTGTCGCGGGCGCGTCGGGTTATTCAGCCAATCCTTTTCGCGTGAAATGGCAATTGGAAACCCGGGAAACTCTTAGGCAGAGAAATGAATATTGCCGCTCGATAATTACGCGGAAAATCGAGACGACAATTATCACGCTCGAAAAATCAATTCCCCGCTCGGATAAATGGGAGCGGGCGATGAAATCAGCCTATGCCGCGTTGTCCCGCCTCGAAGAAAATCCACCCGAGGCCATTTTCGAATTGCGCGCATTGGAAGCCAATTGCGCGGCGTCTTATTTTCGCAGCTGGGTCGGCATGCCGATTAAATGGCGCGGCACCAGCCGCAGGCCAATTCCCGACAATTGGCATTTCATAGGGCCGCGCTCTTCGCCCTATCATTTGGCCGGCAACCGCAATGCGGCCCACCCTGTCAATGCGATATTAAATTATGCCTATGCTGCGCTTGAAAGCGAAATTCGGATTAAGGCCATTTCCGAGGGTTATGATCCGACAATCGGGATTATGCACGAAGGCAATGACGGATCGTCGAAATTCATTTTCGATTTGATGGAGCCGCAGTGGCCGAAGGTCGATCGCTCGGTGCTAGATTTCGTCAAGAGTCACGTTTTCGATTCGGCCGACTTTGTCATTCGGACCGATGGCGTTTGCCGGCTCAATTCGGAAATGGCGCGCATGGTGGTGGCAAGAGTCGCAAGGTAAAAGGTTGTGCGGCTAAAGCGCCGGAGTCGACGTAGAGCCGACATCGCGGGTCGCGACCGCGAACGTCGCAAATGGGAGGGCAAGCGGTCTTAGACCTGCGCAAACCGGAGGCAGAGGACCACCCGAAGCCGTCATCGCCATACCCCTCACAGAAACGAATACGGCCTATCATCAACCGCGCCGATCCGATTCGCTGACGCGCAAAACGCGCGCTGCAAAGGCAGCCTTGCCGATCCCTTTCAGCCCTCGTCGACGAAGCGCCGCGGCGGGGGCGCGCACGACGATGCCTCCGTAGCCTTGTTCGATCAGCCCGTGCGCCGCGAGGCGGCCCAGCATGGTGCGGACGGACGTACGCGACAGGTCGGCCGCGCCGACCAGTTCGTCCTGGGTAATCGAAACGTCGACTGGCTCTAAGTCTTCGCGTGCCGATTGGGAAAAGTTCTCCAAGCTCATGCCCGGGCATTCTTGACCGTCCATCCGGTCTCTTGAGCCTTACCGCGCCATAGCCCCCAAGGGCCCGTCAGGGCCTTGGCGGCGGCGAAGCCCAGAAAATTTCGCGAGGTGACCTTACGGCGCTTGTTGCGCGTGAGCCGACGCTTGGCTCTCAGATCGATTAGACTAGATCGGAGATACGATTTTTGCTTAAGCTTACTCGATCTTTTCAAAGGGATTGTGCCGAGGCGTAATTGTAGTGTCCGAGCCTGCCAGAGAGACGGAACTTCAGCGCAACCCATTTCACCTGCTCGGGGCTTCTACGAGAGATTTCGCGACCGCGGATAATGGAGCTAGCGGAGGAGCGTTCGCTGCTTCTCGACGAGGCCGCGTGCCAGAGGGCCAGCGCCGATCTAATTGCGCCGCGCACGAGGTTGGGCGCCGAGCTGGCGTGGCTTCCAGGTGTCTCGCCGGCGAAAGCCCTGTCGGCGCTCGATAATCTCAGCGACCCGAACTGGGACGCGTCGGGCCTGCCTCCGCTTGCGCGCGCCAACGTTCTCTCGTCGAAGCACCCGCCCAGGGAAGACGACGCGATCGTGAAGGCGATCTCGGATCTTGCGGAAGTCGCGGAGTCGATCGACGTGGATGAGGTCCTGCGGGACATCAACGAAGATCGGGAGGTTGCGGGCATTCCAAAGGTCACCGATCGCGACGCCGTCGATCTGGAGCTTTCGGCCCGGCGTCGGGCGTACTGCGAGTACGTGAAGGGCCTTCTCGACGGGTTGCCGACATCGCGCCTCGTTCAGGTCGTCAACGAGGTGACGGATCTCGGGACCTCCGACGGCGCCGAGCACGCCTCAAGGCTCGTCGAGGACCTCGTCGGAGTTTACGAAATCGCCTGTCAGGAATTCATGGCGGCCGAGGCGAAGAATGTTGAAGCGCTTTTGTCGCGCATGATAGTCCAAACAGCTGAAGGGAACGCGATCAGGGATACGGTTCGCGATCTGCGCGGAGTTTTGAATAACTTTGCTAATTTAACCAGACCGATACAGTTAGTTTCGAAAGCGAAAGGGATCGATCATCCGGCCAGCCGAGAGCTCGCTTATTCGATCAGGGAAGCGGCATTAGAACTTAATAATACGCACGATCTTTCTGACGTGAGTAATGATCTCACGCAGACGCTTCAATCTAAATTCGGTCTTTTGACGGAATTCGCCGAGCACGTTAGCCAGGACGCCGAAGTCCTGAAGGGTATCCTTGAAGCCCGTCGTGAGGCGCAGGCGAACGCGGATAAATGGGAACAGAGCCTGTCGTATTCCGCCGATATCGGCGTTGTCTTTCCCGACAGGCTCGGGATTTCCGCGAAGGGTGGTGTACAGTGGCGCGGTCAAACGCTTCGCTTTGAGGATATTTCCTGGATCCGCTGGGGCGGAGTGCGCCGTTCCGTCAACGGCGTCCCGACGGGAACGACGTACGATATTCATCTTGGCTCTGCGACCACTTCGATGAGTATTCATACGCGCAAGCAGGAGATTTTTGGCGAGGCGTCAGATCGCCTGTGGCGCGGCGCCGGCATTCGGATCGCGATGGATTATGCGCGTCACGTCAAAGGCGGCGGCGTCTTGCGGTTTCCGAATCTTGTCATCGAGGACCGCGGTCTGATCATTACGCGGAAGCGGATGTTGAAGAAGGATGAAGATATCCGGCTGACCTGGGACAAGGTCAAGATTTGGGATTCTAGCGGGAATTTTTGCATCGGAGATCGCAAAGACACGTCGCTCTACGTCGCGCTGTCCTATCTCGGGCATCCGAACGTAGTCGTTCTCGAGCGCATGATGCGCACGTTTTGGAAATCGAGCAGTCCGAACTTTGGATCACTGGCCGACTGAGGCTCAGCGCCAGCTTTTCGCCATGGCGATGCCCTGCGCTTTCAACGTAGCGCGTGTTGACGCGAGCTGTTTCTTGGCTGCGTCCCTGTCCGCAGCCTCAGAATGAAAATGCGTACAGCGCATGTTGAAATCGTTGATCTTGCTTTTGAAGGCATCGACTTGCGGTTGCGCCGTCATGTCGATTGTTTTCTTTGCCCAGTCGAGCCGCACGCTTTCAGCGAAGCAATAGTAGAGTTCCTCACGGCTGTGCTGATGCCCTTGCTCGACGGGAGGTACGGCTTCAACGATCGGTGATGATGGCGGGGGTCGCATGGGGACGGGCGTCGGCGCAGCGGCCCAGGTCGGCTGAGCTGGCGGTGAGACCGGCACGCTCTGCGGACGGGTGTGCGCTGACGCTGATGGCTGAAGTGGCGGTGCTTCTGACGTCGGTGTCAGGCTCGCCGTGAACTGGGCGGTTATTGTCCCGATCTTGGCATCGTACTGGCGCTTGGCCGCGTCCATTTCACGTGGATCGTATTTGTAATTGCCGCATCGCGCGTTGAAATCGTGCACGCGCTCGTTGAAGGAATTGATCTGCTGATCTGACGAATCATCTGTGCGGTTCCGTAGGATATTAATGCGTTCATTCTCGAGGAGGCAGTAGTATATTTGATTGTGGTAGAGAACTGGCTCGACGAAGCCATCGGATGCTTCAGGCTTTTCTTCAACCACTTCCGGGGGAGGCGGCGGCGCGTACGCTGGCGGTGAGGGCGGCGGCTTGGAGTTGGCCTCCGTGGACGAAGGGGATTGCGGATATTGTGGCGAATTGGCCGTGTACTGAGGCTTCTGATTGTTCGAAGTCATCGCGATTATGATCAGAAGGACGCCGACTACAAGGGTGATCGAGACGCCGGTGAGCACTATCTTGCCGCGTCGATCATCGCCAGTGTGCGGCGTAGGCGGTGGCGACGATGTCGACGCAGCTGGCAGCGGCGTGTCGCGCTCTGGCGTATGCGCCTCGGCGCGTTGGGCCGGCGCTTGCCGTGGAGCGTTCGGGATCTTGCTGACCAGAGAGGTCAGGCCTGCGAAGCCAACCGGTTCGTTTTGCGGCGACGTCGCTTCCATCAGAAACCAATTCGTCGTTTTTCTTCTTGGCCTTCGCGCGCGGGCGCTGATGCAAGCGCCTGGAGGAATATTTCGCGGCTGATCGAGCTATGGCGTTCTTTTGCTGAGATTCGCGCCGCTTCGCGGACAACGAAAGCGGCGTCTGATAGCGGACGCCCCGCGAGTTCGCTCGCGAATTCGCTGGTTTTGATATCGCTTTCGAGAGGGAGCTTGTCGACGAGCTTGTCGAGCAGCGCCTGGACTTCGGTCGCGCCCGGGTATCCGACATGAATCACGTGGTCGAACCGACCGCGGCGGCTGGCCGCGGGATCGATCATGTCGAGCCGGTTCGTCATGGCGATGATCAGCACGCCGGCGGCGACCGCCTCCGGGATACGACGGAGGAATTCGGCGACCTCTTCGACCCTGTGATGGCTTCCGGCGGTCGGGTCGCGAACCGGCAGGAACGCTTCCATTTCGTCGATGACGACGATCGCGGGCGCGACTTTCATCGCTTCGTGAAAGAGCTCGCTGACCTTCCGGCTGGTTTCGTGAATGTACGGGCTGCCAATGCTGCTGGCGTCGATCGAGAATTTGGGCCAGCCGAGGAAGTCCGCGAGTTTGTCGACCGCGAAAGTTTTCCCTGTCCCGGGTGGCCCTTCGAGAACAATGGCGCTCGGATTGCCTATGCCCATCGGCCGGTAGTGCTCGGGATTCTGGACGATATCGATGACGTGATCGTTGAAGAACGCTTCGAGCTCGGGCCGCCCAGGTAGCTCGAAGCGTCTGCTTGCCGCAGCGGATGGCCCGCTGGCCGAGCCATCTGGTTTGGTCGTCGAGGTTCTTGTCGGTTGCGCCAGGTCGATGACGAGGATGCCGGCGGTTTCCGCGAGTTTGCATACGCCACCGGGGGCGATCCACGTGAGGATCCCCTGCAATATCTCGGCGTTCGCCGCTGAAACCGCGAGGCCTCCGGAGAGCCATTTGCCAAGGATGAGCCCGTCGTCTGGCTTTTCGCCTTCGGTCGTCGGCAGGATGCGCGACAGCGCTTCGATGTACAAGCCGTCTTGGAACGAGCTTTCCGGGTCGATAGCCCGGCTGTCGCGCAGGGCGGTCGCGAAAGCGAGCGCCTCGCTGAAGGAGCCGGGGGATGGGCTCTGGGCGAGGGCAGAGATGGTTCGGCCGGCGGCGACGATCACTACGGCCATTTTCAGCTCACCGAATGCAACCTCCATTGTTTCGCCAGCGTTTAGGAGCCCGGCACGGACCCATCGTGCCGCGAGCGAGGGCGAGGCGAGCAGGGCGGCTCCGCCTTCCTTCAGGGTCCAGACCTGCCAATCTTCCCCTGTCGAAATGGCAGAGGCGAGGTGGGTGTCAGCGCCAATTTGGTAATTGATCGGCAGCCATGCTTCGCGTGACATTAGGCCCTCAAGACGTTGGCGCGGGCCATGAATTCGTCCGCATCGGGCTGCGAGATCCGGTTTTGGTCCATGTCCCAGACCGTTTCGCGAAGCGTTTGTAAGTCATTCCGTCCGATCGCCGCCTTTCCGGCCGCGATGAGGCTCTGATGCACGCGCGCGTCGGTGAAGAGGTGAGGGCTTTCCGCGTACCAATTGAAGCGATCGACCATGAACCAGTCTTGACGCACGAGGATGCCGAAGATTTTTCCGCGCATCTGGCTGAGGTGCATGTCGAAATCTGGACCTGTCTTAACGAGGTCGCGCTCTGCCGTGCGAACCAATAGGTCGAAGGTTTCCGCTTCGGCAAGCTTTGCAAGCTTGCGGAGGTTTTCGAAGGTGGCCTTCAGATCGTCGAGTTCGATGCGCCGGATAATCCGCGAATTGTTCTTGCGCGCTTTCGCCAGGAGTTCCTTGGCGCGCTGAACGTTGTCCATCGCCTGCATGGCGGTTTCCGGGCTCGTCTCGTTGAGTGATATCGCGGTGGCGCGGGACAGCTTGTCCTCAGCCTCGTCAAGCGCGGGATCGTGGACTTTGTCGCGGATCTCGTCGAGCTGTTTGCGCACGCGCGCGGCGTCGTCCTGGATGCGGCGCGCTTCCTTTGTGAAGTCGCGCTCAGCTTCGCGGCGAGAGTAAAAATTGTGATTTGAGGGGAAGCTGCCGCTGATCGACGGGATAGTGACGTCGAGCGCGATGTTACCGGAGTCTGAAACTTCGTAATCACAAATAATGTCGGCACCCGCGGGTATGAGGCCTTCGGAAAAATCGCTTCCCTTGATTGTGAACAGGCCGACATAACGATTGTAGGACACCGGATAAGCGATATCGCCTTCGTAAATCTTGAAATTAAGCGCATCTGGAGCGCCAGCGCGGATCGAATTCCCCGGCCTTGAGGGGGATTTGCCCTCTTTTTGGCAAAGGATCGCCTTGCCGGACGATATATTCGAGCTCGGTATTGCCGCCGACCTTACTGCGGACCTCCAGACCGATTGAATGAGACGCGGGGATTGCGTCGACCACCGCGGCTGTTCGGGCAATGATGATGCGATCCGTGGCGAGCTTGATGGGGCCGCCGGCTGCGTCGAAAACGAAGATTCGAAAGGTATTGTCGCCCGCTTTGCTGAGAGGAAGGTCGACGGTTGCGCCGTTTCGCAAATCAATCTTTCCGGACGACCAGCCTGTGTCGATGCTGTCGACCTGGAAAGTCGACCCCGCAACCGTGTTGGAAGTCGCGATCGCGAGTTTTGCGCGGTGGTCGGGGGTTCGTGCGACATAGTTAAAAACGAGATTCAACGCGCCAGCGGCAATCTTGCCGCGATTGCTCTTTCGGGTCCGATTCGCAGCGCTCCAATCGATAGAATTCGGCGAACACGGCGGCTCCTTCGGCGACGGCTGTCATCGGGTTGACGTCGATCGAGGCGGCGAGGCCGAGTTCGAAAGCGACTTTGTCGCGCAGCGGCTTGTACTGGCTGGGGCCGCCGACGAACACGATCCTTTCGATGTCTTGAGGCGTCAGGCCGGCCTTCTGGATGGCCTCTCTGGCGGCTGTGATGAAATCGGCAATCTTGTCGGCGACCAACTCGTCCAACTGGGCGCGATTGACCGGGCAGGCGATATACATCTCCTCGCCAGACGCATCCTCGGCGCCGAGGTCTTCCGCCTCGATCATGGTTTCGTCGCGGCCAGAAAGTTGGATTTTGGCGCGTTCCGCCGCGAATTCGACCATGCGGCGGACGGTCTTGAAGTCCTCTTTGGCCGTGAAATGGTCTGGCAGGTCGAAATTTTCGACGAGCCAGGGCATGGCGACGTTGTCGACGAGCAGCCGGTCGAAGTCTCGTCCGCCGCACATGGCGATGCCGCCCTGGCCGAGCAGGCTAACTCGGCGGCCGATGCTTTGGGCGATCGCGATATCGAGCGTGCCGCCGCCGATGTCGTAGATGAGGAATATGCCGTCGCCGCGGCGCTTCTTCATGACGCTCATGACGGCGGCCACCGGTTCTTGCATCAGTGCGACCTTGCCGATGCCGGCGGCCTCGGCGGCCTGAAGCGTCGCATCCTTCTGCATCTGGTTGAAGGCTGCGGGGACGGTGATGACCGTGCCGATTTCCGGGTCGTTGCGAAGTTCTTCGGGCAGGTAGCCGAAGAGAACCTTCAGGATTTCGGCCGAGCATTCAACCGGGCTCATGGTTAGGCCGACGGCCGGAAGCTGGACGGAGGTCGACGTGCCCATCATGCGCTTGAAGTCTTTGGCGACGTTGCCGGGGTCGCGTGGCGCGAGTTCGTAGGCGCGGGACCCGTAGTAGCGGTTGCCGCGCTTGCCGACGTAGATCACGGACGGCGTCACGTCGGTCTGTTCGGGGCTCTTGTAGAGCGTGATGTCTGCGCCGTTGTACGAGCAGACCGCGCTGTTCGTTGTCCCGAGGTCAATTCCGATGTAGACGGTCACGGGTTGGCTTTCCGCAGGAGCACAGTTCCGGCGCGGAGGACACCGTCGTGCTTCATGACAATGGGCTCGATCATTTGATCGACGACGACAGGGTCGCCGTTTTCGAACTCGGCGATGTTGAGGGCAGTGGCGGCGGACCCGTCCTCGTAAGGCTGCCCTTCGAGATTTACGAGACGCAGTCCGGCCGTTTCGAGGCTCTGGTCGATCTTGCGCAGGAAAAACCGCTGCTGGTTTACAAACCGGACGGCGTCTGTCGGGTCGAGCTTGGTCAGGGCTTTTCCGAATAGCTTCTGGAAACGCCAAGCCTCGATCGCGAGATCGACGAGCCTGTTAACCGTTTGGTCTAGATCGAGTTTCTCGTGCATCGAAAGATTTTCGCCTCGAAATCGATTGAGCCTGAGAGTGCAATTGTCGCTTGGCCCATTGAATGCCCAGCGGGTGAGCGTTGAGGACCTCTATGGCCTTTGGCCTGGTTTTGCTAAAAGTTCAGCTTCACACTTCCCTCGGCATCGAAACGAGACCCGAACCGCCCACTATCGAAGGTGCTGGGTGGTCGCCATGAGAATGATGTTCGGCAATTCCACGCCTATTCGCCCCTAGCACTTTGGCGCATCCACTTTAGCGCAATCGGCGCGGATGCCGTTGAGGAGGACGCTCGCGGTCGGCGAGTTGGCCGAACCGGGCGAGCTGCCGGCCAACGTCGAAAATGTGCCTGCCTTCCACGGATCAAAGGCGCTCAAAGCCTCGCTATTAGCGTTATCATTGGGCCGATCAACCGGCAACGGGGCGAGAAGTCGAAGCGCTGATAGCGACGCCATGAAACGTCAAGGCGCGGCCCCGGCGCTGTCTGTCGCGACCCCTGGCACATAGAGCGTTGTGAGGTGGGCAAGCGTCCTCCGGCGATCAGGCTTCGGAGCCGTTGGCGTCGCAACGCCTTTTCCGTCCAATTTCCGTCGGGGAACTCTGGGGACCGAACCTGCCGACTTCCCCTGGCGTGTGAACGTCCCAATCGGAATTGCGTTCGTTCTGCTCCTAATTGGCATCATTCTTTTGCCGCATCCCTTGTGATGGATCCGAAATAATTGGGGCGTTCCAAGTTGGCCCGCAATGGCCGCTCAGAGGACCGAATTCAAGCATTCGCCGCGCCCTTGGAAAGCACCCGCTCCCTGCGCACACCGGACGACGCGGATCGCCCCCGGCAATAGGAAGTCGGCGCCCTAAAGATTAAATCATTCGCTCCATGTTTAATTATGGTCATAAGTGCTGCTGAAAAATGCGAGCGCGATAACCCCTTCTGTTCTCATGGAAGTCGAGACGCTAGGTGTGGCCCGCAGCCTTGGCTGGAAGGTGCACATGCGCTGCGCCAACGGCTATCGCGAGAGCACCAGGTCTATGCGGAAGTGCGTTTATCGCAAACAGCTTGACCTAGAGACTCTGGTTGCCACGGGCGGGCCGAACTTCCCGCTTTCACGGCTAGAAGGGCGGTTGATGTGCCCGGGCGGGGTCGTCCATAGGAAAACCTTCACATGACGCTGTTGATCAAACCGCAATTTGAACCGACGAAGATATTTGCACATGCATCTTCTTTCCACGAAAGCTTCGTTCGATTGCAGAATTCAACTATTCCGGTTGATGGTAGCGCACCATTGGAGCAGGACGTTGGGCTTATCGCGCATCCGTCAATGGTGCTCTCCGCGTTTGCCAGTGAAATATACCTAAAGTGCCTTCTCTGTGTGGAGACTGGAAGCGTACCCAATGGCCACAATCTAGAAGAACTCTTTAGGAAGTTGGACAATGACACCAAGCTATCCATAGATGGGCTATGGGATACTGACATCCGTCACCCGGACAAGCAGGCAGTCATACAAAAGATGCGCGATAGGTACAATGGAGAACCAAAGAGAACTGATTTACGTTACGCTCTAAAATTAGGAAAGCTTGGCTTCCAGGAGTTGAGGTATTTTTATGAGAAAGAACGCTCCTTCTTTATGCTATCTCATTTACCGCATGTGATTAGGCGTGCAATTTTGATCAAGTTTCCTAGTTGGGGTTCGATCCTCCCAGCCTCGTCCAAATACCTAGTCCGTTGAGGTGATCGTAACTGAACCCCTACCCAACCTTCGTCAAGTGGCGCTCCATGAGTCCTCGACGGTGAATGGCTTCTTGCTCTTTTGGGACCGATGCATCCTGCCATCGTGATGCGGGGTCGTTTTGAACCTGCAGATCTGGCAGGGAAGGTCTCGCGGTTGGCGCTTTGGGGCTTGAGCTTGCGAGGAGGTTTTACGCGGCGCTCTTTGTGTTGACGTGGATATGGAAGCGCCCTCGGTGAGGGTGTAATGGAAACCTAGCTCGTTGAGCTCTGCCACCGCCTTTTCGGCGTTATCAAGAGCCTCTTTCTTGGCGCCCTCTAAAAGCTGGGCGCGCTGCGCATCTAGGGCTTTGAGTTTCTCTAGGACGCTGGTCAATGCTTGCTCCTATGTAGACGATTCGAGTTGCGCTTTCATAGGTGATTCTTGGTTTTTGGGCCAGTGTTGAAGTGTTATGGATTGGGGCATTCTATCGGAGGCGCAGATGGGAACAGTGACCTATTACGTCGCGCTCGCGTTCAGGAAGGCCGAGGATGATGACGGCATTGTTGCTTGCGATCCGAGAGAAGCGCAGAGCTCAGAGCAAGCGATACGAATGGCTGCCTCATTGGCCTTGGAGAAGGGACATTGCGGAGCCATCGCGTTCTCGCGGACGGGCGATCCGGCGCTTGGCGAATTCGACGATGCGGTAATTTTGAAGACGGTCGGGGAAGTTGATATTGGATTGCTGACGGTCTAGGAATTGTGCGCAACCTATTGAAAATTACTTATTAATTGATTTGTTTAGAGCCTCTATCTCTTACTCGTGAGCTTTTATCTCTTGTTGGAGAGCGAGAGCTGCGAAGCAAGTTCTCTAATTTGCTCACGAATATCGTTCTCTTGTGTCGCAAGAAAATGTATATCATTCAGCAATGATTGTTTTTTCATTATTGCTGCTGCTGCTTTTGGCATCAACATAACTTTTTCCTAAAGAAAAACGAGCGATCACGACGGTGCGCTCCCTTACGGCGAAAGGTGTTCATTGACGCCCGTAGTTTTAACTTCACACCTCGTATAGTGATGATCATACCTATCGATAAGACACTAATGTTGTGGATGCTACTTTTATCCTGCAGTTCTGAGCCAGCGGCCGTCTGTCTGCTTCTGATATTTCTGACCGAAGCCAATTCCAAAACGACCACAACCAATGACGCGCCAACTGCGGTCGGTCATAATTGCCCAATGCCCATGTATGGTCTTTCCCTCGATCATGATATTGTTGTACGCGCCGCCAAAATCATCCACCGGGCCGAGTTGTCCCGCCCAATATGCCTTTCCCATTTCCAGATTCCTTTCAGATGCCTAGCGCGATGTACAGAGGATACTTGGCGCAACCCAAGCCGGGGCGGACGGCGCGCCGTATTCCAAAGCTTCTGAGCACGTTGCGCACAAAATGATTTGCGGCAGTAAACGCGCTTTCTGATTACAACGCACACACACTTTGGCGATACTCTGACACTTGATATGCATGAAAAACGCGAATTCCTCAGGATCATCGTCGGAACGATAAAAACCGAAGTTATCCTCGTAATCGCACGGCATCGGCATGTTCCTTTGGACCTAGTAGGAGACTCTATAAACGCGGTGGTAACAAACTTGTTGCTGGGCGTCTTGTGAGGCCGAGCCAATCCGCTGTTAGTTCGGGCCAAGGCTCGGAAACAGGTGTCAATACTTTGCATTGCGAGGTGGTATTCTGCGCGAAGGAAAGCAAAGTTTTTAGTTGTAAAAATTTGAGGATAGTCGGCGGAGGGTCACGTGGCTGAACCACGGTCAAACAGGTAAAACCCTCAATTCCGGAACATGGTCGGAGGTCTAACGCCCCCTCGAATGGCCCATGGTTTCATGACTGTCCTCTGCGCCGCTCAGATGCTACAATCCTCCACTTTCGGTGGTAGGCACGGCTAAGTGCCTGTAATTGTTAAAGAACATGGCCATATAAGGGCAAATTGTGATCCTGGAGGCGCAAAAGCTTGGATTTCCTTGTTTTTCCTTGGTGTAAATCGGCCTTTTCAATGGGTTACAGGAGAAAAAATAAAAAAATCTCTTCCGTCTGAGCTCGCGTCTCAGGTTGTGGGCAAACAACTCAACGTCAAATTTTACTGTCCTTTCCGCAGGCCGCGCGGCGCACTGCACCAACGTGCCGGTCCTATTCCGCGAGTGAGAAAGGTATAGCACGAATTCCGTTTTTCGTAAACAATTTGCTCGTTTCAGGCCTCTAAATTTTGCTTGCCGTGTGTCTTGCTGCGTGGCTGCGCGACTGAGTCGAGCCGGGCAGCTGGCTCGTGCCTAGCCTTCGCTCTGCGTCAATACTTGATAGCGGTCGAGGGCTCCATAGCTCGCAGTTAGCCCTTCCAAGCGGGGATAAACAGCCATCAAGGTGTATCGTATTGCGCCCACTTCCACTCCCACCTCGCTTGGCCCGCTCAATATCCATCCAGATTTACACTCGCCTTTAGTGATAAGCCGATTAAGGTTTAGCCCGAGAACGACCGCCCCCGGAAGGTCGATCAGACGGTACTCGACGATGTAGTGTAACGGACTGGACAGACCGCCCTCCGATGCTACGCGTAAGAAGGGAATGTTATTTCTAAATCTAACTGGAAGCGGAGGGACTTTCGGGAACGTGTGAAATGTCAAAATCCAACCATCTGCCTCACACGGCGAGCAGCTTCTGTAATAACATTCATCTGGTTCGTATATAATGGTTCCACTTACCTCGTCTTTGGTGGTCAAATATTCATCAATAGCAAAAACTGTAATAGCGCTGACTGCTCCGGACCAAGTTGGCTTAGCAAGTGGATTTGAACGAACTCCAAGGCCCTTTGGCTCTCCCGTAGCTGGATCAATCCCTGAGATAATCTTGGAGCTGGCCTCGCCCGAAAACTGCGTGAACCCGTCGGCGTGATAACTAAGTTTTACCCAACTCTCGGCAGTGAAGGTGATGCCCTCGGACCAGTTTCTGAAGTGTGGTCCTACGCCATTTGGCATTGGCATCTTGGCGAGGTAACCGGTTTGCGCCCGATGATATGGCGTTAAAATTGAGAAGCCTCCATCTTTCAGGCTTACTACCTTCGTGATCTTGCGTGGCTGAGCCCCGACTGTGGGGCGAATGGCGATCGTCCACGATTTCTGCGCCATATTGCTCCTTCTCCATCTGGCCTTACTGAACGATGCTGGCCGTCATGGATGGTCGGTTAGCGACAACGTCGGCGGTATGGTAAGCTTTCGCGGCAGCACTTTCGGTACAAATGGCCGACGCTGAATAGGAATCTGGTCTACAGATTTGCCCCTATACAGGGGATAAAACCTTATATTGATGCAATGGATCGTACCTAGACGTATCTTATCTGCGATATCCCTGAGTATCTCTAAGGATAGATGAATATATCCTAGCTCTTCCGAAACCTTGCTGATTCTCTTAACCAAACTTATATACCCTCTTCGTCCACCTAAACCAGATGGATACAGAGATGCGTGCAATAAATGATTTCGACAATCACGGCACCATTGAAAATACTGAATAAGGTTATGTATCAGTTTCACGGCATTTATATTAGTCTCATTTTTACCCACGTAGTCTCGTATCTTCCGAAGACGCTTGCCTTCGTCTTGACGGTAAAAGCGGTACTCTAAGGCAGCGAGCGGAATGCCATCTAGTCCCGTACGCTCGAAATACAGGCGGTCTAACGTGTCCTCGAAAGAGCCTATATTGATAGATATTACGCCAATGGCGTGCAAATATTCTGGCGGGCCGGGATTATAGGATGAGGGCCAGCCTAAGCTGAGTTGCGACACAGGCGGTTCCCCCGCGAATCACAAAAGGCATAACGCCCTAGTGAGGAACTTTCTACAGCAGCGCTTTGACCGTCGGACGTAGTTAAGGCTGGTATGTCTAGGGGTGACGCCGCTAAACCCATCGTGAATATGCCTCCAGCGCTGTTACCGCGTCGCCTCCGCGACGTCGACGATTCGGATCTGCGCCCGCTCCCGGCCGCCGAAGCGGTTGACGCTGATCGTCCCGGCGAGATGCACCGGCGCGCCCTTGAGCCGGATGAGCGCCTCGCCGAGCTTCTTCCCCGAGGCGCGGAACGCGATGCCCTCGACCGCCCGCCCGTCGCCGCTGACCGCGCGCAGGCGCAAATGGCGCCCCTCGACGCCGACGGGCGTCACTTCCGCCAAACGATGGCGGGGCAAGGCGAACAAAGGCTCGGGCGCGCCCGCCCCATAGGGCCCGGCCGCCTCAAGGCGATGGACGAGCTCGGGCGTCGCCGCGTTGGCTGTCAGCGCCGCGTCGACTCTGAGGCCATTTTCAGCGCGCGCCTTGGTCACGGCTTCGCCAAGCCGCTCCTCGAGGAACGCGCGCCATTCGCCGAGCCGGTCGCTCATGAGCGTCACGCCCGCCGCCATCGCATGTCCGCCGCCCTTGATCGCGACGCCGGCTTCGATCGCCGCCCGCACCGCGCGGCCGAGATCGACGCCGGCGATCGACCGGCCGGAGCCGGTCGCATGCTCGCCGACGAGGGAGAGCGCAAAGGCCGGGCGCTCGAACCTTTCCTTAAGCCGCGCCGCGAGCAGGCCGACGACGCCCGGCGGCCATCGTTCTCCCGCGACGACAACCGCCGCGCCCCGCTCATCGAGGCCGAGCGACAGCAGCGCTTCCGCTTCGGCCTCGGCAAGCGCTTCAATTTCGATCTGCTTGTCGGACGCGGTTCAGCCGGTCGAGTTCAGCCGCGATCGCGCGCGCCTCGATGTCGTCCGCCGCGGTCAGGAGCCGGACGCCGAGCGCCGCATCGCCGATCCGTCCGCCCGCGTTGATGCGCGGGCCAATCATAAATCCCAGGTGATAAGGCCGCGGCGGTCCATCGGCGCCGGCGATGTCGAACAGCGCAGCGAGCCCGGGCCGGCGGCGCTCACGCATGATCGCGAGCCCCTTGACGACAAAGGCGCGATTGAGCCCGATCAGCGGCACGACGTCGGCGACAGTGGCGAGCGCAACGAGATCGAGCCCCGCCATAAGGTCCGGCGCCTTGCCGCCGTTCCAGAACCCCGCGTCGCGCAAAGCGCGGTTGAGCGCCACGAGCGCCATGAAGGTCACGCCCGCCGCGCAGAGGTAGCCGAGGCCGGAAAGATCGTCCTCACGGTTGGGATCGACGAGCGCCGCCGTCTTCGGCAGCGTCTCCGGGGCCTGATGGTGATCGAACACGATCACGTCGAGGCCAAGGCGGCTCGCGACCTCGAACGGCTCGCGGCTGACCGCGCCGCAGTCGACGGTGACGACGAGCGTCGCGCCTCGCGCGGCGAAATCGTGAATCGCCTCGACATTGGGGCCGTAGCCCTCGGTCACGCGGTCGGGGATATGGACGATCGTCTTGAGCCCGCAGGCGCTCAGATATTCGCTAAGCAGAGCCGCGCTGCACGCGCCGTCCACGTCATAGTCGCCGAAGATGGCGACTGTCTCATGCGCCAGGACCGCGCGCTTGAGCCGCTCGGCCGCCGCATCCATGTCGCGCAGGCAAAAGGGGTCCGGCATCAGATCGCGGAAGCTCGGCGCGAGATGCCGCTCGACCGCCTCCGGCTTAACCCCGCGCCCGGCGAGCACGCGGGCGATCAGTTCGTCATGGCCGCCGACTTGGGCGATGGCGAGGGCGCGCAATTCCCCTTCCGCGTCAAGGCGGGGCCGCCACGGCCGGCCGAGCGCCGAGGCCTCAACGTCGAGGAAGTAATCGGAGGGGGTCAAAACTCCGCCTTGATCGGCAACGTGGCGGCCTGCGAATCACTTGCCGCAGAGGGAATCATGCCAGAAGGCGGCCGAATGCAGAAGGAATTCGAGCTCATTGAGCAGGGAGGAAAGTCATCCTCCCCAGACTTTTGGCAAGCGCAAGGGTGGCGACTTGGCCGCACGGCGGCGCCCGATTATGGACGCAAGGCTGGGTCTCGAACGAACGATGCCGGCGAGTGAACATTGGCCTCAATCACGCGGAGATGAGACGTGTCCTATTTCTTGTCGAGCCTCCCCTTATGGCTTCTCATCGCGGTGATCGTGGCGATCCCCACCGTTTTGGCTATCGGCGCGCAGACCCTGATCCATGAGCGGGTCGGCGTCGCCAAGCTGGCCAGGAACAACGAGATCGCCGGATTCAAATTCGCGACGGTAGGCGTCATCTACGCCGTGCTGCTCGCCTTCACGGTCATCGTGGTGTGGGAGAAATTCAACGACGCGCAGTCCGCCGTGGCGAACGAGGCCGGCGCGACCTCGGCGCTCTTTCACTATGCGCAGGGCAAGGAGCCGGAGGCCGTGGCCCTGCGGACCGCGCTCGCCGGCTACCTCAAAGCGGCAATTGAAGACGAATGGCCCACGATGGCTCGCGAAACGGAGAGCGCGTCGACCGAGCACGCCCTCAATTCGCTGTACGCGGCGGCGATCGCCCTCAATCGAAGCGGGTCGAGAGGCACGGCCGACATGGAGGAAGTCTTTCGGCAGCTCGACAATGTGACGGCCGCTCGTCGCACACGACTCCACCTTGCAACCGGGCTCGTGCCCAACGTCATATGGATCGTGCTCTTCATGGGCGCGCTCTTGACCGTCGGTTTCACGCTTTTCTTCGGCAGCGAGAATCTGCTTGCGCAACTCTCGATGACGGCCATCCTGTCGGTTCTCGTCACCATGGGCCTGGTCGTGATCATCTCGATCGACCATCCGTTCACCGGCCCGGTCTACATCCATCCGGACGCGCTCGCCCTCGTGCTTGCGGACTACGAAGCGCCAAAATGAGCCTCGACTGACCACCAGAGGCCGGGCGTCGCCAATTCCACGAGCGCGCCGTCGGGGTCGCGCATGTAGAGGCTCACCCCGCCTCGCGGCCAGCGATACTCGCCGACGATATCCACGTGGCGCTCTTTGAAACGCTTGCGCCAGGCGTCGAGATCATCGGCGCGGATCGAGAACGCGAGGTGCAGGCGCCCGGTCCCGTCGTGGCCAGGAATCGTGCCGCTCGCTTCGACCACGTCGTGCTCGGTCGCGCCGGCCTGAAACACCAAGAGGACGCTGCGCTCAGCGATCTCGAACGCGACAAGCCGCGGGGAATCGACAAGCGCCTTCAATCCGAAGAGATCACGATAGAACGCCGCGGTGCGCCGAAGGTCGCGCGCATAGAGCGATGTCTCGAGGAGACCTTCGATCGCTGGCGCGCCGGCCTCATCCGCCATCGCGTTCTCCGGACGGGTTCATATGAACACGGAGACAGTGTGACGGGACGCGGGCGAAAAGTCCAAAAGACTGCTCGCGATAAGCTTGGACGCGCGGGCTTGTTTAGAAGGCGAGGCGGCCGCCAACGACTGCAAGCGTGCCGGCGACGATCGGGCGCAGGACTCGGTCGGGTATCCGCGAGGCGAAATGGCTCGAAATCATAATGCCCGGAATCGAGCCGATGAGGAGCGAGAGGAGCATGTGGAAATCGACGGTTCCGAGCCACCAATGTCCGGCGCCGGCAATGAGAGTGAGCGGCACCGCGTGGGCGATGTCGGAGCCGACGATGCGCACGATTGGCGACTTCGGATAGAGCGTGAGCAGAATGGTCGCGCCGATGGCGCCGGCGCCGACGGACGAAATCGACACCAGCACGCCGAGAACCGCGCCGAGCACAACCGTGAGCACCCCGATTCTTTGCTCGCTTGCGCCGTCCATGACACGCGCGAGACGCGTCAGCAGCGCCTTGCGAAAAATGAGTGTGACCGCAGTCAGGAGCAGCGCGATTCCGAGCGTGGTGCTGATGATTCCGCCGCTCGCCTGGGACGAGGACCCCAGGTGCGCGAGCAGCACCAGCGACAAGAGCGCCGCGGGCACGCTCCCATAGGCGAGGCGCCGCGTGATGCGCCAATCGACCGAGCCATGATAGGCGTGCACCGCGCAGCCGCTGATCTTGGTGAGACCCGCATACAAGAGGTCGGTGCCGACGGCGGTCGCTGGATGGACGCCGAAGGCCAGCACGAGCAGCGGCGTCATGAGCGAGCCGCCGCCGACGCCGGTGAAGCCGACCAGCATGCCGACAACCAGTCCGGAGACGACAAAAACTGGGTCTACGCCATGCAGCACGGAGTATCCTGTTGACCCACAGACTTAATGTTGATTGACTTACTAGACTTTGCGGTCGGCGTCAATCGCCATGGCTTGGATGACCTGCCGGCCTCTGCGCTCTCGGAGCGCGAGATAAGCCCCGCACGCGACAACCAAAGCGGCGCCGAGCAGAGTTGAAGCCGCCGGCCAATCGCCAAACACCAGCACGCCAGACACGATCATCCAGATGAGCTGGGTGTAGGTGAACGGGGTCAAGGTCGGCGCCGGAGCAAACCGATGGGCGACGATCAGCATTCCGTGGCTCGTGGCCGCGAAAACGCCCATTGCGGCCATGATCAACCAATCGACCGCCGACTGGGGCTGGCGCCAGATCCACGGCAATATTGGAGTCAGGAACACGATGCCGGCGATTTGCGTCCAGGCGAGCGTCGTCTGAGGGGAGTCCGCGCCAGCGAGCTTGCGGGTGGCCAGCACGTATCCCGAATTGCAAACAACGCCGGCGACAGCGAGGAGAACAATCGGCTGGAACGCGGCCGTGCCCGGGCGCGTCGCGATCACCACGCCGAGAAATCCGAGCGCGATTGCGATCATGCGTTCCGCGCCCACTCTTTCACCCAGCACAGGTCCCGCAAGAAGAGCCACGAAGACCGGCGTGAGAAAGGAAATCGTCGCCGTCTCCGACAGCTGCAACTGTCGGAGGGCTATGATGTTCGCGGTCGTTGAGCAAAATAGCAAAACCGAGCGCACGAGCTGTAGTCGAGGACGCCTCGAGCGCAGCATGGCTGGCCGCGATAGAGATCGCGACGCGACGAGCGCGATCACCGACGCCCCGACGTAGCGCGCCCATACGATCTGTGCGATCGGCATAGACGCGCTCAGCCATTTGGCGCAGGTGTCCTGGCCGGTGAAGCAAATCATGGTGGCGCACATGAGCGCGATCGCGAGAAACCGCATGCGGCGGTCTTCGTCTTCGGCGTTAGCCCTTGCCGTGCCCATCGAGGTCAGCGAACTCACGCCGCTTCCCGTTCGATGCGGATAACCTGAGGCCTCTCGCGAACCACGCCATCCTCGACAGTCCGCGCCAACGCCTCCCGGATCGACGCTTCGGTCGTGCCATGAGTCATCAACGTGACCGGCACGACCCCTGCAGCGGCCGCCTCTTTCGTGGCCCGCTTTTGCATGATCGCCTCGAGCGAAATGAGCTGCTCGCCCATCCGCGCGGCGATCGCGCCCATGGCGCCCGGACGGTCAACGACGGCGAGGCGCACGTAGTACCCGCCCTCGTGGCGCTGCATAGGCACGCGGTCCGCTTCGACAAGCGACGCGGCAGGCCTTCCAAACGCCGGCACGCGGATCCCGCGCGCGATGTCAACGATGTCGGCCGCGACCGCCGACGCGGTCGCGTCGCCGCCCGCTCCCGGTCCGACCAACGTCAATTCCCCGATCGCGTCGCCGTCGATCGAGACCGCGTTGAGCACGCCCATCGTCTGGGCGAGCGGTGCGCTTTTGGCGACCATTGTCGGATGGACCCGCTGCTCGACGCCGTGCGCGGTTCGTTCGGCGACGCCCAAGAGCTTAATGCGAAACCCAAGCTCGTCCGCAGCGGTCAAGTCGGCGAGCGTGATGGTCTCGATTCCTTCGACCGAAACCGCGCCGGCGTCGATCTTGGCGCCGAAAGCGAGCGAAGCGAGGATCGCGAGCTTATGCGCGGTGTCGAACCCGCCAACGTCGAATGTCGGATCGGCCTCCGCATAGCCGAGCCTTTGGGCCTCGCTGAGACAGACCTCGAAAGGGAGATTATCGGTCTCCATGCGCGAGAGGATGTAGTTGCAGGTGCCGTTGAGGATGCCGGAGACGCGCTGAATTGTATTTCCGGCCAAGCTCTCGCGCAAGGTCTTGATGATCGGTATGCCGCCGCCCACCGCCGCCTCGAAGAACAACTGAGCGCCCGTTCGCTCAGCCAAGGTCGCGAGCTCAAAACCGTGCGCGGCCAGCATCGCTTTGTTCGCCGTGACGACGGAGACGCCACGCGATAGCGCGGCCTTGACGGCGTCGAGCGCAACGCCCTCGGCGCCGCCAATCAATTCGACGAATAGGTCGATGTCCGCGGAGGCGGCGAGATCCGCCGGATTGGCGAAATAAGCAACGTCGCCAAGATCGACCCCCCGGTCGTTCTTACGCCGCGCGCTGAAGGCGGTTAGGGCAAAGTCGCGTCCTGCCCGCGTGGCCAACTCGGCCTGACGGCGTTGAAGAAGCCGAACCAGGCTCGTCCCGACCACCCCGAGACCGGCGACGCCCAGGCGAAGCGGGTGCGACATCTTCTCCTCGCTCCGCCCGGCGGAGACCTTGATTTCGAGCGACTTGTCTCGAGTTCGTAGCTGGAAATCAAGGGCGGACGGGCGCCTCAGCCGTAACGTTCGGCAGCCGTCTTCCTCTTCTTCTTTCGCTCCTTGCGGGCCGCGTAGCGGGCGTCACGCTCAAGTTTGCGTTCGTATTCGAGCCGGTCGGCCTCTTCTCGCTCGCGCTGGAGCTCGGCCTCGCGCGCGAGCGCTTCCAGCCTCAATTGCTCTTGGCGGGCGGCCTCCTCGGCCGCGCGGCGGGCGGCATCGGCGGCCTCTTGTTCGGCCTTGCGCTTGGCGCGCTCGACGTCGCGCACTTTTCGCGCCTCGAGAATCTCTCTCCGTCTCGCCTCGCGCTCGATCACTGCGGGGTCGGCCGGATCATATTTCGAGTTAGCCATGAATTTTTCCGCCAGCGCCTTCCGCGCCTTCGCGGCGGCGGCTTGGCGGTCGGCGAAGTTGTTGCCGTTCATAAAGGACATTGGTTCCTAGAGGACTGGTTGTTTGGGATGCGCGCTCATGCCACAGCGTGAACAGAACGGCAATTGTTTTTGCAGCAAGGCGGCAATGCGCCAGCAGCAAAGCCTGATGTTTTCCTCCGACACTTTATTCGCTGGCGCTGACCAATCTTGCCGAACCTCTCTTGCCGAACCTCGATCAGACGCCCTAGCGTATTCACGAAAGCGTGATCCTCCCGGCGCGGCGTCGCGGCGCGCGCTTGCCGCAGCTCCGGTTCGAGACGCTGGTCCGGCCGGCCGGCGCAAGTCCGCCCAAACCAAACAAGCGCGACTAAGCGCCAATAAACGCTTATGTGGCAGTAAAACTCTAGTAAAATAGCTAGCGTTTACCAGCGTTTATTTTTCCGAACTCGGGACTTTTCAGTGGGTTACAGCCGATTCAAATAAAGAGATTCCCCCAACTCGGGTTCTCGGCGATAACTTCTCTGAGCGCGCATTCCCGACCTTCTCGCCAGCTCGCGCGAATGCGCCGCCAGATCTCTGATCGAAGAAATTCTCTAGCATACAATTCTGTTTTTGCCAAACAATTGTCGCCGAGAAATTGCGCCGCCCGTTTTCTCGCCCGTCAACTCCGTCGAGTCACGGCCTGCATGCGCCGATCACTTTGATCCGCCGCAGACACCGCGACGTCGTTGCGCCTTGGACATGTTTGAGACAAAAGGCGAGGCTCAAGCTCCTTACTGAGGAGTGTCCGGATTGAAGCTTTCGCGCACCTTATGACTTTGACCCGCAGCGCCCCCGCGGCCACCCAGATTGCGAATTTTGACGCTCGCTCAGCCGTTCGTTTCTGGCTGATCGCCGTGGCGGGACTCGTCTTTGTCATGGTCCTCGTGGGCGGGGCGACGCGGCTGACGGAATCCGGTCTCTCCATCACGCAATGGAAGCCGGTCACCGGGGTTCTTCCGCCGCTGACCGGCGGGGAATGGCAGGCCGAGTTCGACCGCTACAAGCAAATCCCGCAATTCGCCAAGCTCAATCAAGACATGACGCTGGATGGGTTCAAGGCCATTTTCTGGTGGGAATGGGCCCATCGGCTGCTGGCGCGTATCGTTGGCGCGGCGTTCATCCTCCCCGCTTTATGGTTCTGGTGGAGGGGCCAGCTCAAAGGGGCGCTCGGGCGGCAGGTCGCGGTCGCAACCGGCCTGCTTGCGCTTGAGCCGATCGTCGGCTGGTGGATGGTGACCTCGGGCCTCAGCGAGCGCACCGAAGTGGCGCAGGAGCGCCTGGCGCTGCACCTCTTGATTGCCGCGGCGACGTTCGGAGCCCTGATCTACGCTGCGGTGGGCTTAAGCGAAGGGCCGCGGTCGAACACGGCGCCGCGCGGCTTCGCAATTTCGGCCTGGATCTTCGCCGCGCTCATCTTCTGCCAGCTCGGCCTCGGCGCCCTGGTCGCGGGCTTGCGCGCCGGTCTCATCTACAACACCTGGCCGCTGATGGGTTCGAGCCTTGTTCCAGGGGAAGCGTTCCGCCCAAGCGCGCTGCAGGCCATATTTGGCGATGCGGCGACGGCGCAGTTCGATCACCGGATGATCGGCTACGCCGTCGTCGCCTTCGCGATCGTTCAGGCGATCGCCGCGGTGCGCGCCGCGCCCGGCTCGCCGCTCTCAAGCCGCGCCGTCGTTCTCGCCTCCGTCGCGCTCCTGCAAGTCGGGCTCGGCATTGCGACGCTGCTCACCGCTGTTGCGCTCGAGCTCGCGCTCGCCCACCAGGCGCTGGCGCTCGCGCTCTTCGGCCTTGCGATCGTGCATTTGCGTACGACCGGATGGAGCGAGCGGGCCAGGCCTGAACTCAGCGCGCCGCCGTCGAGGACGCCGCGTTCGCTCGCCACAGAGCGCGGATGGCGACGATAACGAATGCGGCGCCACCCAGAATGGTGAAGATCGAAGCGATGCCATGCACCGCCATGCCCGCGGCGGCGACGGTGTCGAGCGATCCGGCGCCGGATGGAGTTTTACGCAAGGCGCCGTAGCCGCCGGCGACGAACATCGCAATCGACGCGACGAACTGGCCGCCGCCGTAGAGGCCGAGGAGAAGCCGGGTCGCGCCAGGCGACGCGGGCGGCTTGCCCAATTCCTTGAGGCCGAAGGTCAAGAGCATGCCGGCGCTCGAAACGCTGACCGCGGTGATGACCGCGTGATAATGCGCAGGCGTGCGGGTGTCCGAGCCGTCGATCAGGAATCCCATGACGCCGCCGAGGGCAAACAAAGCCAGCGACGCCGCAAGCGCGAAGAAAGCAGGATCGCGCCATGGCCACTGGGCGGGTTGAGCGAAGCGCGCGAACGAGAAGCGAAACGGCGAAAATCAGCGTCGGCGCGGCGATCCCGAACTGTAGAGAATCGGAACGCCTCGCGCTGATGATCGGAGAACGGAGCGAAGATTGCGTAGAATGTCGGCGCGGCGATCGCAATCAGCGCGATGAGGGCGAGCGAGCCCAGGAACAGGCGATTGTCCACCGCCTCTTCGCCGAGGCTCATGCGCGCGAGGATCGACCAGTTCGTCACCATGAGCGCAGCGTAGACGAATTGCAGCACGTGGCCGCCGCCCCATAACAATTCCTCGCGGGACGCCCGCTCCCCGCTCTCTGCGAGCAGCGTCGTGGCGACGCCAAAACAGATCAACGCGAGAACGTAGACGAAGCCGCCAAGCGCCATCGCGACAGCGAGCGGCGGCGCGGAAAAGAGCCGCCCCGGCAGGTTGATCAGCAGGCGAGCGACCGGCGCGAGCACGCCTAACCCCAGCGCCAAGAGGCCGAAATCGTATGCCGGATGACGAATGATCGGAATGTAATTGGTGAGTTCGGGCTGCGTCCCCTCGAGGAACGCCGGCGCGAACAGGAAAGGGAAGGCTGCGAGAACCAGCCCCTGCCCTATCCGCCCGAGCGGCGCCGCGCGCACGTCGTCGTCGAGCAAGCTTCAAGGTTGCGACGCTGATGAGGAAGGCGAAGACGCCTTGCAGCCAGATCACCAGCGAGAAGACGACGTGGATGACGAGGCCCTTATAGAAGAAGTCGATCGGCCAAAACGGCGTCTTCTCCATTCCCGGAATGCGCGATAGCGCGAGCAGAAGCGCGAACACCCCGGCGACCGCGAGCGCTCCGACCGCGAGCCACGCCCATCCGACAAGCTCGCGCCGGACTGCGCTCTCCAAGCGCGTGGCTGACCGCGTGCGACTGAGGGAGATCGTTCTTGGCGCGGTTTGGGTCATGGAACGGCTGGAACGGTGAGCTGGCATCTCGATCGGATAAAGGTGGACCGCCATAACGTAGACGACGAGGCCAGAGACGGCGACAAAGAGCCACGCCGGGAACGTGAACCGCGCCAGCCGCTTGTGCGTAGCGAACCGCTGTTTGAGCGCATTGTAGAAGGTCAACGGCACGAGGACCGCAACCACGAAGGCCATAAACACGTGAATCGCGAGCAGCGTGAAATAAATCGGCCGGATCGCGCCATAGCCGCCGAATTTCGCCAAGCCCGAGAACGCGTGGTACACGAGATAGACCGCGAGAAATGCGACGCCGAAGCCGATCGCGACAAACATCGTCCGCCGGTGCCCCTCGCGATCACGGGCGCGGATGAGACTATAGGCGCGCAGCAGTACGATAATGGTCGCCGCATTGATGATTGCGAGCACATGCGGCAGTTCGCGAATGACGTTCATGGCGGCCTCAACCGGACTGGTCATCTTCACCATGAAGCTGACATACATCGCCAGCGCCACAGCGAGGAGGACGATCAGCACGATCCAGTTTCGTCGCCTTATGTTTGGGTCAAGGTTTGCCATGTCGCAATCGTTGGAGGGCGGCCCGAAAGGCAGGCTTCCGGTTTCGAAAGCGCCGCCGCTTGAGCCGCGGGTGTTAAACGCGTCCCCGCAGCATGACCTCGGCGAGCATCGCAGCGAACAGGACGAACAAGTACAGGATCGAGAAGCCGAACAAGCTCATCGCCGCCTTGCGCCGCGCCGATTCATCGCCGTCGCGCTGTCGATACAGGGCGAGCGCGCGCCAAAGAAATCCCGCGTCCGCCGCAATTGCGATAGCGCCGTAGAGAAGCCCAACGCCAGGGATAAGCATTGGCCCGAGCGACGCTGGCACGAGCAGAACCGAATAGGCCACGATCTGCCGGCAGGTTTTCACCGGGCCGACGACATTGGGCAGCATCGGCACCCCGACCCGCTCGTAGTCGCCGCTGCGGCACAACGCCAGCGCCCAGAAATGCGGCGGCGTCCACAAGAAGGTGATGAGGAACATCGCGATCGGGCCTGCCGAGACGCTGTTCATCGCGGCGGCCCAGCCGATGACGGGCGGCAGCGCTCCCGCGGCGCCGCCGATGACGATATTCATGGGCGTCGAGCGCTTGAGAACCATGGTGTAGAGCGGAACGTAGATGGCGATCGTCAGCGCCAGCAGCGCCGCCGCCAACACATTGACCTTGATCGCAAGCGCGGCCACCGACACCACGACGAGCAGAATTCCGATCGCCAGCGCCTCCAGCGGAGCCACCACGCCTCGCGGAATAGGCCGCATGGCAGTCCGCGCCATGTTGGCGTCGATGTCGGCGTCCCACCACATGTTGAGCGCGCCGCAGGCCCCTGCCCCTCCGGCCATCGCCGAGAGCGTGGCTAGGAGCTTCATCCAATCCATTGGCGCCGGAGCCAGCGCAAAGCCGACGCCGCCGGTGAAAACGACGAGCGACATGACCCGCGGCTTGAGCAGGACAAGATGATCGACAACCCCGCCCCGCGCCTGCGCAGGGGCCGGCTTAAGGACGCGGTCCTCACGCGCAACTGTTGTCGATCGAACGGTCACTCTCATTCGCCTAAAGTAGCGCGCCGCATGCCGGCGCCTCGGAACGCCATCGCGGCAAAACGCGTGCGGGAGACCTCTACCATAATTGCAACGCCCGTCGACCGCAAAAGTGCCACCGCTAGCTCGCCGCATTCGCCTCGCTAAGCGCAGCCGCGCCGGATTCGAACTGCAGCCGCGCCAGGCGCGCGTAAGTACCATTGCGCGCGACAAGCGAGGCATGATCGCCCTCCTCGACGATGCGGCCCGCCTCTATCACCAAAATCCGGTTGGCCTTCAGCACCGTCGCAAGCCGATGCGCGATCACCAACGTCGTGCGGCCGGTCATCACGTCGTCGAGTGCGCTTTGCACCTGCGCCTCATTCTCCGCGTCGAGAGCCGACGTCGCTTCGTCGAGCAACAAGATCGGCGAGTCCTTGAGGATGGCGCGCGCGATCGCGAGCCTCTGTCTTTGACCTCCGGACAGCGTCACGCCGCGCTCTCCGAGCTTGGTCGCGTAGCCCAGACCAAGCTCCCGAACGAATCCATCCGCCGCTGCTCGCCGGGCGGCTTCTTCGATTGCGAATTCGCTGGTCTTGCTACGCCCATAGGCGATGTTCTCGGCAACCGTCGCGCCAAAGATGGCCGCCTCCTGCGGGACTGGAGCGATGCGCTCGCGCAGATCCTTTGGATCGACCGTCTTGACGTCGACGCCATCGACAAGGACCTGGCCCGCGTCAGCGTCGTAAAAGCGCATGATGAGCTGGAATATGGTCGACTTGCCGGCTCCGGAGGCACCGACGATGGCGACCCGTTCGCCCGGCGCGATCGAGAAGCTCAGGTCATCGACAACACGAACTTCAGGCGCGCTCGGATACGAGAAGACGACACGCTTGAATTCGATCGCCCCGCGAGGCGGCGAAGGCATCACGGCCGGTCTCGCAGGCGCGACAATGCGCCGCTTGACGGCCAGGAGTTCGGCGATCCGCCCCGCCGAACCTGCAGCGGCGGAGACTTCGTTCCACACCTGCGAGAGCTCGCCGAGCGAGGTCGCCGCGAGCACCGCGAACAGCACGAACTGCGACAAGAGACCGCCGCTCATGCGGCCCGCCAGCACGTCGCGCGCGCCGAGCCACAGCACGAACACCACGCTGCAGAACGCCAGCGACACCGCGACCGCAATGAGAAGGGATCGCGTGGCCGCGGCGTCGCGGGCCGCGCCATAGGCGCTCTCGATCTCGTCGCCGAAGCGTGCTTGGCTCGCCCCCTCGGCGCCAAACGCCTGCATGGTGCGCGCGGCGCCGAGGCTCTCCGCGGCGAAAGCGGTCGCCTCGGCGAGCGTGTCCTGCGCGCGGCGGGACCGACCGCGCACAACGCGGCCGGAGGCGATGAGCGGCGCGGCGATGACGGGTATCGCGACCAGCACCAGCGCCGACAGTTTGGGGCTCGTGTAAATCATCAGCGCGATCGAACCGACAAACATGAACAGATTGCGCAAAGCGATCGAGGCGGAGGCGCCGAAAGCCGCCTTGATCTGCGTGGTGTCGGCGGTGAGACGCGAGACAAGCTCGCCGGTTCGCGCGCTGTCGTAGAACGAGGCGTCGAGACGCGACAGATGCGCAAATACGTCGCGTCTCAAATCTGCGACCACGCGCTCGCCGAGCGTCGTCACCAGGTAATACCGGGTGGCGGCCGCGAGCGCGATGATCACCACAAGCGCGCCCATGGCCATGAAATACACATTGATCGTCCCGCCGCTCTCTTTCGAGAAGCCGAAATCGATCATCGAACGCAGCGCGAACGGCACCGCGAGCGTCGCCGCGGAGGAGATTGTCAGCGCCGCGAGCGCCGCGATCCCACGGCCGAGATAGCGCCGGCCGTAGCGGACAAGGGGAAGCAGCGCCGCCATGGACGCCGCGCGGGTTACCGGTTCAGTCGTCATCCGCTCATTCATAGAGGCATCGCTGTCGGAAGGCATAGCTCAGGAAAGCGGCGCCGACAGATCGAGCCACCGTCACCCGGCTTCCCAAGCCGCGGGCTTAATTGTAAATATTGGCGAGTTGAAGGGGAGCGAATCCATGTCCGCTCGTTCTGTTGCATGGGGCGGGCTGCTCCTCCTGACGATGTTGCCGTCTGCCCTGGGACAACAATTAGGCGATCCGGCCGCCGGAGAGCGTCTGGCCGCCGCGAATTGCGCGAGGTGTCACGCCGCCGATGGCGCGGCGCCCGCCTTCACGAAGATTGCGGCGATGCCGTCGACGACCCAAACGTCCTTGGGCGTGTTCCTGCGGACGTCGCATGGTTCGATGCCTAACCACATCCTCAGCGCGGCGGACAGAAACGACCTGATCGCCTACATTCTGAGCTTGCGGCCGTGAGACGGCGCCCTGACGTCGGAGTTAGGCGGTCCACTTGACCAGCGACAGCTCGTCGTCGAGCCACCGATTTTCGGCCGGCTTCAAGCCTGCGTCTCGAAGAACGTCTTCTGGCGACTGGCCGAACCGGCCTTGGCAGAAGACGGGAACGCCGCCAGGCAGGCGCACCTGTTCAGCGCGCGCGAGGTAGAAGATATCGTAGCCGATCTTCAGAAAGAGGCTGAAAACCTCAGTCCCGCCCGCGATCGCGAGCGTCCCGCTTCCACACTCGACTGCGGCGCACGCCTCTTCGAGAGTTGCGCCGGCTGGGTTCCAAAGCCAAGTGTTCGGATTGTCAGGATCAGGCGCAAGATCGGATACTCGCCGGGTGAGGATCAGGCGGCGTCGGGCGTGCGATTTGGGGTGGCCCTCGTGTGACAGCCGGCCATGGCAAACCACCTGCGCCCGATCGAGCGCCTCTGAAAGAAAGCGTTGGTCGGCCTCGAATTTGAGCGAGTGGGGCATAAGTCCGGTTGCGTCCGCGATCATCCCGTCGGCCGAGGCAATCGCGTAGCCCTCAATTCGCACAGGTCCACGCATCCTAAAGCCGCTCCGCTCGCTCAAACCGCGCCCAACGGCTATGAGCCGAGCGCAAACATCATTCCAATTAGGCTCTGGGATGCAAAACAGATGCCGAATAGGGATTGCTCGGCTCTAGAGTCAAGAGGATGGTCCGGGCTATAGCGCCGAAAGCAACAAAAAAGGCTTTGTAAACATGAACGGCCGCAGGCTTCTTCCCGGGAAGCCTATCCCTATAACGGAAATTCCCGACTATTCGATTGAGCGCGACACCCTCGACGAGGTCTTCGCTGAGCCTTTCCGCCTGCGTCTCAGGCGCATTGCTGAACTCGTGAAGCAGTCCGGCGAACGTTTGGAAGGCAACATCTTCTACGCCGACCTTGACGATCGTGATGTCGACCGGCCTCCGGACGGCGCCCTTGCTCCGGCTCGCCGCAATGCATGGCGCGCGGTCAGGTTCAAAGAACGGTTGCTCGAAGTCGGCGTCAACGCTGGCCACAGCGCCCTACTGGCGCTGTCATCGAACCCGCGGCTCGAATATTACGGCGTCGACATCATGTCGCACGCCTATACGGCCGAATGCGTCGATTTCCTAAAAGGGGAGTTTCCGGGACGGGTGCACCTGTTCACCGGCGATTCACGCGAAGTCCTGCCGTGGCTCGTCAGCCGCCGCGCGGAGCTTGCCTTCGACATTTTTCATATCGACGGCGGCCACACCGACGACGTCGCCCGCTCCGACATGGCCAACTGCATTCGCATCGGCGCCGGCCAGCGCGGCCGGCATGTTCTGCTCGATGACGTCCATGCGAGCTGGATCTTCGACGTCTATTGCGAATTCGTGTCGCGCGGCAATTTGACGACCGAGACATTCTTCGGCGACTGGGAGGAGGCCGGCCGCAACGTGCTGGCGCGGATCGAATGACTCCGGTCGACGATTGCGAATTCGGGTCCTTCTGGCATGGACGGCTCAACCCATTCGCTTACGCGTGCCTCAGCTCATTTCCTCAAGCGGGCGTATCCTTACGCGTATTCAGCTATGATCCGCATCTCGAGCTGCCTCCTCGGGTGCGCCACGCGGACGCGCGCACGATCTGCCCGGACGAATCGCTGATCGGCAGATTCATCGCCAACGGCAAGCCCTCGATCGCCACCTTCGCGGATATGTTTCGTTACCGGATGATGCGGCAGACGGGCTGCTGCTGGATCGACACCGACATGCTTTGCTTGATGAGGCCGGCATTCGATAACGACGGCTTCGTGTTTTGCCGCCAAGCCGACGCTGTCGGGACGAGCCTGGTCAACAATGCGGTGCTGAGACTGCCGCCGACGAGCCCGGCTCTTACGGAGTTGATTGCGGCGGGGGAGGCCGCGATCGATGTCGACCAGCGATGGGGCGCGATCGGCCCATTCCTGCTGACGCAGGTCTTGGCCAGGCATGGCCTCACCCGGCGTGCGCTCGATTCGCATGTCTGCTATCCGATCGAACCCGAGCAATTCTGGAAACTGTTCCTGCCCGGCTACCGTGAGTGGGCCGCGAACGCGACGCACGGCGCGAGCTTCGTCCACCTCTGGAGCGAGGCGATCGCATGGAGCGGCTATGATTTCTGGACTTGCCCGCCGCGTGGGTCTTACTTGCACGAAGCGTTCGAACGCCTCGGCGCGCTCGACCGCTTTCGTCGTGTCGCGACCGAGGACGAAGTTCTTCGCTTGATGGCGAAGCCTATCGCCGACTCGCAGCGTACTGCGCGACCCGGCGCAATCGCTTCCGATTGACGAACCGACGGGTTTTACGCCCGCTATCCGATCGGCGCCGGTTCACGGGCCGCTTGAGGCGCGAGCCGCTTCGATCCTTTCCGCTTCTTCTTCTGGCGGTGGCGCTTGGGCGCGACAAGGAATGTTACCTTCACCGGCTGCTTCACAAACGCGCGCGCTTGTTCCTCGATCAAGCGGTCAGCCATCGTCACGCGCGTGCGTAGGTGCCTGAGCTCGAGCAACGACTGAATAAGAAAGGTCTCGACGATCCGGCCGCTTACCTGCGTGTCCTCGAAAACGCCCCACGCATAAGCGCCATCACGCTTTCGCTCGAGGCCGATTTCATGAACCAAGGCGAGAAAGGGCTTAACGTCCTTCGGGTCGATCACGTATTCGACAGTGATCAGAATCGGTCCCTGGTCGTCTTCGATCGGATGCACGAACACTGGCGTCCGCCAGTGCATCGACGGAGTGAGATCAAGCTCGGCGGCGGTTTGCAGCCTCCACCGCGCTGTTAGGGCCATCCCGATGGCCGCGCCCGCCGCAGCCAAGAAAAGGGCGGTTGGGACTCCTTCGAGGCTGGCGACCTTGCCCCAGACCGCGCTGCCAAGCGTCATGGCGCCAAAAAACGCCGTCAGAAAAATCGCCAGGCCTCGTCCCCGCACCCACTCCGGCAACGCCACCTGCGCCGAGACGAACAGCGTCGTCATCATCGTAATCCAGGACGCGCCCGCGATCAGGCTCGCGAGCCCCGCGACGGCCGGTTCGCGCGCCGCGCCGTAGAGCCCGAGAGCGAGAATTGTGCCTAAGGTCCCAAGCGTCGCCAAGCGGTCTGGACCGAGGCGCGCCTTGAGACCGTTGAGCGCGAACGAGCCGAGGATCGAACCCGCGCCAATCAAGCCGAGCAGGACGCCGTAGACTGCGGGGCCATTGCCCATCTGCGTCCGCGCGACCAGCGGCAGAAGCGCCCAATAAGCGCTGGCGAAAGGGAAAAATGCGACAGCGCGGATGAGCGTCGCGTCGATGTCGCGATTGTTTCTGGCGTACCGCAACCCCGTGCGTAGCGCGCTAAAGAGACGCTCCGCGGGCAGGGTCTCTCTGGTGCGGCGTGGAGCGCGCCACCATAGCAATGCGGCGAGCACGGCGATGTTGCCGGCGCTGAAGCACCAGAATGGCAAAGCGATGCTAAAGGCAGCGATTCCCAACCCGGCAAGAGCCGGGCCGAGCGCACGGCTGACATTGTAACTCGCATTGTTGATCGCGATGCCGCTATCGAGATCGTGCTTCGGCACCAGCATCGGAGTGATGACCAGCCACGCCGGCGCTGCAAGCGCGCCGGCGCCTCCCAAACAAAACGCCGTCGCCAGGAGCACGGCGGGCGTCGCCCAGTGCATTGTGACCACGGCCGCGAAGACGACCGATATCGCGGTTACCGCAATCTGAGCCCCAATCAACATGCGACGCGCGTCGATGATATCGGTCAGCGCGCCGGCGGGCAGGGTCAGAAGAAACATCGGCAGAGTGGTGGCGACCTGGACCGCCGACACCATCATCGGATCTGGATTAAGGCTGGTCATGAGCCAGTTCGACGAGGTGTCGAACATCGCGAATCCGACGTTTGACGCGGAACTCGCGATGAGCATGACCGTGAACGCCAAATTGCCGAAAACGCCCCAGCGCCAGTCGCCGGCTGAGGGCGCGTCCGACTTTGCGCTGGACTCGCTGGACAACAACATCCCCATTGGAGAAATCAAACGGCCAATACCTGCCGGATTCCCAGATCAAATGGCGAACGGCGAAGAAAGTTTCAAGGCGCCGCAGTGCGAAAGACGCCTTCACCAGATCGTGACGGCTGCCCAAAGAAGTGGCATTCCTCGAGATCCGCGGATGCGGTCCGCCCATTGGTCTGGCCGGGCCGTCGCTCCCGCACGAGTCGTCGCGCGTGACGAAAACTTTCGAATTGAGGGCTATGTGATTATGTTCCCCAGAGCCCCACCGGCGCGGCCAAGTCGACCCGAGACTTGCGAACGATCCTACCTCGAGTCGGCGCGCGGCCGCGCTCATGGGCCTGTGGAGAAACGGTTGGCCACGATTTCTACGCTTATGGCCTGCATGTCCGCGAACTCGCTCCAATGCCGAATTGCTATCGGTCGTAGCGGATCTCGCGGAGCGCTTTTCCGCCACTGTCATCGGTGTCTGCGCAAACCAGCTTTCAATGCATTCCTCTTTTACCACCGTCGGCCCCGGTGAACCGCGCAGCCACGAACTCGACAAACTTCGCGAGCGTGTGGCGATTGTCGAAGCAGAATTCCGTTCGGCCTTATCGACGGTGAACAATCTTTTGTGGCGCGCTGAAATAACCGCCGGACCGACGTCGCACTACCTCGCCAAACAGGCCCGCGCCGCCGACTTGCTTGTAGCGGCCAGCGAATCCGACAACCGCAACGTCTCCGTCTGGTCCGAATTTGAAGTCAGCGACCTCATCATGCGTAGCGGGCGTCCGATTCTCTTGGCTCCGCCCGGGACCACCAGGTTCAAATTGAAGCGAACTCTTGTCTGCTGGAAGGATTCGCGCGAGGCGCGACGCGCGGTCGCCGATGCTCTGCCGTTTTTGAAGGCGAGCCAGACGGTCGACGGGGTCGAACTTGCCAGCGAGCGCGAAATCGAACCGGCGCAAGCGCGTCTCGCTGATGTTGGCGATTGGCTTCATCGCCACGGCGTCGAGGCGGACTGTTTCGCGACCCCGTTGACGGGGATGGAGTTGGCCCACCTCGCTACAATTGCCCAAGACCTCAGAGCCGATCTGGTCGTGGCGGGGGCGTTCGGCCACAGCCGCTTGCGCGAGTGGGCGTTCGGCGGAGTGACGCAAGATCTTCTGACACGGGGCGAACACTGCACGCTCGTTTCACACTAGGCGTTCGGGTCCGACGAGGAGCGAATTGAAGATGAACCTACGCTTCAACCCGGAGCCGTACTCCAATCGGTCGCCAATGCTTGGCGCGTTCGCCCATCCGGCGTTCGCAATCGTCTGGACGGCGAGCACCTGCGCGATGATCGGCATCGCCATGTACGACACAGCGTCTGGCTGGTTGATGACGACATTCGACCTCAACGCGTTCGACGTCTCGCTGCTGCACACCGCAACCACGCTGCCGATTTTCCTGTTCACGCTTCCCGCTGGCGCGATCGCCGATATCGTCGATCCGCGTCGGATGATCATCGCCGTCTCCTACGCAATCGCCGCATTGATGGCGATTTTCGCCGCCGTCGTGGCGCTCGATTTCGTGTCGCCCGTGTTGTTGCTCTTGACGACGTTCGTTCTCAGCGCGGCTTGGTCCCTCAATTCGCCCGCGTGGCTATCGATCATCCCGCAACTCGTGCCGAAGCCTGTGATGCCGGGAGCAATGGCTGCGCATAGCGTGGGCTATAACCTCAGCCGCACGCTCGGTCCTGCGCTAGGCGGGTTCATCATCGTGCGCCACGGCGCGGCCGTTCCGCTGTGGATCTTTGTCGGCGCCAATCTCATGGTGATCGCCGCGCTCACATGGTGGCGTGGCTCGGGCCGACAGCGAGCGTCGCTTCCCGCCGAAAGATTGAGCAGCGCGCTCCGGACCGGCCTTCGGCATACCGCCAACAATCGCCTCTTATCGGCGACGCTGGCGCGGACCATTGCGATCTATCCGTTTACCGCCGCGTACTGGGGGCTCTTGCCGTTGATCGCCCGGCGAACCGGGCAAGGCGCGGAGCACTATGGGATTCTGCTCAGCGCGATCAGCGTTGGAGCGATTCTCGGATCGCTCGGGCATGAGAAGTTACGCCGTAAGTTCGGCGCCGACCGCTTGGTCGCGGCCGGGACGATCTTGACCGTCGTTGCGCTGGCGCTGTTCGCCGTCGCCCAAGACCTCTCGATTTCGCTTTGCGCCTGCCTGCTGGCCGGAGTGGCCTGGGTCAACAACCTGACCTGCCTTTACACCTCCGCACAGAACGTGTTGCCGGATTGGGTGCGCGGCCGCGGGCTCGCCGTGTTTCTGACGGTCATCTATGGAACGATGACTATGTGCAGCGCAGCCTGGGGCGAGATCGCCGCGAGATTCGGATTCTCGACCGCCCTCATCGCCGCCGCCGCAGGCGCGATCGTCGCGATCCCCCTCACCTGGCGATGGAAGCTGCAGCAGGGGGCCATCGACCTTTCGCCCTCCCAGCATTGGAGCCTTCCGGAAACCCGTGAGGAGATCGATAACGATCGTGGGCCGGTGCTGGTCAAGATCGAGTACCGGATCGACCCCAGAGACAGCGCGGATTTTGTGCGCGCTTTGGACGAACTCGGTTTCGAGCGTCGGCGCGATGGCGCCTTCGCATGGGGAATCTTCGAGGACGCGGGCGACCTCGGCCGCTATGAAGAAGCCTATCTGATCGAATTGTGGCTCGAGCTCATGCATTTGCGCGAGCGGGTCACCAATGCTGATCGGGTGCTCGAGGACGAAATCCGGCAGATGCTCATCGCTCCCCCGCGCATCGAATTTCTCATCGCGGCGGAACGCGGTGACCAGGCCCGGAATAGACGTATGGAGCCAGCCGGAGCTTAGCTTGCGTATTCTTGTCGTGTTCGCGCACCCCCTGGAAACGAGCTTCGTCTCTACCCTGCACACGCGCGTTGTCGAGGTCCTGCGCGCGGGCGGGCATATTGTCGACGATCTCGACCTCCATGGTGAGAAGTTCGACCCGGTCATGTCGCGCGAGCAGTTCGCCCACTATGTCGACACCAGGGTGAATACGCGCGAAGTTGAACCTTATGTTACGCGCCTGCGGGCCGCCGAGGCGCTGGTGCTCGTCTTTCCGGTGTGGTTCGACGGCCTGCCGGCGATCCTGCAAGGCTATTTCCAGCGCGTATTTCTGCCCGGCGTCGCGCTGCGCATCGACAATGCGGGCCTCTTTCACCCCAATCTACGGCACCTCAGGCGCTTGGCGGCGGTCTGCACCTATGGCGAGAGCCTTAGCGACGTCGCCGCGAAGAACAACCCCGCGCACCGCTTCGTCCATTACAACATCGGCGCGCTGATCGATCCGAAGGGCCGGTTCGAATACCTTGCCCATTACAATATGAACTTCACCACCACGGCCCGACGGGCGGCGTTCTTGAAGCGCGTCACTCGCGCGTTCGAGGCGTGGTGAGGGAGCTCGGGCTAAAAGCTATATTTGAACCCGGCGAACGGCCCGTACATCCACTGCTGGTAACGGAAGCTCCTCGGTTCGAAGGTGATGGCGTTGATGCCGGTGTCCTGGTGGGTGTAGGTGTACATGACGCGATAGCCGACGGTCGTAGCAATGTTCTGCGTCCAGTTGTAGCCGACTGAAGCGAGCGCCTGTCCGGTGGCGCTGTCGGACCAGCCGCCAAGGTCGGCCAGCATATTCATGAACCAGCGGTCGTCGTAGCGATACTGCGCGGCGAAGCCGGCGACCGGATTGACCCAGTCCTTGTTGACGGATTCGGTCCCATTGAACAATCCGAACGGGCCGCTGACATTGAGCTTGGTCCCGCTGTAGAAGTTGCGGGCGCCGACTGTGCCGTAGAGAGAAAGGTTCGGTATGCCGAGCGGCAAGCGAACGCCGCCGAAGGCGGTGATAAACCCCTCGTTGAGGGTGAGGCTCGTCTTTCCGCCGTAGAGCACGCTGTCCGTTTCTAAAGTTTTGGACCCACCGATCCGCGCCCACACGAAATCGATTCCGCCGATGAACGTGTCGTTGCGGGCGATCACGCTCCCCATGAACGCGCCTTGAAAGTGCTCGAGCACTTTGCCAAAGCTCGCGTAATAGGGCAGCGTCGGCAGAGAGCCGAATCCCGCGCTTCCTGCGATGCTAGACCCCCAGCCGTAACCGGTGACTTCGACACGCCAAGTCGAGGGGATGACGGGTTGGGGGACGGGAGTGGGGGCCGGCTTCCTTGTCGGCAGGTCGGCAGCTTCCGCGACCGGCGCTTCGCACACGCCGGAAAAGACGACCAGCGCCGCCAAGTATGTCCGCATTTTTCGCCCGATCCCCGCGACCCGGTCGCTACATCAACGTAGCTTAAGGCTTCAGGACGCGCCCGCCCAACTCGACCGCTTCGATTCCATAGAAGGGAACGGCGGCTCCGGCAATAGCGGGAGGGCTGACGGACTTAATCGTGCGCCAATCGTTTTAGGGGCTGCGTACGGAGCCCCGTCCCTAAATCGGGTCGCCGGCCGCTTCGTTCTCGCCTTTGCCGACTTGGCTCAGCATCGACAGGACGAAATCAGGCGCAAGGAACCGCGCGCAGGTTTCACCGCCAGAAACGAGCGCTATCATCGACCGCCCATCGGCGCTCGCCACGACTGCGCTATCGCCCGGCGGGAGCTGCCGCGAGATCGGCGGAATGGCGATGTAAAGCGCCCGCACGAACTGAAACTGCTGTGGCGTCAGCTTGGTCACGTGGGAGACTGAACCGATCTGCGAGAGCGCGACGCATTGCGGCGCATCTGGGTTTAGCCATTGCGAGAAAACGCCTGCCTCTTGGCTATAGTCTGGGGCCGCGGTCACAACATGCGCGGTTTGAATGGGCGTCGTCTGGGAGCTTATGCCAAATCCGCTCAAACCGGCCAATCCTGCCGCGGTAAGGGCCAGGAATGCATTGTTCATACGTCCTCCTGTATCCCGCGCGCAGCCTCGCAAGCATCGTCGATTACAGATGCGCTCGGCGCTGGCCTTTGAACCCGCCTACGGGGACAAGTTTGCAGTTCAAACGTTGGCGGACATCGTTGGTTCCCATCTGACGGCTATGTGAGAACGCAGCTCAGCAAGTAGAGCGGCCGACTCCGAAGACATCCTCCTTCGCAGCGATCGCCGCCTCGCCACGCAGCTCGCCAAAAAGGAAGCGCCGCCCCCTGAGGGGCGGCGCTGCACATAACGCTTTACGCTAAGATTAGAGACCGCAGAGCGCGGTGTACCGGCCGTTGAAATCCTGGCAGACTCCGCAAGCGCCACCGCTCGGACTGCCGTTCATCGCGGCGACAGGGGCGGTTATTGGAGCGGCTATAATGCCCAAAGGTCCAAGCGGACCACCGGAGCCAGGAGTATAGCCGTACGTGTTAGCCCGAGCCTCGCTCGTGTAAACGGTAGGCGTATGAAGATCGCCCGGATTGCCGGCCACTTGCGCAACGGCAGGAGTGGCAAGAACGAAAGCGCAAGTCGCCCCCGCAAATAGAAGTCCTGTAAGTGCGTGTTTCATAACAACCTCCAATGGCTGTCCCCGCACGCGATCGAGATCGGATGCAGGCTCCAGCACGCGGTCGAAGGAATTCGGCTTTTCAATTCAGCCCGACCGACCGGTCGCCTAGACGCTGAACAGTTAAAAGATGGCATACCATTCAGGCGACAGGCTGGCGGGAGAGGTCCAAATTGAAGGCGAACCTAAGGCAGACGATCACAGATCGGTGAGCGGTCTCACGAATACGTGAAGACCTTCATCCGTTTGTACTCTCCTATGATTGTAGTGCAGCCACATTATTGAATTATACTTTAAAAGGCATTCGTGACGGTCGCTACGGGCGATGGGGGAAAACCGCTCAGCGGCTGGTCGCTCGACAAAAATGGACTCGGGGATGGCTATCCGCCAGACAGCTCTCGCTCGGAAGGAGAAATCGATTCAAGCGAAGTCCGCATCGTTCTCCCGTCCACTCGAAAGCAGTCCACTCGCCGATATTCAAATCACTGCCAGACGGGTAAGGTATCGTCATTTCAGCGCCCTTGGGCGGCGATGTCGCGAATTGGAGTTGCCATGCTTCCTTGCGTCTATCTCGTCCGCCATGGCGAAACGGAATGGAGCGCAAGCGGCAAGCACACCGGGCGCACCGACATCCCCCTCACGGAAGAGGGCGAACGGAAAGCGCGAGCGCTCCACGACCGTCTTAAGGGACTAACGTTCAATAGGGTTTTCACCAGCCCGCTTCAGCGTGCGGTCCGCACCTGCGCGCTGGCTGGGTTCGGCGCCGCCGCAAAGGTCGACCCCGACCTGCTCGAATGGAACTACGGCGATTACGAAGGGCGCAAGAGCAGCGAAATCCTCAGCGAGCGCCCTGGCTGGCTGCTGTTCCGCGACGGATGCCCTAATGGCGAGCAGCCAGTTGATGTCGGCGCGCGCGCTGATCGCGTCATCAGCCGCCTTCGCGCAGCGGACGACCAGTCCATCGTCTTTTCAAGCGGCCATATCCTACGTGTGCTGGCGGCCCGTTGGCTCGGCCTTGCTCCCTCCGAAGGGCGTCTCTTCATGCTCGGCACGGCGAGCGTAAGCATCCTCGGCTACGAGCATGACAAAGACGAGCCGGCGATCGCATTGTGGAATTCGGTCTAAGCTGAGTTTCTTTGGCCGGCCAACGGATCAGGACGGAATCGATTCACCACCAAGGACACGAAGAGCACGAAGGAAAGCCATTCTTGGTGATCTTCGTGCTCGTAGTGTTGGGGCGTCGAATTCGGTCATCCGCCGTCGGTTGGGTCGTCTGCGCAAGCCTGCTTAGAGACAACCTGCTGACAAATGGCGCCGCCTCATTTTCGAACACGCATCCGGAACGACAATTTGTTGCAGAAAATCAGAAACAGCGTTAAACTGAGCGCATGAACAATTCTGCCCCTCCTCAGCCAAGCTGTCGGCTTCCGTCCCCGCGCCGCGAACCCCAAGGAGCGCGAGAAAAACTTTAGCTCCGTTTGTGCCGTGTAAGCCATTGATAAGTCTAGATTAGGACGAGAGAATCCAAGGAAATCCAAGAGAATCCAATAGCGGGGTGCAAGATATGCACTTGACGCCGCCTCACGTTTTTTGCGGACGTTTGTGGCAAAGTACATCAAAATCGCTCTGCGTATTTCCGATCACCCGAACGACTGTCGACTGTCTGTTAGGCAGTGTTATAAGATTATCTGCCTAATATAAAGTACATGCTGAACATTACATTAATTTATAATACAAGTAACAAATTGCGGCAGGGCCCTTATTTAAGCCGCGTGGCCCGTACCGATACCGGCTTGTTCTGGCCGGTCAAGACCGGATCGGGCCGTGAAGCCGACATTGCCGACTGCATGGCCCGCGACGTCGCAGTGGAGGCGGTCGACTATCGGTCCGTCGAGGGCTCAGCCGAGCCGGCGACGGTGCTGGCGTTCTCTGCCTCGAAGATGCCTTCAGCCAGCTCCCTCGAACCGTTCGTCTATTGTGGTCTTTTCCGATTCTTTTCCCACGGTCGGCCGTTCGCTGGAGATCCAGTTCAGCGCGTCTGGCCACCCTCTCGACAAGTCATCCGGGGCAGGGCCTGTTGCCTCCCTTGCCCTATCCCGATGGGGGTCGAGCGACTGGCCTCGTCGAGATTGGTTGCGAGGCAGCGCCGGGCGAGCCGCGATTAATGGGCTCTCGACACTGCTTTGGATCGGTTCCTTAACGGCCGGTTCGGCGATCCTCGCGCGTATTCGCGCCCACGATTTCGTGCTACGTGCTGGGGTCGACCGTTACCGTCAAACGGCGACCGTCTTCAAAACGAATATCAAAATCAAATCATTGAGCACCCCCAGTTGGGGACGTCGCGAACATGACGAAAATTCCCGCACTCGCCCACACCCGGCTCTTGGCGCTGTCTGCAGTGTTTTCCAACCATCTGATCAAGCAAGCGCGGAAGGTGCGGCTTGATGCCGGACAGGCCCTGTTTCTCGTCGGCGATCCCGGCGATGGCTGCTACTGGATCGATGAAGGTCTCCTGAAAGTCCACGTTGTTTCCCACTCCGGGAACGACCGAATTCTAGCCATCCTGGGGGCCAGAACGATCGTGGGCGAGTTGTCGATGTTCGATGGAGCGCCGAGATCAGCCTCGGTCACTGCCATTCGCGGATCGAACCTTGCGTTCGTGAGTCGCGCCACGTTTGATGCGACGCTCGATGCACATCCCGAAATCTATCGTGAACTCGTGGTGATTTTAGCACACCGTCTACGAGACATTGATGATGCGATGACGGCCACCAGCTTTCTTTCGCTCAAGGGTCGCGCGGCCCGTGCGCTGCTCGCCTTGGCGGATGCATTTGGCCAAGACGTTGGAGATGGCCGTATCGTCATTCGTCAACGAATTACCCAGAGCGACATCGCGGCAATGGCCGGTATCGTGCGTGAGAATTTCAGCCGGGTCCTATGCGACTGGGTGGATCGATCCCTCGTTAGCCGTGCGGCTGGCTACTACTGCCTGGAGAAGAAGTCGGTGCTCGAGCGTGAAAGCGAGTTCTGACCCACAGCTTTCGAAAATCCGCCGAACCGATCGACGGATAAGCGGCCAGCGTAAAACCAGCCCTCGGTCCATCGGTGCGGTCGATTGGGCGTAAGCGTGATCTGATGGCCGCCTGTGAGCCCGCATTTGATTAGATTAGGTGTCCACCTGAATGAGAGGTGGACACCAGATGGCGGCACGGGACGGGGCTGGGGAGGGGCGTCGAACGAGAAGCCTGGACGAGCGCAAGAGGATCGTCGAGGAGGCGCTTGCGCCTGGCATCTCTGTTGCGGCGGTCGCGCGTCGGCACGGTCTGAACGCCAATCTCATTTTCAAGTGGATACGGCGCTCGCGCGAGGGGTGGCGCGATCGGCGGCGCGAGCCTGCGAAGGAGAAGCCTGTCGTGGCCGCTCTACCGGAGAGGGGCGGATCGGCCTTTGTCCCGGTGAAGCTGCTTGAGTTGGACGCGGCCTCAGCGCCGCCGCCTTCCGATGTCGCAGCGAAGCCGGCTCGTCAGACGCGCCGAGCTGCGAGGCGCGGCGCGATGGAGATCAGCCTGCCGAACGGCGCCAAGGTGTCGCTCGACGCTGAGGTCGACGCCGAGGCGCTCCGTCGCGTTCTGTTGGCGCTGGGCGTCGCTTGATGCTCCAGTTCGCGCCGGGCGTGAAGGTCTATCTGGCTTGCAAGCCCGTGGACATGCGGCGCGGCTTTGACGGGCTGGCCGCGGATGTCGCGCAGACGCTGCGCGCCGACCCATATTCGGGCGCGGCGTTCGTGTTTCGCAGCAAGCGTGGCGACT
Organism: uncultured Alphaproteobacteria bacterium; assembly: GCA_963730555.1. Taxonomy (GTDB): domain Bacteria; phylum Pseudomonadota; class Alphaproteobacteria; order Rhizobiales; family Beijerinckiaceae; genus Roseiarcus. The sequence continues at coordinate 108,219 of CAVSSS010000008.1, read as the reverse complement.
ACGTGAAGATTTTGACCTGGGACGGCTCCGGCCTGTGTCTTTTCGCCAAGCGTCTGGAGAAAGGCCGGTTCTTTTGGCCGCCGATCGTTGAGGGCGCGCTGCACCTGACGTCGGCTCAACTGGCGCTGCTGATCGAAGGAATCGATTGGCGCAGAACCGTTGCGCCTGAAGCGCCGGAGCGCCCGGTTTTCCTGTAAATTCTGCGCTTTCTCGAATGCGCCGGCGCACATATTGTGATAGCCGTAAGCATGTCGCGCTTCGCCGCTGATTTGCCTGAAGATCCCGCCGAACTGCGGCGGTTTGCGGCGGCGTTGGCGGCGGAAGTTCACTCCAAAACATTGCTGATCGAGAAGCTGCGAATGCAGCTGTCGATCTTGCGGCGCGCGCGTTTCGGGCGGTCGTCGGAAAAGCTCGACCGCGAGATCGAGCAACTGGAGTTGCTGCTGGGCGACATCGAGGAGAGCGACGCCGAGCGGCAGGCGCGAACCGAGGCTTCCGACGGCGAAGCTTCTTCCGCGCTGCCGTCGAAGAAGCCGTCCGTCCGCACGCCTCTGCCCGATCATCTGCCGCTCGAGACGGTCATGCACGAAGCGCCCTGCGTCTGCCCGACCTGCGGCGCAACGAAGTTCGGCCGGATCGGCGCCGATGAGCGCATGGTCCTGGAATATGTGCCCTCGCACTTCAAGCGCGTGCTGTATGTGCGCCCGAAGATGAGCTGCCGCGCCTGCGAGACGGTCGTGCAGGCGCCCATGCCGACGCTGCCGATCGAGAAGGGACGCCCTGGGCCGGCGCTGCTCGCCCACGTCCTCGTCTCCAAATATTGCGATCATCTCCCGCTGCATCGCCAGGCAGACATTTACGGGCGCAGCGGGGTGGAGATCGACCGCTCCGTCATGGCGGGCTGGGTCGGTCATATGGCGGCGCTCCTGGAGCCCCTGGCTGAGCGGATCGCGCGTCATGTGCGCGCCGGTGCCGCGCTCCATGCCGACGATACGCCGGTTCCGGTGCTCGATCCCGGCCGTGGCCGAACGAAAACCGGCCGACTATGGACAGCGGTGAGAGACGAAAGCCCCTATGGATCGACGGCGCCGCCGGCGGCCTTCTACCTCTACTCGCCCGATCGCAGGGCCGAGCGCGCCCACGCCTTGCTCAAGGGCTGTCGCGGCCATCTCCATGCCGATGCCTACGCAGGTTTCGCCGGGCTTTATGAAGCCGATCCCCTAACGGGCGCGCACGCCCCGCTGACGGAGGTCGCCTGTTGGGCGCATGCGCGGCGCAAGATCTACGACATCCATGTCGAAACGAAATCGCCCGCGGCGGCGCATGCGCTCGAAATGATCGCGCGGCTGTTTGCGATCGAAGCCGACATCAAGGGCAGACCGCCGGCCGAGCGCCTCGCCGCGCGTCGCGCAAAGGCGACGCCGATCCTCTCCGAGTTGCGCGCCTTCCTCGACGCGACGATGGAAAAGATCAGCGGCAAGAGCAGTCTCGCCAGCGCCTTCCGCTACGCAGCATCGCGCTGGACCGCGCTGACGCGCTACGTCGGTGATGGGCGCCTCGAAATGTCCAACAACGCTGCCGAGCGCGCAATGAGGCCTCTGGCCCTCGGAAGAAAAAACTATCTGTTCGCCGGCTCGGATGAAGGCGGCCGCCGCGCCGCTATCATATACACGCTCATCGAGACCGCTCGCCTGAACGACGTCGACCCCGAGGCTTGGCTTGGCGACGTCATCAGCCGCATAGCCGATCACCCCAACACAAAGATCGACGAACTGCTCCCATGGAAATGGAGCGGAGCCGCTTCGCAGGCTATCGCCGCATAGTGGCCCGCGGCCGTCACATCACGCTTACGATTGGGCGATTGTGCGCACCTCAGTCCGTAACGCCTAGGGCAACTAGCCGACCCCTCATCTCCGCGTTGCGGCGTTCTAAGTTGGCACTCTCCGCCCAAATATGCGCGCGAGAGCACCGCTCACCCAGGGCCGAATCGCATTTTTTGTGTCGTGGAACACATCCAGGCGGCTTTGGAACCAGTACGTTTATCGGATGGCGTCCGGAAAAGTTTCGACTGGAGATTCAAGCCATGATTAACGCGCTCGTCCGATTAATCCTCCTAGGGTTCGTGATTTCGGTGGTGGCCAGGTTAAGTCTGCTGGCATTTTTGGTTTCGATGTTTGCGAACGGTGGTTTGGGGAGCGGCGGGGAAGCTTCCGAGTCCGTCCCCCTTGTAGCCAAATCATGGTGCTTGGGTCTCGTGACCCAGGTTGAAGCGCGGGAAGCGATGGGCAATCCGGGCGCTTTGCGACAAATCCCTCCCATTCGGCAACAGTTCATAGAGCGCAATTGTCAAGCGTATGGGCTCCGAACGCCTTGAATTGCAGCCCCTCGGTGACGCCCGAGCGGTCCGAACTCAGAGCACCATTTACGAATAGTAGGAGGCGATCATGGCGATTAGCGATTGGCTGAAAGAGCATTGGCCGACCGTCTTAGACGGAACCGGCACCGGGACCCACGCCTTAGGCGCTTTCGTCGGACTTGGAGTTGCCGAGCCTCTTGCTCCGCTCACGGCAGCCGTCGCCGGGGAGGCAGAGGTACTCAGGGCGAACAACCCCCACGTGCAGCACGACTACGCCCGGGACCTTCTACTTAAGGCGCACCTGAATCCCGATGCGCACTTGACCCCCGATGGTTCGCCATGGACCGGGCCGCAGAACTCCCCTGCCGCGGCGACCGGTCATCCAGAACAAGGGGCTGGCGCGGCCGCAGCGGGCCACGCCGGCGGCCCCGGCCATGCCCACCCGGCCACCCATGGAGGGCAGACGCAACACCATTCGGGGCCTGCGGATCATCACGGCGCGAGCGCGGCGGGCCATGCCCACCCGGCCACCCATGGAGGGCAGACGCAAGACCATTCGGGGTCTGCGGATCATCACGGCGCTGCCGCGGCCGGCCATGCCCATCCGGCCACCCATGGCGGGCAGACGCAACACCATTCGGGGCCTGCGGATCATCACGGCGCGAGCGCGGCGGGCCATGCCCACCCGGCCACCCATGGAGGGCAGACGCAAGACCATTCGGGGTCTGCGGATCATCACGGCGCTGCCGCGGCCGGCCATGCCCAACCGGCCACCCATGGCGGGCAGACGCAACACCATTCGGGGCCTGCGGATCATCACGGCGCTGCCGCGGCCGGCCATGCCCATCCGGCCACCCATGGAGGGCAGACGCAAGACCATTCGGGGTCTGCGGATCATCACGGCGCTGCCGCGGCCGGCCATGCCCATCCGGCCACCCATGGCGGGCAGACGCAACACCATTCGGGGCCTGCGGATCATCACGGCGCTGCCGCGGCCGGCCATGCCCATCCGGCCGCCCATGGCGGGCAGACGCAACACCATTCGGGGCCTGCGGATCATCACGGCGCTGCCGCGGCCGGCCATGCCCATCCGGCCACCCATGGCGGGCAGACGCAAGACCATTCGGGGCCTGCGGATCATCACGGCGCTGCCGCGGCCGGCCATGCCCATCCGGCCACCCATGGCGGGCAGACGCAACACCATTCGGGGCCTGCGGATCATCACGGCGCTGCCGCGGCCGGCCATGCCCATCCGGCCGCCCATGGCGCGCACCCTCACGCTCAACCCCTCGGCACCCACCACCATGGGGGTACGCACGGGACCCACGGCCAGACGCCGCACGCCCACCCCCACCCAGAGGCGCAAAACCCCGCGCACCCCGCGCACGGCTCACATGCGGCGCATGCAGGCGGCGTCACCCACCACCCGCCAGGCCACGTCCACGCGGCACCTTCCCACGCCCCTGCTCACGCGGCACCCCACGCCCATGCTCACGCGGCCCCCAGCCACCATGCGCCAAGCCACCATGCGCCAAGTCACGTGCAGGTCCATTCCGCCGGCCATGCTGGCCATCATTAGCGCTAGCGCACGAGGAGATCGCAAATGACGATGACTGCGACATTTCCCCTCGATGCTTCGGCCGAGCCCCAATTCCGCGACGCCAAGGAAGCTACTTGGGAGGAGATCGATCGCCAACTCGGGCAGGGTTTCGAATTGGGGGACTGGGGAGCCGTCCGCTCGGCTTTGACAGCTGAGCCGAAAGAGGCGGCCGCCTACGAAGGGTATCACCTCGGCTTGGCGTTGGCGGCGTTCCACGCCGACGCTGACACGGCCGCCGCCGAGCAGGCCCTTGCCGCCGCGTTGAACCGCCCGGCGTCCCTCTGGCGGCCGGATGTCTATCGACTGCAGGCCATTGTCCTCCATGCGGTCGGACTGGACGAGTTGGCGCGCCGAGCCGTCGCCAACGGGCTGGCCGCCGTCGAGCGGCTATCGGTCGACGACACGACGAAGGCCGGCTATCGATCGTGGCTCGAACTGGCGCTCCCGGCCTCGACGGCTGAACTCGCCCCTCTCCCGGAGCTCAAGGGAGAGAAGTTGCTCGACGCCTGGCTGTCTGAGGCGAGCGTTTCCGGGGATTGGCGTCTCTGCCTAGAGCGCGTCCGCGAGCGCTTTGGCGGCCGCCTCGATCTGGAGGCGTTTTGTTACGCACGGGGGGCGGCCGCCTATTATGCGGACAGCAATACGACAGCCGCGGAGAAATGGTGCTGCGCCGCCCTCGATGGCCCGGAGTCAAAATGGAGGCCGGACGTCTACCGCCTGCTCGGCGTTCTTCTAAAAGAGAGGGGCGACCTTGAGACGGCCGAGTTGAAACTCGACGCAGCCCTCGACGCGGTCTCGCGAATGAGCATCCCTGACGACGAGAGAGCGCGCTACGCCGACTGGATCGACGCCGTCCTTCAGCCCGTGCGCAGCGAGCTTCTCCAGAAGGATCGGGTCGGCATCAAATCCGTTCTGCGCAACGGCATCCTTTCCGGAGAGCGTACCGACAAGATCGAATGCCGGGAGGCACTCATCGCTCTGAAGTCCGACGAGGGAACCTGGACGCCGGACTTCATTTCGGCGCTGCTTCAAGCGCTGGGAACCTCTAATTTCGGCTCCGTGGGCGGTGCCTTGGCGCTAGTCGCCCGGCTTCTGCGGCTGGCAGTCCTGGCGGCGCTGTGGGCCGCGATCCTGTACGGCGCGCTTCACGTGCCGAAGATGATGTGTGCAAACTCGCGCGATACCTGGTGTTACGCCCTGACCAACTCCCCCCTCGGTCCCGTCATGGATGCCTCCGAACATTTCGGTGCCGCGGCGGCTTCGAACTTTCCGTTGACGCCGGCTGATATCCTCGGCGAGGCCGAGACGATCCTAGTCGCCGCGCTGCTGATTGCCTGTATCCTCGTCGCCGCCGGCCCGATCGCCCGAGCGCTTTTAATCAAAATGACGACAAAGTACATCTTGAACGATGGCAGGCTGACCACGGAACACCACCTCCTTCGCAGGTCGCGGAAAAATTATGAAATGCTCCACGCGTCTGCATTCGAAATCAACCAAGCCCCGGTGCAGTGGCTGCTGGGCCGGGCGCAGCTATCGTTTTTTATAGTCGCTGTCGGCGGAAATGGGGCGGAGCAGGTCGACATCATCGGCCGCCGCACGGAGCTCTTAGCGATCGAGAAGCACATCAGGGGAATGGGTCGAACGATGCGCTCGCTCGCACGGTTGAAGGGCATCGTTGCCGTAGAATAGAGGCCTTGGGCCTGGGAGGAAACGTTTGGTCACATGCCTTAAGGGGCCGAACTTCACTTGGTCGCCCACCGCGGGCGGCACCGAACCGGCAGCGACCCCAAACAGAGGCGAAGAGTTGGGCCCATCAAGAGGATGGCTCCCACGACGCTACTCTTTCGGACAGTGCCTGCAATTCGATTTCCAGGCTGGCGAATCGCTCATCAAGCTCATAGCGGTAGCCCGGCCGGCTTCGCACAAACATCAGGAACGGGATCAGGCAGGCGCGGAAATCGAGGTTATCCCATAGCCCGATGAGCCGTTCGAATGGCGCTATCGGGGTAGCTGGCCCGCCCTGACGCGTCACGCCCAGTGCATCTCTGACCCGGCGCCAGTCGAGAGATGCCGCCAGTGTGACGAGACCAGCGAGGCGATTGCAGTCGAGCCGCGCGAATTCGATATCGCTGACGCTTGCACCCGTGATGATTTTGTGCAGCCGCTCAAACGACATCTTCTCGATTTCTAGCGAGGAATTGGGTGGCTGCGCGGCGTTGGTTGCCTTGCTGAATGCTTTCGCGGCCGGCGATCCCGGAGTGTAGACACTCGCGGGCGGTACGCCCCCCACGCCAACTGTGACGCTCCATTCCAGCACGGCTTGCCGCGCTTGCCATTGCCGTACATGATTGAAGATCGGTTGATGAGCCTTGCCGCGAAGGCGCCCCTTACGCGCGGCCTCCACGACGACCATTTTTATCTTCCCTTTGGCCAACGCCTTGGCGCGGTTTTCCAGCCGGAGAAGGCGATCATGCCATTTGATGATATCGACTGGATAACCTTCAAGCCAAAGCGCCCAGCGCCAACGATCAACACCCTTGAATGCCTCCTTTAATTCCTGGAGACGCCGGAGCATCGGAACGGCGATCGGCGGATAGACCGTAACAGTGCCAACCCCAAAGCTGAGAAATCGGCGGTCCCACGGAACTAATCCCTGCCGCCGCCGGCGGTCCAGGGTAAAACGTCCGACCCCGGTTTCGGCGATAAGTTGCTCCTCCGTCAGCCAGCCGGCCGTGTCCTCCATCTGTCGACCGTAGCCAGCCCCATGCCCCCAAGCTAGCACGAAAAGCGGCACTTGTTTCGCTTTCGTTCGCTGCTCTACGGCGAGACTATGGGCGCATGACCGTACCATTCGTCTACACCGAACTTGAGATCGCTGCCCTCCTCCGCGTCGCCCCGGAGGCGGTCAGAGCATGGATGCGCCGAGGAGATCTGCGCCCGTTCGCGCTGACAAGCGACGGCCGCTCGCTTTTCGCGTGGGGCGATGTGCGGGCGATCGGGCGACGATTGGCTGCGTCCGAAAAAATCCGTCCCCTTCGGCCGACTCTGCTGAGCCATGGTAAGGCGCACTCCGCACTATCGCCTAGCCGGGCTTGAGCCTCTAGGCGGAAAGTCGCGCCGCTGGCGGGACACCCGGACCGGCGAAACCCTATCGTACAATGCGGGCCGACGGCGCGTTCAGGCGCTGAGCGCGGGCCATCGCGGCCGCGTGACCCAATTCGAGCGAGCGCTGGCGCGAACCAAAAACGTCGAGCAGGCGCGCCGTGTTTCGGGTCTGAGCAAGCGCGGGCTTGAGGGCTATCGCAAGACCTTCGTCGCATCGGGGCGTGAAGGTGCAAGCCCATGGATCAAGACCAAGGGCCGCTGGCGGTTTGAGGAGGCGCGTTTCCGCCGAGTCCACACGTTCATCGATATTCAGGGGCAGGTGCGGCATGTCGCGTCCGGCGGGCGCGATCTCATCGCGATGCAGGACTATCGCGCAGCGTGGTCGCCGGACGGCGGACTCGGAAGCCACGGGGGCAGTCAGGCGGAATTGGACGCCTGGCTCAAGGCGCATCCCCGCGGTGTCACCGGCGACGACGGCGTGGCCTATTTTCCCGAAACGGATTTGAAATCGATTCGCGCCCGGATCAATCGAATGCCTCCGCGCGAGCGCAAGACTTTCGCCGCCGATGTCCGCTACGTGACGGAAGCAGCCTGATGCTGCCCGAGTGCAAGAACTGCGGCGAGCTTCATCCCTCCGCACTCATGGCTCGCGGTGGCGCTTTCGTGTGCGCCAACTGCGTCGCCGGTGCGCGCGGACGCCCGTCCAGACACTGTCCCCGTTGCGGCCGCATGGCCCCGTTTGACGGCAATCATGTCCATGGACGCAGCAACTCGCCCGAAACGGTCGACCTGTGCGTCAATTGTCACCGAATTGAACATGCGGCGGATTACCCGCGCACGCGTCGCGGCGAGGGCGCGGGGGTCGCGCACTATGGGAAGCGACGATGAAGCCCGTTACGCAAATGTTGCGCGCCTTCATCGAGACTGATCCGTCAAAGGCAAAGGGATCGGGGCTCAAGCGTTCCGGCGGGCCGCTCGCCGCTCAAAGAATGGAAATGGCGGAAATCGAGCGGTTGCTTGGGCCGGACGCATGGCCATGGTTTGGGCCGATGCTGATTTTCGATTGCGAGACGACAACCGATATCGGCCAGAAGCTTCGATTTGGTGTGTTTCAGGAACGTGGCCTCACTTATCGGGACCTTGTTGAGCGCAAACGATTCAATGGTCGGATCACGCGGGAGGACATGGACGAACTGTGGTCGGAAGGAATTTTCTATAATCCGGCGACATGCTCGGAAATTGAAATCGAAACCATGCGCGCCCATGCTGGGGAACGCGGGCTTCGATTTCTCACGCTGGAAAAATTCCTCTATACGGTCTTTTATCGGCTTTATTATTACAAACGCTGGCGGGAAGGCGAGGCGCCCACGACAATGCCGATGCTGGTCATCGGCCACAATCTGCCGTTTGATTTGGGCGCGATCAGTTATGACGCCGGGCCGAGCAAAGGGCGCAATTACGGCGGCCTAACGCTTAAGCTCGCTGAAAAAAGGCCCTCCATCGTCATCAAGAAATTGGGCTTCGGCAAGCATCTGCTCAGCGCGCATCATCATTGGAACAAGCGCCGCAACCTTCAATTTGTCGATACCCAACAATTGGGCCGCGCAATGCTCGGCCCCGGAAATTCCAGCATCAAAGGGATGCTGAGAAAATTAAAGATCGGCGACGAAACGAAGGGCGAGGCCGATTACGAAGGACCGATAACGCCCGAATACATCGAATATTGCCGCGCCGACGTACGCGCCACATGGCGAATTTTTGCGGAGCTACGGGCGCTTTACCGCAAGCATGGCCGCACACGCGAAATCGACCAAATTTACAGCGAAGCGTCGCTCGGCAAGGCCTATCTCACGGATTTTGGGATCAAGCCGTTTTTGCAACAAAACCCTGACTTTGACCGCCGAATGATCGGCCCTTTCATGGAAGCGCTTTACGGAGGGAGAAGCGAGGTTCGCATTCGCCATGAATTGCGCGAGACGATAGTGGCCGATTTCAGGAGCCAATATTCAACCGTCAACGCGCTGATGCGGTTGCAGGAATTGTTGATCGCCGAACGCGTTGAGGCGATCGAAGGCGGCCCGGCCGGCGAGGCAGCGCAATTTTTGCGCGGCGTGACGCTTGACGATTTGCGACGAAAAGAGACCTGGCCAAAGCTGCGCGGCGTGGCGCTGATCCGGCCCGCCGGCGACATTCTACCCGTTCGGACGGTCTTTCACGTCAATGACGCCCAAGACAGCGGGGACCCGACGCTCAGGGCGCAACAGATTGGCATCAATGTCGTCATGAGCGCCCCGCCGACATGGTATTCGTTCGCCGAGGTGATCGAGTCCAAAATCCTCAACGGCGACCGCTGCCCGGAAATTTTGCGCACGATCACGCTTGAGCCGCACGGCGTGCAAAGCGAATTGAAACCAATCAAATTCTTCGGCGATCCGAATTACGAAATCGACCTTAAGCGCGACGATCTTTTCCAGCGCGTCATCGACATGCGCGCCGAGGTCAAAAACGACAACCCGGCTATGGCGCTCTCTTTGAAATTGCTCGCCAGCGCGACGTCCTTTGGCGCGACGATCGAATTCATCGTCGATGAGCATAAGACGCCGCGCGGGACGACTGTGTATCACGGAACGGAGCGCACGCGGCGGCTGGCGCGCGCCGCGTTGCCGTCCGACGATGGCGGGTTCGAAATCAGCGGCTATAAGGCCGAACGCGCGGGCGCGTGGTTTGCGCCATGGGGGCCGCTCATTCCGGCAGGCGGCCGATTGTTGCTCGCGATCGCCGAGCGTCTCGCCGCCGATCGCGGTCTCGGGTATGCGCTTGACGATACTGACAGCATGGCTTTCGCCCGACACGACGGGATGGGGCGAGACGATTTTCGGGCGCGCGTTCAGGCAATTGCCGGGCCGCGCGACTGGTTTCAGGCGCTCAACCCCTATTCCAACAATGACGCGCTTTTCAGCATCGAGCCTGTCAACTATGCTCACGACAACTCCAAATTGGAGCCGCTTTATGTGCTCGCGGTTTCAGCCAAGCGCTATGCGCTGGCGAACCGGCGAGGGGAAGAATGGATCATCCGCAAGGCGACGGGCCATGGGCTCGGCCACATAACCGCGCCGGCTTACGATCAAACCGCTTTGCCCGTGCATCCCGGGTCTTTCAAAACTGAGAAAGATGACACAAGCCCGTTATGGTTTGGCGTCAAAGGCGTATGGGATTGCAGCGCGCTGAGCAACGCCCGCGCCCCGAAACTTGTTTGCGATTTATGGCGAATAGCGTTCGAAGCGGCTAGTCGCGGCGACGATATTCAGCTCGCGGTCAAAGACGCCCTCAAAATGCTCCCCGGCCTGAACGAGCCACAATTTCAGCAGCGCACATTGTCGTCGCGCGCCGATTGGCTCGCCTATGATCGCTTGCCGAATAAGCGTGCATTCATGTTCTTCAACATCCTGCCCGCGCCGGTTTCGTCCGATTGGACGTTTGCGCCAAGCGATCCCGAAATAAACAAGACCCGGGACGATTTGCTCAAGACGACGCTATACGCAAAAGCCGGGAAGGATTTTTTGGACAAAGACAGTCTGCGCCGCACCGACAACAATGAATTTCCGGCCGAGATTTTTCATGACGCGTTCGGGTTGAGATTATGCACGGTCGCGGATTGCCTTTGGGATTATTTTGATCATTCGGAAATGAAATCGTGCGGTGAAAAAGGCGTATTGCAGCGGCGGAAAATGGTCATCCTCGACCATGAATATATCGGGAAAGAAACCAACTCCCTGATCGACCCAGATGTTGAGGCGGCGGGCGATGAAGACGTCGAGGATGCGCCCAACATCCCAATATTTCGCCGCGGCGTCAATCCCTCGCTTTTGATTGACCTCGATCTCGACGCGCTCAGCGACCGGGCCGGCGTCAAACTTAAGACTTTGCGCGACGCCTTCCGGCGAGGGCGGCGGCTTGAGCCGCAAGCGATGAAACGGTTGCGGGCCTCGCTGGAAGTCAGCGAAGACGGTGAGATCTCGATCGCAGAGGCCGCTCCGCCGCCGGCTGAGGCGCGACGCGCCACGCGCATGGCGCGTCAGTTGCACACGCTCCATGACGCACTGGCCAAAGGCAAGGATTTTGACTTGAACGGGGCGCGGAGGGCAGCGTTGAAGAACGAGCGCCGTGGCCCCGTCCCGCTCACGGCGCTGAGTTTGGCGGTTGAGCACCATTTGCCGGACAAGGCGGCGCGCCGTTTCTTAAAGGATCGCATTGGCGTCTTTTGGAGCGGCCGGGCGGCCATTTATCCCAGCAATGAGCGCGAAATTCGATTGATCGAGGAGGCCATCGCGCTCGCGTCAGGGGGGAAGCGCGCTCAGGTCGTAAGGCGCGCGAGGGCTGGCGCGACGGCGTTAGAGAAAGGGACGGCCGAGGAACGCCTCAAAGCGCGAAGCGAGAAATCCGCGCGCCAAAGGCAAGCGAGGGCCGCGCGCAGGGCGGCGGTCGAGGCAATCTTTGACACGGCTGTGGAAGCGCCTAGAGCCGCCACCAATGACGCGATGCCGGAGCCGCTTTCGGACGCTTGGGCAGACAAATTGTCTCGAGCGTTGCAAGCGTTATTTGTCATCTTTCTCGCGGCCGTTGTGCTCATTCCATTCCGGCGCGAAATCGAGACGGCGTGGCGAGCGACGATCCGGCGAGCATCGCCCGATACGGCTTCGATGGTCTTCGCCGACGATTTGCAGAACCGGATCGAGAAGCGGCTCAAGCGCGTCGAGGCCGACAAGTTGCGGAAGCGGCGCGCGCGGCGCGCTCAAAATGAGAGCGACCATCCATCGGGCGGCGTCGTTCAAAAGCGTGCCAGAAGGCGCGCATTCGGCGATGACGACACGCAAAAGGTTGCTTCCGAGGCGGATGCTTCCGCGCGCGTCGTGAACGCGGATAAAGTCACCGCCGCTGAACTGGTGGCGCCGGGTGAAGGCGAAGACGCTGGCCTCGATTGAAGGCCTCAACGGTTCGATGGCATCCCATGCGAGAGACCAGCGGCCGGGCTTGTCGGCGTGCAGGAAACCAATAGCAGGATGCGCGCCGGCGGCGACAAGAGCGGCGACCAGCCGCCCGGCGGTGACGGAGAAGACTGCGTTGAGCATGGCGTTTGCGGGATGCGTCGCGTGATGCTTCACGCGAAGGTCGACGCGCTGGCGGGCGAAGACGGGCTTTTTCCATGCTGGCGGTATGCGGAGCGAGCCTGCTCGCCATCGAAGCTCAGGCGCTGAGTCGCCCCATGAGACACGAGCCGCTTGCGCTTCGGCGATCATTGCCTCTTGCACGGTCGCGGCGCGCGCCGCTACGTCGATAAACCTCATGGCTTCGTTGCGCGCGAGCGCGCCGGCCCGAACAGCGTTTTCAATTTTCGCCTTGACGACACGAGCGGCGATCCATGCGGGATCGGCGAGAGCTTGAGCGCGAAGCATCGCCGCCACGGCGCGGGGCGCGCCGGGCATAACGGTGAGTAAGTCGCGCATCCAATCGAGGACCACAACCGCGATGCGATGCGAAGCGCAAAAGCGCAGGGCCTCGACGCTCACGAGTCGCCCCAGCCAGCCATGACGATAGCGGCAGGCATCCTCGCGCCCGCGTCGTATCTCAGGCGACGCTCGCCGTCATAGACAAATAGCGAGCCGCCCTTGACGGTGAAGCTGGCGTTGTCGGCCTCTGTTGTGAGGACGCGCGGCTTGACTGCAAGGCGCGCGCCCCAAAAGGCATCGGACTCGGCGTCCGCGGCGGCGTCCATCGCGTGAGGAGCGGGCGCGGCGGCTAGCGCAGGGTCACGCGACGGCCCGAGCCGCTGATGTCTTTGCAAGACCGTCTCAAAAGACGCTCGCGCAAATGGCCGTGCGGCCGAGGCGGCATAGTCCTGATACGCCCTGAGCCGCGTCGTTTGGCCCTTGCCGATCGACGCGATGATTGCCGCCGCGTCGAATGGATCGCATCGTGGACGGCCCATGGCTCGCTTTTTCCATTGTTTCCGTCTTGTATCGACGACGCGATCTTGGGTCTATGTTGGCAGGTATCTCATTCCCACTACTGTTTTGCGCGAAGCCGAAGATGGAGTTCGCTGACGAAGTTGCGGACGCTCGCCGAGCCCCGCAATTCAATCCACTACGCCATAAACATCTGTGAAGGCTGCATCGGAGGGTGCAAAAAAATCGTGATTCCGCACCAATGGGCCGTAATTTCTTACTTAACGTGGTTGTCACCGTCAGCTAGGCTGCCGATCATACAGCCCTAAGAGGGTGAACCATGATTTAAGCGATACTCAGCTTAATCTCGATTCCCGTTATGCTCTTGAATTTCGGGGGAGGCGTTGTCGGGGGCATCTGGCTCGCCATTCTCGGCAAATGGGATTTGATCGGGTTGGGCGTCGCATCGATGTTGATATCTTCGTTCGGTCTGGGGTTGGTCCTCACGCCCGGCTTTCTGTTCGTGGCTCCGGCGGGCCTCGCGCTCGACCGCGGACATTACGTCATCGGCGGCCTATGTTTGGTTCTAGCAAATCTCTGGACATACATCGTTATGACAGTATGGAGCGTGGGCTGCTTTAAGGTTGTGTTCAGTCACTACGACAGTGGCTCGATATGGCCGTATCTGCTCTGGGCCTACGGCATGGCAACCGGCCCTTGGACTTACATGGCCGCACGCGGCGGCCCAGACGAATTTGGCTCGCACATAGGAGCGTTCGGTGCATGTGTGGGTGCAATCGCGATCATGGGAGTTTTTCTACTCAGCGATCGCCCAACAATCATGGATAGCGTAATTGCGTTCAGCTTACCAATGTTGGTCGTTTTTGTCTTTCAGACTGTCGTGGGCTTTTTGGTTATGAGGGAACAACGCTTGTCGCGAGTTTGACTGGAAGTGGCTTGAGGGGGCCCGGAGAAGACGTGTCGGCCTTCGAGAAACTGCGCCTCTCACCCTGGTATCTGAATACGCGCCGTTTGAGGCTAGTGACTGGCAAGGACATTGCAGTAACCGCGCAAATGCCGCTTCAGGAAAACTCCGCTGCGCGCGTTCGGGGAATGCATGAAGCCGCTCTGGCGGCCGACGACCTATTGCGACGCGGCGGGCTCCCGAGCGTCACGCGAGAGCTGCTTATCTCCGGACCTCGGTATGCGGCTGTTTTCGGTTCCCTATGGGGTGTCTTCACGTTTTCGGGCGTCTCGCTTGCGCTTCGGAAGGCCGACAAGGGGGAGAAAGCTGACCAAGCGCGCATGCGGGGCAATATACCCGTTGGAGATTTAACCCTCGAGGTGGAGAGCAAGCTTTACACCGAGCATCTATACTCTAATTCTTCCGCCAATTTCCTTCGCAACAAGCGCCGTGCTCTTGTGGTTGGGCATTTCGAGCTGAATGGCACCTGCGCGGAGGTGCATCCGATCATCATCGGCGACATGATTTTCTCCTATCCCTCTGGCTTCCCTCAGTCCTGGGAAAACGGGTTGCGTCTCTACCCAAGCGAGATCGATTGTTTTCAAGGCATGGCGAAGGCGCAGACCGTCACGGCGACGCACATGAAGGAGCTTCGGATGCTCTCGGAAGATACGGTGAAGCATGCCCTGGCTGAGATCATCGGGGAGCCCTTCGTGCAAAGGGACTGGGGCGGAGAAAAGTCGGATCTTCAAACGAATAATCTGAGGATCGGAGGCAAACCGGCATCCGCAGCTTTCCTTCTCAAGGGGCCGGCCGTGCCGGGCGAATTGCACCCGGACAATCTCGGTAAGCGTGGGGATCAGCTCGTTAGGTTATTCGACGAGCCTGCCGACATTCTGATTGTGCAGCATTGCAACAAAATCGCCAACACGATCGTGCGGCAAGCCGAGGCTCTCACAGCCGATGCCGCAAGGCCTCGGCGCTATTGTATCATCGACGGTGCCGACACCTATCGGATACTCAAAGCCTACGGCAAGCTGGGGGCGGGCTGAAACCGATGTGCAATCTCAAGAGCGTCCGACGATCTACGGCTGAAGTGTAGCCACTACAAAATGCCGAAGCGCGATAACATCGCTGGCGTGATCGTGGACGAAGCGAGCGAGAGGATTCTATTCACGACCAACGATATGCTAGTCAATCAGCTCCATCGCGATGGCCCTAGAGTTGCGCGTTCCTTCGACCGGCTTGCGAAAGACCACATTGTGGCGTGCAGCGGTGTGTTCGGGCGGGTGTACGGCATTTTGGTTTGACGGGCTCCGGGCGACGCGGGCGAGGCCGCCTAAGGGCGTCGCCGATCGGCGCGGCCGGACGTGGGCTTTGCTGGCGAAAGGACCGGCTCATCAGTAGTCCCCCGCCATCACACGAGCACAATCAACGAAGCGGTGCGTTTCGCTGGGCGGAGACACCCACAGGCCGTCGCGGTGCGAGGGGCAATAGGCGTCGATCTCGTCGGCCTGTTGGTTCCATTCCGTGCAATTGACTGAATGTTGCTCGCCGAAATCGCCGACCTCCGAATACCAAACGCCTGTTGGATTTAAGGAGCACTCTGCTTCGATCTCATGCCGCGTGTTTTCTGCATCCCGGTTGTGTAACCATCCGACGATCGGCAAAAACAGAGCGAGCCCGGCAACCACAGCGATACGAGAGAGGGAGAGTGGACTGCTCACGGGGTTAGTCATAGTTCGCACTCGACTGCGAGCCGTCCCACCACCATGGCGATTTGAACCGCTTCAGCGCGAACATCGGCAAAAGCCATTTTTTGTTTCCTTAATGCGACTTAAGCCGCACGACGGCGCAAAGCTGTTTTGATCAATGTAGCTACGCTGGCATCACATCCTAGCGTGACTTTTGCGGCTGCAATAGCCGATGTAGCGTCCCTTTTGCTCAAGCCGAGATTGATCATCGCCGAGAGAGCGTCGCGCATTGCCGTCGTGGAGAAAGCGTCGCGCGTTGCCGGCGCGGTTGTGGGTTTGCGAGGTGGTGCGGTTCGTTCGGCCTCTATCGCGAAAGCGCGGGGCGACACAGTGGTAAGGTTTGGCTCAGTTATTGCACGAACGCGCGGCGTTATGTGGGACATGCATGATGGCTTGGCGAGCTTTCGGCGACGCCATGACAGCAACAAGTGCTATTCCGCAGAGTACGGTCGGAAGGCTGCCTAGAGACGTGGTGTTGACGTGACTGAGCGCCAAGACCGCTGCGACTAGCAACGCCAAAATTGCCAAGACGCCTGCCGCCAGTGCAATAATGCTGCCTAGAACGAAGCTAAAGACGGATACGAGAAGTGCTGGCGCAGCGAGGCAGGCAATTCCCCCAAAGATCAGGGCGGCCGAAAGAAAGGACGCGATTATTGGCGTCATGACTTCGATCCTTTTTCCGGGTCGGCATTCAATTGTTTCGCCGCGTCTAGACCTAGGGCGATTAGATCTCGGATTGCAACCGCGCGAGAAGACTTGCGATGTGAGAAGCGGAAATCATCAATTGTTTCAATAAGTTGCCGCTTCATTGGAACTATTATACGGCGCTCGTCTGACGGCCTTAACTTTGTCATAGGCATAACATACACCATGTATGCCTATTATGTCAAATTTAGCAGTTTTTGCCGCTCATTTGGTCGCCTAATCATCTCCCCTACATTGCAGGTCTCTTTTGGCGTTCGCAGGCCCGGAATCGACCCTATCGCGACATTCGCCACCGATGTATGAAATGGCGTGGACATAGCTGTTTTCTGTCCAGCTTCGCCACAACGGCTTCGATGAGAGCAGCCCGCAAAAGGGTCTGCGGCGCACCGCGACCTGGAGGATTGGCCGACGAGGTGGCGAACGCGTGCGGGGGTGATACGCCGTGCGCTGGCGAAGAGGCGTTGGCAGGGGTTCCTTGGAGGCGTGGCAGGTTTGCGCTGGGCTTGCGAGCCCGTGGGCGACCAAATGCGTGCGCTGGCGTGCGGGGAACGGGCCGGAAGGGCTGGCGGGCTCCCTGAGGCGCTGGTTGGGCACGGCGGCCCGGAGGGCTGGACACCCAGAGACATGGGACCCAGAGACATGGGACCCAGAGACATGGGACCCAGAGACATGGGACCTAGCGGCGTGGCCGTCGTGGCGGCCCGGAGGTTGCGGGCGGCGCGCTCGCTTTAGCTCGGTACGGGAACCTCAGGCGGGCCGTTATTTTACCACTCAGCACATCCGGCCGGACCACAAATGAATGTTCCAGCACGTGTGATTAGCTTTCCAGTTTGAAGGGAACCGACTGCAGCTTGATAAAATACACATGTCCACTTTTGAGGACCAAGGCGCGGACAAAGCGGAAGGGTGGCTTGGGCGTTCAACAAAGCATGCCCTGTTCCCATTGGGCAATCAGAACTTGGGAAAACCGGCTGGCCGAGCGCCGTCACCCCTACTCCGTAACAGTTCGCTGTCCTGACGAACGGTCCTTCCATCGTATCGGTGAAGTTCCCCACGACTGTCCAGCCATCGGCAAATGCGATTGCCGGAAAGAGCGCGACCGCTGTCGCGAGGGCTAAACGGTTCAAGATGTGTTCCCATTTCACCATCGATTTCGGCGCTCGCTGAGTTCCGTCACTGCTGACATTATGGGGTGAGGTTAGTCGCCTCGCCGCCCTGTAGATAGCCAACAGATCGGCTGAGGAAATCCGCCGCGGCGGCCATAGCGCTATGGATCGAGACGGACATAGACAGCCGCCCGACAACGGGCGCTGGCTGCTTTGGGCGATGATCGAGGCGGACATGGCGCAAGGCTCGACACACGCTTGGCGAGGCGCGGACGCCGCATGACGCGAAGTATCGAGCCCCGCTTGCGTGAGGCCAAGGGAGCCGGCCCTCGACAGCGGGCCGAAGGCCAATGACCCGACGAAGGAGTGAAGAACAAGCTTGACCCGTGTCGAAATTGCTGCGGCGACGCTCCTCCAGTTGTTTGGGTCGCCGAGGACCGTCCTCGTCGGCGGCGGATCGATGCAGCCGCCCAAGAACCGTGGTATTAAGAGTTTGGCGCGAAAATGAGTACGAGCCGTGGCAAGTCACTGCTCGACACCATAGCGACGACCGCGAAATTGTGACGGACACGTCCCTTAAGGATTGCTTATGCCCCTCATTGCATTATGGGAGTCAAACTCCGCGGTAGTTGACGAATTTAGTATCGAACAGGTGGTTGCGACTGCGGGGAATGGTGAGCTCAAGGACGGGTCTTTGTGCTCAACCGAACTTCGGAGTTTCCTAGCTCAGGTTTCGACCCCGAAACTCGCCAGTTATGTCGAACGATGCCTCTCATCCGGCTTCTTGAAAAGCGGGATGGTTCTCCAGGACCTAATAAATGAGTTAGGCCGCCGGCTCGATTTCTCGGTAGTAAATGGTCGCTATCAAGGTACCACAAACGCCGTTGGTTTTGATGGCATCTGGAAATCCACTGAAGGCCGTTCAATTGTGATCGAAGTGAAGCCGACCGATGCGTATCGGATATCGCTAGATAGGATCGCTGAATATAGAGACAAATTGGTCACGACTGGTCACATAAGCAAGTTTTCTTCAATACTTATTGTAGTTGGTCGCGAAGACACGGGCGAGTTGGAAGCGCAGGTTCGCGGGTCAAGGCACGCTTGGGACATACGCCTGCTAAGTACAGAAGCCTTACTGAAACTGGTACAGCTGAAGGAAAACGCTGAGGACGTAGTAACTGGCAAGAAAATTCGTGAACTACTCTTTCCAATGGAATACACCCGTCTGGATCAAATTATCGACGTGATGTTCACCACCGCCACGGACGTACAGCCAGTTCCAGATTTCTGTTGCCGATATCCTAACCGATCTGGACGGAAAGGAAACCCTAGCGAAAAATATCGACAACAAGATCGCAACAGAAGGTGAAAAGGAAATTTCAAAAGGGACTTGGGAATTTACAGACAGCCGGCTCCTACAGGAAAAGCGCGAGGAGATACTTCACTCAGTCAGTCAGAAAATGGGGACAGTCTTAATCAAGAAGAGCCGGGCACTGTATTGGGATGCGGGGCACGATCAGCGTGTGGCCTGCTCAATTTCAAAGCGTTATTCGAAAACGGAAGCGTACAGGTATTGGTATGCCTTTCATCCCCAATGGGATGAATTCTTGCGCGAAGGTAAAGTAGCTTTTTTCGTCCTTGGATGTATGGATCAATCATTTGCTTTTTGTATTCCGTGGGAGGTTTTGAATCCTATATTGCCGTATTTGAATACGACGACGACAGAGCGGAGCACGTACTGGCATATACATATTGGCGAGGACAAGACCTCCGGCTACTATATGTTAGTTTCAAAAAGGGAGCAGAATTTGCCCTTAGGTGAGTATATTCTACAGGTTAGCCCGAAAGTAGCGACGGCGGGGCCAACTGGAACCTTATAATGATAGGTGTCAAACTGGCCCGCCACCGGAACCTTTTGTGTCATCGCCTTTTCGTGAAATCTGACACTCAGTACCGCTCCGGCTAGATCGCTCGCGCGACGGCGAGGGCGGGCCGCCACATTCTATATTTAATTGTGACGTTTTATACGTGATTGGGGCAAGTGTATCCTAAGCTTACCATATGCTTGGATTATACACACGCATCTCCAACAATGCTGTCTGGCGGGCGAACTTCAACTACTCGCGACGACCGCAATGCACTTCACGAATATTAAACTTACTTGCCACAATCGTCCGCAAAAAACGTGAGGCGGAGACAAGTGTATATCTTGCACCCCAAAATCCAATAGCCACGGATGGCGCTTGCGCGGCGAAATGGCCACGCGCCAAGAAAACCCAAACGGATCGGCCGGGCCAACCTCGATCCAGCGGCAGAGAAGGAGCCAAACCGGTTTTAAATATATGACGGTTTAGCTGTTTGCACTTAATGAGGCGGGATCGCCGAGGTTTCCGCCGTCACGTCCGGCAGCATCGATTGGCTCCAACCTCCACCCAGCGCGACGATGAGATCAACCACCTCGGTCTGGACCAGCGCCTGAGTCGCCAGGAGTGCTTCCTCGGCAGTCAGCTGCTGTTCCTCCGCAACGACGACCGCGGTGAAGGCTTGCGTGCCGGCCTGATATTCGTTGAGCACGATCTGCGTCGCCTGCGTGGAAATGCGGACATTCTCCGCCTGCACCTTCGCTTCGCGCGAGTAGAGGCGAATCCCGACAAGCGCATCCTCGACCTGCTGGATTGCCGTCAACACTGTCTCGCGATAGGTGGCGACGTCCGCCTGATAGATCTGGCGGGCCGCCTCGACCTGCGCAGTGGTGAGACCCCCGTTGAACAGAGGCTGCGCGAGTGACGCGCCGAATGACCAGACGGGGTTGCTCGGACCGAACTCAGCGGCAAACGGATTGCCGGAATAGCCGATCAGGCCGTTGAGCGAGACGGCTGGAAAATAGCCGGCGAACTCGACGCCAATCTCAGCGTTGGCTTGGCGCATCGTCTGCTCCGCCGCAGCGACGTCCGGCCTGCGCTCCAGAAGCGACGACGGCAACCCGACCGGGATGGAGGGAACCCGGGTCGCCAAGCTGCCCGGCGGGATCGACAGGCCCGCGGGCGGCCGGCCCATCAGGACGGCGATTGCGTGCCCGCTTTGGGCGCGTGACACTCCTGCTGAGATCAGCTGTGCCTGGGCGTTGAGCACCAGCGTCTCCGCGGTGATGACGTCGGATTTTGCCGCTGTCCCGGCGTTGTATTGGTTCTGTGTGATCGCCAGCGAACGCTTGTATTCGACAACGGTCTTCGTCAGCAGGCTCTCGAGCGAATTGGCCTCCCTGAGCGTCACATAGGCGAGCGCCAGCAGCGATTGCGCGGCGAGCGTAGCGTTCGCGAGAGTGGCGGCGCTCGTTTCCGCGAAGGCCTGCTGCACCTCGATCTCGCGCCGGATCTGACCCCAGACATCGAGGGTCCACGTCCCTGAGGCTTCCGCGGCCAGGGTCGTCTGCGAAGGCGAGGAGCGCGTTGCCGAACTGCTGCCGTTGACGGTGGGAAAAAGCCCTGCGCGGGCTTCATTGATGAGCGCCAACGCCTCGCGATAGGTAGCCTCGTCCGCCTTGACCGTCTGGTTGGACACCACGACGACCGGCAGGAGCTGGTCAAGCTCCGGATCATGAAAAACCGACCACCACAGACCTTTCGGCTCGTTTGCGCGCGGCGTGGCGATCTTCCAGCCCTTGATCTCCTTGAACTGCGGCGACACGATCGCCGCCGGCCGCTCGAAGTTCGGACCGACCGGCGCACACCCGGAACAAGCAAGTGAGGCGAGGAACGGCGCCGTGCGCGCAAGAGACAAAAGTCTGAGCGCGTGTCTGCTGTCCCAACCGCGGGCCGCCGTTACGCCGGCCAAGTCGTGAACGCACGAAGAGATAGTGAAGCTCCCCCTCCCGGCCGGCTTGCCGCCCTGCCCTCTTCTTCAGCCGTTCTTTAGGCGCCATCCGGCTTGCCTGCGCAAGTCCCGGCCCGGAGCGATCACGCACACGTGTCGCTGCTTCTTACCGCGCACAACGTCCGGAACGAAATGGATTGTAGGCTTAAACCCGGGTTTCCGGCTCAACCGTGCTGCGGCGAGCGGTGGGCGCTCCACCAGATAAACAATCCAAGCGCGATCAACACGGCGCCCATGAGAAATATGAACAATGCCGCGTCGGCGAACCAAGCGACAAGCGGCACGGCAAGCGCAAGGAAAGCGCCCGCGACGCAAAGCTTCCAAGTCCTCAAGTCCAGCCCGGAAATAAAAACCCCGAGTGCGAGCAGCGTCAACAAAATGCTTCCCAGGGCGTCGTGGGTTACCAGGCCGTCGATGTTGCTAACGTGGATGAGATACATGGCGACGAGGAAGGCCGCCCATTGGCCGAGCTGAATCGCCACCATTTCGAACCGCCTGCGGCCTTGCGGCAAATGCGCCCAACCGACGCAGACGCAAAGAAGCGCGACAATCGGGGTCATGGTGACCCAATAGGTCGCCACGGAAACGCCCAGTATATTGGTCCAGGAAACGCCAACGACGCCGATGACAACGATAGCAAAATAGGGGAGTTCGCCGAGCAGACTGATCCATTTTCTGCTCCGCCGACGAACGGGCTTGGCGAAGCCGCCGGAAGACGTCGAGCTTGCATCCGCCATTGCTAGCGTCCAGTCGCGCTTCGGGCGCGGAAACGCGCCCCTTAGCCCCATTCCTATCATGGGCGCCGATGCTGCCGCCATCGGGAGGGTCGCTCGCTCACCGACTCGTTAAGGACCTGACCCGCTAAAGCGCGCTCATCCCCTGAGCGGACGTCGCCAGCGGGGCCAGCCTTTTCAGTTGCGCGCGCCCACGATCGCCCGCCAAAAGCCGCTGTAGGCTAGCTCAAAGCCGACGATCTGATAGTCGAGGTCGATAGAGTCCATCACCTCATAGGCCGAGTTGTTGCAGATCGAAAAGATGATCAGCCCGTCCTTCGACACATGTCCACGCGCCTGGCGCAGGTAGGACTTGGTGATCCGCCCTTGCGGATCGCATAGGCTGTAGCGCTCGATGTCGTTTTCCGGATTCTTGTCGACCAACGGCGTATTAAATACGATGAGGTCAAAGTCCTTCTCGTCGATTTTCTCGAACAGATCGGATTGAAAGGACGTCACGGCGACGTTGTTGAGCTTCGCGTTCGCGATCGTCGCCTCAACGGCGATCTGCGAGATGTCTGTCGCGACCGTTCGCGACGTCCAATTGGCCGCCATGTAAAGTGAAATAATGCCGCAGCCGCAACCGATTTCGAGCGTCTTGGCGATCAGTTCCGGGTTCATCGCCTTGATGTTGCGGATGAAAAATTCCGAGCTTGAGTTGGGCAGCGGATGGTACACCCCAGCCGGCACGTCGACGACGAGACCGTCGGCGAAAATTCGCTCGGGGACCGCCTGGCGGCGAACCAGGGCTTCATGCGCGGCGGCAATATCGAACGCCGCCGTGCTGACCAAATTGGCAATTCCAAGCTTCCGAAGAACAGAGGCGCGGCGCGACGCAGTGCGCCGCTCAACATTGAGATACTCGATATTCATATGACCCCGCCTTCCCTTTATCGGCGCAGACTCTGTCTGTCGGCGGCTCGGCAGATACAAAACCGCTCACGCCCGCTTAGATAACCGGGCAAACTATCTGATTTGTTTCAGGTTTCCCGTCCACGCTCGCTGTCATGCCAATCGCGCAACAACCAATGTGACAGCGCAGTCAGCAGGAGATGAATTGTGATTCCCGCCACCGAAATCAAGAGCAGCGCGGCAAACATGCGCGGAATATTCAGGCGGAACCCAGACTCGACAATGCGATAGGCAAGCCCTGACCCCTGCCCGGCCGAACCCGCAGCGATCTCGGCGACGATCGCGCCGATGAGCGCCAGTCCGCCGCTGATGCGAAGGCCGGCGAGAAAATACGGCAGCGCCGAGGGCAGTCTGAGCAACATGAACTGCTGGATGCGCGACGCGCGATACATCTGGAACAGGTCAACCAGATTGTGGTCCGCTGAGGACAGCCCGAGCGTGGTGTTGGCCAGAAGGGGAAAGAACGCCACCAAAAAGGCGCACACCAGTACCGCTATGCCAGGTGTTAGGTAGATCAGCAGGAGCGGGGCGATGGCGACGATCGGCGTCACTTGCATGGCGACGGCGAATGGGTAGAACGCACGCTCGACAAGTCGCGACTGTGCGAAAAGAATAGCGAGCGCCACACTCCCGATGACCGCGATCCCGAGAGCTTTTAGCGTAATTGACAGCGTCACCCACAGCGACGATGACAAGGTTGGCCAATCGGTGATGAGGGTGGAGATAATGAGGCTTGGCGCGGGCAAAAGATAAGTAGGGACCGCGAAGTACCGGACCAGCGCCTCCCAAGCGAACAGGCCTAAGCTCAGCGTGATAGCTGGGACGGCATAGCCGACGAAGTCCTCTCGGCTCACAGCGCTGGCGCCTGAGCCTTAAGCATCTTGGACGGCCGATCGCCCATTGCGAGATGAAGCGCTTCCGAGGTCTGGACGCATGTGTCCGCGTACGCTTTGCAGAGCCGAAACCCCTCCTGCCGTGACGCAGTGGGCGCTTCAACATTGATCTCCGCTACGGCGCGCCCGGGTCGCGCCGCCATCACGACGATACGGTCGGAAAGATACACGCTTTCGAATACCGAATGGGTCACGAATACTACCGTCGCCCCAAGCGACGACCGCAACGCCGCCAGATCGTCGTTGAGCTTGAGGCGCGTGATTTCATCCAGTGCGGCGAACGGCTCGTCCATCAGCAGGACCGTCGGCCGCGTCACCAGGGCGCGGGCGATCGAGACTCTCATCTTCATACCGCCGGACAGCTGCCGCGGATACGCCTTGGCGAAACCAGCCAGCCCGACTTGCTCAAGCGCCTCTTCGACGCGCGGCCGAGCCTTCTCTTTCGACACGCCTGCGAGGCGCAATGGCAACCACACATTGGTGAAGACGTCAGACCACGGCGTCAGCGTCGGCTCCTGAAACACGAAGCCCAGTTCGGGGCATTTCGTAAGCCAAACGATCTCGCCGTGCGTCGGCCCCGTGAGGCCCGCCAGCAATCGCAAAACGGTCGACTTGCCGCAGCCGGATGGACCCAGCAAGGACAGAAACTCGCCCGCCCGAATGTCGAGATCGAGGCCTTCGAGAGCCGTGACTTGATTGGCGAAGACCTTATCCACTCCCCGCAAGGTCACAAGCGGCGGCGGGGCCACGGCGACCGTCGCTGCTTTCGTCGCCAGAGTTGCCATCTGATTCATGATGCGAACCTGTCATTCCGCCGCGTCCGTTCAGTCCGCGACAACCTCCCGATGCATTGCAAATCGCATGCCGTCCGTATTCCTACTTGTTGCAAGGACTCTTGCCTGCCTTTGATCGCCCGAACGCTTCTTCCAAGGGCCCACCCCCTTGCCCGCCGCTCAAGGCGCCTGAAGCATGGGGCTTCATAGACCTCGCTTTTCCCGTCAAAGAAAACGTAATGCGAGAACAAGCTAAGTACAAGTGGCCTTGAAATTGCTGCATTGCAGCGCCGGCGGCGGGCAACAAGGCAGCCCATTCTTGACGCCGGATGGCCCGGCGTGCGATTCGCCCCATACCATGGCGCGCCGCTCCTGAAGCGCCTCAGGATCACGTCCCGATTGAACGCAGGAGCGGCCGATTCGTTCCTTGGCTCCAGGTCCAATCCATGGCCAAAGACTATGTCGCCGCCAATCTCGAAGCGCCGGTTCTCGACCATCTCTTTCCAGACATGATCGAGGCGGACAAGGGCGCCTCGACCTGGCCCTATTTTCGCAAGCAAATTGACCATCCCTTTCGCGTCGACAAGCGCAATCCGACAGTCGGCTTCATCAATCGCGACGAGGCCTCGATCCTCTTCACCAACGCACGGGCGTTCAAGGGGCGGAGCGGAATCGAGATCGGCGCTTGGCGCGGCTGGTCGACCGCTTATCTCATCGCCGCCGGGATTACGCCGCTCTACGTCATCGAGCCACTCCTCGCGGATAGAGACTGGCGGAGCGAGTTCGAACAAGTGGTCCGCAGCGCCGGAGGAGGCCCCACCACAACCCTCGTTCCGGAAAAGAGCCCCGGGGCGGTTGTCCGCCTGGGCGAAGCAGGGACGCGCTTTGCGTTTGCATTCATCGATGGCGACCACGACGGGGACGCTCCGACTCGGGATGCGCTCGCTTGCGCGCTCTACCTCGAAACGACCGCAATGGTGGTCTTTCATGACCTAGTGTCGCCCCACGTGGCGGCAGGGTTGCGCGCCTTGGCGGGGAAAGGGTGGAGCGTGATGGCTTACCAGACCGCGCAGATGATCGGCGTCGCGTGGCGAGGCGCGGTCGCACCGGTTGCGCACAAGCCGGACCCCACGCAGCACTGGGAAGTTCCCGCTCATCTGGCTGGGATTCCCATATCCGGCACCAGCGCGGCCTGAGGGACCCGTCGCAAGCTGAGAAGGAGAGAACCATGCCTCAAAGCCTGTTCGCCACGACTCTTGGCGTGGCCATGACTGCATCTGTTTGCCTTGCGTTTCCAGCTTCCGCCGACGACGCCCAGGTCGCGCGTGGGCGCTACCTCGTGACGATCGCCGGCTGCTCGGATTGCCACACCCCTGGAGCGCTGCTCGGCTCGCCCGATATGAAGCGCTACCTCGGCGGATCGGACGTCGGCTTCGCCATTCCTGGCGCTGGCGTTTTCGTCGGCCAGAATCTGACACCAGACAAAGAGACGGGTCTCGGCAAGTGGACGGACGCGCAGGTCATAGCAGCGATCCGCACCGGCAAAACGCCCGACGGAAGAGAACTTAGCCCGGTAATGCCTTATCCGGCGCTCTCCCACCTCTCTGACGCCGACGCGCAGGCGATCGTCGCCTTTCTCAAGAGCCTTCCCTCGGTCACGAACCAGGTGAAAAATTTTGGCCCGAACGACAAGGTGACGATCAGCGTCTCCGCGGTCCTGCCGCCCGACGTCTTCAATGCCCTGCCCGCGCCGAAGAAATAGCGCCGAGCCAAGCGTGCCTCGAGACGACAGCGTCACTTCGGGCGCAAGTCGAGGCCCACGCCTTTGTTGACGAATTGGAGCGTGTAGGCCTTCTTGTAGTCGATGCCCGGCTTGACCACGCCGGCCTTCACCATCGTGTTGTAGAAATCGCTCCAGCGCGCGTCGGTCATCGCGCCAATTCCGAGTTTGAGGGTGTCACCTGAATCGACGATGCCGTATTCCTTCATTTTGGCGATCGAGAAGGCGATCTGCTCGTCCGTCATCTCCGGATTCTCTCGCTTGATCGCCTCATTGGCCTTGGAATTGTCGCCGTAGAGATAGTGGTACCAGCCGATCGTGGAGGCGTCGACGAAGCGCTGGACGATGTCAGGATGCTTCGCCACGATCTCGCGGCGCGTTTCGATCAGGGTGGCATAGGTATCGTAGCCGTAATCGGCCAGCAGGAAG
This sequence comes from uncultured Alphaproteobacteria bacterium, assembly GCA_963730555.1. Lineage (GTDB taxonomy): Bacteria > Pseudomonadota > Alphaproteobacteria > Rhizobiales > Beijerinckiaceae > Roseiarcus. The sequence goes on along the minus strand of CAVSSS010000008.1, from coordinate 81,254 downwards.
ACGTTGGGCTTGAAACCACCCTGCTTCTCGACCTCGAGCGGCTCTGAGGTCAAATACCCCTGCTGGATCGAATGCGGCTCGGCGATGAAGGGAGCGGAATTGAAATTGTAAGGCTTGATGTTCTCGTCCTTGAAACCGTAGGCGAGCCGCATCCAAGCCCAGAATGTGTTGACCGCGCCAGCGCTGACAAAAGCCGGGTTCGCATTGGGAAGGTCCGTCCATTTGTCGAGGCCGACGCCTGGATGCGACATGAAGATTTGCGGGTTTTTCTGGAAGTGGGCGGCGACCGCGATGGTCGGGATGTTGTTCTGCACCGCCAGGAAATCGCCGATCATGTCGCCGCCCATGAAGAATTCGATCTTCCCGGCGATCAAGAGCATGCCGCCGTTCGACGTTGGGCCGCCCTGGAGAATCGTGACGTCCAGCCCGTATTTGGCGTAAGTCCCATCGACCAAAGCCTGGTAATAGCCGCCGGCCTCCGGATCGGCGACCCAATTGGTGCCGAAGGTCACCTTGTCGAGGGCAGACGCCGGTCCAGCGAACGCGATTGTTCCTGCCAACGCCGCCAAGATCGCAACGCGCATACGAATCCCTCCCGCAATTCTATCGGCGGTTCGGCGCCTGCGCCGCCTCCGCTGCGGGGCTCGCTTTATCTCGAGCACGCCGCACGCATGGTCGTTCTCGCCCCGATAGGGCCACCATAAGGGCCGAAATTCCCAGCGTCGAATACATTTTTCAACGTTCCCCACCAGATCCTTACCAAAGCAAGACACGCGCCAAGAAGCTTTACCTTTCGGCCCGCCTCGCCTATGCGCCCCGCTTTGCAAAAGGGGAGCGAGCAATCGCATGCGTTTGTGGATCAAGGACCCTCTCGCCATCCTCGCAGCAGACGCCGAGCGCGGAATTGTGGTCGAGGGCGCTGAGATTGTTGAATGCGTTCCGCGCGGCCAATCGCCGGCCATTGCGCCCGAGGCGACGTTCAACGCCTCGCGTCATGTCGTCCTGCCGGGGCTGATCAATGCCCATCACCACTTTTACCAGACGCTGACGCGCGCCCACCCCGCGGGGTTCGGCAAGGAGCTCATCCCCTGGCTCGTCACGATGGAGCGGGTGTGGGGCCGCATGACCCCCGACACACTGCGACTCGCGATCCGGATGGCGCTCGTTGAACTGATGCTCTCCGGCTGCACGACCGCGGCCGATCATCACAATCTCTTTCCTCCGAATCTCAAGAACGCGATCGACATCGAGGTCGAGGAGGCGACGAAGCTCGGCCTGCGCATGACGGTCACGCGCGGCTCCATGGGCATTTCCGAGAAGGACGGCGGCTTGCAGCCCGACGCGATCGTGCAGGATTCGGAGACGATCCTCGAGGACAGCGAGCGGGTGCTGCGCGCCTATCACGATCCGAAGCCGGGCGCGATGATTCGCGTCGCGCTGGCCCCCTGCTCGCCGCTCGCGGTGCCGAAGCGGGTGATGGAGGGATCGGCCGCGCTCGCCGAGCGCTACGATTGCCGGCTGCACACCCATCTCTGCCAGTCGCTCGACGAGGACGTCTACGCGGTCGAGACGTTCGGCATGCGCTCGGTCGACCTCCTGGAAGAGGCCGGGTGGCTGAGCCCCCGCGCCTGGGTCGCGCACGGCATCCATTTCAACGCGAGCGAGATCGAGCGCCTGGGCGCCGCGGGCGTCAGCGTCTGCCATTGCGCCGCTTCCGACATGGCCTTCGGCATGGGCGTTTGCCCGACGAAGGAGCTCGAGGCGGCGGGCGCGACAATTGGGCTCGGCGTCGACGGCTCGGCCTCCAACGATTCGTCGAACATGATGGAAGCGGTGCGCCATTCCCTCATGCTCCAGCGCTTGAGCTACGGTCCATCGGCGGTCACCCCCTACGACGCGCTGCGCTGGGGAACGCAGGGCTCGGCGCATTGCCTCGGGCGCGACGACATCGGCGCGATTGCGCCTGGACTGCAGGCCGACCTCGCGCTCTTTACGCTCGACGAGCCGCGCTTCTCGGGCGCGCAGGACCCGATCGCCGCGCTCGCTCTCTGCGGCGCCCACCGGGCGGACCGGGTGATGGTCGCGGGGACATGGCGGGTCATCGACGGCAAGCCTGAAGGGGTCGACCTTCCCGCGCTTATCGCGAGACACAAGGCGGCGGCGCGCGCCTTCGCGTGAACCGGTCGGCGGCGACGGCGACGCAACCAGTGCGCGAGTTCGATGCAAATAAAAGCAAGATTGCCCTAGTGGGAGAGGTCGGCCCTGTACCAGTTTTAGCGTGACAAATTACATAATCATCAGGCAAAACAAGTCCCCAAGCTTCACTTGGAGCTTACTGGCTGTTACGATCAATACTTGTGACAATACATCATCAATACGAAATCAACCCGCTTCCGTTACACTCACTCCCAACAATTACTGGCCTTTCGCGCCATAGTACAGACCGCGGCCAACCAATTCGTGTTTATGCATAATCATACTGGTCGCTCAGCCGTGCGGCCGGTATGCAGCGCTCACGGCCGCATACACCAATTGTAGGCGCTCCACCTGCTTCGCGCTTGATCGCAAAAGCTGCCGTTCAGTCAAGCGGCGTCCGAATTGAGTTTGCAACGCCATTTGTCTGAATGCGCGGAGAGTAGGAATGGCATTCCAACCCTGGCATAACCGAAGCGATACGGAATGGACGGGCAATGCGACGATGACGTACAAAGGCAACACAACATTGCATGGTAAAAAGTTTTATGACGAAGAAGAGGCTCTCCGAAAATGATTTCCACGAGTTCATTTATAAAGTCGGCCCTCAGGGCCTGATTACATCAGAGTTCCCCAGTCCCGTTGAGGATGAAGTCCACCGCTCAATCGGACGGCGAAGAGCCCGCCTTCGAGGACGAGCCTCCATTCGAATTGTGGCGGGTGATGCGCGAGCGTGCCATAACGCGACTGGCAAAACTCCATAACCTTATCCGTTACGGCGAGTTCATTGGCTCAAAGATCAGGCTGCCAACGGAGGAGGGCAAGCGGATGGAGCTTGACCTGCTCGGGACGCATGAGAACGGACTCTTCGTCCTTGAGTTGAAAGTCGACAAGACGGCGGAGCGGAACGCCTTCTCGGAGCTATTCGGCTACAGCAACGTACTCCTTCGGCGAGGGCCGCCTAGCGAAAGCGGGGCGAGCGGCGATAGTGCGACGATGTGGACGCGTCGATCGTGTCCACTAATCGATAATGGACACTATCGCAGATGTCTGACACCGGGGTGCAAGGCGCGAATGGCGGCGAGCGCCGGCGACGGACGTGGTCGGCTGATCAGAAGCAACGGATCATCGCGGAGAGCTTTGCGCCCGGCGCATCCGTTGCGGAGGTGGCGCGCGGTTATGGCCTGAACGCCAATATTCTGTTCACCTGGCGACGGCGAGAACGGGCCGTCAATGACGTCGGCAAGACAGTGAACATTGTGCCGGTGAGGGTCGTGGAGGCTACGCCGACTGCGACCGCCACGGCTCCGGCCTCGATAGGTCGGATGGAGATCATGCTTGTCGGGGGCGAGCGGATCCTTGTCGGGGCGGACGTCGACGCGACGGCGCTGGCCCGGATCGTCAAGGCGCTCGGGCGGCGATGATTCCGATCCCGAGTGGGGCGCGCGTGTGGCTAGTGACCGGCCACACCGATATGCGCAAAGGATTCGACGGTCTGGCGCTGATCGTCCAAGAAACATTGAGGCGCGATCCGCATTCCGGCCATCTCTTCGTTTTTCGCGGCCGCCGCGAGTCTCTGATCAAGTGTCTTTGGAGCGACGGCCAGGGCTTATGCCTGTTCTCAAAGCGATTGGAGCGCGGGCGATTCCTATGGCCATCGTTGGCTGACGGAACGGTGACGATCTCGACGGCCCAGCTTTCCTATCTGCTGTCGGGCATCGATTGGCGCATGCCGCAAGAGACATGGCCTCCGACGGCGGTCGGATAGGAGAAAAATCGGCTGAAGAAACGCAAAAAGGGGCGCCTCAAACGGCCGATTTTGTGATTCCATGTGATTTCGTGGACGCCGATCTTTCCTCGCTTCCGGACGACATCGACGCGTTAAAAGCGGCGCTGATTGCGGCGCGGACCGAAGCTGCGGTGGAGAAGGCGTGCGCCGTCGCGGCCGTCGCTGAACTGGCGCAGGGTCGCGCGCTGATCGCGCATCTCAATCTTGAGATCGAAAAGCTGCGGCGCACGATTTACGGACCTCGCTCCGAGCGCACGGCGCGGCTACTCGACCAATTGGAGCTTCAGCTCGAGGAGGCAGAGGCCAACGCGGCGGAAGATGAACTCGCCGCCGAACATACGAAGCCCTCCACCACGCTCAGATCCTTCGCGCGCAAGCGGCCGGCGCGAAAACCGTTCCCGGATCATCTGCCGCGTGCGCGCGTGGTGATCCCAGCGCCGCAGAGCTGCCCTTGCTGCGGCTCGGCCAAGCTGTCGAAGCTCGGCGAGGACATCACGGAGACGCTCGAGGTTGTCCCGCGTCAATGGAAGGTGATCCAGACCGTGCGCGAGCGCTTCTCATGCCGCGAATGCGAGACCATCACCCAGCCGCCGGCGCCCTTCCATGTGACGCCGCGAGGGTTCGCTGGCCCCAATCTGCTGGCGATGATCCTGTTCGAGAAGTTTGGTCAACATCAGCCGCTCAATCGCCAGAGCGAGCGCTACGCCCGAGAAGGCGTGGATCTTAGCCTATCGACGCTCGCTGACCAGGTCGGCGCCTGCGCCGCCGCCTTGCGGCCCCTGCACAGGTTGATCGAACGCCACGTTCTGTCGGCTGAGCGCCTACACGGCGATGACACCACCATTCCGATCCTGGCGAAAGGCAAGACCGAAACTGGCCGCGTCTGGACTTACGTCCGCGACGACAGGCCGTTCGGCGGCAAGGACCCGCCGGCGGCGTTGTTCTACGCCTCGCGCGATCGCCGCGGCGAGCATCCTGAGTGTCATCTGACGAACTGGAGCGGCGTCCTCCAGGCCGACGCTTTCAGCGGCTACGCCAGACTTTATCCGCCCGATCGGAAACCGGGCCCGATCGTCGAAGCGCTATGTTGGAGCCACGCCAGACGCAAGTTCTTCGAACTCGCCGACATCGCCGCCAACGCGAGGCGGGGTAAGAACGCCGCGCCGATCTCGCCGATCGCGCTGGAGGCGGTCAAACGCATCGACGCCATCTTCGAGATCGAGCGCGAGATCAACGGCGTCACGGCCGAGGCGCGGCTCGCTGCGCGCCGCTCAAGGAGCGCGGCGCTCGTCGCCGCGCTCGAAGAGTGGACGCGCTCTGAACGCGCCAAGCTCTCCCGGCACAATGCCGTCGCCAAGGCCATCGATTACATGCTCACGCGCTGGCCGCCCTTCGTGCGGTTCCTCGAAGACGGACGCATCTGCTTGACGAACAATGCGGCGGAACGAGCGCTGCGCGGCCTGGCCTTGGGCCGAAAATCATGGCTCTTCGCCGGCTCAGAGCGCGGGGCTGAGCGCGCCGCGATCATGTACACGCTGATTCAGACCGCAAGGCTCAACGACATCGATCCGCAGGCTTGGCTCGCCGACACTCTTTCCAAGATCGCCGACACGCCGCAGACCCGGCTCGGCAAACTCCTACCTTGGAACTGGATGTCCGACCGCCGCTCGCGCGCCGCCGCGTAACCGCGGCCCTCCCCGGAGGGTTACACAGCAACTACATTGCCGAAGCCGCAGCTGCGTCAGGACGGCGGGATATCACCAACGTCTTGGTAGCCAAGCTCGACAACGAGATCACTCGGCACGCGTTCCTTTACGACCTGCTGATCGCCGGCCGCGACATCATCGTCTATAAGCCCGTCTGGGATCATACCGTCGAGAGCCTCAAGCTCGAGCCATACCTGCCGGACAACGCAGTTTTCCGCCGGTTTTCCAACCGGCTCCTCTCGCACGACGCCATGTCGACAACGGCTTCAGCCTTCGTCCCCGTAATCGCCCCCAGGCGCGCGTGGGCTTCGATTTTGTCGGCAATCAGCGCCTTCGCCATGGTGAGGGCGCAGACGGGCGTCATGGCCTTGAGCTGTGCGCGAGCGATGCGCGCGGCACGCCGCGCCGGGAGCGCCATCGCAGTCATAAAGTCCCGGTCCCAGTCGAGGATGACGACCGCAATTTTGTGCTTTGCGCAAAAACGCAGCGCGGCGAGCGTGACAACGCCACCCCATCCGATCAAGACGATTGCGCTCGGCTCGACGCTACGCGGCTCATAGACACGATCAGCCTCGCCGTCGCGGGCATGGAGGAGCGCCGCGGTTGACGCTGAGACCCACATTCTCGCCAGTTAGTGTTAGGACATTCGACGGCTTGACGGGCGAAGCGCTCATGCTGGTGAACGGAAGCCTGGCGGGTGGAGGTTGACGCGGTTCTGCGGGTCTCCGCGACCGCACCATCTGTTCCCAAGACGACCGCGCATAGGGGCGCGCCGCCGTGCTGGCGTAGGATCGATACGCGGCCATCGCCGTCGTCTCGCCGCTCGCAATCGCGGTTCGGACGGCGCTCACATCAAACGGGTCGCAGCGAGGTCGCAACTTTGTCCTCATGGAAAATGGGATCGACGGACGCTACGCTGGACCACGCCGTGCGTCACCTTGTCGATGGATAACCCTTCCCGCCTCAGATTTTGCCCCGGCCGCGAAACGCCCGCCCACAGCCCGCGCTGGCGAACCACCGTCCCTTGGCGTTCGCGAGATGGGAGAAGCAGACCTTTACGCACCTGATTTGTGCACGGCTAACCAATTGTTTCCATTGATGCCGACTTGCAATGCAAAAATCTTGATTTCCGCACAACTGCTTGCGCGTTAGGCAAAACCCCGTCCAGAAAAATCGATACGGCCGCCCGCTTCGTCAACGACGACGGCGATGAACACAGTATCGGCTCCGCAATAATATCCGGGGCAGGAACCGTTGGGGCGAACCTTAAGAATCTCGTGTGCCTGCTTTGTCTTACGTTTCACGTAGGCACCCACAATTTCCTCATTGGTCAAGGTAGCCTTCGCGGCCAAGCATTTAAGCAGCGCTTTGAGTTGGTCATCGGTGATACTACCAAGGGGAAGTGTCAGCGTCGAAAATGGTGTCGTGCCCGCTTTCACCTCTAACACGCCAAAATCGCTTAGTCACATGTTCCTCATCGGCGTGCGACAGTCGGCTAGTCGATGCGCACTATTCATTCAAAGAAAGCCGCGCAGTTGCCGCTCGGCCTGATCGAGCATATCGCGAGGAAAGACGGTGCTGTCACGCATCGCCCGGCCTGCTGCGCTGTGCCTAGTTTTCTGCAACTCTAACAATCCAAATTTAGCCCATTCGTGGCATTGCGCTTGTACCCCAAGTAAGTCGTACGTTCTCGCCATTCCTATGTAGCCGGCGATCTGGTCTTTTGACATGGTAATGGCTGGTTCGAATAAATTTGCTGCTGCGAAGCCGAGTTTTCTTGCGGAACCGATACGCTTATTACCCATCTCTTTTTCGAGAGTAGCGATTTTTTGAAATCCTGCTTGACAAAGGATTTCCGATATCTCGGCTCGGATGACCGACACATTCCGATCTTCATGACTTAACTGCTCGTATCGAGGCACTAAATTATTATCCATTGACGCAAGCACGAAGCAATCAAACAGTTCCGTGGCGTCGAGCGCTTGAAAAATCGCGTCTATCACCACTGGCGCGACTTTATGCCAAGGCGGAGCGCGACCCTTCAGCAGGCTTCTCGCTGAGGGCGGCTGCCCGTCCAACATAGTTGGCCGATTCTTTGAGCGGAATATTCGGGTCAGGATGGACATAACGACGCTCGCTTGCGCGGGTATGCGATCCCCCCGCGTCTAAACGTGATCTCTCAAAGACTGCGATTTTCGACCTGAATCACGCAATGCGGAAGTCTTGATTTCTGCCAACGTAGCGGCCTACTTGGCGTCGGCCATCTCTGCCATCCACTCCCTCAATGTCTCCCGCGAGTAGAGCTTGAAATGCACCTCTTGGCTGGCGTGGCGGCAGTCGAGAGACAGCGAGGGTGGGTGGCACCCAGCCATCTTAGAACCTCCCCGACAGTCTCGCCGAGGCGCAACCACGCCCGTGCGCAGACCTCACCGATCTCGTCGTCGAAGTCGGGGAGATACCACTGACGTTCGACACAGGGCAAAGAATCTTCGTCGGGGGTCATGATCCCGAGGAAGTCGCCGTGCGCTTTGCTGCCTGCAAGATATCGCCGCATGCCGTGGTCGCTGTCCTCTAAGGCGTGAACCGGAAATTTCATCCCGAACTTCATGCCGCGTCCCTCGGTTACTCCCACCATGGCGGAGCTTCTCGGAACAAGCATTCCTCTGTGGACAACAAAATCTCGGTGCTGAGAGAGCACGCGTTGGAGCGGATCGTCCGAAAGCGCCCGGCGTTTGGTAGCGAACCAAGTCTTGAAGCCCGGATGCCCTTGAAGCTCCATCTGGAGAAGCTGCGGCACTTCCTTCATTGCCCGCAGAAAGGCATTTAGGTGCCACCCAAAGGGATCAGCGGCGTGATAGTATTGCTCGACCATGTGAAGCCAGAAATGTGCTTCCTGAAACCGGTCAAGTGCCGCGCTGATTTGCTCATATACGGCCTCCTCGGGCGTGAGGCTTTTAGAAATTGGGCGCTTTGCAGCCATCGTCGATCATTGATACCGCTGGGAATTGGGGTCGTTTCCAACAATCAGTCGCGATGATCCCTCTAAAGTAAACGATTTTGGGACCAAAAATCGAGGCGCGGAACTCTTAGATTTTGCACTGGGGCCCACCCCAAAGCGGCGTCACCGGACAATCCGCGAGTAGAGCGCAGGCAACGGGGAAGATCGAGCCTCCGGCCGCACCGCCGGGCGCGCCTCAATTTTGCCCGTGAAGCCGTTTCGCGCGCCCTGGCTCCAGCCTCGCATGGCCTCGCACGCCCGGCCCTCCGCTATCTCCGGCCACCGCCAAACGGCCGCCGGACAATCCGCGCAAGCCTCCCCAAACGCAACCGAGCGTCTTCGCTGCCCCGGCAACATATGTTCATCGCCCCACGCTCGTTGCAGGGATAATATGAGGAAACGTGAATGTGTTGTGGGCGGTCTGTACTACGGCGGGGAATGACGGGGAATTGTTGGGCGTTGGCGTAACGGTGGCAGGCCTGTTTTGTATTGGTGATGTATTGGCACAGGCATTAATCGTAACAACGCAAGTAGTTGTCAGTAAAAGCTTGAACGAACTATTTACATCGTCAGTTACGTAAATTGTCACGCTAAAACTGGTACAGGGCCGACCTCTCCCACTAGGGTCAAAGCAAGATTGCTTTCGTTTGTTTTGATTTATTTTTCCGAATCCGGACTTTTCAGAGGGTTACGGTCGACAAACATAAAAAGATTTCCCTCGCTTCAATTCGGGTCCAGGGTTGTGCGCCGAGCGTCTCAGACGCGGTCTGCCTGTTCTTTCTCTTCTGAGACAGCTTTACGGGCAGCGAGTTCGATCCGACCAATGGGAAAGATATAAGCACTAATTCGGCTTTTCGTAAACCAATGATCGTCAACTGCTCCGATAATCCATTGATCTTAGGCCATAAGAGTAGCATACTAAACTAACAGATCATGCCGCTTCTCGAAGTTCACGGAAGGCCCCGCCTGATTGGCCGCCGCTTTCGCGGCTCGCCCTTTTGAGGCGTTTGCCATCAATGACTTGCGCGGCGGTGAGAATTTGCAACTTGAGGAACTTCCGTCCTCGACCCTGATAGACGCCTGCGAAGGTGGCCTCTTTTTCCATCTCGCGTCGGATCGTTCAGCGTGAGGAAGATGCCGAGCGCCGCGCCCTCTAGCGTCGACATCTCGCCACATCGAAGTGCTTAGGCTCTCCTCCGTGGCCCTCCGGGAGTACGACGCGTGAACTCATCGGCGATTCCGCTCGGCCTCGCGAGCGCCGTGGCGGTCCTTGCGATTGGCGCCCCTGCACAGGCGACGGAAGCGCGTTACACGTGCAGCGGCGGTGACACGTTCACGGCCGACTTCCCGCCACCCGACGCCATAAAGGGCGTGGCGAAACTCAGCTTCGGCATGGGACGCGAGCTTACCCTGCCTCAAGTCGTGTCCGCCGATGGCGGGCGCTACGCCAGCGGCGACATCGAGTTCTGGATCAAGGGGCGGAGCGCGACTTTGACGAGGAATGGCGTCAAGGAAACCTGCGTGACACAGTGAAGCCACGGCAAGCTGAAACGTCATTCCGCTTCGAGAGGTATGATCGTCGTCTGAGTCTCTAGTTTAACGAGCCGAAACTGAAACCGGGTGCGCAGGCTCTGCTGCCACCGCATGAGCCGACGGGCGCGCGCTTCGTGGGGGGTGATCGAGTTTCGGATCGTGTCCCAGTCGTCAATATTAGGTTTCTGGCGCTGTACCGCGTAGTTTATCTTTGTCGTCTGACGCATTGTTCCCGTGCATTCAGCCTGAGTTGACGACGCAGTTAACTTGAATGATTAGACGAAATAACGTCCACATTTATGTGGATGAAAAAACGTTAAACCCCGCGGTCTCGGCGGATAATCGAGGGTCACGGGCGCCCGTAAATGCCTCGGCACTTATGTCGAATTGTCATTTGAGTTGTAGCAATTAAAACGTGCTTGTTCGCGCGCGACAGCACCACAAAGCGCGCACCTTCGCCCCGCGTGAATGCCCCCGCGCGGGGCTTTTTTCAAAAGCAGCCCACATCAGCTCGGTTCCGCCTGGCGCCTCGATGCTCGGTCTCGCCCGGCGGCGGCGCACTTCATAAAAAATTGCCGGGGAGGCGTTTTTATTCTTGCTTTGTTCTTGTTTCTCCCCTATCAGCTGACGACGAACGCCTCCGGCAAGCCTTGAGAGCGATCGTGCAGGACGAGACTCATCGGCTGAAAGCGTCGGGGAAACAAAGCATGAACTCTGTTGGCCAAATCGCTGTGACGCTCGCCGCGCTTATCGGCTTCGGACGCCTCTTCCTGGCGGATGAGGGCGAAAGCTGCCGCCTGAGCGGGCTGCTCATTCTCGCAGGCGTCGTTGGGAAGGTTGCGCTGTCGATCTGATCGAAGGCCGGGAGCATTATGGGTCGCGCCCTCAGCCGGATTGACATCAGATGTCCGCAGCAACAGCATCAAACATCATGCGCACGATGCTCGATATCGATGTTCCCATTCTGCACGAGGCCAAGGCCCTTCACGAAAGCGAAGGCCGATCGATGGGCGCGATTGTGTCCGAGCTTCTTGCCGAGGCGCTAGCGCGACGCCGTTCCACACGCGCCGCCCCGTCGTTCCGTTGGACGACTCGCCCGATGACGGCTCGAGTTCGACCTTGCCGACAAGGAGGCCGTTTACGCGCCGCTCGACGCGGATCCTCGGTGAGCTGCTCCGTCGGCGCGAACCTATTCCTCTACGCGTCGGACCAGTCGAGCGACCATCACGAGCGGGCTCGCCGCTTCGTCGAAACTTGCGCCGCGGGTCCGGAGATCCTGTGCCTGACCTGGCCGACGCTCATGGCGTATCTCCGTATCGCCACCCATCCTCGCATCTTCGCCGCGCCGCTCAACCCCGACGAAGCCCTCGGCAACGTGGCGGCGCTCGTAGAGCTGCCGCACGTGCGCGTCGTGTCGGAACAGGATGGTTTCTTGGACGCATATAGACAAGTCGCGGGCGACATGTCGGTGCGCGGAAACCTCGTGCCGTACGCCCATGTCGCGGCGATCCTCTTTCAGCATGGCGTCCGGACGCTCTATACACACGATCGAAATTTCAGGAAGTTCGAATCCCTCGAGGTGCGGGACCCGTTCTGTTGAGCGCCTGTCGCTTTAAGCGCCTCAGCCCTCGTGCTTGCCATAGCCCGGCCAGCCGAAATGGCGATGGAGCTCGCTTTCGCTGACTTCGTCGGCCATGGCTACCGGGTCCCAGCCGGAGCGGACCGAACCTGATCGCGGGTGACGTTCATGTTGACCTGTTCGCCGAACCAGTCGACGTCCTTCACCGCATAGGGCGAAAGCTGCACGATCTTGCCGGGCCACCAGTTCCGCGTCGCAATGACGAGATAGCGGATGTCCCAATTGGCGTCGTCGGCAAACAGGTTCTCGACATGGCCGATGTCGCCGTCGAGGGCGTGAACGGTATAGCCCTTGAACTCGCTCACGCTGTGCAGGTGGTCGGCGCCGTCGAGAGGCGGGGTTTCAGTCTCCGCCGCGCGCCGGGCGGCCTCGCGGGCGAGCTCAGCTTCCGCGTTCGGCAAAAGGGTTGGGCCAAAATAGGACACGCCCCAAAAAGGATCCCAGCCGTAATGGTCATAAAGGAGCGCCTCCATGTCCCGCGTCACCGGGTCGCCCACTTTGGCGTGAGGGCCGGCCTCGATTTGGCTCCGGGTCAGATTGACGGTGAGCGTTAGCGCCTCACTCATGCTCATCATCGGCAGGGTTGGCTTTGGCGGCAGCGTGAGCGGCGCAACAGCCGAGGGGTGGAGAATACCCGCCGGCCGGGCAGCCAATGACCGGCGTCCACCACCATCCAGCGGATCTTCCATGTCTGATCGTCGAACAGGAAGTCCTTGACCGCGCCGGCCTCGCCGTCGCTCGCTTGAACCGCACAACCCATGAGACCACTCACGGCGAACAGCATGGCTTCGTCCCTCCCCTGGTCGGTCCGGCGATCGAACCACAGTCTGCGCTGTTGAGACTCCCGCGACAAGCCGAATCGAGCGCTTTCTCGGTCGACAAGCGCCTCCCCCCGCGCTAGGGCTGCGCGTCGCCACCGTCGCGCGAAGACGCGAGGGCCCGGAGGAGATTTGGAAACCACCGTTTCAATCGTCGGCGGCGTCGGCCTGTTCCTTTTGGGCATGGCGGTAATGACCGACGGGCTCAAGGCGCTCGCCGGCACGGCTTTGAAGACGGTGTTGGAGAAGGCCGCCGCTACCCCGCTGCTCGGCACGTTCTGGGGCGCGATCATCACGCTGCTCGTGCAGTCGTCCAGCGCCACCACCATGACGACGATCGGATTGGTGAGCGCGGGCCTGCTCACCTTCCCGCAAGGGCTAAGCCTGGTCTTCGGCGCCAATATTGGCACGACCGGAACCGGCTGGCTGGTGGCGGCGTTCGGAGTCCGGCATCTCGCTCACGGCCTGGGCGCTGCCGATCGTCTTCGTCGGCGCGCTCATGAAAGTGGTCGGGCGCGGACGATTGGCGGCGGCGGGCGCGGCCATCGCCGGCTTCGCGCTGATCCTGGTCGGCCTATCGACGCTGCAAGAGGGCATGAGCGGGCTTGCGGAATCGCTGCACCCGTCGGACCTGCCGACGATCATGAACGCGGCCGGCGCGATCGACCTGGGCGGCCTTGCGCGCGTCATCCTGCTGGTCGCTGTCGGCGCCATCATGACGACCGTCATGCAGTCTTCGACCGCTTCGATCGCCGTGACGCTGTCCGCTCTCTATGCCGGCGCGGTCGGCCTCGATCAGGGGCTGGCGCTCGTCATCGGGCAGAACATCGGCACGGCGACCTCTTCCGCGGTCGCCGCGATCGGCGCCTCGAGCACCGCCAAGCGCTTGGCGGTCGCCTATATCGCCTTCAAGCTGGTGGCGGCGTTGATCGCGATCGTGCTCTTTCCGTTCGTGACCCCGGCGATCGTCCGGGCGGCGCAGACGATCGATGCGACGGCCCTGCTCGCCGCCTATCATACGGCCTATAATGTGATCGGCGTCGCCGTGCTCTTGCCGCTCATGGGCCCGTTCACGCGCCTCATCGAGCGCCTCGTGCCCGAGCGCGGCTCGCCGTTCACGAAATATCTCGATCCGGCTTCGCTTCGTTCGCCCATGGTCGCGGTCGAGGCGGTGCGACGGACGATCGAGCGGGCGCTTGAAACCCTGTGCAGCGCGACCGCAAGCGGGCTCGAGGGCGCGGTCAAGGGCGAGACGGTTCGCCCGGCTCTTGATGACGCGACGCGGGTGCAGGCGTCGGACGGCGTGCGGCAGGCGAGCGATTTTCTGTCGAAAAGCGACCCGCCGCCTTCCGAGGAGGGCCACGCGTGGTTCACCAGCACCGTGCATGCGCTCGACCATGCGAGCCGGCTTGCCGAAGCCGTCGAAGCGATGGCAAAAACGGGCGTCGCGACCGACGGACCCGAAGAAATGAGCGCCGCCGCTTTGTGTGCGCAATCGATGCGTGACGCGGCAGGCGCCGCCGCCAATCTTGCGGTCGCCGCCGGACCGGGCCACGCGGCCGACGACGAGTTGACTAAGCCAGCAGGCGGCGCGCGCGCCGGGCCTGTCGATGACGTGGCGCAGAGTCTTGAGCGCGCCGCCAAAGCGCTCGCCGATCTTCGAGCCGCGCATCGCAGCGCGACGCTCGAGATGGTCGCGTCCGGCAAGCTCACCGCCGCCCAAGCGCTCGCCCGCGTTGACGCGGTCGCGCTCATGAGCCGGCTCACGCATCATGCATGGCGCGCCGTCGCGCATCTCAATCGGGCGGCCGCCCCGCGCCTGGAGCTCCCGCAATGAGCGAAGCAGAACAGACGGTCTGGCACGCCCTCACAGCTGACGAGGCGATCGGCAGGCTCAAGACCAGCGTGACCTTGGGGCTCGACGAAAAGGAAGCCGCCCGCCGTCAGGAGGAATATGGCCTCAACGTCTTGCCGACCGCGCGCAAACGCGGGCCCCTGATGCGTTTTTTGCAGCAGTTCAACAACGTCCTGGTCTATGTCCTCATCGCCGCGGGCTTCATCAAACTGATCATGACCCTATGGCTCGACGCGTCGATCATCCTCGCCGTGGTCATCATCAACGGGCTGCTCGGCTTCCTCCAGGAAGGCCGGGCGGAGAAGTCGCTCGATTCCATCCGCAACATGCTCTCGCCTGAGGCGAGAACCCTGCGCGACGGGCAAACCGCGATGATTCCGGCGGAGAAGCTCGTGCCGGGCGACATCGTGTTCCTCGAATCCGGCGACAAGATCCCGGCCGACCTCAGGTTGGTCGAGGTCAAGAATCTGCGCACGGAAGAAGCGGCGCTGACCGGCGAGTCGGTTCCATCGGACAAATCGACTGAGCCTGTCTCGGCGAAGGCGACCGTCGGCGATCGCGCCGGCATGGCTTATTCCGGCACGCTTGTGGTCTCGGGCCGCGCGACCGGAGTGGTTGTGGCCACCGGCGCCGACACGGAACTGGGACGCATCAACCAATTGCTCGCCGGCGTCAGTCCGCTGGAGACGCCGCTTTTGCTGCAGATCAAGAAGTTCGGTTACGCCATCACCGTCATCATTCTCATCATCGGCGCGATCACCTTCGTCTACGGGCGGTTCGTCCGGCGACATTCCGTTCGTCGAAATGTTCCAGGCGGTGACTGGCATCGCCGTGTCGATGATCCCCGAAGGACTGCCGGCGCTCATCACTATTACGCTTGCCATCGGCGTTCAGCGCATGGCGAGCCGCAACGCCATCGTGCGTCGCCTGCCGGCGGTCGAAACGCTCGGGTCCGTCGCGCGGATCTGCTCCGACAAGACCGGCACGCTCACCTTGATGGAAATGATGGTCGTATCCGCCGTAACCGCCGACGAGAGGCTGGCCGTCACCGGCGACGGCTACGCCAGCGAGGGCGAGGTGTTAAAGGAGGGCGCGCGGGTCGGCAAGGACCCTGTGCTAGAGCTTCTGGGGCGGGTCTCGGCTTTGTGCAATGACTCCGAGCTGCGTCAGCGAGGACGAGCGTCTGGAAGGTTGAAGGCGATCCGACCGAGGGCGCGCTCTATCCGTTCGGCGCAAAACTCGGGGTGAAGCGTGAGGATGCACGCGCGTCCTATCCGCGCATCGATGTCATCCCGTTCGAATCCGAACACAAGTTCATGGCGACCCTGAACAAGACGCCGGACGCCGGCGAGATCCTGCTCGTCAAGGGCGCGCCCGAGGTGATCCTTGACCATTGCGACCGGCAGGAGGATGCGGCTGGCGCCAGGCCGCCGCTCGATCGCGCCTATTTCGATGAGGCCGCCGACCTTCTCGCTTCACAAGGGGAGCGGGTGCTGGCGTTGGCTTGGTTGCCCGATCCCGGTCTCAAGGCGGGCAGCCTCGGCGCAGCGGACCTGCCGAAGAACCTCGTGCTGCTAGGCCTCGTCGGGCTGCTCGATCCGCCCCGCAAGGAAGCGATCGAGGCGGTGAAGGAATGCCACGACGGCGGCATCCGCGTGACGATGATCACCGGCGACCACAAGATCACCGCCGCGGCGATCGCGAAAATGCTCGACATCGGCGACGGCAAGACCGTGGTCACCGGCGCCGAGGTCGAGCAGATGGACATGGCGACGCTTCAGGACACGGTCGCCAAGGTCGACGTGTTCGCGCGCGCGAGCCCGGAACACAAGCTGCGTCTCGTCAAGGCCATCCAGGCCAACAAGCAGGTCGTGGCGATGACCGGCGACGGCGTCAACGACGCTCCGGCGCTGAAAATGGCCGACATTGGCGTCGCGATGGGAATCAAGGGCACCGAGGTCACCAAGGAAGCGGCCGAAATGGTGCTGGCCGACGATAATTTCGCTTCGATCTCAGCCGCGGTGAAGGAGGGGCGCACGGTCTACAACAATATCGAGAAGGCGATCCTGTTCATGCTGCCGACCAACGTCGCCCAGGCTTTGGTCATTCTAGCTGCGATCTTCGTCGGCTTCACCATGCCGATCACCGCGCCCCAGATCCTGTGGGTCAATATGGTGACCTCGGTCGCGCTTGGCCTCGTGATCTCGTTCGAGCCGCACGAGCTCGACGTGATGAAACGGCCGCCGCGGATGGTCAATCGTCCGATCCTCGACGCCTTTGGCGTGTGGCGCGTGGTCTTCGTCGGGGCGCTCTTGCTCGTTCTCACTCTTTGGGCGTTCTTCTGGATGAAGGAGCAAGGGGGTCGGACCCGCTCGCGCGGACGGTCGCGGTCAACACGCTGGTCATCGGGCAAGTCTTCTATCTGTTGAACAGCCGGTTCAAGATCAATTCGTCGCTGTCGCCTTTTGCCCATCTCGGCAACCGCTACCTGCCAATAGGCATCGGCGCGGTTGTGATCCTGCAGCTCCTCTACACCTACGCGCCGCCGCTGCAGTACGTGTTCGAGACCGAAGCGATACCGCTCGGCGTCTGGCCTTGGCTATTCCTCGGCGGCCTGATTTTCTTCCTCGTCGTCGAGATCGAGAAGGCGATCATCCGCGCTACCGGTTCGGCGCAGCCGGCGGCCGCAACGACCCAGCCTGCCTGAGGGACCACACCATCGTCGTCATCGCGAGCTTAGGCGTCGAAAGACGCCCGTCCTTCCGGACGGGCTATGGCGAAGCGATCCAGAGAACGTCAGGGCGCGACGCAACTCCTGGATCGCCGCGTCGCTTCGACCCGGGGGTCCTCGCGATGACGAGACGTTGAAATCGCGTTACAAGAGGAGTCGATGAACGCGCCCGACGCGACAAGGCCCCGCATGCAGCCGTTTCTTCCGGCGACGGCGAATTTCGGCCGCGGGACAAATTCGCCGCGCGACTTCCTCGAGCGCTGCATCGCCCAACTCGAAGCCTGGGAGCCGAGGATCGGCGCCTTTGTCTCGCTCAACCTCGACGCTGCGCGAACGGCGGCGGATCGCTCCACGAACCGCTGGCGGGCGGGCAAGCCGCTTTCGCCGATCGACGGCATGCCGATCGGGGTCAAGGACATCATCGAGACCATCGACATGCCGACGGAGAATGGTTCGCCGCTGTTCGCCGGTTTTCGGGGGAACCGCGATGGCGCGAGCGTCGCGGCGCTGCGCGAGGCCGGCGCGGTCATCGTCGGCAAGACGGTGACAACCGAGTTTGCCTGGATGCATCCGCGCGCGACCCGCAATCCGTGGGACCTGACCCGCACGCCCGGCGGCTCGAGCAGCGGATCGGCCGCGGCGGTGGCCGTCGGCGCGATCAGCGTCGGGCTCGCGACCCAAGTCTTCGGCTCGATCCTGCGGCCGTCGAGTTTCTGCGGCTGCTTCGGCTTCAAGCCGACGGTCGGCGCGATCAACCGCGGCGGCAGCCATGACGCCCTTTCCCAGAGCACGCATGGGCCGATAGCCGCAAGCCTGCCGGAGGCTTGGGTTGTCGCCTACGAGATCTCGCGCCGCGCAGGCGGCGACCCCGGCTATCCAGGTCTCTATGGGCCACCGACCTGCCCTGCCCCATCGAAGCCACGCCGCCTCGCCATTCTGGAGACCCCCGGCTGGGCTCTCGCGACATCGGGAGCGAAGGTGGCGTTCGCGGAAGCCTCTACAAGGCTCAAATCAGCCGGCGTCGCGCTTGTGTCGCGCGATGAGAGCACGACGGTCGCCGTGGTCGAGGACGCAATAGCCGACGCGCGGGAGCTCTCTCATAACATCATCGCCTGGGAGTCGCGCTGGCCGCTCAACACCTACCGCGCGCGCGACATGAGCAAGCTCAGCCAGGCAATGCACGACCTTGCCGCGCGGGCCGAGGCCAGGACGCTCGACGACTATCGCCGCGACATCGCGGAGCGCGAGAGGCGCCGCGCGATCTATCGGTCGCTGGAGGCGGAATTCGACGCCTGCCTGACCTTGTCGGCGCCGGGCGCGGCCCCGGTCGGCCTGGGATCGACAGGCGACGCAGCGTTCGTGATTCCAGGCTCGATGCTCGGCGTTCCGACGCTCTCGCTTCCAGCGCTTGAGGACGAAGGACTGCCGCTGGGGCTTCAATTGCTCGGCTTCGCCGACGCGGACGCCGCGCTGTTTTCGACTGCGGGCGGCGTGCTGGCTGTGTTGGAGAAAGGCTGACCGGCGCCTGGCGCTCAGGCCCAGTCCTCCACGAACCGCAGGCCCTTGAGCGAAGCCACGTCATCGTAAGCGCCCTTCGTCGAGCGCTTCGGCAGCTTGACCTTGACGCGCGGCGCATCTTTGTGAGGGATCGCCTTGAGCAGGTGGCGGATGCAGTTGAGCCGCGCCCACCGCTTGTCGTCGGAGGGCACGATCGTCCAGGGCGCGAAATCCCGGTCGGTCGCCTTGAACATGATGTCGCGCGCTCGCGAGTATTCGTACCATTTGCTGCGCGACGCGAGGTCCATGGGGCTCAGCTTCCACTGGCGCAGCGGATCCTTGATGCGCGCGTGAAACCGGCGCTCCTGCTCCTCGTCGCTAACTTCCAGCCAGAATTTCACGAGAAAAATGCCGTCGTCGATAACGGCATGTTCAAACTGAGGGCAAAGCACAAGAAAGCGGCGGTGCTGAGCTTCGGTGCAGAACCCCATCACATATTCGACCCCGGCGCGATTGTACCAGCTGCGGTCGAAGATCACGATTTCGCCCGCGGCCGGGAGATGGGGCACATAGCGCTGCAGGTAGAGCTGCGACTTCTCGCGGTCGGAGGGAGCGGGCAGCGCCACCACCCGGAAAACGCGCGGGCTCACCCGCTCGGTGATCGCCTTAATCGTTCCGCCCTTGCCGGCGGCGTCGCGTCCCTCGAACACGACAACCACCCGCAAGCCCTTGTGCTTGACCCACTCCTGCAATGCGCAGAGGTCGACCTGCAGCTCGCGCAAGGCCTTGTCGTAGTCCTTGCGATTCATCGGCTCTCGAGCTGCGTTCACGACAGGAACGTCCGGTTCGTCGCGACGGCGGTCACCCGAACTCTGGGGTTTCTCGTTCTTGGCCAACTCGCCCTCCTCCCCACGGATGACTTTTGACCGGCGTCTTGACGCGCGTCAATGCGCGCGCCGGCTCGGTCGCGAATGGTGAGCGCTAGACGCCGCGCTCGAGAGTACGGCAAATTTTCCGGCTGCGGCGCTCGCCGCGGGAACCGAACGACTTGGCTGGCGTTTCGTACCGTAGATGCAACAGGCGGACTTGCTTGTCGCCAGATGGGCCTCGACGATGTCTCCGATCCTTCCGATTTCGCTTCTGCTCACGCTGCTCTGCGCCTTTGGCGCAGTTGAGGGCGTCCTCTTTCAACAATTGATGTTCGTCGGGGCGGCGATTTCCGCGACGGTGCTGGTGTGCTCGGTGGAGGCGTGGAGCGCGCGGGAGATCCCGGTGCGCAGCGACGAGGAGCGTAAGCTCCGCAACTCTTCGGACTCCTGACACGCGGCGTGAACTGCTCTCACGCTTGCCGTCTGTTTTTCCGGACCGCATAGACGATTTGCATTTCGCCGCTTGACGACAGAGCGGCCGCCCCAATCAGGAGAGCTACCCACCCGCGATGGGCCGTACAGCCGCCCGGAACACAGTAAACTTTTTGCCAAAGACCATTTGGAACAAACCCATTCAGCCTTGGTTTCCGCAAATGTGGCGAAATGCGCCAGTCTTGCCGTCAACGGTCACGTTATGTCCCCGATCTTGCCGATTTCCTTCGTGGCGACGCTGCTATGTGTATTGGTTGCGATCGACTGGGCGTTGTACCAGCAGATCCTGTTCGTAGGCGCGGCTCTCTCCGCCACGGTGTGGGTTTGCTCGCTCGAGGCCTGGAGCTGCCAGGAAGCGCCGACGAAGAGCGAGGACGAAGGCCGCAGCTACAATCCGAGGGACGAATAGCCGCCTCAGAACCCCTCCCCGCCGTCGATGGTCAGGACGTGGCCCAGGATGTGGCGCGCGCGGTCGCCGCAGAGAAAGAGGACGGCGTCAGCGATGTCGTCGCCGTCGGCGATGCGGCCCAAGGGGATGCTCGCAAGCACCGCCTTCTCATCGAGCCGGCCCGTCCGTAGGTCCTCAAGCACCCCATCGGTCGCGACATGGCCCGGCGCGACCGCGTTGACGCGCAGCCCCCGCCCCGCCCATTCGACCGCCATCGACCGAGTGAGGCTCTCCAGCGCCGCCTTCGAGGCCGAATAGAGCGCCAGACCTTTAGCCGGCTTTCCGGCGGCGATGCTGCTGACATTGACGATGGCTCCGCCGCGCTTGTGATCAATCGCCCAACGCGCGAACGCTCGCGCCGCGATGAGAGGGCCGATGGCGTTGACGGCGAAAAATCGGGCCGACTCGGCCGCATCCACGTCGATCAGCGGCCGAAATGCGAACAGCGCCGCGTCGTTGACGAGGATATCGACTGCGCCAAACCGATCGACGGTCGCCGCGACCAAAAGCTCACAGTCGCCCTCGTTGGCGACGTCGGCCGGGATCGGAAGAACCTGGCGCCCGCATTCCTTCTCGATCGTCTGGGCCGCATGGGCCAGCGTCTCCTTGGTGCGCCCGGCGATCGCGACCTGCGCCCCCTCTCGGGCAAAGGCGCGGGCGATCGCATAGCCGATTCCCCTGGCCCCCCCAGTCACGACCACGACCTTGCCGTCAAATTCCAAGGGAGCGGGAATGGTCAGGCCATCGATTGGAAGCGGCGCGCGAGCGCGCTGATGTGCTTCGCCGTCTCAATGTCGAGATCGGTGATCTTCATGCCCGCATCGTGCGTGCAGAACGAGAAGGTCAAGATGTTGTAGGAATTGTGGAACTCGGGATGATGGTTCATCACTTCCGCCTGGATCGCCACCTCGACAATGAAGGCGATCGCGTCGCGAAAGGTCTTGAGCTCGAACCGGGCCTCGATATTGGGCGCCTTCAGCGACCAATCCGGCAGCTCGGCCAGCGCGGCGCGGATCTCGGCGTCGCTCAGGATCTTGTAATTCGCCATTAGACTGCCTCCTTATTTCACTGATCTCACTTCGGCGCGCCGCTGGTCTCCGGAACGCTCGGCTGGTCGAGCTGAAGGATCGCCTGTTCGAGCGGCGCCGGCGAGACGCGGACCGAGCTAGTGTAGGGCTGGCTAAACTCAAGGATCAGAAAGATCGCGAGCCCGATCGACGCGCTGCCAAGGACGAGCATCGCAATCGACATCGGGCTCAATTTCGACAAAAGCCCCATGGCGAAGAACAAAAGGGACGCCCAGAACGTCACGGCATAAATCAGTGGCCAGGGAATCGGGGTCGCCGCCTGCAGCGACATGAGCAGCCGCTGCTCGCCGATGAATGCGTAGTTCGCGCGCGCAGCGGCGAGCAGGCTCGTCTGCGCAGGCGTCTTGGGCGTGAGGCCATCGAGAAACTTGTTCAAGTTGCCCATGGCCCTGTAGGAGGCTTCATAGGCCGCGGCGCGCGAGGTGTCGTCGCCCCAAAACTGCTCATGGGCCCAGACGAGATCGGTCCTCAAGATCCTGCGGGCCTCATCCGCCTCGGGCCCGTACTGGCGCATTTCGAGATCGAACTCGAGCGCCCGCGCCGCGCTGGTCTGGAGTTCCGTCTGCTGGGTGCTGTAGACGCCATAGGCCGTCCAGATGAGGAGGCCATTGACTAGCACGAGCAGGAGGGTCAGCTGCCCGACGACGCCACCGATCATGTCGCGGGCCTTGTCCATCGTGTAGCGCTCCGGGAGGACGCGCTGAAGCACGAGACCGAGGAGGCCGCCCAGGACGATTACGCCGGTGACGACGAGCGAGATGGCGAGCGAACTCATTTCCGGCAATCCCGCCTCCCTCGGACATGACTTTCGTGACATGTCCGCGAAGTTCCGTCCAGCCGGAGCCGGTTAGGCTCGTCAGTCTGTGAACTCCGCGGCGCGGATCGAGACGAGCGCCTCGCCAAAGCGGGACCTCGCGCGTGAGGCCATTTGGTCAAGCCAGGACCGTCATCGCGACCCCCGGGCTTTTGGACCCGGCGGGAAGCGATCCAGGGATGAAGGGCCGGAGCGCGGCTCTGGATCGCCGCCTCCCCCCGGGCTCCGACCCGGGGGTCCTCGCGATGACGATTCAGCCGAATCACGAATGGAGCGCGTCCTTGTAGATCTTCCCATCCTTCATGATGATGAGGAAATTCTTCTCCGGGTTTTCGACGAGCGCGATGTTGGCGATCGGGTCGCCGTCGACAAGGATAAGATCGGCGAACGCGCCTTCTTCGATAACGCCAAGCTTCCCGGGATAGGGGTTGCGCGGCCCGGACAGGGCGAGCAGTTCGCCGTTGGTCCCTGTGGCCATCTTCAGGATTTCAGCGCTTTCGTACCAGCGCGTGAGGTGGGTCAGCATGATCCCCTGGCGTGTGGCCTTCTCAGCCGAAAACAACAGATCCGAGCCGAAGGCGGTCTTGAGCTTGTGGGCTTTCGCCAACGGATAGGCCGTGCTCGAGCCAGCGATGACTTGCAGCTGGTTGATGCGACTTTGACCGCTGAGAGGGACGGTGTCGTCGTCGCCTACGAACGGCTGAATGCTGAGCCACACGCCCTTGTCCGCCATCAGCTTGGCGGTCGGCTCATCCATCAGATGCCCGTGTTCGATGCACTGAACTCCCGAAGCGATCGCGCGCTGGATCGCGCCCGGAGGATAGGCGTGCACGGCGACGTAAGTACTCCGGTCTGCGGCTGCTTCCACGCCGGCGCGAAGCTCGGGCTCGCTGAAGGTCAGCATGTCCAGCGTCGTGCGTGGCGACGACACGCCTCCGCCGCCGACCAGTTTGATCTGGGACGCGCCCTGCAGAAGCTGCTCGCGAACCCTGAGGCGCACTTCGTCGGCGCTGTCGGCGATATTGGCGGCGCCGGTCCGCTCCATCTCGCTCACCGGGCCGCCGGGACTGCGCGGCAGATCTGTGAGGGGGCGCAGGTCGCCATGACCGCCCGTGGTGGTGATCATGGCGCCGCACGGATAGATACGCGGCCCCGGCACCAGTCCCTCGTCGATCGCCTGCTTGAGCGCGAACGACGGGCCGCCGAGATCCCGAATGGTGGTGAAGCCGCGCATCAGCGTGCGCTCGGCCTCGGCGGCGGCGGCCAGGAAGAGATAGCCAACCTCGGCCGAAATCAGAGTTGCAATCGGCAGCGCGGCGAAGATGCAATGCCAGTGCGCGTCGATCAGACCTGGCATAATGATCCGGCCGGCGCAATCGATCGTGCGCGCCCCCTCCGGACCCGCGGGGCTACCCGTCGCAACCGCCTTGATCCGCCCGGCTTCGACGATGAGACTCAATCCGCCGCGCAAGGCGTTCGACTTCCCATCGAACAGCATGAAGTTGGTGAAGACGATGGGCGGCGCCGGACTTGAGGCGCCTTCCGCGCGGGCCCCGCGCGGAAGACCAAGCGCCGCGACCGAGGCGCCTATGCCAGCCACAAATCCGCGACGCGAGAGGTCGGCGTTGATGCGGCGCGTCAGGGAGCGGAGTTCGCCCCCGCAACAACCGCAGCCCTGCGAAGCAGCGGCTTCCGGCTGATCGCCCGATGAGCAAGAGAACATGTGGCTTTCCTCAGTCGGCGGAAGCTCCTGCCCGGACCCCGCGAGTCCTGTCGGAAGTCAGTTCGCGCGCCTGATCGCCGGCGGGTTCCACCGGCCGTCGGCGACCTCAGGCTTCGGCGCATAGAGCCGAAGCGTCAAAGCGAGCACGCCGCTCTTTGGCGACGGAAGCCAATTCGGTTCTTTATCAGGGCCGGGGTTTTCGTTCTGGACGTAGAGGTCGAGCGAGCCGTCGGCGCCGAACTTGAGCGCATCGCGGTCGCCGATCGCGAATTTGTTCAGCGGATTGGCGACCTGGAATCCCTCCTCGTCGTAAAGCGTCAGCGACCAGAACGCGTCCACTGGAGGAAATTCGTCCTTCGTGAAATGGAGCACGTATTTGCTTCCTCCGATGACCGGCTTGCCGTCCGCGTCACTCACGTTCAGGGGATAGATCGCATCCTCGACCTGATTGGCGCCGAGCCCCAACATCGCGACGATGGCGCGCTTGAGGTAAAAGTTGCCATAGACGCCCATCGTGTCCGTGTTCATCTGCCAGCCGTTGGCGATGCGGGTGAGCGTCGGCGCCTTGTCGTGCATGAGCTTGAGCCCCGCGGCGGCGGCGCGGGCGAGCACGTCGGGAGTGACCTTGCTGGCGTCGAAACTCTTGCCGGGCTCGATCCCGATGCGCCTCAGCCGCGCGATGGTCGACCAGTCGGTGAGATGAGGCGGGTTCAGCTTCATCAGCTCCGCGCCGCGCTTGAAATAATCGACCGGCGCCATTCCATTGATCTGTCGCAGTGGTTCAGTCTTGGTGTCGACCGCCGGGTCGATCGCCTGCTTGACCGCCCGCGAGGCCTTTCCCCAATCGGCGAGCAGGGTGACCCTGTACCCGTCCTGGACCTTATGAACCGCGTCGTAGTCCTTGACGCCATTGGTCTGGGTGCGGCCTATGACCCAGACATAGGACGTGGGCGCGTCGAGCCGCTCGACATCCGCCGGCAACTGCCCGCTGCACCCAGGCGGAACGACGGCGAAACTCGCCGCGCCGGTCCCGTTCGTGCGTTTTCCCGGGACGGCGAACACATCGCTCCACATGTCGAGCATTGGCAGCATGAAGTAGCGGCCGCCGGTGTCCGCGGTCGAGACAACGACAGGGCCCGAAGTGAGGTCGAGCCAGGCGCTCGAATAGAGCGTATCGAAATTCGGCCGCACCACCGCCCGCATGTCGGCGGTCGGAAACGCGCGAACGTGGGTGAATGCGTTCGCCGGCCCACCCATGGGACTGACCTTGGGATCGAGGTTGATCAGCTGCTTGCGCGTCAGGTCCATGAGGATCAAAGGATAAAGATAGATGTAGGCCTCCTGCGCAATCGCCTGCGCTTCGTTGGCGTCAACCATGGGCCGTTCCTTCCTTTAATGTGCGCGCGGCTGCCGCTTCAATTCCGAGCGATCGTCGCCGCGCCGCTCCAATCGCCAATTGTTTCATCGCGCAATTGCGGCCGGTTTGGATCGCAGCGCATCGAATTGACATCAGCGAGGCCTCAGGCCTTCGCGAATTTGGCGAAGGCTTCCTTGTAATCGGGATGCCAGCGCGAAAGCGGAGGCCGATTCTCGACGATGTCGCCCGCGGCCCAAAGGATGCGCTGCTCATCCATCTCCCGCGGCACGTCGTTGTCGGGGCAGAGGATGTAGAAGTCGCCTTTCCCCATCGCCGTCAGCATGAAGTCGACGACCTGTTCCGGGGTCCACGCGGCCGGCGGTTTCTCCGTCCTCGAGCCCTTGGTCATAGCCGTGAAAACGAAGCCCGGAATGAGCAGATGCGCGCTCACGCGACAGCCCTCGGTGTTGCGCAATTCATGCGCCAGCGCCTCGGTCACGACCTTCACGCCAGCTTTCGAGACATTGTAGGCTGTATCCCCGGGCGGGCAGGTGATGCCCTGCTTCGAGCCGGTGTTGACGATCGTCGCCGCCGTCCCCTGCCGGATCATGTCCGGAGCGAATGTCTGCACTCCGTTGATGACGCCCCAGAGGTTGACGTCAAGGATGCGCCGCCAGCGGGCGGGGTCGCCGAACAACTCGCCGCCGCCGCCGGTTCCGGCGTTGTTCATGAGCACGGCGACCTCGCCGAACGCGTCGAAGACCGATGTTTTCAGGCGCTGCACGTCGTCGAGCTTGCTCACGTCGACAGCGAAGGATCGCACATCGTCCGGCTTGGCCGCGGCTGCGCGGACCTTCGCGGCGCCGGCCTCGAGCGCGTCGCCGCCCAAGTCCGCCATGCACACTTTCAGCCCAAGCGCGGCGAATTTGGCCGAAGCCGCCAAGCCAATGCCGCTGGCCGCTCCGGTGACGACCGCGACCCGGTTCGCGGCCAATGCGGGATGATTGGGCAACTCAAGTCCTCCGATTTTGGAAGTCGGCGACGCTTACACCACGCCGAGCGCAGGTCCGCAATTCTTGGTCGCGCTACGGCTTGGGGCCGCAGGCTGTAACCCTCGGCAGAACGGCCGCGAGCGATAGCAATTTGATTACACTTTACCACAACCTAGATTCAATTGGCTGTAACTAAGAGAACAACCATAGCTTGTATCTGACCATTACCGGGGGTATTTAACAAAAAAAGAGCCACACGATGTCAGGTGTTGGCGGTCTCCAGGCCAGTCATGAACAACAGATGACCCGGAGTTTGGATAGGAGATGCATGATGCGTAAGACTCTGGTTACCACGATTGCAGCGCTGTCGACTGCAATGCTGATCTCTGTTACAGCGGCGAACGCGGCCGTCTACAAATTCACCTTCCAGTCGAACGACGCCGAACTGACGGCGACGGGCGAAATCACCGTCAACGCGGCCGAGCAAGTGATCGCCGTTTCCGGCGTCATCTCCGGCCTGACCGATCAGACCATCAGCGGGGTCGGCGCCAATCCGGATTTCCCGAGCCCGTCCTACAGCCCGGACGGGTCGTTCATCTTCGACAACGTGTTCTATCCGACCGGCAACGCCTTCGACGTCGATGGGCTCTTGTTCGTCACGGCGCAGAACCCGGGCGGTTACTGGAATCTCTGGGGGACCTCGCCGGGCAATTACGCGCTCTATGAGTCCGCTGGCAGCTATAACTACCCGATCCAGGAGATCGGAAGCCTTAGCGTGGCCGCCGCGCCCGAACCGTCGACCTGGGCGATGCTCGCCGTGGGCTTTGCAAGCCTTGGCCTCTTCGGCCGCCGCCGGACCGCGCGCCTCGCGCCCGCCCTTGGCTGACGCGGCGCCGCTTGAAACGGAGGAAGCGCCGCGGCGTAGGCGGCCTTTTCTTTGCTGGCTTTTAACGCTGCAAGCGCAATTGCGGGAAAAGAAAATTAAGCCAGTTTTAAACCGTACGGTTGTGGCGCTTGACTCTTGAGCTTGTTGGCATTTTAAAACACAACCGATCGCGAGCGTTCAAACCGGTTTTCCTCAGTTGTAACGCGATCGTGACGACGATCCGGAACCGCGTCTCGTCCCAAATGTTGGTTCAAAGGGTCTAGAGATGGCCATTCGCGGAAGACGATCTCTTTCGTCCGTCCGTCGGCTGACGACGCCGCCGACGAGCGCGCTCCCGGCGGCCGATGTCGAACGCGCTGAAATCACCCCTCATCGACGCCGATCGGTTGATCGCATCGTTCCGGCTCCGGGCCTATGCGGAGGCGCGCCAGCGCCAACGCCGGGCGGCAATGCCGGAAGCCGCCGCCCATTGGGGTCAGGTGGCGAATCTCATCGCCCGGCGGACAAGCGAACCGCGCGGACGAACCGTCGATCCGGACAGAGTTGGACCCCAACGTCGCTTCTCGCGGCGCGGCCGTGGGCGAGCGTCCCGCCGTTCGATTTTTCGAGGTGGACCCGGTGGAAGAGCTCGAACGCGTTCTCGCCACCAGACCGCAACGCTTTCGGCTGCAGTTCTTTGGCGTAGGGGCCGATCACCTGCCGACCGTTCTCACCGAGACCGAAATTCAAGCCGCGAACGCCTCCGTCGCAATCCGCGAAGCCGCGACAACAAGCTGGCCGCCGCGCGCGGTCGGCCTGCGCCTGCTTGATCTCGAGGGGAGGGAAATCTTCGAGCGGCTCAAGGCCGACCTGCGGTAGCGCTAGACGCGGCTGCGACCTGCGTTCAATCCGCCTAGCGTTTAGCGACCGGCGGATGGAGGCTGTTGCAACAGGCTCACATGCGCGGCCACGACCCGCCAGCCGTCGTCGGTCCTCACCCAAACCTGGCTTTGTCTTCCCGTCGCCCGTCGGACGCTTGAATTCGGCATTGGCGGTGGCGAAGTCCCGACCGTAAGTGGTGATGACGGTCTTCACGAGATCGCGGGCCAGATTGACAGCTGGGCGGCCGGCGCGGAAAGCGGCGATCTCGTCATAGCCGTAAAGATTCTCCGTCGCTCCGTAGCGCAGGGTGTGCGGGCTCCGCCAAAACAGCGCGTCGAGTTCAGCGATGTCGTTGCTGACGAGCGCGCGCTCGTATCGGGCGAAGGCCTGCTCGACCTCGGCGACCACGTCGGGAATGTTGATCTCCATCATTGATGAGCGTCCTGCTTGAAGGGAAGGCGGCGAGTTCGAGCAAAGCTTAACGATCCGAATCGGTTGCTGCGAGCTTCCGGTGAGCCGCTGGCTGACGCCGCTTTCCTGAACCGATAGACTGGCTCTCATGTCCGATCCCGGACCAGCCTTTCTCCTCGCGCCTGGCGCGGGCGCGCCGTCCTCGCATCCGCGGATGCGGACTTTTGCGCTTCTCCTGGGGACGATCGGCTCCGTCCAACCCTTCGACTACCCTTATGCGTTGGAGGGCCGAAGGGCGCCGGACCCGCTGCCCAAGCTTATCGCTGCGCACCGGGCGGCGCTCGCCGCGCTTCGCGCTAAGCATAAGGGGCCGATCGTGCTCGCCGGCAAAAGCATGGGCGGGCGCGTCGGTTGCCATGTCGCGCTCGTCGATCCGGTCCAGGCCGCAATCTGCTTCGGCTATCCGCTCTGCGGCGCGGGCGACCGATCGCGGCTTCGCGATCAGGTTCTCATGGAGTTGAAGGCTCCGGTCTTGTTCGTGCAGGGAACGCGCGACTCCCTCTGTCCGCTCGACCTTCTCGAGGGCGTTCGCAAGCGGATGCATGCGTCCTCGACGCTCTATGTCGTCGAGGGAGGCGACCACTCGCTCATCGTCTCGAAAATGGCCCTGAAGGCGCTGGGATCGAGCCAAGACGAAGTGGATGACAGCATGCTGACTGCGATCGCGCGCTTTCTGAGGGAGCGCCTAGCCAATCTGCGTAGTTGACATCCGGGAGAAGCTCCGCCTCTTTCCATTGATCAGCGCGGATTGACAGTCCTTCGCCATTTCTAATAACACATGCATCGACCGTAACTTAAAGGATAAGCAAGGTGCGGCGTGGCGGGCGATGGGCGCTTGGTGTCGGCGCGTCGCTAATCGCGATGGCGGCGATAGGCGGCGCTTGCGCGGAGGTCCGCTCCATCGATCTGGATAATGCTCCACAGCCTGCCCTCCCGCGGCGGCCGATGACGCGGCTGCGACTGAGGACGGATCGGCTGCGGACATCAGCCTGTCCCTGTTTGGGAGCGGAGGGACAGACGGCGCGAACGTCGCCCGCCGCGATCTGTTGCTTGACCCGAAGGCCTTGCCGCCGGTTCTGGTCAGCGGAATGCCGTCCCCGATCACAGCCGTGGCGGCGCAGACGCCCGATGATGAGGGTGTCTCGCCCTACGCGTTTTTCGCGGAGGTCATCGAAATTCCGCTTCCTGTCGATGTGCGGACCGGGATCGCCGCATCCCTCCGCCTCTTCACCCCCTCGATGATCGGCCAGCAAACCCTTACTGATGTCCTTTCAGACAGCCGCGACCTCTTCAAGCCGCTGCCGCCGCGGCCGGCGCAGGCGCCGGCGATGTAGGCGCGAGGGCTTCACAAAGCGCGGGACGTCTGGCGCGGCTGGAACTGGCCCATTCCCGGCGCACCGACAATGCGGCCGTCGTCCGCGACAAGCACGCCGCGCAGCAGCGTTTTAACCGGCCATCCCGTCACTTCCATGCCTTCGTAAGGGGTGTAATCGCTGCCGTGCTGCATGAGATCCTGGGACAGGCAGACCTTCCTGTCCGGATCCCAGATGGCGATGTCGGCGTCAGCGCCGATCATGATCGAACCCTTGCGCGGGTAGAGCCCATACATCTTGGCGTGGTTGGTCGCGGTCAGCGCGACGAACTCCGAGAGCGAAATCCGCCCCTTTTTGACGCCTTCTGAAAACAGAATCGGCAGCCGCGCGGCGACGCCCGGAATGCCGTTCGGCACCCAGCGGAACGAGGTCCGCCCCTTAGGAACCTTCTTGCCGGCCTCGTCGTCAAATCGAAACGGGCAATGGTCGGAGGAGAAAGTGTCGAAGACGCCGCCGATCAGCCCACGCCAGATCGCCTCTTGCGAGGCGCGGTCGCGCGGCGGCGGAGAGCAGACATATTTGGCGCCCGAAAAGTCCATGTTGAGGCCTTTGAGGTCCTCCGCCGTCAGCACCAGATATTGAGGGCATGTTTCGGCGTAGATCTTAAGGCCCCGTCCGCGCGCCCACTCGATCTGCTCCATCGCCTCGCGCCCGGACACATGCACGATCATGATCGGGATGCCGATCAGTTCGGCATGCGAGATTGCGCGGTGGGTCGCCTCGCGCTCGACGAGTTCCGGGCGCGACTCTGCATGAAAATAAGGATGCGTCTTGCCGTCGCGCTCGAGACGATCGGTCATGTACTTGATCTGGTCGTAACCCTCCGCGTGAACCATGACCAGCGCGCCCTATTCGCGCGCAACGGTGAAGACCTCAAGCAATTGCCGGTCGGTCAGCACCATATTGTCATAGGTCATGAACACCTTGAACGATGGATAGCCAGAGCTCACGAGCGCCGGCAGCTCCTGGCCCAGAACCGCCGGCGTTGGATCGGTTACGATAAGGTGGAATCCGTAGTCGACGTAGCTCTTGCCCTTCGCCTTCTCGTGGTAGCTCTCGACGCTCTCGCGCAGCGATTGCCCGCGCGGCTGCAGCGCGAACGCAAGCACTGTGGTGTTGCCGCCCGCCGCTGCGCTGCGGGTGCCGCTCTCGAACCCGTCCGCCATCACAATCCCCGGACCCTGCGGCTGGTCGAAATGGACATGGCTGTCAATTCCGCCGGGCAAGACCAGTAGGCCAGATGCGTCGATCTCGGAGGCGGCGCGCGGCAGATCTTCGGCAAGAGCGACGATGCGGCCATCTTTTACACCCACGTCGCTTTTGCCGACGTCGGCCGCGGTGGCGACCGTTCCGCCGCGAATGACAAGATCAAACTCCATGTCCCACTGCCTCCAATTTCATCTGGGCCGACGCAAGATTCATGCAGTTTGCGCCAATAGCAAAGCCGGTTGCAAAATGACGCTCGAGCCGGCTTAAGGCTGCATGCGAGGATCGTCGGCGGACGCCGGAAAGGACGCGGGCGAAATGCGGGACTTCCATCAGAGCGGACGCAGCCCCGTCTATTCCGTGAACGGGATGGCGGCGACGTCCATGCCCATCGCCTCGTTGACTGCGATCGACGTCTTGCGCGCGGGCGGCAACGCCGTCGACGCGGCGGTTGCGGCTTGCGCGGTGCTGGCGGTCGTCGAGCCGCAGTCGACGGAACTCGGCGGCGATTGCTTCTGCCTTTACGCGCCGCCCGGCGGGGACAAGGTCGTCGCCGTCAACGGTTCAGGCCGATCGGCGGCCGCGGCTTCGCTCGAGGCGATCGCGGCCGATGGCCCTTGCCCGCCTGACGACATCTCGCCGCACGGCGTCACCATCCCTGGCGCGGTCTCCGGCTGGCAATTGCTGCTCGACGCCCATGGGACGAAGGGCTTCGACGAACTGCTTCTCCCCGCCATCCGCTGCGCGGAAGATGGCTTTCCAGTGCATGAGCGCGTGGCCTGGGACTGGTCGATGCACGAGGACAAGCTGCGCCGCGCCGGATGCAAGCTCTTCCTGCCGGGAGGGCGCGCGCCTCGCGAGGGCGATAGCCTTGTCCAGACTGCGCTCGCCCAAACGCTGCGCGCGATCGCCACGCGCGGCGCCGACGGCTTCTACAGCGGACCGGTCGCGGCGGACATGGCCGCCGCTCTCCGAGCGCGCGGGGGAGCGCAAACGGAAGAGGATTTTGCCAACGGACGGAAGGGCGCCGAGTTCGTTGAGCCGATCTCGATTCCGTGGCGCGGCCTCGACGTATGGCAGTGCCCGCCAAACGGGCCGGGCCTCGTCGCGCTGATGATTCTGGGCGAACTTCAGGCGCTTGGGCCCGCTCCGGACGGACCGGCAGGCGTGACGCGTTTCCATCGGCACATCGAGGCTGCCCGCATGGCCTACCGCGACCGGGGCGCTTTCCTCGCCGACCCGCGCCAGCGGGAGACGCCCCTCAGGCGCCTGCTCGCGCCCGATTATCTCGCAGGGCTTGTGAAGCACATCGACGATAAGCGCTCCCTTCCCTCCTTGCCTGCTCCGGGGGAGACCGTACTCGCGGCGAGCGGCAATACTGTGACCCTGTCGGTCGTCGACCGCGACGGCGGCGCCTGCAGCCTCATCAATTCGATCTACCAGACCTTCGGCAGCGGCATCCTCGCTGAAGGCTCAGGCGTCCTCTTGCAGAACCGAGGATTATGCTTCGCTTTCGAACCCGGCCATCCGAACAGCTTCGCGCCCAACACGCGCCCCGCGCACACCATCATGCCAGGCATGGCGACGCGCGGCGGCAAGCCCGAGATCTCATTTGGCGTGATGGGGGAGCATTACCAGCCGATGGGTCAGAGCTGGCTTCTGACCAACGCGGTGGAATATGGGATGGACATTCAACAGGCGATCGATTTTCCCCGAATCTGCCCGCATCTCGGGAAGGTCGAGATCGAACGCGGCGTCTCTACGGACATGCGCGAGAAGCTGACCGCGCTCGGCCACGTGCTGACCGAAGTCGAACGCCCGCTCGGCGGCGCACAGGCGATCGTGATCGATCACCAGCGCGGCGTGCTCATTGGCGGCTCGGATCCGCGCAAGGACGGCGCGGCGCTCGGCTATTGAGCCAAGCGCCTCAGCTCGTCACGTCATATAGACCCCGCCGGTCACATTGATCCCGTGCCTGCTCCGCCTTCTCGCCGTCGATATCGGCGATCGCCACTTTGACTCCGCTTCGAGCGAGTGCTTGCACAATGGCGCGGCCGATGCCATTCGCGCCGCCGGTTACGAACGCGCGCCTACCGTTGAGCTCTGCGTAAGGCGAATCGGCCGCCATTGTCCCTCCAGAGCCTAAGCGGCGCAGCCATATCAACAAAATCGAACGCCGCGAAAAGCCATTTTCTTTGCTAATGTCACCGTCGGCGCTAGGTTGCGGTCATCCCCTTTCCCACGCGGCGCAAATGATCAAGCGCCTCTCCGCGCATGAGGAATCCTGCATGGTCTTCGAGTTCCTCGGTGACAAGAAAAAGGTCCTGATCGCCATGGCCCATATCGGCGCGCTGCCGGGCTCACCGCTCTATGACGCGGACGGAGGCGTCAAGAAGCTCATCCAAGGCGTGCTTAAGGACGTTGATGCTCTGCAAACGGGCGGCGTCGACGCCGTCATGTTCGGCAACGAGAACGACCGCCCCTACGTCCTCAAGGCGCCGCCGGAGGGCGTCGCCGCGATGACCTCCGTCATTCAGGCGGTGAAGCCCCATCTCAAGGTCCCGTTCGGCGTCAATTATCTGTGGGATCCGGTCGCCAGCATCGCCATCGCTGCAGCGACGGGCGCGAGTTTCGTGCGCGAGATCTTCACCGGCCTCTTCGCTTCCGACATGGGCCTTTGGCAGGCGGATTGCGCGGCCTCCTTGCGCCTGCGCCGCAATCTCGGCCGCGAGGACCTGAAGCTCCTGTTCAACATCAACGCCGAGTTCGCCCATTCGCTCGACGAGCGCCCGATCGCATTGCGCGCCAAAAGCGCGTCTTCTCGTCGCTTGCCGACGCGATCCTTGTCTCGGGGCCCTTGACCGGCGATCCGATCGATCGATCCAATCTCAAAGCCGTGCGCGAAGCCGTCAAGGACGTCCCCGTCCTCGCCAACACCGGCGTCACCATCGACAATGTGCGCGACATCCTCGCCATCGCCGACGGCGCAGTGATCGGCACGCATTTCAAGGTCGACGGCAACACCTGGAACGCAGTGGATGGCGCCCGCGTCAAGCGCTTCATGGATGCGGTCGCGAAGCTAAGGTGACCGCGCCCAACATGTCATTCCCGCGAATGCGGGTCGCGCAATCGGGCGCGAGTTTGGGATACCCGCTCGCGCTGGTATGATAGAGCACGCGAGCCGTCTTCCCATGCCCTGCGATCTAGCTCTCGACATCGGCACGACCTCGACCATCGGCGTCCTGATCCGCCCGCCGGATGAGACCCTTGGGCTTACCTCGCGCCCCGTCGCGCTGCACTGCGACCGAGCGCTTTATCGTCTCCGACGGCTGCTCGACCAGCCGAATATGGATGCAGATCGTGGCCGATGTGCTCGAACGTCCGGTTCAACGCCTCGCCGGCCATCCTGGCTCTTGCATTGGCGGGGCCTGGACGGCCGCAATCGGCTTAGGCCTCGCATCCGACTGGTCGGGGACCTCCGCTTTTGTCCGTGCTGCCGATCGGATCGAGCCGCAACGCGAGGCCGCCCCTATCTATCGCCAGGGCTATCGCCGCTATCGCGACCTCTATAGCCGCCTGGCCGCGCGGTTGGACCTTACTGCATCATGAGCCTCTTTCGCGCGATCGCCTGGGACATCGACGGCACGCTCATCGATAGCGAGCCGCTGCATCAGCGCGCGCTCATCGCCGGAAGCGCTGCGCTCGGCGTCGACCTCAGCGACCTCGAGCCGGAGGCGTTTCGCGGCGTGCACGCGATCGACATCTGGAAGGCGCTCAAGCCGCGCTTTGCGCCGGGCTCGTTGTTCAGCACATGGATCGCGGCGATCGAGAACTATTACGTCGAGCATGCAGGAGAGCTTGAGCCCAATCCGGGCGCGCTCGAGGCGATGCGCGAGCTTGCGGCGCGCGGCGTCGCGCAAGCCTGCGTCTCGAATTCCGGGCGCGCCATTGTCGACGCGAACATCAAGGTCCTTGGCGTCGGCAAGATCATCGTATTCTCGCTGAGCCTCGATGACGTGTCGTCGGGCAAGCCCGATCCCGAACCCTTCCGTAAAGCCGCTCGCCGGCTCGGCGCCGAGCCTCATGCGACGGTCGCGGTCGAGGACAGCGGCGCTGGCGCGCGCTCGGCGCGGGCGGCGGGGCTCTACGTGGTCGGCTACTCGCCGTCCGGCGCGCCTTTCGTCGGCTCCGATCGCTCGATCGTGAAGCTGATCGAGGTGGTGGGTTTGTTCGAGGCGTGATCGGGTCCTTCTGCCTCAAGCGAATAGCATTTTGGGTGGACCCGCAATCGTCATCGCGAGCGTATGCGAAGCGATCCAGGAACGTCGCGCGCCTCGCAACTCCTGGATCGCCGCATCGCTACGCTCCTCGCGATGACGATTCCATGCAAACGCAAGACTCTCTAGCGCCTCACCTGCCCTTCAGCGCCGCGATCACCGCGTCCGCTTTCGTGACCTCACCGACGTTCTGCATGGCGTAGTGGATCGAGGCTCTGTGCCAGTCGGCGTTCATCGTCGCGCAGCAATCCTCGGGCGTGATGATCACATAGCCCTTGTCGGCGCCGGTGCGGGCGGTGTGCTCGATCGACATGTTGGTCCAGGCGCCGGTGTTGATGATCGTGTCGCGGTGGAGCGCTTTGAGGATCGCCTCGAGCCGGGTGCCCTCCCAGGCGCTCATGCGCATCTTCTCGACGACGAAATCGCCGAGGTCGGGCTCAAGACCTTCCACAGGCGCGGCGCCCCAGGTGCCGCGCACCACCGCCTTGTGTTCGGCTAAGCCCCTGAACAGCGGCGCGTTCAGCGAGACGCCGGGCGCGCCGGGCTCGACGATGAACCAGACATGGATCACGGGAACGCCATGGGCGCGTGCCGCCGCCGCGACCCGGCGAATGTTTTCAATGGCGTTCTGCGCTTTCGCATGGCCCGGCGCTCCCGACGCGGCGAAAGCCCCGCCCTCGCCCACCGCGTCGTTCTGCATGTCCTGAATGATGAGGACGGCGCGGCGGGGATCGAGATCGAGCCCCCGGCCTTCCGCAGGCGCAGACAATTCCTTCGCGGCCGGGTGCACGCGCATATAGGGCTCAATCCGGGGGCCGACCTTCGTTGTCAGGCGATAGACCGAGTGCGTCGCGGTCACGAACAAAGTGCGTAATTCTGGGCCGCCCCAGGCGAGATTGGCCGCGACCTCCGGGATATGCAGTTTCCCGATCAGCTCGCCGGAAGGGGCGTAAACCCAGACGCCGCCTGGACCCGTCACCCAGACATTGCCGCGCTCGTCGCATTTCATCCCGTCGGGACCGCCGCTCTGCGACGACGATTGGATCTCGCTTGCGAACAGGCGCTCCCCCGACAACGAACCGTCGGCCATGACGTTGAACACGCGGATCAGCTTTTTCGCGCTGTCATTGGCGTAGAGCAGCTTCTCGTCCGGCGAAAGGCAAAGGCCGTTCGGCTGCTCGAACAGATCGCGATCGACCGCGAGATTGAGACCGCCGCCGTTGGGCGCCAAGCGATAAACGCCCTGAAAGCCGAGTTCGCGCGGCCGCTCGACGCCAAAGACAGGGACACGCCCGTAATAGGGGTCGGAGAAATAGATCGAGCCGTCGGAGCGGACGCAGACATCGTTGGGGCTATTGAGCTCCTTGCCCTCGAAATGGCTTGCGAGAACCTCGCGCGTTCCATCCGGCTTTTCGCGCACAAGGAGGGACGTTGCGTGCTCACAGACGATGAGGTTGAGGTTGGTGTCATAGGTCATGCCGTTGCACTTGTTCGACGGACGCTTGACCTCGACGGCGCCGCCGTGCGGATCCCAGCGGCGGCGCACGTCGCCCGGCATGTCCGAGAACAACAAGAAATGATCGACCGGGTGCCAGACCGGCCCTTCGGTGAACACGCAGCCCGCGGCCACCTGGATGGCCGGCGCGTCGAACTCGACCAGCTCTTCGAACTCCGGCCGCAGAGAGACATGGCTCATGGCTGGCGCTTCCTCCCGATGACAACGACGCATCCCGAGCCAGTCGAGACGCGCGCGAGCGGCGCGGCCGGCGCGCTGCGACGATCTCTCCGACGGATGCCGGGAACGCCGCCATGCTAGACCAAGTCGCGCCGCCGGGAAAGCGAGCGTCGGCAGCGGCCCCATTGCGCGACGGCTTAGTGCACGCCCTGCGTCAGGCCGTGAACGAAATAGCGGTTGAGCAGGATCATCATAGCGACAATGGGGCCCCTTCTCGCCCTTGGCGACGAAACCTTAGGCCTTCTTGCTCTTGTCCATGAGCTTCAGGGCGTCGGCGACGAAGTCCTCCATCGTCTCAGGCGGCTTCAAGCCCGGGCTTCATAGAGATCCCTCGCGTTCAGACTGTCGTGAAGTCCCGCAGATCGCCAGTCTCCTTCAGCATCAGTGGCTTACAGGCCGGCAGACGAGCACGGCCGCGGCGCGCGCTTCCTTCTGGACGATTTGCGGGCTTCGCTCCGTGCTGACGGAGTAAAGGCTCAGCCACAGCGCAACGATGGCGCCCAGCGCGACTGCCACGGGAATGAGGCTGCGGTCATGGGGCAGATACGCGCGGTAGAACGCCGCATGTTTGCCGATGCCATCCATCATGGCCTCCATATGATCCCTTTCCCCGCGTCCCCGCTGGCGTGCGTCCTCCTGAAGATCTCTTCCAGGCGCAATAAGCTTTTAACCATGTCGAGAGTGTCGCGCTGTGACCCCCGTCACAGTGTGATCTTTGCAACGCAAGCTCGATGCGTTCCCAGCTATACAAGGGTTTTCGATGTGACGTAGGCGTGTGCTTGGGCGGATTAAGGCTAGCCGCCGTCATGCGTCCGACGCTTGAACCAACCGCGCGGGAGTTCGGCTGTGAGCCGCTTCTCGGCCTCCATCCGCTGCGCCTGTTCAACCGCCAGGTCCGCGGTCATCTGATCGACCCTCGCCGACATCCGGTCAGCCAAGATCCGTTCGACGGCGAGATCGGCTGCATGGCGCGCCTCGCGCGCAGCGAACTCGGCCGCCTGCTTTTCGGCCCGATGCTCGGCCGCGGCAAGCTGCGTCTTGAGCGTTTCGACATGGGCTTCGAGCGCTCGAATGACTTGATTGGCCAGCGCCCGTTCGTCGGCAACGCGCGCCCGGAGAGCGCGATCGCCCGTCGCTCGAGCGATATCGTTCCAGCCCTCGGGTGGTCGAAT
The DNA here is from genome assembly GCA_963730555.1 of uncultured Alphaproteobacteria bacterium. GTDB lineage: Bacteria > Pseudomonadota > Alphaproteobacteria > Rhizobiales > Beijerinckiaceae > Roseiarcus. Next base: position 42,731 of record CAVSSS010000008.1, on the reverse strand, counting down.
CCGCGTTCGCTTGTCGTTTCCGAGCGTCTTTTGCCACCGGCCGCGCTTGGCCCGTTGCCGCACCGCCTCGGTCGACACGCTCAACAGCTCGGCCGCCTGCCTGTAGGTAAACCACTCGCCTGTCAAAATTGTCCCCCGCCCCAAGACGTCGGACGCCTTCGTCATGCCGCGGCGCAAGAGGACCTTAGTTCATTGTGGTTGCGACGCTCAAGACGACGCGAACGGATATGCAACGTCCTGGGCGAGGGCCACTGCAATGATCGCGACCATACTGGTGTTTTATTGCACTCAACTCGCCAGCGCTCGGGCAATGCCGGCGGCGATAGGGGCAAAGTCTACCGAGCTGACGAACGGACAGAAGTGGCGGCCTCGGCCGCGGCGCAGTCGGACGATGGGAACCTTTCCGTAACCATAAGGGTTGGGAACTCAGCGGATCCTCGTGTGGGCCTTTGACAGATCATGGGAGCGACCATGTCACGAGCGCCTCTCGTTCTTTCGGCGGCAGCTATTTTCTGCGCCTCCTCTTTTCTCGCCCTGACTGATGAAAGAGACGTCGTGGCTGGCGCAATGGAGAGTGGCGCGCGCGCTGCGATCCAAAAATCAGAAGCCAAACAACGGGAACACGGCGATCGTGTGTATCGACACTATCGCGGCTACGATGAGGCGCCGTCGGCGATGATCGGCTCGGCGCATCCCGCCTGACATCCTTTCGCCCTGCCCCTTGACTAGACGCCCAGTCAAGCCGTTGCAGTTCAGAGCGGTTACAGCGAGCTCCGCGGGGGCGCGTGTGGAATTCGATGACGCTGATGCTCGCTCACGCGAGTGGCTGACTTGGCTGGCGAGCGGGTAAAACTTTGCTGAGGCTTATGGCGGCCATCCTGCTTGCGAGCTTAGCCCTCGGCGGAGCCGCGGCGGCGCAGGACCGGCCGTGGATGGACGCCTCCTTGCCTGCCGCCCGGCGCGCGCAACTGGCGCTCGACCAGATGACCGAGCAGGAGAAGCTGTCTCTTGTCCATGGCGTGATCGCGGCGAGATGGGGCGGCAAGCCCAGACCGCCCGGATCAATCGGCTCGGCCGGCTACGTGTCTGGCGTCCCGCGCCTCGGCATTCCTGCGCTGCAGGAGACGGATGCGGAGCTTGGCGTCGCCAACCCCGGGGATATCCGTCACGGCGACACGGCGACCGCGATGCCGTCCGATCTCGCCCTCGCCTCGACCTGGAGCCCCGATATGGCGCGGCTTCAAGGCCAGTCGGTGGCGCATGGAGGCGCGAGCGAAGGGCTTCAATGTGCTTCTTGGCGGCGCCGCAAATCTCATTCGCGACCCGCGCGGCGGGCGCAATTTTGAATATTTCTCCGAAGACCCGCTCCTCACCGGCGTCATGGCTGGGAGCATGATCGCAGGGGTGCAGAGCCGCGGGCGCATCATCTCGACGATCAAGCATTTTGCGCTCAACGCGCAAGAAACGGATCGAGTCGTCCTCAACGCGCGTATCGATCCAGCCGCGACGCGCGAATCCGATCTGCTCGCGTTCGAAATCGCCATCGAGCGCGGGCGCCCCGGCAGCGTGATGTGCGCTTACAATCAGCTCAACGGAAGCTATTGTTGCGAAAATGACTGGCTCCTCAACGAGGTGCTGAAGAAGGACTGGGGCTATCCCTATTTCGTCATGTCCGACTGGGGCGCGGTCCACTCGACGGTTCGCTCAGCCCTCGCTGGTCTTGACCAAGAGTCCGGCGAGCAGCTCGATACGCAAAATTTTTTCGCGGACGGCCTTGCCCAAGCCATCGACGACGGCGAAGTCCCCGCCGCCAGGCTCGACGACATGGTCCGGCGAGTTCTGACTTCGATCTTCGCGCACGGACTCGCATATGAGCGGGCCTCCTCCGCGCCCGTCGACTTCGCTTCGAGCGATCGGACCGCGCTCTCGATTGCGCGCGAAGGCGCGGTTCTGTTGAGGAACCAGGGTTTGCTGCCTCTCCCGGCCGAGACGCGTAGACTTGTCGTGATTGGGGCTAAGGCCGACCGCGGCGTCCCCTCGGGCGGCGGCTCTTCGCAAGTCATCCCCCGCGGAGGAATCGCGGCCAAGGAACAGATTGGCGTAAATCGAGCCATGATCTTCGACCCGGGGTCGCCGCTCGAGGCGATCCGTCTTCAGTTTCCGCGCGCCCGCGTGGACTTCGATGATGGGTCGTCGCCGGCGCGAGCGGCGGAGGCGGCGGCGACTGCCGATGCGGTCATCATCTTCGTCGACCAATACATGACCGAAACCGCCGACGCCCGAAGCCTCACTCTGCCAGGCGAGCAAGATGGTCTTGTCGAGGCGGTCACGCGCGCCAATCCCCGCACCGTGGTGGTGCTCGAGACGGGCGGCCCGGTGCTCATGCGCTGGCTCGAGCAGACGGCCGCTGTTCTCGAGGCCTGGTACCCTGGACAGAAGGGCGGCGAGGCGATTGCCGAAATCCTCTCCGGCGCCGCCAACCCTTCCGGACGCCTGCCCCTGACCTTCCCAGTCAGCGAAGATCAATTGCCCCATCCGAAGATCCAGGGCGATCCGAACGGCGCGCCGACTGGACCCGTCGGGCGAGGCGGACGATACGGCGCGATGTTCACCGCTCTCTACGACGAAGGCGCCGTGGTCGGCTACAAATGGTTCTTCAAACGGGCCGAGAAGCCCTTGTTTCCCTTCGGCTTCGGGCTCTCCTATACGAGATTCGATCTGAGCAAGCTCGCCGTGAACGTGAGCGGCCGAACGGTGACGGCGAGTGCCACAGTGCGGAACTCGGGCGAGCGCGCAGGCGTTGGGACGCCCCAATTCTATCTCACTGGACCGCAAGGCGCGAACATTCTGCTGCGCCTCGTTGGTTGGGATCGGCTCGACCTCAAGCCAGGCGAACAACGGCAAGCCACGGTCTCGATCGATCCGCGCCTGCTTGCGACGTTCGACGACGGCGCCAGGAAATGGCGCATCCAATCGGGCGCCTATCAGCTCACCGCTGGGTTCGATTCAGAGCAACGGCCTCTCGTTGCAAACTTCGAGCTTCAGTCGGCGAGCCTGCCGCCCTGAGGAAATCCTAAAATCTTTTCGTTGTCGCCAATATTCATGCGCTCGCCCGAAGCGATGGCCGCGGCCAACTTCACCGCGGTGACGATCTTGCCCGACCCTTCCCAAAACTCCGCGCTCTCTGGGGTTACGCGGAGCACTCTTATGCGCGGATCGTTTTTGTCGGGCCAGAAAGCCTTGTCGTAAACCGACCAATATTTTTTAACCCGCTCTTTATCGTCGATCATTTCCGCGTGGCCGGAGATGGACACATATTTTTGGCTCTTGTTGTCCGCTAGGGCCAGACACACCGACTGATTACGCCCAATTTCCTCGGCCTTCGGAGTATCGGCGTCGGTCAGAAAATAAACAGCGCCTTCATATCGAGCCGGGCGGATGGCCATTGGCCGGGCTCGCATATTCTGACCCTGGCCTTCATGGGTGACCACCATCGCGATAGGAATGGCGTCGATCAGCTTCCAGACGTGATCGATATCCGCTGCTTTGTCGGCCATGGTCGTCTTTCTCATGTTTGAGATGGCGGAACGGAGCAATCGTGCCCCGTTCCGGTAAGCTCGCCGCTCAGCTTCTGCTGGCCGTCCACTGGCCGCCGTATTTGAATTCCGGCGCCGACTTGAGCTGGTCCTTCGTGGCGTTCATGGTCGCCTTCCAGACCTTGTTCTGGGCGTCGTAGGAGACAATCACGGCATCGGGATTGACCGCGACATAATGCGTGCCCATTCCAAGGAAGCCGCCGACCGACAGGATATAACCGGTCACCTTCTTTGACGTGTCAAAGGCGATGTCCTGAATCTTGCCGATGTTGTTATTCTGTCCGTTATAGATGTCGAGTTCGACAACGTTCGAGCTCAACATGTCCGTGTTCTGAACCTGGATGAAATTCGGTCCTTGGACGGGCACGGTTTGCGTCGCCGTCTGAGACTTCATTGCCGGAGCGGCCGGGGTTGGATTCGCTCCCATCGCGCCTGGAGTCGTCGATGAATTCATCTTGTTGTTGCCAGCGGCTGTTCCGTTGGAGGGATTGTCGGTGGTCGTGTTCTGAGCCGTGGCGCTGGCGGTTGCGAGGGCCACGACGACCGCCGCCGCGAGTAGAGCTTTACGCATGAGCTGTCTCCTAGAGTTCTGAGTGTCCTTAAAACCTCGAACTTCCTAGGAATGTTCCCAATTCGGATCTCCCCGGCGCCTGACCGATCTTGTCTCGCGGATTTCGCGCCGATGAGCGCCATCGAGGCGGTGTCAATAGAGGCGACGCCTTCCCTTACATCGGTCGTGGCCCTACCGCAGTTGTCAACAGGCCAAGAAGCCAGAGCACAATCAGCACGACGATCACCAGACCGAGCACGCCGCCCAGTCCAGGCGCGCCGTATCGGCCGTGCGCATAATAGCCGCCACCGCCACCCAACAGAATGATAATCAGGATGATCAGCAAGATCGTCATCATGATCGATCTCCTCCCTTTTCGAACCGATGGTTAAGCAGCGATTGACGCAGCCTCCTTGATTTCCTCCGTCACCACGGTGAAGCGGGTAAGGCTGTGGGGTCCGAAGGTCGCGATCATCGGAATGTCGGCGGCGTCGCGGCCGCGCGCAATCAAGATGCGGCCAATCCTGGGCTGGTTATGCCGCGGGTCGAAGGTGAACCATCGACCGCCAAGAAAGGCTTCGAACCAGGCGTTGAAATCCATCGGGGCCAGGTCCGGCGGCACGCCGATGTCGCCGAGATAGCCGTTGCAATAGCGCGCAGGAACGTTGAGACAGCGGCACAACGTAACGGCGAGATGGGTGAAGTCCCGGCACACGCCGACGCCCTCCGCCAAGGCTTCGCTTGCGGTGCGCGTCGGACGCGCCTCGGGATAACTGAATCTCAAGCGCTGATGAACAAAATCGCAGATCGCCTGCACCTTCGCCCAACCGCCGCTGACGGCGCCGAAATTCGCCCAGGCGAAATCTGACAAGAGGTCGGTCTCGCAATATCGGCTGGGTCGAAGGAAAGGCAGCGTTTCCGATCGGGAGGTCCGACACCGACGCCGCCTCCGCGGCGGCATCGACCGACATCGGTACTCCCATCGCTGCGAAAAACGCCCTGAAGACGCAGCGACGTCACGCCGGCCGGCGCTGACAATCGCCTTACGACGTTTCCGCTGTCATCGACAAAGCGTTCGGCCCGCATGACCGGCGCGAGTTCGAGCTCCGATTCCTCCGTGACGCCGCCTCTCACATCGGAGTGGACATCCATGAGCGTCAGGAATGTCGTGGGTTGCGCCAGATTGAGCGCAATATCGAAACCGTAGCGTATCTGCATATGAACTTCCCCGTGCGCGAGCGAGCCGCGCCCCAGCCGCCGAATTGACTAACGAGTTCGGCGCCCCGCTTGTTCCCTTTGCGCCGCGCCTCGACCCCTAAAGGAGCCTTACTGCTTGTCGTTCGCGCGCGCAGCTTCGAGAACAGATCCGGCGTCGGCAGGCTCCGCCATCTGCGCGGCCTGCGGATCGTCCCGATCCTGGACATGAGGACTATCGCGGCGCAATTCTTCTAAGAGCTGGATAACCTTGGCGATTTTGTGTTCGCTCAGAATTGCGAGTTCGAGCGTCAGCGTGTCTCGATGCGCGTTCAGCTCATCCTCGTGCTTTTGGGCGACCAGGACGAGCATGACGAGCAGAAGCGAAAACAGGGTCGCGACGACCTCGAGCCACGGAAAGGGAGGAGGATCGATGGCCCGGAATCCAAACCTGGCCGCCATCAAGTTAGCGGCGATCCAGACGGCCGCGCCGAAAACCGCAAGCACTATAAACCCAGGCCGCCCCATAAAGGCCGCGATGCGGTTCACCGCGCGTTGTGGAGGCAGTGGTTCGCTCGTGGTGCTCAGAATGCAGCTGCGAAACCGAGCGCACCGCCTTGTCAACGTGGTCCGGAAAGTTCCTCTCCGGAGAATCGTCCGCCATGCCGCGCCCGGAATTTTGGAGAGACCGGCGAGACAGCCGGGGTCTCGCCGGCTTGCCTCTTACTTCTGCGCCTGGCTCTTGCCGTGCGCCATCTCGGAGTGCTCATGGGCGGTCTTGGAATGGCCATGAGCCCGCGCCAATTCCTCGCGACCCTTGGCGTGTTCGCCTTTGCCGTGGTGTTCCGCCGCGGTCCGGTGGCTCTTCGCCGCGTTTTCGTGGTGTTCTGCTGCTTTGGTATGGGCTTCCCTGGGCATCCGATCCTCCTCGTGTAGAGTTTCAACTCCCGGAGAACGCCTTAACCGCGCGGTGGTTCCCGCTCTGGGCCGTCCTTGTGGCGCCGCAGCGGCGGGCGGCCGCTGTCGGCTCAACCACGGGAACTATCGAGCGCTTCCGCGTTCTATCGCGTCGTAAGGCTCCAAAGCGCCCGATCAAGTTCAGTCCTGCAATATAAAATTGGCGGGCCGGGGGAACTTTGAGACGAGTATCGGTTTCAGGGGCTTGGGGATGTCGAGTATGAGCGCGGCGCGCGTGAACAAATTTGAGAAACCGAGCCCCGCGCCCGATGCCCGGGAAGAAGCCGGCTCCAAAGCGGCCCAGGCAATCGGGCACGCGCTCGAGGCGCATTATTCAGACTTATTCAAGCGCCTTTGCCCGATAAGCTCCTCAAATTGCTCTCTCGACTTGACGACGAACAGCGCCTCCCCGAAAGCCAAAGGGAAGCGCAGATGCCCTCGGCTAGCTTCAAGGACGAGTTGCTCGCGGAGATCAGGAACTTGCGCGCGTTCGCAATTTCTCTGTCCGGCTCGGTTTCGCTCGCTGACGACTTGGTGCAGGAGTCGCTTTTGCGCGCCTGGGCCAATTCTGAGAAGTTTCAACCTGGGACCAGTCTCAGAGCCTGGCTCTTCACGATTCTCCGCAACATCTACTACTCGAACTATCGCAAACGCGCGCGCGAGGTTCAGGACAGCGACGGCCTCTACGCGCGCCGGCTGACAATTCCGGGCGACCAGGAAAGCCATCTCGATCTTGAAGATTTCCGCCACGCCATGACGAAGCTTCCCGCCGAGCAGCGCGAGGTATTGACGCTGATTGGCGCTAGCGGCCTGTCTTATGAGGAAGCAGCAGTCGTTTGCCAAGTTGGAATCGGCACGATCAAGAGCCGCCTCAGCCGCGCGCGCGCGAAGCTGGTCGAGCTTTTGGAGCTCGACGATGCGCCAGCGGCGGCCGGCTGAGCCCAAAGTTCGGCGCGCAGGCTAGCGCCTACCCTGCCTTCGCCGGGACTCGCGCGCTAACATCGTTCTGTATCGCTGACACCAGAATATGCGGAGAGGCTGGCTTCTCGACGACCGCATAGTCCCTCCATTCCATCAAACAAGGTTCGCCAGGTTGCATCCCGGTGTACAGAATGAAGGGCACGTTTCGGCGCGCAAGGCGACGCGCAAGCGGCGTGACGGAATCCGGCCCAAGACTGAAATCAAGGACCGCCACCGCGAAGTCGTCGGCGTCGGCGCGCGCCATAGCCTTGGGAAGAGTATGGCATATATCGACGACGTTCGCCCCAGCCCCGACGAGAGTCGCCTCGAGATCCATCGCCAGCAGCAAATCGTCTTCGACAACAAGAACGGTAACGCCGCTCAATGGACTATTGTCGTTCATCGGCTGAACCATCGCCCTTTCTTCGTAGAGACCGCCACACGGACCAGAAAGTTGTTATCGAAACCAAACGGCCCCGAAGCGCGCATGTTCCGCTGCGGAAAGACGCCGCACGTTAACACCCTTACTCGTACGTTAAGAGCGTTCCTCTAAGGCGGCAATTTGACATCGTCTGAGCGAGAACGAAGGCTTTTGGCAGCTCGATCCTTCATTAGCGCGTGATTTTTACGTCCCGCCGCCTTAAACTCGTCCTGTCGGCTCCCCCGAGGACAAAATTCCGGTGACGTTCCTCCCCTCGACAATTCCTCTCATTCAGGCGCCGATGGCGGGCGCGCAGGGTCCGGAACTCGCAATCGCCGTCTGCAAAGCGGGCGGACTGGGTTCACTGCCGGCGGCCATGCTTACGCCCGATCGCCTGCGCGAGCAGATCGCCGCCGTCAGACAAGCGACCGACGCGCCCTTTCAACGTGAACTTCTTTTGCCATGCGGAGCCCGCATCCGATCCGGAGATCGAGGCGCGCTGGCGCAAGCGGCTTGCACCTTATTATGTCGAGGCTGGCATCGATCCCTCCACCATTCCGGCCGGGCCGGTTCGCGCGCCCTTCGACGCGGCCCTGTGCGCGGTGATTGAGGAGACGCGGCCGGCGGTCGTGAGCTTTCATTTCGGCTTGCCGAACGCCGAGTTGCTTTCACGCGTCAAAGCGGTCGGCGCGCTGATCCTGTCGCTCCGCCACGACCGTCGCCGAGGCGCGCTGGCTCGAACAGCGTGGAGTCGACGCCGTGATCGCCCAGGGCCGCGAGGCGGGCGGGCATCGCGGCATGTTTTTGTCGGACGACATTGACGCCCAACCCGGTCTGATCTCTCTCATGCCGCAGGTGCGCGACGCGGTGCGCGCGACCGTCGTGGCGGCCGGCGGAATTAGCGACGGGCGCGGAATTGCGGCGGCCTTCGCGCTCGGCGCTGACGCCGTCCAGATCGGCACCGCTTATCTGCGCACGCCTGAGGCGACGATTTCGCCGATCCATCGCGCAGCGCTTGCCAGCGCAAGAGACGATGCGACGCGACTCACCAACGTGTTCACTGGGCGGGCGGCGCGCGGTCTCATCAACCAGTTCGTCGCCGAAGTCGGACCGATATGCGAGGACGCGCCCCAATTTCCTCTGGCGGCCCGAGCGGCCGCGCCACTACGGGCTGCGGCCGAAAAACGCGGCAGCGGCGATTTCTCGCCGCTTTGGGCGGGCGAATCCGCGGCCCTCGCGCGGGACGAAGGCGCCGAGGCGCTGACACGCCGGCTTTGGGCGGAGGGACGAGCCGTGACGGCAGGCTTGAGCGGCGATGGAAGGATTGAAGCAAAGAAGCACCCCCTGCATGCTTTCCCATGATTTGAAGGTCTTTTCGTGCTAGCGTTGGGTCGCGGAGCGCGGCGCCATGACCGAGACTCGAAAGCTTGCGGCGATTCTGGTGTGGGACGTCGCCGGCTATAGCCGGCTAGCGGGGGCGGACGAAGACCGCACGCTTGCGCGGCTACGGACCCTCCGCAGCGACCTGATCGATCCTATCATCTCTGTGCACCGCGGTCGCGTCGTCAAGCGCACTGGCGACGGCTCGATCATCGAGTTCCGTAGCGTGGTGGATGCGGTGCACTGCGCGATCGAAGTGCAAACCGGCATGGTCGAGCGCAACGCCGGCCTGCCGCCGGAAAAGCGGATCGAGTTTCGTGTCGGCATTCATCTCGGCGACGTGGTCGAGGAGAGCGACGGCGACCTCATGGGCGACGGCGTCAATATCGCCGCGCGGCTCGAGGGGATCGCTGCGCCCGGCGCGATTTGTCTTTCCGAGGACGCCTATCGCCAGGTCCAGCAACGACTCGATCTCAAGGTCACCGATCTGGGCCCGACGCCGCTCAAGAACATCGCGCAGCCGATCCGAGTCTATTCGCTGGAAGTGGGCCAACCCGCCGAGGCGAAGACTAGGTGGGCGGCGTCCGCCGCGGTTAAGCAGGAGGCTAGGACTCCTCCGCCCAGGACCAACGGATGGCTTTCGCGTTGGCCTGCGCTCGCCGCCGCGATTGCCGGCCTTCTCCTTCTGGCCGCCGGCGGTTGGATCCTCCTTGGCAGCCGTTTGACCAAACCGGCGCAGGCCGCGCATCTTTCGGTCGTTGTGCTGCCCTTCGCCAATCTGTCGGGGGATGCGGCGCAGGATTATTACGCCGACGGGATCACCGAGAATCTGACCACCGAGCTGTCGCGCATCAAGGGCAGTTTCGTGATCGCCCGCAACACGGCGTTCGCTTACAAGGGCAAGCCCGTCGACGCCAAGGAGATCGGCAAGGAGCTCGGCGTTCGCTATGTGCTCGAAGGCTCGGTCCAGCGCGACCAGAACCGGGTGCGGGTCAATGCGCAGCTCATCGACGCCGAATCTGGCGCGCATTTGTGGGCCGACCGGTTCGAGGAGAACGCGGCCGATTTGTTCAAGCTGCAGGATCAGGTCGTCGCGCGATTGGCGAACACGTTGGATTTCGAACTTACCAAGGCGGAAGCGGCGAAGGGCTCCCGCTCGACCAACCCGGATGCGACCGATCTGGTCATGCGCGGTTGGGCGATCAACAATGAGCCGGGCGCTTTTTCCAGCAAGGACAAGGTCAACGCGATGCGCGCTTTGTTCGAACGGGCGCTCGCGATCGACCCCACCAACGTAGAGGCCATGAACGGCGTCGCTAACACATATGGTGACGAGTATCTCTTTGGATGGGGCAATCCCGGGACCGATTACGACGCCAAAATACTCGCTCCGTTAGACCGCGCGATCGCCCTCGATCCCGATCTAATAGGTTCATATATCAATAAAAGCATTTACTTGAATGAGTTACGCCGCCACGACGAGGCGTTACGCGTCGCTGACGCCGGGCTCGCCGTCAATCCGAACATTCCGGCTCTATACATGGCCCGAGCAATGGCGGAATTGGATATGGGCCGTTTCGACGAGGCCAAGACGGACCTGCAACAGGCGATACGGTTGAGCCCGCGCGATCCGTTAATGACAGTCTTTAATACACTTATTGGCGACGCAGAACTTGGCGTGGGCCGTCTCGAAGCTGCTGTTGTGGAATACAGAAAATAGCTCGACGCCGGCGATCACATGTTCTGGAACTATGCAAACCTCGCCGCCGCCTACGCGCTCTTGGGCAAGATGGACGAGGCGAAGCCGTTGGTCGCCGAAACCCTTCGCGTCAATCCCAGCTTCACCGTCAAACGGTTTCAAAACCACACCGCCTATGTCATTCCGAGGCGGGACGAAGGTTTCCGCAAGGCGGGGTTTAAGGAAGAGTGAATAGAACCACCCGTTACTCCGCCGCTGTGGCGTGCTCCCCCTCCAGCGCCCCATAAGTATCGGGAATCTTGTCGGCGTAGCCGGTGACGAAATCGCGCTCGTGGTCGACCTAGACAGCCGAAAGACAGCGCTCGGACGGCAATGTCTTGCAGAAAATCAGAAACTGAACTAAGCTAGCGCTATGAGCAATCCTGCGCTTTCGCATAGCCACCACCGGAGGCGCCAGAGCAGGCGCTCGAGACCGCCGCCAGGACGAAAGTGCCGCGAAAAACTCCTCCTCGCTTTTCCCTCGTAACCCATTGATAAGTCTCGTTTCGACGTGAGAATCCAAGGAAATCCAAGGAAATCCAACCCTCGCGATCGGGGGTCTTCGCGGCGAAACGGCCAGGCGCCAAGAAAACCCAAAGAGGTCGAACGTCGGGTAGCCTTTACTCCGCCGCCGCGGCGTGCTCCCGCTTGGGCGCGCCATAGGTGTCGGGAATCTTGTCGGCGTAGCCCGCGACGAAATCGTGGTCGTGGTCGACCTCACTCGCGGGTTTCAGCGCCTCGTCCATGTAGGCCGCGCCGTCCTTGTCGGCCAGCACGCGGCGCAGAATCGCGCGGTAACGCAGAGCGAGCGACGCCCACTTTCCCGCGACCGACAGGAAGTCCCACGCACGCCACGGATAGAAGACAAGCGGGTTCACTACGGGGAGCCCGTGCCGGCGCTGCGTCCGGATCTTGCGCCGCACATAGCCGAATTGCAGTGGATGCACGCGCTCGATCCGAGATGAACCCGAGAACACGGTCATCGCATCGGCGATCTTTCGCGGGCTGATGCCGCTCGCCACCGCGCGGCGCAGCACCGTCTCGACATGCGCGTCCGAGTAATAGCGCTTCCAGGCGTCGCGATAGACGCCACGCCACGTGTCCGCCGACATGATCGCGTGGTTGGCGCAGACATGCTCGAGGTCGTAATTGTTCATATCGGCTTCCATCCACGCGCCCTTGAGATGAAGGACCTTGTGGTCCTCCGAGCCTGGGAGCGGCGTGAGAAAGAAGAACTCGAGGATGTCGATCGGCAATTCCCGCTTGATGGTGTCGATGTCGCGGGCGATCGATTCCGGCGTGTCGGTCGGAAAGCCCAGGATGTAGCCGGCCCAGGTCATGACCTTGGCGCGCGCGTCCAGCGCCTGCAGCATGTCGCGATATTCCCAGATCTTGTTCTGGCGCTTCTTCGCGCCCATGAGCGACTTGGGGATTGATGTTCTCAAGCCCGATGAAAACCGCATTGCAACCGGCGCGCGCCGCCTTCTCGATGAAACCCGGGATCTTGTGGCAGAGCGTATCGACCTGGAGCAGGAGCCGGATCTTGAAGCCCTTTTGCTCGCGCAATTCGATCAGGCGATCGAGGATCGGCTCCCAGTTGCGGTTGCGGGCGAAATTGTCATCCGTAACGAAGAAGCGCGTGACGCCTTGCGCGGAATTTGCGCGCACGATCGCCTCGACGTCGTCTGGGGTCCGATAGCGCGACTTGCGCCCCTGGACGTTGATGATGGTGCAGAAGCTGCACTGGAAGGGGCAGCCGCGTCCGGCGTCGAAGCTCGTGTAGTGCCCGGCGACCCGGGTTACGACCTCGCGCGGCAGCACCGGAATCGCCGCGGCCGCCATGTCCGGCATATCGTTCAGGTAATTGTAGACCGGCTTCGCTTCGCCCGCATCGATGTCCTTGAGGAACTGAGCCAGGCGGCCTTCGCCCTCCCCCGCGTACAGGATCATCCCGAGCGCCTGGGCCTGTTTGAGGTCCGGCGGCAAGTCGGGCAGCATGGCGATACAGCCCGAGACGTGGAAACCCTCCGACAGCGACCGTCACGCCCTTCGCTCGAAACTGGCGGCCAATGTCGAGGGCGCGGGGAAACTGATTCGATTGGACGCCGACCAGCGCCACAAATCCGCGGTCGGCGAGGATGCGCCTCGAAATCGCGGGAATGTCGACGATGGTGTTGCACTCGTCGTAGATCTCGAACTCGATCTCGACGTCGGGGCCGAGCACGCGCTCGTCGGCGCATTCGCGAAGGAGGCCATAGACGCTGGCCAGGCTGTTCGAGGGGATGGTTGAGCGGCGCCACTGGATGACATAGCCGTCGTCGTCGTAGTGCGACGGCTTGATCAAAACGATCGTGAACTTGGCTTTGGCCATCAAGCCCTCATGAGAGGTTTACGGACCCGTCATTTCGTCGTCTAAAAGCAGCTACCCCCTTGGAGAGGCTCCGGCAACTCCAAATCGGCGGGATGGCGAGCGTCGCCTCTCCGTCGCATGATCGCCCGTCGTCCCATTCGTCCCTGAGGAAGCGCCAATGAATTACCGCAGTCGAACCGTCTGAAGCGGTCGGAATGAACGCCCAGCGCCTCGATCGCATCAGGCCCCGTCAATGCAGGCCTATGTCGATCACGGCGTTTATGCCGGGATCAATACGCTCGTCGCTCGGCGCGGCAAAGTCGTCCACGCAGGCGAGTTCGGTTGGCGCGACAAGGAGGCGGGCCAAGCGATGACCGCCGACACGATCTTCCGCCTGTACTCGATGACCAAGCCGATCATCTGCACAGCGCTGATGACGCTGCTCGAGGAAGGACGCTTCAGGCTGATCGATCCGCTGGCGAAATACATTCCGGCCTTCGGCGCCGTGAAGGTTCTGGAGGCCGACGGAAGTCTGGTCGCTCCGGTTCGCCCGATCCTGATCCGCGACTTGATGACGCATATGAGCGGCCTCAGCTACCATTTCGTCGAGGAATCGCCGCTCCGCAAGACGTACAGTGAAGCCAAGTTGTCGAACGCTCAGTGCTCGCTCGAGGCGGCCATTGACGATCTGGCGCGGTTTCCGCTGGCCTTCCAGCCCGGGACGCGATGGCGTTATAGCGTCGGCATCGACGTTGCCGCCCGCGTGATCGAGGTCATCTCCGGCCGTCCGCTTGGCGTTTTCTTGCGCGAACGCCTGTTCGAGCCGCTGGACATGGCCGACACAGCCTTCGGCGTCCCGCCGGAGAAACGCGGCCGTCTGGCCGCGATGTACGGCCGTCCCGACGTGTTCGACCCCAGCGTGACCATGGGCAGCGAGTACGCGGCGTGGATGAGCGGCGTCAACGACCGCCTCGATGTGTCGAAGTCCTATCCCGTCGACTCGCCGGACGTTTTCGTGCGTGGAGGCCACGGTCTGTTCAGCACCATCGGCGACTATTTCCGCTTCGCCCAGATGCTGGCCAATGGCGGCGAACTCGACGGCGAGCGCATCCTCGGACGCAAGACGCTCGAGCTTATGCATTCGAATCACGTGCCGGCGTCGCTGCTCCCCCTCGAGATCGGGGGCTTGCCCCTGCCAGGCTACGGCTTCGGCCTTGGCTCGCGGGTGCTCATGGATGTGGCGCAGTCCGGCGCGCCGGGCTCGGTCGGCGAGTTCGGTTGGTCTGGCGCGGCCAAGACCCACTACTGGGTCGACCCGAAGGAAGAGCTCATCGGCCTCTTCATGACGCAGTCGATGATGAGCTTCGACCTTCCTGAGTTCGACCTGCGCGCGCTGGCCTATCAGGCGATCGACGATTAGGGCGGGGACGGCGGCCCTCCCCTTGTTCACCTAATCATGCCAGATTGCCGGCTCTAGACTATGATGCGGTCGGATGGAATCGTCGTTGCGAGTTGGCCGTCTGGCGACGGGCTATGGCGACGAACCAATCCAGGCGCTGCGGGCGCCCAGAACTCCTGGATTGCTTCGCTTCGCTCGCAATGACGACCTCGCTCGATAACCTCAAGGAGCCTCCGCGCTTGCGCATCGCAACCTGGAACGTCAACTCAATTCGCCAGAGGCTGCCTCACCTCCTCGCCTACCTGAAGGACGTTCAGCCCGACGTTCTTTGCCTCCAGGAAATCAAGTGCCTCGACGAGCAATTCCCGCGGATGGAGATCGAGGAGCTTGGCTACAACATCGAGGCCCATGGGCAGAAGACGTTCAACGGCGTCGCGGTTCTTTCCAAGCGGCCCTTCGAGGTCGCGCGCGGCCTTCCAGGTGACGAGAACGACTCCCAATCGCGCTATATCGAGGCGATCGTCCCCGCCGCAGACGGCGTGGTGCGGGTGGCGAGCGTCTATCTCCCGAACGGCAATCCGCCGGGCTCGGAGAAGTACCCCTATAAGCTCGCCTTCCTGGAGCGGCTCATCATCCACACGCGTCAGCTCCTCGAATACGAGGAGCCGCTGGTGCTGGCCGGCGATTTCAACGTTATTCCGGACGGGCGCGACGCCACGCGTCCTGAGGAATGGGTCAACGACGCTCTGTTCTTGCCACAAACGCGCGCGAAGTTCCGCGAACTGCTGGCGCTCGGCCTGACCGACGCGCTCCGCGCGACCACGGACGCTGCCGGCCTTTACACCTTCTGGGATTACCAGGCGGGCGCCTGGCAAAAGAACAACGGCATCCGCATCGACCATCTTCTTCTATCGCCTGAGGCCGCAGACAAGCTGCAGTCGGTCACGATCGACAAGGAGATGCGCGGACGCGACAAGGCCTCCGACCATACGCCGGTGCGGGTTGAGCTGGCGGCGTGAGTCAACGCCGCGAGAGGGCGCCATGAACCTGTCGAGCTTGTTCGATCTGACTGGTAAAACCGCTCTCGTCACCGGCTCCTCGGAGGGGCTTGGGCTTGCGATGGCGCGAGGCCTCGCGGCGGCGGGCGCGAGCCTCATTCTCAATGGCCGCGACGAGAAGAAGCTGGCGACCGCCGTCAGGTCGTTTGCGGATGCCGGGCGTAAGGTCAGAGCGCGCTCTTTCGACGTCGCCGATGAACAAGCGGTCCTCTCGGCCTTCGAGCATTTCGACGCCGAGGGCGTCGAGATCGACATCCTGGTCAACAACGCCGGCATTCAGTTCCGCAAACCAATGGTGGACCTCAAGACCGACGAATGGCGCCGCGTTGTCGAGATCCATCTCACCGGCGCATTCCAGGTGGGTCGGGAGGCTGCGAAGCGCATGATCGCGCGCGGGCGAGGCGGCAAGATCATCAACATCGCTTCGCTCGCGAGCGAGGTCGCTCGTGCGACGATCGCGCCTTATGTCGCGGCGAAGGGCGGCGTGAGGATGCTAACCCGCTCCATGGCGGCCGAATGGGCGAAGCACGACATCCAGGCCAACGCGATCGGACCTGGCTACATTGCGACGGAAATGAACCGGGCGCTGCTTGACGACCTCAAGTTCGACGCTTGGGTCAAGGGGCGCACGCCGTCGGGACGTTGGGGCAAGCCGGATGACCTTATCGGGGTCACAGTCTTTCTCGCCTCGCCCGCCTCGGATTACGTGAACGGCCAGATCATCTATGTCGATGGCGGGCTGCTTGCCGTGATATAAATTGTAAGTCATGACTGCGGCGCAACCAACGACCAGCGGTTCGGCCGGCGTTTCGCTGGCGGAACAGTTGCGCGGCGCGACGCCCGCGCTCCTTTTCGGCCTGAGGATGTGGGCTTCCGTTTGCCTGTCCCTCTGGGTCGCCTTCGCGCTCGAGCTCAGTGAGCCTTCCTGGGCTGCGACGACGGCCGCGCTGGTCTGTCAGCCGGTGCTCGGGGCGTCCCTGCGCAAATCGATGTTCCGAATGGTCGGAACCGTGGTCGGCGCGATCGCCATCGTCGTCCTCGCCGCCTTTTTTCGCCAGGATCGGGTGGGCTTCCTCGTCGGGCTTGCGCTCTGGTGCGCAGGCTCCGCTTTCGTCGCTACGGTACTAACCAATTTCGCGGCTTATGCCGCCGCGCTCGCCGGCTACACCGCGGCGATTATCGCGATTGACGTGCTTGGGCCGGTCGGAAGCACGAACGGCATCGTCTTTATCTTCGCCATCAATCGGGCGATCGAGATCTGGATCGGCATTGTGTCCGCGGGCGTCGTGCTCGCCCTGACCGATCTGGGGCACTCGCGGCGGAAGCTTGCGACGGAATGCGCGGCCTTGTCGAGCGCGATCATGGACGGGTTCACCGACTGCTTCGCGACCGCCAGCGGCAGTTTGGATCAGTTTCGCGGGCTTCGACGCGAGCTCTTGCGCCGGGTCATTGCTCTCTACCCGATGATTGACGCGGCGATCGGCGAGGCGTCCGACCTGCGCTATCGTTCGGCCGTGCTGCAACGGGCGGTAGCGGGCCTCATGGAAACGATCTCGGCCTGGCGCAAGGTTGCGTTTGCGATCGCGCTCAATGGCGACTCGACGACCGCGCGTGAGGCCAATGCGGTTCATGACTTGCTTCCGGCGGCGCGCCTTTCACCCAATGCGACCGGTTCGACGAAGGAACCGGCGGAGTTGCGCGACGCATGCTGCTCGGCGGTCAAGTCGCTGACACGCTTCGACGCTGAGACGCCAATGCAAAGGCTGCTGGCGGATAACGCGGCGGGTGGCATGCTCGGCATGGCGCGCGCTCTCAATGGCTTGACGGGCGTGATCGACCCTCGCGACGTTCTCGGCGTCAGGGGAATGGCGCGCTTGCGTGTCGCCGACTGGATGCCGGCGTTCGTCAACGCCGTACGCACCCTTGTCGCCGTCGGGGGGATCTCCCTCTTCTGGATCGTAAGCGCCTGGCCGAACGGAGTGTCGGCGATCACGTTTTGCGCGGTGATCGTCATCCTCTTGCCGCCGTCGGGAGACGCGGCCTATTCCGCAGCGGTCTTGTTTCTTCAGGGAACCGCGATGAGCTCGGTCCTGGCCGCCATTGTGGTGTTCGGGATCCTTCCGAAGGCGACAACCTTCCCGAGTCTCTGCTTGATACTCGGCTTGGTGCTCGTGCCGTTGGGATTTCTGAATGCCCGGGGGTGGAGGCCGATGTTCACCTTCGCCGCCGCCGTCAACTTCCTGCCGATGCTCAACATCACGAATGGCATGAATTATGACGCGTCCGGGTTCTGGAACGGCGCGATCGCCATTCTTGCCGGCATCGCCTTTGGCGTCGTCACGATGCTCATTATCCCTCCGTTGTCGCCGGCGATCCGGACCGAGAGGCTGCTCTCGTTGACGCTTAGGGATTTCCGGCGGCTTGTGAGACGCGCTTCGCCGGGGAGGCCGGACGACTGGGAGAGCAAGGGCGTCGCGCGCCTACTGACCATGCCGGACCAGGCCGAGCCCATCGAGCGCGCCGAACTGGCGGCGATTGTCGCGGTCGGCAAGGAGATCGTGCGCCTTCGCCACATCGCGCCTCGCTTCGTTCCGAGAGCGCTGGTCGACGCGGCGCTCGACGCGCTGGCGGAAGGACGAAGCCACGAAGCGATCGAGCGTCTTCACGACATCGACCGCCGCGTCGCTACTCTGCCCCGCGGAGAATCCGGCAGCCGCATTCTGCTAAGCCTCAGGGCCAGCGTCCTGGTGATTTCGGATCAGCTCTCCGAATTCGGCCCTTATTTCGACCGACCGCTCCGATGAGGTTCAACGAACTCAACCTTTTCGGCCTCTACGTGGCCCCCATCGCGGTGATCCTTGGGGTCGCTTGGGTGATCTATCTCCTACTGCGGCGAGCGGGCGACCGCACTGGCCTGACCGGGCGGGTCTGGCATCCTGCGCTGTTTGACCTGGCGCTCTATGTTATCATTGTCTCGTCGATCGTCCTTGTCATGGCGCGTTGGGAGCGCTGATGTCGCGCGTCGAGTTGAAAGCCAACGGTATCGCGGCCGTACCCACGATCAAGCGCCGGTCGGTCCTGTCGTCCGTGCACGCCCTGCCTGTGCTGGCAACTCTGGCCGCCGTTGCGCTTGCGGCGCTGCTCGGCTGGGGGGCTTGGCAATATTACATGGGGACGCCATGGACGCGCGATGGCGCCGTGCGCGCCTATGTCGTGAAAGTCGCCCCGCAGGTGGCTGGCGAGATCGTGCAATTGCCGATCGCGGATAACCAGTTCGTCCACAAGGGCGATCTTTTGATGCTGATCGACCCGAGGAACTATTCCATCGCCGTACGACAGGCGCAGGCCGCGGTTGAGCAGGCTCAGGCGGTCGCCGACAATGCGCGCGCCGAAATGATCAGACGCGAGAAGCTCAATGACCTCTCGGTCACCATGGAGGAGCGGCAGACCTATATCAGCCACGCGACCACCGCCGAGGCCAATTACCAAACCGCGCTCGCGAACCTCGAGCAGGCGCGCATCAATTTCAAGCGCACCCAGGTCCGCTCGCCGGTCAACGGCTATGTCACCAATCTTTCCGCCCAGCTTGGGAATTATGCCGACGTGGGAAGCCTCCAGCTTTCGCTCGTCAACTCCGATTCGTACTGGATCGACGCCTATTTCGAGGAGACAGCGCTCAGCCGAATCCATGAAGGCGATGCCGCGACAATCAAGCTGATGGGATACACCCCCTTGCTGCGCGGCAGAGTTCAGGGGCTCGCGCGCGGCATCAATGTTCCCAACGCTACGCCCGACGCCTCCGGTCTCGCCTCGGTCAATCCGATCTTCACCTTCGTTCGCCTCGCCCAGCGCGTGCCAGTCCGCATTCACATCGATGAGGTTCCGGACGACGTGAAGCTGGTCGCCGGCATGACGGCGACAGTGCAGATTGAACCCTATAAGGCGCCGCCAATTTCAGGTTCGAAGCCCTCTTCCGGCCCGGTGAGCCAAGCCGACGTGCAACCTACTTCGTTCCAGACGCTGGCCGACGCGACATCGCCGACCGGTCCTCGGGATGCGGCCCAACCGGTGGCGACCACGCCGGCTCCTCCCGCGCAACCCCCCAATCCGCCACCCACGCAAGCGGCTCAGCCGCAGCCCGTCGCGCCCGCGGCTTCGCCGGCAACCCAGCAGACGCCGGCTTCCGCTGCGAACCAGTTGTCGGTGTCAGCCCCGCCCTCGCCGCAGGCTGCCGCTGCGGCGGATGCGGCCGCCGCCGATCTCAAGGCTCTCCAACAGCAGATCGCCGCCAACCCGCCCGACGGAGCCAGCTCTACCAAGAGCGACGGCGGAATGCCTTCAAACGAATATCTTGGGCAGACCTACGACCTTTACGGAAACCCCAGCGCAACGCCCGCGCCAAAGCCGCGGTCTCCCGACACGATCCGCAGGCGCGCCCGCTCGAGGTGGCGCCATTTGCCGCCGCGATCCCCGTCGCCATAGCTGCGATGAGGACCCGGCTGCGGTAACCATCTGCGGGGCTTTCCGAGCCCTTACAACTGGCTTGCCCTCGCCATTCTTGGCCCGGTATGTCTACCCCCTTCTGTCTATCGCCAGAAAATACTCCTTAAATCTATACTAATTCGTACTGGCGAGCTTAAGGCCTCGTCCAGTCCCGGGCCCACATAGTTCGCCGGCTTGGGCGTCACGCGTTTTTCCCAACAAACATCAAACTCCGCCGTCGCCCACGGCGGTCAAAGAGGAAGGTCGTCCCTATGCTCGCCGTTGATACTCAAAATCTTTTCTCCGCCCCGCAAGAAACCGCGTCCATCGGCAATAAGGCGGCCGGCAAGTCCGAAGTGGTGCTCACTTCGGACAAGGCCGTCGCGACTTTCATCGGCGTCCGGTGGGACGGCGACAAGGTGCGCGGCATCCGGGTGGAGCTCAGCGACGGATCATTCAAGCAAGCCGGCGGATATGACGACGGAAATTACACGCTCACTCAATATCGCTTCGCGCCCGGTGAAACGCTTTTGAGCGCGCGGCTGAGGGACTCGGGCTATGGCTATGGCAGTGTGCGGCAGATCGAGCTAGAAACGTCGCTCAAGAAGACGTTCGACGCTGGGGCGGCGGGCTTCGATCATGAGGCGTCGCTTGCAGTCGAAGGCGCCGAGCTCGTCGGATTTCACGCTTGGGTCAATTCCGACAATTTCATCAACGCGCTCGCATTCATTGTTCGTCTGCCGCCGCCCAAGCCCGTCGTCCATCGGCCCTGGTTCGCGACCCGCTCCGTCGGCAATCAGGCGGCCGCCGGAAGCGAGGTAGATTTGTCGTCCGACACATCCGTCGCGCGCGTCTTCTCGGTGCGCTGGGACGGCGACAAGGTGCGCGGAATCCGCACGGAATTGCGCGACGGTACGATCAAGAGCGCCGGCGGAATCGACGACGTCAATTATACGCTGACCACCTATACGTTCGCGGAAGGCGAAACGCTGAAATCGCTGTCATTCTCAAGCAGCGGATACGGCTACGGAAGTCTGCGCCGCATTGAATTCACGACCAGCACCGGAGCCACCTTCACGGCTGGACCGACTGGAATCGACGACATTGTCACGCCTCCGATATCGGGCGCCGAATTCGTCGGTTTCCACGCGTGGGTGAACCCAGACAATTTCATCAATGCGATTGCGTTCCACGCTACGAACGACTCGCCGTTCACCGTCAATCTTCGCAACTATTCGCCCTGGGCGTGCGCGTATACGAATGGCGTCTTCGCTGTCGACGGGAAGAATGCGATTGAGGTCATTGACGCCGGCGGCGACAAGCACGGAATGAACACGAGCCACAGTCGGGTCGTGCAGGTTCGGTCAGGCGACGTCAACGGATATTGCGCCTATGACGGCGCGGCGGCGCTGACGATTTCTGTGTTTGGCGACGCCACCTTCGAAGCGAAATTCAGCGTCGATGACGGCGACGGAACGGTCTACGGGCCGATCGCAGGGATTAAACCTCTAACGGACAAATGGGCGCTCATGGACGCCTTGGTGCGCAAATACGCGCCGATTTATATGTTGAACGTCGATGAGGTTTATTGGCAGTCGACGATCGACACCTTCCTGCCGAATATGATCCTGCAGAAGGCGGCGAATGCTTCAAGCGGCGGTTTGACGACCTTCTTCGACGGGCCGATGGACCGTAACGTTCTCGCCAAACAAGCGAAATTGCTGGGCGCCGCGAACACCAACACGACTGGCGTTCCTGCGCACCCGCGCCGATCTCAACCAGCCATCGGATACACAGGGCTGGTTCAACAGCGCGCGGCCAACCGATCCGGCGAAAGTGACGGCCTATGCGGTGGTGGTCGAAGGCGCTGCAGAAGCGGCTCGATATCGTCTACTGGTGGTTCTTCAACTACAACCAGGGCAAGACCGTCGCCGGAACGAGCTGGGGTAACCATGTCTCCGATTGGGAGCATGTGAAGGTCAAGCTCGACGGGGTCGACTTCTTAAAGCCCCAGAACGAGGTGGTCGTCGGCGTGATGTACGATCATCACGGTGACCAGGACAATTTCAAGCCCGGCGACGGGAACACCGAGTTCTCCGGCCGGCAAGTGCTGGTGCATCTCGCCAATGGCGATCACGAGGCCTATGCGAAGGCCGGCGTCTACGACCGTCCGATGGGCACGCACGACTATTGCAAGGAGAACGCCTACCGGTTCGACCAGCGCGCGGGAACGGTCGAGATCTACGTGTGGACCGGCTCCGACTTCGCTCCGACGCCATCCGGCGCGACGCCGAACTTCAAGGACCCTGCCGTGGATGAGGTATCACGGCCGCTGGGGAAACCACGAACGCGACAGTTTGGCGGGGCAGGTTTCAGTGCTGGAGTCGGGGCCCGAGGGACCGTTCCGGCCTGGCGAATATCCGCCGCCGCTTCCGCTTAGCTTAACTCCCGTCCAGCGGCCGCCCGTGTCGATGGCTGATATCGCCACGGGCGGCGATACGGGTAGGTCAGGCCCAAATCGCGCCCGCGATTTCCCGCTTTCGAACATAGTCCGCCCAAATGCGGGCCCGAAAGCCTGTAACCGCATCACCGATTGGGAGCCTGGCCCAGGCTGGCGAAAGTCCCGAACTGGCGAGGACCTCCAGTCCAGCGCGCGACGACCGCGAGGCGCTTGACCTCTCCGCTCTGAAAAGCGCGCAGGAAAACGTCGTAGGTCTTGAAGGACACGCAGCCGTTGGAATCGCCGTTCGGGCCCAGCATGTAGGGATGCGCGAGCAGCCCAACGCGATTGAAGGTGAACCCCGTTCCGATCGGGTTCAGCCGCAGCGCCTGAACTCCATGAAACAGCGATTCGCGCAGCGTCAGTTGATAGACGCCCGGCGGCGTCGCGCCGCGATCGCGCTCATCAACGAAGCGGGGGTCGTCGATCCTGTCGCCGAGGCCCGAATGGGCTTCCAGACGCATACCGTCCGGCAGATACACGATGTGGGCTGAGATGTCGTAGACGGCGGTCGTCTGGTCGTAGCTGGTCGTGGGACCGACGGGCGGCGGAAATTCGAGGGGCCGAGGAGGCGGCACGGGCGCGAGAACGATTGGCGGTACTGGTGCGCGGGGCGACGGCGGCGCCTCGACGAGCGGGTTTGAACCGGGCGGCGGCACAATCTCAAGATTGTCCTCCTGAGGAACGCCGATCTGAATCGGCGGCGGCGGTTCGAGCCTTGCGAGTCGATCCTCGGGACTGATCGTCTGATCAGAGGAATTCGAAGTCGCAGCCGTCAAAGGAGGCGGCGCAGCCTCAAGCGCCGGCAAGGCGGCAGCCGCTTTCGGCGGCGCCGGGGCTGGACGCAGCGTCAGCGAAACAAGAAATCCGACCAGCCCAACGGCGACGACGCCAGACACCGACTATCCCGAGAACAATCGGAAGGACAGGATCGGCGCGGCTCGGGCGCAACTGTGGTCGACGCAGCGGCGGGCTTTTCCTCCGGGGTGGAGCGCATGGAGATTCATCCGGCGGCGGCGGAGCCTGCGGCCAAGTCGGGTATGGTTTCTGCCCGGCGAACAGGACGAGGCCCCCGTTTTCGAGCAACCCCCCACTAGACACCAATAGTCCAAGGTCTTCAATCATGCTGTGATCCTGGTCACAGCGCCTGAGCGCGCCGGCAATGCTGGGAGCGGGCGTCCGTTCGAATCAGCAAAAAGGAAAGCGAGACGCAACTCGCCATGGCGGTCAGCCCTCAGGCCGCCTACGAGGCCATTTGCATCGACGAGCGATAGCAGCCCGGTGTCGGTTTCTCGCC
The DNA here is from genome assembly GCA_963730555.1 of uncultured Alphaproteobacteria bacterium. Classification (GTDB taxonomy): domain Bacteria; phylum Pseudomonadota; class Alphaproteobacteria; order Rhizobiales; family Beijerinckiaceae; genus Roseiarcus. Next base: position 18,849 of record CAVSSS010000008.1, on the reverse strand, counting down.
CTCGACCGCAAGATTTCTCAAATTCCCCTTGCCGAACAAGGCGTGAACGATTAGGCTTTGTTCGCGATTTGTTTTAGCCAAAATCGTGATTCGCCCGATTGTTCTTCGTTGGCGGATGGGGGCCCGGCATTTGGAGACCGAGATGCTGACAAAAAAGCAGAGCGAGTTGTTGCGTTTCATCCATGAGCGCCTGCAGGAGGCGGGCGTGCCCCCGTCGTTCGACGAAATGAAGGAAGCGCTGGATCTGCGCTCCAAAGTCCGGAATTCATCGGCTCATCATGGCGCTCGAGGAGCGCGGCTTCATTCGCCGCCTTGCCAATCGCGCCCGAGCCATCGAAGTCTTGCGGCTGCCGGAATCGGCGACGGTCGCAACGCCAAGGTTCCAGAAGTTCTCGCCGAGCGTCATCCCGGGCAATCTGGGGCGGGTGCGGCCGCTTGACCCCGACGCGAGACACGGACGAACAGTCCGCGGTCATTGTCCCACTGATGGGCCGGATCGCCGCCGGCACCCCGATCTCAGCCATCCAGACGCGGCTCCAAAACTTCGCCATGCCTCCGGAGTTCCTAGGGACGGCGAGCACTTCGCCCTCGAGGTGCGCGGCGATTCGATGATCGAGGCCGGCATCTTCGAGAACGACACCGTCATCATCCGCAAGCAGGACACGGCTGAGACGGGCGACATCGTAGTGGCGCTCATCGACGAGGAGGAAGCGACGCTCAAGCGATTGCGCAAACGGGGCGCCTCGATTGCGCTGGAGGCCGCCAATCCGGCCTACGAAACGCGGATCTTCGGGCCGGATCGCGTCCGCGTTCAAGGGAAAATGGTGAGCCTTTTGCGCCGATACTGACCGGCCAAGGCCAATGAGAGAGGGAGGCCGGCCGAACGCGTCATGTGGAGGCGCTCCAGATCGCGTTCAAGCCGGCCGGCCCAGCGGCTCCCGGGGTTGCGGCGGACCAGGGCCGCTGGGCGTTGCCGCCAACACTGCGCTGACGGACAGTCGAAAGATACACCCGAGAGGAAGATATACAACAATTATCCGCGCATTCAATTCAACGTTGTCGGATTTACCTAAATGAATTCAGTTAATCCTTACGCTACGTAAGTCAAAAGACTAAGTTACGTAACGTAAGATGTTTAACTATACGATTGATAGGAAACCATATATTTTAACTCGTTCGGAGCAGCCCGCCCTCTCGAACAGGTCGCGGCGCGCCCTTGCCTGACCTCTGCCGGCGCCTCACCATGCACAAAGGAGGTGATTCGTTGGCAGCGGATGGATTTGGCGTCGATTTTGACCTCGCTCAGGCGACGGGCGAGCCTGCATTCACCGTCGACCTCGATGGCTTCGAAGGCCCGCTCGACCTCTTGTTGGAGCTCGCTCGACGGCAGCGGATCGACTTGGCGCGCATTTCCATCCTCGCGCTCGCCGAACAATATTTGCGCTTCATCGAAGCCGCGCGCAAATTGCGCCTCGAGCTTGCCGCTGACTATCTGGTCATGGCGGCGTGGCTCGCCTTCCTCAAGTCGCGTCTGCTCCTTCCCGCTCCCGCGGAGCCGGCGGAACTGGACGCTCCCGCGCTGGCGGAGGGGCTCGCTCAGCGCCTGCGCGCGCTCGCCGCGATCCGAAAGGCAAGCGAATACTTGATGAGCCGGCCTCGCCTGGGGCGTGATTTCTTCGCCGGGGAGAGCCGGAAGCCGCCGTCAACACGTCGGGACGCATCACCTATCAAGCCAACCTCTATGACCTGCTCGCCGCCTACGCGCGGCAGAGCCAGCGCCATGCGCTGGCGCGCGTGCGCTTCAAAACGCGCGAGGTCTGGTCGCTCGCCGAGGCGCGCCAAGCGTTGACTCGTCTCATTGGCGTCCAAGCCGATTGGACGGCTTTCGACAATTTCGTGGCTGAGGCGTGCGCCGCTTCCGACATGCGCCGGAGCGCGCGCGCGTCAAGTTTCGCAGCGTCGCTCGAACTCGCGCGCGAGGGCAAAATCGAAATGCGCCAGGAGAGGGCCTTCGCCCCAATCTGGCTCCGGGCGATGGATATCAATCCGGGCGAAGAACGCGCGGCATGACATTCGCCCGCACAGCTATCGACACCGCGCCGTTCGCGCCGACGGCGGAACGCGCAAGCCGCGGACCCTCGCGGGCTGCTTCATCCAGGAGGATGTGATCCTGTCTCGTCAATCGCAATTCCAGAAAGGCGCCTGATGGCCCGCTTGACCGGCGCGCACAATGTCGCGCAACTGTTCCCTTCCGAGGCGCCCGGCGTCTCGCCCGAGGACGTGCGGATCGCCGAGGCGCTGATCTTCGCCGCCGCGGAACCTCTGGAGGAGTCCGTCATCGCCCAGCGCCTTTCGCAAGGCGCGGACGTCGCGGCGGTGATGGAGGAATTGCGGCGGCTCTACGAGGGACGCGGCGTCAATCTGGTGCAGGTCGCGCGCCGGTGGATGTTCCGCACCGCGGATGATCTTGCCTGGGCGCTCGCCCGCGACCGCGACGAGAAGCGAAAGCTCTCGCGCGCGGCGCTCGAAACGCTCGCGATTGTCGCCTATCACCAGCCGGTCACCCGCGCCGATATTGAACAAATCCGTGGAGTGGCGGTGTCGAAGGGCGCGCTCGACGTGCTCATGGAAGCGCGCTGGGTGCGCATGCGGGGACGTCGAAAGGCGCCGGGCCGCCCGATCACCTACGGCACGACGAGCGAGTTTCTGCTGGAGTTCGGGCTTAACGCGATCGCGGATCTGCCCGGCCTCGACGAGCTCAAGGGCGCCGGATTGTTCGAAGGCAAGCTGCCGGCCGGTTATGACGTTCCCCAACCGGATGACGCATCCGCCCTGAGGGCGGACGAGGACCCGCTTGAAGATACGGCCCTCGAGCAGGCCTGGGCGCCGGTTGCACCAGAGGAAGGGTAAGAGCGTCAAAGCGCGCGAGATCTCCCCGTCACGGGCATTGACGGCGTCAAGAAAGCGCGGAATATGCGCCGGCTCTGAAAGATTGTCGTCGTCCCGCGGAGAGACAATGGTCTCACGATTCGCCCGCTATCTCGCCACGGCCCTCTGCGCTTCTTCCGCGGCGCTTGCCGAAGCGGCGCCCGTCTTGCCGCTCGCCTCCCATCGCGCGGCTTATGACATCTCGCTCGCAGACACTTCCGGCCCGACGCCATCGTCCGCTCAGACGCCGATTTCGGCCAATGGGCTCATTGCCTATGAATTCCGCGGGTCGGCCTGCGAGGGATACACGTCCAATTTCCGCCAGATGACGGAACTGGAGCGCAGCGAGGGCGATCCGATCTCCATGCAAGTGAACGCCAATTCGTTCGAGGAGGGCAACGGGAAGTCGATGCGTTTCCAGATCGATTCCCGAAGCGAGCAGGACACGCCCCCGGTCGCGGGGACGGCCACCCGCGGCGACAATGACGACATGCGTGTGGTGTTGACCAAACCGAAAGCGCAGACGCTCAACTTCGGCCACGAGGTCCTGTTCCCCACCCAGCATATCGAGCGTTTGATTGAAGTCGCCAAGCAGGGCGGCGGCCCCATGCAGGCGCGCGTCTATGATGGCTCCGACACCGGCGCGAAAATCTTTGCAACCATGTCCGTGGTCGGAAAGGAAGCGACGAAGCCCGACGAAGACACGGAGACCGCTTCGGCGCTGAGCGGAGTCCGCCGTTGGCCGGTCGTGATCTCCTACTTCAACGAGGCCACGAGCTGACACCCCGCCCGAATACACGCTTTCGTTCGATCTTTATGAGAACGGCGTGTCCGGCAGCCTCAAGCTCGACTATGGCGCATTTGCGCTACGCGCGCGACTTGCGCAAGCTCGAGATTCTGCCCACGTCAGCTTGCAAATAGGCTCTTGAGCACGGTGGGTGGGGCGACGCACTCCCAACCACCGTCCTTCGGACGGTCCCCTCCCTCGCTTCACGGGGGAGGATAAGCGGGTTGCGACGGCCGACGCCCTTGATCCTCCCTTGCCGCCGTAGGGCGTCCGGCAGGACGCCCGTCTCTCGACGGGATATCGCATGGTGGTGGGGCGGGCCGCCGCTGACCGCATTCGCCAACGACCTCGCGCTCACTTGCTTGGCCTCGGCCGGAAGGTGAGGCCGCGCTGCACGGCGGTCGGACCAAATCGGTCGCGAAGAGCGGCGATCGCCGCCTCGCGAATTTTCTCGCGGCCGCTGTCGCGCACGAACATGTCATCCTCGTCCGCGCATTCGCTGGCCCGAGCTCGGTTGCCGCGATCCCAAGCAGGCGATAGGCGACGCCATCGGGCTCAGCGTCCAGAAGCGGGCGCGCCGCGGCGAACAGTCGCGGCGCGAGCTGCGTGGCTCTGATCCCGCTGCGGCTGCGCGTCCGGAGCGAGAAATCCGCCAGACGCAGCTTCAGCGTCACCCCGCCGGCGGCCATGCGCCTCGCTGCGCAAGCGCGTGGCGACGCGATCGCATTGGGCGAGCAGGATGCGCGTGAGCTCGGCCTTGTCGGCGATGTCGCTATCGAAAGTCGTCTCGCTCGAAACGCTCTTCGTTTCGCGTTCGGCGGAGACGGAACGGTCGTCCCGGCCCTGCGCCAGACGCCAGAGACGCAGCCCGTCTTCGCCGAGGCGCAAGACCGCCTCCCGCTCATTGATCCGCTGCAGATCGCCAATCAGGCGAAAGCCTGAGCGCTCAAGTCGCTCCCGCCCTACCCTGCCCACGCCCCACAGGCGCGCGACGCTTTGCCCCGCCAGCCAGCCCTTTCGCTTCCTCACGGGAAAGAGCGGCGAAGCCGCGCGGCTTGTTGAGATCGGAGGCGAGCTTCGCCAGAAACTTGCAGTAACTCACGCCGACCGAAACCGTGACGCCGATCTCGACCTCGATGCGGCGGGCGAAGCGGACCAGCGTCTCCGCGGCGCCCGCTCCATTGGATGGCTCGCAGCCGTTGAGGTCGAGAAAGGCCTCGTCGATCGACAGCGGCTCGACCAGCGGCGTGAGCGCCATCATCCGCGTTCCGTATTTCGCGCCCGACCCGCGCGTACTTTCGCCATGTCGGGCGGGAGCACGACGGCATGCGGGCATAAAGCTCGGGCCCGCGACATCGGCATCGCCGAGCGCACGCCGAACGTCCGGGCGATGTAACAGCAGGTGGCGACGACCCCGCGCGGCCCCGAGCCGCCGACGATCAACGGCTTGTCGTTGAGGCTTGGGTCGTCACGCTTTTCGACCGCGGCGTAGAAGGCGTCGCAGTCGATATGGGCGATGTTCAAGCCGGCCGTGTCATCGAGGCAGATCGTGCGAGGCGAGCCGCAATGGGCGCACCGGGCCGAATTGCTGGAAATCTTTCCTCAGACAGTCGCGGCAGAGGCGAAGCCGAGGCGGGTCCATCAGGGCTCGCCCTCAGTTGGGCCGCAGAGAACGGCATGCGCCCGGGCGACCGCCTCCGGCTTGAGGCTGGCGTCGGCCGCAAAATCAACCAGCAGCTCTTCGTCCCCGGCCACATAGTCGAGCACGGAGCCCAGGAACGCCGGATCCGCGGCCGCGGTTCGGAGGTTGTCGGGGCGCAGTCCGGTGAGGCTCAGGAACCGGTTCAGCCGGTCAGAATCGGCGGCAATGAAGGCGAGCGCGCTGACCGCCAAAGATCGGGCGGAATCGACGCTTGTGGATTGCCTCGATTTCAGGGAATCGCGCATAGTCCGATTCGCCTTTCGTCAATGTCTTGCGCATACTCTTACCCGGCGCGCCGGCCGAATTCACGCCCCATGGAACGCCCGATGGCCAAGACCGTGCTTATTGTTGAGGACAACGAACTCAACATGAAGCTGTTCAACGACCTCGTCGAGACCCGCGGCCATCGTATTGTGCAGACGCGCAATGGGATCGAAGCGGTCGATTTGGCGCGCAAGCACCGGCCCGATCTGATCCTGATGGACATTCAGCTGCCCGAGGTTTCCGGTCTCGAAGTCACGCAATGGCTTAAGGATGACGAAGAGCTGCGATCGATACCAGTCATCGCCGTGACGGCGTTCGCGATGAAGGGCGACGAGGAAAAAATCCGGCAGGGCGGCTGCGAGGCCTACCTGTCCAAGCCGATATCAGTCGCCAAGTTTTTCGAGACCATCGACCACTTCCTTGGGCCCGGGGACACGGGATGACGGCTCGCGTGCTGCTCGTCGATGATGTCCGGTCCAACCGCAAACTCCTTGAGACGAGACTGAGCCTCGAATATTTCGAGGTGCTCACGGCGACCAATGGCCCCGATGCGATCGCCATCTGCGACAGAGGCGGATGCGACATCGTTCTTCTGGACGTGAAGATGCCGGGCATGGACGGTTTCGAGGTCTGCCGACGCCTGCGAACCATGCCGGAGACCTCCCATCTGCCGATTGTTCTTTTGACCGCGCTTGACCGGCCGGCCGATCGCGTGCGTGGTCTCGAGTCCGGCGCTGACGATTTCCTGACCAAGCCGGTCGACGAACTCGCGCTGATCGCCCGCGTTCGCTCGCTCACTCGGCTCAAGTTTTCGATCGATGAATTGCGCGCTCGCGCCGCGCATAGCGCGGAAGCGGGAGCGCCGGCGCAAGCCCTGAAGCTCGAGGAAACAGAGCGTGGGCGACTCTTGCTCGTGGACGAACAGCGACGCTCGCGCGAGCGCATTCAAGGCGCGTTAAGCCCGTATCATGACGTGGTCATCGCCGACGACCCGGGCGAAGCGCCGGCGATGGCGCGCGAAGAGACGATCGACCTCATGATCGTCGGTTTCGGTTATGGCGCGTTCGATGGATTGAGGCTCAGCAGCCAGGTCAGGTCGCACGAGCGCACGCGCAACCTGCCAATCCTGCTCATCGCTGATCCGGACGATCGCCCGCGGGTTCTTCGCGGACTCGAACTCGGCGTCAATGACTACCTCACCCGCCCGATCGACCGAAACGAGCTCTTGGCCCGGGTGCGGACAAACATCCGTCAGAAGCGTTACGCGGATCGACTGCACCAGTCCGTGCAGGAATCGATCGAGATGGCGCATTATGACCCGCTGACCGGGCTCAACAATCGCCGTTCGCTCGAGCGTCGCCTGCCGGCGATGATCGAGAGCGCGCGCTCAAGAGGCGCGGCGCTGACCATGATGGTTCTCGACATCGACCATTTCAAACGGGTGAACGACACCTATGGTCACGACGTCGGCGATTTCGTGCTCAAAGGCTTTGGCGCTCAGCTGCAAGAGACCGTTCGCGGCGGCGACCTCGTCTGCCGTCTGGGGGGAGAGGAGTTTGTCATTGTGATGCCGGGCGTCGGCTTGAGCGAAGCGGCGCGGATCGCGGAACGCGCGCGCCGGACCACGGAGAGCCGAGACTTCATCCTCGACGGCGCGGCGGGCTCCGTTTCGATTACTGTCTCGATTGGCCTCGCCGAGTGGCGGAAGCCCTGGGACTCGGCCGAGCTCTATCGCCGCGCGGACCGAGCGCTTTATCTGTCGAAGTCCGCGGGCCGCAATCGCGTCACTCAGGACGCGGCGTAATCAGCGAGGCAGCGCCGCGGCGCCGCCCTCATCCCTCAAGGAGCCCGCAAAGCGGGCGTCTCGAAGGATGATCGGCGTTCCTCAGGACGAGGTCGGATGCATGCTCAAGCAACGCCGAGTTCGGCCGTAATCGCCGCAAGCTCTCGCTCGCCGCGCTCGACATCGAAAGGCTGCGGCGCTTTTATCGCGGCCTCGGCGGCTTGAGCGCGACGCAGCGACGCGCCGGAAAGATGAGGCGTGGCGGAAGCCACGGCGCGGCCCTCTTCCAGGTTGCCGTTGCAATGCAGGACGATGTCGAGGCCGGCCTCGATCACCGCGGCCGCTCGCTCATCGAACGGACCCTTGAGCGCCTTCATCGACAAATCGTCGCTCATGATGAGCCCGTCGAATCCGATTTCGCCGCGCATGATCTCCTTGACCACGATCGGCGACGCCGTCGCTGGGCGGTGGGGATCAATCGCCGTGTAGAGGAGATGGGCGCTCATCGCCATCGGCAGGTCTTTGAGCGCCACGAAGGGCGCGAAATCGTTCTTGAGTTCGCTGCGCGGGGCGTCGACCACGGGCAATTCGTGATGGCTGTCGACGCGCGCCCGCCCGTGGCCGGGCATGTGCTTGATGACCGGGGCGACCCCGCCCTTAAGCAATCCGTTGGCGACCGCACGACCCATCGCTGCGACGCGCTCAGGCCGAGACGAGAAGGACCGCGAGCCGATCACCGCATGCATGCCCTCGCCCGCGACGTCGAGCACGGGCGCGCAGTCGATCGTGATTCCGACTTCGAGGAGATCATGAGCGATGAGACGAGCGACGAGACCCGCCGCCGCCTCGGCCCTGGTCGGCTCGAGACCCGCCTCGATCGCAGCCGCAGACGGATACGCGCGCCAATGAGGCGGCGCCATTCGCTGGACCCGGCCGCCCTCCTGATCGATCAGCACGGGGGCGTCGGCGCGGCCGACGCATTCCCGGAACGACCGCGTCAGCTCACGCACCTGCTCGCGCTCGCCGATGTTGCGCTTGAAGAGAATGAGGCCCCAGGGGTCTTCCCGACGCAGGAAGGCGCGTTCTTCATCGTTCAGCGCCAAGCCCGCGCAGCCGCTGATGAAGGCCTTGGGCATTTGCGGCTCCGCGTCGGGATGTGAACAGGCTGCCCCCCTTCGCTTACTTCGCGATGAAGCACTGTCCACCCTCGCCCTTGAGTCGAGCGCAGAGCGCCGCTGCGTCAGCCTTCGTCAGGCCGCTCACGCGCAAGCGGTAGATCGTTTCGCCCTTGACCTCCGCCTTATGCACTCCGATTTGGGATCCGTTGAGTTCGGCGCTGTACTTGCTGTTCAGCTTTGCCGCCGTGCTCTTTGCCTCCGCCTCGGACTTGGGGGCGGCCAGTTGAACTGACCATCCGCCCGAGGTCGTCGCGGCTGTGGCGTCCACGGGCGGCGCGATCGCTCCAGTCGTCTCGCTCGCGTCAACGACCTGCTTCGGCTTCTTCGCCGCCTTTTCCGGCTTCGCCGTAGCGCCATCCTGCGTCGGTTCGCCAGGCGTCTGGGCGGTCGCCTCAGGGGCCGTCGTGTCGGTCTTGCCAACCGCCACTCGCGCCGACGACTTGGGCGAAAGCTTGGTCGGCAATTCGATCTTCGGCGTCGACGGCTGCGCGACGCCCGTCGCCTCGCTTGTCGTCTTCGGCGCAGGCGTGCTTGGCGCAGAAGCGCTCGGCGCTTCTGCCGGCTTGCTTGGCTGCTCAGCCGGCGCTGGCGCGGCGTTCGCGGCGCTTGCCGGTTGATCAGGAGGACTGGACATGGCGATCGGCGTCCCGTCGGGCCGGAGCGAGATCGTGCGCACGGGTTTCGGGTCGGGGAAGTCGGGGGTCATCCCCTTCGGCGGCCCGGCGGGCGCCGGCGCGACAAGCGGCGTATTGATGGTCGCGGCGAGCGCTGTCGCGTCGGTTGCGCCCGGCGCCGGAGAATTGGCTGAAGGCGGGTTATTGACCGAGGCCTGCGCGTTCAAGTCAACGGGCTGCTCCTCGGAATTGACGACTTTGACAGCGCCGGGCTTGCCGTTGTCATGAAGCAGAGTGGCTCCGGCGTCGTTGGACGTCGAGACCGTCTGGTCACTCGGCGGCGCGACCTTCGTCGGTCCCTGAGCCGCAGCGATGAACGGGGGATCCTTGCTAAAGCCCGGGGCCCCATGTCTCAGCGCGAAGACGGCGCCGATCATCGCGACGCCCGCAAGCGCCAGCGCGGATACGGCGATCTTCCAGCGCGTGGGCCGGCGCTCCTCGCCCGGGTCGGGCGCAGAATGGCGGGCCTCGAACTCGTAGTCGCGCCGCGCCGCGCGATCCTCCTCGGAGGCGCCAGGAGCGAGCCCCTCCACGTCATCGTCGAGCGTTGGCCGAAGAGGCTCGGTTTCGATCGAGGTCAGGGGCTTCGTGCGCGCGGCGGGCTCTGCCGCGGCCCGCGCCGGCGTCTCGCCGTTCGCGATCCCCATGTGCGAGAATTCGACCAGACGGGACAGTTCCGCGAGCGGGTCTTCGACCTGCGCCTGCTGAGCCCCCGCGGCGCGCAATCGCCGCTCGAATTCGTCAAGGTTGATTTCATCCGTCACACGTGACTGGGAAGCACTCATGTCACCTCACTCGTCGCGGATCATCCTTAGAGCGGGCATCAGGCGCCGCCCAAGCTAACAAATCCGCTACCGCATCTCCTCGGGGGCGCTAACGCCCAAAATTGACAGCGCAGAGGCCAAAACAAGGCTTACGGCCGCGACCAAAGCCAATCTCGCGTACGATAGATTTCGTTCGTTTTCGTTAACAAATCGCAAACGTGGCGCGTCTTTCCCCCTATTCCAATGCGCATGAAAACGCGTCGCCAACTCATGCGCGAAAAAGGCGATCCGGTGGGGCTCGTGGGCCTCGGCGGCCTGCCGAACAACGCGGAGATATTGCCCAAAGGTTCGCATGAGCTCGCGCTCGCCTTCGTCAGCCAAAAGCGAGAGGTCGGCTTCAGCCAGCGCCTGCTGACTGAGATCAAAGTCCGGAAAGACCGCCTTGCCCTGCCTTAAGACGCTGCGGGAGCGAGCGTGGGCGTACTGGACGTAGAAGACCGGATTCTCCTGGCTTTGCTCGATCACCTTCGCCAGATCGAAATCGAGCGGTGCGTCGTTCTTGCGCATCAGCATCATGAACCGGACGGCGTCTACGCCGACTTCATCCACAACCTCACGCAACGTCACGAAGTCGCCGGCGCGCTTTGACATTTTGACCGGCTCGCCGGCGCGCATGAGACGCACAAGCTGGCATAGCCGCACCTCGAGTTTGGCCTTGCCGTCCGACAGCGCGGCGACGGCAGCCTGCATACGTTTGACATAGCCGCCGTGGTCCGCGCCCCACACGTCGACTAAAGTGCGATAATTCCGATCGATCTTGGTTTTGTGGTAGGCGATGTCGCTGGCGAAATAGGTGTATCCGCCGTCGGACTTGATGAGCGGGCGATCGACGTCGTCGCCGAAGCCGGTCGAACGGAACAAAGTCTGCTCGCGATCCTCCCAATCGTCCGAGGGCGCGCCTTTGGGCGGCGGCAGCCGACCCTGGTAGACGAGGCCTTTCGCGCGCAGCCATTCGATCGTCTCGCGCACGCGGTCCTCGCCCCCGTCCGCGCCGGTCAGCGCCCGCTCCGAGGCGAACACCTCATGCGAAATGTTGAGCGCGGCGAGATCGTCGCGGATCATCGCCATCATCGCCTCTATGGCGCGCTTGCGCGCGACCGGCAGCCATTCCGCCTCGGGCTTGCTCACAAGCCCCGCGCCAAATTCGCACTCGAGATACTCGCCGACGGGCTTGAGATAGTCGCCGGGATAGAGGCCCTCGGGGATTGGGCCGATGTCTTCGCCGAGCGCCTCGCGGTAGCGCAGGTATGCGGAGCGCGCGAGCACGTCGACCTGGCCGCCGGCGTCGTTGATGTAATACTCGCGCGTCGCCTCGCGGCCGGAGAAGATGAGGAGGCTCGCGAGCGCGTCGCCGAACACCGCGCCGCGCGCATGGCCGACATGCATCGGCCCGGTCGGGTTGGCGCTCACATATTCGACATTGACTGGCCCTTCCGGGCTCGGCGCTCCGCCGCCGAAACGCGCGCCCTGGATAAGAACCGTCTTCAGGACGCGCTCGTAAATCTCTGGCTTTAGAACGATATTGATGAAGCCGGGGCCAGCGGCCTCGGCGCTCTGGACGTCCGGTTCAAGCTTAAGGTCAGCGACAAGACCTTCCGCGAGAGCACGCGGACTTGAACCCGCTTGCTTTGCTTCCCTCGCATAGACCATCGCCGCATTGGTCGAGAGGTCGCCATGGGCCGCCTCGCGCGGCGGCTCGACGACGAAACGGCCAAGATCGAGGCCGCGCGGCAATTCGCCGCCTGCGATCCGTCTTTCGAGCAGGCCGGCGATGCGCGACTGAAAGTCGGCGAAAATGTTCATGGGTCTCCCAGACCGGCGTCTGCAGGGCGGCGTCGCCGACAGCGCCAGCGCGCACCAAAGGGCGTTCGAAAGAACGCCCCTCTGACGACGGGCTACGGAGCGCGCCCTACAGCGGAAGCGCGCGCCTCTATCGCAAGTCGGACGCGCCGTCAAAAATCCGCGCATGCTCGGCGATCGCGAACCGGTCTGTCATGCCAGCGATATAGTCGGCGACCGCGCGCGCTCGCTCGCCCTTCTCCACTCGGGCCGCCCATTCCGGCGGCATCGACGACGGGTCGCTCATATAGGCTTCGAACAGGCGCCGCACGATCGCATCCGCCTTGTGGCGGACCCTTTTGACGTCCGGATGCAGGTACATGCGGGTGAAGAGAAAGGCCTTGATGTCGCGATCGGCCGCCTCGATGTCGGCCGAATGCCCGACCAGCGTGCGCCCGGCCGTTGCGACCCCCTCGGGGCTCATGACCTTCGATTCAGCGATCCGCCGGCTGCTCTCGCCGATCGCGTCCTCGATGAACCGCGTGATGATGCGGCGGGTCAGCTCATGAATCGCGCGGGGCTCCTCGAGGCCGGGATGGAGATTGTCGACCTCACTCATCAGGCCATCGATAAAAGGAACGGCGGCGCGAAGCTCGGCGAGCGAGAACAGGCCGGCGCGCAAGCCGTCGTCTATGTCATGCGCGTCATAGGCGATATCGTCCGCGATTGCAGCCGCTTGCGCCTCGAGGCTCGCATGGAGACTCAAGTCCAGTCTCTGCCGCTCATCATAAGCGAGGACCGCGGCCGGAACGCCTCCCGCCCGGTAGCGCTCGGCCGGCGCGCCCGAGGCCTCGAGCAGCGGCCCGTTGTGCTTGACGAGCCCGGCCAGCGTCGGCTGGGTTAGATTGAGTCCGTCGAACGCAGCGTAATGCCGCTCGAGCTCGGTGACGATGCGTAAGCCATGGCTGTTGTGGTCGAAGCCGCCGTGCTCCGCCATTGCGGCGTTCAGCGCGTCCTCCCCGGTATGCCCGAACGGCGTATGGCCGAGGTCGTGGCCAAGCGCGATCGCTTCGGCGAGGTCGTCGTCGAGCCTCAAGGCGCGCGCGAGCGCGCGGGCGATCTGCGCCACCTCGATCGTATGGGTGAGACGGGTGCGGAAATGGTCGCTCTCGTGATCGACGAACACTTGCGTCTTGTGGGCGAGCCGGCGGAAGGCGGTCGAATGGACGATGCGGTCGCGGTCGCGCTGGAACTCGGTCCGCGTCGCCGACGGCGGCTCGGCGATCAGCCGCCGCCCTCGCGCGGGGTCGGCGGCGTAAGGCGCGCGTGCCGTCAGGCTTGTGTCGTCCGCCGTCCGCCTTGACATTGCGCTCTTCACCCGGCGTCCATATCTTGGGGTCCAGGGATTCTTGATGGCGCCGGCTTGGCGGCGCAAGCGATTAAAGGCTGTTGTCATGAATGAAGCGGTCTCCGCCCTCGAGGGCGTCTCGATCAGCGCGAGCGCCGCGCGGCGGTTGAATGCGATCCTCAAGGGCGAAGCCGGCGCCGCTTTGCGCATCTCGGTCAAGGGCGGCGGCTGCTCGGGCTTTCAATATTCTTTCGATGTCGACCGGAGTCGCGCCGAGGACGACGTGGCGGTGACCCGCGACGGCGCGACCGTGCTGGTCGATCCGGTATCGCTCGAGATGCTCAAAGGCGCCGAGCTCGATTTCGTCGACGACCTGATGGGCCAGTCGTTCAGGGTCAAGAACCCGAATGCGGTCGCCTCCTGCGGCTGCGGGGTGAGCTTTTCGGTTTAGCATTTAGTCAGGCTAATCGTCATCGCTAGGGAGGCCCTGGAGGCGTCGTGAGACGCCCGTCTTTCGACGGGCGATGAGGCCGACGCGTCGATCACGGATGAAGCGCGATGCCGCGCGATCCGTTAATTGCTTCGCTGCTTCGTTCGTCGCAATAACGGGCCTCTGGAATTCGCTACGGGGATACTTATAGCATTTATTTCGGAATTACACAAGACTTTGCCCAAGCTTCCGGCGCCCGAGGGCGGTCCCGTATCGATGCTTCTCGAAGCGCTCATCGGTTACGCCGGCGCCCTGCGGCGGCAGGATACGGCATGCCGACGAAGAACCTCGTGCACCAAGCCAGGCCATGACGACGAACCACGCCCAAGGGCGTGACCCGGCGACCGCCTCTTGGTAGGGTGGACCTATGCGAATGGTCATTCGCGCCGGGGTCGCGCTGCTCCTCCTTATCGCGGCCTATTGGGGTTGGGCGCTCGCTGGGGCGGCGCAGCTGGCTTCTGCGGCCCAGCGCGGCGACGTGGGAGCGGTGATGGAGCGCGTCGATCTCCAGGCGCTCATTCGCTCCTTGAGCGCCCAAATCTCGCGCGCCTTTCTCAACGAGAATCCGCAACTCCAAAAGTCGCCGCCGCTTCGGCCGGGCGTCTTTCTCAACGGCTCGGCGGCCGAGATGCTGCTGCGCGCCCTCCTGACGCCTGAGACCATCGCGGCGCTTCTGAACCAGGGGCGAATGAGCGTCCGGAGCGCGGGCGGCAAGGACGCAGGGACGATCCTGGGCATGCCCTCGCTCGGCGAGGCGCTCCGCGCGCACCCGCTGGAGGTCCTGATAAACTCTCATTTCGACGGTCCTCGGAGCTTCGTGGTTGGCCTCGACAGCCCCGAAGGGCGGTACCGCGTGCATTTGAACTTGTCCGGCCTGACCTGGGTTTTGTCAGGGGTCGATGTTCCCGAGCCGATCCTGGCGCGGCTCACGCGCCTCATCGCGCAGAGGATCGGCGGAGCGGTCGATCTCCCCGGCGGTTGAGGCGGTCTCTCGGCCCTTGCGCATTTGGCTCTTGGAGCGGTCCGCGAAACAATCTATTTACGAGAAAACTGAATTCGTGATATACTATAGTCTGGTTAGGCAAACAGCCGTCGCGTCCAGGAGGAGGACCATAGAAGAGGGCAGAGGGTTGCGTTTTGTGCAACCCAGGAGCCCGCTGAAGATGGAGGAGATTTTTTATTTTTTCGCCCATAACCCGTTGAAAAGTCCCGATTCGGAAAAATAAATGAAAGCAAATGCAAGTCAATTTACCATCACTTAGGCCGTTTTTGTTTGGTTTTGCTTGCGTAAGTCTATGCATAAACCGCATGCTTCCAGGCTCTCGCCCGCGCCAGGCTGATCTTCCCTGAAGCCGAGGGCAAGGCGGCGGGGCCGCGCGGATTGACAGGGCTTGAGGGCAAGAGCTTCTGAATCGGCGCCCTGATCCCGGTCCGGGCGACCGACGGAGGAACCACAACCCATGCTCGGTCCCACCGCTCATCTCGATACGTTCGCGCGCGACAATCTGCCGCCGCCCGATCAATGGCCAGAGTTTCGCCTCCACGGGCTCCACTATCCAGACTACGTGAACGCCGCAGTCGAACTGACCGACCGCATGGTCGAGCGCGGCTTTGGCGACCATACCGCCCTCGTCGGCCATGGCCGGCGCCGCACCTACAAGGAGCTTGCGGATTGGAGCAACCGTCTGGCCCGGGCGCTCATCGAGGATTATGGCGTCAAGCCCGGCAATCGAATTCTGATCCGCTCGGCGAACAATCCGGCGATGATCGCCTGCTGGCTCGCCGCGACCAAGGCGGGCGCGGTCGTGGTCAACACAATGCCGATGCTGCGGGCGGGAGAACTGACGAAGATCGTCGACAAGGCCGAAATTGGACTCGCGCTCTGCGACACCCGCATCCTGGATGAACTGGTCGCCTGCGCCAAGGAAAGCCGCTTTCTCAAAAGCGTCGTCGGCTTCGACGGCACCGCCAACCACGACGCCGAGCTTGACCGCCTCGCGCTCAAAAGCCCGTGACCTTGGCCGCCGTCCCCACAGGGCGCGACGACGTCGCGTTGCTTGGCTTCACCTCGGGAACAACTGGCTCGCCGAAGGCGACAATGCACTTTCATCGCGACATCCTCATCATCGCCGACGTCTATGCGAAGGAGGTGCTTCAGGTTCGGCCCGACGACGTGTTCGTCGGTTCGCCTCCGATCGCCTTCACCTTTGGGCTCGGTGGACTTGCTGTCTTTCCTTTGCGCTTCGGCGCTTCCGCCGTGCTGATCGAAAGCGCAACCCCGCCGAACCTCGTCAAGATCATCGAAACCCACAAGGCGACCGTCTGCTTCACGGCCCCGACCGCCTATCGCGCGATGCTCGCGGCGATGGACGAGGGAGCCGATCTTTCCTCGCTTCGCCTGGCCGTGTCGGCGGGCGAGACGCTTCCCGCTCCGGTCTACGAAGCCTGGACGAGGCGCACCGGCGTGCCGATCCTCGACGGCATAGGCTCGACGGAAATGCTGCATGTGTTCATCGGCTGCCGTCTCGATGACCGAGGGCCAGGCGTGACTGGGAAGCCCGTCCCAGGCTACGAAGCGAAGGTCGTCGACAAGGACTTCAATGAAGCTCCACGCGGAACAATTGGGCGGCTCGCGGTTCGCGGCCCAACAGGTTGCCGCTATCTCGCCGACGCCCGTCAGCAGGACTACGTGCAGAACGGATGGAATGTAACGGGCGACGCCTTCAGTCAGGATGAGGAAGGCTATTTTCGTTTCGCCGCGCGCAACGACGATATGATCATCTCGTCCGGCTACAACATCGCCGGCCCCGAGGTGGAGGCGGCGCTTCTTATGCACGAATGCGTCAGCGAATGCGCGGTGATCGGGATTCCCGACGAGGAGCGGGGGCAGATCGTCGCCGCTTTCGTCGTGCTGAAGCCGGGCGTCGCCTCGGACGAAGCGACCGCGCTTAGGCTGCAAAATCACGTCAAGGGGGCCATTGCTCCTTACAAATATCCGCGCGCGGTGCGGTTCGTAGAGGCCTTGCCGAAGACGCAGACCGGCAAGATCCAACGCTTCCAGCTGAGATCGCTCGCTTGATCAATAATCCTTCTCGAGCGCACTCGCTGCGCGTGTCTTCACTTGTTGACCTGGCTCTGGGTGAAGCCGGCTTTGCTGGCGTAGCCCTTGACGATCGCCTCGCGCTCGGCATGGCTGAGCACGCGATCGACGGATTCGAAGCCCGCGGGGGCGAGTTTCTCGACCTCGTCGATCACCCGCTCGGGTCCCCCTTTGCGGTTGAGGCGCACGATCTCCGCGGTCTTAGGCAAGCGGTCGCGTTCGTACTCGTGCAGCGCCTGCATCGGGTGGTCCGCCTTCCGCAGCCAGTCGGCGAGAGAGCGCGCGTCGAGGATCGCCTGCGCCGCACCGTTCGAGCCTACCGGGTACATCGGATGAGCGGCGTCGCCGAGCAGAGTGACGCGGCCATAGCTCCAATGCAGCAGCGGATCGCGGTCGCACATGGGGTATTCCCAGCAGACCGACGTCGAGCGCACCAGCCCCTCGACATCTACGCCCGGAACGTTGAAGCGCCGGGCGTAAGGGATCACCTCGTCCATTCGCCCCATTCGCGACCAGGAATCGGTTGGCGCGGGCGTGATCTCGCCGTCGGCGATGCGCGAGACGATCGCCCAGTTGGTGAGGCGCGTGTCCGGCGTCGAGCCCGGGGCGATAGGATAGAGCGCAATCTTCGCGCTCATGCCGCCAGCGATATACATCGACCCGCCAGTCAAGAACTTCGGCCATTCCGCTGCGCCGCGCCAGAGCATAAGGCCCTGCCATTTCGGGCGGCCCTGCTTCGGATAGAACTGGCGGCGCACGAGGGAGTGGATGCCATCCGCGCCAACAAGCACGTCGGCGCGCACCGTCTCGCTGCTCACCCCGGACTTCGCGTCCGTGAAATGCGCCACCACCCCGCCCTCGTCCTGCATGAAGCCTTGCAGCCGAAGCCCCGTGCGCACCGCGCCAGGACCGAGTTCGGCGATGACTTCGTCGTGGATCGCCTTCTGCAGCCGGCCGCGATGGATCGAGAACTGCGGATAGTCGAAGCCGGCGGCCATGCCGCGCAGTTCGCTCCATACTTTCTGGCCGAGCCGGCTCACGTAGTGAAGTTCCTTGGTGCGGATGCCGACGGCGTCAAGCTTGGGCAGGAGGTCGAGGGCGGCGAGCTCCTTGATGGCGTGCGGGAGGATGTTGATGCCGACGCCGACCTCCCGGATCTCGGTGGCTTGCTCGAAAATGACGGTTTCGACGCCCCGCCGATGAAGCATGAGCGCAAGCGTCAACCCACCAACGCCCGCGCCCGCAATGAGCACTTTCACGGGGTCCGCCCCTTACTTTCGGCGCAAGTTCACTTCGCCTCTTCAGGCGGCGGAAGGAAGTCGACTTCGTGCTTGGCGGACAGCGCGACCACCTCGGCCGGCGTCTGCTCGGCCATGTTGTGGATCCCCCAGAAGAGGTCATAGAGCCGACGCGTCGGCGAGACCCAGAACAGGCATTTCACCGTCCGTCCCGACTTGTTGTAGATCGCGTGCGGCAGCCCCATCGGCATGCGCACGAGATCGCCGGGATTGGAGAAGACCGTGCGGCCATCGAGCATCATCTCGAACTGGCCCTCGAACATGTAGATGAACTCATCCTGCATCGGGTGGATGTGAGGCGGCACGAACGTGTCCGGCGGAAAGGTCGCGTGCCAGGCGAAGGCGCTCTCGGACACGGCCTTGGGCACATAGGTCTGGCCAAGAATGTTCCAGGCGATGTTCTCGAGGCCCTCGCCAGCCTTGGTGATTCCGGGCGCCAACGACATGGTCGTGTCCTTTCGGTTGCCACGACGGCATACTGGCGCACAATATGTGCAAGTCAACCTAGTTTGCGCCAGCGGCGAGGCGGAGGACAATTGCCAAAGCGCGTGCGCGAAGGAAAAGAGGGCGCGGCCCCGGCTTTCAAGCTCGAGGATCATCTCTTTTTCTATTTCAGTCAGATCCTCGCGCGACGCACGCGGGCGATCAACGCGCGCCTGCGTCCCTACGGCCTCGACTATCCCCGCTGGCGCGT